>NZ_SJON01000021.1 GCF_004331385.1 Enterobacter quasihormaechei
TATTACTGGTTTGGAGGCTGCGGGTACGAGAGGAGCGTGTGGGATTGTTGGACAACCTGCAGCGACAAACCAATCTTGCATGGCTATTTATCCAAATGAAAAGTTGCTTTCAGCATATCTCTATCATTGGTATGTATACAATGGTGAGGCATTGGCATTTAAATATTGCCAAGGGACTAAGCAGCTAAGTTATACCGCCGGGCTACTGAGAACGATTCCATTATATATTCCTAATATGGTAGAAGAGCAAACCGCCATAGCCACCATTCTTTCAGATATGGATGCTGAGCTCACAGCGCTAGAACGAAAACTCGCCAAGTTCCGCGATATAAAACAGGGCATGATGCAGCAGCTGCTGACCGGCCGTATCCGTTTACCGTTGGAACAGCAGCCATGAAACATGCCCTTGATAAGACAGTTCTGTCGGTCAAGGGTCTACTGAGCCTGACTGACGTAACCATTCCGGCCTATCAGCGTCCTTATAAATGGACGGTAAAAAATATCAGCGAACTGTTTGCGGACATAAACAGTCATCTCGATAAATCGGCCTACCGCTTGGGCTCAGTAGTGTTTCATCAGCCTGAGAGCAATGAAGAACATAGACTGGATATCGTCGATGGTCAGCAACGAACTTTGACATTAATGCTGGCAGTATGGGCCATTATCGAAACCCGACTTGCTGAGTTGGAACGTCAGGATTTGCAGGAAGCGCTAACCCAGCTAAAGCCCTCCGTTGAAGGTTTTATGGGACGACAACGCTTTGCCAGTCAGGTATCGGAATACAATCTGTACCAGAATTATCAGGAGCTAAAACGTAGGGTTAGCCATCGAGAATTCAGCGAGCAACATATTGATTTTCTCCTCAACCGCTGCCAGTTGGTGGTCTTTGTGCTGACTGACCTTTCTGAAGCCTTTCAGTTCTTCGACTCACAAAATGCCCGTGGGCGGGATCTGGATCCTCACGATCTGCTTAAAGCCTTCCATCTACGTGAATTCGCCAGCCATGAGGTAGAATTAAAAGCTGTATCCGTTGCCCATTGGGAAGGATTACCTAGCGATGACCTGGCTAATCTTTTCGCATCTTATCTCTACAGGGTACGTCAGTGGTCGCAGGGAAATTCAGCGCGTTTCTTTGGTAAGAATGAAGTCGGCCTATTTAAAGGGATCAACCTTGATCAGATAGGTCAGTTCCCTTATGTGGAATCTTTGCGTATGGCTCACCATTTTGTGGATGACTATAACAATCAATACCAGCGCAAGATTGATGGCCAGAAAATGCGTTTCCCTTTCCATCTCGATCAGATGATTATCAATGGAAGACGCTTTTTCGAAATGGCGGAACACTACCAGCAACAGGTATCGGCAATTATCACAAGTGAGCATGTCAGCACTCACACTCAAAAGTCGTTAATGATTCAGGGCACAGTCCTTGGTGAAATGGCAGCCCGGATACTAAGAACGTTAAATAGCTATAGAAATCGCCATCGAACAGGGGATCAATATATACGCACTATGTTTGATTGCGCTCTGATCTTTTATATCGACAAATTTGGTGGGCAGTCGTTATCTGCAGCGATTGAAAAAAGCTTTATCTGGGCCTACAGATGCCGAATCCGACAGCAGGTGGTACAGCTAGCGACTATGGATAAGTACGTACTGGAAAATAATCTATTCCGAATAATCAAAGAAGCCAGAGTACCTGGTGATGTGCTATCTATACCATTACTCACAATTCGGGCTTCAGAAAATAATAATAACCGCCGTACCGGTAACCATGAGCAAGACGAGCTGGTGAGGCTATTCAAGGAGATGAACTACTATGAGTGATGCAAAGGTAGCATCCTTTACGGTCAGATCATTACTGGGTGATGCATCTCGTTACCTTATCCCCATGTACCAGCGTAATTATGCCTGGGGAGAGGGGGAGATCACTCAACTTGTGCAGGACATACTCGACTACCAACAAAAATGCCTGCATAGCCTATACCCTCAAACTTACTACATCGGTACGTTAGTCGTGTTCACTCGTCCTGAAGGGGACGCAGAGATAATCGACGGGCAGCAACGTTTCACGACCTTATCCCTTCTTGCTAACTGGTTAAAAAAACATGCGGGACCCACGCTGGATATGAGCTGGTACCAAGGGATTAACTTAGGGTTTGAGAGCAGACCTAAGTCTGGCGAAACCTTTGCTCGGCTCTGGCAAGGCGTCGAACCACATAAACTGCGGAGCAAGGAATTTAATGAAGGGCTGATCAAAGGCTACGAACTTATTGGCAAGGTTCTACGCGACTTGAAATTAGTTGGTGACTCATTAACTCATTTTTGTACCTATCTGTTCGACCATGTACAAATTGCCCGAATAGAAGTGCCTGCTGATACCGACCTCAATCATTTTTTTGAGGTGATGAACAACCGAGGCGAGCAACTTGAAAAACATGAAGTGGTGAAAGCGCGACTGATGGCTGTGCTCAACGAGATAACGGACCAGCAAGCTCGGCAGAGCAGCCTGAACACCCTCTCACGAGTTTGGGATGCTTGCTCCAACATGGAACGTTATGTCCAGTACGGTTTTACACCAGCCGAACGTCATCAATTATTTGGGCAGGAAAATTGGGGGCAATTTGTGCCCACTGATTTTAATTCCCTGGCTGACATGCTTGTCCCATCGGCTTCGGAGCTTGGCACAAGAGAAAACCAAACAAACCGCACACTGGCTAACATTATCAAGTCATCTTCAACCTTCAGTGGTGATAGAGGTGAAGAAGATGAAGGTAGCTCAGAGCGTTTTAATAGTGTTATCAATTTCTCCAACTTCCTGCTCCATGTTTTGCGTGTCTGCAGCAACATAGGCAAGAACAGAGTAGATGTTCCGCTTGACGATAAACAATTAATCGAACAGTTCGAACTTCGGCTGTTAAAGCAGAATGACCCGGTTAAAGCAGTACAGGATTTTGTCTTTGCACTTCTCAAATGCAAATATCTTTTTGATCAGTTCGTGATAAAACGAGAGTTCGCCAAAGGTAGCGATGGCTGGAGTTTGAAGGGCCTGCGTTGGTATTCGGAGAAGAGTACCAGTTATATCAATACGTTTAATGAAGATGAGGGTAACAGTACCAGCATCAACCGACAGATTTTGATGCTGCTTTCCGCATTCCACGTTTCAACCCCTACTCTGGTTTATAAACACTGGTTGAATGGAGCTTTGTACTATCTGTTTAATGCCCATTCCGCTGAAAACCAGATAGATGCAAGGAAGTACCTCGGGTATCTGGAGCATCTCGCCTCCTCGTTTGTCTTTCAAAACTTCCTGGCAGAACAAGAACCAAAATCATATTTTGAGATTATCTACGGTAAAGAGCTACATCTCCAACCTGTGGTACTGTCGGACAAGATTAAGAAGAAGATGCGCTTTGGGATGATAGCAAACAACCTGGTATTCAATTACCTGGACTACTTACTCTGGTGCCGTGACAGACATAAAGCTGAAGTAGTCAAACGTTTCGAATTTACCTTCCGGAGTTCAGTAGAGCATTTCTATCCCCAGCACCCCATGGATGGCTATAGGACATTACCAGATACATCGTTGCATACCTTCGGCAACCTCAGTCTGATTAGCCACAGCAAGAATTCGCGACTGAGTAATTTCCAGCCAAAACAAAAGCAAGAGCACTTCGAAGCGAGTCTCGAACGGAATGAAATTGATAGTCTGAAACTGCTCGCCATGATCGAGCTGATGAAGAATAACAATCAGTGGGGGGAAGAAGAAATCGCCTCTCACGAAGCGGAAATGCTGGCAGTGTTAAGCAGTGTCGATGGTAGTGATAGCGTATTAAGGGAGGTGTTATGAACAGTGTTGGCCAACGTGAACTCATGACACAAAAACGTGTTATCCAGTTATTCACCGAACATCTCGGTTATCACTATCTTGGTAACTGGCACAAAAGAGAAGACAACCGGAACATCGAACCAGGCTTAGTTTCTGCCTGGTTAACAAAACGCGGCGTTTCAGAAGTACTAATAGCCAGAGCACTACGGCAGCTGGATCGAGCCGCAAGCCTCGGTGAAGGCCGCATCCTCTATGATGCAAACAAAGAGGTGTATCGCCTGCTACGCTACGGCGTGAAGGATAAAGAAGGTGCTGGTGAGCAGAATCAAACCGTGTGGTTGGTGGACTGGAAAAATCCAGAAGCCAATGATTTTGCTATAGCTGAAGAAGTGACCTACAACGGTGAAAATAAAAAGCGCCCGGATTTGGTGCTGTATGTTAACGGTATTGCGCTTGGTGTCATTGAGCTAAAACGTTCTACAGTGTCAGTTTCAGAGGGTATCCGCCAAAACCTCGATAATCAGCAAAAAGCCTTCATCCGCAACTTCTTCACTACTATCCAACTGGTGATGGCCGGTAATGATTTAGAAGGGCTTCGCTATGGTGTAATCGAAACGCCGGAGAAATATTACCTTCAATGGAAAGAAGCCGCCGAATCACCTCACACCAACATGCTTGATCGTCACCTGGCTCAGATATGCAATAAACAGCGCCTGCTGGAATTGATCCACGACTTTATCGTTTTCGATGCTGGAGTGAAAAAAACCTGCCGTCATAACCAATATTTTGGCGTCACTGCAACAAAACCGTTTATTCAACGCAATGAAGGCGGGATTATCTGGCATACCCAGGGCAGCGGTAAAAGTCTTACAATGGTTTGGCTTGCAAAGTGGATCAGAGAAAATATTACCGACAGCCGAGTTTTGATCATTACCGACCGTACAGAACTTGATGAACAGATTGAGAAAGTGTTTAACGGCGTGGAAGAAGACATCCTTCGCACCCGGAGCGGCGCGGATCTCGTGGCACGCCTGAATCAAACTAAACCCTGGCTTATATGTTCGCTAGTACATAAATTTGGTCGTCAGGAGGAGGATGACAAAGACGCTGACACGGACGATTTTATCGAACAAATGAAACGAAATATCCCTGCCGATTTTAGCCCGAAGGGAAAATTATTCGTGTTTGTGGATGAGTGCCACCGAACCCAATCCGGCAAATTGCATTCGGCAATGACAAGCATTTTGCCAGATGCACAATTTATCGGTTTCACCGGTACCCCGCTGATGAAGAAAGATAAGAAGAAGTCAGTGGAGGTCTTCGGGCCTTATATCCACACTTATAAATTTGATGAAGCAGTCAATGATGGGGTTGTACTGGACCTGCGCTACGAAGCTCGTGACATTGATCAGCGGGTCAAATCTCAGAAAAAAGTCGACCAGTGGTTTGATGCTAAGACATCTAAACTTTCTCGCCTTGGCCAACAGCAACTCAAGCAGAAATGGGCTTCGATGCAGAAGCTGTTATCGAGCCGCTCGCGACTGGAACAGATTGTGGCTGACATCCTTCTCGATTTTGAACAAAAACCACGGCTCGCCGATGGCCGAGGTAACGCCATGCTGGTCTGTTCCAGCGTCTATCAGGCCTGCAAATGCTATGAGATGTTTAGTGACGCAGGTTTTGCCGGTAAATGTGCGATTGTGACGAGCTACCAGCCAAATGCCAGTGAGATTAAAGGCGAAGAGAGCGGTGAAGGACTGACTGAGAAACTAGCCAAGTACAACATCTACCGCAAAATGCTTGCGGAATATTTTGAACAACCAGAGGCTGAAGCAGCCAAACGTGTGAGTGATTTCGAAAAAGAGGTCAAACAACGCTTCATCAAAGAACCGGGCCAGATGCGCCTTCTAATAGTCGTTGATAAGTTATTGACTGGCTTTGATGCCCCGTCAGCCACTTACCTCTATATCGACAAGAAAATGGCCGATCACAACCTTTTCCAGGCGATATGTCGCGTTAACCGGTTGGATGGTGAAGATAAAGAATACGGCTATATTGTAGACTATAAAGACCTTTTCCGCTCATTGGAAAAAACAGTTCAGGACTACACCGCAGAAGCCTTTGACGGCTACGACAAAGAAGATGTAGCCGGGTTACTGAAAGATCGTTTGCAACAAGCCAAAATCGATCTTGATGGTGCTCTGGATGCCGTTCGCACCCTATGCGAACCAGTAAAAATGCCACGCAATCAACTTGATTATCAGCATTATTTCTGTGGGGAATCAGGGGCGTCAATAGAGGAGTTATCTGAGAAAGAAGCTTTACGTCTAACATTGTATCAATCCGTGGCGAAGCTTATCCGTGCTTTTACCAATCTGGCAGGTGAGCTAACAGATGCTGGTTATAGTGAGCAGCAGGCAAATCAAATCCGCATTGATGTTGAGTTTTATACAAAAGTCCGGGATGAAATCAAAATAGCCAGTGGCGATTTCGTGGACATGAAGCAATTCGAGCCAGGGATGCGGCAGATGCTGGATCTTTGGGTGGATGCCGATCCTAGTGAAACCCTTATGGATTTTGAAGAACTAGGACTGCTTGAGTTGATTATTGAACGCGGAGAAGAAGCACTGGATGGACTTCCAGCCGACATGCGTGGCAACCAGGAGGCGATGGCTGAAGCGATTGAAAATAACGTTCGCAGAACCATTGTTGATGAAAACCCAGTAAACCCGAAATACTACGAAAAAATGTCGGTGTTGCTTGATGAACTGATCGCACTTCGTCGTCAACAAGCGATCTCCTATCAGGAGTATCTGGAGCACGTACGTGAACTGGCGAAGCAGGTTAAACATCCGCAGTCAGGTAGTAAAAGTACTTATCCAGCAAGTATTGATACCCTCGCCAAGAAAGCGTTGTTTGACAACCTCGGGCAGGATGAAATCTTGGTGATAAAGATAGATGCTGCAGTCCGTCATACCAAAAAGGCCGACTGGTATGGGGATCGTTTTAAAGAACGCGAGATTAGTTTCGCTATCGCGGAAGAGATCAAAGGTTATTCAGTGACGGTCGCAGATGTAATGGCCCTGGTGAAGGCACAGAAGGAGTATCGCTGATGCCATTGGTTACCTTTGGTGAGCTCACTCTCGATTTGCAGCGTAAGCCAATCAAAAACTTGCATATCAGTGTACTGCCTCCGGACGGCCGAGTAAGAGTATCAGCTCCCGTCTCTCTGTCAGACACAGCTATCAGGATGGCTGTTGTCAGAAGGCTAGTATGGATCCGACAGCAGCAAGCACAATTTCAGGCTCAGCCGCGCCAGAGTGAACGAGAAATGTGTAGTGGCGAAACACACTACCTTTGGGGAAGAGGATATCGGCTGGATGTAGTTTTAGTAGATAAGCCCCCTGAAGTGAAACTTCAGGGTGGTTGGATACGCATGAAAGTACCTCCACATTATGATACGGCCCAGCGGGAAGCTGTTCTCAACCAGTGGTATCGCGGTATTTTAAAACAAAGACTGCCTAAGTTAATGGCAAAATGGCAGCAGGAAATTAAAGTTGAAGCCAGTTATGTTGGCATCAAACGAATGAAGACTAAATGGGGAAGCTGTAACCCACAGACCGCACGTATCTGGATCAATCTCGAACTGGTAAAAAAACCACCTGAATGCCTTGAATTCATTGTGGTTCACGAGCTGGTTCATCTACACGAACGCAAGCACAATGAGCGTTTTATCGGCCTGATGAGTATTCACTTGCCAAACTGGCGTGAATACAGAGCTAAGTTGAATAAAATGCCCTTGGCTTATAATCACTGGTCATATTAAAATCGACATATAATTTAAAAAAATTAAATAAGGCTGGTACCTATCGGTACCAACCGAACACTTAAAAACGGATATACGATTTCATTTCTTTTTCTAAAAAACTCAACTCTTCTTGTAATTTATTTTGCTCATCAATTAAAGAATACAGATCCATATTCTGGACTTTCTCTGTACGTTTAACATATCTAGTAATATTAAGGTTATAGTCATTAGCCTCAATCTCACTTAAACAGGCAACATGGGAAAAATTATCTAAACCTTGTCTTTCGTAGAAAACCTTTGATATTTTTTTGATATTCTCGTCTGTTATATAGTTCCGCCCTTTTGAATTTTCAAAAAGCATCGTTGAATCTATAAACAAAACGTTTGAATCCACTTTGTTCTTTCTAAATATTAAAATAACGGTTGCTATATTAGTTGAGGCAAACAAACGTTCAGGAAGGCCAATAACGGCGTCTAATAAATTTTTCTTAATTAAATTTTGTCGAATCAGAGCTTCATTTGCGCCTCGAAATAAAACGCCATGTGGGACCACAACTGCCATTCTACCTGTGTGATCCTTCATAGAAGCAATCATATGCAAGATAAATGCATAATCAGCCTTGGATTGTGGAGGCATTCCTAGAGCAAAACGACCAAACCTGTCTCTAGAAGCTTCTTCATACCCCCAATTGGACACAGAGAATGGTGGATTTGAAACTACAACATCAAATTTCTCCAATTCTCCTTTATGATCTTGAAATTGTGGATTGATAAAAATATCTCCCCATTTTATTTCACATTCGTAAACTCCATGTAAGAACATATTAATATACGAAATATTCCATGAGGATTTTAAAATTTCTTGTCCATATACCTTATAGTCCTGCAGTTTATTACTATTCGGTATTTTCTGGATAGTGCTTAATAAAAGGGAGCCTGACCCACAGGCAGGATCATAAATCGAATCACCTTCCAAGGGTAAAACCAACTCAGATAACAACGCCGAAACACCATATGGTGTATAAAAGTCACTACCCCTTGCATTTGTTTCAAATGCTATTTTTTCGAATAACACTTTGCATATTAACTCTATACTTGGTGTTCCATTATCATAATTATTGAATTGAAACCCTTCAGAATTGAGAGCATGCAATAAATCACTTAATAAAACATCTCTATCTTTTCTCGATCCGAGTCTATCAGATGTGTAGTCTATATCATTAAATATTGATCCATCACACTTATAGAATGAATGAAAAATAACATCATCATAGAAATGCAACGCTCTATTAATTCTTTCACCAATAGATCCCTCTCTGATTTCAGAATAAATAGAATAGAAACTCATATCTTCAGGGACATTAGATAATACTCTTTTTATTCTTGAGTGTTCGTAAGCTACTCCATCCCTTTTCATTTCATAATTTAGATCAGATATATATTTAAGAAAGATTAAAGGAAGAATATAATAAAAGGAAGACGTAGTATCTAAACGTCCTCTGAAAACATTTAAAACCTCCCCAACAATTTCCTTAATTTCTTTTTCATTAACTTTAATCACGATTAATCACCTTCTGTAAGTAAGTTAATGCAAACTTGCTGATATAATAAATTACCATTATCAACAATTCTTCTATGTATATCTCTTTGATTTTCCCAGTTATTTATTATTCGAGAAATACTAATCTGACAATCTAGAGATGGCAGCTCAATTTTCATATTAGATAGGGTTTTTAAATTAATTTTAGTAATATTAGTACCTTCACTCACCTCATTAAAATAGGCCTGTCCAAAAGATGAATTAATATACCACCTTAAATAGTCAGGTAATATACTGTTTTCTTTGCACTTTATTATTGCATTTTGATTACTCGTAATGCCCGGCAATGCTTTTGTTTTCCTAAAGATGCTGGCTGAAAAAACTGGCCCCCGAAGACGTAGAAGAATGTCCCCATCTTGAAGATAATGTTTTTCAGGGTCAACTGGAGGGGATACTCGGGCAAGAGTATCCATACGTAAAAGCCCTTCTGTATCAATATCTTTAGTTTGGATTAAATAGCATTTACCTTTATCACCAAGGTCGTTTATAGCCGTTTTAAACGGCATACCTAAACGTATGTCTGCAATTTCTCCCAATTTAACAATATCATTCATAGTTTATCCTTGGGGAGAGAACTCTCCCCTATGTTTTAGTTAGTTTTTAAGATGATTGATTGCTTGATATTCATATCACCTGAATGAACTTCCAAATCCATTTGAAATGATAAGGCAGGCACCACGTATAAGAAAATTGCTAAAGGTGCCATACGGAGTTTTTTTACAGTTGCATTTGTCAAAGTACGCTGGTATTTTTTCGTATTCATATTTTTCATTCCTCTTTGGTCATGCCTTTTCCGAGAGTAATGAGAGTGAACAGTAGCGCCACTACATGAACACTCCCCTATCGCTGTAGTACGCATCGTACTACGATGCGATAGGGTAAATATTATCATGTTTATGACGACAAGCAAGTAGTACGTAACGTACTACCAAGAAACATTGCCATCCAAGACAGTATTAATCACTTAATCACCTGATTTACCTACAATTTATTTTTACTTTTCCCCCTAAAATTAAATGGCTCTGTCGTTGCTTCCCGATTCGCATCTAAAAAATCAGCCCACCACTGCAACATTAGCCTCCTCTCCCCCAGATGCTCTGCCTTATGAATGTAAGCTGCACGCACAGTGTTACGCTCCTGGTGACTCATCTGCCGCTCTACCGCATCCCTCGACCACAAGCCTGATTCTATCAGTGAACTACACGCCATGGTCCTGAAACCATGCCCACACACTTCTGTTTTCGTGTCATAGCCCATCACTCGCAAAGCCTTGTTCACCGTATTCTCACTCATAGGTTTGCGCGGATCGTGATCACCCACAAAAATCAGCTCTCGATTCCCACTCACGCTTTTGATCTTTTCCATAATGGCTAAAGCTTGCCGCGACAAAGGCACAAGATGAGGTGTCCGCATCTTTGAACCACGCTGAGAATGCTTAACGCCTTCAAGTGGTTCACGCTCACCAGGGATCGTCCACATGGCCGTTTCAAAATCGACTTCTGACCAGCGGGCAAAACGCAGCTCGCTTGAACGGATGAAAACCAACAAAGTGAGTTCAACCGCCAGTCGGGTTAACGGTCTACCAGAATAGTGATCAATACGATGAAGTAATTCAGGAATGCGGTTAAGTTCTAATGCAGCACGATGCTGTCTTTTTGCCGTAGCAACCGCACCGGCAATTTCTTGTGCAGGGTTGTAGTCGATTAAACCGCTCTGTACAGCAAAGCGCATGATCGCGGTAGTACGCTGTTGTAAACGGGCGGCGACTTCAAGACGCCCGGATGACTCCACAGCTTTAATGGGTACAAGAAGATCCCGAATCTTCAATTCAGCAATGTTCCGCTTACCGATAGCAGCAAAGAGATTATCTTCCAGGCTTTTCAACACACGAGCACTGTGCGATGCCGACCACTTCTGATTGCTGGCGTGCCAGTCTCTGGCAACCACTTCAAACGTTATCGCCTCTTGCTCCTGCTCTACCTTAACCGCTTTCTTGTTTTCACTGGGATCGACGTCGTTAGCTAATAGCTTACGGGCCTCATCCCTGCGTGCCCTGGCATCCGCCAGCGAGACTTCGGGATATTTCCCCAGCGCCAGCATCTTCTCTTTGCCGCCGAAGCGATAACGTAGCCGCCAATATTTAGAACCGTTAGGGTGAACCAGCAACACCATACCTTCACCGTCAGTCAGCTTATAGGCTTTTGCTTCCGGCTTTGCCGAACGAACCTTCACATCACTCAGAGCCATGATGAGTATCCTTTCAAGGGTTCTGTATGGGTACAAACATTATCGAACCGGGATATACCCGCAGTTGTACCCGCATCAGTAAGTTGATGTAGATTGAATCAGGTTGACTTAGGTTGAGTGAAAAAGCGAGGGAAGCCTTGCGGATACTGGATTTCAGGCACAAAAAAAGACGTCCGTTGACGTCTATTGATGTTCCGATGGTGCCGAAGGCCGGACTCGAACCGGCACGTATTTCTACGGTTGATTTTGAATCAACTGCGTCTACCGATTTCGCCACTTCGGCACTGAAGGGGATGCGGAAACGTTGTGGATTATACCTGTCGCGCGCCGCCATGCAAGCGACGACGCGCGAAACCCACTCTAAGTGCCCAAAAAACCAGCTACCTTCGTCACTCCAGCTCAGACACCGCCAGCCGAATCACACCCGCCGCCTTCTGCTCCGGCAGCGCCAGCACCTTCGCCCACATCGCCTGCACCATATCGCAGGAGAGCTTTTCCTTGCCTTCTGCCTTCTCCGGCATCTGCAACAGCTGGATGTCCTCGCCGTACTTATCGGCAAGTTCCTTCATAATCGGCCGCACATCCTCTACTGCCGCCTCGCGTTCGGCCTGGGTCACGGTGTGGCGATTTTTGCCGTAGGCCGCGCGCATCATGTCGGCATCGGCCTGCATGCGCCGGGTCATCAGGTCTTTATCCAGCATGCGCATCGGGTTGATGCCGCCCTTCACCATCGGGTAGAGGAAGCGAAAGCAGGCATCGTCGCTCACCTTCTGAATGGCGGCGGTCTGCTCCATGTTGATGGTCATGTAGTTCACCACGTTGGCGTCCGGGGCGTTTTGCAGGCGCGTCATCTGCAAATGCAGGATCTGCGGCTGGATGGTGTCGATAATGTGCTGCTCCGGCTCGCCGGCCTTTTGCAGGGCGGCCATCTGGTCGAGGATGCGCTGATGCAGTACAGGCTCCTGCTCCTTGATCACCTGCCAGGCGGGCATCGCGTTAAGGGCCGTATCAATTTGCGCGTCCGGAGCGCGCTGCCTGTCGAAGAAGACCCAGAACGCCACGGCGGCAGCCGCGACAATAACAATGACCGTACTGATCCACGTTTTTTTCATCTCGCATCCTTATCCTTGCGTTATGCCGGTTTACACCGGCACGCCGCTGTGGAAGCGAAACTCGTGGTCCGGTGTCGAGATAAGTGTGGCCTCAATTTCGCCAAAATGCTGTATGCGCGGTGAGATATCGTCGTCGCTTACCTGCTGGGCCAGTGTCAGGTAATCCTGATAGTGGCGCGCTTCCGAGCGCAGCAGCGAGAGATAGAACTTCTGCAAGTCGTCGTCGAGGAACGGGGCCAGCGCGGCGAAGCGTTCGCAGGAGCGGGCTTCGATGTAGGCGCCGCAGATGAGCTTGTCGATCAGCGTCAGCGGTTCGTGAGTGCGCACTTCCTTCAGCATCCCTTTGGCGTAGCGGCTGGCGGTGATTTTGACGTACGGAATGTCGCGCGCCAGCATCGCCTCGCGCACCTGCCAGAAGTGGTGCAGCTCCTCTTTGATCAGCAGTACCATGCTGTCGATGAGCGCCTGGCCCCACGGGTCGTCGGTTTTGGGCATTACGCTTTTGCCAATCTGCTTGTGCAGGGCGATGAAATCCGGCTCCGGACCGTCGCGAAAGGTGAACTGTTCGTAGGGCTTGAGCCACTCGAGCAGCGCGTCGGCACCGCTTTCGTCGGCGACGTATTTACGCACCAGCAGCAGCGCGGTCTGAGCGGCCTTGAGCTCGCACACCATGTGGTCGGTGAGCAGCAGCGGCAGGTTCGCCGGGTCGCGGGCTTTATCAATCCATGCTTGCGGGGTCGGGCACTGGAGGAAGTTGAGTACGGGGGCGAGTATCTGCGGGTAATCCATGGTTCTGCCTTGAAAAAAGCGGTGGCGCGCGCCACCGCCTGAAACGCTTAGTGACGCACGCCGTCGTCGTCTTCGTCGACGTAATCTTCGTCGTCGCCTTCTTCGCCGTCTTCACCGTTCGGATCTTCGAAATAGGTTCCCCAGCCGTCGTATTCCACTTCAAACTTCTCGGCCAGGTTCATCAGCTGTTCTACCTGCGCGTCGATCAGCTCCGCCTTCAGCGCGCCTTCGCTCAGGATGTCGCAGCAGATGACGGTGTCGCCCTCTTCCACTTCCAGCTCTTCCGGCTCGGTCACTTCGTAACCCAGCTTGAAAGCTTCCACGGCCATTTTTTCCAGCGCTTCAAAGTCGTCCGCAGAGAAATGGTGTTCGATGGTGTACAGCGCGTCCGGATCGCTACCGTCTTCCAGCAGTTCTTCAATAATCAGACGCGTCTCTTCGCGTTGCTCTTCCAGTAATTCCGGGTTTGCCATGGCTCAATCCTCTTTAAAGTGCGGCAGATACTTCTATTTTCACACACGGATGGGTTTGCCTCCACCTTTGTTGGAAAGATTTGTAAAACGGGGTTGCAAATGAATAATTACACATATAAAGTGAATTTTAATTCAATACGTGGCGTTCGCCATGCGAGGATAAAATGGCCGATTTGTACAAGAAACACTTTCTGAAATTGCTCGACTTTACCCCTGCACAGTTCACTTCTCTGCTGACTCTTGCCGCACAGCTCAAGGCCGATAAGAAAAATGGCAAGGAAGTACAGAAGCTTACCGGTAAAAACATCGCGCTCATCTTCGAAAAAGACTCGACCCGTACACGATGCTCTTTCGAAGTTGCCGCATTTGACCAGGGCGCACGCGTCACCTATTTAGGGCCGAGCGGCAGCCAGATTGGGCATAAAGAGTCAATTAAAGACACCGCGCGGGTTCTCGGGCGGATGTACGACGGCATTCAGTATCGCGGTCACGGCCAGGACGTCGTCGAAACGCTGGCGCAGTATGCGGGCGTGCCGGTGTGGAACGGGCTGACCAACGAGTTCCACCCGACGCAGCTGCTGGCAGACCTGCTGACCATGCAGGAGCACCTGCCGGGCAAGGCGTTTAACGAGATGACGCTGGTCTACGCGGGCGACGCGCGCAACAACATGGGCAACTCGATGCTGGAAGCGGCGGCGCTGACCGGGCTGGATCTGCGCCTGGTGGCCCCGAAGGCCTGCTGGCCGGAAGAGAGCCTGGTGGCGGAGTGCAGCGCGCTGGCGGAAAAGCACGGCGGCAAAATCACTCTGACGGAAGACGTGGCGGCGGGCGTCAAGGGCGCGGACTTTATCTATACCGACGTCTGGGTGTCGATGGGCGAAGCCAAAGAGAAGTGGGCGGAGCGGATTGCGCTGCTGCGGGGGTATCAGGTGAACGCGCAGATGATGGCGCTGACCGGCAACCCGAACGTGAAGTTCCTGCACTGTCTGCCCGCGTTCCATGACGACCAGACCACGCTCGGCAAGCAGATGGCGAAGGAGTTCGATCTGCATGGCGGGATGGAGGTAACGGACGAGGTGTTTGAGTCGGCGGCGAGCATTGTGTTTGACCAGGCGGAAAACCGGATGCATACGATTAAGGCGGTGATGGTGGCGACGCTTGGGGAGTGATCCTCTCTCCCATTTTGAGATGGTGATTATCTGCTGAATTATTTCTCAGCAGATAATCATTTCCAGTCTTTTGGCATAAAAAATTATTTTCCTGATACACCCCACAGATATCCATCAATCATAATATATATTTATAATTTCATTATCCATTATTTATTGGATAGATAACGGTTAATATTGGGACATTATCCATTACAAAACATTTTATATTATCGGCGTAATATTTCCTTATTGCTGCATTTCGTTAATAAGGATTTTTTATGTCATGGAATAAGCATGAAGCTGTGTCATACGCCCGTAGCCACGCACTAACCCATACAGGACACTATTGCGCTCGAGCAATCGCCGCCGCCATTCGAGCCGGAGGGCTTAAAATCGAAGGGGCAAACGCTAAGGATTTCTGGCGTTCTCTTGAAAAAGCAGGGTTCACAAAAGTCTATGGCACCCCCATAGAGGGGGATATCGCGGTGATTGATGCCTTGCCCGGCCCGAATCAGTACGGGCATGTCTGTATTTACGATGGCGCTGGAACCTGGTATTCAGATTTTAAACAGAGAACACTGTACCCGGGGCCAACCTATCGCCAACTCCAGCCAGCCGTCACCTTATACAGGCATTATTAATATGAATAAGCTCATCTTAATTGTATTATTCAGCACAGCAGCATTGGGGGCCGAAGATTTTCAGATACCGATGCAGCGCGCCCTTGAGTTCAATCGTTGGTACGTCAAACAAGTGAACAACGATCGTTATCCCATCCAACAGGGAAATGAAATCGATAAGTTCGTTACGGCCAGCACCATGAAAAAATTACGTCATGCAGCCGATCCCCGTTATGCCGACGCTGAGTTTTACGAGGCCGATTTTTTTATGAAATCGCAGTATATCGGCGAGGACTGGGCTGAGAATGTGGCTATTGATTCTTATGATTCAGATCCAGTTTGTGTAAACGTGAATATCACCTTTGGCAAAAAGACTCAGCACACAGTCATTGATTGCATGGTTAAAGAAGATGGAATCTGGAAAATCCAGTCTGTGGCCGCACGGGACAACAATTGATGCCACCCATCAAAAATATAGCCGCCTTTCCCGCCGGGTGGCGCTGCGCTTACCCGGCCTACAAGTCCCGTAGGCCCGTGCAAGCGAAGCGCCGCCGGGCAAACCGGCTCCCCTTCATTGATTTTTCACCCCGAAAAAGGTACGTTTTCGCCTTCATTCCAGCGTGGACATGCCAGCATTATGCCGATTATTCAGTCTGTTGAACGTGCGTTGCAGATCCTCGACCTGTTCAACGAGCAGGCCACCGAGCTTAAGATCACCGACATCAGCAAACTGATGGGGCTGAGCAAGAGCACCCTCCACTCGCTGCTGAAAACCCTCCAGCTTCACGGCTATATCGATCAGAATCCGGAGAACGGGAAATATCGCCTCGGCATGAAGCTGGTCGAGCGCGGTCATTTTGTCGTGGGCTCCATCGATATCCGCCAGAAGGCGAAAGGCTGGCTGACGGAGCTGTCACAGCGGACCGGGCAGACCACCCATCTGGGGATCCTGGACGGGCGTGAAGGGGTCTATATCGAGAAAATTGAAGGCAAGCTGGCCGCCATCGCCTATTCGCGCATCGGCCGCCGCCTGCCGGTTCACGCCACCGCCATCGGCAAGGTGTTGATTGCCTGGCTGGGCGAGGCCGAGCTGAACGCCCTGCTGGAGGGCTATCAGTACACCACCTTTACGCCTTCCACCCTCGCCTCTCGTGAAGCCTTAATGGCCGCCCTGGCGCAGACCTGCGAGCGGGGCTATGCCCTGGACAGCGAAGAGAACGAGCAGGGCGTGCGCTGCGTGGCGGTGCCGGTGTGGAACCACGAATCCCGCGTGATTGCCGCCCTGAGCCTGTCGACGCTCACCTCCCGCGTGGACGACGCCGAACTGGCCCGCTTCCGCGAGGAGCTTCAGCAGGCCGGGCTCGAGCTCTCACGCGCGCTGGGCTATACCGGCTCGTAGGTGAAATAGTCGAAGTCCGCGTGACAGCCGTCGCCGCTGATGTCCTCGCAGTGCAGCCCCACAAACGCGCCGGTAAAGAAGCCACGCCCGCCGATGTAATCGTCCGACAGCTTCCACGCCTCATACGTCACCGGCACGGCGTGCCACGTCTCGCCGTCAAACGAGTAGCTGTAGCGGTAGACCAGCGTATCCACGTCCACCCGCAGCCAGACGCTCTCCGCATGTTCCGGCACCCGAATGGGCTGCTCGTGCAGCGGCCACGACGGCACGTTGTGGTCGAGCTGGATCACCTTGATGGTTCTCCCCTGCCCCTCCTCGTAATCCACAAAGCAGTAGCTCCAGTTTTTGCTGTTGTAGTAGCAGGTCAGCCCCGCGCTCTGCTGGAAGTGAACCGGCGAGAACTGCATCCGCGTCTCGGCCCGGAAGGTGAAGTGCTGCCAGCGGCGCGCCACGGTCGACTGGGTGAAAGTCGAGTTGAGCGAGTCGTTGCCGTAGAGCCGTAAGTAGCCCGGGCGGGCGGTGAGCGAGCCGAGGGTGTCGTCGAACGGAATGCGCAGGGTCTGCAATTCAGGAGCAAGCGTGCTGCCGTCGAAATCATCCCGCCAGTTACCCTGAGCGACTGCGGGCTGCTCCGCCACCTGCGGGCCGGGCACGGTTAGTTGCGCGTGTTTGCCGCCTTCCACGTACGGCCAGCCGTCGCGCCACGCAATGCGGGCGATGCCGGTCTCGCGCCCCAGCGGGCAGTAGCCGCGCCCGCCGGAGGCCAGCAGCGGCACGCCGGGCAGACGCAGCGGGCGGCTGGTGAGGTAGGCCATATACCATTCTCCCGTATGGGTTTGCAGCAGCGAGCCGTGGCCGCTCTTTTGCAGCGGGTTCTCCGGCAGGTGCCAGCTGGTCATCATCGTTACGTCCGGGTGCAGCTCGTACGGCCCGTCGATATTTTTGGAACGCAGTACCACGACCGCGTGCTCGTAGCTGGTGCCGCCCTCGGCAACCATCAGGTAGTACCAGCCCGCGTGGCGATAAAGATGCGCCCCTTCGGTGTAGCAGAGCGGCGTGCCGGTAAACAGGGTTTTGCGCTCGGGCGAGAGCGTTCCGGTCTGCGGATCAAACTCCTGCATCACAATGGTGTTGTGCGGGTTGCTGTGGTGACGCGGCCCCCACGGTCGGTAGAGGTAGTATTTACGCCCATCGTCGTCGTGGAACAGGGATGGATCGAACCCGCCGTTGCCCATCGGGATCGGC
This sequence comes from Enterobacter quasihormaechei, assembly GCF_004331385.1. GTDB lineage: Bacteria > Pseudomonadota > Gammaproteobacteria > Enterobacterales > Enterobacteriaceae > Enterobacter > Enterobacter quasihormaechei. Next base: position 18,274 of record NZ_SJON01000021.1, read on the forward strand.
TCGCTCCACGGCCCCTCGATGGACGGCGCGGTAACGAGGAAGTTGCGGCCATTTTTCCACGGCGAGTCGACAATCTTCACGTCGGTATAGAGCAGCCAGAATTTGCCGTCGGCGTAGCTCAGGCACGGCGCCCAGATGCCGCCGGAGTCCGGGTTACCCTTCATGTCCAGCATCGACACGCGATCCAGCGGGGTGCTGACCAGCGACCAGTTTTTCAGGTCGCGGGAGTGGTAGATACGCACGCCCGGGAACCACTCGAAGGTGGAGGTGGCGATGTAGTAGTCCTCGCCCTGACGGCACAGGGACGGGTCCGGGTTGAAGCCGGTCAGGATCGGGTTAGTAATTTCCATGTTGCCTCCGGTTAATGGGATGCGGCTGTCGCGGCGTCGGGTACGGCCTCGCCCTGCGCCGCGCGGTGTTTGATCAGCTGCTGGCTGATGGCCTCCACGCGGTCATCGGTGAGCTTGTAGAACGACAGCATGATGAACATGCCCGCGTAGAGCACCACCGGCACCACGCAGAACAGAATTTTGATGGTGGTGAGCACCTCAACCGGTTGCACGCTGCTGCTGGCGGAATAGTTCACCCAGGCCAGGATCCAGCCCACCACCGCCCCGCCAATCGCCAGGCCAATCTTCAGGCTGAACAGGTAGGTCGAGAACACCAGCCCGTCGAGGCGACGCCCGCTGCGGCTCTCCTCGTAATCCACCACGTCAGAGGCCATCAGCCACTGTAGCGGCGTGGTGGTGTTAAAGACGAACAGGAACAGGATGTTAAGGGCGAAAATCAGCGCGATGTGCTCGGCCGGGGTGAAGAAAATCAGCAGGCTGATGAGCGAGTAGGCGACGATGATCCACCTGAAGGCGGTGACCCGGTCGAATCGGCCCAGCAGGCGGGACGAGCAGAGCGAGCCGAACATGGTGGCGAGGCTGCCGTAGAGTAAAAACTGCGTCGCCATCTCCGGGTGATCCATCACGTATTTCACGAAGTAGAGCGTCGCCCCGCCGCGCACCACGTTAGAGCAGGTCGCCATCATCTTGAACGCGCACATGATGCGCCACTGGCCGTTGCCCAGCAGCAGCCTGAGATCTTTGGCCACCGACGAGCCCGGCTGCACCTCAAAGGTGTAGCGCTCTTTGGTGGTGAAGAAGCAGACGTAGAGCAGCACCACGCCGGTCAGCCCCAGCACGCACATGGCGCCGAAATACCCCACCTGCTCATCCCCCTTGCCGATGATGCTGACCAGCGGCAGCGCGATGCCGCTGATGGCGAGCGAGCCCGCCGCGGCGAGGAAGAAACGCCAGGACTGTAGGGCGTGACGCTCTTTCGGGTCGGCGGTGATCACTCCCGGCATGGCGCAGTACGGGACGTTAACGAAGGTGTAAACCAGAGTCAGGAGGATGTAGGTCGCGCAGGCGTAGATGATTTTGCCCTGCGCGGAGAAGTCCGGCGTGTAGAAGGTCAGCATGCAGACGATGCCAAACGGGATGGCGCCCCACAGCAGGAACGGGCGGAACTGGCCGTGCCGCGTGCGGGTGCGGTCTACCAGCAGCCCCATCAGCGGGTCGGTCACGGCGTCGAGCACGCGAGAGACTAAAAACAGCGTGCCCATTATGCCCGCCGACAGGCCAAACACATCGGTGTAGAAATAGGCCAGCAGGAACATCGTGGCCTGCCAGACGAAGCCGCAGGCGGTGTCACCCAGCCCGTAGCCAATTTTGTCTTTCATGGTTAATTGCGTCATCAGAATTACACCCTTTGGTAGTGTGCTGAATTACAACATCGTGTTAATGGAGTGTAATGAGCTGCTCAATTAACCAGCAATGGTCATATCTTATTTCTGAATTACGTTATTTTGCTTTTGTGACGCCAACGATATATCTCAAGCCGTTGTTTTAAATAATAAATTACAGACACGAAAAAGCCGTCCGCGGATTATTTTCCGCAGACGGTTTTATTTCACAAAATAATTATAGTCCGAGCGCTTTTTTACCGGCGTTAATTACCTCGATGATTTTATCGGTGTCATAAATACAGCCTTTCCAGGTGCCGCCGCTCACCGACTGCAACGCCGCCCACAGCCGGGTATCGTCCGGCAAAAAGTCGTGGGCGTGCAGGTCCGGGTGCGTCTGCCGCCCTGCCAGCTCGCGTGCGCCCTCCTCAGGCGTCAGCGGGTTATCTGCGGTGCCGATAAAGTTCACGCTGCCTGTTAATGTCAGGCGGTCAACGGCAATCTCGATGATGTCGTTGTCGCGCAGCTTGCCAATCGGCCCGCCCGCCAGCGCCTCCGGCGACACGTGCCCGAAGCAGGCGCCCGTCGACACGCCCGAGAAGCGCGCATCGGTGATTAACGACACCGTTTTGCCCCACGAGATATGCTTCAGCGCGGAGGTGAGCTGGTAGGTCTCCTCCATGCCGGTGCCGGACGGCCCGCCGCCGATCACCACCATGATATCGCCCTGCCGGATCTCTTCCCGCTTGATGGCCTTGATCGCCTGCTCTTCCGAGACGAACACCCGCACCCGGCCGGTGTGGCGATAAACGCCATCTTCCCCCACTACCGACGGGTCGATCGCCGTGGCCTTGATCACCGAACCTTCCGGCGCGATGTTGCCCGTCGGGAAGCAGACCGTCGAGGTCAGCCCTTTCACTTTAGCTTTCTCCGGCGGCAGGATCACGTCATCCGGCTCCACGCCGTCCTGCTCGCGCAGGCACTGGCGGAAGCGCTTACGGCGCTCAGACGCCTGCCACCAGTCGAGGTTCTCGCCCACCGTCTGGCCGGTGACGGTCATGGCATCCAGGTGCAGCAGGCCGAGATCGCGCAGGTGGAGCATCACCTCCGGCACGCCGCCCGCGAGGAACGCCCGCACGGTCGGGTGATAGTCCGGGCCGTTGGGCAGCACGCTTACCAGGCGCGGCACCCTGCGGTTGACGCGCGTCCAGTGCTCTACGTCCGGAATAGTGCAGCCCGCCGCGTGGGCGATGGCCGGAATGTGCAGCAGTAAGTTCGTGGAACCGCCGAATGCCGCGTGGATCACCATGGCATTTTCGATGGCTTTATCGGTGAGGATATCGCGCGTGGTGATGCCGCGGTTATCCAGCTCGCTCACCGCCCGCGCCGACTGGCGGGCGATCTCCAGCCACACCGCCTGCCCGGACGGCGCCAGCGCGGAGTGCGGCAGCGCCAGCCCCAGCGCTTCCGCCACCACCTGCGAGGTGCCCGCCGTGCCGAGGAACTGACACCCGCCGCCCGGCGACGCGCAGGCGCGACAGCCCAGCTCGGCGGCCTCCTGCAAGGAGAGCTCGTGGTTGGCAAAGCGCGCGCCGATGGTCTGCACCTTACCCGCATCTTCCCCCACGGTCGGCGGCAGCGTCGCCCCGCCCGGCACCAGAATGGTCGGCAGGTCGTGCATCGAAGCCAGGGCGATCATGGTAGCGGGCAACCCTTTATCGCAGGTGGCTACGCCGATCACCGCCCGGCGCGTGGGCAGGGAGCGGATCAGACGACGAAACACGATCGCCGCGTCGTTGCGGTACGGCAGAGAGTCGAACATGCCGTGCGTGCCCTGCGAGCGCCCGTCGCACGGATCGCTGACGAAGGCCGCAAACGGGATCCCGCCGTTGCGGGTGATCTCCTTCGCCGCCGCCTGCATCTGCATGCCGATCTCCCAGTGCCCGGTGTGGTAGCCCAGCGCAACCGGGCGCCCGTCCCCGGCGCGAATACCGCCCTGAGTACCGATAATCAGCACCTCTTTGCCGGTCAGCTTATTGGCGTCCCAGCCCATCCCGGCGTTCTGCGTCATGCCGAACAGGTTGCCGCTGGGGGATTCCATCAGCATCTGCGGGGTCAGCGGCAGCGCGCCCTGCGGCCCCGCTGCATGGGTAATCACCGCATAAAACGCATCGTCCTGTGGGGTGAAAATTTTTTCAATGGTCATCGTTATCGTCCGGCTCAGCAGAGCTTGAGCTGTTGTAACAGGGTTTTCAGCTGCGCCTTACGCGGCTCGTCCAGCGCTGACGCGGGCGGTAGCACGTGCGTGGAAATCGGGCGGCCGCAGAGCACGATCGCCTCTTTAATGACGTTCACAAACGGCGTATCCAGCTGATACATCTGCGGTATTTGCAGCAGGGTCTGATGATACTCAGCCGCTTTCGCCACGTCTTTATCCCGCCAGGCTTTCAGAAGATTCACCGACACCTGCGGAGCAAAGTTGCCGCTGGCCGAAATCGCCCCGTCGCCGCCGAGCAGCAGGGTATTAAACAGATGATCGTCGTAGCCGCACAGCACGGTGAAGTGCGGATGAGCGGCTTTAACGGTGAGGATCATGCTGCGCAGGTGGGCGACGGAGTCGATGGTGTCTTTAATGCCAATAATATTGCTGCGCGAGTCGGCGAGGGTTTTGACCAGCGCCGGAGTCAGATCCTGCCCGGTCAGCGCCGGGAAGTTATAGAGCATCACCGGCAGCGTGACGCTGTCCGCCACCTGCTCGAAGTAGCGGATCAGGTTCGCTTCCGACACCTTCCAGTAGTAGGGGTTGATCACCACGATGCCGTCCGCGCCCGCCTGCTGCGCGTGCTGGCTCAGTTCAATGGTTTCCCGGGCGTTGGTGCCGCCGGTGCCGATCAGGACCGGCACCCGGCGATCGACATGATCGATAGTAAAGCGGGCAATGGTTTTACGCTCTTCGGCGCTAAGCTGGGAGAACTCGCCGCCGCTGCCCAGGAAGAACAGGCCGTCAACGCCCGCAGCGATCAGATCGTCGATCAGCGCGGCGGTGCCCTGCTCATCAAGCTGGCCGTCGGCGGTAAAAATGGTGGAGACAGGGGGAATAATTCCCGTGAACAACGCGGACTGCGGCATGAGATCTCCTTGTTGAATCATTTTGTTCTACATTATAGAACAGCGTTCATTAATTTAACGATCATACTATGACGCAGAAAAAGGAGAGGTAAATGAGAGATGAGGAGGGAGTGCGGGAAGTTTAAGCTGGATCACATATTGTCCGCTAACCCCTCACCCGGCCCTCTCCCCAAAGGGGCGAGGGTTAGGGTGAGGGGTAAAGAATTACTCCACCAGCATTTTAACAACCACTTTTCTGACCTTTGCCGGCTCCCCCACCGCGCACAGCGGCTTATGCACTTCGCCCGGGTAAAACACCACAAAATCCCCTTCGCTCAGCACCACGGTTTTCTCCTGCTCGCCTTCCGGCAGGAACGCAATGTCTTTGTCCGCCAGCCAGTCGGTGTCCGGCGTACCGTGCGGCAGGGTGCTGAACGTCATCCCTTCCTGACCCTTCAGCACGATCTGGATATCCAGATAGCGCGCGTGGTACTCGGCGCGGCGCTCGGCGAACGGCTGGGTCATGTCTTCTGACACCAGATAAAACAGGCGGTCGCCGTTGATGTCGTGCTTGCCGGTCGGCGTCGCGTCGGTAACGTGCGCCTTAACGTGCTCAATGGCCTGGCGCAGTTCTTCTGGTAGCCAGGACTGGAGATGATGAATGTTGCCCACAATCATGGTATAGCCCTCAAATTAAAACACCGTTTCATTTCCATCTTTTATACGAAAATTGTTCTCTCCTCGCCACCCCTTTTTAGGCAACTTTTGCGCAAGCGCATGTTTATCGGGAAATGTGTTAATTTGCTGTTAATTGCAGTCAGGCATTTATGCAGTGGTTATGCATAACCTCACCCGACTCTCGCCACTGAATCAATATAAATAATTGAAAGTACAGCCTAAATCACAAAACCTGCGCCCACATCACACTTTATCACTCTGGTTATTTCCTTTATAACGCCATAATTATTTATTGATTTTTCTTAAGTCCAAAATAGTTAATTGCATTAATTGCATAGCCATTCTCACCTTGATATTTTATCGTTTAAAATCAACAATATAACTAAATATTTCCAAATATGTGATTCTACAAAATAATAACAACCTCAAATAATGCCACCCGTTTCCGCTTAGCTATTCATCCTCCAGTAATAACAATTTAATCATTATCTGATGCGAATCATGCAAATGAAAACAAACGCCTTAATATCGGTTTTCGCGTGAGCAATGTCACAATAACCGTTATTTAAGCGCCTACTATAAATCACGAAATCAATTGAGCTTAGCCGCCATGTAATTAAACACATCACATGGCGCATGCCCTTTTTATTCTGAAAAACAGTTAAAGGAATAATTATGGAAAAGCATTACGTCGGTTCTGAAATTGGTCAATTGCGTAGCGTTATGCTGCACCGCCCTAATTTAAGCCTGAAGCGGTTAACCCCCTCAAACTGTCAGGAGCTGTTATTTGATGATGTACTGTCGGTTGAACGGGCGGGTGAAGAGCATGACATCTTCGCAAACACGCTGCGCGAACAGGGTGTGGAAGTCCTGCTGTTGACCGACCTGCTCACGCAAACGCTTGATATTGCAAAAGCAAAAGCCTGGCTCCTTGAAACACAAATTTCCGACTATCGCCTCGGTCCAACCTTTGCCGGCGACGTGCGCGGCTGGCTGGCGGATATGCCGCACCGCGAACTGGCGCGGCGATTAAGCGGGGGATTAACCTACGGCGAAATTCCGGCAGCCATTAAAAATATGGTGGTGGATACCCACACGGCGAATGATTTTATTATGAAGCCGCTGCCGAACCATTTATTTACTCGCGATACCTCCTGCTGGATTTATAACGGCGTGTCCATTAACCCGATGGCGAAACCCGCCCGCCAGCGTGAAACCAATAATCTGCGCGCGATATATCGCTGGCACCCGGCATTTGCCGACGGCGATTTTATTAAGTATTTCGGCGACGAGAATATTAATTACGACCACGCCACCTTAGAAGGCGGCGACGTACTGGTAATTGGCCGCGGGGCGGTATTAATCGGCATGTCCGAGCGCACGACGCCGCAGGGCGTGGAGTTCCTCGCCAACAGCCTGTTTAAACACCGTCAGGCCGAACGCGTGATTGCCGTTGAGCTGCCAAAACACCGCTCCTGCATGCACCTCGACACGGTGATGACCCACATCGACGTGGACACCTTCTCCGTCTATCCGGAAGTGGTGCGCAAAGACGCCCAGTGCTGGACGCTCACCCCGGACGGACGCGGCGGCCTGCTGCGCACGCAAGAAACCGACCTGCTGCACGCCATTGAGAAAGCCCTCGGCATTAACCAGGTCCGCCTGATCACCACCGGCGGCGACGCCTTTGAAGCCGAACGCGAGCAGTGGAACGACGCCAATAATGTCCTGACCATCCGCCCGGGCGTGGTGATCGGCTACGAGCGTAACGTCTGGACCAACGAGAAGTACGACAAAGCGGGCATCACCGTGCTGCCGATCCCCGGCGACGAGCTGGGACGCGGTCGCGGCGGCGCGCGCTGCATGAGCTGCCCACTGGAACGCGACGGAATTTAAGGAGCCATCATGGAACGAAAACCCACTCTGGTTGTGGCCCTGGGCGGCAACGCGCTGCTCAAGCGCGGCGAGCCGCTGGAAGCGGATATTCAGCGTCAGAACATCGAGCAGGCCGCCCGCACCATCGCCGGATTAACAGAACAGTGGCGCGTGGTGCTGGTGCACGGCAACGGGCCGCAGGTCGGGCTGCTGGCATTGCAGAACAGCGCCTACGACAAAGTGACGCCCTACCCGCTGGACGTTCTCGGCGCGGAAAGCCAGGGGATGATCGGCTACATGCTCCAGCAGGCGCTGAAAAACAATCTGCCGCAGCGCGAGGTGAGCGTTCTGCTCACTCAGGTAGAGGTGGACGCCGCCGACCCGGCGTTCAGCAACCCGACCAAATACATCGGCCCGGTGTACAGCGAAGCGCAGGCGAAAGCGCTGGCCGCAGAAAAAGGCTGGACGTTCAGGGCCGACGGCGCCTATTTCCGCCGCGTGGTGCCCTCTCCACAGCCGAAGCGCATCGTCGAGAGCGACGCCATCGCGGCGCTGATCCAGCGTGACCACCTGGTCATCTGCAACGGCGGCGGTGGCGTGCCGGTAGTGGAAAACGCCAACGGCTATCGCGGCGTTGAGGCGGTGATCGACAAAGACCTCTCCGCCGCCCTGCTGGCGCGCCAGATCGAGGCCGATGCCCTGCTGATCCTCACCGATGCCGACGCGGTGTACCTCGACTGGGGCAAGCCGACCCAGCGCCCGCTGGCGCAGGTGACGCCGGAACTGCTTAAAGACATGACGTTCGACGCCGGATCGATGGGGCCGAAGGTCGCCGCCTGCCGCGAATTTGTTGAGGCCTGCGGCGGCATTGCCGGAATCGGCGCGCTGGCCGACGGCGCGGAGATCCTGGCGGGCGAGAAAGGCACGCTGATTCGTAACTGAACTCACATTTAAAAAGGATTTACCCATGACCATTAACCTGAAAAACCGCAACTTTCTTAAACTGCTGGACTACACCCCGGCGGAAATTCAGTACCTGATCGACCTCGCCATCGAGCTGAAGGCGGCCAAAAAAGCCGGGCGCGAAAAGCAGACGCTGGTCGGAAAAAACATCGCCCTGATCTTTGAAAAAACCTCCACCCGCACCCGCTGCGCCTTCGAAGTGGGCGCGTTTGACCAGGGCGCGCAGGTCACCTACCTCGGCCCAAGCGGGTCGCAGATCGGTCACAAAGAGTCGATGAAAGACACCGCCCGCGTGCTGGGCCGCATGTATGACGGCATCGAGTACCGCGGCTACGGTCAGGCCATCGTCGAGGAGCTGGGCGAGTACGCGGGCGTGCCGGTGTGGAACGGCCTGACCGACGAGTTTCACCCAACGCAAATTCTGGCGGATCTGATGACCATGCTGGAGCACTCCCCGGGCAAAACCCTGCCGGAGCTGAGCTTTGCCTACCTGGGCGACGCGCGGAACAACATGGGCAACTCCCTGATGGTCGGCGCGGCCAAGATGGGGATGGATATCCGTCTTGTGGCGCCCAAATCCTTCTGGCCAGAAGCCGGGCTGGTTGAGCAGTGCCGCGCCATCGCCAAAGAAACGGGCGCGCGCATCACCCTCACCGACGACGTGGAAGAAGGCGTGCACGGCACCGATTTCCTCTACACCGACGTGTGGGTCTCCATGGGCGAACCGAAGGAAGCCTGGGCCGAGCGCGTCAGCCTGATGAAGCCGTATCAAATCAACGCGGACGTGATGAAGACCACCGGCAACCCGAACGTCAAGTTCATGCACTGCCTGCCGGCATTCCACAACGAGCACACCAAAGTGGGGCGCGAAATCGAGGTGGCGTACGGCCTGAAGGGGCTGGAGGTGACGGAAGAGGTCTTTGAATCACCGAACTCCATCGTCTTCGACGAAGCAGAAAACCGCATGCACACCATTAAGGCGGTCATGGTGGCGACACTCGGCGACTAATCACCGCCCGGCGCGCCGCGTGGTGCGCCGGGTTTCAGGAGAACATCATGGGCAAGTTCAAGTTTCCCTCCGCTTACACCATTCTCTTTTTTCTGATTGCCGTGGTTGCCGTGCTGACGTGGATTGTTCCGGCCGGGCAGTACCATATGGCGATGAACGAGGCGCTCGGTAAAGAAGTGCCGGTTGCCGGCACCTATGCGCACGTGGCATCGCATCCGCAGGGGCTGGTGTCGGTGCTGATGGCCCCGATAGCCGGGCTGTACGATCCGGAATCCGGCCAGGCCGGGGCGATCGACGTCGCGCTGTTTATTCTGATCATCGGGGGATTTCTCGGGATCGTCACCAAAACCGGGGCAATTGACGCCGGGATCGAGCGCGTCACCACTAAGCTGCGCGGACGCGAAGAGTGGATGATCCCGATCCTGATGGCGCTGTTTGCCGCAGGTGGCACGATTTACGGCATGGCCGAAGAGTCGCTGCCCTTCTATACCTTACTGGTGCCGGTGATGCTGGCGGCGCGGTTCGATCCGGTGGTTGCCGCGTCCACCGTGCTGCTCGGGGCGGGGATCGGCACGCTCGGCTCTACTATAAACCCGTTCGCGACGGTGATCGCCGCCAACGCCGCCGGGATCCCCTTCACCAACGGGATCATGCTGCGCATCGCGCTACTGGTCATCGGCTGGATCATCTGCGTGGCGTGGGTGATGCGCTACGCCCGTAAGGTGCGCAAAGATCCGTCGCTGTCGATCGTGGCGGATAAACAGGAAGAGAACCGCGCCCATTTTCTCGGCAACAAGGGCGAGCAGTCGCTGGAATTTACCCCGGTGCGCAAACTCATCCTGGCGATCTTCGCCCTCGCTTTCGCGGTGATGATCTACGGGGTGGCGGTGCGGGGCTGGTGGATGGCAGAGATCTCGGCGGTGTTCCTCGCCAGCGCCATCATCGTTGGGCTTATTGCCCGCATGAGCGAAGAGGAGCTGACGTCGACGTTTATCAACGGCGCGCGAGATTTGCTGGGCGTCGCGCTGATTATCGGCATCGCGCGCGGTATCGTAGTGATTATGGATAAGGGCATGATTACCCACACCATTTTGCACAGCGCCGAGGGGATGGTCACCGGATTGTCGACGGTGGCGTTCATTAACGTGATGTACTGGCTGGAGGTGGTGCTGTCGTTTCTTGTGCCTTCTTCGTCCGGCCTGGCCGTTCTGACGATGCCGATCATGGCGCCCCTTGCCGATTTCGCTAACGTCAACCGCGACCTGGTGGTTACGGCTTACCAGTCGGCGTCCGGCCTCGTTAACCTTATCACCCCCACCTCTGCCGTTGTTATGGGCGGGCTGGCTATCGCCCGCGTGCCCTACGTGCGTTATCTGAAATGGGTCGCGCCGCTGCTGGGAATTTTGACGGTGGTGATTATGGTGGCGTTAAGCCTGGGCGCGTTGTTGTGATTTGCCGGATGGCGCTGCGCTTATCCGGCCTACGGATCGGTGCGGTGCCACCGGTTATTTCGGGAACTGATATGGGAACTATGATGGATTACGAAGAGTACTCTCCCAAAGAGCAACTACAGCTAACGGTCTGCCAGCGTCTGATCGCGGAAAAGAGCTATCTCTCTCAGGAAGAGATCCGCCGCGACTTGCAGGAGCGGGGTTTTGAGACCATCAGCCAGTCCACCGTTTCACGTCTGCTCAAGCTGCTCGGCGTCATAAAAATTCGCAATGCCAAAGGGCTAAAGATTTATTCGCTGAATCCCCAGCTGCGCCCTGCCCCCGACGCCGCGCGCACCGTCTCCGAAATGGTGGTCAGCGTGGAGCACAATAGCGAATTTATCCTTATTCATACCGTCGCCGGATATGGCCGCGCGGTGGCGCGTATTCTGGATTATCACCAGTTACCGGAAATTTTAGGCGTGGTGGCGGGAAGCAGTATCGTCTGGGTCGCGCCCCGGGTGGTGAAGCGTACCGCGCTGGTGCACAAGCAAATTAATTATTTACTCAGAATGCATTAATATTCATAAAGAACCGTTTGCATTGAGTAAAGCGTGCATTAAATCGCTTGATCCCAAAAACGAGCTGCGTATAATGCCCGACAATTTGCCGGGAGGAAGCATGGTCAAGCGTGTACGACATAACGTCTTACCGCGTCTGAAATCAGACGCTGGCCTGCCGTTTTTCTTCCCGTTGCTAAACCTATTCCCAGAGCCCCTCATTTGAGGGGCTTTTTTTTGCCCGGCGTCAGGAGATAAACATGAATCCGCTTTATCAAAAACACATCATTTCCATAAACGACCTCAGCCGCGAAGAGCTGGAACTGGTTCTGGAAACCGCGGCAAAACTGAAGGCCAATCCGCAGCCGGAGCTGCTGAAGCACAAGGTGATCGCGAGCTGTTTCTTTGAAGCGTCGACGCGCACCCGCCTCTCCTTTGAAACCTCCATGCACCGCCTGGGCGCGAGCGTGGTGGGCTTCTCGGACAGCAGCAACACGTCGCTGGGCAAAAAAGGCGAAACCCTGGCGGATACCATTTCAGTGATCAGCACCTACGTGGACGCGATTGTGATGCGCCACCCGCAGGAGGGTGCGGCGCGCCTGGCAACCGAGTTTTCCGGCGGCATTCCGGTGCTGAACGCCGGTGACGGCGCCAACCAGCATCCGACGCAGACCCTGCTGGATCTGTTCACCATTCAGGAGACCCAGGGCACGCTTGAAAACCTGAACATCGCCATGGTCGGCGACCTGAAGTACGGTCGCACCGTCCACTCCCTGACCCAGGCGCTGGCGAAATTTAGCGGCAACCGCTTCTTCTTCATCGCCCCGGACGCGCTGGCGATGCCGCAGTACATCCTCGACATGCTGGACGAGAAAGGCATTGCGTGGAGCCTGCATGCCAGCATCGAAGAGGTGGTGGGCAACGTGGATATTCTCTATATGACCCGCGTGCAGAAAGAGCGTCTGGATCCGTCCGAATACGCCAACGTGAAGGCGCAGTTCGTGCTGCGCGCCAGCGACCTCGACGGCGCGCGCGACAACATGAAGGTGCTGCACCCGCTGCCGCGCATCGATGAAATTGCCACCGACGTGGATAAAACGCCGCACGCCTGGTACTTCCAGCAGGCCGGGAACGGCATCTTCGCTCGCCAGGCGTTACTGGCACTGGTTCTGAATCGCGAATTAGCTCTGTAAGGGGAGACGACCATGACACACGATAACAAACTCCAGGTTGAAGCCATCAAGCGTGGCACCGTGATTGACCACATCCCTGCGCAGGTGGGCTTTAAGCTGCTGACGCTGTTCAAACTGACCGAAACCGACCAGCGCATCACCATCGGCCTGAACCTGCCGTCTGGCGAAATGGGCCGTAAAGATCTGATCAAAATCGAAAACACCTTCCTGACCGACGAACAGGTCAACCAGCTGTCGCTGTATGCGCCGGACGCCACGGTTAACCGCATCGACGATTACGACGTGGTGGGCAAATCCCGCCCGAGCCTGCCGGAGCGCATCGAAAGCGTGCTGGTCTGCCCGAACAGCAACTGCATCAGCCACGCCGAGCCGGTTTCCTCCAGCTTTGCAGTGAAAAAGCGCGCCAATGACATCGCGCTCAAATGCAAATACTGCGAAAAAGAGTTTTCCCATTATGTGGTGCTGGCCAACTAATTGAGGTTGGTAATGAAATCCCGGCTGTTATAATGGCCGGGAACATTCTTAACGCTGTAATTCTGGAGAAAAAATGAGCAAAGTACTCGCGACGGAAAATGCACCAGCGGCCATCGGCCCATACGTTCAGGGCGTTGATCTGGGCAGCATGATCATCACCTCTGGCCAGATCCCGGTAAACCCGAAAACCGGTGAAGTGCCGGCCGACGTGGCGGCGCAGGCGCGTCAGTCGCTGGAAAACGTGCAGGCTATCGTTGAATCTGCGGGCCTGAAGGTGGGTGATATCGTCAAAACGACGGTGTTCGTGAAAGATCTGAACGACTTCGCCACCGTTAACGCCACGTACGAAGCGTTCTTCACCGAGCACAACGCCAACTTCCCGGCGCGCTCCTGCGTGGAAGTAGCGCGTCTGCCAAAAGACGTGAAAATTGAAATTGAAGCGATCGCCGTACGTCGCTAATTTATTTCAATAAATAAAAGGCAGCGCTCGCTGCCTTTATTATTGCGACCATTTTTACTCTCTGTACGAAATGACATATTACTTGTCCGATTATTAGAATCCCCCCGCCTAGTAATATTCTCTTTTTATGGATGAGTAATGAAACTTTCAAAAATCGCACTTGCGCTCGCAACACTGACCGTTGCGTCTTCCGCATTTGCCCACGGATATATTGAATCTCCTGCCAGCCGCGCCTATATGTGTAAGCTGGGTCAAAATATTGATTGCGGCTCCGTACAGTATGAACCGCAGAGCGTAGAGAAAACCTCCGGCTTCCCGACCGGGGCAGAGCCAGCAGACGGACACCTCGCCAGCGCGGGTATCTCACAATATTCTCAGCTGGATAAGCAGAGCCTGAATGCGTGGACTAAAAACCCAATGACCGCGGGCCCGCATGAATTTGTCTGGCACCATACTGCGCCGCACAAAACCACCAACTGGCGTTATTACATTACCAAACAAAACTGGGACCCAAATAAGCCGCTAACCCGCGATCAGTTTGAATTAACCCCGTTCTGTACAATTAACGGAAATAGCCAGGCGCCAGCCGTAACTAAATCCATGACCTGTAATGTGCCTGAGCGCACGGGCTATCAGGTCATTTACGGCGTATGGGAAATTGCAGATACTTCAAACAGCTTCTATCAGGCTATCGACGTTGATTTCGGCAATGGCGGCAACGTGACCCCGGACGAAACACCTGCGATCGTATCCGAGTGGAGCAAAACCCTGAGCGGCCAGATTGCCGGTAATAACCTGAACGTGGGCGATAAAGTTATCGCACGCTTCTTCGACGCCCACGGCGAAGTGACCGCCATGCGCACCGAGATGACCATCGGCTCTGCTGAGCAGGGCGACGCTAACCAGTGGTCCTACGATCTGGCGCAGAAGATCAACACCGCGCAGCACGACGTGCGCGTCGGCGTGAAGGATGAAGCCGGTGACATCAGCCCGGTTCACGGCGCTAACAGCGTCTTCGTGAAAGACGGCAGCACCTTACAGTCCGTTGCTATCTCTTATGAAGAGCAGAAAGCGCAGGTGAGTGAGAGCATCGCCGTTACCGATCTGCAATACAGCAAAATCGAACATGGCAACGCGACCGTGACCTTCCACGTGAATACGCAGGGCGACGTGAATTTTGAAGCACACGTGATGAACCACCACGGTGCGGAAAAAGGCTACCTGAAGCAGGACATGAACAACAGCAATCAGGACGTCACCATGACCCTGACCGACGTAACCGCCGGCCACCACATGCTGAAATACTACGCGACCAATAAAGACGGCACGATGTTCGCGCAGGACGTGCTGAACCTGATGCTGGAAAGCGATGCAGCCGCGGACAGCACCGGTCACCACGACTTTACCTTCCCGGACAATATCGCGTCTTACAAGGCAGGTACCGTGGTACTTCAGCCTAAAGACGGTAAGACCTACGAATGTAAGCCTTTCCCGTACAGCGGCTACTGCGTACAGTACAGCCCAACCGCAAACCAGTATGAGCCAGGCGTTGGCGCACACTGGAAAGAGGCATGGGTTCTGAAGAACTGAGTAGCCTTTACGCCCGGCGGCACTTCGTTTGCCGGGCCTACACGCCACCGGGCATGGGTGTTACTGATTCCGCGTGGCGCGTAGCAGCGTCTCCAGCGGATAGACCGCTGCAATCACCACTTCGTCCTGAATCTTCGCCGCGCTGTCCAGCTCGCTCTGGATCGAGGCGATCTCTTTGTCGTCCAGCGTCCCCTGACGCGCCACCAGATCCGTCAGCCTCAGGCCAATCGAGGCCAGCTTATCCACCTCCTGAATCACCGGTTTGATGGCCTTCAGCTGATAGCTGTTTTCGCTCAAGGCCAGCACGTCGCTGGTGTTGTTCTGCCAGCGGTTAAAGACGTGGCGCAGCGCCTCGGCGCTTTCCGTGTCTTCCGCGTCGCTGACCAGACGGTCGGCCCATTTATTCATCTGACGCACGGTAGCACTTTCAGCGTTTAGCGCGTCCGCGAGCCGGTTGAGCGGCTCAAACTGATGGTAGTTTCCGGCCTGGAACTTGAGATGCTGGCGGGTGTAATACTGCGCCGGCTCGAGCGCCTGGGCGAGGATTTGCAGCGGCAAGGTATCCGCATTATTTGCCAGCCGCGTGAACTGTACCTGCTGCTGGGTATGCTGCTGTAGCCCAACCGACACCGTGGACCAGCTGTCCATCGCCTGTAGCCGGGTATACATGTTGTCGACGTCGTTCACGTCCTTCGCCGACCATAGCCGCTCCGCCACCGCAAAGGCGCGCGGCCACAGGCGGATGTCCAGCACCGGCGCGACCACGTTTTCCGCCCACAGCGCGGCTTCACCGCCGAGCAGATTGGCCTCGTTCGTCGGGTCCGGCACCACGGGCGGTATGCCTTTTGGCACCTCGTCCAGACGCGAACCGTCGATTGGGTAGCGCGCGTTGCCCACCAGGAAATAACCGCTGAGCTTATCGTTCGCAACTGAAACGACCGGGCGCGTTTCACCCATCCAGGTGTCAACGGTAAACGTCACCTGGTTGTCGCCACGCCACTGAATGTTATTCACCGCCCGACGCGATTTCCCGGCAAAATCAATGAATCCGCGCCATCCGGCGTCGCCTTTCACCAGCGTAAAGCTGCCTTCCACCGGCTTGCCCTTCAGGCGCGGCATGGAGAAAGCCCAGCTCTGGACGCTGTCGGTGTCCGCTATCACGTCCACGCCATTCAGCCCCTGCGGCACAATTTCGTTGCGGTAGTGATAGGCGGTGGACTGCGGCTGGTCGAGGTAGAAGCCGGTTGAGAGAATGCCCTTATAGCCGTTCTGCGCCACCTGCCCCAGCGCGTCCTGCCCCTGCCAGGACTGGATCAGAATGCTTTTCGGCAGATCGGGATGGTAGATCTCGTCCCAGCCGACCATCTGCCGGTGATGCTTCTCAAGGATCGTCTCCAGCTTGCGGTTGAAATACGCCTGCAACGCGTGGCTGTCCGCCAGTTTGTTGTCGCGCATAAATCGCTGGATCGCCGCGTTCGCTTTCCACTGGCTGTCGTCCACTTCATCGCCGCCGATATGCAGATACGGATCGGGGAAGATCGCCGCCAGTTCGCTGACCATCGCGTCGGCAAAGGTGTAAGTCGCCTCTTTGGTAGGATCCAGCACTGGCTTCAGCACGCCCCAGTGGCGCTCCATGGCGTACGGCCCCGGCGCGCTCATCAGTTCCGGATAGGCGACGGCAATCGCTGAGGCGTGGCCCGGCATATCGATCTCCGGCACCACGCGTATGCCGCGTTCGGCAGCGTAACGCACAATCTCGCGCATCTGCTCAGGGGTGTAAAACAGCCCGTCGCTGGCAAGCTGGGTTAATTTTGGATAACGCTTCGAGGTAAAGCGCCAGCCCTGATCGTCAGTCAGATGCCAGTGCAGAACGTTGAGCTTAGCCGCGGCCATACCATCGATCTGGCGTTTGATATCGGGTAACGGGATGAAATGGCGCGCCGAATCGAGCAGCAGCCCACGCCACGGGAAGCGCGGCGAATCTTCGATGGTAACCCACGGAATCGAAGTGTTTTCGGCACCGTTCTGCATCAGCTGGAGCAAAGTTTCCATTGCGCGCAATGCGCCAAAGCGGGTGTTGGCGGAGATGTTCACGCCGTTGGCATCGACCTTCAGGGTATAGCTTTCATCGCTGTCCGGCAGCGGCTGCGGCTTCACCTTTTTAGCGATGGCGATGCGGATGGTCGGCTTGTCAGGTTTTTCGGCCTGCGGCTGTAGCGTCCAGCCGGTTTGCAGCGCAATGCGCTGGCGCAGGCGGTTGACCGCATCCCCCAGATCGTCGCCGCTGACGCTCACGGAGAGTTGATTGTTAAGCACCAGCGCGCCCTGAGTCGTCGGGCGTTCAACCTTCGCAGGCCAGGGCATCAGGGGAAGGTCGCCTGCCGGCGCGGCAAAAGCGGAGGCGCCGAGCATAAGCCCGGCGGTTAAGAGACTGTACCGTAACATGAATGTTCCTTATCTGACGGGCCAAATACAGGCAAAACATTCTGTTAACATGCGTACAAATTGTCGTCAAGCGAATGCGCCGACGGAGATCACAGGTTGTTGAATTTGGGAGGAAAGCCAGATGCCGGGTGGCGGCTTCGCCTTACCCGGCCTACGTCTGGATTGTGGCAAAATGAGCTTACTGCCACCCATATCGGCGCGCATAGAATCCTTTCACCATCTGCGTCAGCACCATATAGCCCGCGAGGATCGCCACCAGCCACGGGAAGTAGCTCAGCGGCAGCGCCTGAAGTTGCAGGTAACCTGCAAGAGGCGAGAACGGCAGCGCGATCCCGAGCGCCATCACAATGCCCGTCATCACAATCAGCGGCCACGCGGCACGGCTCTGGATAAACGGAATGCGGCGGGTGCGGATCATGTGCACAATCAGCGTCTGGGACAGCAGCCCTACCACGAACCAGCCGGACTGGAACAGCGTCTGGTGTTCCGGCGTGTTGGCGTGGAACACAAACCACATCAGGCAGAAGGTCAGAATGTCGAAGATAGAACTGATCGGCCCAAAGAACAGCATAAAGCGCCCCAGATCGGCGGGGTTCCAGCGCTGCGGCTTCTGGATCTGCTCGTCGTCCACGTTATCAAACGGGATCGCTACCTGAGAGACATCGTACATCAGGTTCTGGATCAGCAGGTGCAGCGGCAGCATCGGCAGGAACGGCAGAAACGCGCTCGCCACCAGCACGCTGAAGACGTTACCGAAGTTGGAGCTGGCGGTCATTTTGATGTACTTCAGCATGTTGGCGAAGGTGCGACGCCCTTCGATGACGCCCTCCTCCAGCACCATCAGGCTCTTTTCCAGCAGGATGATATCCGCCGCCTCGCGGGCAATATCCACCGCGCCGTCCACGGAGATGCCGATATCCGCCGCACGCAGCGCCGGCGCATCGTTGATGCCGTCGCCCATAAAGCCCACCACGTGCCCTTCACGACGCAGCAGCGTTACGATGCGCTCTTTGTGCATCGGCGTCAGGCGGGCAAACAGCGTCGTGCGCTGGGCAAGCTGCGCCAGTTCGTCGTCAGAAAGCGTTTCGATGTCGCTCCCCACCACCACGTCGCCCGCGTCCAGCCCCACTTCGGAGCACACTTTGGCCGCCACCAGCTCGCTGTCGCCGGTCAGGATTTTGACGGTAATACCGCTCGCCTTCAGCGCCTTCAGCGCGGGGGCGGTGGTCTCTTTCGGCGGATCGAGGAAGGCGATGTAACCTTCGAGGATCAGGTCGGATTCGTCGATACGCTGATAGTCACCCTCGCGCGCGGGCAGGAATTTGCTCGCCACTGCCACCACGCGCAGCCCCTGACGGTTCAGGCTATCGGTGACGCGCTTGATGCGGCGCAGCATGGTGTCGTCCAGCGGCACGATCTCTCCGTTATGGCGCACCTGCGTTGAAACGTTCAGGATCTCCTGCAACGCCCCCTTGCAGATCAGCTGATGCACGTCCGGCTGCTCGCTGACCACCACCGACATGCGGCGACGCTCAAAGTCAAACGGGATTTCGTCCACCTTCTGCCAGCGCCCAGAGAGCATGCGGGCAGACTCTTCATCCACGCCTTCCAGCACCGCCACGTCGAGCAGGTTTTTCAGCCCGGTCTGGTAATGGCTGTTCAGCCACGCGCTGTACAGCACGCGCTCGCTGGTCTTCCCGGCAATATCGGTATGATTCTCCAGCACAATTTTGTCCTGGGTCAGGGTGCCGGTTTTATCGGTGCAGAGAATGTCCATCGCGCCAAAGTTCTGGATGGCGTCGAGGTGTTTGACGATCACCTTTTGTTTAGAGAGTTTGACCGCCCCGCGCGCCAGCGTGGAGGTCACGATCATCGGCAGCATTTCCGGCGTCAGGCCGACGGCCACGGAGAGCGCGAACAGCGCCGCTTCCCACCAGTCGCCTTTGGTGTAGCCGTTGATCAGCAGGACAATCGGCGTCATGACCATCATAAAGCGGATCAGCAGCATGCTGACGCGGCCAATGCCTTTCTGGAACGCATTCGGCTCGCTCTCCTGCTCGCTGACGCGCCCAGCCAGCTGCCCAAACCAGGTGTTACCGCCGGTGGCGGTGACAATCGCCTGCGCCGTGCCGCTGACCACCGTGGTGCCCATAAAGCACAGGGTGTCGCACTCGAGCGGGTTCATCTGCTGCGGGTCGCGGGTCCGCGCGACCTTCTCCACGGGCAGGGATTCACCGGTCAGTGAGGCCTGGGCGACGAACAGATCCCGCGCCTGGATGATGCGTAAATCCGCCGGGATCATGTCTCCCGCCGCCAGCTTCACCAGATCGCCCGGCACCAGCTGGTCAATGGGCAGCTCAACCCAGGCGTTTTCGCCGAGATCGTTAATCACGCGCGAGACGGTCGCGGTGTTGCTGACCATCGCCTTCAGGGCGTCTGCCGCTTTGGTGGAGCGCGCTTCCTGAATAAAGTTAAGCAGCGTGGAGATGCCCACCATCAGGGCGATCACGCCTGCGGCAAACAGATCTTCAGTGGCGTAAGAGATAATTCCGAGCACCGTCAGCAGCAGGTTGAACGGGTTGCGATAGCAGAGCCACAGGTGGACCCACCAGGGAGAGGGTTTCTGCGCCGGGATTTGGTTGTCGCCATGTTCCGCGCGGCTTTTTAACACTTCTTGCGCGTTCAGCCCTTCCGGGTGGCCGCCAAAGGCGCGCCAGACTTCGTTTTCATCCATCGCCGCCACGTTCAGGCAGCGCTCGGTCAGGGAAGCGGGAATCGCCGCTCCCGCCATGGTGTTGGCATTTGGCAGCGGATCGCGCGCAATCAGGCGGCGTGGCAGATGGCGGCTCAGCTGCGTAAACAGCTGCCGGGTGATATTTTTCAGCATAGTCATTCCCCCGCATCCGCAAAGGCGGACGCAGTCTTTCCCGCAGGCGTGGCAAAGCCTTACCTGTCAGGCACTTAATTTAACAAGCAGGAACGTATGAACGTTGCTGCCTCACGCCGGTGAGACAGCAAAAGGCTGGCTTACCGGAAAGAAGGTTTTCTCCTGGTCAGGAGAGGTACGGGATCGGGATCCATGTGGCCTCCGGTAAGTAAAAAGTAGAGTTTCGGCACGCAGTATAGAGATTTAACCATACCGTTTGTGGCTAATCGGGCGGTATTATAACGCCCTGCAAATAAACCAAACGTAAACCAGACTTTGCCCATAGCGAATTCGCAGGATAGCATTAGGCTCAATTGACCATTTTATCGTTGTTACAGGGAATACAGCATGCAGAACCGCCTTACGATTAAAGATATCGCGCGTTTAAGCGGCGTGGGGAAATCGACCGTCTCACGCGTGCTGAACAACGAAAGCGGTGTCAGCGAGCGCACCCGCGAGCGCGTCGAGGCGGTGATGAATCAGCACGGTTTTTCCCCTTCCCGCTCCGCGCGCGCCATGCGCGGGCAGAGCGATAAAGTGGTCGCCATTATTGTCTCGCGTCTGGATTCCCTCTCCGAAAACCTCGCCGTACAAACCATGCTTCCCGCCTTTTACGAGCAGGGCTACGATCCGATCATGATGGAGAGCCAGTTCTCCGCGCAAATGGTGGAGGAGCATCTGGGTATGCTTCAGCGCCGCAACATTGACGGCGTGGTGCTGTTCGGGTTTACCGGCCTGAAAGAGGACGTGCTGAAGCCCTGGCAGCCGTCGCTGGTGCTGCTGGCGCGCGACGCCAGCGGGTTTGCCTCCGTTTGTTATGATGACGAAGGAGCGATAGTGATCCTGATGCAGCGCCTGTATGAACAGGGCCATCGGCATATCAGCTATCTCGGCGTACCGCATGCCGACGTCACCACCGGCAAGCGTCGCCATGAAGCGTATCTGGCATTTTGTAAAAAAAACAACCTCCCTGCCGTGGCCGCGCTGCCGGGGTTGGGCATGAAGCAGGGATATGAGCAGGTCGCCAGCGTGCTAACCCCGCACACCACCGCCCTGGTGTGCGCCACGGATACCCTTGCATTAGGCGCGAGCAAATATTTGCAGGAGCAGCGCATCGGGGAGCTGCAATTAGCGAGCGTGGGAAACACGCCGCTGATGAAGTTCTTACACCCGGAGATTATCAGCGTTGACCCCGGCTACGGCGAGTCTGGCCGTCAGGCTGCCGCGCAGCTGATCGAGCAGATCAACGGTCGTGCAGAGCCGCGTCAGATCGTTATTCCTGCCCATCTGTCGTAGAAAGTGTCAGGAAGGAAAATAAGCGCAGGGAGAAGAAAATCAATAAGCGAATCAACGTCTCCTGCGCCATCTCTTTCGATATTAAGCACAACAGCGATCGTTCCATGAATCACGATACAGGATATTGCCTTCCGTATACTTCCATGTGATCGCCTCATAGCGCAATTCGAGCGTTTCGAGATGAGTACTGCTCGTGCCGTTGGGTGACAGATATGGCGCAACCGTTGTGAACTTCACGTTTTCAAGAATGATATTAAAATACTCGGCTTCGATCCCTGAATCCAAAATACGGTACATTTTGATTGTCGCTTTCTTCATTATTCGCCCTTCGCACACCGCACGATACAGAAGGGGCGTTGTCTGATCGAATTCTTTAATGATTGTGATTGGGCGGTGAACACGAGTACCAGTGAGTTTTCCCCAACTGGGGTCAACCGGGATGGTCACACCGTGAGAGAATGATTTTAATTCAATAGAGCCCAGGCGCAGCGGTATCAGGCAGCTACCGACAACCGGCGAACCGTTCTCATCTTCAAGCCATAAGTGTGCGGGAGTAGACATGTAATTTCCTTATTAGTTGATATCACTATTGGCGTGTTCAGCCTTTTATATAACGGCCAAAAATAATCATTACGGCAATGAAGAAAACACCGATTGGCCAGACTGGGCTTCCAGGGAAGAAATGAGCCTGAATAAGGGCGAATATAATTGTTAGCACGGTTGGGCCGTAGACTGAAAAGAAAGTTCTCCCTTGCCAACATAAAAAACGTTTTATGTAGTTCAGCATGACTATTGGATCATCCTGCTAATGATGTCTGCAATTTGGTCATTCGACGCCCATTGCGCTTTCATCGCGTTCGCCTGATGAAATATCGGCTCAATGAGAAAATAGAGCATTTCCAGTCCTTGCGCATAAAGTGCAGAATAATAGGCAGGGAATTCAACATGCAGGCGATAAGCACTGTCTGCGGCTTTCTGCACTACACCATAAAAACCTATAAGGGCAATACCCCGGGATGCCCATGTTCCTGCAATGGCGCTGAGTTCGAGACTGAGGTTTAAACCAAGTCGAACGTAAGAGGCGACAGCTAATGTAAATCCGGCACCTGTAAGAGTAACTGCTGCAACATGAACATTTACGGCCATCAGGCGCTGCTTGATGTATTCTAATTGGTCTGAGGTTTTGTTTTTGAAAATTTCCTCAAAGTAGATTTGCAGCATGTTATAGGCGACATCAACGCCACTGAGTACCTTATAAACGGCATCCCTGAAACGTATATCTTCAGTCTTTTGTCTCTGGCAAACCTCATTGTATTCATCGGTGAAACATGAGGTGTAATACAACAGTCGAGTCGCGCCTTTACTTATCGTATCTATCTGATTTTTAACCTGCTCACTCACACCTGTAATAGCATGGTCGAGTTTTAACGCAAGTATTTTATTGGCCTGTAGATAACTGATGATCTCGTTGTTTCCGTACATACGCGCCCCAGACTTTTAACCATTTGAAAGCAGCCTATGCCTGTACGCGATATGAATGTTCCAACCAGATCACGTTTAGGTCTGGGAAACGTATTTTTAAGATATTGACCCGGTATTTCTTCAAAACATTAACAATTAAGCTCATGAATTGAGAATCTTTTTATATCACTCTCCTCATAGGCCCGTAAGCTACAGACATAAATCTCAAAGGGCATACACGCGCTTGAACACATATCAAGCAACGCATCCAGATAGCCCCCGCTAAAGGGATTATTGTGATCTCCGCCCGATTTCGGGAACGTTCCCATTTTCGCCGTCACGCTGAAAGAGTAGGCTTGCGCTCAGGTCATTACCCCTATCAACCGGTCATGAGGTTTCATGATGAGTAAAGTCAAACAAGCAGATATCGATCGGCTTATCGTCCTGGTCGGCGGACGCGAAAACATCGCCACCGTCAGCCACTGCATTACCCGCCTGCGCTTCGTGCTGAACGATCCGGCCAAGGCCGATCCGAAGGCCATTGAAGAGCTCAAGATGGTTAAAGGCTGCTTCACCAACGCCGGGCAATTCCAGGTGGTGATTGGTACCGAAGTGGGCGATTACTATCAGGCTCTGCTGGCGACTACCGGGCACGCTTCCGCCGATAAAGAGCAGGCGAAGAAGGCGGCGCGCCAGAATATGAAATGGCACGAGCAGCTGATTTCCCACTTCGCGGAGATCTTCTTCCCGCTGCTGCCGGCGCTGATCAGCGGGGGCTTAATTCTGGGCTTCCGTAACGTCATCGGCGACGTGCCGATGAGCGACGGCAAAACCCTGGCGCAGATGTACCCGGCGCTGCAAAGCATCTATGACTTCCTGTGGCTGATTGGCGAGGCGATCTTCTTCTATCTGCCGGTCGGGATTTGCTGGTCGGCGGTGCGCAAGATGGGCGGCACGCCGATTCTGGGCATCGTGCTGGGCGTTACGCTGGTCTCTCCGCAGTTAATGAACGCTTACTTACTTGGTCAGCAGGTGCCGGAGGTGTGGAACTTTGGCCTGTTTAGCATCGCCAAGGTGGGCTATCAGGCGCAGGTGATCCCGGCGCTGCTGGCGGGCCTGGCGCTGGGCTTTATTGAAACGCGCCTGAAGCGCATCGTGCCGGATTACCTCTATCTGGTGGTGGTCCCGGTCTGCTCGCTGATCCTGGCGGTGTTCCTGGCGCATGCCTTTATCGGTCCGTTTGGCCGGATGATTGGCGACGGCGTGGCCTTCGCGGTCCGTCACCTGATGACCGGCAGCTTCGCGCCAATCGGTGCCGCGCTGTTCGGCTTCCTGTACGCTCCGCTGGTGATCACCGGCGTACACCAGACCACGCTGGCCATCGATATGCAGATGATTCAAAGCCTCGGCGGTACGCCGGTCTGGCCGATTATCGCCCTGTCTAATATCGCGCAGGCGTCTGCGGTCACCGGCATCATTATCGTCAGCCGTAAGCACAACGAGCGTGAGATCTCCGTTCCGGCGGCTATTTCCGCCTACCTCGGCGTCACCGAACCGGCGATGTACGGCATCAACCTGAAGTACCGCTTCCCGATGCTCTGCGCGATGATCGGCTCTGGTCTGGCGGGCCTGCTGTGCGGTCTGAATAGCGTGATGGCGAACGGGATTGGCGTCGGTGGCCTGCCGGGAATCCTCTCCATTCAGCCCGCTTTCTGGCAGGTATTTGCGCTGGCCATGGCGGTGGCGATTATCATCCCAATGGTGCTGACCACCGTGGTTTACCAGCGTAAGTTCCGTCAGGGCACGTTGCAGATTGTTTAATTCCCTCTTTCGGGGCGCAGTTGCGCCCCTTCGCATTTGCAGGAAAGCACTATGAATACCCTTCCTCACTGGTGGCAGAACGGCGTTATCTATCAGATTTACCCAAAGAGTTTCCAGGACACGACCGGCAGCGGCACGGGCGATCTGCGCGGCGTGACGCAGCGCCTGGACTACCTGAAAACCCTCGGCATTGACGCCATCTGGCTGACGCCGTTCTACATCTCCCCGCAGGTGGATAACGGTTACGACGTGGCGAACTACACCGCCATCGACCCGACCTACGGCACGCTGGACGACTTTGACGAGCTGGTTGCCGAGGCGCACGGTCGCGGCATCCGCATCGTGCTGGATATGGTCTTTAACCATACCTCCACGCAGCACGCCTGGTTCCGCGAATCGCTTAACAAAGAGAGTCCGTACCGCCAGTTTTACATCTGGCGCGACGGCACGCCGGACGTGCTTCCCAACAACTGGCGCTCGAAATTTGGCGGCAACGCCTGGCGCTGGCACGCCGAAAGCGAGCAGTATTATCTGCATCTCTTCGCGCCGGAGCAGGCGGATCTTAACTGGGAAAACCCGGCGGTGCGCGCCGAGCTGAAAAAAGTGTGCGAGTTCTGGGCCGATCGCGGCGTGGACGGTTTGCGTCTCGACGTCATCAACCTGATTTCGAAAGATCAAACCTTCCCGGACGATCCCTTCGGCGATGGTCGTCGCTTCTACACCGACGGGCCGCGCATTCACGAATATCTTCAGGAGATGAGCCGCGACGTCTTTACCCCGCGCAACCTGATGACGGTGGGCGAGATGTCTTCCACCTCGCTGGAGAACTGCCAGCAGTACGCGGCGCTCGACGGGCGCGAGCTGTCGATGACCTTTAACTTCCACCACCTGAAGGTGGACTATCCCGGCGGCGAAAAGTGGACGCTGGCGAAGCCGGACTTCGTGGCGCTGAAAACCCTCTTCCACCACTGGCAGCAGGGAATGCACAACAAAGCCTGGAACGCGCTATTCTGGTGTAACCACGATCAGCCGCGCATCGTGTCGCGTTTTGGCGACGAAGGTGAACACCGCGTGGCGGCGGCGAAAATGCTCGGCATGGTGCTGCACGGCATGCAGGGCACGCCGTACATCTATCAGGGTGAAGAGCTGGGTATGACCAACCCGCACTTCAGCCGCATCACCGACTACCGCGACGTGGAGAGCCTGAACATGTTCGCCGAACAGCGGGCTAACGGCCGCGATACCGATGAACTCCTGGCGATTCTGGCGAGTAAATCCCGGGATAATGGCCGTACGCCGATGCAGTGGGATGCCTCGCACGGCGCGGGCTTTACCGCAGGCGAACCGTGGATTGGCGTCTGTGATAATTACGAAACGGTGAACGCCCGCGCGGCGCTGGACGACCCCGGTTCGGTGTTCTACACCTATCAGTCGCTGATTCGCCTGCGCAAATCTCTGTCGGTGCTGACGTGGGGGGATTATGAGGATCTCCTGCCTGAGCACCCTTCCCTGTGGTGCTATCGCCGCCAGTGGCAGGGGCAAACGCTGATGGTGGTGGCGAACCTGAGCCGCGAGCGCCAGCAGTGGCAGCCGGCCCCGGTAGAGGGAGCATGGCGGGTGGCGCTCAGTAACTATGAAGAGGTTCCCTCCCGACCCGATACGCTGCAACTGCGCCCGTTTGAAGCCATCTGGTGGGTGCAGGAATAAATATCAGGAGGGACAGCATGCTGTCTCTCTTTTTTTTATGTTTAGCGATACGCTAAATGTACGACGATAGCTTTTACATCATGGCGTGCCAAAAATAAAAATAGCCCTGCTAATTAATAACCTCGGCAGGACATGATGAAAAAGACAATTATTAAAGTAACGTGTATTAGCGCATTATTATTGAGCACACAGGGATGGTGCGGAAATACGTCCGTCGACCTTCGCTTTGGCCATAATACGCGCTCTGACGTAAATGATTCACGTATTAAGGTTATGCATCAGGCGGATAACGGTTTTTACTTTTCCGTTGAAGCTGCACAAAACCACAACGATACTTTTTTTGGTGATACCGACCGAAATAACCCCGATGACAAAGGATTAACGGAGGCGGCACAGGAGATTGAAACGCGCTGGCGCTTCAATCTGGGCAATGGCTTTGCCGTTGCGCCTGGCATGGTGACGGTTTTCACCCCCAGTAATACCCACTATCGCCCCTTCATTCAGGGCTGGAAAGCGTTCGATAACGGTCTGAACCTCTCTGCCCGCTATCGTTATAACACCATCAATGACGCACACAGCGACAAAGAACTCGACGGCAGCGGCTATACCCGCCGTCAGTCACACCAGTTCGACATTTGGTTCGCCTATAACATTGGCAAATTCGGTATATCCTATAACCCACGCTTCCGCTGGCAGGATAACGTCGATCAGGGAACCGGGGATGACACCTACTGGGAGCATACCGTCGCGTTCAACTACAGCCTTGACGACGGCTGGACGCCTTACGTTGAGCTGGTGTCACTGGATAAAACCTATATCAACAATGACGGCAACCATGAAAATGATTATGCCGTACGTCTGGGGATAGTGAAGCAACTCTGACGGCCCGACTACACCGTATCGTGCTGTAGCAACCTACAGCCGATACGGTCCACGGCGCTTAACAGTTCAAGCTGTCCTTCCCGCTGATACAGCGATACCGCGTTGATGTCGATCACTAGCGGCCAGCATAGCGATGAGATCGCCGCCAGCGTCGACCCCTCGCGGGTAATCGCAATAATCTTTAACCCTTTTCGCAGCGCGTTACGCGCCATTTCAATCAGCGACTGCGTCTCCCCGGATTTACTGATCAGTACCAGCGTCCCCTTCGATACCCGTGTCAGCTGGTGCATATCATTCAAAATGAGGTGCGGCAGACTCGCCAGGGATAAAAAACGCGACAGGTAGTTGAGGCTGGTGAGTGAAGCACCGCGCGCGTACAGATAAATATGGCTGGAATGGGTGAGCAGCCTGGACACCTCCGCCACAATATCGTCCGCGTGCGGCCCAGCGTCGGGGGCGGCAGGCGCTGGGGTAAAATGATCGCGTAAAAAACGATACCGAAGCTCGGTATAGCTTTTATAGCCCATTTTTTTACACACTCGATTAACGGATGTTGTCGTTGTAAAGGTATCCCGGGCAATCTCTTTTGCCGATATATTAGAAATATTAGACGCATGATACTGAATGTATTCAAATATCAAACGTTCACTTCCCTGAAATGAATTCATATATTACACCCTGTTTAATCCCGGCATGATATTAACATAACAGAAAAATAGCCTCTGGAAGACGCTTCACATAATGCAGCGCCGCGTATCACGATACGTAATTAGTATTAGCAAACATTAAAAACTGTTTTAGGTTCTCTTTATACTTTCCCGGTTTTCACATCCAGGGAATTATGACAATGACGAAACAAAAAGTTGTCGCGGTGACGGCCTGCCCGACAGGTATCGCACACACCTTCATGGCCGCGAATAAAATTATTGCATGGGCTAAAGAGCACAATATTGAGGTTAAGGTCGAAACGCAGGGCAGCGACGGCGTAAAAAATCGCTTAACAAAACAGGATATCGCCTCCGCCACGGCCATTATTCTGGCCACCGACGTTCCCATTCAGGATGCCGAGCGTTTTGAAAACATTCCCCATCTTCAGACCCGCACGCAAGCGCTGATCAAGCATACCGATCGCTATCTGCGTCAGGCCTTGGCCATGGAAAAAAACGTCACCGCCTCCTCCGTAGCAGACGACGACGAGCGCCAGCATTCGGCTTACCAGATTTTTATCGGCCATATTATGGCGGCCATCAGCTATATGCTGCCGGTTGTGGTCATGGGCGGGCTGATGATGGCGACGGCCAAAATTACCGGACAATTTATCAACATCGACCATTCGCCGTTCAGCGTGCTGGATAAAGTGGGCTTTATGACCATTAAGTTCATGTATCCGGTTTTCGCCATGTATCTGGCGTTTTCCATTGCCGGCAAACCGGCGCTGATCCCCGGACTTATCGGCGGCATCATGTCAGACGAGGTCTACAAACGCTTCTTTGATATTGAAGGCTTTATGCCGTCCGGCTTTTTCGGCGCGATTGGCATCGGCTTTTTCGTGGGCTATCTGGTGCGCTGGCTGAATGATTCCATTCACGTCCGCCAGCAGCTCACCACCATCAAAACTATGCTGGTCGTCCCGCTGATCACCGGGATAACGCTGGTGATGGTCATGGAATATTTGATTAACCCGATTTTCGGCTCGCTTAACCAGCTGATGGTGGTCTTTTTTACCTCGGCAGGTGACACCGGGCGCGGATTCTATTCCACGATGATCGCCGCAGGCACCGCGTTCGACCTGGGCGGCCCGGTCAATAAGGCGGCGGGTTCAGTCGCGCTCGGCCTGAATGGCATGAGCGAGACGTTTGATTTAACCGCCCGCGAACTCTCCATCGTGATCCCTTCCATTGGCGTCGGCTTTGCCGCTTTTCTTAACGGCCGCTTTGGGCTACCGGATGTCTTTAGCCAGGAAGAGAAAACCGTTGGCAGCACCTCGTTATTGCTGGGCGTGATTGGGATCTCGGAAGGCGCTATCCCGTTCATCCTGAAAAACCCACGCCTGATCCCGGTGTTCATGGCCGGTGCCGTCGCCGGCGCGCTGGTCGCCATCACCCTTGGCGTGAAGCAGACGCTGCCGCTGCCAGCCATCTGGGGCTGGCCGCTGGCGACCAACGTGGCGGGCTACCTGGCGAGCGTCTTTACTGGCGCACTGATTTGCGCTCTGGGCGTGCTCTATGTCAGCCCAAAGAACGCCAGCTAAGGGGAAGGTCATGAATCAGATCCACGTCATTGCCCATACGCACTGGGATCAGGAGTGGTATTTCACCCATCAGGACAGCATGGTGCTGGCGTCATATAACTTTGCGGACGTCATCGACACGCTGGAGCAGGACCCCGCTTACAGCTGCTACCACCTTGACGGGCAGATGGCGGTAGTGGAGGATTTTCTCGCCATCAATCCCGATTATCGCGCCAGGCTGGAAAAACTGGTCACAGAAAAAAGGATCTTTGTAGGGCCGTGGTATACCCAGACGGACACCTACAACGTGCATGGCGAATCCATTATTCGCAATCTCAAGTACGGCATCTTCGCCGCCCGTAAGCTGGGGCATGCCATGCAGGTCGGGTATCTTCCGGACACCTTCGGCCACAATGCGCAAATGCCCACGATTTTGCAGGGCTGCAATATCGACAACATCGTCTTCTGGCGCGGCATCGATCACGACAGACAGGCGAAAAGCAGCCAGTTCCTGTGGCGGGCGCCGTCAGGTGCGACCGTTATCGCCTGCGCGATGGCATTCGGTTACGGCGCGGCTAAAAACATCTCTTCAGACGCGAGCCATTTGCAGGGAAAAATCTTTCCGATGGTCAATCTCCTGCGCTCGCGGGCCGGAATAAATGACCTGCTGCTGCCCTGTGGCGGCGATCAGGTCAGTATCGACCCGGCTCTGCCGAAAATTCTACAGATCGCCAGCGCACACTCCCCCAATGAAGACCGCTACGTTATCAGTTCGCTGGAGCGCTACGTCGACATTCTGCGCGCGCAGCGTGAACAGTTTGAACGCTGGGAAGGAGAGCTGAAATCGCCGCGCTATACCCGCATCCATAAAACGATCGGATCCGTGCGCTACGACATCAAAAAGAAAAATGATGATGTTGAGCAGTTCATCCTGCGACAGCTGGAGCCGACAATCGCCATGGCGCGTCATCAGGGGCTCCCGGTGAACCTCTCGGTGGTCGATACGCTCTGGAAGAAGCTGTTGCGAAGCCATGCCCATGACTCCATCGGCGGCTGTAATAGCGATACCACCAACCGCGATATTCTGCATCGGCTGGAGCAAACCGAACAGCTGTGCCACAGCCTGTGGAACCTGGTGGTAAAAACCCTGAGCGCCGCCTGCGCTCGGGAAGGCGACCTGCTGATTTTCAACCCGCTGGGCACCCCAACGCGACGCGTGGTGATAACCACACTTTATAGCCGGGCTGAGAATATCGCCCTGAGATATCAGGGGCAGCCTATCCCCTTCGACGTCCTCAAAAGAGACATTCTGCCAGGCGGAACGGCAGTCTCCCTTAACGCCGAAGGCGAGTGTGAAACGCCCCTTCCCCCTTATTATCGCTGGCACGTTGCTGTGAAAACACCGGTTCTGCCGCCGGTCGGCTATCTCAGCATTAACGTTGAAGATGACCCGGCGCCTTTCCGGCAGCCTGAACAGACAACCGGCAGCGAGATAGAGAATGCGCATTATCGATTAACGCTGGACGACGGAACGCTCACCCTGCACGACAAACGCAGCGGCAGATGCATCCCCTCGTTCTTTACCCTTGAAGACTGTGCGGATGCGGGCGACAGCTACGATTTCTCACCGCTTGCGGGCGATACGCCGACGCGATGCGACCATTTCACGCTTGTCGACTGCCTGAAAACGCCGCTTATCGAAAAGCTGATCGTTGAAGCCACCCTGTTTCTTCCGCCGGATCTCGCCGGACGCCAGGATACTGCCCGAACGCCGCTATCCCTTCGTCTGGAATGCACATTACGCGAAGACGATCCGAACCTGTATGTGGACAGTTCGCTGGAAAACAGCCACTGCGATCACCGGCTACGTTTACTGATCGGCAGCAATATTCACACCCGGCATGCTATCGCCTCGCAGCCCTTCGCGATAATCCAGCGCGAAACGGGGTATGACGAAGAAAACTGGCGAGAGTACTATCGCGAAATGCCCGTGGATATCGAAACCACCGAAGGCATTATTGCTGTTGCGGAAGCGGGCAAAGCGCTGGTGGTGAATAGCCGCGGCATGAAGGAATTTCAGATAATCGGCAGCGCGCCGGCTGCCATTGCCCTGACGTTGTTTAAATCCACGGGCGTGCTCGGGCGCAACGATCTCGAATGGCGACCGGGCCGGGCGTCCGGCATCAATAATACGGTGGTCGAGACCCCCGATGCGCAGCTGCTGAAACCGTTGTGCTTCTCGTTCACCGTCGCGCTGGCCGTCAGCGCCGATCATCTCACGCTTCGCCAGCTGGAAAACCAGGCTGCGGGACAGCCTTTCACCTATCAGCGGCAAACGCTACACACGCTCGATCACCGCCTTGAGCGCTTTTCGTTGCGTCTGCCCGACCGCAGGCTTCCGGCAGAATTCTCATTATTGAGCCTGCCGGAGCCGCTCATTCTCTCTGCCCTGCCCCATGCGCAGCAGGCCTCTGGCACGGTCGTCCGGGTGTTTAACGCCGGCACGCAGTCGGTTCCCGTCCCGACAAGTCTGGCGGGGCTTCGTCAGATCAACTATCTGGAAGAGCCCGTGCAACCGGTAACGGCGATCTCCCCTTCCGCGACATGCGATTTTTTGATTGAGGCTTAATATGAACTTGCTTGCATTGACGCACCCCGATCTGGTTTTTATCAATCCGCCGCACCGTACGCCTGAAGCGCTGATCCGCTGGCTGGCCGAGCCGCTTGCCAGGCAAAAAATCATTAACGATGAAGCGGCATTTATCCAGAGCGTTTTACAACGCGAAAGTGAAGGCCCTACCGCGCTGGGCGAGGCGCTCGCGGTCCCTCACGGAAAAGCCGAGACGGTGCAGCAGGCGGCGTTTTGTCTGGCGCTCTTTGACGACCCGATAAGCTGGCCGGGCCTGGACGGTGATGAAGCGGTGAGAATGGTCTTTCTGCTCGCCATTCCGCCAGCGGAAGCAGGCAGTACCCATATGCAGCTGCTGACGTCGCTCACCAGCCTGCTGACGGAAGACAGGGTGCGGGAGCAGCTTCTGGCGGCGCGCACCCGGGAAGAGGCATTGTCCGTCCTGAATGCTGAAGAACCGCCAGAACAGGACGATGGCCCCGACCGCTCCTTTCTCATCCCCGTGGTGCTGGGCAGTATCGCTACCGCAGCCTTTTTACAGGCAGGGTTGAGCTGGATCTGCGGGGCGAGTTGACCGTGAAGCGCTCAGCACACGCCGTGCTGAGCGCTTGTTTTTGTTGAATAATTAATCAGATTTTTCCTGCACGTATTTACAATTGCTCCAACGCCCGCCGTTTGTACTCTCGTCTTTTTACTTTGTTCTGAATCAAAAAAATCGCAAACATGTTTGATGCAAATCACTATATGTAGCACTTAAAATGCGTCCCAACCCAACATATTGTATCTATCGTCTACAATTCCAACAACAAGACGGCGCTTACGCTGGCCGGAATTGTGGATAACACACGCTGGGAACGCGGGAAGCCTTTGGCGCGGCGGGAAATACGCCCGGTGAATACTTCCCCACCTTTGTGGATAACCTGTTTTTAAAATGGAGTGATCATGACACCGCATGTGATGAAACGTGATGGCTGTAAAGTGCCGTTTAAATCAGAGCGCATTCAGGAAGCCATCCTGCGTGCAGCTAAAGCAGCGGGAGTCGATGACGCAGATTACTGCGCCACCGTCGCAGAAGTCGTTAGCAGCCAGATGCATGAACGCAGCCAGGTCGATATCAACGAGATCCAGACCGCGGTTGAGAACCAGCTGATGGCGGGGCCATACAAGCAGCTGGCGCGCGCCTACATTGAGTACCGCCACGATCGTGACGTCCAGCGAGAGAAACGCGGTCGCCTGAACCAGGAGATCCGCGGCCTGGTGGAGCAGACCAACTCTTCGCTGCTCAATGAAAATGCCAATAAAGACAGTAAAGTGATCCCGACCCAGCGCGACCTGCTGGCCGGTATCGTCGCCAAGCACTATGCCCGTCAGCATCTGCTGCCGCGCGACGTGGTCTCGGCGCACGAGCGCGGTGAGATCCACTACCACGATCTCGACTATTCGCCGTTCTTCCCGATGTTTAACTGCATGCTGATTGACCTGAAAGGCATGCTGACCCACGGCTTCAAAATGGGTAACGCCGAGATTGAACCGCCGAAGTCCATCTCTACCGCGACGGCGGTTACGGCGCAGATCATCGCCCAGGTAGCCAGCCACATTTATGGCGGGACCACCATCAACCGCATCGATGAAGTGCTGGCCCCGTTCGTGACCGAGAGCTTCAACAAGCACCGTAAGACGGCGGAAGAGTGGCAGATCCCGGACGCGGACGGCTATGCGCGTTCCCGCACCGAGAAAGAGTGCTACGACGCGTTCCAGTCGCTGGAATATGAAGTGAATACGCTGCACACCGCCAACGGGCAGACGCCGTTTGTCACCTTCGGGTTTGGCCTGGGC
The DNA here is from genome assembly GCF_004331385.1 of Enterobacter quasihormaechei. GTDB lineage: Bacteria > Pseudomonadota > Gammaproteobacteria > Enterobacterales > Enterobacteriaceae > Enterobacter > Enterobacter quasihormaechei. The sequence goes on from NZ_SJON01000021.1 coordinate 52,579, forward strand.
ACCAGCTGGGAGTCGCGCCTGATTCAGCAGTCTATCCTGCGCAACCGCATCTCTGGCCTCGGCAAAAACCGTAAAACCGCGGTGTTCCCGAAGCTGGTGTTCGCCATCCGCGACGGCCTGAACCACAAGTTTGGCGATCCGAACTACGACATCAAACAGCTGGCGCTGGAGTGCGCGAGCAAGCGCATGTACCCGGACATCCTGAACTACGACCAAGTGGTAAAAGTCACCGGTTCGTTTAAAACGCCTATGGGCTGCCGCAGCTTCCTCGGCGTGTACGAGGATGAAAACGGCGAGCAGATCCACGACGGGCGCAACAACCTGGGCGTGATCAGCCTTAACCTGCCGCGCATCGCCCTGGAAGTCAAAGGTAATGAAGAGGCCTTCTGGACGCTGCTGGACGAGCGCTTGCAGCTGGCGCGTAAGGCGCTGATGACCCGCATCGCCCGCCTTGAAGGGGTCAAAGCCCGCGTTGCGCCCATCCTCTATATGGAAGGTGCCTGCGGCGTGCGCCTGAAAGCGGACGATGACGTGTCTGAGATCTTCAAAAATGGACGCGCGTCGATCTCTCTGGGCTATATCGGCATTCACGAAACCATCAACGCGCTGTTCGGCGACAAGCACATCTATGACAGCGAGGCCCTGCGCGAGAAAGGTATCGCGATTGTGCAGCACCTGCGCGATGCGGTAGACCAGTGGAAAGAGGAAACCGGCTACGGTTTCAGCCTGTACAGCACGCCAAGCGAAAACCTCTGCGACCGCTTCTGCCGCCTGGATACCGCCGAATTTGGCATTGTTGAAGGGGTGACAGATAAAGGTTACTACACCAACAGCTTCCACCTCGACGTGGAGAAGAAGGTGAACCCGTACGACAAGATTGACTTTGAAGCGGCCTATCCGCCTATCGCGAACGGCGGTTTTATCTGTTACGGCGAGTACCCAAACATCCAGCACAACCTGAAGGCGCTGGAAGACGTGTGGGACTATAGCTACCAGCACGTGCCGTATTACGGGACCAACACGCCAATCGACGAGTGCTATGAGTGCGGCTTTACCGGTGAGTTTGAATGCACCAGTAAGGGCTTCACCTGCCCGAAATGCGGTAACCACGATGCGGCCCGCGTCTCCGTGACCCGCCGCGTGTGCGGCTATCTCGGCAGCCCGGATGCCCGTCCGTTTAACGCCGGCAAGCAGGAAGAGGTGAAGCGCCGGGTGAAACATCTGGGGAATGGGCAGATCGGTTGAGCCACTGCCATATTTATGCCCGGTGGCGCTACGCTTACCGGGCCTACAATCCGCACTCACACTGTACCCGGCTTGGTTAACCGCTATGAATTACCATCAGTACTACCCCGTCGATATCGTCAACGGCCCCGGCACCCGCTGCACCCTGTTCGTTTCAGGCTGCGTTCACGAGTGCCCCGGCTGCTACAACAAAAGCACCTGGCGCCTCAACTCGGGTATGCCGTTTACCGCTGAAATGGAAGACCGCATCATCGACGACCTGAACGACACGCGCATCAAACGCCAGGGGATTTCCCTTTCCGGCGGCGATCCGCTCCATCCGCAAAACGTGCCGGATATACTGAAGCTGGTGAAGCGCATCCGCCGCGAGTGCGCGGGAAAAGATATCTGGGTCTGGACGGGCTATAAGCTGGATGAGCTGAATGCGCAGCAGAAGGAAGTGGTGGCTCTGATTAACGTGCTGGTGGACGGCAAGTTCGTGCAGGATTTAAAAGACCCTATGCTGATCTGGCGCGGCAGCAGCAACCAGGTTGTGCATCATTTGCGGTAAATGAAGGCGGATATCCTCTATCCGCCTGGCTTCAAAACCGGCTCAAACTCTCCATCGCCTCAGCCTTAAACGCTGCAAAATCCTCGCACTGGCACAGGCGCGCCATCGCGCGCTCGCGCAGGAAAGTGACGAAAATGTCGTAAATCGCCATTGCCTCTTCGTATTCGCTTTTGCTGATGGCGAGCAGGAAAATGACGTGCGCCGTTTCATCCCCCCACTGAATGCCCTGCGGGGCGAGCACGGTGTAGACCACCGTTTTTTGCGCCAGCAGGCCGAGGGAGTGCGGCAGCGCGATGCCGTCCCCGAGCATGGTGCTGACAATTGCTTCACGCTCGATGACCGAATCCAGAAACTCCGCGCCGACAAAGCCTTCGCTTTCAAGCTGCCCGCACAGTTCGCGGAACAGCGTTTGCCGATCAACGGGCTTGTCGAGAATGCGGAAATGGGTCGCGTCGAAGTATTTCTCCAGCATCCACGGGCGGGTGCGGTCCACCAGCACCAGCTTGCCGATCTGCTCCAGCTGATAATCGGTCGGGAACGGGGCGATTATCACCACCGGCTTGGACTTTTCGCTCACGCGAGCGGTGGAGATCACAAAGTCTTCACCGATGGCATCCGCAAGCTCGTACTCGCGCAGAGTGAGCGTGCGCGTCACCTCAATCTGCGGGTATTTACGCTGAAGTACCGCCTCGATCATGCGCACCATCGCGTTACCGGCGTCGCACACCAGCAGCACGCGCGGCTGGCGCTGGTAGCCAATGTTGTAGTGGCGCTCCAGCCCCACGCCGATGTGCAGCACCAGAAAACCAATCTCGTTCTCGCTGATCGCATACGGCGTGTATTTCCCCCAGCTCGACACCGCCGCGAGGGTCATATCCCACGCCATCGGGTAGTGCTGCTTGATGTTGTCCAGCAGCGGATTGGGGATCATGATTTGATAGCGCACGCGGGTGATCATGGTTTTGATGTGCGTGAGCAGATCCGCGTGCAGCTGCGCGTCGCTGAGAAGGTTGTAGTTATAGTGGGTGTTGATGTAGCGCAGGATATAGTTGACCAGCGCTTCGTCGTCGTCGGCGTTAATCGCGCTGGGGGCAATCTCCTGGATCTGCCGCGCCGCGATGTGCACGCACAGCCAGCTCTCTTCCGATGGCGCAAGCGCCTTGCCCGCCAGCTCCTGGATGGCTACCGCGATATCCTTCGCCGCCTCGCGCACGTTCTCTTCCACGTCTTCCGCGTGGAATTCCGGCAGCGGATACCCCTCGCTGATGCGCCGCACCGACACCGCGCAGTACAGGCGCAGGAACAGCTCGCCTTCGTCGGTCAGACGAATGTGATGGCGCGTCAGCGCATCGTGCAGCACCGGCACCATCTTTTCCGCCACGCCCGCATTCAGCGCCACGTCGGTCACCAGCGGGTTCAGGCTGTCCTGCTGCGCCAGCTCCCACAGGAGGTCGGTCAGGCAGGCGCGGATCGCCATCTCGCTGCCAAACAGCTTCATGCCGTGGCGCGGGCGGGTTTCCAGCGTCAGGTTGTAGCGATGGAACCACTCGCGCACTTCCACCATGTCGCTCTGCAAGGTGGCGCGGCTGACGAACCACTCGTCGGCCAGATCCTCCAGCTTAAGGGAAAATGCCGAGGTGAGAAAACGCACCACCAGATAGTGCACGCGCTCCGGCCCGGTTCGCGGAATGCGCAGCGCGCGCGGGTGGGAGGCCTGCAATTGTTGATAGCGCTGGGCGTCATCAATTTTTAGCTGATAGCCGCTGCCGCGGCTCAGGATAAACTGCGCCCCGTGGCCTGCCAGCAGCGCGTTAAGGGCAGTGATGTCCGCCCGGACGGTTCGCGTGGAGACCGACAGCCGCTGCGCCAGCTCGTCCTGCGGCAGCGTCTCGTTTTGCAACAGATCGAAAAGTTGCGCTAAACGTTGGTTCGGAAATCGCACGTCGTTGTCCTCTTACTGCTCAGGGTGAAATGACCATCTGGGATGGGCTGCCGACCGGGGTATAGTCTGGCTCGGCGCTCAGCTTGCCGTCCGGCGCCACGCGGAAACGGGTAATGTTGTCGCTGCGCTGGTTCATGACGTACAGCCAGCGCCCCTGCTTATCGAGCGTCAGGGTGCGCGGATAGTCACCCCGCGTCCAGACATCGTCCTGATGCGTCAGCGTCCCTTCTGCCGTTACGGTAAAGTGCCCGATGCTGTTATGCAAACGGTTAGCGACATACAGCTGTTTACCATCGGCGCTTAGCGCCAGCCCGGCAGCAAAACTGGTGCCTTTGTAACCGTCCGGCAGAGCTGAAACGGTTTTACCCTCTTTTAGCCTGCCGCTGCTGTCCAGCGCATAATGGGTGAGCGTAGAGGCCTCTTCGTTAATCAGCCACAGGGCATCGCCTTTCGGCGTAAAGACGAAGTGGCGCGGGCCAGCGCCTTTCGAAGAGGCGCTGATAAACGGCGGATCGTTCGGGATCAGCTTTCCTGCTCGATCGTCAAAACGGTACTGATAGATACGATCCAGACCAAGATCGGTGGAAAAAACGTACTTCCCGCTCGGATCGGCGGCGATCATGTGCGCATGCGGGCCGTTATGATCGCTGATCGCGAAACTGCCCTCAACGGCAGCTTCCGGCTTCGCCGCGCCCGGTTCGCCTCGATCCTGATGCGTGTCCGTGGCGTTGCCCAGGCTGCCGTCTGCGTTAACGGGGAGCACCGCGACGGTTCCGCTGACGTAGTTCGCCACCAGCAGATGCTTGCCGTTCGGCGTCAGGGAGAGATACACCGGCCCGGCGCCGCCGGAGGCCACCTGATTCAGTTCGCTCAGCGCGCCGTCATCGCCGATGCGCAGCGCCTGCACCACGCCCTGCTCCACTTCGCTTGCCAAATACAGCGTTTTACCGTCTTGCGAAAGGGTCAACTGCGCCGCATTCGGCAGTTTGCTCACCAGCGTTTTGTTATCGAGCGCGCCGGTTTGCGGGTCAACGGTAAAACGGTACAGCCCTTCACCGTTCGGATTATAGGTACCCACCCAGGCGTATTGCGTCTGGGCGACAGCGGCGGTGGCGAGCATTGAGAGTGAAGCGACGAGCAGGTTACGGGTGTGCATGGTGGCTCCTTTGGGTGTGTGCGGTGTTTCACCCCTCACCCCGGCCCTCTCCTCAAAGGGGAGAGGGTTAGGGTGAGGGGACAGGCTTTTACTTCACCAGTTTCTTCGTCATTTCCAGCAGCGTACGCACATCTTCCGGACGCGTATCACCGCTGGCTTTGTCGATAATTGAACTGTAGATGTGCGGGATGATTTTGCTCACGCCCGCGTCGAGGGCAATCTGCAAGATCGCCTCAAAGTTCTCCAGATCGATCCCCCCGGTCGGCTCCAGCCAGAAGTCGTGGCGGGCGCAGGCTTCCGCCACCGCCTGGTATTCATCACGGCACTTGAGGCCGCCCATCGGGAAGTACTTGATCGAGCTGCCGCCGAAGTCTTTCAGCAGGGCAATCGCCGTTTCAACCGGCACGATGCCGTCCGGCGCTTTGCTGCTCAGCGGGCCGGTGGAGATTTTCACCATGCCGACGGTCCCGGTCGGGGAGACCAGGCCGTTGACCACCGATTCATTCTGCCCCAGCAGCGCGCGGCTGGCGGCCACACCGGTAAAGACCTGGTTGACGTGCTGCGGCTGCACCTGGCGGGAGATTTCACTCACCATCGCCGACTGGTTCGGATCGCCCGCGCCCAGCCCCACGGAGAGCGCGTTATCAATCAGCGCCGCGTATTCACGCATATCCGCGACCGCGCTCGCCACGTCCGGGTAATTTTTGGAGAGCACGCCCACCAGCACGTGACCTTCCGCCGCCTCGTAAATGGCGCTGGCGTTAGCCTTTGAGCCGGCCAGCACGTTCAGGCAGACGCGGTCACGGTAAAAATTGGGGGTCAGTTTCATGCGTTTTTCTCCTGTCCTAACACTTCGCTAATGCGGCGGTACACGATGTTCAGCTGGTCAGCGCTCACGCTGCGCACGTCCGCTTCGATAATCCCTTCGTTGGCCTTGTAGCCACGGAAGTAAATGGCGTATTCCCCCTGCTTCAGCTGGGCGACAAGGTCGCCAGTGCCAACGCCGGTGGTGGCTTCGTCAAACTTAATCTCGGTGCGGGCGATGTCGCGACCGGCGCTGTCCCAGACCACGCGCGCGGTGACGCCGTTCAGGGTGTTGAGCGCGTCGATAAACGGCGTCATCTTCGCCACCATCTCGGCACCGCTCTCTTTGGTGGCCGTCAGGTAGTGTTCGATGGCGCAGGTCAGGCCGAGGATCCCCTCTTTACCCACCTTCATGGCGCGGCCAATGCCCGCCGTCTGGCGCTTCACCCACTCAACGTACTGGGTTTTGCCGATCACCAGGCCGCTGGTTGGCCCCTCGATCGCCTTCGCGCCGCTGTAAATCACCAGATCCGCGCCGGAGCGGTAGTACGCGTGCAGATCTTCTTCCGCCGCGGCATCAACGATCAGCGGCAGATCGTGTTTACGCGCCACGACCGCGGCCTGCTCGACGCTGAGCATGCTTTTCTGCACGCAGTGGTGGGACTTGATGTAGAGGATCGCCGCGGTGCGCGGGGTGATGGCCGCCGCCAGCTGGTCGGCGGAGCATTCGTTGGCGTAGCCCGCTTCCACCAGCTTGCCGCCGCCCAGCGCCACCATGGTGCCGACCGGCGCGCCAAAGTTCACGTTATGGCCTTTCGGCAGGACGATTTCATTGTTCTCGATTGGCGTGACGTGCAGGTTTTCCAGCAGCCAGTCGCTGTCTTTCACCAGCACCGCCGCCACGGACTGGGCTATGCCTGCCGACGCGCAGGAGACCACCGTCGCGCCTTCCACATCCAGTAGCTTCGCGATGTACTCCCCGGTTTTGTTAACCAGATCCTTCATCTCGAAATAGTGATTCATGCCGTCCATTGCCGCCTGCACCACCTCCGGGCGCGGCGTTGAAACGCCCAGCGCCGTCATGCGGCCAGAGGTGTTGATAACCTGCTTTAAATTATACTTCTCATAAATCGAAGGCATGTTCCGTGCTCCCTTGTTCGGTCATGTAGCCCTTGCCCGCGCGGATCGCGGCAAGCGGCACCAGAATGTGTTCAGCTTGCAGAGTGTCGTTTTCAGCGTCCGTCAGCACCGTCGGCTGGCGTTTAATCATGAATAGCGTCAGGTCGGCATCGAGGCCAGGCTGAATGCGGCCCTTGCGCGTCAGGCGCAGGCCGTCTGCGGCGTTCGCGGTGACGCAGTCAATCACCTGCGGCAATGACATGCCGATGGCGAGGAATTTCGACATCACGCTTGCCAGCGAGCCGACCGGGCCGTTGATGCGGTTGCGGCAGTAGATATCCGAGCTGATGGTGTGCGGCAGAATGCCCATCGCGATGGCGCGTTTCGCCACCTCAAAGCTGAAGCTCGCCGTGCCGTGGCCGACGTCCAGACGCACGCCGCGCTTCAGGGCGGAGGTGATGGAGGCGCGCAGCTCGCCGGACGGCGTCAGAATGCGGTTAGGCTTGCCGTTGTAGCAGTGGGTAATGATGTCGCCCGAACTCAAGAGTTCAGCGATTTCGTCGAGGTTCGGCGGGTTGTTGCCGATGTGCACCATCAGCGGCAGGTCGCCATTCTCTTTCTGGATCGCTTTGGCGCGCTCCAGCGGCGTGATGCCATTCTCGCCGACCACGCTGCTGCTCATGCGCGCCTTCAGGCCGACGATAAAATTCGGGTGGCGCTTCACCGCCTGCTTCACCGCATCGGCGTCAATGTTCGCCATGTTGGCCAGCTCGTTCTGGGCAATCAGCCCCACGCGGGAGATGTTCAGCAGGGCAAAGACGTCGGTGGAGGCTTTGCGGGTAATTTCGTAAAAATCGTCCACGTCGTCGGCACCGGTACTGCCCGCGTCCACCACGGAGGTGACGCCAGTGGCAATGCCCACGCTGTCCGGCTCGTCGTGATAGATCGGGGAGTTCGGGTAGCAGTGAACGTGGGAGTCAATCCAGCCCGCGCTGGCGTACACGTCACCGTTAAGCTCAACCGTTTTACGGGCGGGAGCGTTAATTTCGCCCGTCGCGGAGATCTTCCCGTCCTGAATGGCGATATCGGTCAGGGTATCGTCGGCGAGGCGCGCACGGCGCAGGAGTAAATCAAACATGGGGTTCTCCTGATAGGGCGGGCGCTGATGCGCCCGCGGGTATTAAAGGGCGACCGGGAACAGCCAGCCCAAAATCATTGCGCCGAGGATGGCGCCACCGGTAATCGGCTTCTGCCAGATGTAGAACAGCAGCGCGCCCACCAGCGAACCGACGCCGATTGGAATGGAGGCGGTCATCGCGCTGAGGATAATCAGCGGCCCGAGGAAGCGGCCAGAGGCGTTACCCGCGCCCATCATCACGTCAGCCCCGTAGGTGGAATTACTCTGGTTGATGGTGAACTTACGCGCCAGGATGATGACGTAGCCAATCGCCAGACCAATCACCAGGCCGGTAATCAGCGAGGCAATGAAGTTGGTCACCGGGAACATGATCCCCGCGCCCAGCAGCAGCGCCGGTACGCCGAGGCCCACGCCGGTCTGGATCGCCCCACCGATATCAAGAATACCGACCAGCGATCCTTCGATAATACGGGCGAACAGGAAGCTCGCGCCGAACGCCGCCACCGCGCCGTAGACGCCGGTATCGATTCCCGCTTTCAGCATCGCCACGAAGGCCACTTCGTTAAACGCGCCGATGCCGTAGAGGTAGTACATGTGCGTCCCGGCGAAGACGCCGGAGGAGAGCAGGCCAACGAAGATCGGGAACGACCAGTCGGCATACCAAAAACCTTTATTCTGTTCCATGTCGAGGCTCCTGTTATTTACCGCTGAGCGAGTTGTGGATCATGTCGAGCCAGTTCGGCACGGTCAGATGGAAGGATTCGATCATCTTCATGTCGAAGCCGCGGAAGAAGCCGCTCAGCACGAACAGCAGCACGATCGCCGCCATCATCACTTTGGTGACGTGGTTCCAGCCGCTCTCCTCAACGCCTTTACCGATCAGGATGCCGAGAACCAGACCCGGTACGGCGTTCCCCATGATCAGCTGCGCCGCGCCGCCAAAGATGGTGGCCCAGAAGCCCGATTTTTTACCCGCGTCGATGGCCGCCAGCCAGAAGATCACCGGCATTACGGTGTTGACCAGCAGGTTCGCGGCAGGCACCAGCACCTTCACGGCGGTGACCTGAAGTGCGGCCGGCACGGAGGAAGCGGTCAGGTTAAGGAAGGTCACGACGATCATGCCGATGATGCCGCAGGCAATCGCCATTTTGCGGGGATCGTGCAGCGTTTCGCCGACGTTACGGTTTTTGATCATCAGCGCGGCAGCACCCCAGTTCGGGATGATGCGGTGGTCAACGTCCTGTGTGAAGGCACCTGCGGCCACGGAAGAGGCCCAGGCGTTAAAGAAGAAGCCTAATCCAAAGGAGAAGTGGGAGGCCGGATCCCCTTCGCAGGAGTTCAGTTCCCCCAACGTACGAAACGCGCCCATACCCTGAGTGGTAGGCGCATGAAACATGCGTGCAGCCCCGGCTCCCACACCGACGCCAACCAGGCCGCCAATGATGAGCGATTTTATTAATATAATTAAGAACATCAGTCTGCCCTTTTATGAATAATCAGCGTTGCGTGACGAAATCCACCTGGTCGAGATTGATGGCAGTCACGTTGACGGTCACATCCAGCTCCACGCTGTAGGTGCGTCTTTCCCGGCGCAGAAAGAAGAACAGAAACGCTTCTTTTCGCACCGCTTCTTGCGCCTGAACAACCTGCACATCCTGTGGCTCAATACGCAGTAAGATATGCGGTGAGGCTTTCATCACCGCGGCCTGAACGTGGTTGAGCGCGTCGGCAAAGGCGCGCGCTTTGGCGTCGCCCTTCCCCTTCACTCTCACCGTGGTTGTAAACTGTTCTTTCATGCTTATGCGCCGTGCTTCTTCTGCCACGCCTGTACCAGACGCTCGCCCAGCTCTTCTTTATCCATAAATCCAAAGCCCAGCACGTTGCAGCCTTCGTTGATGGCGGTCACGCCCTCATCCACGGAGCGCATGCCGTATTTGGCCTTGTAGCCATATTTGGTTTGTGCGGTGATGGCGCCCGCGCCGCCGCTGCCACAGAAGGAGATGCCGAAGGTGGCGTTTTCCGCTTTCATCACGTCACCGAGCTTCATATCTGCCGCCATGCCCGGCACGACAACCGCGCGTCCACCGGCTTTTTCCACACCCGCAGCCACTTTCTGACCTTTACCCAGGCGATCGCCAATCACGACTGTAATCTGTTCCATGTGTTGCTCCTTAAAGGTTGTCTTTCGCGACTTCGAAGTGAACGGAGAGCAGCCAGGCCTCTTCATCAGGAAGGTTGCCAAACTGCGCTACCACTTCACGGGCAAGTTGCATTGAATCTGGTGAAATTTCGTCGAAAAGCTCTGCTTCAACCTCCGGCAGCGGCTCGCCGGTCACGGACCGGTGCGCCATTGCGCGAACGTGGGAGGTCAGCATCTGCTCCTGTACCGCGTTGGGGATGATGTTGTGCCGGGCCAGCAGAGCATAAACCTGCTGAAGCATGGTGTTCGCGAGCTGCTCAGTCTGCACCGCCTGTTCCCCAACGTCGTTCATTACCGCTCCGTTACTCACTCGTCTTACCCCGTTAATGGCTCTGGAATAAAACTAACGTTGCAGGTGCAGGGTTTGTAGCGAGTTGTTTTCCACTTCGAAGTGGAAAGGCGAGCCGCGGCAGTGATCTGTGCCACATAAATGCGGTGAATCTGGATAAATCGCTGTATTTGCGTGATGAATATCACGCTATCTGGCGGCAAATAAGGGGTATGCAAAGCGGAAAAGATTACGAGCGGGCTCGTAGAAATGTGATGTGGATAAGGTTTTCTTATGGGGATTGGGTAGAGTGGCTGCGGGTGCTTGAGACTGACCGTCTCAGGCATGGGACGGAAAGGAGCAAGGATGCGGGGGCGCGTTATGCGCCTCCGCATACGGAGAAAGGACGTACAGCTCAGGCACCCAATTAACGATACTTTTTGTGATACGCGTTGCGGGTCGCCGCAAACTGGTCGGCCGCCGCCTGGGCTTCTTTGACTTTGCCTTCGTTAGCCAGCTTCAGCGCACCGTCGATCTGGCTGACCAGCACGTCAAAGCCGTGACGATAGTCTTTCATCTCGGCGCTGTCTGCTGCTTTGCTTTCCAGCTTTGGCGGCGTCGCTTTTTGCGCGTCCAGCGCCGCTTCACGCATTTTGGTCAGCGCGTCCTTCATCTCGGCGGCATTATCGGTTTTCTGCACTACCTTCAGATTTTCACTGAGGATGTCCATGTTGTCTTCGAGATCGGCAGCAAACGCGGACGAGCCAAGAACCAGCGTTGAAGCCGCGACGATCGCTAACAGGTGTTTACGCATTGCTCACTTCCTTTTTTATTATTAAACACGCTTTTACGGGCATTACTGACCGGCGATTTTCATCTCCGGCAGCAATACAGAACCACACTGAATATTGCTGCGTGTTTCAATATCGTTACCGACCGTAACAATATTGCGCCACATGTCCTTGAGGTTGCCGGCGATGGTGATTTCGCTCACCGGATACTGAATTTCACCGTTTTCGACCCAGAAGCCTGCCGCACCGCGAGAATAGTCTCCGGTGATGCCGCTCACGCCCTGCCCCATCAGCTCGGTCACCACCAGGCCGGTGCCCATCTCTTTCAGCATCTGCTCAAAGTTCAGGCCCTGTCCGGCAATGCGCCAGTTGTGGATCCCACCCGCGTGCCCGGTGCTTTTCAGCCCCAGCTTGCGCGCGGAGTAGTTGGTCAGCAGCCACTGGGTCAGCACGCCGTCTTTAATGATATCCCGGCGTTCCGTGCGCACGCCTTCGCTGTCGAACGGCGTAGACGCCAGCCCTTTCAGCAGGTGCGGATGCTCTTCGATGGTCAGCCATTCCGGCAGGATCTGCTTGCCCAGCGAGTCGAGCAGGAAGGTCGATTTACGGTACACCGAACCGCCCGCAATCGCCCCCACCAGATGACCAAACAGGCCGGTCGCCACTTCATTGGCAAAAATGACCGGGGCTTTCATGGTGGAGAGCTTACGCGGTGAGAGGCGTGACAGCGTGCGTTCGGCACACTCTTTACCTACCCACTCGGGAGACTGCAAATCCCCCAGCGCACGGCCAATGGTGTAGGCGTAGTCACGCTCCATGTCGCCGTTCTCTTCGGCGATCACGCAGCTGGACAGCGAGTGACGGGTTGAGCAGTACCCCTGCAACATGCCGTGCGAGTTACCGAACACTTTGATGCCGTAGTGGCTGTTAAAGCTGCCGCCTTCGGTGTTGGTGATGCGTTTGTCGGCCTGCAAAGACGCCTGCTCGGCGCGCGAGGCCAGCTCAATGGCTTCGTCCGGGGTCACTTCCGCCGGATGGAACAGATCGAGATCCGGCGCGTCAAACGCCAGCAGCTCTTTATCGGCCACGCCAGCATAAGGATCCGGCGAGGTGTAGCGGGCAATATCCAGTGCTGCCTGCACCGTCCGGGCGATGGCATCCGGGCTGAGATCGGTAGACGACGCGCTGCCTTTGCGATTCTGGTGATACACGGTGATCCCCAGCGCGCCATCACTGTTAAATTCTACATTCTCCACTTCGCCATAGCGGGTGCTCACGCTAATGCCGGTGGTTTTGCTGACCGCCACTTCGGCGCCATCTGATTTGCCTGAAGCGAGCGTCAGCGCGGTGGAGACGGCTTCTTCCAGGATCTTACGCTGCGCTTCAACTTGTGAGGTTACTTTCATCGCAAATGCCATACTGTAAGAGAGAGTTAAGTGAAGTCTAACAGAGAACCGTTTTTCAGTGCGCGTCTTAACTGGTAACATTAGCCTCTTTTTTTAAGGAGCCTGACATGACTAAGCAGCCCGAAGACTGGCTCGACGACGTTCCCGGTGATGACATCGAAGACGAAGATGATGAGATCATCTGGGTCAGTAAAAGTGAAATTAAACGTGACGCCGAAGAGTTAAAACAGCTTGGCGCAGAAATGGTAGAACTGGGTAAAAACGCGCTGGATAAGCTCCCGCTCGACCAGGATCTGCGTGATGCCATTGAACTGGCACAGAAAATCAAGAAAGAAGGGCGTCGCCGCCAGCTTCAGCTTATCGGTAAACTGCTGCGTCAGCGTGACGTGGAGCCGATCCGTCAGGCGCTGGATAAGCTGAAAAACCGCCATAACCAGCAGGTTGCGCTGTTCCATAAGCTGGAGCAGATTCGCGATCGTTTGATCGAGCAAGGTGATGACGCGGTACCCGAAGTGCTGAACCTGTGGCCGAATGCCGACCGCCAGCAGCTGCGATCGCTTATCCGCAACGCGAAGAAAGAGAAAGAAGGGAATAAGCCGCCGAAGTCAGCGCGCCTGATTTTCCAGTATCTGCGCGAGCTGTCTGAGAACGAAGAGTAATCTGTGCGGGTTTGCGCCGGATGGCGGCGTAAATGCCTTATCCGGCCTACAAGGTCGTGCGAAAAAATGTAGGCCCGGTAAGCGCTAG
>NZ_SJON01000022.1 GCF_004331385.1 Enterobacter quasihormaechei
GACATTAAGCCTGCCCTCCCGGCAGGCTTAATGGCAAAAAACTTTAGGGGCGTAGCTCAGTTGGTAGAGCACCGGTCTCCAAAACCGGGTGTCGCGAGTTCGAGTCTCTCCGCCCCTGCCATATAGAATCCTTTGCTTCGGCAAAGGATTTTTTTTGCCTGCAAAACGGCTGAAAGCCCTTCTGAAGACTAAGCAGCCTGCGTCTCCGCAGGCTTTTGCGTTAATCCAGTATACTGGTTTTTAACAGATCTTTTATCTGCGATTGCTTATCGCTGTTTTGCAGCCAAATGGCATACAGCGGCCTGGAGAGCGTCGTCGAATCGGTAACAACGTGGAGTGCAGATTTATTATCCGCCCAGCGAACAGGTAGCCACGTGCAACCCTTCAGTGCAGGAAGTTGCTGGCAGGCGATCTCCGCAGAGCTTGTCGTAAGCTGCGGGATATCATCGCTGGCAATTAACCCCGTCTCATGCTGCTGAAAGTCAGGTCCCCATTCCAGGCGTAAATAATTAAGGTCGGCCTTCATCATTGCAGGCTCAGATGCATAGAGCGCCAGACTGAACTGCCCAACAATCTGGCTGCTAAATTCGTCCATCTTGGGGGCTTCTGTGGTGATCAGCAGGTCCAGCTGACGTTCATGGAGTTGCTTAACCAGCGACTGACGTTGCGCAATCCTCGCCTCAAATTGCAGATGATTATGTGTACGATATAGCCGCATAAGCCACTGGCTGAGCATGCATTCCCACAGTGATGCGCTGGCACCGATCGAGAATTCATTGTGCCGGGAAGTGTGCGCAACCTCCTTTCGCGCCGCCTGCCAGGTATTCATCAGGGTTTCTGCATACGGCAGCAGTTTTTCACCGGCTGGCGTTAAGCGGATATTGTTGCGATGACGGGTAAAAAGGTTCACACCCAGTTGATTCTCCAGTTGTCGAATACGAAAACTGACTGCTGACTGCGTCAGGTAGAGGGCTTCAGCTGCTCGCCCAAAGTGTCGCGTTCTGCTCACTTCGAGGAAAGTTTTTAGCAATTCCGTATCCACATCTTTCTCCACAAAATTATTTGTCGTTATGATTTAAATGTTTTGTTTTACACTCTGTCAAGCGTAACTAATACTCCGCGCCATAAATAGCTCGGCCAAAGAATTAGGAGCGTGTAGGATGGCGGAAAGCTTTACGACGACTAATCGTTTTTTCGACAATAAACATTATCCGCGCGGGTTCTCTCGTCACGGCGATTTCACTATCAAAGAAGCTCAACTTCTTGAGCGCCATGGTTATGCCTTCAACGAGCTGGATCTGGGTAAACGTGAACCGGCAACCGAAGATGAAAAACAGTTTGTCTCTGTTTGCCGTGGTGAGCGTGAGCCGCAGTCTGATGCAGAACGTGTATGGATCAAGTATATGGCTCGCATCAAGCGTCCTAAGCGTTTCCATACGCTGTCTGGCGGTAAGCCGCAGATGGAAGGTGCAGAAGACTACACCGAGTCTGACGATTAAGAAGAGAAGGGGCTACGGCCCCTTTTTTACGCCAGCATTTTTTGCAGATGCAGCAGCAGTCGATCGATCGCACGGTAGCTTAATGCCTCCTGCAAATGTCGCCTCTCAATTCCGGGGCAGCCTTCTACGTCGGCGACGGTGCGCGCGACCTTCAACAAACGCTGCCACGCGCGAATGGATAGTCCAAACCGCGTCAGCGTCTCCTCCAGCCAGCCTGCATCTTCGGCATTAAGAGAACAAAACTGTCGGATCCCGGCGTTATCCAGCCGGGCATTCAGCCTGTTCTGTCGAGCATACTGCCGCGCCTGTGCTGCAATAACCCGTTCGCGTACCGCTGCTGAGCTTTCGCCTCTAATACCGCTTTGCCTGAGCAGACCGGGCGGTGGCAGGGGGATCTCCAGAGATAAATCAAAACGGTCGAGAAAGGGCCCGGACAGCTTACTCAGATAGCGCAGCGTCTGCTCCGGCGTACAGCGGTTATGGTTTCCCTGATAATGGCCCGTTGGGCTAGGGTTCATCGCGGCGACCAGCTGAAACTGCGCAGGGTAGCTTATTTTGGCGCGTGTACGAGAGAGATGTATCTCGCCGGATTCAATCGGCTCCCGCAATGCATCCAGCACGCGGCGTTCAAACTCAGGCAGTTCATCCAGGAACAGAATGCCGTTGTGCGCCAGAGAGATTTCACCCGGTCCGGGAATCGACCCTCCGCCCACCATCGCGGTAAGAGACGCACTGTGGTGCGGCGAGCGGAAAGGGCGGCGGCGCCACTGTTTATGCAACGATGTAGAACTGACCAGGCTAAATATCGCGGCGCTTTCCAGCGCTTCGTGATTATTGAGGGGTGGCAGGAGGCCGTTCAACCTGCTCGCCAGCATCGTTTTCCCCGTGCCTGGCGGACCTATCAGTAACAGGTTATGCCCGCCCGCGGCAGTGATCTCCAACGCCCGCTTCCCCTGGTCCTGCCCCATAATATCGCTGAGATCCTCAGTTGAATCTGGCGGCTCCTCCTCCTTCTCCTGCGGTTCGGCAAGCTCGTGTCGGCCTTCCAGCCAGGCGCAAACCTCCTGCAAATGTCCCGCAATCAGGCATCCCTTTTCGGCGATAAGGCTTACTTCAGAGGCGTTTTCATTGGCTACAATGATTTGTCTTCCCGCACGTATGGCTTCAAGCGCACCCGATATTGCACCGGGAACGCCCCTTAACGCGCCTGTAAGCGCTAATTCACCCACGAACTCGCACGAGCTTAGCCCTGTCGTGTTGAGCTGTTCAGAAGCCGCGAGAAGCGCTATAGCAATAGGTAAATCATATCGCCCACCCTCCTTTGGCAAATCAGCGGGTGCCAGGTTGATGGTGATCTTCTTCGCGGGAAAAGCATAACCGCTATTGATAATGGCGCTGCGCACACGATCCCTCGCCTCTTTAACGGTGGTTTCCGGTAAGCCGACCAGCGTCAATCCGGGCAGCCCATTGCTTAAATGAACCTCTACAGAGATGAGCGGTGCCTTCACTCCGATAGCCGCGCGTGTATAAACAACTGACAGTGACATAAGCCCTCCTTGGCGGTGACTATGCCAGTCTCGTGTTTTTCTGTTTAGCTTTAAATCGCTGATTTACGACGCGCGTTCATGCTTTTTAGCAGCAAAATGTAAACGTTACATGCTGGCGAAAGCCGCCTCGCAAAAAAGAAATCATGCTCGCCCTGCCTGAAGAATCAGGAAAAAAATGAAAAATCTTCATTTCTATTTTTTCCCTATATAAAACAACGATTTTCAAAGAAATAGTTCGCATGCTAAAGAAATGGGTCATAAAAAAATCTTGTGTCAGATGAAATATCTGTGGTAACTCTTTAGGTATTCCTTCGAACAAGATGCAAAAAGAACTGAAAATGACAGCCCTTCTACGAGTGATTAGCCTGGTCGTGATTAGCGTGGTGGTGATTATTATCCCACCGTGCGGGGCTGCACTTGGACGAGGAAAGGCTTAAGAATCAAGCCTTAACGAACTAAGACCCCCGCACCGAAAGGTCCGGGGGTTTTTTTATGACTAAAAAACTTAAATGAGGAGCAGAGAATGACGACTAGCACAAAATTCTGTTTCTCCAGATTTATGACGGGGAACTGACTATGAATGGGGCACAATGGGTAGTACATGCGTTGCGCGCGCAGGGAGTTGAAACCGTATTCGGTTATCCGGGTGGCGCAATTATGCCGATTTACGATGCACTGTATGACGGCGGCGTGGAACACCTGTTGTGCCGGCACGAGCAGGGCGCAGCGATGGCCGCCATCGGCTATGCCCGTGCCACCGGTAAAACCGGCGTCTGTATGGCAACCTCGGGCCCTGGCGCAACGAACCTGATTACCGGCCTGGCTGACGCACTGCTCGATTCCGTTCCCGTGGTGGCGATCACCGGCCAGGTGGCCTCACCGTTCATCGGCACCGATGCCTTCCAGGAAGTGGACGTGCTCGGTTTATCGCTGGCCTGTACTAAGCACAGCTTCCTCGTTCAGTCCCTCGAAGAGCTGCCGCGCGTGATGGCCGAAGCGTTCGAGGTTGCCAGCTCTGGCCGTCCTGGCCCGGTTCTGGTGGATATCCCGAAAGATATCCAGGTTGCACCTGGCGATCTGGAGCCGCATTTCTCCACCGTGAAAAGCGACGATGCGTTTCCGCATGCAGACGTTGAAGAGGCGCGTCAGATGATGGCGCAGGCGAAGCAGCCGATGCTGTACGTCGGCGGCGGGGTGGGTATGGCGCAGGCTGTTCCGGCGCTTCGCGCGTTCATTGCGACCACGCAAATGCCCGCCACCTGTACCCTGAAAGGCCTGGGCGCAGTCGACGCGGACTACCCGTATTACCTGGGTATGCTGGGAATGCACGGTACTAAAGCGGCAAACCTGGCGGTGCAGGAGTGCGACTTGCTCATCGTCGCAGGCGCCCGTTTCGACGACCGCGTCACCGGCAAGCTGAATACCTTCGCGCCGAATGCCAAAGTGATCCATATGGATATCGATCCGGCGGAGATGAACAAACTGCGTCAGGCGCACGTGGCGTTGCAGGGCGATCTTAACGCGCTGTTACCGGCGCTGGAGCAGCCGCTGGATATCAACGCATGGCGTCAGCACACCGCAGATATGCGCGCTGAGCATGCCTGGCGTTACGATCACCCAGGCGATGCCATCTACGCGCCGCTGCTGTTGAAGCAGTTGTCCGACCGTAAACCCGCCGACAGCGTGGTGACGACGGATGTAGGCCAGCATCAGATGTGGTCAGCCCAGCACATGACCTATACCCGCCCGGAGAACTTCATCACCTCCAGCGGCTTAGGCACCATGGGCTTTGGCCTGCCGGCAGCCGTAGGCGCCCAGGTGGCCCGCCCGAACGATACCGTGATCTGTATCTCCGGTGACGGCTCCTTCATGATGAACGTTCAGGAGCTCGGCACCGTGAAGCGCAAGCAGTTACCGCTGAAGATCGTGTTGCTCGATAACCAGCGTTTAGGGATGGTTCGCCAGTGGCAGCAGCTGTTCTTCCAGGAGCGTTACAGCGAAACAACCCTGACCGATAACCCCGATTTCCTCACCCTGGCCAGCGCCTTCGGCATTCCTGGCCAGCACATCACCCGTAAAGACCAGGTTGAAGCGGCACTCGACACCATGCTGTCAAGCGAAGGGCCATACCTGCTTCATGTCTCAATCGACGAGCTTGAGAACGTCTGGCCGTTGGTACCGCCCGGTGCCAGTAACTCACAAATGCTGGAGAAATTATCATGATGCAACATCAGGTCGCCGTGCAGGCTCGCTTCAACCCGGAAACGTTAGAACGCGTATTGCGCGTGGTCCGTCACCGTGGCTTTCAGATTTGCTCTATGAATATGGAAACGGCCACCGACGCGCAGAACATCAGTATCGAATTAACCGTTGCCAGCCCGCGGCCGGTCGACTTACTGTTTAGTCAGTTATCAAAGCTGGTAGACGTTGCCCATGTTGCCATCTGCCAGAGCACAACCACATCACAACAAATCCGCGCTTAAGCGTGACAGGACGAAAAAATGACGACAAAAAAAGCTGATTACATTTGGTTCAATGGGGAGATGGTTCGCTGGGAAGACGCGAAAGTTCACGTGATGTCCCACGCGCTGCACTACGGTACCTCCGTGTTTGAAGGCATCCGTTGCTACGATTCTCACAAAGGGCCAGTGGTGTTCCGCCATCGCGAACACATGCAGCGTCTGCATGACTCAGCCAAAATTTATCGTTTCCCGGTCTCTCAAAGCGTTGATGAGCTGATGGAAGCCTGCCGCGAAGTGATTCGCCAGAACAAACTGACCAGCGCCTATATTCGTCCGCTGGTCTTCGTGGGTGATGTGGGCATGGGCGTGAACCCGCCGGCCGGTTACAACACTGATGTGATCATTGCTGCGTTCCCGTGGGGCGCCTACCTGGGCGCAGAAGCACTGGATCAGGGGATCGACGCAATGGTTTCTTCCTGGAACCGCGTGGCGCCAAACACCATCCCGACCGCCGCTAAAGCGGGCGGTAACTACCTCTCCTCACTGCTGGTCGGCAGCGAAGCGCGCCGCCACGGCTATCAGGAAGGCATCGCCCTCGACGTGAACGGCTACATCTCAGAAGGCGCGGGCGAAAACCTGTTTGAAGTAAAAGACGGCATTCTGTTTACCCCGCCGTTCACCTCTTCCGCGCTGCCGGGCATCACCCGCGACGCCATCATCAAGCTGGCGAAAGATCTGGGTATCGAAGTGCGTGAGCAGGTGCTGTCCCGCGAATCCCTCTACCTGGCAGACGAAGTGTTCATGTCCGGTACCGCGGCTGAAATCACGCCGGTTCGCAGCGTCGACGGTATCCAGGTGGGTGAAGGCCGCTGTGGTCCGGTGACCAAACGCATCCAGCAAGCCTTCTTCGGCCTCTTCACCGGCGAAACAGAAGACAAATACGGCTGGTTGGATCAGGTTAATCACTAAATATAAATGTGGGACGGCACGCACCGTCCCATTAAATAGTCAGACGGGAGTCAATAAAGCATGCCTAAGTATCGTTCAGCCACCACCACCCACGGCCGTAACATGGCGGGTGCCCGCGCATTGTGGCGCGCCACCGGAATGACCGACGCCGATTTCGGCAAGCCAATTATCGCCGTGGTGAACTCCTTCACCCAGTTTGTACCGGGCCACGTGCATCTGCGCGATCTCGGTAAGCTGGTTGCCGAGCAAATCGAAGCCTCCGGCGGCGTGGCGAAAGAGTTCAACACCATTGCGGTGGATGACGGTATCGCAATGGGCCACGGGGGAATGCTCTATTCACTGCCGTCGCGCGAGCTGATCGCCGACTCGGTGGAGTATATGGTCAATGCCCATTGCGCCGATGCGATGGTCTGTATCTCCAACTGCGACAAAATCACCCCGGGGATGCTGATGGCCTCCCTGCGCCTGAACATTCCGGTGATCTTCGTCTCCGGCGGTCCGATGGAGGCGGGTAAAACCAAGCTCTCCGACAAAATCATCAAGCTCGACCTGGTCGATGCGATGATCCAGGGCGCAGACCCGAAAGTCTCTGACGAGCAGAGCGATCAGGTGGAACGCTCCGCGTGCCCGACCTGCGGCTCCTGTTCCGGCATGTTCACGGCCAACTCCATGAACTGCCTGACCGAAGCGCTGGGCCTTTCTCAGCCGGGCAACGGCTCGCTGCTGGCGACCCACGCCGACCGTAAGCAGCTGTTCCTCAACGCCGGTAAACGTATCGTTGAGCTGACCAAACGCTATTACGAGCAGGACGATGCCAGCGCGCTGCCGCGCAATATCGCCAGTAAAGCGGCGTTCGAAAACGCCATGACGCTGGATATCGCCATGGGCGGCTCCACCAACACCGTTCTGCATTTGCTGGCCGCCGCGCAGGAAGCCGAAATTGACTTCACCATGAGCGACATCGACAAGCTCTCCCGTAAAGTGCCGCAGCTGTGTAAAGTCGCGCCGAGTACTCAGAAGTACCACATGGAAGACGTGCACCGCGCGGGTGGCGTCATCGGTATCCTGGGCGAGCTGGATCGCGCCGGGCTGCTGAACCGCGACGTGAAAAACGTCCTCGGCCTGACGCTGCCGGAATCGCTGGATCAATACGATGTAATGCTGACCAAAGACGACGCGGTGAAAAAGATGTTCCGCGCCGGTCCGGCGGGTATTCGCACCACCCAGGCGTTCTCGCAGGATTGCCGCTGGGACACGCTGGACGACGACCGCGCTGAAGGCTGCATCCGCTCGCTGGAGCACGCCTACAGTAAAGACGGTGGTCTGGCCGTGCTGTACGGTAACTTTGCGGAAAACGGCTGCATCGTGAAAACCGCAGGCGTGGACGACAGTATCCTGAAATTCACTGGTCCGGCGAAAGTGTACGAAAGCCAGGACGAGGCGGTAGAAGCCATCCTCGGCGGCAAAGTGGTGGAAGGCGACGTGGTTGTCATTCGCTACGAAGGGCCGAAAGGCGGTCCGGGCATGCAGGAGATGCTCTACCCGACCACCTTCCTGAAATCGATGGGCCTCGGTAAAGCCTGCGCGCTGATCACCGACGGCCGTTTCTCCGGCGGCACGTCTGGTCTCTCCATCGGCCACGTCTCCCCGGAAGCGGCAAGCGGCGGCAACATCGCAATCATCGAAGATGGCGACCTGATCGAAATCGACATTCCGAATCGCGGCATTCAGCTGAAGCTGAGCGATCAGGAGATTGCGGCCCGTCGTGAAGCGCAGGAAGCACGCGGCGACAAAGCCTGGACGCCGAAAGATCGCCAGCGTGAAGTCTCCTTCGCCCTGCGCGCCTACGCGAGCCTTGCAACCAGTGCAGATAAAGGCGCGGTGCGCGATAAATCTAAACTTGGGGGCTAATGATGGCCGAGTCACAACCCTTATCCGCCGCTCCTGAGGGGGCGGAATACCTGAGAGCGGTGCTACGCGCGCCGGTCTATGAAGCCGTGCAGGTCACGCCCCTGCAAAAAATGGAAAAACTCTCCTCGCGCCTCGACAACGTCATTCTGGTGAAGCGCGAAGACCGCCAGCCGGTGCACAGCTTTAAGCTGCGCGGTGCCTACGCGATGATAGCGGGGCTGACGGACGAGCAGAAAGCGCGCGGCGTCATTACCGCGTCGGCGGGCAACCACGCGCAGGGCGTGGCGTTCTCCTCGGCCCGTTTAGGGCTGAAGGCGCTGATCGTGATGCCGGTTGCCACCGCGGATATCAAAGTCGACGCGGTGCGCGGTTTTGGCGGGGAAGTGCTGCTCCACGGCGCGAATTTTGACGAAGCCAAAGCCAAAGCGATTGAGCTGGCGCAGCAGCAGGGCTTCACCTGGGTGCCGCCGTTCGACCACCCGATGGTGATTGCCGGGCAGGGCACGCTGGCGCTGGAGCTGTTGCAGCAGGATGCCCATCTCGACCGCGTCTTCGTCCCGGTGGGCGGCGGCGGGCTGGCGGCAGGCATGGCGGTGCTGATCAAACAGCTAATGCCGCAGATCAAGGTGATTGCAGTTGAAGCGGAAGACTCTGCCTGCCTTAAAGCGGCGCTGGACGCCGGACATCCGGTGGATCTGCCGCGCGTCGGGCTGTTTGCCGAGGGCGTGGCGGTGAAGCGCATTGGCGATGAAACGTTCCGTCTGTGCCAGGAGTATCTGGACGATATCGTCACCGTCGACAGCGACGCCATCTGCGCGGCAATGAAAGATCTGTTCGAAGATGTACGTGCGGTGGCGGAGCCGTCCGGCGCGCTGGCGCTGGCGGGGATGAAAAAATACATCGCCCAGCACAACATCCGCGGCGAACGTCTGGCGCACGTGCTGTCGGGTGCCAACGTGAACTTCCATGGTCTGCGCTACGTTTCCGAGCGCTGCGAGCTGGGCGAACAGCGTGAAGCGCTGCTGGCGGTGACCATCCCGGAAGAGAAGGGCAGCTTCCTGAAGTTCTGCCAGCTGCTGGGCGGTCGTTCGGTAACGGAGTTCAACTACCGCTTTGCCGATGCCAAAGATGCCTGCATTTTTGTCGGCGTGCGTCTGAGCCGGGGCGTGGAGGAGCGAAAAGAGATCCTCAGCCTGCTGCATGAAGGCGGCTACAGCGTGGTCGATCTCTCCGACGATGAAATGGCGAAGCTGCACGTGCGCTATATGGTCGGCGGGCGTCCCTCGAAACCGCTCCAGGAACGCCTGTTCAGCTTCGAGTTCCCGGAATCACCGGGCGCGCTGCTCAAGTTCCTGCACACGCTGGGCACGCACTGGAACATCTCCCTGTTCCACTACCGTAGCCACGGCACCGACTACGGCCGCGTGCTGGCGGCGTTCGAGCTGGGCGAGCACGAGCCGGATTTCGAAACGCGCCTGAACGAGCTGGGCTATGAGTGCCATGACGAAACCCACAATCCGGCGTTCAGGTTCTTTCTGGCAGGCTAGTGGTTCGGCAATATCTTCCAGAACGCATCAATAAGCGGCTCATGCAGCCGCTTTTTTTGCGCACATACGCCAAGCTCAAACGGCGTTTTCTCGTCGCTGCGCTCCAGAATCATCACGCGGTTGCGCACCGGCTCCGGGCTGTTTTCCAGCACCACTTCCGGCAGCAGCGCCACGCCGCAGCCGAGCGCTACCATTGAGACCATCGCCTCATGTCCGCCCACCGTGGCGTAAATCGACGGGTTGCTGATCTTCTGGCGGCGGAACCATAGCTCAATGCGGCGGCGCACCGGGCCCTGATCGGCCATGATAAACGGCACCGTGGACCAGTCCGGTTTCTCAACAGATATCTGATTACGCACCGGGCAGGGCAGCGCCGGAGCAATCAGCACCACCGCCAGATTCTCCAGCATCGAGAACGCCACCGCGCCCGGCAGCGTTTCGGGCTTCCCGGCAATGGCCAGATCCGCTTCGCCGGTCACCACTTTTTCCATGGCGTCGGCGGCATCGCCGGTAGTGAGTTTAATTTCAACCGACGGATGCTCCGCGCGAAAGCGGTCAAGAATGGGAGGAAGATGGCTATAGGCTGCCGTTACGGAGCAGAAAATATGGAGTTCACCAGAGAGCGACGGCCCCTTCTGGTCGATGGTGTGCCGCAGCTGCTGATACTGCAACAAGGTTTGCTGGGCAAAAACCCGCAGCTCGTCGCCCGCTTCCGTAAGGGTAACGGTACGGTTATCGCGCACGAAAAGCGGCTGGCCGAGGTCTTCCTCAAGGCGCTGGATCTGGCGCGAAAGCGTGGAGGGGCTGACGTGCATCGCCCGGGCGCTGCGGCCAAAGTGACGGCTTTCCGCCAGGTGCAGGAACATTTTTAGATCGCGTAAATCCACCGATTCCACTCCCTCTTTTTTCATTGCAAAAACTGCAATGTGATGTTGTGAATATATCAATTTCCGCAATAAATTTCCTGTTGTAATGTGGGTACATTCTCGCTGAAACGCGAACCGAACAATAAGACACACAACATCACGAGGTATCACCCATGGCTAACTACTTTAATACACTGAACTTGCGCCAGCAGCTGGCGCAGCTGGGCAAATGCCGCTTCATGGCGCGCGATGAATTTGCCGATGGCGCGAGCTACCTTCAGGGTAAAAAAGTGGTCATCGTCGGCTGTGGCGCACAGGGCCTTAATCAGGGCCTGAACATGCGTGACTCCGGGCTGGATATCTCCTACGCCCTGCGCAAAGAAGCGATTGCTGAAAAGCGTGCCTCCTGGCGCAAAGCGACCGAAAACGGCTTTAAGGTGGGTACTTACGAAGAGCTGATCCCGCAGGCGGATCTGGTCGTTAACCTGACGCCGGACAAGCAGCACTCTGACGTTGTGCGTTCCGTACAGCCGCTGATGAAAGACGGCGCCGCGCTGGGTTACTCCCACGGCTTCAACATCGTTGAAGTGGGCGAGCAGATCCGTAAAGACATCACCGTAGTGATGGTGGCGCCGAAGTGCCCGGGTACGGAAGTGCGTGAAGAGTACAAGCGTGGTTTTGGCGTGCCGACGCTGATCGCAGTTCACCCGGAAAACGATCCGAAAGGCGAAGGCATGGCGATTGCCAAAGCCTGGGCAGCGGCCACTGGCGGCCACCGTGCGGGCGTGCTGGAATCTTCCTTCGTTGCGGAAGTGAAATCTGACCTGATGGGCGAGCAGACCATTCTGTGCGGCATGCTCCAGGCCGGCTCTCTGCTGTGCTTCGACAAGCTGGTGGAAGAAGGTACCGATCCGGCCTACGCAGAAAAACTGATTCAGTTCGGCTGGGAAACCATCACCGAAGCGCTGAAGCAGGGCGGCATTACGCTGATGATGGATCGTCTGTCCAACCCGGCAAAACTGCGCGCGTTCGCACTCTCTGAGCAGCTGAAAACCATCATGGCGCCGCTGTTCCAGAAACACATGGACGACATCATCTCCGGCGAGTTCTCTTCCGGCATGATGGCGGACTGGGCGAATGACGACAAAAAACTGCTGACCTGGCGCGAAGAGACCGGTAAAACCGCGTTCGAAACCGCACCGCAGTACGATGGCAAAATCACCGAGCAGGAGTACTTCGACAAAGGCGTACTGATGATCGCGATGGTGAAAGCAGGCGTTGAGCTGGCGTTCGAAACCATGGTGGATTCCGGCATCATCGAAGAGTCGGCGTACTATGAATCACTGCACGAACTGCCGCTGATTGCGAACACTATCGCCCGTAAGCGTCTGTACGAAATGAACGTGGTGATCTCCGATACCGCCGAGTACGGTAACTACCTGTTCTCTTACGCATGCGTGCCGCTGCTGAAAGAGTTCATGACTACCCTGCAAGCAGGCGATCTGGGCAAAGCGATTGCGGAAGGTGCGGTTGATAACGCGCAGCTGCGTGACGTAAACGAAGCGATTCGCAGCCATGAAATCGAGAAAGTGGGCCAGAAACTGCGCGGCTACATGACCGATATGAAACGCATCGCGGTAGCAGGCTAAATACGACGAATCGGGTGGCGCAAGCCACCCGAAGTGTTTCAGCTACGCAGTATCGCGCCGGGATATCCCAGCTGGCGCCACGCCTCATACACCACCACCGACACCGCATTCGACAGGTTCATGCTGCGGCTGTCCGGCATCATCGGAATACGAATTTTTTGCTCGGCTGGCAGGGCATCCAGAATGGTGGCCGGCAGGCCGCGGGTTTCCGGACCAAACATCAGATAATCCCCGTTCTGATAGCTTACGGCGCTGTGCGCTGGCGTACCTTTGGTGGTCAGGGCGAACATGCGCTGCGGCTTCTCGGCGTCCAGAAACGCGGCGTAATCGTGATGACGAACGACGGCAGTAAACTCATGGTAGTCCAGCCCGGCGCGGCGCAGGCGTTTGTCGTCCCACGTGAAGCCCATCGGCTCAATGATGTGCAGACGAAAACCGGTGTTGGCGCACAGGCGGATGATATTGCCGGTATTGGGTGGGATTTCTGGTTCGAATAAGACGATGTTAAGCATGCTGCCCCCTTAATTGCGGGGGGCAGAATAGCAGAAAAGAGAGGGACTACGCGACGCCCGGTTCCTGTATACGGCAACGCAGCATTTTGTAGCAGGTCGCCGCCGCAGCCACCAGAGCGGGCACGCTGAGGATCATTAAAATACTGTCTGCCTGCCACTGCATGGAAAGAAGCTGGGCGCTGGTCATGGTGCCCGCCACGCCACCGAAGCGGCCGATCCCCTGCATCCAGGCGATACCCGTCGCGCGGCACTCGGTAGGGTAAAAGGTAGCGGCCAGAGTTTGCATGCCCGACTGCGCGCCGTTCATCGCGATCCCCATCAGGAATATCAGCCCGCCAAACATGACGATATGGTTATGCTCAATGCCCAGTAAAAGAATAAGGCCCATCGTCAATACGAAACCACCCGCGACCACCTTATGCGCTTCCCAGCGGTCCATCATCCAGCCGGCGAGCAGAATGCCTGCGGTACCGCCGAAGGTAAACAGGGAGGTCAGCCAGGCGGACTCCGCCAGCGCATAGCCCATCCCCTGCATCAGCGTCGGCATCCAGCTAAGCAGGACGTAGTAAATGACCAGCCCCATAAAATAGGTGACCCACAGCATCAGGGTGCCGGGTAGCCAGGGCATGGAAAAAAGCTGCGCCACGCTCCCTTTTTTAGACGCCACCTTTTCTTCCGCCAGGAAAAAGCCCGTGACGCTATCGAGCGTGCTGCGGGCGAACCGGCTGGCGATGCGGCGAACCTGCGCGACGTCTTTCCCGCGCTGAACCAGAAACTTCACCGATTCCGGCAGCAGCAGCGCCAGCAGCACGGTTAAAATCAGCGGCGCAATCGCGCCGGTGAGCAGTACGCTTCGCCAGCCGTGGTGAGGGATAAGCCAGGAAGAGATCGCCCCGCCGCCCGCCGCACCCAGCGGAAAGCCGCAGTACATGGTATTGATCGCCATGGCGCGGCAGCGCTGAGGAGCAAACTCCGAGATCAGCGTGATGGCGTTTGGCATTGCAGCACCCAGCCCGAGGCCCGTCAGAAATCGCCACAGCGTCAGCGTATTCAGGCTTTGCGCCCAGGCCGTACCCAGGCTCGCCAGGCCGAAGAACAGGCACGAGAAGACCAGCACGCGTTTGCGTCCCATGCGGTCCGATACCGGACCTGCAATCAGGGCTCCCAGCGACAGCCCCAGCAGCGCTGCGCTCAGCACCGGCCCCAGATCCTGTTTATCTATTCCCCACTCCGCCGACAGCGTAGGCGCAATGTAACCCATCGCTGCGGTATCGAACCCATCGATCGCCAGCACCAGAAAGCCCAGCACAATAAGAAGCCAGTGAAACCCTGAAAAGGGGCTTTCATCGATCACCTGCTGAATATCCACCCGACCTGAATACGTCATATGCGCCTCTCCGATGTGATGTTGTTTTTGTGTTCTTGTATTTGCTTGTCTATACAATTGCGGAGGGGCAGGGTGTGTCAAATTTTCTTATCCAGAATGTTACGTAGGTGTTATTTTCGATAAAAAAAAGCGCCCGAGGGGGAAACCGGGCGCAGGGAAAAGGTGGGGTAACGGGAGAAGATCAGGCCGCGTCGCCATGTGACAGCGGAGCCAGCGCCGCCGGTAGTTTACTCAGCTCCTGCACCAGCGAATCCTTACTGATTTCGCTAATCGACTTCGCACCGGTCAGGGTCATCGCCACCTTCATCTCTTTCTCGATCAGGTTCAGCAGGTTCGCCACGCCCGCCTGACCGCTGGTGGCCAGGGCATAGAGGTACGCGCGGCCCAGCAGCACGCTGTCTGCGCCCAGCGCAATCATGCGCACCACGTCCAGCCCGTTACGAATACCGCTGTCAGCCAGGATCGCAATATCGCCCTTCACCGCATCGGCAATGGCGGGCAGCGCGCGGGCGGAAGAGAGCACCCCGTCGAGCTGGCGTCCGCCGTGGTTAGAAACGACGATCCCGTCGGCGCCGAAACGCACCGCGTCGCGGGCATCTTCCGGATCGAGGATCCCTTTGATCACCATCGGGCCATCCCAGAATTCGCGGATCCACTCCAGGTCCTTCCACGAGATCGACGGATCGAAGTTATTCGCCAGCCAGCCGATGTAATCTTCCAGGCCGGTCGGTTTACCCAGGTAGGCCGAAATATTGCCCAGATCGTGCGGACGGCCGTTCAGCCCTACATCCCACGCCCACTGCGGATGCGTCACCGCCTGCCAGTAGCGGCGCATCGCGGCGTTCGGGCCGCTCATGCCGGAGTGGGCGTCGCGGTAGCGGGCGCCGGGCGTGGGCATATCGACGGTAAAGACCAGCGTTGAGCAGCCCGCCGCTTTGGCGCGCTCCAGCGCGTTACGCATAAAGCCGCGATCGCGCAGGACGTACAGCTGGAACCACATCGGGCGCTTGAGGGTCGGCGCGACCTCTTCAATCGGGCAGACTGAGACGGTAGAAAGCGTAAATGGAATGCCTTTGGCATCCGCTGCGGCGGCAGCCTGCACTTCGCCCCGGCGGGCGTACATGCCGCATAAGCCAACGGGCGCAAGCGCCACCGGCATGGCGAGCGTTTCGTTAAACAGCTTTGTCTCAAGGCTCAGGTCAGACATATTCTTCAGCACGCGCTGGCGCAGGGCCACCTCAGAGAGATCCTCCACGTTGCGGCGCAGGGTATATTCGGCGTAAGCCCCGCCATCAATGTAGTGGAACAGGAACGGCGGCAAAATGCGCTGCGCCGCGGCGCGATAGTCACTGGCTGCTGAAATAATCATGCTTTGTTCTCCCTGGAAATATCACTCTCGCCAGGCAGACGGGTAATACGCGCCTGTCGGGCCTGATCTTCATCGAATCGTTTAATGGTGGTGTGCACGAACCCGAGATGCGCCATCATCGCTTTACGCGCGGCCTCGGCATCGCCGGCAAGAATGGCGTTGAGCACGGCTTCATGCTGTTCGGTCAGCTGAGCGAAGACCGGCGGGACCAGATACATGCGCTGGCGGCTCTGCTTCACGGAGGATTGCAGCAGGTCGAAGAACCCGCGCATGGTTTGCAGCAGCACGACGTTATGGGACGCCTCGGCAATCGCCAGATGAAAACGCACGTCGGCCTGCGAGGCGATATCCGGGTCGCTGCTTTGCGTGGCGTCAAAACAGGCTTTGAGCTTCTCTTTGTCGGCGTCGGTCGCCCGCATCGCCGCGTGCCACGCGGTGCTGGTCTCGATGGCGTGACGCGCTTCGAGGATGTCAAAGCTGTAGTCCGGGTCGTTTTCCATCAGCGTTTTCAGCGGCTGAACGATGTTTTGTTCGGACCAGTCATCATGCTGCCAGCGCACAAAAGTGCCGCCGCCGCGACGGCTCAGCAGCACACCTTCGCTGACCAGCGTTGCCAGCGCCTCGCGCAGTGAATTGCGCGACACGCCAAGCTGGGCGGCAAGCTGGCGTTCGGCGGGCAATCTCATGCCCGCCTCCAGCTGTTGTTCTTCAATCAGCGCCCGCACGCGAGTGGCAATCTCGTCGGACAGGCGTCTGGGCATCACTATCATGGAATCATCCAGGTTAAGACATAGGCCTGCAATGTGGTGATCACACCCACCATGCAGGTAAATATCAGGCTGTGTTTAACGGTAAAGCGGAACAGATCCGACTCTTTGCCTACCAGTCCCACCGCGGCACAGGCAATGGCGATGGACTGCGGCGAGATCATCTTCCCGGTTACGCCGCCCGTCGTGTTGGCTGCCACAAGCAGGACGTCAGAAACGCCAATCTGTTGTGCGGCCGTGGCCTGTAAGGCGGCAAACAGGGCGTTAGACGACGTATCGGAACCGGTCAGGAACACTCCCAGCCAGCCGAGGAACGGCGAGAAGAAGGTAAATGCGTGGCCGGTGTGCGCCAGCGCTAACGCCAGCGTCGACGACAGGCCGGAGTAGTTCGAGATAAACGCGAACGCCAGCACCATGCCGATGGAGTAGATCGGCAGCATCAGCTCTTTAATCGTTGCCGCAAAAGTCTGCACCGCGGCGGCAGGCTTCATGCGCAGCCACACCACGGAAAGGATAGCCGCAAACAGGATGGCCGTGCCGGTGGCGGAGAACCAGTCAAACTTAAACACGGCCGCATACGGCGTGGCGTCGTGCACCACCGGCGGCATACGGGCGACCATCTTGTCGAGGAACGGCACGGAGATGTTAATCACCATGTCGTACAGCGCGCCGCCCGGGGCGAACAGCGCCTTAAACGGCGGTATGCTCCACAGCGTCACGGTGGCGGTCAGGAACAGGAACGGCGACCACGCGCGGACGATCTGCCCGGCGGTATAGCCGGTGCGGGCGAGGGTCTGATCCACGTGCGATGCGCCCATGTCCGCAAAGCGGAAGATACGTACCGGCTGCCAGCGCTTCAGGAACAGCGTCAGACAGACCAGCGACACCAGGGAAGAGATGATGTCCGGCAGTTCCGGGCCGAGGAAGTTTGAGCTGAGGTACTGGGCAATGGCGAACGAGCCGCCTGCCACCATCACCGCAGGCCAGGTCTCCTTCACGCCGCGCCAGCCGTCCATAATCGCCATGATCCAGAACAGTACGATAATGGTCAGGAACGGCAGCTGACGGCCCACCATCTGGCCAATCTCGAAGCTGTCCAGCCCGGTCACCTGACCCGCCACAAGAATCGGAATGCCCATCGCGCCAAACGCCACCGGCGCAGTGTTCACAATCAGGCACAGGCCAGCGGCATACAGTGGGTTAAAGCCCAACCCGACCAGCAGCGCGGCGGTAATCGCTACCGGCGCGCCGAATCCTGCCGCGCCTTCAAGGAACGCCCCGAAGGAGAAGCCGACAATCAGCATCTGCAAACGCTGGTCCGGGGTAATAGAGAGGATCGACGAACGAATAATGTCGAACTGCCCGGTTTTGACCGAGATTTTGTAGACAAAGACCGCGGCGATGATGATCCACGCAATCGGCCACAGGCCGTAGAAGAAACCATACACCACGGAGGCCAGCGCGCGATCGACCGGCATTTTATAGAAGAACAGCGCCACCAGCAGGGCGATGGCAACGGTATACGTCGCCGCAAGGTAGCCCTTCAGCTTGAGCTTAATCAGCGCAAAGAAGAAGAACAGGATCGGTAGCGATGCGATCAGGCTCGACAGCCAGATATTCCCGGCTGGGTCATAGTTTTGTTGCCAGAGGCTCATGCAGGTCTCCTGAGGACCACACAGCCTGGGTTGCGGGTGAGTCTCCGCTCAACTCTGCGTCACAGTCTGCGTAAAAGTGGTCCATCCAATTTTGTGTTGTAGGGGTTATGGCAATAAATGGTTAATCAAGTGTTGCTTTTCAGCAATGATTTTGTGAAGTGGAGCAGTAAAACTGTGAACGGTGGTTCGCTTTGAAGCGAATTGGTAGGACCAAAAGGTCTGCGCCGTCCGTCCGTTTGCGGCGCGGGCCGTAGCAGTGGGCTGAACATCTTTTCATCAATCGGAGCGGATGGGGCGTGTTAAAGACGATAATAAAAAAGCATCAATGCGGAACTTAGGTTAACGGCGAGATATATTTTTGTTTATATTAAGTGTGTAATTGATGTTTAACGTGTAGATAAAATGGCTTATTTCAGAGAATTATAAATTTTTTTTAGGTAAAAATGCGAAATCCAATATGTAGCAAAAAATTTTAATTAAGATAAATTTCACATATAGATTTTAACAGCGTATTACAAACGATCAATTGCTGATCAATAAGGAAATATCCTGCGTTTGGCTGATTTCGCAGAATAATGTCTAAGCATGGCATCCCGGTTCAACGTTTCCTTCTAATAATAATCCGAAATAAATTGATCAAACATTGATCAGTCAACTCTTTTTTTAATTTAGAAAGGGGATTAGAAGGGCACTAATAGTGTGGTGGGTGAGGAAAACAGGTTAAATTTGTTGTTTTAATGTTAACTTTAAATGAGTTATAAGCGATGCTGCACGCCTTTTGGTGCGTAGACGTTATAAAGCATTTGATTTACTATTTATGAAGATGCTGCGTTACAAAAGAAATGACATTCTTTTTTAACCTTAATGTATTCATTGTTATTTTCTGCCTGAAGCTATTCCTCTGTCGGGGAATAAATGCGTATGGCTCAAAGAAAATAAATGGATTACCACACCGGGATGGACCCCACGTTATTCTATGAGGTCGCGTCACCGCCTCTATTTGTACCCTTTTGTGACGTTTTAATTCCTTATAGCAATGACCGTATTTGGCACGACAATTCTTAATCTGTTTAATGTACAGAGGGGTTTGCTTTCAATGAAAATCAAAAATGTGGCGCTGGCGATTGCTGCGGCGGGGCTGCTGTTATCTTCTCAATCGGTACTGGCAAGCAATGATTCAGGTGTTAATACTAATCTGGATAC
Organism: Enterobacter quasihormaechei; assembly: GCF_004331385.1. Classification (GTDB taxonomy): domain Bacteria; phylum Pseudomonadota; class Gammaproteobacteria; order Enterobacterales; family Enterobacteriaceae; genus Enterobacter; species Enterobacter quasihormaechei. The sequence continues at coordinate 19,344 of NZ_SJON01000022.1, forward strand.
CGGCGCAGGTACGCAGAGCACGGGCGGGGTAATCAACTTCACAGGCAAAATTACCCTTATTTCCTGTGATATTACTCCAGCGTCAAAAAACAAAACGGTAGACCTTGGGGCATGGGCGAAAAACTACTTCGATGAGCACGTCGAAACCACACCACGTGAGTTCAAAATCAACGTAGAAAATTGTCCGCCAGCGGTTGAATCCGTTGCGGTGCTGTTTGACGGCAATAAAGATGCGCAGGATGACACGCTGTTACAGGTCACGCCGGGTACGGGGATGGCGACGGGCGTCGGGGTAAAGCTTTATAACAGCGATCGCAGCACCTCTATTAAACCGGGCACGGTTTCAAAAACCACCGCACCAGATGGTGAAGGCAATGCAGAATTAACGTTCTATGCCGCACTGGACAAAGATGGAACCGAAATCAATGCGGGCGATGTGAACGCCGTGTCTAACTTCCTGATGGTTTATAACTGATTTCACTTTCAGCCACCTCCAGAGATAATAATGATGAAACGTTTATCGTATATTATGCTCACTGCATTAATGATTAGCTCTGCGTCAGTTTCCGCTGGCGTTGTAATGGGTGGGACACGGATCGTATACCCGCAAAACAGCAAGGAGGTGGCATTTTCTGTTTCTAATATGGAAAGTGCGGTTCCTTACCTTATTCAGTCGTGGGTTGAAGGCGATGTGCAGGATAAAAATAACGCCGCGCCCTTTATCGTCACGCCACCGCTGTTCAGGCTTGATCCGGAGCAGACCAACACGCTGCGTATTCAATATACCGGCGCACCGCTGCCCACCGATCGTGAATCCGTATTTTGGCTGGATATTAAAGCGATTGCGCCCAAGCCAAAAGAGAGCAATAACGAATTACAGGTTAACGTCAAATCGAAATTTAAAATTTTCTACCGCCCGGACAATCTGAAAGGGGACGCCGCCACGGCCTGGCAGAAAATAACATTTTCGCGGACGGAAAATGGGCTTAAGGCCTCCAACCCGACGCCATACTACGTCTCTTTTTATCGGCTGACCGTCGGCGGGCATAAAATTCAGCAGCCAGGTATGATTGGTCCAGGTGAAACCCGCGAATGGCCTGTGGCTGCCTCCGGTGGCGTAAGCTGGTCGGCTATTAATGATTTCGGTGCCATTACCGCCACCCGCTCTCAGCCGCTTTAACACCATGCCTTTTCGCCTGTTTCGTTACGCGCCCCTTTCGGTGCTGCTGCTCAGCTTCAGCCGCGCCGGGATGGCCGAGGATTATTTTGATCCCGCCGCGCTGGAGCTTTCCTCTTCCGAACAGAAAACGGCGGATTTGCACTATTTCTCTGAAAAGGGCGGGCAAATGCCCGGCACCTGGCTCGTAACGCTGGAGATTAATGGACGCGAGGAGCGGCATCAGGAGATCACCTTCGTCAATGAGAAAGGACGCCTGCAACCCGTTTTTAGCCTATCGCTGCTGGAAGCGCTTGGGGTAAACGTGAGTGCGATTCCGGCATTCTCGCGGTTGCACGAGGGAGAGACCTTCACGCACCTCGACGATTTTATACCGGCAGCGCGAACCTCTTATGATTTCAACCAGCAGCGCCTCTTTCTCAGCCTGCCGCAGGCGGCGATGAAACACCGCAGCCGCGGCTACGTGCCGCAGTCGCAGTGGGATGATGGTATCCCGGCGGCATTTGTTGATTACAGCCTGTCGGGCGGCCAGGCCCGCCATCAGAGCGGCGTCACAACGTCCAGCTATCTGAGCCTGCGAAATGGCGTCAATCTGGGAGCGTGGCGATTGCGCAACACCTCGGCCTGGAGCCACAGCGACTCGGGTGGGGATCGTTTCCAGTCACAGAGCAGCTGGCTGACCCGGGATATTCGCAGCCTCAACAGCCAGCTGCGGATAGGTGATGCGTGGACCGCAGGCGACGTGTTCGATAGCGTGGCGTTTCGCGGGGTGCAGCTCTCCTCAAGCGAGAGCATGTTGCCCGACAGCCAGCGCGGATTTGCCCCCACCATCCGCGGCGTCGCACACAGCTTCGCCAAAGTCTCCGTTTCGCAAAATGGCTATGTGATCTATGAAACCTGGGTGGCCGCCGGGCCATTCATCATTAACGATCTGTTCCCCGGCGCGCAAAGTGGCGATCTACAGATTACCGTCACGGAAAGTGACGGCTCGACGCGCGTTTTTACCCAACCCTATTCTGCGGTGCCGTTTATGCGACGCCAGGGCAGCCTGAAATACAGCCTCAACGCCGGACGGTTTCATTCCGGCTCCAGCGATGCGCGTTCCCCCGAATTTGTTGAGGGCGCTTTCTTTTACGGTCTGCTCTCCAGGATGACGGTGTATGGCGGCTTTCGTACGGCAAACAACTATCAGGCCGGTGCGATCGGCATAGGCAGAGGGTTTGGCGCATTCGGCTCGCTGGGCATTGACGATACGCTGGCAAAAAGCCGTTTACCCAACGGCAAAAGCGCGATGGGGCAGGCGTGGCGCATTCAGTACCAGAAAGATTTCAGCGCTACCGGCACCGCCTTCAACCTGGCGAGCTATCGCTATGCCTCGCGCAATTACTACGAATTTAACGAACTGAATCAGTCCGACAGCCAGCAGCTGCAACTTAATAATCGCCGTAGCCGCTCGCAGGTCACTTTTTCACAGACGCTGGGTCAGTTCGGCAGCCTCAACGTCTCGGCGTGGATGCAGGATTACTGGCATACGTCCGGCCAGGATAAAACCATCCACATCGGCTGGTACACCAGCTGGCGGGGTATTTCCTGGGGCGCGGGGTATGACTACACCGACTCAGCGCTTGAGCAGCATCCCGATCGCACCGTGTCGTTTAACGTCAATGTTCCGCTTGGCAACTGGCTACCGGGCAGTTCGGTCAGTTACTACGCCAACCACAACAATCGTGGGATGACCACGCAGCAGGTGTCACTCAACGGCAGCGCGCTGGCGAACCGCAACCTGAATTACAGCGTTCAGCAGAGTAAGACCAGTGAGGGAGAGGCCGACAGCACCAGCCTGGCGCTGCAATACAACGGTGGCTACGGCAACGTCAGCCTCGGTTATGACCACAGCCGAAACGGTAGCAACGCCAGTCTTGGACTCGCCGGAGGCGTCATCGCCACGCAGTATGGCGTCACGCTCAGCCAGCCGCTGGGCGATACCGTCGCCCTGCTGCGCGTGCCCGGCGCGGCGAACGTTGAGCCGGAGGGCTACAACGGGATCCATACCGACAGCCGCGGCTACGCGGTCATGCCAACGCTCTCGGCCTACCGCAAGAATACCGTCAATCTGGATACGGCGACGCTTGGCGAGAACGTCGACGTCGAGCAGAGCGGACTGACGCTCATTCCCACCAGCGGCGCGGTGGTGCTGGCCAATTACACAACCCACATTGGGTATCGCGTCCTGTTTTCCCTGCGCTATCACGGCGAACCGCTGCCGTTTGGCGCGCAGGCTGAAGTGGTGGAGCAGAACCGCCGTTCTGCAAACCGAAGCATGGTCGCTGACGGCGGTCAGGCCTACCTGAGCGGGGTACCGGAGCGCGGCACCCTGCGCGTCACCTGGTATGAGGGTGGGGAACAGCATCAGTGCCAGACACCTTTCAGGCTGGGCGAGGCTCACATGGCCCCCGGCATCGCCACGCTGTCTCTTGCGTGTCATTAGAGGATTATCATGCGTCGTTTTATTCACTGGTTTTTCTATCTAAGCCTGCTTTCGCTTTTTGGCATGCTGAGTTTTCATGCCCATGCTCAGACCTCACCTTGTCGCACCACCCGCGATCAGTGGGTCGTTCAGGTGCCCTACGCCATAGGGTATGCGCCTGGCACGGCAGACTGGACGCCAGTTTCCGCGCCGATACAGTCTACCGGGGCGGATTTCTACAGCTGTGATGGCGGGAATGACGCCTGGCGTAGCATCGGCTTTGTCGACATGGATAACCCCGTCGGTACCGTGGTGGGTGAAGACGGCGCGGCGCGCCACGTTTACAAAACCCAGATCGACGGTATCGGCTACGCGCTGGGGTTCCGGGAGCAGCAGTACTGCGGCTCCGATGCGGTACGCTATATTGACGGCACCAGCCCGGTGGAGGGCAATGAGTCCCGGCGCATTTGCGACGCGTCGCAAAACCCCGCCTTTGCCAGCGCCTCAACGTACAAGATGCAGTTCTGGGTGGTGTTTTACAAAATCCCGACGACCAGCGCCATGCCTGATGATAACGCCAACTCCCTGGAGCAAAATGTCGGATCGCTGATCTTGCAGGCGGGAGAAAATAAAGCCAGCGCCACCAACGTGGCGACACCGGTACAGATCCATCTCGCCAGCTTCACCGTCAGGCGTACCAGTTGTTCAGTAGGCTCTCGCAGCATTCTTGTTCCCATGGGAAGCGTGAGCCAGCGTGAATTTCACGGCCCAGGCTCACGGGCCGGAGGCGGGCGCTTCAGCATTCCGGTGACCTGCGAAAATAATACGGCGGTGAAGATGGGTTTCTTTGGCGATACCACACCGGCCAACGATCGGGCACTGGCACTGACGAAGCAGGAGGATAGCGCCAGCGGGGTCGGAATCGAACTGCTTTACGGTGACAATACCGGTTCGGTTCAGGGGCAGGTGGTGCAGTGGAATACCCCGCAGGTATCAGCGCTTGGCCAGGTGGGGGATAACCAGACGCAGACCTTCTGGTTTGACGCGCATTACATTCAGACAGAAGAGAACGTCTCGGCGGGAAAAGCGGATGCGATGGCGACGTTTAACCTGATCTACAACTGAGTTTCCCCTGCCGCAGGGGCAGGGGAGAGCGATCAGAATTCGGTCTTACAAAAGCCCGTCATCTCTTTCAGGCCCATTTCGCGGCCAAGCTCAGTCATCGGGTGCACCACCACCAGGCCACGGACGCTTTTCTTCAGCTTGCCCATGTCGGCCTGCTCTTTTTTGGTGATCGCGCGGCGATGCGGCATGTTCATCAGCTTCTGTGCTTCTTTACTCAGCTTCTGGCCTTTCACTTCGCGCAGGCGCTCGATTTCCGCTTCCAGCTTCACGGACTCTTTTTCCAGCTCGGCGTATTTCTCGGCGGAATCGACCAGGGAGAGACCGGCCATTTGATGGCGGACCAGATCCAGACGGTCGCTCAGGCGTTTAATTTCGTTTTTTTCGACTTCTTTCATGACAAATAACTCTGAAAACGGGGAATTTACAGGGAAGGATACACCAATGTGTGCGGGCTTACTTCTGAAACGCTTTTTTTAAGCTGATTTTAGAAATCAGCTCAGTCAGGGAAAGCACCATGGTGGAGCGGACAACCTGTTGATAACGTAGCTTTTGCATCGCGTACAGCTCAGGGTCGCTGTTATCAAAAGGAGGTGCAGGAGGCAGCGCGGATACGCAGTGCAGCTCGCCGAAGGGACCGAGGATCTCATCATCGGTAAAGGTGTACTCGTTACCGTCATGATTGAGCTCTTCGCGCAGCGCCATTAACAGCTCGGCGTCTTCATACTCCTGGCGGTTGAGCACGCCAAGACCGTAGATCAGCTTCAGCCGTACCGATAAATCGCCCAGCGGTCCGTCTCCGTCCAGCAACGGTTCAACAGCATACTTTACCGCGTAGTCGTCTTTGCGAAACACCTGAAGCACCAGAATGTTCACCGCCTCGGTTAACAGCTCGACGGCGGCAATCAGAAAGCTTCGTACGGTTTTGCCAGCATTCAGACGCTCAAGCACACGATTTTCAAAGGCCTGGGTTTGTTCCATTGTTGCCTGCATATCTGACAATCTGTTATTCGGGCGCAGGCTCACCTGCGCCGGATTCTGCATCATTTGGTTGCGTTGTATGCGTTAACCGCCTCCGCAACCACGTCACTGCTGGCATCCAGACCGGAAATCTGCGCCAGCGCAGCCTGCGCGCCTTTGTCATCAATCAGCTGAGCCAGCTCAATCGCCTGCGGGTCCTGCTCGCTGCGGTAGTGCATCGCGGCAGCAATCCCTTTCACCAGGTTGGCGTGCGGCAGGCCGTATTCCAGCGTGCCCAGCAGCGGTTTAATCAGGCGGTCGCCCGCGCTCAGCTTACGCAGCGGCTGACGGCCAACGCGCTCAACGTCATCTTTCAGATACGGGTTTTCAAAACGACCGAGGATTTTCTGGATGTATGCTGCGTGTTTATCAGCATCAAAACCGTAGCGTTTGATCAGCACCGCGCCGCTCTCTTCCATTGCGCCTTTGACCACCGCGCGGATGTTCTCATCGAGGATCGCGTCGCGAATGGTCTGATGACCGGCCAATTTTCCGAGGTACGCGGTTATAGCATGCCCGGTGTTCAGCGTGAAGAGTTTACGTTCGACAAATGCCATCAGGTTATCAGTGAGTTCCATTCCCGGAATGGTCGGCAGCGCGCCCTTGAACTGGGTTTTATCGACGATCCACTCGCTGAAGGTTTCCACGGTCACTTCCAGCGGATCGTTGGTGGCGGATTCGGACGGCGGAACGATGCGGTCTACGGCGGAATCCACAAACCCGACGTGCGCTTCAACCCAGGCTTTATCTTCCTCTGCAACGGCGGCAAGAACGTGGCCTTTCAGCTGCGTGGTGCCGCGCACCATGTTTTCACAGGCGATGATGTTCAGCGGTTTTTCAATGCCCTGTGCTTTACGCTTCGCCAGGCCTTTTGCGACAGCCGGGGCGATGCGTTCGAGCACTACCGGCCCTACGGCTGTGGTGACCAGGTCAACGTTTGCGATGAGGTCAATCACGTCGTCGCCAATGCTGCTCACCGCGTTCACGCCAGAAACCGTTTCAACCTGCTCGTTTTCACCGACTACATGTACCTGATAGCTATGACGGGCGTTCAGGGCATCCAGAACCACCTGATTCACATCGGCGAATGTCAGGGTAATGCCCGCGTCTGCCAGCAGTTTACCGATAAAGCCACGACCAATATTACCTGCGCCAAAATGTAATGCTTTCATAGTATTAACCTTCATCAATGTTTTTACCCGAGAGGGCTGGGGTGAGAAACGTTTTCCCCTCACCCTAGCCCTCTCCCCGTCGGGGAGAGGGAAGAGACGCTGTTATTTGTTGAGCAGCGCCAGCACTTCTTCAACGCTGGTGGTATTAGCCAGACGCTCAATGACCGTTTCATCATCCAGGGCGTTGGTCAGGCTGGTAATCACCTGAATGTGCTCGTTGTTGCGAGCGGCGATACCAATCACCAGACGGGCGATGTCGTCTTCTTCTTCACCGAAGCGCACGCCGTCAGGATACTGACAGAACACCACGCCGGTTTTCAGCACGCGGTCTTTCGCTTCAACCGTACCGTGCGGAACCGCGATGGATTCACCCAGGTAGGTTGGCGTCAGCTTTTCACGCTCCAGCATCGCGTCAACGTATTCAGGCTGAACGTAGCCACCTTTCACCAGCTGCTCACCGGCGAAGCGAATCGCCTCTTCTTTATTGGTCGCGGTGCGGCCGAGGAAGATGTTTTCCGCGCCCAGTCTGAACAGATGCGCGTTGCTCTCGTCAAAGCTGTCTTGCAGGCTGGAACGCACCTTCACTTCGTTATCTTCATGGCGCTGGGCCGCAACCAGACGTTCGGTCAGGCTGGTGTACAGGCCGCTGTCCAGGAAGTTGGTCAGGGAAATGTGCTGCGCCTGCGGCACCTGACGCATAGCGCGCTCGGTCAGATCGCGGTGCGTGATCACCAGGTCAACGTCCGGCGGCAGGTTGTTAATCGCGCTGTTGGTCACGGAGATGTTGGTCAGACCCGCATCCTGCACTTTCTTACGCAGCACGCCGGCACCCATTGCGCTGGAACCCATACCGGCGTCGCAGGCAACGATGATTTTACGCACGTGGCTCAGGTCGTTAGAGACATCGCCAGCCGCCAGCGGCGTAGCGCCTTTGGATTCAGCCTTCATGTCGTGCATACGGCGGGTTGCCGCTTCGATATCGTCGTCTTCCTTCACCTTGCTGGTTTTCAGCAGGATAGCGGATGCCACGAAGGAGACCGCCATGGCCGCACAGATTGCCGCGATGTTTGCAAAGTAAGCGCCTTTCGGCGTCATCGCCAGCACCGCCAGGATAGAGCCCGGAGAAGCAGGGGACACCAGACCGCCGCCCAGCACGCTCAGGGTGAACACGCCGGTCATACCGCCGAGGATAACGGCCAGGATCAGACGCGGGTTCATCAGCACGTACGGGAAGTAAATTTCGTGGATACCGCCCAGGAAGTGGATGATAGCCGCGCCGCCAGCAGACTGTTTCGCGCTGCCGCGACCGAAGAACATGTACGCCAGCAGAACGCCCATGCCCGGACCCGGGTTGGCTTCAATCAGGAAGAAGATGGACTTGCCGAGATCGTGAGACTGCTGAATACCCAGCGGGGAGAAGATACCGTGGTTGATGGCGTTGTTAAGGAACAGGATTTTCGCCGGTTCAACGAAGATAGACGCCAGCGGCAGCATGTCGTGCGCCACCATGAAGTTAACGCCCGCCGCCAGCAGTTTGGACAGCACTTCAACCGCCGGACCAATGCCGAGGAACGCCAGAATCGCGAGGATCATCCCGATGATGCCCGCGGAGAAGTTGTTCACCAGCATTTCGAAGCCGGACTTGATCTTGCCATCAACCCAGACGTCGAATTTCTTAATCGCCCAGCCGCCCAGAGGACCGGCAATCATCGCACCGAGGAACATCGGCATATCCGCACCGACGATCACGCCCATGGTTGTGATGGCACCCACGACGCCACCGCGGTCACCGCCCACCAGACGACCACCGGTATAACCGATGAGCAGCGGCAGCAGGTATGTGATCATTGGGCCAACAAGTTTCGCCAGCGTTTCGTTAGGCAACCACCCTGTCGGAATAAACAATGCGGTGATAATACCCCACGCGATAAACGCGCCGATATTTGGCATCACCATGTTGCTGAGGAAACGACCAAAGCTTTGCACTTTGATCTTGAAATCGGATGACATAAAACACCCCTTCTTATGTTTACGCTTAGGCTTATGGCCCGAGGTTTATCGTTAATGTGCGGCGGCAGAGGTAGCCGGGCCCTGTTCTGATGCTGTGAAATCTGGCACTGAATCGTTCAACTGTCCAGACAGCGAAATTTTGTGTGATCGCAGTCACGTAAATGTAGGGGGTGTGGTGATTAATGAAGTGATGGCGATCACATAATGAGTGTGTAAAAAAAATACATCGCGCAAAATTGCGCCAGATTGGCGTGCTTTTTGTGATAATAATCACATTTCTAAGTTGGCGGTTTGTTTCTGGATTGTGATTTGATTCACAAAATATTTTTATACGGATTCCTCCCGTATCGCCTGAGGTCAGGAATGCGATACGCATACCTGCCTTTTTTCACGACGTGATCCATACTGACCTCTTTGTGGGCATTAAGGATAAGCAATGAAACTCATCGGCAGTTATACCAGTCCTTTCGTGCGTAAGATTTCGATTCTCCTGCTGGAGAAAGGGATTGAATTTGAATTCGTGAATGAACAGCCCTACAACGCTGAGAACGGCGTTGCGCAGTACAACCCGTTGGGTAAAGTTCCGGCGCTGGTCACGGACGAGGGTGACTACTGGTTTGATTCCCCGATCATTGCGGAATACATCGAGCTGCTTGGCGTTGCGCCAGCCATGCTCCCGGCGGATCCAAAAGCGGCGCTGGCGGTGAAGCAAATTGAAGCGCTGGCCGATGGCATTATGGACGCAGCGTTAACGTCCGTGCGCGAGCAGGCGAGGCCCGCCGCACAGCAGTCAGAGGATGAACTGCTGCGTCAGCGAGAAAAAATCAGCCGCAGCCTGGATAGGTGTGAACAGCTGATCCGCGACGGTAAAATCCAAAGCGATAGCCTGAATCTGGCGACGATCGCCATCGCCTGCGCCATTGGCTACCTCAATTTCCGCCGGGTCTCGCCTGGGTGGTGCGTGGATCGCCCGCTGCTGGTTAAGCTGGCGGAGACGCTCTTCCAGCGCGAAAGTTTTGCCCGCACCGAACCACCAAAGGCTTGATGCGGGTTATAACACTTCCCGGCAGGAGGCGGTACAATCCCCCCACATGTTAACTCCCTCTCCCGTCGGGAGGGGGGAAGATATTTACTCGCCAGGCGCATTCATGACTACTCATCATTCCCTCTACAGCCAGATCCCCGCAACCGATCGTCTGCTTCGTGACCCGCGCATAGCCGCGGTGCTGGCGCAGTTTGGCCATACTGCAACGGTCGACATGCTACGCCAGCTTCAGGATGACGCGCGCCGTCATATTCAGGCTGAGAACGCGCTTCCTGGCTGGTGCATGGCGTGGGAGCAGGAAGTTAAACGGAGGCTGAATGAGCGCGCGCAAAGCGCGTTGCGCCCGGTCATTAACCTGACGGGCACGGTTCTGCACACCAATCTGGGCCGTGCACAACAGGCAGAAGAGGCGATACAGGCCGTCACCCGGGCCATGCGCTCGCCGGTGACGCTGGAGTACGATCTGGACGGTGCCGGGCGCGGGCATCGAGATCGCGCGCTGGCCGATCTGCTGTGCCAGATCACCGGCGCGCAAGATGCCTGCATTGTGAATAACAACGCGGCGGCGGTGCTGTTGATGCTGGCGGCTACCGCGAGCGGGAAAGAGGTTGTCGTCTCTCGCGGCGAGCTGGTGGAAATCGGCGGGGCATTTCGAATTCCGGATGTCATGCGCCAGGCGGGGTGCACGCTGCATGAAGTGGGCACAACCAACCGTACCCATGCGAAAGATTATCGCGCGGCGGTGAATGAAAACACCGCGCTGCTGATGAAAGTGCATACCAGCAATTACCATATCGAGGGGTTCACCAAAACGGTGGATGAAGCCGAGCTGGCTGCCATTGGGCGCGAGCTTAACTTGCCGGTGATCGCCGATCTCGGCAGCGGGTCGCTGGTGGATATGCGCCAGTACGGTCTGCCGAAAGAGCCGATGGTGCAGGAAATGGTTGCCGCGGGCGTAAGCCTGGTCAGTTTCTCTGGCGATAAACTGCTGGGCGGGCCGCAGGCGGGGATTATCGTCGGCAGGCGCGAGCTGATTGCGCAGCTACAGCAACATCCGCTGAAGCGCGCCCTGCGTGCTGATAAAATGACGCTGGCCGCGCTGGAAGCCACGCTGCGGCTCTATCTTCACCCGGAGAAACTGGCTGACCGCCTGCCCACGTTGCGTTTGCTAAGCCGTAATGCAGCCTCCATCCGCGCGCGGGCGGAAGCGCTACTGCCGCAGGTTGCTCCTCACTACCCTGAATTTGATGTTCGTATCGAGTCCTGTCTGTCGCAAATAGGCAGCGGCTCGCTGCCCGTGGACAGATTACCGAGCGAAGCGCTGACGTTCACCCCGCGCGACGGACGCGGAAGCCAGCTTGAGGCGCTGTCGGCGCGCTGGCGTGCATTACCGACGCCGGTGATTGGCCGTATCGGTGATGGCCGCATGTGGCTGGATTTACGCTGTCTGGAAGATGAAGTGCGGTTTCTGGAGATGATGTTGAAATGATTATTGCCACCGCCGGTCACGTAGACCACGGCAAAACCACGTTATTGCAGGCCATTACGGGCGTAAATGCCGATCGCCTGCCGGAAGAGAAAAAGCGCGGCATGACCATTGACCTGGGATACGCCTACTGGCCGCTGCCCGATGGTCGCGTGCTGGGCTTTATCGACGTGCCCGGCCACGAGAAGTTTCTGTCCAATATGCTCGCGGGCGTGGGCGGTATCGATCACGCTCTGCTGGTGGTCGCGTGCGATGACGGGGTGATGGCGCAAACGCGCGAGCATCTGGCGATCCTGCAACTGACGGGCAGCCCGCAGCTGACCGTTGCCCTCACCAAAGCGGACCGTGTGGATGAGGCGCGTATCGACGAGGTGCGTAAAGAGGTGCTGGCGACGCTCGATGAATACGGTTTTAAGGATGCGTCACTGTTTGTCACCGTGGCGACAGAAGGCCGCGGTATCGACGCCCTTCGCGATCATTTGCAGCAGATCCCGTCTCGTGAGCATGCCAGCCATCACCGTTTCCGTCTGGCGATCGACAGGGCGTTCACCGTGAAAGGTGCTGGGCTGGTGGTGACCGGCACCGCGCTGAGCGGCGAAGTGAACGTGGGCGATACCCTGTGGCTAACGGGCGTAAATAAACCGATGCGCGTGCGCGGACTTCACGCGCAAAACCAGCCGGTGGAACGGGCCCATGCCGGGCAGCGTATCGCCCTGAATGTTGCCGGGGATGCCGGAAAAGAGCAGCTCAACCGTGGTGACTGGCTGATGGCTGACGCGCCGCCAGAACCTTGCGGGCGGGCGATCGTCTCTCTCCAGACCCACACGCCGCTGACCCAGTGGCAGCCGCTGCACATTCACCACGCGGCCAGCCATATCACCGGGCGCGTGTCGCTGCTGGAAAACGATCTTGCCGAGCTGGTGTTCGACTCCCCGCTCTGGCTGGCGGATAACGACCGCCTGGTCCTGCGCGATATTTCGGCGCGGGAAACGCTGGCGGGCGCGCGCGTGGTCATGCTTAATCCGCCCCGTCGCGGCAAGCGTAAGCCCGAGTATTTACAGTGGCTGGGCGCGCTGGCGAAGGCCCGCGATGATAAGTCTGCGTTAGATATCCACCTTGAACGTGGTGCGGTGGATCTGGCTGCGTTCGCCTGGGCGCGCCAGCTCAGCGGCGAAGGATTGCGGCTTCTGACGCAGGAGCCAGGTTTTATTCAGGCCGGTAACAGCCTGCTGAACGCGCCGGTGGCGGCGCGCTGGCAGCGTAAGGTGCTGAGCACGCTGGCCACCTACCATGAACAGCATCAGGATGAGCCAGGCCCGGGCCGTGAGCGTCTGCGGCGCATGGCGTTGCCGATGGAAGACGACGCGCTGGTGCTGCTGCTGATTGAAAACATGCGCGCCAGCGGCGCGATCGCAAGCCATCACGGCTGGCTGCACCTGCCGGAACACAAGGCGGGTTTTACCGCCGAGCAGGACGCGGTCTGGCAAAAGGTGGCGACGCTGTTTGGCGATGAACCGTGGTGGGTACGCGATCTGGCGCGTGAAACCCATACTGATGAGCAGCTAATGCGTCAGGTACTGCGCCATGCGGCCCAGCAGGGCATGATTGTGGCGATCGTGAAAGATCGTTATTACCGCAACGATCGGATCGTGGCGTTTGCGAACCTGATCCGTGAGCTGGATCATGCGCGCGGATCGACCTGCGCCGCCGACTTCCGCGATCGGCTGAACGTGGGACGCAAGCTGGCGATTCAGATCCTGGAGTACTTCAACCGCATCGGGTTTACGCGTCGTCGCGGCAATGACCATGTGCTCCGCGACGCGCAGTTATTTCCGTAAGCGTTAAGCGCTGCGCGCCTGCTTCTGCTTAGCCAGCCAGACCGCACCCAGCCTTCCCGCCTGGTTGCCCAGCTCGCAGGGAAGGATGGGCACCCGGAGCGCCTCCCACTCCTCGAATCGCTGTAAGTATTTATCCAGCAGGAGATAAATTTTCTCCTGCTCGCTAATGCCCCCGCCAATCAGCACTGCCTGCGGATCGAACATAGAGATCACGCTGTAGATGCCGCGCGACAGACAGTGCGCCCACTCTTCAATGGCCTCGCGCAGATGCACGTCGCTGTCCATGCGTTTAAACAGCTCCTCGCCGTCAGGCATTTCGTCTTCCGACACGGCCAGCGCGCGGCGGCAGGCTTTCATCAGGCCGCTGGCGGACGCCACTTCATGCATCGGTTCGCCCTCATTGCCCACGGGCAGCACGCCAAATTCACCCGCCCGATAGTGCGATCCGCGGTAAAGATCGCCCTCCATGACGATACCGCCGCCGATGCCGGTACCGATGGTGATGCAGACGAAATGCTCATAGTCCTTGCCCGCGCCCTGCCAGCGCTCGCCCAGCGCCGCGCAGTTGGCATCGTTTTCGATTGTCACGGGGAGATCGGTCAGCTGTGCGAACAGTTCGCACAGGTTTTCGCCGTCAAGATAGTCCAGCGCCCCGGCTTTGGCCGCTTCGCCGGTGTGGTGATTGATGTGTCCCGGAAAACTCACGCCAATGCCGGCGATCTCGTGCTCCTGGCAGTACTTATCCACCACCGCTTTCCACTTCTCTTTGAAGGTGCTTTCATCGTCCGGCGTATCATATTCATCGGATATCAGTTCTTCGCCGTTTTCGTTAATTACGCCGTGTTTGATGTGGGTTCCACCCACGTCAAAGCCGATAAATAGCTGCATTGCATCGTTCCTCATGTGCCCCTGAACTATTAAGTATGGCTCCGGCGGCAGAAACGAAACGTAAAGTACGGTAATCCGTGATGCGGCTCGTAAACCCGCTACCCGCTGGCGAGAAAATCACCAGCCGGAACTACCCTTGTTGTACACCTACTGCAAGGAGACGGTCATGACAAACAATCCTCCCTCATCGCGTATCCAGCCTGGCGAGTATGGTTTTCCCCTTAAGCTCAAGCCCCGCTATGACAACTTTATCGGTGGCGACTGGGTGGCACCCGTCGACGGTGAATACTATTCCAACCTGACGCCCGTCACCGGCCAGCCGTTATGTGAAATTGCCAGTTCGGGCAAGCGGGATATTGATTTAGCGCTGGATGCGGCACATAAGGTGAAGGATAACTGGGGACAGACCTCCGTGCAGGACAGGGCGGCCATTTTGTTCAAAATCGCTGACCGGATGGAGCAGAATCTGGAGCTGCTGGCAACGGCAGAAACGTGGGACAACGGCAAGCCGATCCGCGAAACCATGGCGGCAGACGTCCCGCTGGCGATTGACCATTTCCGCTATTTTGCCTCCTGCATTCGTGCTCAGGAGGGTGGGATCAGCGAGGTCGACAGCGACACCGTGGCGTATCACTTCCACGAGCCGCTGGGCGTGGTGGGGCAAATCATTCCCTGGAACTTTCCGCTGCTGATGGCGAGCTGGAAAATGGCCCCCGCGCTGGCGGCGGGCAACTGCGTTGTGCTGAAACCCGCGCGCTTAACCCCGCTTTCGGTGCTGCTGCTGATGGAGGTGATTGGCGATCTGTTGCCGCCGGGCGTCATTAACGTGGTCAACGGAGCTGGGGGCGAGATTGGGGAGTATCTTGCCACCTCAAAACGTATCGCCAAAGTGGCGTTCACCGGCTCAACGGAAGTGGGTCAGCAGATTATGCAGTACGCGACCCAGAACATCATTCCGGTCACGCTCGAGCTGGGCGGCAAATCGCCGAACATCTTCTTTGCCGACGTAATGGATGAAGAAGATGCCTTCTTCGACAAAGCGCTGGAAGGGTTTGCGCTGTTCGCGTTCAACCAGGGTGAAGTCTGTACCTGTCCGAGCCGCGCGCTGGTGCAGGAATCCATTTATGAGCGCTTTATGGAGCGGGCGATCCGGCGCGTGGAGTCGATCCGCAGCGGTAACCCGCTGGATAACGTCACCCAGATGGGGGCACAGGTATCGCATGGCCAGCTGGAAACCATCCTCAACTATATCGATATCGGTAAAAAAGAGGGGGCCGATGTGCTGACCGGCGGTCGCCGTAAGGTGCTGGGCGGCGATTTACAGGAGGGCTACTACCTTGAGCCGACCATCCTGTTCGGTCAGAACAACATGCGTGTATTCCAGGAGGAAATTTTTGGGCCGGTGCTGGCGGTCACGACGTTTAAAACCATGGACGAGGCGCTGGAGCTCGCCAACGACACGCAGTATGGCCTGGGGGCGGGCGTCTGGAGCCGTAACGGTAATCTGGCCTATAAAATGGGCCGCGGCATTCAGGCCGGTCGCGTGTGGACCAACTGCTATCACGCCTATCCAGCTCATGCGGCGTTTGGCGGCTACAAGCAGTCGGGCATCGGGCGTGAAACCCATAAGATGATGCTGGAGCACTACCAGCAAACGAAATGTCTGTTGGTCAGCTACTCCGAAAAACCGCTGGGGCTGTTTTAAACTTCCGGCTCAGGCCGTCCTGAGCGGCCTGAGCCGGGTTAAAGCCGGGTGGCGGCTTCGCCTTACCCGGCCTACTTTTTACACCCTCTCCCGTGGGAGAGGGTTGGGGTGAGGGCAACAGGCCGCAGTTAATCAGCCTTCATCCACACATATCCGCATTTACCCTAAGCTAAAAGTATCCGCGCCCGCTCTTTGACCCACAGCATCCTTAACGATTCGCACGCAAGGTATGATGCGCTAACGATAATTCAACGGAACTGACTTTTAACCTGCGCGAGGCGTTATCCATGAACCGATTTATCATGGCGGATCCTGAAAAATGCATCGGATGCCGCACCTGCGAGGTGGCTTGCATGATGTCGCATGAAAGCACCGCCGTGCCAGACGCGTTTACGTCGCGGATCCGGGTGGTTAAAGGGAACGCTTTCACCACGGCTGTAGGTTGTCATCAGTGTGAAGATGCGCCCTGCGCCAATGTCTGCCCGACGCAGGCCATTCGCCGCGCTGCGGGAGCGTGGCTCGTTGAGCAATCGCGCTGTATCGGCTGCAAAAGCTGTATGGTGGCGTGCCCGTTCGGGGCAATGCAGGTTCGGGTCGTGGAAGGTCGCGTTCAGGCGCTGAAATGTGATTTGTGCGCGCATCGCGAGGGTGGGCCAGCCTGCGTTGAAGCCTGTCCTACCCACGCGCTGCGCTGCATCGATCCCGCCAGATTACGCGCGGAACGGGTGCGTAATCTGGCCTGAGGTCTTATTAACCCGCCTCGTGCCAGGCGTTCTCGATCTCTTCGGCGAGAATTTTCACTCCCGCTTCGATTTTTTCCGGGTCCGGGACGTAGTTCATGCGCATGCACTGGTGCGTGTGCGGCCACGGCTTATCCAGCCCCGGGAAGAAGTAATCCCCCGGCACCATCAGCACGCCACGCTTTTTCAGGCGCTGATAAAGCAGCTCTGTCGTAATGGGCAGATCCTTAAACCACAGCCACAGGAAAATTGCCCCTTCCGGTTTATGGATCAGACAGCGTTCTTCCGGTAAGTAGCGGCGAAGAATGGCGATGGTTTCCTGAACGCGCTGAGCGTAAAACGGCTTGATCACCTCATTCGACAGGCGCAGCAGGTCGTTGCGTCTGATCATCTCGCACATCATGGCCGGACCGATCCCGCCAGGCGAAAGGCTGATAATGCCGTTCATGTTGGTAATGGCGGTAATGATCTTTTCGTTGGCGATAATGATACCGCAGCGGCTGCCCGGCAGGCCCAGCTTGGAAAGGCTCATGCAGAGGATGATGTTCGGGTTCCACAGCGGACGCGCTTCGCTGAAGATAATCCCCGGGAACGGGACGCCATAGGCGTTATCGATCACCAGCGGGATACCATGCTGATTCGCCAGCGCATCCAGCTTCATCAGCTCGTCGTCGGTGATCACGTTGCCCGTCGGGTTAGTAGGGCGTGACACGCAGATCATGCCCGTCTCTTCACCGATATGCAGATGTTCAAAATCAACGTGATATTTGAACTGGCCCTCTGGCAGCAACTCGATATTCGGGCGTGCGGAAACAAAAAGATCTTCTTCAAGGCCGGCATCGGCATAGCCGATATACTCCGGTGCCAGCGGGAACAGCACTTTTTTCGTGCTGCCGTCGGCGCGGCGTCCGGCAAACAGATTGAACAAGTAGAAAAACGCGCTCTGACTGCCGTTTGTCAGTGCAATATTCTGTGGTTCGATATCCCAGCCCAGCGCTTCCCGCAGCATCGATGCCAGAAGCGTCAGCAGTTCTGTTTTACCCTGAGGGCCGTCGTAATTACACAGCGCATCGGTTGCTTTACCGTTTTCCAGCATGTCTGCCAGTAGCGCCTGGAAGTAGGTGTTCATCTCCGGAATCTGAGCCGGGTTTCCGCCGCCGAGCATGATAGCACCGGGGGTGCGCAGCCCGTCGTTGAGGTCCTCCATCAGGCGGGTAATGCCTGAATGGCGGGTAAATTTATCGCCGAATTGTGAAAACGTCATAGCAGGTGATCTGTCGGGCTTAATATGAAAGGCAGTAACCATAACGCCAGCACCGTGTTGGTGCAAATCGGCGGATGTGGTCGGATTTGTTGTTTTGTATGGCGGAGCGGGATTCATGTAGTGAATTGTTCTACTGATTACCCGCCCACACCACCATCACCTTATCGCCCTTATGCTCGCGTACAAATCCGTACCCCTCTTTCAGCGACAGCGTGGTTTGCTTGCCTTCACCCAGTGCCGGATGACGGGCGCGGAACTGTCCCAGAAGCTGCCAGTGGGCGACAGTTAACGCCTGTTTACCCGTTACGTCCTGCCAGTTCATATCCGAACGGGTTCCCTGTAGCGGATCGGACCCCGTCGGACCAAATGGACGCTCTGATTCATCGCCGTAATAGATTTGCACGCTTCCCGGTGCCAGCAGCAGTAGCTCAGCGGCGCGCTGGCCTCCTTCACGGAACAGTCGCGTATCGTGGGAGGAGAGATAGTTCAGCACGTTAAAGCTTTGCAGTTTTTCGGCCATTTGCTGCCAGGTCAGATCCATATCCGCCAGACAGTCCACCGCTTTCGCCGCCTGCTCCTGATAGTCAAAATTGATCATCGCATCAAAGCCGTGGCGATAATAATCGCTCTGCATCACGCCGTGACCCCAGGATTCACCAGTCATCCAGAATGGCGCATCGTCGAGTTTTTTGTCCGGGTTGGCGGCTTTCCACGCGACCAGCGCCTGGCTGGCCTGGTCCTTCAGCTGCTGCCAGGCTTCAGGCTCAACGTGTTTAGCGGTATCGACCCGGAAACCGTCGATGCCGTAGTCACGTACCCACTGGCTGAGCCAGTGGGTCAGGTAATCTCGCGGCGTGAAGTTCGTCATCACTTTCGCGTTGGTGTCGGGTTTGTGTTGATAAAAGTTCGGCAAACCTGACGGGATCTTAGATTCCGTTTTCAGATCCGGCAGAAACGCCAGGGACATCGTTAAATCGTCAAAGCCGGGGTTGTCATAATCGCCGATATCGGTGCGGATCCATTTTTTTCCCCACCATTTTTCCCATGCGGCTTTATCACTGAAGTTGATGTAATCGTTGAAGCTGTGCCAGCTTTGACCCGCGCCTGGCTTCCAGTCAGTCCAGCGTTCGCCGAGCGTTTTCTTCAGCTCATCCCCCTGCAAATACAACGCGCCAAACTGATATTCCTGCATATCGGCAAGCGTCGCATAGCCCGCGTGGTTCATGACAACGTCAAACAGGACGCGGATACCGCGCCGGTGCGCTTCGTCGACAAGCTGGCGCAAATCCTCTTCGCTGCCCATGTTGGCGTCGAGCTTCGTCCAGTCCTGAGTGTAATAGCCGTGATAGGCGTAGTGAGGGAAATCCCCTTTGGTGCCGCCGCCCACCCAGCCGTGGATCTGCTCCAGCGGAGAACTTATCCAGAGCGCATTCACGCCCAGTTGCTGAAGATAATCCAGTTTGCTGGTAAGCCCTTTAAGATCGCCGCCGTGGAACGTTCCTATCTCCTGCATACCGTCTTTATGGCGGCCATAGCTGTTATCGTTGGCAGGGTCGCCATTCACGAAGCGATCGGTCAACACGAAATAGACGGTGGCGTTTTGCCAGCTGAACGGCGCGGGTTTGTCCGTCTCGGCGCGCTCAAGCAGCAGCAGGCCATTGCTGTTGGCGGCTGGCTGAAGCGTGACGTTGCCATTTTCAACGGTCGCGGTCTGTTTGCTGTAAAAATCACGCACCACCGTTCCTTCCGGGAAGGTGTTTGCTACGTCGAGCGTAAGCGGTTTACCGTCCCACTTCGGGCACTGGCGGGTGACGTCAGCGACAGGCTGTGGCGCCGCGCTTTGTACCGTCAGCATCAGGGTTGGCGTTCCCGAGCGCGTATCAATACGCATCTGATAAACGCCGTCACGGAATAACCGCCACTGTGGCGGAGTGCCTTCGCACGGTTTGAGCGACAGCATCTCGTTGAGCTTAATGGCCTCTGTCGGCTGCCAGCACGCGTTGTCAAGACTCAACGTCAGTGGACGGGTACCCTTCGCAAGCTTTGCCTGGCTGGTAAAGACGCCGGTACCTTCAGCGTTAAACGCGTCAAATCCCGGCGATGACCAGTCGGCATGCGCGAGTGCGGGTAACATCAGAACAGCTAATGCAGTGCGTTTCATTCCATTTTCCTGTCGCGGCATTTTTGACCAGTGTGCCATTCGGCTCAGGGGAAAAACTCCTCCTATGAGGCTTTCTGCCAGGAGGACGCGAAGGGATGAGTGATCCCGCGCAAAATTAGGCTGTTATCTGCGATATCGCACACATTTTTCCAGTGTTGATGCTTTAATGAGCACGTTTCGAATGACATAGTTTCGGAATTGGACTATTTATATACGTGCTCTTGAAGACTATTTTTGGTACGATTTGAGATTCCGCTCTCAAATTTTGAAGAAAATAAGGTGTTGGAATGCTTATATCCGACCAGGAGACCTAATGATATCGACTCCCATTCGACGATATGGGGCCGCGATACTCATGTTACTCACCATGGCATTTTCAGGTGAGGTGCTTGCAAAGACGCACGCGGATACAACGAGTAAGAAAGCCCACGTAATAAAGACGACAAGCAGTAAGGTTAGCAGTAAACAAGAGTATTCTCGCAATAGTGCAAAGAGTAGTTCACTTCCTGATTTGCGAAAATACCCTTCCGGGACACCACGAAAAAAAGCGTTTCTCCGGACGGTCATGCCTTACATTAAAAGTCAAAATGCCGCGATTACTGCGGATCGTAACTGGCTGATCTCCAAACAGTACGATAGCCGCTGGTCGCCGTCTGAGCGCACGCGCCTGAAAGACATCGCCAAACGCTATAAAGTGAAGTGGAGCGGAAACACGCGTCGCGTGCCGTGGAACTCACTGTTAGAACGTGTGGACATCATTCCAGGCAGCATGGTGGCGACAATGGCCGCCGCCGAAAGCGGTTGGGGGACCTCGAAGCTGGCCCGCAACAACAACAATCTGTTTGGCATGAAGTGCGCCAAAGGTCGTTGTACCAATGCACCCGGCAAGGTGAAGGGTTATTCACAGTTTGAATCGGTGAAAGATTCCGTGAATGCCTACGTGGTGAACCTGAACACCCACCCGGCCTACTCCTCGTTCCGTAAGTCACGCGCCCAGCTGCGTAAAGCGGATCAGGAAGTGACGGCTACGGCGATGATCCACAAGCTGAAAGGGTATTCCACTCAGGGACAGCGTTATAACAACTATCTGTTCTCGATGTACCAGGATAACCAGCGTCTGATTGCCGCGCACATGTAATGAAAAACGCCTTCCACTGGAAGGCGTTCTCTTTTCTAGAGCAGGACTTCACTGTACCGTTCCCGGTACTCCTTCGGCGTGGTGTCATACTCTTTCCTGAACACCGAATAGAAATACTGTAGCGACGGGTAGCCGCACATCTGTGAAATCTCGTTGATGGACAGCGAGGTGGAGATCAGCAGACTGCGCGCTTTCTCCAGCTTTTCCGCATGGATCACGGCATGTATCGTCTCACCCACTTCCTCTTTGAAGCGCTTCTCCAGATTCGAACGAGAAATCCCGACCGAATCCAGCACCTGATCGACCTTAATACCTTTGCAGGCATGATTGCGAATGTAGTGCATCGCCTGAATCACGGCCGGATCGTTTAAGGAACGGTAGTCGGTAGAGCGGCGCTCGACCACGCGAACGGGCGGAACCAGCAGACGCTGGAGCGGAAGGGATTCGTTGTCTAACAGTCTGTGCAGCAGCTTCGCAGCCTGATAGCCCATCTGCCGCGTACCCTGCGCCACGGATGACAGCGCCACGCGCGACAGATAGCGCGTAAGCTCTTCGTTATCGATACCAATCACGCACAGCTTTTCAGGCACCGGAATATGCAAATGCTCGCACACCTGCAATACGTGGCGAGCGCGGGCGTCCGTCACGGCGATAATGCCTGTCTGGGGCGGCAGCGTTTGCAGCCAGTCAGCCAGCCGGTTTTGCGCGTGCTGCCAGTTTTCTGGCGCGGTTTCCAGTCCCTGATAAACGACGCCGCGATACTTCTCCTGGGCAACCAGCTGGCAGAACGCATACTCACGCTCCATTGCCCAGCGCTTGCCGCTGGTGGCGGGCAAACCGTAAAACGCAAAACGGTGTACGCCTTTCTCCTTTAAATGGAGGAAGGCAGTCTCGACCAGGGCATGGTTATCGGTGGCGATGTAGTGAACAGGGGGATAATGTTCCGGTGAATGGTATGAGCCGCCAACGCCCACGATAGGAACGTCGACGCCACTCAGCAGCTGTTCAATGACGGGGTCGTCAAAGTCAGCAATGACCCCGTCTCCCAGCCAGTCCTTAATGTTCTCCAGACGGGTACGGAAATCTTCTTCGATGAAAATATCCCATTCGGATTGCGACGCCTGCAAATATTCACCAACCCCTTCAACCACCTGACGGTCATAGGCTTTGTTGGCATTGAATAACAACGTAATGCGGTGACGCTTTTCAAACATGGCTCACTTTCCCAAATTAGTCACGATACGGTTCTCAGGCGCGCCGCTTGGTGGCAGAGTCCATCCAGACTGCCAGCAAAAGAATGGCTCCCTTGACGATATACTGCCAAAACGTCGGCACGTCCATCATACTCATCCCGTTATCCAGCGAAGCCATAATAAATGCGCCCATCACCGCACCCGCCACGCTGCCAATGCCCCCGGCGAGGCTGGTTCCGCCAATTACGCAGGCGGCGATGGCGTCCAGCTCGGCAATATTACCGGCAGACGGAGAACCCGCACCCAGTCGCGAGCTGAGGATCAGCCCCGCGATGGCTACCATCAGACCGTTAATGGCAAAGACGGCGAGTTTGGTGCGCTCCACGTTAATGCCGGACAAACGCGCGGCTTCCAGGTTGCCGCCGATGGCATAAATGCGGCGGCCGAAAGCGGTACGTGTGGCCATAAACATCCCACCTAACAGCAGCAGCGCCAGCAGCAGAACGGGCGTCGGGACGCCGCGATAATCGTTAAGCAGCCAGATGGCACCCAGCACAATCACGGCGGTAAGCGCCTGACGACCCACCACCGAGGTAGAAGCAGGCGAGGCCAGACCCAGCGCCTGGCGACGCATGCGCCCCCGCCATTGCCACGCGACAAACGCCATCAGCCCAACCACGCCGATCGTAAAACCGACGCCATCAGAGAGGTAGCTTTGGCCAATCTGGGACATAGAGGCGCTGGTGGGGGAGACGGTAGTGCCGTTGGTGATACCAATTAAAATGCCGCGGAAGGCCAGCATTCCCGCCAGGGTGACGATAAACGACGGGACTTTCCGGTAGGCCACCCACCAGCCGTTCCACGCCCCCAGCAGCAGACCCAGTACCAGCGTGACCGCAATCGTCAGCGGCAGCGGCCAGCCGAGCCAGACGTCAAAAATCGCCGCCACACCGCCGAGCAGGCCCATCATCGACCCTACCGACAGGTCAATTTCCGCTGAGATGATCACGAAGACCATCCCCACCGCCAGAATGCCGGTGATGGCGGTCTGACGCAGCAGGTTAGAGACGTTACGTGCGCTCAGATAGGAGCCGTCGGTCATCCAGGTAAAGAACAGCATGATGACGATGATGGCCGCAATCATCACGAATACTTGTAGATTCAGCGATTTAAGTCCTGCGAACGCACCGGGCGTCGGAACAGCGACTTTGATATCAGACGGGTTGCTTTTCGACATGGCGTTCGCTCCTTAGGGCAGCTTCCATCACCTGCTCTTGCGTCAGGTTCTGGTTGTTCAGGTTGGCTTTGAGTTTCCCTTCATGCATGACCAGCACGCGGTCGCTCAGGCCCAGCACTTCAGGCAGTTCGGACGAGATAACAATGACGGCAATCCCTTGCTGCACCAGTTGATTAATCAGCTTGTAGATTTCGTACTTCGCGCCGATATCGATTCCTCGCGTGGGTTCGTCCAGAATTAAAATGCGCGGATTAAGCAGCAGGCAGCGCGCCAGAATCGCCTTTTGCTGGTTGCCGCCGCTCAGGCGTCCTATCGCCAGCTCTGGCGAGGACGTTTTCACCTTAAGCCTTGCGAGCGACTGGAGTATGCACTGCTGTTCTGCGGCATCGTCCAGGCTGCTCAGCGCGCCGGAAAACTGGCTGAGCGCCGCCAGCGTGATATTTTTTCCCACCGCCATAACCGGCACGATGCCGTCTTTTTTGCGGTCTTCGGGCACCATGGCAATGCCTCTGGCAATGGCCTGCTGGCAGTTGTCGATTTTTACCGGCTGACCGTCGACATAAATCTTGCCTTCCCAGCGCCCTGGCCAGACGCCAAACAGACACTGTACGGCCTCGGTTCTTCCGGCACCCACCAGGCCCGCAATGCCGAGAATTTCGCCTCGGTGCAGCGAGAAGGAGAGGTTATTCACGCGCTTGATATGGCGGTTAACGGGGTGCCACGCCGTCAGGTTTTCCACGCGCAGGATCTCTTCGCCAATCGCGTGCGGCTCGTTGGGATACAGCGCGGTGAGTTCGCGGCCCACCATCATGGTGATGATGTCATCCTCACTCATGCCTTCTGCCTCACGCGTACCGATGTGCTGCCCGTCGCGGATGACGCAGATGGTGTCGGAAATGGCTTTCACCTCGTTAAGCTTGTGCGAAATATAGATGCAGGCGATACCGTGGTTTTGCAGGTCGCGGATGATATTGAGCAGTACGGCCGTTTCCTGTTCGGTGAGCGAGGCGGTCGGCTCGTCGAGGATCAGCAGGCGTACCTGTTTATTAAGCGCTTTGGCGATCTCCACCAGTTGCTGCTGGCCCAAACCTAAGTCGCCCACGCGCGTATCCGGTGAGATAGCCAGGCTCACCTGAGCCAGCAATTTTTCGCAGCGCAGCGTCATGGTGTCGTAATCCAGCACGCCGTGGCGTGAGAGTTCGGCCCCAAGAAAGATATTTTCCAGCACGCTTAGGTGCTTCACCAGCGCCAGCTCCTGGTGAATGATAGCGATGCCTTTACGCTCGGTATCGCGAATGTGCGTGGCCTGGAGCACCTCTCCGGCGAAGACGATTTCGCCCTCGTAGCTGCCGTGCGGGTAGATCCCACACAGCACCTTCATCAGCGTGGATTTCCCCGAGCCGTTTTCGCCGCACAGCGACATGACTTCGCCGGGATTCAGCCGCAGGCTGACGTTGTCGACCGCTTTCACCGTCCCGAAGGCTTTGGTGATGCTTTTCATTTCAAGTAAATAAGACATAACTGCTCCGCATAGCCCGACAGATGAACAGGGCAGGTCGATGCGCCCCCGCCGGGCAGGGGCTGCGCTGGATTACAGTTCACTCTTCTTATGGAAACCGTCTTTCACCACCGTGGCGTCAATGTTCTCTTTGTTGACTTCGATAGGGGTAAGCAGGCGAGCCGGTACGTCTTTCAGGCCGTTATTTAACGTTGCGTCTGCTTTAGGCTGTTGGTCATTGCCCAGCTCAACGGCAATTTCAGCAGCCGTATTGGCAAGCTCGGTAATGGGTTTATACACCGTCATGGTTTGGGTGCCCGCGATAATGCGTTTAACACCCGCAAGATCGGCATCCTGTCCGGAGATAGCGACTTTTCCGGCCAGACCCTGCGCGCTCAGCGCCTGAATGGCGCCACCCGCGGTGGCATCGTTAGAGGCCACGACCGCATCGATTTTGTTGTTATTTGCGGTTAACGCGTTTTCCATAATTTTCAGCGCGTTTTCCGGTAACCAACCGTCAACCCACTGGTCGCCGACGACCTTAATTTTGCCCTCGTCGATATATGGCTTAAGCACCTTCATTTGTCCCTGGCGGAACAGCTTGGCGTTGTTATCCACAGGCGAACCGCCCATCAGGAAATAATTTCCTTGCGGCACCTTAGCGACCAGGCTTTTAGCCTGTAACTCACCCACTTTTTCATTGTCGAACGAAATATAATAATCAATATCCGCATTATTAATCATGCGGTCATAGGCCAGGACTTTTATGCCTTCCTGTTTAGCCTCTTTCACCACGTTGCTTAATACCTGGCCGTTATACGGGATAATGACCAGCACATCGACGCCACGGTTGATCATATTCTCGATTTGCGACATTTGCGTCTCTTCGTTGCCGTTAGCGGACTGAACGAACACCTCCGCGCCGAGGGATTCCGCTTTTTTAACAAAGATATCGCGATCTTTTTGCCAGCGTTCAAGACGTAAGTCATCAATCGCCATGCCGATTTTGACCTCTTTGGCGTGGCCGGCAAAGCTTGCAAGCAGGAGAGTAGTGCAGAGCGTTAGGGTCAGGTTCTTTATCTTCATAATTATTAGGCCTTTTTGTAGGGGTATGTGTCGCTGAGATAAAAGAAACGTTCACTGCTGAGACGCAGCAAATTTTTAACGTGGAAAGGCCTGCTGGCAATTACAGATTTTTATCTTCTCATTACGATATTTGGTTTATTTCTGAATTTATGACCGCGATCGGATTTTAAAAAGCGTAACCTATTAATTACATTTGATTCTGGAATATGCGCCGAAAAATAGTTTGTCTGCACATTATTTTGCGAGCCAGCGCACAATTGTGCATTCTCTCAATAGCAGTGTGAAATAACGTAATTGAGCAACCCCCAATGTCTATTCACTATTACTCCAGAAGCAAGACCACGCCGCATACCCTGATTATGGAGCTCAATATGCAAGCTTATTTCGACCAACTCGATCGCGTTCGTTTCGAAGGCACGAAAACGACCAATCCTTTAGCATTTCGTCACTACAACCCGGATGAGCTGGTGCTGGGTAAGCGCATGGAAGATCACTTGCGCTTTGCCGCCTGCTACTGGCACACCTTCTGCTGGAACGGTGCTGATATGTTCGGCGTGGGCGCTTTTGACCGTCCATGGCAGCAGCCGGGCGAGGCCATTGAGCTGGCGAAGCGTAAAGCCGACGTCGCGTTCGAGTTCTTCCATAAGCTGAACGTGCCGTACTACTGTTTCCACGATGTGGACGTGTCGCCTGAAGGGGCATCGCTGAAAGAGTATCTGAACAATTTCGCGCAGATGGTCGATGTACTGGCTGAAAAACAGCAGCAGAGCGGCGTGAAGCTGCTCTGGGGGACGGCTAACTGCTTTACCAACCCTCGCTACGGTGCGGGTGCGGCAACCAACCCCGATCCGGAAGTCTTCAGCTGGGCGGCAACTCAGGTCGTGACTGCGATGAACGCTACGCATCAGCTGGGCGGCGAAAACTATGTTCTCTGGGGTGGTCGTGAAGGTTATGAAACGCTGCTGAATACCGACCTGCGTCAGGAGCGCGAGCAGATTGGTCGCTTTATGCAGATGGTTGTGGACCACAAACACAAAATCGGCTTCCGCGGCACGCTGCTGATTGAGCCTAAACCGCAGGAGCCAACCAAGCATCAGTACGACTACGATGTTGCCACCGTGTATGGCTTCCTGAAGCAGTTTGGTCTGGAAAAAGAGATCAAAGTGAATATTGAGGCTAACCACGCTACCCTGGCGGGCCACTCCTTCCATCACGAAATTGCCTCTGCGATTGCGCTGGGCATCTTCGGATCGGTAGATGCGAACCGCGGCGATCCGCAGCTGGGCTGGGATACCGACCAGTTCCCGAACAGCGTGGAAGAAAATGCGCTGGTAATGTACGAAATCATCAAAGCGGGCGGTTTCACCACCGGCGGCCTGAACTTCGACGCCAAAGTCCGTCGCCAGAGCACTGACAAATACGATCTGTTTTACGGGCATATTGGCGCGATGGACACCATGGCGCTGGCGCTGAAGGTGGCGGCCCGTATGATTGAAGACGGCGAGCTGGATAAACGCGTGGCGAAGCGTTACGGCGGCTGGAACAGTGAGCTGGGCCAGCAAATTCTGAAAGGTCAGTTATCGCTTGCGGAAATCGCGAAGTACGCTGAACAGCATCAGCTGGCCCCGCAGCATCAGAGCGGGCATCAGGAACTGCTGGAAAACCTGGTCAATCATTACCTCTTCGATAAATAACAGTATGCAGCATGCAGGCCCGGTAAGCGCATCGCCACCGGGCATTTCTGTCAAAGGAGCCACCACAATGTATATCGGGATCGATCTTGGCACGTCGGGTGTGAAAGCCATTCTGTTAAGCGAGCAGGGCGATGTGTTAGCAACCCAGACTGAAAAGTTGCAGGTTTCACGCCCGCATCCGCTTTGGTCGGAACAAGATCCGGAGCAGTGGTGGCAGGCGACGGACCGCGCGATGAAAGCCTTAGGCGAGCAGCACAGCCTGCGCGACGTAAAGGCGCTGGGCATTGCCGGGCAAATGCATGGTGCAACGTTGCTGGATAGCCAGCATCGCGTTCTGCGCCCGGCTATTCTCTGGAACGATGGCCGCTGTGCGGAAGAGTGTGCAATCCTTGAAGCGCGTGTGCCCACGTCCCGCGAGATTACGGGCAACCTGATGATGCCCGGTTTTACCGCGCCAAAACTCCTGTGGGTGCAGCGCCATGAACCCGATATTTTCCGTCAGGTAGCGAAGGTGCTGCTGCCTAAAGACTACCTACGTTTTCGCATGACGGGAGATTTTGCCAGCGACATGTCTGACGCCGCGGGCACGATGTGGCTCGACGTGGCGAAACGGGACTGGAGCGAGGCGATGCTGGATGCCTGCCAGCTGACGCGCGACCATATGCCCGCGCTGTTTGAAGGCAGTGAGATCGCGGGCACGCTGCAATCCTCCATTGCTGAACGCTGGAATATGCCGGCCGTACCGGTTGTTGCTGGCGGCGGCGATAACGCGGCGGGCGCTGTTGGCGTGGGGATGGTGGAAGCAGGGCAGGCAATGCTATCGCTCGGCACCTCCGGCGTCTATTTTGCCGTCAGTGACGGGTATCGCAGTAACCCTGAAAACGCCGTACACAGCTTCTGCCACGCGTTGCCGGGCAAATGGCATTTAATGTCGGTGATGCTGAGTGCCGCTTCCTGCCTCGACTGGGCGGCAAAGCTGACCGGAATGGCAGACGTACCGGCGCTTATCGCAGCGGCACAGCAGGCGGATGGTAATGCCGGTGCGGTCTGGTTTTTACCGTACCTTTCCGGCGAGCGCACGCCGCACAACAACCCGGAAGCGAAAGGGGTGTTCTTCGGGCTTACCCATCAGCACGGCCCGGCAGAGCTGGCGCGCGCGGTGCTTGAAGGGGTCGGCTATGCGTTGGCGGACGGCATGGATGTCGTGCATGACTGTGGCCTGACGCCATCCAGCATTACCTTAATTGGCGGCGGGGCGCGAAGCAGCTACTGGCGGCAAATGCTTTCTGACATCAGCGGGTTGCCGCTGGACTATCGTACGGGGGGAGAGGTTGGACCGGCGCTCGGTGCGGCACGGCTGGCGCAAATCGCGGTGAACCCGGATAAACCACTGAACTCGCTTTTGCCCCAGCTTCCGCTTGAACAGCAGCATCGTCCTGATGCGAAAACCCATGCTCGCTATGCTGAACGACGAGTCGTGTTCCGTAAAATCTATCAGCAGCTTTTACCGCTGATGTCCTGAACATCCGCCGGGTGGCGCTGCGCTGACCCGGCCTACAACTCCCCGTCCATCTGGCTAGCTTACAAACCTGCGCGTATCGATTCTTTGCAGCAACATGGACAGCAGCAGGCTGACAGCCAGCGTAGCGGTAAATATCCAGATAATATCCAGCACCGGCCAGCTTTTCAGCTCAACGCCGCGGGTGCGCAGGGCGTGGATCACCAGCGCGTGAAAACCGTAAATACCCAGCGAGTGGCGAGAGATAAAGCCCAGCACCGGAAGCGGACGTTCGTTGAGGGTGTTTTTCACCAGGGTCAGCAGAGAAATCGCGCAGATAAAGACCATCGGGCCGCAATACAGATACCAGGTATCGGCAAAGTTGCCGCGCCATTGCAGCTCGTGCAGCGTCCCGCGAGAGATAATAAACACACCGGTGATAAACGCAGCCGCGCAAAGCCAGTTCATTCCTCGCTTTTGCGTCTCCATCATGCCGATGGCGCGGCCCAGCATGCCGTACAGCACATAATAAAACGTGTCGCCGTTGATATAGAGGTTGACGGGAAGCCATTCAAAGCCATCAACTTTTTGTGAGAGAGTATTCGGGTTTGCCACAATCCCGATGATCGCCATCAAGGCCAGCAGCATTTTACCGCTGACGTTTTTTACCTGAATTAACGGAGAAACCAGGTAAATAACGATTATCGCGAAGAAAAACCACAGATGATAGAACACCGGTTTTTGCAGCACATTGAGCAGGGAACGTTCGGCGTTAATGGACGTGCACAGGATGATATAGATTAGCGAAATGGCGCTGTAAAACAGCAGACAGGAGACAATACGGATGAAATGTCTCGGCTGCGCGCTACGCTCACCAAAAAAGAGAAAACCGGAAATCATAAAGAACAGCGGGACGCTCACCCGGGAGGCCGAGTTCAGAATATTGGCGACGTCCCAGTTAACGGGGCTGATACTGTGCGCGTTCGTGACATACCAGGTCGTTGTGTGGATCATCACCACCATCAGACAGGCTATTCCCCGCAGGTTATCAATCCAGTTAATTTTTGACTGCATCAGTTCCTCTGTATTCCTGATAAAGAAAGTGTGACTGCGGTAGCGTAAAACTTTTCCCTTGGAAAATTCTGAGTTTAGCCAGGCTGTCTTGTCGCGAGCTGGCGAGATTCGCAGAATGTTGAACATTAATCTATAAACGTGTTGCTACTAAAAATAACAGCCACTGACCGGGGCGGTAATAAAAATGATGATGAAGCGTGGGGCGTCACTCTTTCTGCTGCTTTTATTAGCAGGGTGCAGTGCTTCTCAGGAGGCCCCTGTCCAGAAAGCGCAGCAGGGGAAAATGAGCCCGGAGCGTTCCCTAAATATGGAACAGCTGTGCATAGGTGAGGCGGCTCATCGCTATAATTCCGAGGCGCAAAAAATTCATATTAACGGCTTCGAGCGCTTTCAGGGCAGCTATGAACTGAAAGGCTATACTGCGCGTAAAGAGGGCTTTGTCTGCTCTTTTGATGCAGACGGCCAGTTTTTACATCTCTCGATGCGCTAAATTGCTCGGATAATCAGCAACCAGAGCCTTCACCGGTTCTGGCGGTAGACCTTATTCCCCAATTTTCCCTAAACAACCCCGTTTCGTACTGTATATCTTGCAGCCAGCGGGTATACTGATCCCTTCCATTTAAAACCACACGTATCCAGCACGAAATACTATGCAAAAGTTTGATACCAAGACCTTCCAGGGCCTGATCCTGACCTTACAGGATTACTGGGCTCGTCAGGGCTGCACCATTGTTCAACCTTTGGACATGGAAGTTGGCGCAGGCACCTCACACCCGATGACCAGCCTGCGCGCGTTAGGGCCAGAGCCAATGGCAACCGCCTACGTGCAGCCATCCCGTCGTCCGACCGATGGCCGTTACGGCGAGAACCCGAACCGCTTGCAGCACTACTATCAGTTCCAGGTGGTGATTAAGCCATCACCCGACAATATTCAGGAACTGTACCTCGGGTCACTGAAAGAGCTGGGTATGGATCCAACCATTCACGACATTCGCTTCGTGGAAGATAACTGGGAAAACCCAACGCTGGGTGCCTGGGGTCTGGGTTGGGAAGTGTGGCTGAACGGCATGGAAGTGACCCAGTTCACTTACTTCCAGCAGGTCGGCGGTCTCGAATGTAAGCCGATCACCGGTGAAATCACCTACGGTCTGGAACGTCTGGCAATGTACATTCAGGGCGTAGACAGCGTTTACGACCTGGTCTGGAGCGACGGCCCGCTGGGTAAAACCACCTACGGCGACGTGTTCCATCAGAACGAAGTGGAGCAATCCACCTATAACTTCGAATACGCGGACGTGGACTTCCTGTTCACCTGCTTCGAGCAGTACGAGAAAGAAGCCCAGCAGCTGCTGGCGCTGGAGACTCCGCTGCCGCTGCCTGCTTACGAGCGTATTCTGAAGGCTGCCCACAGCTTCAACCTGCTGGACGCCCGCAAAGCCATCTCCGTGACTGAACGTCAGCGCTACATTCTGCGAATTCGTACCCTGACCAAAGCCGTTGCAGAAGCTTACTACGCGTCCCGTGAAGCCCTTGGCTTCCCGATGTGCAACCGAAACAAATAAGAGGCGGCCATGTCTGAGAAAACTTTCCTGGTGGAAATCGGCACTGAAGAGCTGCCACCAAAAGCCCTGCGCAGCCTGGCTGAATCTTTCGCTGCGAACGTCACTGCCGAGCTGGATAACGCTGGCCTGGCGCACGGTAAAATTGAGTGGTTTGCTGCGCCGCGTCGTCTGGCGCTGAAGGTGGCAAACCTGGCGGCGTCTCAGCCGGATCGTGAAGTTGAGAAACGTGGCCCGGCCATTGCTCAGGCGTTCGACGCGGAAGGCAAGCCGAGCAAAGCGGCAGAAGGCTGGGCGCGCGGTTGCGGTATCACCGTTGACCAGGCCGAGCGTCTGACCACCGATAAAGGTGAATGGCTGCTGTATCGTGCCCACGTCAAAGGCGAAAGTGCGGAAGCGCTGCTGCCAGATATGATCGCGACTTCGCTGGCTAAGCTGCCGATTCCTAAGCTGATGCGCTGGGGCGCGTCCGACGTACACTTCGTGCGTCCGGTGCACACCGTGACCCTGCTGCTGGGCGATACCGTTATTCCGGCAACCATTCTGGGCGTAGCGTCCGATCGCGTGATCCGCGGCCATCGCTTTATGGGCGAGCCAGAGTTCACCATCGACAATGCCGACCAGTACCCGCAGATCCTGCTGGAGCGCGGTAAAGTGATTGCTGACTACGAACAGCGTAAAGCCAAAATTAAAGCGGACGCAGAAGAAGCGGCGCGTAAGATTGGCGGTAATGCCGATCTGAGCGACAGCCTGCTGGAAGAGGTAACTTCTCTGGTGGAATGGCCGGTTGTGCTGACCGCGAAATTCGAAGAGAAATTCCTGGCCGTTCCGGCAGAAGCGCTGGTTTACACCATGAAGGGTGACCAGAAGTACTTCCCGGTTTACGCCAACGACGGCAAGCTGCTGCCAAACTTCATCTTCGTGGCGAACATCGAATCGAAAGATCCGATCCAGATTATCTCCGGTAACGAGAAAGTGGTGCGCCCACGTCTGGCGGATGCCGAGTTCTTCTTCAACACCGACCGTAAAAAACGTCTGGAAGATAACCTGCCGCGTCTGCAAACCGTGCTGTTCCAGCAGCAACTGGGTACGCTGCGCGACAAGACCGACCGTATCGCGGAGCTGTCCGGCTGGATTGCCCGTGAGATTGGCGCGGACGTGAACCACGCTACCCGTGCGGGCCTGCTCTCCAAGTGCGACCTGATGACCAACATGGTGTTCGAATTCACCGACACCCAGGGCGTCATGGGCATGCATTACGCGCGTCACGATGGCGAAGCGGAAGACGTGGCGGTGGCCCTGAACGAGCAGTATCAGCCGCGCTTTGCCGGTGACGATCTGCCGTCCAACCCGGTTGCCTGCGCCGTGGCGATTGCCGATAAGATGGACACCCTGGCGGGTATCTTCGGTATCGGTCAGCATCCGAAAGGCGATAAAGACCCGTTTGCGCTGCGTCGCGCCGCGCTGGGCGTGCTGCGTATCATCGTTGAGAAGAACCTGAACCTCGATCTGCAAACGCTGACTGAAGAAGCGGTGCGTCTGTACGGCGATAAGCTGACCAACGCGAAGGTTGTGGATGATGTTATCGACTTTATGCTCGGTCGTTTCCGCGCGTGGTATCAGGACGAAGGTTACTCCGTTGACACCATTCAGGCGGTGCTGGCGCGTCGTCCGACCCGTCCGGCAGATTTCGATGCGCGTATGAAAGCGGTATCCCACTTCCGTACGCTGGAAGCGGCGTCAGCTCTGGCTGCGGCCAACAAGCGTGTATCTAACATCCTCGCGAAATCCGACGAGACGCTGAACGAGCGTGTAAACGCCGCGACGCTGAAAGAGCCGGAAGAGATTGCTCTGGCGATGCAGGTTGTGGTGCTGCGCGACAAGCTTGAGCCGTACTTCGCGGAAGGCCGCTACCAGGAAGCGCTGGTGGAGCTGGCGGAGCTGCGTGACATCATCGACGCCTTCTTCGAGAAAGTGATGGTAAACGTGGAAGATAAAGAGCTGCGTATTAACCGTCTCTCTATGCTCGAGAAACTGCGTGAGCTGTTCCTGCGCGTGGCGGATATTTCGCTGCTGCAATAATGTAAAAAACCCGCCCCTGACAGGCGGGAAGAACGGCAACTAAACTTTATTCTTCGTAGGCCGGGAAAGCGCAGCGCCTCCCGGCAAAAGCCCGATGGCGCGAAGCTTATCGGGCCTACGTTATAGCCTTACACTCTCTCAAACACCGTCGCGATCCCCTGACCCAACCCGATACACATCGTTGCCAGCCCGAACTGGGCATCTTTGCGTTCCATCAGGTTGATCAGCGTGGTGCTGATACGCGCCCCGGAGCAGCCCAGCGGGTGACCGAGGGCGATCGCGCCGCCGTTGAGGTTAATCTTCTCGTCGATCTGATCCATCAGGCCCAGATCTTTAATGCACGGCAGGATCTGTGCGGCGAAGGCTTCGTTCATCTCGAACAGATCGATATCACTTGCGCTCAGCCCCGCTTTTTTCAGCGCCAGTTTTGACGCCGGAACCGGACCGTAGCCCATGATCGACGGATCGCAGCCCACCACCGCCATCGAACGCACGCGGGCGCGTGGCGTCAGGCCTAATTCGCGGGCGCGGCTTTCGTTCATCACCAGCATCGCGGCGGCGCCGTCGGACAGGGCAGAAGAGGTGCCCGCCGTTACCGTGCCGGTGACCGGATCAAAAGCCGGACGCAGGGTAGAAAGCGCGTCGACCGTGGTTTCAGGACGGATAACTTCGTCGTAGCTGAACTGCTTCAGTACGCCGTCCGCGTCATGTCCGCCGGTCGGGATGATCTCATTCTTAAAGGCACCGGACTGCGTGGCGGCCCAGGCGCGGGCGTGAGAGCGCGCGGCAAAAGCATCCTGCATTTCACGACTGATGCCGTGCAGGCGGGAGAGCATTTCGGCGGTCAGGCCCATCATGCCTGCGGCTTTCGCCACGTTGCGGCTCATGCCAGGGTGGAAATCAACCCCGTGGCTCATCGGCACGTGGCCCATGTGCTCAACGCCGCCGACCAGACAGGCCTGCGCATCGCCGGTCATAATCATACGCGCCGCATCGTGCAGCGCCTGCATCGACGAACCGCACAGGCGGTTGACGGTAACGGCCGGAACCGAATGCGGGATCTCCGCCAGCAGGGAGGCGTTACGGGCGATGTTGAAGCCCTGCTCAAGGGTCTGCTGCACGCAGCCCCAGTAGATATCGTCCAGCGCAGCGGGGTCCAGCGCCGGATTACGCGCCAGCAGGCTACGCATCAGGTGCGCGGAGAGATCTTCCGCGCGCACGTTACGGAACGCGCCGCCTTTTGAACGGCCCATCGGGGTGCGAATCGCATCAACAATGACAACCTTTTCCATTGTGACTCCTTAAGCCGTTTTCAGTGCGCCAACCGGACGGGCTGGCTCAACTGCTGGGTAGTAGGGTTCGTTATGGCGCGCTTTGTTACGCAGGCCTTCCGGCACGTTGTACAGCGGGCCGAGGTGCTGATACTGCTGCGCCATATCGAGGTAGCGGGCACTGCCGAGCGTATCCAGCCAGCGGAACGCGCCGCCGTGGAACGGAGGGAAGCCGAGGCCGTATACCAGGGCCATGTCGGCTTCTGCCGGGCTGGCGATAATGCCTTCTTCGAGGCAGCGCACCACTTCGTTGATCATCGGAATCATCATGCGGGCAATAATTTCGTCGTCGGTGAAGTCGCGTTTCGGCTGGCATACGTCCGCCAGCAGGCCATCCACCGCCGGATCTTCCTCTTTCTTCGGCTTGCCTTTGCTGTCTTCTTTATAACGCCAGAAGCCCATGCCGTTTTTTTGCCCGAAGCGGTTGGCGTCGAACAGGGCGTCAATCGCGTCGCGATAATCTTTCTGCATGCGCTGCGGGAAGCCCGCTGCCATCACCGCCTGAGCGTGATGCGCGGTGTCGATCCCGACCACGTCCAGCAGATAGGCCGGGCCCATCGGCCAGCCGAACTGTTTTTCCATCACTTTGTCGATCTTGCGGAAGTCCGCGCCGTCGCGCAGCAGCTGGCTGAAGCCGGCAAAGTAGGGGAACAGCACGCGGTTAACGAAGAAGCCCGGGCAGTCGTTAACAACGATTGGCGTTTTGCCCATTTTGCTGGCCCACGCCACCACTTTGGCGATGGTGTCGTCGGAAGTTTTTTCCCCGCGGATCACTTCGACCAGCGGCATGCGGTGCACCGGGTTAAAGAAGTGCATTCCGCAGAAGTTTTCCGGACGCTTCAGCACGCTTGCCAGCTCGCTGATAGGAATGGTGGAGGTGTTGGAGGCCAGCACCGTCTCAGGACGCACCTTCTCTTCCGTTTCGGCCAGCACTGCTTTTTTGACTTTCGGATTCTCAATGACCGCTTCAACCACCACGTCCACGCGGTCAAAGCCGCTGTATTCCAGCGTTGGCTGGATGGTGGAGATCACGCCGGAGAGTTTCATACCGTCAATTTTGCCGCGCTCAAGCTGTTTATTCAGCAGCTTGGCGGCTTCGGTCATGCCCAGCGTCAGGGATTTTTCGTTGATGTCTTTCATCACCACCGGCACGCCTTTCCAGGCCGACTGGTAAGCAATACCGCCACCCATAATGCCGGCGCCGAGCACCGCCGCGTGTTTTGGCGTTTCAACGTTTTTGGTCAGCTGCTTAGCCTTGCCCTTCACGAACTGATCGTTCAGGAAGATGCCAACCAGCGCGCGGGCTTCATTGGTATGCGCCAGCGGGACAAAGCTCTGGTTTTCAAGCTTCAGGGCTTCATCACGGCCCAGACGGGCTGCCGCTTCAATGGTTTTCACCGCCGTGATTGGCGCCGGGTAGTGTTTACCCGCCGTCTGCATCACCATGCCTTTGGCGATAGTGAAGCTCATGGTGGCTTCAATCTTGCTGAGCTTTAACGGCTCCAGCTTCGGCTGGCGTTTGGCTTTCCAGTCGAGATCGCCATTAATCGCCTGACGCAGGATGGCGACAGCGCCTTCAGTCAGTTTTTCAGGCTTAACTACGCCGTCCACCAGACCGATTTTCTGCGCCTGTTCCGCGCCGACATCTTTGCCGGCAGCGATGATTTCCAGGGCGCTGTCGGCGCCCAGCATGCGCGGCATACGCACGGAACCGCCAAAGCCCGGCATGATGCCCAGCTTGGTTTCCGGCAGGCCGATACGCAGGTCCGGCGTTGCCAGACGATAATCTGTCGCCAGCACGCATTCGCAGCCGCCGCCCAGCGCGTAGCCGTTAACGGCGGAAATCGTTGGCACAGGTAAATCTTCCAGACGATTAAAGACGCTGTTGGCAAAGTGCAGCCACTGGCTCAGCTGCTCCTCAGGAACCTGGAACAACGACAGGAATTCGGTGATATCCGCACCAACGATAAAGGCCGCTTTGTTGGAGCGCAGCAGCAGCCCTTTTAAATCTGATTGCTTTTCAAGTACATCCAGCGCCTGGCCAAGACTGGCCACCGTCGCGGTATCAAGCTTGTTCACTGAGCCGGGGGCATCGAACACCAGTTCGGCAATGCCATCTTCCAGCCAGTCTACGTACAGGGTGTCGCCTTTGTAGAGCATGTCGGTCTCCTGAATCCAGCAATTGGATCTGGTCATACCAGATGAGACGGAGTGTGGAATTTATGTTAATAAAATGCAAATTACTCATTAAGAAATTGCTGCGCTGATCACGGTCGGTGGAAATCACGCAGCCGGAGTGAGGTGTGCTAAGATGCGATGACTTGAGGTCAAAAAAACGAAAGGAAGAATGATGGACTCACTGGCTTCGCTTTATAAAAATCATATCGTTACCCTACAGGAACGTACCCGCGATGTACTGGCCCGCTTCAAGCTGGATGCTCTGCTGATCCACTCCGGCGAGCTGATGAATACGTTTCTTGATGACCATGCTTATCCCTTCAAGGTTAACCCGCAGTTTAAAGCCTGGGTGCCGGTGACACAGGTTCCAAATTGCTGGCTGCTGGTGGATGGCGTGAACAAGCCGAAACTGTGGTTCTACCTGCCGGTCGATTACTGGCACAACGTGGAACCGCTGCCGACCTCATTCTGGACCGAAGAAATTGACGTGATTGCGCTGCCAAAAGCGGACGGCATTGGCAGCCAGCTGCCAGCGGCGCGCGGCAACATCGGCTACATTGGTCCGGTTCCCGAGCGTGCGCTGGGTCTGGATATTCCGGCAGATAAACTTAACCCTAAAGGCGTGCTGGATTATCTGCACTACTATCGCGCCTACAAGACTGACTATGAACTTTACTGCATGCGTGAAGCGCAAAAAACGGCGGTGAATGGCCACCGTGCGGCGCATGAAGCGTTCCAGTCCGGCATGAGCGAGTTCGATATCAATCAGGCCTACCTGACCGCGACCGGCCATCGCGATACCGATGTGCCTTACAGCAACATCGTGGCGCTGAACGAGCATGCCTCTGTTCTGCACTACACCAAACTGGATCATCAGGTTCCGGCTGAGATGCGCAGCTTCTTGCTGGATGCCGGCGCAGAGTACAACGGCTATGCGGCAGACCTGACCCGTACCTGGGCGGCGAATGCGGATACCGATTTCGCGCAGCTGATTAAAGACGTGAACGATGAACAGCTGGCGCTGATTGGCACCATGAAAGCGGGAACCAGCTATGTGGATTACCACATCCAGTTCCATCAGCGCATCGCGAAACTGCTGCGTAAGCATCAGATTGTCAAAGACATGAGCGAAGAGGCGATGGTTGAGAACGATCTGACCGGGCCATTTATGCCGCACGGTATCGGCCACCCGCTGGGTTTGCAGGTTCATGACGTCGCAGGCTTTATGCAGGATGATACCGGTACGCACCTGGCGGCACCGTCTAAATATCCTTATCTGCGCTGCACCCGCGTTCTGGCGCCGCGTATGGTATTGACCATCGAGCCGGGCATCTACTTTATTGAATCCCTGCTGGCGCCGTGGCGTGAAGGCCAATTCAGCAAGCACTTCAACTGGGAGAAAATTGAAGCGCTGAAGCCGTTTGGCGGCATTCGTATCGAGGATAACGTGGTTATTCACGAGAACAGCATTGAGAACATGACGCGAGATCTGAAGCTGGCCTGATGGAAAGCTGGCTGATACCGGCTGAGCCGGTCACCTTTGTTGAGGAAATCAAAAAAAGCCGCTTTATCACGCTGTTGGCGCATACCGACGGCGTGGAGGCGGCGAAGGCGTTCGTCGAGTCCGTTCGCGCGCAGCACCCCGATGCCCGCCACCACTGTGTGGCGTGGGTCGCAGGGCCGCCGAATGACTCACAGCAGCTCGGGTTTTCTGATGACGGTGAACCGGCGGGCACGGCCGGAAAACCGATGCTCTCCCAGCTAATGGGCAGCGGTGTGGGTGAAATCACCGCCGTCGTTGTGCGCTACTACGGTGGCATTTTGTTAGGCACAGGCGGCCTGGTTAAAGCCTACGGCGGTGGTGTTCAGCAGGCGCTTAATCTTCTGATAACGACCCGCAAAACGCCGCTGACAGAATATACTTTGTTATGCGATTACGCCCAGCTATCGGGTATCGACGCACTGCTTAAACAGTTTAACGGCGTCATCGCACACAGTGATTATCAGGCAATGGTGCAACTACGCGTGGCGCTTCCTCAGGCGGAACTGGCTGCTTTTTCAGCAAAACTCGCTGATTTTAGTCGCGGTTCATTGCAATTACTGCCGATTGAAGAATAATCCCCACCTCATCATTTTGAATACCTAAGGAAGCGGCAGAGATGCATTTTCGTGCCATTACCCGAATCGTTGGATTGCTGGTCATACTTTTCTCCGGGACGATGATCATCCCCGGACTGGTGGCGCTCATCTACCGGGACGGTGCGGGGCGTGCATTCACGCAAACCTTTTTTGTCGCGCTGACGATTGGCTCGCTGCTGTGGTGGCCAAACCGTCGTGAGAAGGGTGAGCTGAAATCCCGTGAGGGTTTTTTGATTGTGGTCCTGTTCTGGACGGTACTGGGAAGCGTGGGTGCGCTGCCGTTTATCTTCTCTGAACAACCGAATCTCACCATCACGGATGCGTTTTTTGAATCGTTCTCCGGTTTAACGACCACCGGCGCCACCACGCTTGTGGGGCTGGATTCGCTCCCGCATGCGATTCTCTTTTACCGGCAGATGCTCCAGTGGTTTGGCGGTATGGGGATCATCGTCCTGGCGGTGGCTATCCTGCCGATTCTGGGCGTCGGGGGGATGCAGCTTTACCGGGCAGAAATGCCTGGCCCGCTGAAAGATAACAAGATGCGCCCGCGTATTGCGGAGACGGCGAAAACCCTGTGGCTTATATATGTCCTGCTGACGGTGGCCTGCGCGCTGGCGCTGTGGTTCGCCGGAATGCCCGCGTTCGACGCCATCGGGCACAGCTTCGCGACTATCGCCATCGGCGGGTTTTCTACCCATGATGCCAGCGTCGGTTACTTCGACAGCCCGACAATCAATACCATCATTGCCATTTTCCTGCTGATCTCAGGCTGTAACTACGGTCTACACTTCTCGTTGCTCAGCGGACGTAGCCTGAAGGTGTACTGGCGCGACCCGGAATTCCGGATGTTTATTGGTGTCCAGCTGACCCTGGTGATCATCTGTACTCTGGTACTGTGGTTCCATGATGTCTATAACTCGGCGGTCACGACCCTGAACCAGGCCTTCTTCCAGGTGGTATCGATGGCGACAACCGCCGGTTTCACCACGGACAGTATTGCGCGTTGGCCGCTGTTCCTGCCGGTGCTGCTGCTGTGCTCTGCGTTTATCGGCGGTTGCGCCGGTTCGACGGGCGGTGGTCTGAAGGTGATCCGTATACTGCTGCTGTTCAAGCAGGGGAACCGTGAGCTGAAACGTCTGGTCCACCCGAATGCGGTTTACAGCATTAAGCTGGGAAACCGCGCGCTGCCGGAGCGTATCCTCGAAGCGGTGTGGGGATTCTTCTCCGCTTATGCGCTGGTCTTTATTGTCAGTATGCTGGCGATTATCGCCACGGGTGTGGATGATTTCTCTGCCTTCGCCTCTGTGGTGGCAACGTTAAACAACCTGGGGCCGGGGCTGGGCGTCGTGGCGGATAACTTCGCCAGTATGAACCCGGTGGCGAAGTGGATCTTAATTGCCAATATGCTATTTGGGCGTCTTGAGGTCTTTACGTTGCTGGTGCTGTTTACCCCAACATTCTGGCGTGAGTAAGGAGACATAAGTGAAAACGTTAATTCTTTTCTCAACGCGTGACGGTCAAACGCGTGAGATTGCTTCTTATCTGGCTTCTGAACTCACAGAGCTGGGCATTTATTCTGATGTGGTGAACCTGAATCGCACAGAACAGATTGCCTGGCAGGATTACGACCGTGTGGTCATTGGCGCTTCAATTCGTTACGGTCATTTCCACCCTGCGCTGGATCGTTTTGTGAAAAAGCATACGGCGGAACTCGCGAAGCGGCCTGGCGCGTTTTACTCGGTCAACCTGGTTGCCCGTAAAGCGGAGAAGCGTACGCCGCAGACCAACAGCTATACGCGCAAGTTTTTACTGAATTCGCCATGGCAGCCCGATATCTGTTCTGTCTTTGCGGGCGCGCTGCGTTACCCGCGCTATAGCTGGTATGACCGCTTTATGATCCGCCTGATCATGAAGATGACAGGTGGTGAAACGGATACGCGTAAAGAAGTGGTCTACACCGACTGGGCTCAGGTCGCCAGTTTTGCCCGTGAAATTGCGCGTTTAACGG
Organism: Enterobacter quasihormaechei; assembly: GCF_004331385.1. Lineage (GTDB taxonomy): Bacteria > Pseudomonadota > Gammaproteobacteria > Enterobacterales > Enterobacteriaceae > Enterobacter > Enterobacter quasihormaechei. Next base: position 61,154 of record NZ_SJON01000022.1, read on the forward strand.
ACGATCCGCGGGTTAAATAAGCGTTAAGTTTGAAAAGTGAGCGAACGAAAAGTTTTTTGTATTTAGTGCTTGTCACTTCGGAAGAACTCCCTATAATGCGCCTCCACTGACACGGAACAACGGCACGCAAGCCGCCGT
>NZ_SJON01000023.1 GCF_004331385.1 Enterobacter quasihormaechei
ACCGGAAGATGTGATTCAAACCTCACCATGTCCCAGTTCACGGATCTGTTTTGCTGGGTCCTGGCAGCATCGGAAGGGGAGCCACAACCGGCAATTTTTACGCCGCCAGAGAATGCCACTGAGCTGACGTTAATAAATGACGAATGCCCGGATTATATCTCTGTCTGGTTTGTAGATGGTCGCCCGGTGGCAGCTGCAATGCCGATGGATAATTTTCACCGCGTTATTTCTTCATCTCTAACTAAATAATCAGGAGTAAATAAAAATGGTCAGTTTCGCAAGCCGTTATCGTATGCCTACCTCGATCCGTAAAGACCGTCCGCTGACTAATGATGAATTACAGCGCATCGTTCCCAGCGCGTTCTCATCGGATAAACACGATTCACGCTCTGAACGTTATACGTATATCCCGACCATTAACATTCTTGATCGCTTACGTGATGAAGGTTTTCAGCCATATTATGCCACTCAGTCACGTACACGCGACCAGGATAAACGCGACTTTACAAAGCATATGCTTCGCCTGCGCCGTCATGACCAGATTAACGGAAAAGAAGTACCGGAAATTATTCTGCTGAATAGCCATGATGGTTCAAGCAGCTATAAAATGATCCCCGGTATGTTCCGTCAGGTTTGCAGTAATGGTCTGGTTGCATGGAAGGATTTTGGTGAAATCCGCGTACCCCACAAAGGGGATATTGTCGGGCAGGTTATTGAAGGCGCTTACACGGTGCTGAAAACATTAGACGCGGTTGATGAAAATATAGACCTCATGAAAAGCATTCAGCTCACTTTGCCTGAGCAGCGCCTTTTTGGTGCGACCGCCCTGGAACTTAAATACGATGGAAAACCAGCGCCGATTACACCGGAGCAAATTATTAACCCTCGCCGTGTGCTCGACAGAGGCCAGGATTTATGGACCACGTTTAACGTGGTGCAGGAAAATGTGATCCGTGGGGGAATTCGTGGCAGAACGGAAAAAGGGAAGATGACCAGAACGCGGGAAGTCACCGGAATAGATGGTGACATCAAATTAAATCAGGTGCTTTGGAAAATGGCGGAGGAGTTTGCAAAACTGAAGGCATGAAAATTAAGCCGCTCAACAGAGCGGCTTTTTACTGCCCGCTATGTGACGATGTTGTTTCTGCAATTTTAATATCATGCTCCTTTCCCGCAGCTGGCGCGAGACGTTCAGAAAGTAACTTTTTTCTGGCCAGTAATACACGATATATATTTTTGATGTCCTGTGCATAGGCCTTGCGCTGTACAATGAGCTTTTTGCTCGGTCCCGTATTATACATCCCCACGCTGTCCCAGTTTTTTCCGTATGACCGAAAGTTGTGCGCCAGTACCCATGCTCCAGTATAAACACAGATACATGGATCATTTAACAGGCGCTCACGGGTAATATTGAAGTTTTTAAGTTTACCGTAATGGGAACTGTTCACCTGCATACCGCAGACATCTTCCGTTCCATTCCTGTTTGATCCATTTATCGCATCCGCTACCAGATGGCTCTCTTTAATCGAAATTGACATAAGCAGCAGCGGATCAATTTGGTAATCTTTCCCGGCCTGATCAAAGCACATCTGCGGAGCTGCGCCAGCAGATAGTGAAAGAGTCAGTAAAGCAGCAGGCAGTAACGATATTTTCATGGTTTGGCCTTTTAGCGAAATAAACGGGCTCTGGCGAGGCGCTTTAAAAAATACCCCGGCGGATCGTCGTAATCAAGTAAATTCACTACAAACGCGCGTGAGCGCTCTCCTGAAGGGATTTAACACCTGTCCGAAATAAACATGCCAGAGCGGTAGACGGTATTAACATGCCGCTCTTTACTAACCCTTTAAAACATCACACCCCACGCAAGACTTCGTCTTGCAGATTTTTTCTTTAAATTCAGTGGCATGATGTGTGTTTTATTTCGTGATTTTTGAGTATGTGCGATTAAGGTGTGTGGACTGACACACATTGCAGTGCTTAATCAGGCACTGCAATGTGTGCTAATACAGCACTCTGAAGTGTGGGGATTGTGTGTATTCAATTAATAGAGTAAGTTAAAAGCAGATAGTGCCTGAACCACACACATCATAGTGCCTAATGCACACACACCGTAGTGCCTGATTAGCACACATATTTAGGGATGAGTCATATATAAAATCAGTTGGTTACCAGAACCCTGCACCACGGATAGCTGTTAAAGTTCGCCATTGCAGTGCCGCATCAGGCACTGCATTAGAACATCGAGAAACTATTATGCCAAGAAAGAACATTTACTTTAAAGACAAAATTGACCGCGAAATACATGATATTCTTGAAATAGAGCTACAGAAAGGGGCCACCTCTTCTGAGATGAACTACTCTTCGATAGTCAACGAATTAGTACGCCTTGGGCTAATGGTATACAAATCGAAAGAAGAAGGAAGCTCATTTGACCTGGATGGTTTTAGGCGCGACCTTATAAAGAAAGTCTCCGGGTCACGAGAAGGTATTATGATTCTGACTGCCCTTGTCTCTGACATCTTCGTTACTCTCAAAGGTCCCGACTCTGGCGTGAAACTGGAAGAGCTAATAAACACCAACATCAGTGCAATTAACGATGCGGAAGATAAAGCCGAAAAAGACCACTTCCTGGCAGGGTAAAATAACTTCTTTGGCCGGAACACTCCGGCCAGAATCGATCACTGAGACGGCTTTTCATCCCAGGGAAGGTCACTTTTCTCCACCTCCCTTATTTTTTCCTTCAGGAACACCTCGAACTCCATGCAAAGAACTTTAAGTGCCTGCGCATCCTCGTTCTGGTCAAGTAACCTTTCCGTGAAATAACCCAGCGTATTCATCAGGCGGGTGAGCATTTCGTCATTAAGACTACGGTTATGCACCTTCGCCATTGCCCTGATTTCATCCGCAAGGTTCTCAGGAATACGCATGCTATATCCGGTTGTTTTGCCCGGAAGCAAAATTCTTTCACCCTCACGCCACATCCACAATTGCTCTTGCTTGAGCGGGATATTAACTTCCTTCACAGCATCAACGGATTCACCATCAAGTAATTTTCCAAGCCATTCCTCAAATCTCACCGCCAGCGCAATGAGCCTCTCACCCTCCGCTGTTTTAATCACAGGCTTACCCGGCTGATAATTCAGCGACAACAAAAGCCTGGCAATAATTTCCTCATTCACACTCCTGTTGCCAGCTCTGGCACATATTCTCAGCTCCATAAGCAGATTATCCGGAGCGCGCAATCGCCACTCCACAGCTTCACCCGGCTGGAACTTACGTGGACGGCCGCGGCCATCCCACATTTTCTCTTTAACTTTCATAGCTATAGATCCCGGAGGCCATTTCCATACTTTCTGGTCAACAAAGCCTACTCACTTACATATTCGGATAAATCTGAATGATTCCAAAAAGTGTGACATGCGTCACAGTTTTTTTTTTTTAGGGTCATGGGACAATTGCGCCCGCGTAAACAAGCACTTACGCGAATCACTTTTGTTTACTTCGGAGAAAACAAACATGTTAACCAAAGGCAGTGCCCTTAACGTCGGTAAGGGATGGGCGGTAGCGTCTTTATTCCGCAAAGCACGCGAAAATCGCCAGACTAAATTTTACTTAAAGTCAGCAGGCGCTTTTTTAATTGCACTTATGGTCACTCACCCGGCATTCGCTGGCGGCACCGACCTTCTTTCCTCACAGAACACCACGGTTAATTCCACCTTCGGTTCTGGCTCTTCATTGATTAAATGGTTTTACATTGCCGAAATCATCATGGGCCTGTTTATTTACATCAAGGCCCGCTCACCGCTGGTATTCGTCGGTATCGTAATGGCAATCATCTTTACCCGTGTAGCCTTCGGCATCGCGAGTTAAACGATGAGCGGGGAGGAGGATAAATACAACTTCCCGGAAACAATGAACCAGCAGGACCGCTATTTAGGTTTGCCAATTGATGAGTTAATTGTTACCGCACCCCTTATTGTTCTGGGGGTGCTTAACAACCTGTCAGTTGAACTTGGTGTAATCGCGGGAATCCTCTGGTTTATCGTCAGATATCTGAAAAAAGGGCAGGGGTCATACTGGTTACTTAATTTCTGTTACTGGCACCTGCCATCACTTTTATTCAAAGTAACCTTTCGCCAGATACCTGATTCAAGTTTCCGGCACTGGAGGGCATAGTTTTTCATGAAACTGAATATTAAAGGAGAGCGCGATAAACAACTCCGCTATGCGTTTATTGGTCTTTCAGCTTTAACTTTACTTATGGGGGCCGGTAACGTACTGACAGGTTCGCTTGCATGGTATTTTGCCACCACCCAGAAAACCATTACCACACCATTAACATTTAATCGCCCCTTCACATCAGATTCAAAAGGTGTCGATGCCCCAGGCCTGACACAATTCGCCGCCTCCTTTATTTACTGGCGACTGAACGTCACCCCGGAAAACATCGACAACAACCAGAAAATGATTCTTGGATTCGTCCCTTCCGACGAACGGGACGAACTCAAGAAAGCTCTGGACATTGAAGCTGAACGCATCAGGAAAGCGGGCATTTCCACCCAGTTCGACACGAAAGAAATTCGCGTCATGGATGATGGCTCCGTGCAGTACAGCGGAGTTCTGAAGTCCTCCACCACTAACGGCGTAATCATCACGCCAATGAAAGACCAGGAAAAAACCTACCGCCTGAAACTGAGCTATGAGAACGGTGTGATTAACCTCCACAGCTTCGAAGAACTCCAGCCGGTATCCACCACCAACTGACAGGACTGCCCATGAAATTTCGTATTTCACCGGCAGCTGCTGCTGTGTTTCTGGCAGCGGGATTATTTACCAGCGGCCTCCGGGCCGCTTCCGCACCCGCAGCCATTCCGTTTGAGAACGACGCCGCCTTTAACGTCACTCTCAGCAACACCAATCCGAGCAAGGTTGTTGTCGACGGAGAACTCATTACCAGCATCAGCGGACCAACCGGTGCCTATGACCAGAGCCAGACCGACGACGGAGCACTTATTCTGTCTCCACTTGTCAGCCAGAACTTCACGCTGTTTATTCAGACCGACCGCGGCTCATCCCTGAGCCTTAACATCAGGCCGCAGCCGGGTAACGGCAAAACACTGCGCTTCACCCCAATGTCACCACCACTTCGCAAGAACGACGATGCGAAGGCATGGGAAGAAGGGCAGACCTACGAAAAAACACTGGTCGCACTGTCCCGCGCCGTAGTCAACGGTCAGGTGCCGGACGACTACCAGGAGTATCCGGTCAGCCGCATGCCTGCATACACACCCGCCAGTGATGTACGCCTGACACCGGAACGCCAGTTTGTTGGTAACCACCTGCGCGTTGTGCGCTTCCGGATGAGCAACCCGGGCAGCATCACCCGCAGCCTGCGCGAGCGCGATTTCTGGCGCAAGGGCGTTCGGGCCGTAATGCTGTCGCAGAATCAGCTCTACGCTGGCGGCGAAGGCTACGCCTGGATTGTGTTTTCAGATGACGGAGACACCCGCCCATGAGTCTGAATAAAAACCTGAAAACCCGGCGCAAACAGCTGGCCATTCTTGCCGCCGTTATCGTGGGAGGCGCCGCCGCCACGAGCGGCGTTATCTGGTACGGGCAACATCAGCAGGAACAGAAACACCCCGCGCCGGTCGCCACCCCAAACATGACTGGCGTGGTCACGGCAGCGTTTAACCAGCAGGTTAATGATGCCGCACTGGCACAGCAGCAGGCCAAGACCTCCGCACTTGAGGACAAGCTCGCCACGCTCACCCAGCAGTTTGCACAGAACAAGCTCACCACCGAGCAACAACTGGCCAAAAAGGATGAAGAAATTCAGCGCCTGAATGACCAGCTAACGAAAGCCCCCGGCAGCAACACGACCACTGGCCAGCAGACACCACCTGCCGGTCAGAACGGAACACCACTCCCCGGTCCTGTTGCTGCCGGTCAGGCCCGGCCACCCGAATACACCGTGACCCCATCAGGCACACCGGCCGCCACTGGTGTGAATATGGGGCAGGGCGCAGCGTTCTACCCGGGCGGCTCTGGCCAGAGAATGACAGGTGGGTTGAGCACCACAAAGTTCAGCTATGAAAGCCTGAAGAAAAAGCCAACAAAACTTCCCTGGATTCCGTCAGGCTCCTTCTCTGACGCCATCATGATTGAAGGGGCCGACGCCAACGCCAGTGTTACCGGCCAGCAGAACACCCAGCCCGTCACCATCCGACTGCTGGGCAATATCCAGATGCCGAACAACAAAGAATACAGCGCAGACGGCTGCTTTGTGGTGGGGGAAATCTGGGGTGACATCTCCAGCGAGCGCGGGATTGTCCGGACGAAATCACTCAGCTGCGTACTGAAAAACGGCAAGCACGTCGATATGGAGTTCGATGGCCATGTCAGCTATCAGGGGAAAGGCGGCGTTCGTGGCAAGCCAGTCATGCGGAACGGCATGATTGTCGGCTACGCCGGTGCAGCTGGCCTCCTGTCAGGTTTTGGTGAAGGCATCAAATCTGCGGCAACACCATCTGTCGGCCTCGGTGCCACAGCGGATGTCGGTGCCGGCGACGTGTTTAAGCAGGGTATAGGCGGCGGAGCCAGTAAGGCGGCCGACACGCTGAGCCAGTACTGGATTAAGCGCGCCGAGCAGTATCACCCCGTGATTGATATCGGTGCTGGCAACCTGGTAACTGTCGTGTTCCAGAAGGGCTTCCGCCTTGAAACCCTGGAAGACGCTGAGGACGCTAAAGCGAAAGAGGAACTGCAGAAAGCCGGCAACGCCGCGCAGAACGCCGTGACTCCTCAACCGGCGAGCCAGACCACTGCATCCAGCACCACCTCAGTCGGCAACATCAACCCTGATGATGTTCTCCGCCAGGCCAGCCAGCTGCGTCTGGGTGACACCATCAACTAAGGAGGGCAAATGAATGATATAGGTTCCATGAGGCGCGAAAGCGAACTAAAGCGTATCGAAGAGGACCTTAACCGCTGGATGGCTGGAAAAAAAACAAAGCCTCACTGGATATTCTGGGTCGGGACATTAACCGCTACAGGGATGTTGATTTTCAGCTTCTGGTCAGGCAATCAAAGGCTTACTGTGGTTTCTTTTGCAATAGGAATGGCATTGATTCTGGCCGGGTTGCTACAGACTGGTGAAACATGGGAAGAGAAAATACAGAAGAAAATTCGGTCATATGAGCCGCTTGATATTGATGCCATGCGCACCCTGGCCCTCTCTGTTTTTCATAAGGATGAGCTGACGCAGAAAGAACTCAGAAAGTGGCTGGACGCGGAGTTCAGCGCCATTTCTGATGCCGCTCTTCGTGGGGGAAGCCGGAATGCGTGACGAAGAGCGTAATAACAACCTGCTCAGGAGCATGCGGATGCATATTGCTGACTGGGAGGCTGGTCGGCCCACTCCGGCAGCAAGCAGGTACATGTTCTTGGTGGTTGCCATCTTTCTCGGTGTTGGGGGGCCGGTTCTTTCGTACTACCTCTCACTGTGGGCGCTGGTTTTCCTGGTTTTCTGGCTATTTCTGACTCAATGGATATGCAGGCGAATTGTCCCCCGCTACAACCAAAGCTGGGCGGGGGTGTTCGACAGGATGCTTTCTGAGTATGAACCCTTAAATCTTCCCGCCTGGGAACATCTTAAGCACCAGGCCGAAACGGAGGGGCTGAAGGTCAGCATTGTCAGCAACTGGTATCAGGAAGAAGTGAGGACCGTCTGGCCAGAAAAGAAACCTGACCTGAAGTTCCTCCATAAAGTCACTGACGGTAACGAGAAAATCGGAGAGGAATGAAGCGTACGAGAGCCATTGCACTACTGGTAATAACAGCCGGAGCGACCGGTGTTTCTGTTTACAACCATACTGGAGGGCTCACAGTGTTACTCACCCTGATGACCATAGGCGCACTTGCTCATGTCATCAACGTCTTCCTGTAATTCATTTCACTGGAGTGTTTATGTCTGCCAACATGGCGCGCTATCCATTACTCAAAATCCTGCACAACTATCGCTATATCCTGATTCCAGCACTGGTATTCACTATCGAACTGACAGTGTGGGCAGTGCTCAATCTTAAAGGCGTGGGTGATATGGGCTGGGTCTCCTGGCGAGTGTGTCTGCTCTTAAGCTTGTTCCTCGTATGCTTTAGCGACTCAGCCTTTAACAAACTCGATGGTGGGTTTCTTATGTATGGTTCAGTCGTTCCGTGGGGCGGAATGCTGATAGTGGCGAGTATTTATGGCTTTATCCAGATGAACCTGAACTTTCTGACGCTGGATTTATTTTATGCCGGCGTGTTTGGCAGCCTTGCTGTGCAGTTGGTTTTCACTGTGATTCAGTGCAACTGCAAATAATTGAAATTGAGTATTACCCCTCCCTGAATACCCCTTAAATTAAAACCGGAGTTACCCCATGAAAAAACTACTGGGTGCTGCACTGCTGTGCAGCGCACTGACCGGCTGCGCCGGTCTCAATTCTGATTTCGACTGTAACAAGACTGCTACTGACCAGTGCCTGACCACCGGTGAGGCCAACAAGCTGGCCGCTCAGGGTAAAAGTCTGGATGACCTGACGGCAGAGAAAACCGCAAAAAAGCCTGCGGGTGAAACCCTGCCGGCACTGCGCAATTCGGCACCGGTCGTGAATCCGTTCCGTCCTGTCTCCGTCGCAGCAACCGGAACCACCGCCGCCAGGCCTCTGACCACTGCGCCCGCGAAAACATCCGGCTCACTGGTCACGCCGCTGGCCACGCCGAGTCATGCGACCCCCGTGCCGGTTAACACGGCGGGCCGCGTTCCGGTTCAGCGTATTCCTGACGCCACGCAGCGCCTGTGGATTGCCCCCTGGGTGGACACGGACGACAACTTTCATCAGCCGGCTGTGGTTGAGTTCGTGAAAAACAAATCCCACTGGGATGAGAGCTACCGCGTTATCGGGGAGGGCGGGGAATGAGCAGCCATTACGTTACCGGCAAGAACGGCATCGATCATCTGGCGAAATCGTTAGTCCATTCACGGAAAGGAACGACGCAAATCACCGCCACACAGTCAGTCGATACCGACGATGAAACGCTGGCCGTTCTGAGCGTGAGCTGTGACTGGCAGATTAAAACAGCCGGTGATGCACCGCTATCCGGGCAAATGAACGAAGAGAAGCTGCGTCGCCTGGAGTTAATCCGGGCCGCTGCGGAGGGTCGAAAATGAGTTTTGTCGACAACCTGATGGATATGCTGAAAAACGGGAAAGAGGAAGACGGTGCCGCCACGGCCCGCGAGAATCTTTCCCAGACGTGGGGCTACCCGTCCCTGGTTGCGGCACTGCCGTACCGGTATTACGACGACATCAATGAGATTTTCGTCAACGCCGGCTCTGCAGGCTTCATCATGGAAGCCGCCCCGCTGCCTGGCGCGAACGAACAGGTGATGGCCGCGCTCGATGACATGCTGCGCAAAAAACTGCCCCGCCAGACTCCCGTCACCGTCATCATGCTCGCCAGCAAGTGTGTCGGGGAACGTATCGATCGCGGTGTGAGTAACGACATGTGGAAAGGAGGGATGGCCGATCACCTCAATAAAATCACCCGCGCGTTCTGGCAGCGCTCTGCGCTGCACGGTCTGGCCAACGAACGCGATTACCCGCTTTACCTGCGTAACTACCGTATCTTTCTTGTCTATGGTCAGCCGCTGAAGCGCGCTTCCCAGACACAACGGGTGATTGATGACCTGATTCAGATCCGCAACACCATCCGCGTCTCCCTGGGCGCTGCGCGCATCGACAGCGTGAACGTCGATGTGAACGGCTTCCTGTCTGCGGTACGCGAGCAGATGAACTACCGCCAGGAACAGGTGCTGACGTCCTCAGGCGACTACAACGAGGATGAAAAGCTGAACCGCCAGGTGGTTGATCAGGGTATAGGGCTTGATGTCTATCCGTCGCATCTCCGGATGACGTTGCCCGAGACCATCGACGCGCGCGGGACACGGTTGCCGGCATCGGCATGCCGCATCATCAACATGCAGCTTGCTAAAACGCCTAAACGCTTCGCCCTGTGGCAGGGGGCTGACAATCTGCAGAACCTGCGCTTTCCTGACCTCGGAATACCCTGTCCCTTTATGCTGACCTGGACGACGGAGCTGGAGGAGCAGACGAAAAGCCAGAGTGAGGCATTTCGTAAAGATACCGATTTGTCCAAAAAGGCCAACTCAGCCTACGCCGCACTTTTTCCCGGCACCAAAAGGGCCGCAGAAGAATGGCGACGTACCCGTGAGCAACTGAACAATAACGAAATTGCACTCTGCAACACGTATTTTAACCTGACCCTGTTCGCGCCGGACAACACTACTGATGCACAGGCCTGTGAGCTGGCTGCCGTGAACGTGTTCCGCAAGAACGAGCTGGAGATGGTAACGATACAGTACCAGCAGATGCGTAACTGGCTGGCCGGCTTCCCGTTCGTCATGCAGGAAGGGATGTGGGAAGACCTGAAAACAACAGGCGCGACGCTGCGCGCCAAGTCATGGAACGCGGTGAGCCTGATGCCGGTCGTGGCCGAACGCCAGTTGTCGAATGTAGGTATGCCGCTGCCGACCTACCGCAACCAGGTCGCGTTCTACGACATGTTTGGCGAGGAGAATGGTAGTACCAACTTCAACATCGCGGTTACCGGGACGTCCGGGGCAGGTAAATCGTTTCTGATACAGGGGGTGCTGCGCGATGTACTAAACGCCGGCGGTTACGGCTGGGTTATTGACATGGGGGACAGCTACAAAAACTACTGTCATCAGGCCGGTGGGGTTTATCTCGATGGCTCTAAACTGCGCTTTAACCCGTTCGCCAACGTCAAAGACATCAAGCACTCTGCTGAAGGGATTGTGCGTCTGCTGACGGTACTTGCCAGCCCGACGCAGCCGCTTGATGGCGTCTGCGAGGCGATCCTGCAGAAAGCGGTAATGGATGCGTGGGAGAAAAAGGCAAACAAAGCCCGTATCGACGACGTCCATAATTACCTGACTAACGAGGATGTGAATCAGGCGTTTGCAGACAAGCCGACCATCATCTCGCGCCTTGCTGAGCTGGCCATGCTGCTCGATACCTACTGCACCTGGGGGCCGGACGGAGAATACTTTAACGCCGACACCCCTACGCTCGATGGTGAAACCCGTTTCGCGGTACTGGAGCTGCTGAGTCTGGAAGACAAGCCGAAGCTGCTCTCCTCGATCCTGTTCTCGCTCATTCTGGCGATTCAGGAAAAGATGTACCACAGCCCGCGCGACCTCAAAAAAGTCTGCATCATCGACGAGGCCTGGCGTCTGCTGGGTGGCTCCAACCCGCACGCGGCACGGTTTATCGAAACCGGCTACCGAACCGTGCGTCGTCACCGTGGCGCGTTTATCACTATCACCCAGGGCATCAAGGACTTCAGCGCCAGTAAGGAAGCGGAAGCCGCCTGGAACAACAGTTCCACCAAAATCACCCTCTTGCAGGATGCGAAGGCGTTTAAACAGTACCTTGCCGATAACCCGGATCAGTTCTCGGACATGGAAAAAGAAGTTATCCGTGGCTTCCAGCCAGCCCTGCAGACCGGCTACAGCTCCCTGCTGATAAACGCCGGGGAATACAGCTCCTTCCACCGTCTGTTCGTCGACCCCGTCACACGCGCCATGTTCAGCTCGCGTGGTGAGGACTTTGCCTTCATGCAGAAATTGCAGAGAGAAGCCGGGGCCACTGCGGAGGAAGCTGCATATCTGCTGGCGGAGAAGAAATTCGGCAATGAACTTCGTGAACTTGAAGAATGGGTGAAAGCAGCATGAGTGAACAACAGGACAAGCCGTATGACGTCGATACCGTCAACGATGGTGCAACTATCGCCAGCAAAACATCCCGCTGGGTTAAAGCCAGCATGCTGGGGCTGGCAGGATTGCTGGCCATGACAGGTGTGGCATATGTGACGGCGAAAGCCGTCACACCGGAGGTGGTGGTCTTCGATATGAAGGGGACAGTCGACCTGTTCATGCAGCAGTCCGCGCAACTGCAGCTCGATGAAGACAAGGCCAGGGTGCTGACAACGCGTTTCAATTCAGCGCTGTCAGAGAGTCTCGGTGAATGGCAGGCCTCACATAACGCCATCATTCTGGTTAAACCGGCGGTGATGAGCGACCAGCGGGATATCACGAATGAGATCCGTGCCGACATTGCGCGCCGCACTCAGGGGGGCCAGTGAAAAGACGACTGAAGCTGATGGGTATGATGCTGCTGATGCTCTCCGCCGGCAGCGGGGCGAAAGATCTCGGAACCTGGGGCAACGTCTTCGAGCCTGCAGAGCAGGACATGCTGGCGTTTATCCAGAATCGCCTGAAGGGAATGGAGCAGACTGGCGAACTTGACCGTCTGCGCCAAGAGGCAACGGAAAGAGTGAAGGAGCATGCAGTACGTCCGACGCCGGTGGAAGGGCTCACGAAAGCGAAGGAATACCGCAGCTTTGCCTGGGACCCGACATTTACCGTGAAGGAGACCATCACTGACATGCAGGGCAACGTGATCGCCCGAAAGGGCGATACGGTCAATCCTCTGGATAAGGTGCCCTTCAGCCAGGTGCTCTTTTTTATCGACGGCGATGATAAGGAGCAGGTGAACTGGACCCGACAGCAGCTCGCCGGTCAGACCAGCGTAAAGGTCATCCTGGTGAACGGCAACATCAAAGAAACCAGTGATGCGCTTAATGAACGTATCTACTTCGACCAGTCTGGCGTACTGACCCGTAAATTCGGTTTTGAACACATCCCCGTGCGGATATCGCGCGATGGCCGCGTGATGAAAGTGGAAGAAATTCCGGTATCAGGAGCGAAAAAATGAGTGCAACAACGTTAGGTGACCTGTTTCCCGAAATGCGGCAGGCGGTTACATCCCATCGCCGTTACGCCAGAAAACCGCGTAAACCCGCTGAGATAACTCCTCGCATGGGAACAGCAGAACGGCTGAAGACGCTGTACCCCGAAATTGACTCCTGGCATCCGGTACTGGTGACCAAAGCCTGGCTCCACTGGTGTGAGCAGAACCAGCAGGACAGCCGGGAGGCGTCGAAACGTGATGAACGTTTCCCGGACTACATCATTCACCTCTTACTGGAGAACATGCGGGCCGAGGACAGCGCGAAACGTAAAAAGGGCCAGACGCTGTCACTTTCCGAGCGTCTCGACAGGTTGTTTGCAGGTGAAGGGCAGGAGAACGCCGAATGTCACTGATACACAATACCGCTGCGCCGTCTGTGTCTCAGCACATGACAGGTTTCAATGCTGATACCAAAGGCAGTGAAGAGGAAGTGAATCGCCTCTGTCAGCTGTACCCTGAAATCGCTTCATGGCAACCGGCGCTGATCGCCGGTGCCTGGCACCAGTGGTGTGCGAATAACCAGCGTCAGCCTATAGCGCCGGAAGAACGGGATGAGGCGTTTCCCCTGTACCTCGTCAGGCTTATCCGTAACAGAATGGAGGAGATGAACGCATGGCGTTAATCAGCTGCTTCACCGGCCCTCAGGGGCTGCAGGGGATGCTCACATGTTTGCGTGATACTGAGGGCATGACCGGTATTCTGGTCGTCGTTGCGCTACTCGCTGGCTGGATTGTTGTTCAGCATCTTGCAGATGCACGCCGTGAACGCCGTGCGCGGGAGAGCAGACCGGGAATACCCGTCCCTCTGGCGCAATTTGGCGGTGCCCGACATGCCGAAGCGGTTCACGCCTTTGCTAACCGCGAATGCTATCAGGTGATGCTGACTGAGCTGGAGAAAGGCCTGACTGAAGCAGGTTACCTATTGACGCGGGATAAATCACAGCGCTGGATATTGCCAGAGGCAGACCGGCATAAGCTCAGCCGCCGGGTTTTCCGGGCGCGTCTGCTGGAGATGACGCCGAGAGTGACTGAGCAGCAGGTAAAAGACAGTGAAGACGCGGCGGTGAACGATGGTTATGCCGGCATGTGGCTTAGTGTGTTGATTCGCGGAAGTGAAAGTGCAGGGTGGTACATCACAAAACCGGTGCCTGAATTTGTCCCGACGAACTTTCCGTTAAAACAGGTCACCATAACTGTCAGTGCAAAACAGTCTGTCCTTACGCGGGATGTCGTCAGAATCATCAACGATGTGGCTGAAAAAGTGAAAAAACAGCGTTCATTTCCTGAAACACCGGAACGTATTGCAGGAAAGGTAATTAACAGTGAACTGTGTTATGGGGCCGATCAGAGACAGGTAAAGGTGGCGCCAGGCTGGTTTAGTTCACCGTCTGGAAATGATGTTCCTGACGATATCTCCGAAGGCCAATTCCCTCCGGCGGGGATGTCAGAATACCGGCATTTCATTGTCCGGGCGCAGGCAGGAAGGTTTTATACCCCGGCTGCACTTGCCTTCTATATTGATGAAGCGGGTCGCAGGATAGAACAGGGGGAATCCAGCGGAGCATGCTACGAAGATGACAGCGGCTACGCTTTCGCCGTGACGCCTGCAAAAAACACGACCTGATACAACCGCGCTGCCCTTCAGGATGTTCGGTGCTCACTGCGTTGCGCTACGCCTCAGCCTGAATGCCATCCCGGTTTCCGATTAACCCCCGACCAGGTAACGCCATGAAAAAAGACCCTGATACTGAAAAGGGCCGGAATGTCACCATCTCGTCAGTACGTCACGATGAGGGTTCGGCCCGACAGCTGGATGAAATCCTCAACGATAACCCGTTGTACAAACCCTCTCACGTGCTGCGCGGAGCCATTCTTGCCCTGTACGAAATGAGCCAGGAACAACGCCTGGCCATCATTATGAAAGCGGCTGATAAAGCCAAAAACCACTGACCATTTCTTAAGCCCTCCCGCCGTCCGGTGGCTGCGGCACTCCCGGAGATACCCCATGACTCACCCTGAATCTGTCAGGCCGGTGACGGTTACCCGTGACCGCTATGGCTTCTGGACGCACCCTCATTATTTTGCACCGGCCAGTGATGAGGTCACACAGACTGAATTTGGCGACTGGATGCGCCAGCACAATCTGACCTGTGCCACCCGCTGGATGGAAAACGACGCGCCTCCCCAGGTGATCGCCGACTGGGAAAAGGGGAAACAAAACATCAGTGACTGGCTCCCTTCCGCGCCAGAGGGCGAAGGCTGGTTCATTGGCTCCATTCATGACACTGAGGACGGCCCGGTCTGTGTATGGCTGCGGGAGGTGAAATGAAGCACTTTTCATGGCTGGCCGGTGTGTTACTGGTTCTTATTTCCTGTATGCCATCCCAGGCAACGGCCGCAGCCAGTAACGCCGGTGACGGCCGCTGGGTTAACCCGATAAGCGATGTCTGCTGGAAGTGCCTGTTTCCGATGACGCTCGGCAATATTCAGCTGGCCGCTGGCCCCCAAAAGGATACCAACAACCCGGCTTCGCCGATCCAGATTTGCCCATATGGTGTGTTTTACCGCATCGGTCTGGCCATCGGGTTCTGGGAGCCAATGGCGATGGTGGATGTAACCCGTGAGCCGGGCGTCATGGTCAACATGGGGGGCTTTAAAATCGATCTCGGGAGAACGGGAACGGGAACCGCAGGGCAGAGTGACCGTCCCGCTGCCGGTACCTTCTACCATGTCCACTGGTACAAATACCCGCTGATTTTCTGGCTGAACATCATCACCAGTCTGGGGTGTCTGCAAACCGGCGACATGGATATAGCCTATCTCTCCGAAGTCGATCCTCTCTGGAATGACAGTACGCTCTCGATGCTGATAAACCCCGAGGCAGCGCTATTCGGCAACCTGATAGCTCAGGGGGCCTGCGCTGCTGACGCAGCTGCTTCATCAGCGGGTCTTCCTCTGTCTCCGCTGTTCTGGTGCGCGGGAAGTCAGGGGTCTATCTACCCGCTAACCGGCTATACCAGCGGTGAGTTTTCTCCGCTCGAGGCCTCTCTTCTGGTTGGAGAGCGAATGGCATTCAAGATGCATCGTGAGGGGCTGGTCTGGAACTCTGTGGGCGCGGACGTCGCCGTATGTAACCAGTATCCATCCCCGATCATCCCGAAAGAGCGATGGCGATACCAGATGGTCAACATGTACCCCGAACCGGGTAACTGTCATCCTTTCGGGGCCAGCACGCAGCTCTGGGGCACAACGCATAACTCTCCATCCTCCAAAAAGAACTTCGGCTATCTCTTCTGGCGCAAACGTAACTGCGTATTCCTTTAAGGACATGACAATGAAAAACGCTTATCTCCGGGCGCTGACGATCAGCGTCATGGTTGCTTTCGCGCCGCTGGCCCTGGCGAGCGCTCAGACCGATATTTCCGTCTCCGACCATAACTGGATCAAAGGTCAGCAGGACGCGCTGGCAGCGATGAAGGAAGACCTGCAGGGCCATCCGGCGGCCGCGCCCGTATTGCCGCAGCGGCAACAGGATCTGATAAACCGCCTGCAGGGCGATATCGCAGCCCAGAACAACACGATGGGGGAAAAAGACACGTTCCCGGCTATTTACTTTGTGAGCCTCGGTATTCCGCGTGAAGGTCTGCTACCCATGCTGAAGGATGCCCGCCGTTTCAACATTCCGCCAACGCTGCGCGGCCTGGTCAATAACGACATGCGACAGACCGCGGCGGCCATGTTTGAGCTGAGTAAGGAGGACAAGGACGCCGGCGTGCAAATCGATCCAACGTTGTTTACTCAGTACAACATCACCACGGTACCCGCCCTGGTGGTGACCTGTCCTGGCCACCATGACGTAATTCGGGGAAGTCTGCCCCTGCAGCAGGCTCTCGAAAAAGTGGCAGAAAGTGGTGATTGTGCGGCAACGGCACGCCATCTTCTGGAGGCCGCGAAATGAAAAAAATACTTTCAACGGTGCTGATGCTTTTTCCGCTCCTGGCTGGCGCAGCTGATCCTGCCTTTGAAGCGGGAGCGAGCTTTGGCAAAGGCAATGCTTCCGCCGGGACGGGAGCCCTGAAAAACCCGGATACCGTCACAGGAGCAATACCAGGCTATACCGCTAACCCACCGGAGAAAGGGTATTACGGCGGTGTGGATGGCGGAGACGGCGGGCTGGCCAACAAAGGGCAGGCCGCGCTGCAGGGTAATGACGCAGCACAGTCGGTTATCAACTCCGGAAAAACGAACCCGACGCCCGCCATCGACCCACAGGCCCCTTTCATCACTATCGGTAAAAATGCCGAAGCCGGCGCAGACGGTGTGCTTAACGGAACCGCGAACCAGTGTAAGGAGGTGACAGTATCGAAAACCACCTTTGAAAATTACACCTGCGACAAGGATGTGGCCTCAGTGGAAGCCTGCTCACGAACTGCAACACCTGGCGGACATACATCCACCACGACAGTGCAGAAAACGTTCACACTGACGGCGGCCAATGGCGATGTTGTTTTCACGAACAACGGTACTTCCTTCAGTTTTAGTTTTAAAGCGCCGGCATCAGGACCGGTGATCAGCGCGCATTTTTACTGGGCGGATCGCGATGTCAATGCCGGGAAAATCTCCTGGTGGGGCGTCAGTCAGACGATTGTCGGAAAAGCCTTTAACTGGGAAATGCCGGGCGCTCCGGGGACACCGTTGTCGCAGGGGGGCTCGTTACCTGCCGGTTCCTATCAAAGCACCGGATGTACCAGCGGAAATCAGGGTGTTTGTAGAAAACATATCCGGGAGCAGATAGCGGATTTCCAGTCCGGCGCGTCAGGTTTCACGCTGGTCCTCGTTATGAATGCCGTCGAGACCACTTTTGTCCCCGAAGTGAACTGGACTTCATCCTGCGGTCTGGATATGTCGAAGGCGCAAAAAACCACGTCAACCTGCACCTCTCCGGGCGGAAATAAAACCATTGTTAACAATGGCCAGAGCTATGACGTTTACAGCGACTGCTGGGAGTACACCGATAACTATGTCGTACCGTCAGACTCCACGGGAACCTGCGGAACGTTGATGACAAACCCCTCCTGTACGGCGGCAGGCAACACCTGCACTGAATCGACCGACGGGCAGTGTACCCATATGAGCTACACCTACCAGTGTCAGACCACGCATCAGTCGGGTGGCCTGGTCTGCGGCGGCGACTACATCTGTAAGTCAGGCGAGTGTGATGACACCAATGGTGCCGGAAGCAGCGGTTTCGATACGGCGGTGGCAAAACTGGCAGGTCTTGCCTCGGCAGCGGAAGATGCAAAAGACGCCAGCAGCTCCATTGAGGTAAAAGCCTTCACGGGGAAAGCCATGCGCTGCCGTAAGGCCTTTGCCGGTTTCTCTAACTGCTGCAAAGACTCTGGCTGGGGACAAAGTGCCGGACTGGCCGCATGTGATGATGAAGAAAAGGCTATAGGGAAGGCGAAGGCGAAGAAAATCACCGTCAGCGTCGGCGAGCGGTGCGATCGCAAGGTGCTGGGTGCCTGCATCCAGAAAAGTCAGGTCTACTGCGTCTTTGACGGCAAGCTTGCCCGCATCATTCAGGAGCAGGGGCGTCGCGACCAGCTGGGCGTTAAGTTCGGCAGCGGCGACAGCCCGAACTGCCGGGGGATCACCGTTCCGGAGCTGCAGAGCATCGACTTCGACAAAATCAACTTCTCTGACTTCTACGAGGATTTGATGAAGAACCAGAAAATCCCCGATACCAGCACGCAGGTTCAGCAGATTAAGGAACGCATTGCCGCGCAGGTGAACCAGCAGGGAGGTGGTAAATGAAGCGTGTCCTTTGTGGCCTGCTCATGGCGCTGGCGAGCCATGCGGTGATGGCCGAGGAGATTGTGACGCCGGCAGAGCCGTTCACAGGCTGGTCCTGGTACAACGAACCGAAAAAGCCCCCTGAGCAGCCCCGGAAACCGCAGCAGCCAGCACCGCAGGCCATTCCGGATCTCAGTAAGATGTCCCCAATGGAGCAGGCCCGGGTACTTAAAGGGTACACACAGGAGGCGCTTAACCGCGCCATCCTGTTCCCCTCACGGGAAAACACGGCGACGTTCCTGCGCTGGCAGAAGTTCTGGACAGACCGGGCATCGATGTTCAGCCAGTCCTTTGCGGCGGCGCAACTGAGCCATCCTGATCTCGACTACAACCTGGAGTATCCGCACTACAACAGCATGGCGCCGTTTATGCAGACCCGCGACCAGCAGACGCGGCAGAGCGCCGTGGAGCAGCTGGCGCAGCAGTATGGTCTGTTCTACTTCTACCGGGGCAGTGACCCGATCGATGTGCAGATGGCGGGCGTGGTGGCTGACTTTGCGAAAACCAACGGGATTTCACTTATTCCGGTATCGGTTGACGGACAGGTTGCGGCCACCCTGCCACAAAGTCGTCCGGACACCGGACAGTCCCGGTCGATGAATATCACGCACTTTCCGGCGCTCTTCCTGGTTGACCCGCGCAGCAAGAATTACCGCGCGCTGTCATACGGCTTCATGACTCAGGATGATCTGTCGAAGCGATTCCTGAACGTGGCCACCGGCTTTAAACCCAATTCCTGAGAGATCCTTATGACAAAAACACTGTTTACCCTCATCCGCGATGCAGGGCGGGCTGCCCTGTATTCCTTCGTCCTCGGCCCGGCACTGGTGCTGTATGTGTTTGTGATGCTGGCGGCATCAGACGGCTCTCTTTCCCGGCAATTCCTGACGACTTTTCATCACCTGACTGAGGGGGTGCCTGCCGGCAAGGTGATGGGGTGCGTTAATGAACATGAGATGGCAGGACGCTTCTCGCCACCTGAACCCGGAGAGTCATTAAAGCCTGTGCCTCCTGCCTTAGCGAAAGCCCCGCCTGAAGTGTTATGTCAGCGCGGGCCCGTTGACAGCGATTCATGGGTGCGTTCGGGAGATGCAACGTTGCGCTCCGTCTGGATGATGGCCGCTATGTTGGGCTTTGGGTTGTGGTTTGTTTTATATGGCCTGTCCCGGGCCGCTCAGCGTCGCATTTCACCAGACAGACATTCGGTTCTGGTACGGCAGAACAAGGAGACACAGGAATGAAACCAACTCTTCTCGCAGGACTGATTTTCTGGGGCACGATGGCGCGCGTACTTAGCGAGCTGATGACCTGGTCCGTGGAGCATACGCAGCAGGGGCTGCTGTGGCTGTGTAATGGTATGTGGGCCGGTGCGGCTGGCATGGTGATTTATGCCGGTTATCGCTGGTTCCGTTACGAAAGGGGACAGACGCATAAGGAAGCCGATCATGAACATTAAAACCGGACTCACTGCGCTCCTGTTATCTCTGCCCCTGCTGGCGAACGCCGGTGCGCGTGAGGAGTTAATGGCGCTTGAAGCGTCAAAAACGAACTCATCTGCAGACGCTACAGCCATCACCGCCTCCACCATTCCGGTACCTGCGCCAGCCAGCCTGATGGCGCTGCCGGACGGACGTCGGGCTAATATGAAAGATTATGCCGTGGTGCTCTTTATGCAGGCACACTGCCAGTACAGCGCGAAGTTTGACCCGCTGCTGAAGGGCTGGGCCGATGAGCATGCAATTAAGGTCTATCCGTACACCCTGGACGGCGGCGGCGATATCTCATTTCCGACGCCGATGATCCCGCGCAAGAGCGATCTTAAATCGCCCATTGCAGACGAGATTGTGACCTTCTTCGGAAACGGGCTGCCGATTGCGACACCGACGGCCTTTATGGTCAACGTCAACACCCTGAAAGCCTACCCGCTGACCCAGGGTGTGATGGACATCCCCGCTCTTGAGAGCCGTATGGCCAGTCTGATTCAGGCTGACATGGACCACGTCGACCCGAAAACGCTGCCGCCCATGCCGGCAAGCGCGCAGGTTACCCCTCAGTAATACAAACGGACTACAAAATGACGACAAACACGTATGCGTTATCGCGTACCGAGCGCGTGTGGCTGTTATTCAGCGTGACGCTGCTTGTGTCCGCAGCTTTCTATGGGGTGCTGGCCCACCGGGTGGTCAGCGTCATGGATCGCCCTGAACTGACAACCTGCCTGCAGGACTTTCCGGTGCTCCTGCTTATCTCGCTGAGCATCGGTTTTTTACTCACCGTCACCGGGCTGTACGTCTGCCGGCAGACCCTGGCCAGGAAACCCCGGGAGGAGATTGCATGATTAAGGCTTTGATAACAGCCGGTGCCGTGTTCGTTGGAGGACTGACTGCGTTGACGGCTCAGGCGGACGTCAACGGCGACCTGAACGGCTTCTTCAATAATCTTGGCTACAGCGGCAACGTCACTCAGGCGCAGGCCTGGCAGGGGCAGGCGGCCGGGTACTTCTCCGGCGGCTCTGTCTACCTCCGGAACCCCGTCAAAAATGTCCAGCTGGTCTCGATGCAACTGCCATCCCTGAACGCCGGTTGCGGCGGTATCGACGCCTATCTCGGGGCGTTCAGTATGATCAGCGGCGAGGAAATTCAGCGATTCGTGAAACAAATCATGAGTAACGCCGCCGGCTATGCATTCGACCTGGCACTGCAGACGATGGTACCGGAGCTGAAGCAGGCTAAAGACTTCCTTCAGAAGTTGGCCAGTGATGTTAACTCCATGAACATGAGTTCGTGCCAGGCCGCTCAGGGCATTATCGGCGGGCTGTGGCCAGTGACGCAGGTTTCCCAGCAGAAAATCTGCCAGGACATTGCCGGCGAAACCAACATGTTCTCCGACTGGGCGGCTTCCCGGCAGGGCTGCACTGTCGGAGGACAGGGCGACAAAGTCACGGCTAAGGCAGGCGACGCTGAGAAAGATCAGGTGCTGAAAAACAAAAACCTTATCTGGGATACTCTCAGTAAGAATGGTCTTCTCGGCAACGACCGCGCGCTGAAGGAACTGGTCATGAGTACCGTCGGCTCCATTATTTTCAACAAGAATGGCGATGTGACAATTCTGACGCCGCTGGTTGATAATCGCGACCTGATTAAAGTCCTGATGCGCGGGGGTACGGCGAAGGTCTACGGATGTGACGAATCCACACTGTGTCTGGGACCTGTTGTCACCAATCTGACTATTTCCGAGTCCAACGCTCTGGTCACACTGGTCAAAAACCTGATGCTCTCAATGCAGAACAAGCTGGTTGACGATACTGCGCTGACCGATCAGGAAAAAGGCTTTGTGAACACCACCTCTGTGCCGGTGCTGAAGTACCTGACTAACGCTCAGAGTATGGGGATGAGCGCCACCTACCTGCTGCAGGTTTCTGACTTCATTGCCCAGGACCTGATGATCCAGTACCTCCAGGAGCTGGTAAAACAGGCAAGCCTGTCGCTGGCTGGCAAGAACTTCCCTGAAGAGGCTGCCGCCAAACTACGTGACAACATCATTCATGCGCAGGGACTTCTCGCTGACATGAAGCTGCAGTCAGCTGCTGATCAGAACGCGCTGGACGGTATCGACCGCAACATGCAGTACCTGCAGCAGCAGGTGTCCACCATTGTTTCAGGCTCCTTCCAAAGCAACTATCACTGGGGTGATCGCTGATGCTTGAGATATACACCATTTATGGCGGGGGAATGTGGAAAACGGCGCTGGACGCCGTTGTCACCCTTGTCGGTCAGAATACCTTCCACACCTTAATGCGTATTGCCGGTACCTTCGGGGTGCTGGCCGTATTGCTCACTTTCATTAAACAACGTAACCCGATGGTCTTCGTCCAGTGGCTGGCGGTCTTCATGATCCTGACCTCCATCCTTCTGGTACCGAAACGATCAGTGCAGGTCATTGACCTGTCCGATCCCGGTGCGGTCTGGGTAACCGATAACGTACCGGTTGGCCTGGCGGCTATCGCGTCGCTGACGACCAGTATCGGGTACAAGATGGCGTCAGTTTACGACATGCTGATGGCCAGACCCGACTCGGTGACCTACAGCAAAACCGGGATGCTGTTTGGCTCGCAGATTGTGGCAGAAACCAGTGACTTCTCTACGCAAAACCCGGAGCTGGCTCAGATGCTGCCGGATTACGTGGAAAACTGTGTGATCGGCGACATTCTTCTGAATGGTAAATACACTATCAATCAGCTGCTCAATTCTACTGACCCGCTGACGCTGATAACCAGTAACCCAAGCCCGCTGCGGGGCATCTTTAAGATGACCTCCACCTCACGTCAGTTCCTGACCTGTCAGCAGGCCGCAACGGAGATACAGAAGCTGGCCAATACCGACGTCAACCCGGGCAGTGCGACGTTCACCTGGCTGACGAGAAAGGTATTCGGCAACAAACTGAATGGCGCGGCGCTTCTGGCCAATGCTATGGGAGAAAGTTACGGGTACTTCTATGCCGGTGGTATGACTGCTGCGCAGATCATGAAGAATAACATCACGAACAGTGCAGTACGGCAGGGGATCAAGGGTTTTGCCGCTCGCTCTTCCGACACGGCTAACCTGCTTAATCTGGCCACCGAGAACGCTGCCACCAAACAGCGTCTCGCCTGGGCCGCAGGCAACGAGCTGGCGACCCGAACGCTGCCATTTGCACAGTCTCTGCTGATGCTTATCCTGGTATGCCTGTTCCCGCTGATGATTGCGCTGGCCGCATCAAATCACACTTTGTTTGGTCTGAACACACTGAAAATATACGTTTCCGGGTTTATCTACTTCCAGATGTGGCCGGTTATGTTCGCCATTCTTAACTATGCCGCCAACTACTGGCTGCAGAGTCAGTCCGGGGGCACGCCCCTGGTTCTGGCCAACAAGGATGTGGTGGCACTGCAGCATTCGGACGTGGCGAATCTGGCAGGTTATCTGTCTCTTTCCATTCCGGTGCTGTCGTTTTATCTGACCAAAGGTGCTGCGGCGATGGGCTCTCAGGTGGCGGGGAGTGTACTCAGCTCGGGCGCCTTCACGTCAGCAGGTGTGGCTGCGACCACAGCAGACGGAAACTGGTCGTTTAACAACATGTCGATGGACAATGTCAGCCAGAACAAGATGGATACCAACCTGATGCAGCGTCAGGGTCAGCAGACGTGGCAGGCAGATAACGGCTCCACGCAGACGCAGACGGCCGGTGGCCATACGGTTATCGACGGCTCGGGTGCAATGTCGAATCTGCCGGTGAACATGAAGCTCAGCCAGCTGGCCAGCAGTGGTTTCCAGGAGTCAGCCCGCCAGTCGCAGGTTCAGGCGCAGACGGCGCTCGATGGCTACAACCACAGCGTCACCAGTGGCTGGTCGCAGCTCTCACAGCTGTCTCACCAGACCGGTACCAGCGACAGCCTGACCAGAGGCAGTGAAAACAGCCAGGTCACTAACGCAACGCGCGGCGGCAGCATGATGATGTCGGCCGCTGAAAGCTATGCGAAAGCGAACAATATCTCGACGCAGGAAGCCTATAATCAGCTGATGGCAAAATCGCAAGATGTCAGCGCAAATGTTGGTGCTGGCGTTAAGTTAGATACAAGTAAATCATTGTGGGGTAAAGCGGGTCAGTGGGCTACGGGAATTAGTGGTGATATTCACGCAGGAGCTGAATGGAAGGGTAACATGAACGAGAGCCATGGAACTCAACAAACTGGCTCTAGCACTATAGATGCAAGGCACGATAAAAACAGCCAGGCGGTTAATGACTTCCGTCAGGGAATGGACATGGTTACCAGCAGTCGCGTGAGTGATGGATCTAACCATACCGAGAACGCGGCAAGCAGCAATGTTCAGCAGCTGGCGGCAACGCTCAACGATGCCCAGAGCCAGTACCATCAGTACACTACCAGTTCGACCCAGAGTAATGAGTTCAGCCGTATGGCCACACTGGCCCAGAACCAGAGTGCCAGCCTTGACACGAACTATACCCAAGAGTTTGTGGACTGGGCTGCGAATAAATACGGTGATAAGGCACAATCCATGCTGACAAGCGCCCCTTCAGCGCGCGAGGCGGCGATGGAGTTCGTGAATGAGCGTCTCAAACCTGAAATCATGGGGGATTATCAGCAGGGGAGAGCGGACCTTAGAAGCGGTAATGAGCATGCGGCATTCAGCGGTGAGCATATTGTTCAGCCGGCCCATAGCCGTCAGCAAGGAGCAGGCCCGGCAGGTAATGATGGAGGTATACGTTACAGCCCTGTCGAGAGTGGCTCTTATAATTCGAACGACACGGGGAACCACCATACAGACGGAGCGTCTCAGGTGACGGAATATGCGGGCACTTACGGTGGTCAGGTTTCATCTGGGGGGGGAAGCGTGTCTGTAAGAACAGGCGGTTCTGCTTCGGGTAGCCATGAGTCATCATTGTTAGCGCAAAATCAAACGGACAGTGAGAACTTAGCTGGTCAACGGGAAATCAGCCATAACGAAGTACGTTCTGACTACGGCATACAGGAACAAAGCTCCCAAACCCAGTCAGGCACTCACAGAAGCGAACAGGATAGCCTCTCCATTAAATCCAGTGATCATGATACCGGAAGACATTCGGCTGAAAGGCAACGCTCTGATTCCAGCGCTGGGATGCAGCAGGAATTACGCCAATCCGGGACCATACGAGAGCAATGGGGAGCAGCAGGCCACGGGAACGAAATGAGCCATAGCCATGCAACAATGAATGTTGAGGAGCAGCGGGTTCAGGGTAATGCGATGCAGGAGTCTTTCAAAGAAAACCAGGCAAAACTGCATGAACAGTCAGGTCAGGGTTTTGGTCCGCAAAATGATATCCAGCGTCGTGTAGCGGAACAAAGATCTGAAAATGAGCATAAAATCAACGAATCTTCTGGCGAAATCGATAAAAAACAATCCACTGTTCAGGCATCCAGTGATATTCTAAAAGGAGAAAATTATTCAGCTCAGAGCAAGTTCGTTAAAGAGCATGAGACTGAAAAGGGAAAACAACATCTGATTACTCAAGAACCCAGCGAAAGTGAAATGAATTCAAAATTGGCTGAATTGAGACGGAGAACAGGTTAATAGGAGTAAACGCTTATGATTACCCAAGCTAACATCAATGAAGACCTTCGCATGGTGTCAGAAAACCTATCCGACACGTCGCAACAATTAGTTAAACCAATCCACGCTTTGAAGCTTTCATTTTTCTTTCCAGTTTCAATAGTTGTTGGATACTTAATCGCTTTGATTATCGTGAAAATCCAATACGTGCCCCACATGAATAGTTTTGGGGATGTCGTTACTTTCAATGATGCGATGAGTGCTGAATTAGCAACTAATGGATTTGCGCTATTGTTTTCTGTGATTATAGGCTTTGCCTTATACGGTCCAGCACTGGCGTATCTTACAGTACCGAAAAAAGTACGAGATGGATCAATTATTATCTCAAGCCTACGAAGAACTTGTAAGAAGACAGTCGTGTTTATGATAGTGCTCAATTGGCTCTTCTCATTGTTAGGGGTTATGGTAAGTACTGTTTTCTTATGCGCTGCCCCAGCAATGTTATTGATGTCATTGTTCATTACTCAGATGGTTATTAATGCCGAGGTTGCTAGATATGGTTTCTCTGCTGTCTTGGATAAACTTAACAAACTGGTAAAAAAAATCTGAAACCTGCGTGAAAATCCAAAAAAGCCACTAAAGGATAGTGGCTTTTTTATAATCATTAGTTACCACCTTAGTTATTTCTTATTAAAACTTCTCCCCCATCTGCCGATAACAAAACTGTTAGTTCTGTCTCGCTAACGGGGACGTTTTTCTATGCACAGGAAGAATTCATGAAATTAAAACAATTAGCCGTTGTTGGTCTGATCGCTTCTACTATCGCTCTGTCTGGTTGTGGCGCCATGTCCACAGCGGTGAAGAAACGTAATCTGGATGTCAAAACCCAGATGAGTGAAACCATCTGGCTGGAGCCATCATCAGAGAAAACGGTTTATCTTCAGATCCGTAATACCTCTGACAAGGACATGTCTGGTCTGCAGGCACAAATTACAAATGAACTGGCCGCCAAAGGCTACCGCGTCACCAGTTCTCCGGACGCCGCCTACTACTGGATTCAGGCAAACGTGCTGAAAGCCGAAAAAATGGATCTGCGTGATGCGCAGGGCTTCCTCAAGACCGGGTACGAAGGTGCGGCAATGGGAGCGGCACTGGGCGCGGGTATTACGGCGTATAACTCGTCTTCAGCTGGCGCAACGCTGGGTGTAGGGCTGGCCAGTGGCCTGATTGGTATGGCTGCAGATGCAATGGTTGAAGACGTGAACTACACGATGGTGACCGATCTGCAAATTTCCGAGCGCAGCAAGGCGACCGTCACGACAGACAATATTGCCGCCCTGAAGCAGGGAACGTCAGGCGTTAAGCTGCAAACCAGCAGCGAGCAAGGCAACCGCGCTAAATACCAGACCCGCGTGGTATCCAACGCCAACAAGGTGAACCTCAAGTTTGAAGAGGCGAAACCTGTTCTCGAAGCGCAGCTGGCCAAATCCATCGCCGGCATTATGTAACTGCATTGGCGGTCAAAGGCCGCCCGTTTACCAAAATAAGGAATCAGCATGAAAAAAGCAGGAATTGTGTGTTTATCACTGGTCGTGGCTGTACTCACAGGATGTTCCACCCCAAAATCTACCCCGGAAGAACCAGAAATGACAGCTGCACGCCAGTGCTCTGATCAGGTGCTCACCGCTTCAAAAAATAAAGCGGGTACAACGAAGTTAACGTCAATCATGAAAGATGAAGCCACCATTGTTCGGGTTGGTGATTCTTCTCAGGAAACCCATCTTATCAAGGGATTCCCTTACGTTGAGTCCACGTCTCTTGATAACGGTAAGCCGGGTTCAACATGGCGCAACTGCATGCAGGCGAAAGGGTTTACTGTTGGTGGTTGAGCCGCCTGCAACAATAGTGAGCTAATAGCTCGTTATCATTAAAACCGCACTGAAAAGATATCCCACATCTCAGTGCGGTAATTATTACCTCTCCTTTCCAACTGACACCAGACCGAGTTCACTTCGGGCAGGGTGCGTCAGTGCTTTCTGTCAGTTACCAGTAATTACGCTTCCTCGCATGACTGCGCCAGGCGCAGCCCTGTCTGCGGCGAGCGTTGCGTCCTTAATTTCAAAGGAGTTCGTCCATCATGATGCATCAGATAAATGAACGTGCAGATTACTCAGCTGAATTCTGGTCACTTATCCATCTGGAAAGTGAGCTGATGGCAGCAAGGGCCTGGATGAATGTATTTGGTTCACTTCCTGAGGGGCAGGGAATGACCATTGTTGCTTTCTGGGCTGGCTATGAATTTACCCTTTATGGTCTGGAGTCCCGGGAGTGGCATTCAGCGGTTTATAGGGATGTGGCCTCTTCAGTCCGTTCTGTGGCTGCATGCATTAATAAACAGGACTGGGAGGACGGATGTCAGCAGGCCAGGTATGAACTGAGTCAGATGTAATAACCTGACGATTAATCCCCACGCGGTACCACATTTTTTCATCACCCTTTTCAACGCTTCTTCTCTGATAACGAACATCACCACGCAGGTGATGCGATAACGGCCGGACAACACTCTATGAGCTTCGCAGGAAAAAACCTCACCCAGGGCGGGCAGATGACCGCCTACCGCTGGCGCATGTTCATTCAGGTGAACAACTGGATAGGATTCTGGATCTTCATCCTGTTCGCCGTACTGACTACCGCCATCTTTCTCTGGCGAATCCCTCAGGAAGCCCTGGATAACGGTTCCCTGTGGTGGTTCGCCAGTATCAACAGCAGCTTTATCGACCTGATGCCAGCATCGGGAACGCCAAAAATCTACGACGTTCACTACTGGTATGCGCCTACCGCGACGGCAATGGTTCTGAAGATGACCCTGCCGCAGATTTATACCGACCCGTACATGCAGGCGATGGGCGACCAGTGCCTGCGTGAGCTGCAGTGGGCAGCCGGTGCCAGCGGGCTGTTCAGTATGGTGGTGTTTATCGCCGTGACCTGGTTTATCGCGAATATCGGCAGAAAGGAGAGCGAGGACGAATATCTCTCCGGCATGCAGCTGACCGACAAGCCAGCGGAAGTGAATAAATTACTGCGCAAAAACGGTGAGATCTCTGACCTGCGCGTGGGTGATCTGCATATGGTCAGGATGGCGGAGGTACTCAATTTCCTGATGCATGGCACTATCGGGGTGGGGAAGTCGACGCTGATACGCTGGTTACTCGACTACATCCGCAAACGCGGTGACCGGGCCATCATCTACGACTCAGGTTGTACCTTCACAGAAACCCACTATAACCCGTCTACCGATATCATCCTTAACGCCCACGACGAGCGATGTGCCAACTGGCAGATGTGGGGTGAGTGCGTTGACGCGGTCGATTACGACAACCTGGCCGCCAGCCTCATTCCGGTGGAAGGGGAATCCGATCCGTTCTGGGTATCCAGCTCGCGAACCATTTATGCCGATCTCGCAATTCGTATGTCGACGGACCCGGAACGCAGCATTGAGAAGTTCCTGAAAACCCTGCTGTCCCTCAGCATGAAAAATCTGCGTGACTATCTGGCCAACACGCCCTCTGCCAACCTGGTTGAGGAGAAAATCGAGAAAACGGCCATTTCCATTCGCTCGGTGGTAACCAACTACGCTAAAGCCCTTCGCTATCTGCAGGGGCTGGATGACGGAACGAAACCGCCGTTCACTATCAGGGAGTGGATGACGCAGGAACGCTATGACAACAGCTGGCTGTTTATTTCCACTCAGGCCCGGCATCGCAAAAGTGTACGCCCGCTGATCTCACTCTGGGTGTCGCTGGCCACGCTGATGCTGCAGAGCATGGGGGAAAACAGCGACCGCCGCGTATGGTTCATTATCGATGAAGCACCCAGCCTGCAGCGCATACCCGAGCTGGCCGAGACACTTGCAGAGGCGCGTAAATTTGGTGGCTGTTTCGTGCTGGGCATGCAGAACATGGCGCAGCTGGTTCACGTCTACGGCCGCGAGCTGGCCAAAAGCATCTTTGACCTGATGAACACCCGTATGTACGGACGTTCGCCGAGCGCCGAGATGGCCAAAGTGGTGGAAGAGGAGCTGGGCAACCAGCGTAAGCGCAAAATCCGTGAGCAGAACAGCTACGGTCTGGACCAGGTGCGTGACGGTGTGTCCCTCGGTAAGGACGAGGTCAATAACCCGATTGTCGACTACGAGCAGATCATGCGTCTGCCAAACCTCAACTTTTATGTTCGCCTCCCGGGTGAGTATCCGGTCGTCCGTCTGAAGCTGAAATATCGCGCGCTGAAGAAACGGCAGGCAGGCCTCATTGAGCGCAATATCCGCGATGCGCTCAGTCCGGAGCTTGAGAGGGTTATTCAGGAGAACGAGCGCGCAGCGGCAGCTGCCGGTCTGACGTTCCCGACCGGTGAAGAAGTGCTGGAGAAGGGAAGCGAAATGTCAGCCGCAGCTGACGGTACGGCTCATGTTGCTTCTGCCGGTACGCCGGCATCATCGCCCGTCGAAAAAAAGACAGCAACACCAGAGACAGCGCCGAAGCCTCCTCAGGGCACAGTGCCTGAACGGAAACAGGTAGCTGTCATGGAGCCTGTTATCTCCGGTTCTGCGACAGTCGTACCGGAAGAGGGGGCCGGAAAACACAACACGGTGACACCTCCTGTCACTGCAGAGAAAAAAGATAACGTTGTTTCTCTCCGTTCTGTTGGCGCAATGAAAAAACCGCCTGAAGCACCGGGCAAATTACCGGTCTCCAACGGAGTGACCGGTCACCCGGGTACCGCTGACTCTGTACAAACAATGCCCGATGCCCTCAAGGCCCTGCGAAACCGACATCATGTACCGGAACCACCTGTCGCCTCACCTCTGAGCATGCTGCACAGGGCACGCCAGCGGCCGGCCTCTTCGGAAAGCGATCCGCAGACAGAAGAAAACGGCGGTGAGTCCATGAACCTCGACATGAAAGTGACGGCACTGCCTGACGGCGGCCTGAGTGTGACGACGGCAGGGAAGTCAGTGACACCGAAAACCCCGGATGAAGCCCACGGTACTCACCGGCAGCTGGCGCAGGAAGAAGAGAACATTTTACTTCACCGTCACGCGGACGACCCGGGTTACGACGAAAACGACCATTACTATTACGACAGAGAGCCTGAATTATGATGTCAGTCGCCCCAGTAGCGTCAGCCGGCGAGGCTGCAGGCTACTACAGCAATTCCGATAACTACTATTTTCTGGGCAGCCTTCAGAGCCTCTGGATGGGAGAGGGTGCAAAAGCGCTGGGTCTGGAGGGCAACGTCCGTGGCGATGATCTGACGGCCGTGCTCGAGGGACGTCTGCCGGACGGCTCACGGCTTGGCAAGGAGGTTAACGGGCAGCACGTCCACCGTCCCGGCCATGACCTGACCTTTTCCGCCCCCAAAAGCGTGTCCATTCTGGCACTTATCGGCAACGATAAAGAAATGGTGGAAGCACATAACCACGCGGTCCGTGTGGCGGCCGGCTATGTGGAGAAGCTCATCTCGGCCCGCGACACGAAAGACGGCGTCACGTCCATCGTACATACCGGCAAGATGGTGGCAGCTGCTTACACGCATGACACGTCACGTAATCTTGACCCGCAGCTGCACACCCATCTCCTGATTGCCAACATGACGGAGTATGCGGGCAAATGGAAAGCCCTGGCCACGGACTATATCCATAACGCGGGCTTTATCGAAACCGTCATGAAGCATCAGGTCACGCTCGGGAAAATTTATCGCAGCGCGCTGCGTGAGCGGGTTGAAGCGCTCGGCCATGAAGTGGAAGAAGTAGGCAAGCATGGCATGTGGGAGATTAAGGGCGTTCCGGAAGACGTCAGGGACGAATATTCCTCCCGGGGCAGGGAAATTCAGGGTGCCGTGGGGGCTGAAGCCACGCTGCGCAGCCGGGATGTGGCCGCCAAAGACACCCGCAGGGCGAAAGTCGACCCTTCGAGGATGCGCCTGATGGAACGCTGGCTGGGCCAGATGAAGGAGAAGGGATTTGACCTGAAGGCGTATCAGGAGAGCGTGGTGCCGCGTGATGCAGGTCTTCGTGAGACCGCGCCTCAGCCGGAGCGAGATCACCAGGCTAAGCCGGTTCCTGCCGGGCATGAGCTGGCTTCTCTGCAGACGTCGTCCACGGCAGAAAAGAGCGTCGATACACCTGCTCAACCCGCAGAACGGGAGAGCCAGTCCCGTCAGGCTGTAACACAGCCGGCTGACACACTGCGTCAGACGGTACAGACCGGCCCCGAAAAGACGCCGGCGACCAGGAGCGTTCCTGCAGCGCAGCTGGACACTGAAATACCCCGCCCGGAACTGACTGAGGCTGTCCGGCTGGCCATCTCGCAGCTCAGCGACAGTAAAACGCGCTTCACCTTTGGCGAGCTGATGATGACCACCGCTGAGCTGAGTGAACAGCTGCCGGAGATTCAGGAAATTCGTGTGGCCATCGATGCGGCGCTGAAGGACGGCATGATTGTACCGTTGGACAGTGAGAAAGGGGTCTTTACCTCCCGTATTCACCTGCTTGATGAACTCTCGATCCAGGCGCTGAGTCAGGAACATCTCAAATCCACAAAAGTCGTCAGTTTCACCCGCCCGGCGCAGTACGCGCCGGCGGCGCTGGAAGTGGTGGAGAAAGACGCCCTGGTTCTGATGAATGCCCCGTCAGGCGTGGCGGGTATCCGTGACCTGACCGCGCAGCTGGCCGGTATTGCCGGCGCGAACGGTCGTAACGTGCAGGTGCTGGCCAGCTCTGCCGAGCGCGCCATTTCGCTGGCGAAATCCGACGATTTGCGGGAACGGATCATCAGCCGGCAGCATGTTCTGAGCGGTGATTTCCACCTGAAACCCCAGAGCACGCTGATTATCGAAGGGGCAGAGCGTCTGGGGTTAAAGGAGACGCTGGTTCTACTGGGCGAAGCGCGCGCGCAGGATGCACAGCTGGTCTTTCTCGACAGTGCCGGACGTCAGGCGAACGGTAACGCCATGTCCGTGCTGGAGTCCGCGGGGGTTGCCCGCTCCCGCCGCACGGAGCCGGCGCCCGGGCTTGAGGCCGAAGTGGTCAGTATTCCGAACAAACGCGACCGTTACGAGGCGCTGGCCAACCGGTTTGCAGAGCTGAGCGGAGGAACTGAAAACGTCACCGCCGTTGTGGTCGGCAGGCGTGAACAGGCACAGCTGACGGGCCTGGTACGTGAGGCGCTGCAGAACGCAGGACAGCTGGGGCGCGACGGCGTGGAGATAGAGGCCCGGCAGCCGGTCTGGCTCGACAGCAAAACGCGCCGCATGCCCGGTTCATACCGTCCCGGGATGGTACTTGAAGATCGCACGGACGCAAAAGCGCGTAAGTCGTATGTGATTGACCGGGTGCATGAGGACACGCGAGTCCTCTCGCTCATCGACGGGGACGGCGTGCTGACCCGGATGAAAATCGGCGATATCAGCGCTGACTGGCGTCTCTTCAGCCGCGAAACCCTCAGCGTGGCCACCGGCGAAAAACTGCTGGCCGTGGCGGGGGATCGTGAGCACAGCCTGAAGGCAAAAGACCGTCTTGAGGTGACCGGGATAAGTGAAAAGGGGATTGAGGTGAAACGGGGGGAAGAGACCCTGACGCTGCCAAAAGACCAGCCGCTCTACCTGTCGCATGCCTACGTGACCGCGCCGGGCGGCCGGGATAACGACACCGGCGTGGTGCTGGCCGCACTGAACAGCCGCGACATATCGACCCAGACCATGAATTCGCTGGCACAGAGTGGCCACCGGGCGGAAGTGTTCACAGCCGAAGTACAGGACCGGGCTGAAGCCCGGCTGCAGCGCATGAAGACCAGTGCCTCTCCCGTGCAGCTGGTCAGAAACCTGAGCGGTCACCAGGACATCAGTCAGGCGGTGGATTCACTGCATGACAGCGTCCGGACGGACGCCGGGCTGGCCGTCTGGCGTGCCATCAATGACCAGCGCACTGTGGTATTCAGCGAACTGAAGCTGGCGACGGAAGCGCAGAAATATCATCCCGACCTTGAAGCTATCGGGAATGAAATTGGCGCGATGATTAAAAATGGCGAGCTGTTGTCCGTATCCGCAGGGGGAGAGCCGGTACTGGTTTCCCGGTCCACCTGGGAGATGGAGAAAGCCATTCTGCGTGTGGTGGAGGAAGGGAAAGGCACACAGCAGCCGTTGCTGGAACAGGTACCGGAAGCCGTGCTGAACGGACTCACCGATGGCCAGAAAAAGGCGACCACCCTGGTGCTGGGAACCACGGATCAGTTTATCGGGATTCAGGGCTATGCCGGCGTGGGGAAAACCACGCAGCTGAAGGCGGTGATATCTGCACTGGAGACCATACCGGCGGACGTTCGTCCGGTGATGACGGGGCTTGCCCCGACGCACCAGGCGGTGAAAGAGATGAGCGACGTCGGTGTCCGGGCGCAGACCATCAAATCTTTTATCGTTGAACATGACCAGGCGACGGCCGCAGGCGGTAAGCCCGACTATAAAGGACAGGTGTTTCTTATCGATGAGTCCTCAATGGCAGGCAACCAGGATACGGCGGCACTGTTCCAGGCCATTGCCAGCGGCGGCGGTCGCGCGGTCTCGATGGGGGATATCGACCAGTTTGAATCGGTCGACGTGGGCGCACCGTTTAAGCTGATGCAGGAGCGCAGCCCGATGGATGTGGCCATCATGAAGCAAATCGTCCGCCAGAAAGACCTGCAGCTGCGCGGTGCCGTTCACGACATTATTGATAACCGGATCGATGCGGCCCTGCAGCGGATTGAAACCCAGCCGGCTGACCGTGTGGCGCGTAGCGCTTCAGCCTCGCTCCCGGGGAGTGCCATTCAGGAAACGGAGACGCCTGTTAACGACATCGTGGCTGACTGGACGGACCGGACGCCGGAGGCGCGGTCCCGTACCCTCATTATCACCCAGCTGAACGCCGACCGTCGTGCGGTAAATGCCGGCATTCATGCTGTGCTGGCTGCCCGGGGAGAACTGGGGGAGAAGGCCATTACGGTGCCGGTGCTCGATAAAATCACCCACACCCGTCATGAGTTCAATAAAACCGATGCCTGGGAAGCCGGGATGGTGGTTAAACGCGGCGATCGTTACCAGGACGTGCTGGCCGTTGACCGCAACGGCAGTACGGTCACGGTACGCGATGAGGAGGGGAAGATTGGACTGTATTCCCCGAAGGAACTCATCACCGGCGACGTGCAGCTGTTTCGCCGCAGCGAGAGGGAAGTCCGTGCCGGCGATCTGCTGAAGTTCACGGCGACAGACAAGGAGCAGGGACAGATGGCCAGCCAGCGCTATACGGTCGAGTCGGTCAGCGAAACGGGCAATATTCGTCTGAAGGGGGAAAACGGCCGCATTACCATCAATCCTCAAGCGGTCAGGGCGCAGCAGCATATTGACTACGGCTGGGCCGTCACCGGGTACGGTGCTCAGGGGGCCAGTAGCGACTATGTCAT
Source organism: Enterobacter quasihormaechei (assembly GCF_004331385.1). Classification (GTDB taxonomy): domain Bacteria; phylum Pseudomonadota; class Gammaproteobacteria; order Enterobacterales; family Enterobacteriaceae; genus Enterobacter; species Enterobacter quasihormaechei. The sequence goes on from NZ_SJON01000023.1 coordinate 35,329, forward strand.
TGCGCTTGAGGGCACGGAAGGCGGGCGTAAGGCACTTGCCTCCCGTCGCGCCTTCTACATCTCGGCCTCGCGCGTGAAAGAGCACGTCCAGATTTATACCGACGGGAAGGCGGACTGGGTTAAGGCGGTAAAAACGCCGGAGCGGGATATCAAAACGGCGCACGATGCGCTGGCGCCAGAAACGCAGCGTAAACAGGCGAAAGCCATCTGGGCAATGGGACAGCCGGTGAATAAAACGGCCATGGGCCGTGCCTGGGTGCGCCATCAGGGCATGCAGGACGCGTCACTGACGGCAAAAATCATCCCGGCCACCCGGCGCTTTCCCGAACCGGCGCTGGCGCTGCCGGTGTATGACAACAACGGCCGGAGTGCGGGCCTGGCTCTGGTTTCCCTGGTTGCCAGCCCGGAAGGGCGGATGACACAGGGGGAGACCCGGATGGTCATGACAGAACGTGCCCGTGGTGCGGTACTGCAGCGAAGCCAGTCAGGCAACACGATTGTGGCCAGTGACCTGGCGGCCGCGCTTGATGCAGTACGACATCACCCGAAGGACGGTGTGGTCTGGCAGACCGGCGATGAGCCACCATCAGCACATCTGCTGAAAGTCAGCGGAGGTATCGTTACGGAGGCCGCATCAGAACACAAACTGATCCGTGACCAGGAGGAAACCACACGACAGACGGAAAAAGACATGCTTAACAAAGCCGTTAAAGCGGAAAAAGAAAAGAGTGAGACTCAGGAGCGTATTGTTGTGCCGGTGGAGGACGCGGTGCGTATTACGCCCGGGATGCTTGAGGTTGACGACCGGAATGAGCCAACGATTCCTGACGGAAAAGTGCTCATTCAGGTTGCCAGCTCGGACAGCGTTAGCCACGATGAGATTGGCCGTCATATCAGGGCAGAAAAGGAACCATTGGCCAGCAAAGTCGCTTCGGAACGTGCGGGAGTCAGCCGCATTGTGAATGAGCTGGCCAATACCGAGCGGGATATTATCCGGCAACCCGAAAATAGCGAGCGCGGCCGCATGCCGGAGCGAGAAGAACAGACCCTCACCCGTACCATTCAGAAAGAACGTTAATCTCCCTTTTAACCATGAGACTCAGACGATGAAAGTACACAAATTAGCTGCATTAATAGTTACAACATACATGGGCTTTATTGCAACGGCACACGCTTCGGCCCCGCAGCTGGTCTTCAGCCCGGAGCAGGAGGCCCGTATCGGGGAAATCGCAGCAGACTACCTGGTGTCCCACCCGGAGATACTGGTAACGGTCAGTCATAAGCTGCAGGAACAGCAGGAGGCACGTAAGCAGAAGATGTTTGCACTCAGCGTGATGGAGAATCAGGCGAACCTTCTGCATGATCCGGACACACCGGTTTACGGTCCTGATAATGCAAAGGTCGCGGTGATTGAATTCTTTGATTACCAGTGCGTGTTCTGCAGCCGCTTCGCGCCGGAGCTGGAGAAGGTCATGAAAGCGCAGCCGGACGTCCGCTACCTCTTTAAGGAGTGGCCAATTTTTGGTGGTCGCTGGGAAGCCTCACTTCAGGCAGCGCAGCAGGGGCTGACGGTCTGGCAAAAGAAAGGGCCGCAGGCCTATGTCACCTATCACAATGCCATCTACGCCACCGGCCATAATGAAGGCAAGCTGACGGCGGAGGATATTCACGGGGCAGCGTCAAAGGCGGGGCTGACCACTCCAGCTCCTGGCGACCATACCGCGTCCCTTGAGAAAAATAGTAACCTGGCAGAGGCGCTGGGACTCACCGGAACGCCGGGGATCATCGTCATGCCCGTTAGCGGAGCCACTCCTGACACCATCACGGTCTTCCCGGAAGCCGTTACCGCTGAAAAACTCCAGGCTGCAATCCGGAAAGCCACCAGGGTGAAATGATCCTCAGTCCGAAGAACGTCTCCCGCCAGAGACTGTTTTTCATGTTCCGCGCGTAAATGCCATCTTCCTGTTCCGTTCTCCTGCGCTTCCTCGATCAGACCTGCCGGCCTGATACTGCGGCGAGCGCTGCCGGTTAAACGTCCCTTCAGGACAATTAGCACGCAAACAATGAACGCTAATCTGGCCTGACATCTGGAAATATTGCCAGCGAGAAGGTAGTATTCGGATCGTCAGCGATCGTCTTGTGGTGGGACAGATTGTTGATTCAGATTACTTTTGTGACCTAACTCAAACTGACGGTTTGACTGCTTTGTGGTGAGGCAGGCGGGTGGCAGAAGATGGTTTTACGGAAGAAATGCGGACTTCCGGAAACAGACAGGGACAGGACGTGTCCAGTAAAACGTTCAGGAGCAGGTGACGGGATTTCCCGGAGCCTGAATGCACAAACCCCCCGATATCTGCTACGAACTTGGCGGAACGTCAGATATCAGGGGGTCCAAAAGCAGGCGCGTTGCCTGTGAAGGATTATAACGCATGCACCATAGAAAACAACACCCGGCCGCCATAAGAACAGGCCGCCGTGAATGACAAGCAGATTTCTGTTCACTGGTCTGAGCTTCCGGCCGAAGAGTTAATCCGTTTCTGGCAGGACGTCGATGCCGGCACACAGGATAATTTTCTTACTGAGCCGGTCAAAAAGCGGACCCGCCGTAAGCGCGGTGAACACTCCACAAAAGCCAAATGTGAAAACCCGTCCTGGTTCCGTCCTGAGCATTATAAAAAGCTCTCCGGACAGCTCGGTCATGCCTACAATCGCCTGGTGAAAAAAGACAAAGAAACGGGGCAGGTCAGCCTGCGCATGCATGTTTCCCGTCACCCTCTCTATGTTGCCGGCCGCCGTAAAGCGGGACGTAAATATGGCTTCCGTCCGGAACGTCAGCGCCTGCTCGATGCGCTCTGGCCAGTGCTCATCAGCTTCTGTGATGCCGGCAAGCATACCGTTGGCATGTGTATCACCCGTCTTGCAAAAGAACTCAGTGCAAAGGACGCAAAAGGCAATGTCATTCCGGAAACAGAAGTGACGGTGTCACGCCTTTCACGGCTTATTGAGGAACAGGTACGGTTTGGCGTTCTGGGCCTCGCAGAAGAACGCGCCTGGGATCGTGAATCCCGCACCTGGCTGCCAACATATGTCTATATCACCCCCGTGGGATTCCAGATGCTGGGCGTCGATATGGACAAGCTGTTTAAAGAGCAGGAGAAGAAGCTCCGTCAGAGCGCCGAGCGTGAGCAGCTGATCCGGGAAGGGGTGATGAGCGAACATGATGATGTTCAGCCCCATTCCGCGCGGAAATGCTGGTCCGGCCGTAAGCGCCGGGAGGCACTCGTTTACCGCCGCAAAAAAGGCGCGGAGCGTAAACGTGCCAACAATCTGATTAAGCTGCCGGCAGATGAACGACTCCATGCAATGTCTGAATGGATTTACCGCACCCTGCCGCCTGACGAAGCGTACTGGTGCACATCTGAGCGCCTGAAGGCTCTGGCCATCCAGCATCTTTACCAGCTGGATCTGGCGCTTTCTCCACCTGACTAGTCACAGACGAAACAACAGTCTTTCTGTTTACAGGCCCCTAACCGGGGCTTTTCGTGCTGGTTTTTTTCGGCCATCCTGCTCATTTTTCATCCTTTACTCCTTTCTCCTTCCGGTCACCATGACGTTCTGCAGGTCGCTATGGTCCGCAATGGCCACTATCTCTTTTTTTACACAGAAATCCGCAAACGAATAAGTTAAGTAACCCGGAAATGAATAAAAGGCATTCCGCAAAACAGTCTTACTTCACCGTTTTTATCTCTCTGTTCATTACATTCCAGAGTAGATCTTTGTCTTCGGCAACTCTGTGGATAACGTAAAATGCCTTCGCATGCAGCGGCCTCACGGCCGCGCGCTCAGAAGGAAATCAAAAGTTCCTCCCGTCGCAAGCGCCGGGCCCCATTCTGGCCAGAACCTCGCATCGCATACATACCTGACCCCTGCTAAACCGACGCCGCCCCGGCCCATAGGGCCGGAACACCCTCGCTTTAAGAGGGATGTTGTAACTAGAAATCAAAGCAGTTGCAGTTAGCGTCGCGGCAAGCCCGCTGTACACGCTCGTAAGCGCCTCACGGCGCTAACGCGGAGATACAGCCCGTCAGCGGCCTCTGGCCTCGACGGGCTCACTCCGACCGCGCACATCACCATCAGGCGTGGCGGTTACCGGATATGGCTTTGCAGGGTAAGGGATGGGACAGGCAGAACCTTTCAAACCGCAGCGGCTTACGCCGGTCACGGCGCCCGTCGGCATTCTCTCCCTGTCTGGCCTCAGCTGGCGCCTCCATGCCGCGATGCGGCATCAGTGAGTTCTGCAGGACAGCGTGCCCATTTTTTGTTGTCAAAAATCGTTTCATGAATATGCTTTCAGAAACAGATTAGCGAGGCGATAAAATGGACACGTTGCTTTTACCCGGCCAGAATCCCCGTGCCTGGGCGGAAACCATGATCAACCTGGAGGCCAGGAAACTGGTTAACACGGCAAACACTGTGGCGGCTATGCACCTTCAGGATGGTTTTATCCGGATTCAGTTTGTGGATGAGATCAGGGCATTCATCATGGCCCAGTTTGAGGCCGCACGCCGGGCAAAAACGGATGATGACTGTATGGCCTGTCTGCGTGCCTTACGGGCTGAAAATACCAGCCTGCTGGAGCAGTCCCGATCGCTCAGAACCGGCTATGCAAAACTCTATGCTGAGGTGAAGGTTGTCCGGGACGAGAACAAAATTGTGGGCTACATCATTTCAGCGGTCGACGTCGTGGTGGCCGGTGCGGCCATCTTTGGTGGGATCGTCATGATGTCCTCAATGACGCCGGTGGGCGTGGTGGCCGGCGCGGTGATTGTCGTAAATGGCTTTAACACGATTTCACGGGAAGCCGCGCACAACTTCCTCGGTGATAAGCAGACGGAGGGAATATTCGCTGACGGCTCGATGGAGATCGCTGAATTTCTGGGCTTCAGCCGGCAGCAGGGGCTGGGGACTTATAAGGCTGTCACACTCTTCAGCGAAGTCTACGGCGCGTATGGCCTGAGACTGAAACCCGAAGCACAACGGCTGTGGTACTGGACCAGGCCCGATTTCTTCAGGAAAGTATCCGGCACGCCACGTCCCGCAATGGCGCTTAAAATTGCGGGATGGGGGGTTAAAGCCAAAGTGGCGCTTGATTTACTGACTATTGAACCTTCCGGGAAATAGTCTTCTGCAGTCGGAATGCCTTCCAGCCCAGTACAGGTGGGAAGGTCACCCAGGCGATGATCAGGACTACAAGGGAACTCATGCTCCCGGAAAGAATGTGTGTCCGGCTGCCGGCAATGAGGGTGACCAGCATAACCAGAACCAGCGCGACAGTGATCCATACCGACATCCGGAAGCGCCGTGAGAGCGCATCGATGAGATGCTGCATGGTGCCTCCGCCTGCTGCAAGCCGGCCCTGTAAATTGTCCACTTCGCTTTTGCTGAAACCTGCCTCAAGCAGCTCTTTCTCACTGATAGCCATCACGTCCTCCCTAATCAGGCGAAAGTATACTGTACCAGACCAATAATCCCCAGGTGACCGGCGTAAGCATAATAAAAGAAATTACGCGGCATGAAACGCCTGCGGCCCTCCGGACAGATTTGCCTGCAGAATGAAACCACTGCCAGGGGGAATGCCAGAGTAGGCAGCGTGGCCAGTAATAATGTTTCTGCGGGCATATCCAGGAGATGCGATAACCCGTTTAAACAAATCAGTGACAGCACGGCAGTGATGGCTGCCAGCCGCTGCACTCCGGGTGTATCGCTGCCACAAACCGTTGCCATACTGATGGCCAGCGTTATTCCTGCCAGCCCGTAGCTTGCCGGCTGCAGGGGCCAAATCATGAGGGACAGGAGCAGATATCCGGCGAGCATTCCTTTCCGGCCGTGCCGGTACTGCAGGGCAAGCAGCTGCGTGACGCCGGCAAACACGAACAGAATGTTCATGGCCCACCAGGGCTGGTGATGCCAGAAGGCCAGGCTGAACACCGGCTGCGTGATGACTGCCCAGATCCACAGGCGACTGGCTCTCTTCTGCAGTCGTTCCGGGGTGCGCTGTACGTTCATCGCCCATATAAGCGTGAACAGGGGGAAGGCCATCCGGCCAAGCGCATACATCACCGGCCAGGCTGGCGACAGAAACACCGTATTGGTGTGGTCGATAATCATGGCCAGAAGTGCGAGAAGCTTGACCATATCGAGAGCAGCGGGACTGAGCTGGCTGGCGTTCCGGATAGTGGGAAGAACGTCGGGTACTGAACGATTCATGCTGTATATTCCCCTGGCGACACGCGGTTAACAGCCAGCCCTGGACATAATGCCAGAATGCCCTGCCGGTTTGCGTTGTGACCCTGATCTTTAGTTTCTCCAGAATCTTGCGCACCGCAAATTCTGATTTATCACGCAGCACGCGCATTGCGCCTGCCACATCCTTATTCTGAATACAAATACTTAAATTATGAAAATCGTTCACACCGCCCCCTTTCTTACACTCTTATTATCGGCTGCATGAATATTATATTTAATGGAGTAGGAAAATTCCTAATAAAATTTTCATATTAACGTTCTAAACCTTAGTCAATTTATCGACTCATTTTGAGTGAGTTAAGACCGTTTATTAATTATCTGTATTGTTTGCTGTAGTCTTTGCCCTGACCAGAGCAAAATCCTCACGAATAGATTTGGCGGCAGGCTTCCACCCTTTAGCCCACTCCTCGTTCATTCGGCCTTCACTGACAATTTTCAGGGTGATGGCATAAGGGGTACGCTGCAGTTTCTTCGACAGCCAGAGTATATGATCATCGATTCTGTCATCCGGAATATCAGCAATAATCGAATGAATAAGGTCCAGGTCCTCCGGTGCCCACGGTTTTCCTGAACGCGGAAACACTTCATCCGGAAGGCGTGGTTTTTTTTCCTTTTCTTCTTTTACCTGCTTTTTAGCTTCCTTTTCCGCAGTGATGAGGCGTTGCCGTTCCGTTAAGCCTCCCAGGGTTGCAACCGTCCTGACCATATTTTCGCGCTGCTCACGCGTAATATTTACTTCACCGCATATAATGGCATTTAACGTATCGACAAGAATTTCCAGTTTGCTTTCGGTTAATTTTAAAGTCATACAATAATCTCCTTAATTTTTATTCGTTTTTAGCTCTTCCTGATGCAGACTACGCCAGCGCCAGGGCTCTGTCTGACCCGGTTCATGGTTAGGAGATTGAATCGCTTCTTTTGGGAGCGCCTGACCATGAAAAGTAGCACCGCCTACTCCATTGCTGCTGCTGATCTGCGTGGGATTTGATGTGAAAATACTATCTTCGCCGTATTTTTAACCTGAAACCTGTTTTTCAGGCGAACTGATTCAGCTCAGGCATCCGCAGCCATCGTTTTTTCGCCATCTGATGCAGCCTGTCTGAGAGCATTTTTGTGGCGTGTTCACCCGCCACGGCGCCGGCAAAACGCAACCGGCCTTTGCAGAGGATGCACTGGTACGGATCCGTGCCCAGGAAGCCTTTCATCAGTACCGCGAACCCGGGACGTTTTGGTTTTTCCCGGACCGTCATTTCCAGCGCTTTGTAAACCTTCGGCAGAAGCGAGCCCCGCTTGCGGTTGGCCAGAAAGCCAGAGTAGCGCACCATCTTAAAATGACGCGCCGGAACGTGGCTGATAAAGCGCCCGATCATCTCTTCCTGACTCAGCGTCTGGCGTTTATGCTTTCCCGTGCGGTGATCGAGGTAATGGTGTACCACCGCTCCACCGGCGTAGTGTCGCAGGCGGGAAGCCGACACCGGCGGGCGCTTCAGGTACCGGCCCAGATACTTCACGCTGTGCCAGGCTCCCCGGGTTTTCTTCGCGAAGTGTACCTTCCAGTGCCGGCCATACTGTGCCTTCAGGTAACGCCGCCACTGGCGCTCATCGCGAATGTGTCCCAGTCCCGGCAGGGTGCCGGGGCTGACCCGCTCATAGCTGCCGCGCAGCAGGCGGATAACGGCTCCCCGCCAGATTTCCTCAACGGCCTTCTTTTTGAAGAAAAGGCTGCGCCAGACGCCGTGCTTTACGTCAAGTCCACCGCGGGTGATGGAAACGTGGATATGCGGGTGCTGATTGAGTTGCCGGCCGTAAGTATGCAGGGCGCAGAAGATACCGACCTCAATACCCTGCCGGCGTGCCCACTTCAGCATAGCCCGGGTGGCGCAGCGGAACAGGTCGTTGAGCAGGGACCAGTTGTCGTTGAAGAAGGGCCACAGTAGGTGGGGCATGGTAAAGGTGATATGCTGCCATTCACAGTCGGGCAGGACGTGCTGTTGCTCCGCGATCCACTGCTCGGTGGACTTCATGCCGCAGGCGCTGCAGGCCTTTGACTTGCAGCTCTGGCAGAAGAAGCGGGAGTGTGTGCAGTCCGGCGAGGCGCAGCAGTAGCGGCGAACACCCATAGCGCAGGTCCCGCAGGCGAGCATGCGCTCAACGCAGAGGCGGGTCCACTGGCTGATGCTGTCGCCGTGTTTTTCGAGGTAACGGTTCCAGCCGTCATCGACGGTGAAAAGAAGTTTAGCGGGACGGGGGATATGCATGGAGCAGAGTATAAAGCGGAGCTCCGGTCATGCAAACACCCGAAGCTGCGCAGCAGCGCCGCTCACGCCACAGGCGTGCTACGTTCCGGTGGGTATCCCGACAATCATTTTTGCAGGGCCAGTCTGGGTCAGAATAACGTGTAAAAAAGAGATTACGCCTGCACAAATAAAGTTCCTGGGAACCCGGACAGACAGTACAGAAACGGTAAGGGAGTTACCCGGGTTTGGGATTACCCTGTTCACCATCTGCCTTCCACTGTTACTGATGGTTGTGAAAACTCTGACTTCGGGTCTGGCAGAAGAAACGCTGATACGCCGGTTTACGCTCGCAGTGGGTACGCCCCTGACTGCGCTGATGATATCTCTGGTATTTGCCTTCTGGTCGCTCGGTCTGCGACAGGGACGCTCAATGCTGCAACTACTTGAAATAAGTCAGCGCAGTTTCCCGGTGCTTGCTGGGATTGTATTCGTTATCGGCGCAGGTGGAGCCTTCAACTCTGTTCTGCTCAAAAGCGGAGTGGGGGAAGTTATTTCAGGAATGTTGCTCAGCACCCATATTAATCCTGTCATACTGGCCTGGTTTATTGCCTGGATAATGCACCTGGCAGTGGGATCGGCAACCGTGGCAATGATAAGCGCAGCCAGTATGATCAGTCCGATGCTTGCCGCAGATCATCAACTGACTCCAGAAATTCTGGTAATAGCCATTGGTGCGGGTTCAATTAGCTGGGCTCACGTGACGGATTCAGCCTTCTGGATAGTTCGGGAATACCTGGGAATTTCATTATCCGAAGCGCTGAAAAAGTTTACGGGGGCAACGATCCTTGCTTCGGTTGTGGCGCTTATTGCCACCCTTATTCTTGATCACTTCATCTGACTGAAAAAGCAGGAGGATGGCATCAGGCCACCATCCTCCTGCGAGAAGAGATGATCAGACTCAGGGCTGATTTATCAGGGAGGTAATTTGATTAATTTTTTCGTCCGTAAATGGTGCCCGCATGAGTAGGTTCGATAAACCTGTATCAGACTGAATAAAAATGGCGCGTGCATGGGAAAATCGACGGAAACCATCCTCTCCATGATAGGCTCCCATACCGGAATGCCCCACGCCACCAAACGGCAGATCGTGCACCAAAACATGACTCATCACATCATTAAAGACAAGGGCACCAGAATCGGTTGAACATTGTAACTCTCTGAACTCATTTTCATCCTGTCCAAAATAGTACAACGCCAGCGGTTTTTCTCCATTCCGGATCCGATTAATGCATTCATCCGTTTTTTCATACGTAATAATCGGAAGCAGCGGGCCGAAAATTTCTTCCTGCATGATGCGTGAATTGTCGGAGGGATTGAGAATGAGTCGTGGAATGATTCTCCCCTCAGACGGCAAATCCAGCTCCTCACTGGCTGAAATGATGCGCTCACAATTTTTCGTGGCATCGTCGATCAATTCATTTAATCTGCTGCTGTGGGCTGCATTAATTATTGACGAGAAGTCAGGATTCTTAAGATAAGAACCGTATGATTTTCTCAGGAACGCTACAGCGTAACCGATGAACTCGTCTGCGTATCTTGCTGGAACCATAACATAATCGGGGGCGATGCAAATCTGCCCCGCATTAAATGCTTTGGCCGTCATTATTCTTTCAGCAGCCGTTTTCAGGTTGGCGCTTTCTGAAATGATGACAGGAGATTTCCCGCCTAACTCCAGCGTTACCGGCGTAAGATTTTCGGCTGCTGCACGCATAACATGTCGGCCCGTTGCTGAACTACCGGTAAACACCAGATGATCCAGAGGAAGGGAAGCGAAGAATGCAGAGACACCGGCATCACCCTGAACAGTCAAAATTTCATCCGGAGGGAAATATTCTGAAATCAAATGACAGAGCAGCCGACTTCCCGATGGCGTGAATTCGGAAGGTTTAATAATTGCCCGGTTACCTGCTGCGAGGATACCGGAGAGTGGTCCGAAAGTTAACACCAGTGGAAAATTCCACGGGCTCATTACACCTACAACCCCCAGCGGTCTGTATTGAATGTAAGAACACGTATCCGGGAAGGGTGATTCACGGGGTTCATCCTGCGACCATTTTTTCAGACCGCTCAGTGAATGCTTCAGTGCTTCAATTGAACCCAAAATATCGGAAAGTAATGTGCTGGCATGTGCCCTGTGACCAAAATCCTGACTGTAGGCCTCACACAGTTCATCCTTGTTTTCCTGCAACAAACGAATACAACCCTTAAGAAGGGAATAACGTTGCTCGTGTGGGAGCGGTTTAGATCTGGAATCGTGCCTCAGCTGACATAAAGCAGCTGATACGGTATGGGTATCTGAATGTTGATTGTTGAAAATGACAGGCAGATTTTTCATGGTAACCTCAAATGCACAGAAATACTCACGTCCAAAAGACGTGTACTTAAAAGAGTGATTTGAAGTTATATGCCGCGTCTACTGTAGAACATAAATCAGACAAACACCAGCCCTGCTCCTGTAAAAGCGTTTCGACTCATAGCTTTTACCATCTGATGCAGTCTGTCAGAGAGCATAATCGACAAAATAGTCATCGACAGCCTGACGTCGGCCGGCGCGGACACCATTGCCGGGGACGTTAGGGCCACGCATCATGTTACGTCTGCTAACCAGACCCTTCAGGTTAATCCTGCATGTCATTCGGACAGCCGGATGATCCCTCCTGAGTAAATGGCTGACACCGGGCAGAAAAAAGGAACTTTCAGAACCAAGTCAGCAACGAAAACACTGACATCCCCAGAGCAGCCAAAGTACCGAGACTGCTCAGTAAGCCTTTGCAGAAAACAGAAGCACAGGTGAACATCAAGATACCTAATATTATGTAAGTGCTAATTTCAGCTTCATTACCAGACATTCAACCCTCTGGATAACAAGATAGCAAGATAACATCTTACGAAGATGTTATCTTGCTAAGTGTTATTTCATTTTTGCTCTTTCAATCAGCTCTGCCACTTCCTCTTTAGATAACTTGTAAGCTGCGTCACGGGATCGTGACTGACGAAAAATGGTGAGGATTTATACAGTTTTCAGACTGTTAATCCTGGGCAGGAAGTGTACATCCGGGTATAATGGCGCTGGCGCTTGAGGCCTGATGCCTCATGACGTTCTGTGGGTTTGTTATGGTTGTTGTGAGGCAGAGGGCAGAAAGCCCCGTAGTAAAGTTAATTTTCATTAACCAAACCACGAGGCCCACTGTATGTCTCAACAACACCAGTATGGCCTCTTACCGTGCTCAATGCAAGGAGGAGTAATCCATGAAACTGCCGCGAAACGCCCTTATCTGGTGCGTATTAATCGTGTGTTTAACGCTGTTAATATTCACCTGCCTTACCCGATCTCGCTTATGCGAATTCAGGATCAAGGACGGAGACAGGGAGGTCGCTGCAGTGCTGGCTTACGAATCCAACGGTAAGTAGCAACCTGGAGGCGGGGGAAACCCCGCCTTTTCAGGGCTTTTGGTGTCGTCTGGTCAGACCGCAAGCGCCTTTATGAAGGGGTTGTCAGTTCGCTGGCAGCCCCTTTTTCCTCCTTCTGCGCGACCGCACGCATGGACTACAGAAGGGCGGTTCCCCTCCGGGGAACGGGGCAGGGCGGCAGCGCCTCCGGCGCGTCCGCTCTCTTCCCTCGCTGTATTACAAATGTGATACAGACTGTGCCGGTATGAGATGTCATGACCCGGTTTGTGAACCGAATTTGTCATCCCGCGCGGTAGCGAGCTGCTCGATGGCAAACAGAATCCCGTTGTATGAAACGTCTGTTTCAACCATGAATTTCCAGTGAAGCCTTTTCAGTTGATAAACCAGCTGGTCGCGATGGGTTTCCGCACCGTTACTGGCCAGCATCAGGCAGCACTGCCCTACCATCCTGCAGGCTTCATCGTAGAGAAGACTCTCTTCATCATCCGTAGTGCTTTTATTTTCTGGCATGGCTACCGCCTCATCTGTACGTTTTCCGCTCTGATTCAGCATATTTCAAAGGCCACAGATCTACACCAAAGGGCCCCTTCAGCTCCTGACCCGCTGCGCGGTTATGGCGAACTTATCCAGATTGATGGCTCTCAGCATGACTGGAATGAAGAGCTAGGGCCTCACTGTACATTAGAGTCTAAGCACTTTTGTGCGTTTGTATGCATTGAGGTAAAATTCATCTCCTTCGTTTCTGGCGGGTTTGTTGGTGGGTTGTTGCCTGTTTCACCCGGTTCCTGTCAGAAACGCGCTCCGGCCGTCTGAGCTGTGCGCGTAATGAAGCATTATTGTAAATAGTTTGAGGTCATGTCCGCTTTAAACTCACGGGACTGAGCGGACGATCCAGCTGAGCTTAAGGTCCGTTGAGAGCGAAAAGCGGACGTAATACTTATGTCTGATTTGATAGCAGTAAGCGACGCTTTTTTTGCGGCTGCACACACAGCCGCAACAGATTTATTTAAAACCGAATCCGCGATCTTCAAGCGTAGCGCGAAGGTTCTGGCGTCCGTCCATATAGTCCATGCTTGTTGCTGAGCTTTGTACGGCCTGTTTCCAGGTTTTGTCTTTCATTCCCAGTCCTTCACGAAACGCATGGAACGCTTCTTCATAGCTTTTAACATGTGCGTCAAAGTCAGATGCGTTGTAGCGGTTATGGTGAGCGACCACGCTCTGAGGCAGGCGTGGGCGAATACTTGCGTTGCTTTTCGGATCGGGCCATCCGACAACCAGTCCGCATACAACGTAGCTGTGCGGGGGCAGTTGAATAAGTTCGGCTAGTTCTTTTGCCTTGTTTCGTGTAGCCCCGATATAAACGGTTCCCAGTCCGATTGATTCGGCCGCCACAGTAGCGTTCTGCGAGGCAAGCGAGGCATCCACAGTCGCCATAACAAATGAGTCGAGATATTCATGCACACCCGGATTCAGACCATCCGCCACGGTCATATCATGATTACGCGACAGGTCAGCCACCCATAAAAGTATCGCAGGCGCTTCTTCAATGTAGCCATTAGCCAGACCGCTATCCCCAGCGGACAGCTTTCTTACCTGTGCCTTAAGCTCAGGATCGGTAACCGCTACTACGCTCCATTGCTGTAGATTTGAGGATGTTGAGGCAGACTGTGCGGCTGCCACCAGAGTTTCAAACCAGTATTCAGGCAGAGGTTGCGGCGAAAAGCTTCTGACTGAACGGTGGCAGAGTAACCCTTCTATCTGTTTGTTCCAGATAATATTTTCAGGCCTGTCTTTCTCGCCATAGCGTGCCGCTATCAGCTGTTCTTTCTGAAAATCGTCAGTCATAAATTTTCTCCCCGTAAATTGTAATGATCGTTCAAAAATAGGTTAAATAAAAAGGCCTTCTGGCCTTTTACTGAATACTGCCGATAAGCGCTTCAATCGCATGCTGTTGATATTCAGGTTCATGCACGATCCTGCCAAACACCCGGAAGCCAAAGTAGGCACACATGAATGCTTTCGCCATCGACTGAGCCTGACGGCCCCTTTCAAACTCTCCGGTCGTAATACCGGCAGAAAAAAGCGCAACAAACATCCCTTCAAGTTCTTTGATATAGCTGCGACTCAGGCCTTCAACGGTTTTATCTTTAGCCGCTCTTTCGAGAGGAGAAAATATCGCCATACAGCCATTACGCTCAATGTCGCTGAAATCAAGCTCAATGCCTTTTTCAAGCAGAATTCGGAGTCGATCTTTCACGCTTCCGGGCTGGCGGAAAACTTCCTCGTGAAACTCAATGCTGGAGCGGTGATAGCGTCGCAGGGCTTCATGATAAAGATTTTCTTTACTGCCGAAAGCAGCATACAGGCTGCCACGGCCCAGACCTGTGCTGTCAACGAGTTCCTGCGCCGAAGTCGCTTCAAAACCGTTACGCCAGAATGCATCCATGGCTGCCTGTATTACCAGCTGGTCATCAAATTCTCTTGGTCTGCCTGCCATCGCTTACTCCTGCCTCAGAACTGTTATCACCCTAACAATTATGGAACGGTCAGTCAATAATTAGTAGTATCGTTAAAAGCAGGCAGACGATAACGTCAGCACATTAATTTTTTAACGCGAATTATTCAGGATTTCTGCCTGGCTGGCCTCAATTATTGAAACAAGTTCCTGCAGTTTCACTGCCACAACGCGTCCCAGAGGCGTCAGTGAGTATTCGACATGCGGGGGTATGGTGTCATATGAGTACCGTTTAATCATCCCATCACTCTCAAGAGACTGTAGAGTCTGGGCCAGCATTCTTTCACTTACCCCTTCAATACGCCGTCTTAAGCTGCTGAAACGATGGGTCTCAGATAGCAGGGCGACCATTATCAAAACGCCCCAGCGGCTGCTCAGGTGTTGAAGTACCTGCCTTGACGGGCATCCTGCAGCCATCACATTGCAGGTGATAGCAGGCATCTCTGACGCTGAAGCATTGTCACGAACCTGATCTTTAATCAATGTCATTTAACACTAACCTTTTTGTAAGTACTTACTAAAATAATCTATATCGGTATAGTACCTTTTCAGTTTAAACGTGAGCAACTTTTACCTGATACGGAGAATAAAATGACGATTGCAATCACTGGTGCAACAGGCCATCTTGGCCAGTTAGTTATTGAAAAACTTAAACAAAAAGTTGACGCTTCTGAAATTGTCGCTCTGGTAAGAACCCCTGCGAAAGCAGCTGGCCTGGGTGTAGCTACACGCGAAGCTGATTACACTCGCCAGGATACGCTGGATGTAGCATTGAAAGGAGTTGATACCCTGCTGCTTATCTCCGGCAATGAAATCGGGCAACGTGCGGTGCAGCACGAAAATGTAATCCGTGCTGCTGTAAAAAATGGTGTAAAGCGCATCGTGTATACGAGCTTGCTGCATGCTGACAAGTCACCACTCAACCTGGCACCAGAACACGTCCAGACAGAACAGGCTCTCAAAAACTCGGGGCTGGACTATACAATCCTGCGTAACGGCTGGTATTCAGAAAACTACACGGGTTCTATTGCACCTGCGCTGGGCCTTGGCGCTTTTTATGGCAGTGCTGGCGAAGGTAAAATTTCCTCCGCGCCTCGTGAGGATTACGCAGAAGCCGCTGTAGTGGCGCTGACCGGGCAAGGCCACGAAGGCAAAACCTATGAGCTGGCCGGAGATGAATTCTATACGCTGACTGATTTAGCTGCGGAAATTACGGCTCAGAGCGGCAAAGATATTCCTTACCGTAATATCCCGGAAGCAGATTACGCGGCGGCACTAAAAAATGCAGGCCTGCCTGATGGATTTGCTGAGGCGATTGCGTCATGGGATACGGGTGCCTCTCAGAACGCGTTGTTTGATGACAGCCATGTTCTGTCAAAACTGATTGGCAGAAAAACTACGCCTATCGCAGTAAGCGTTCAGAAAGCGCTTGCCTGACAATGTTGCCCCGTCACTTCGGGGCACCTTTCATCGACAGTCAAAGTCAATTAACTAAGTCTTTTCTTCCAGAATTTTTGAATCTGGATGCCGGTAAAAAATGAGGTTAAAAATGAACCTGAAGCATGACAAAGCTGAGAATGTCATCAGTGATTATATCGAGTCAATTATCCGATGCGATTACGAATTAGCGCGCTCTATATGGAAGGCTGGCGATGACGTCAGTTTCATTCATCCCCGCGGACATGAAAAAGGCTGGGATGAGATTGAGCAAAACTTTTATCGCATGACAATGGATGAAATGTTTTCCAGCCGTTTACTGAAAACCGTAGGTGCGCCTGACATCCGTTACTATGGTGAAAATACGGCCGTAGTAGAGTTTTACTGGGACTTTGTTGCAACCTTTCGTGATAGCGGCGATGAGCTTCATACTACTGGGCGCGAAAGCCAGGTGCTGTTAAAAGGCCCTGACGGAAACTGGAAAATTGCACAGGTTCATTATTCTGGCCCGGCGGTAACAGGCGAAGGTGAAGGATTCTGATGCTGATACAGGGGGGGAAGCTTATCAGGCGTGAACATCATTCCAAGACATTCCCCCCTGAACTGCGCAATATTTTAAAGGGCATGCGTTTTTGCTGTTCAAAACGTTGCCGGCTACATCCAGGGCTCCAGCCCACAGATGAAGATAATCATTCACCTTTAAAGCGGCCGGGACGTCATAGGCATGATTACCCAGCCTCCATACCGCCCGTGCCCCTGACCTGGCCCCTACCGGTTGATACCCAGCAGCCATAGCAACGCCAGCTTTTGGCACAAAGCGGACATTAGGGCGGCCACAATGTAAAAGGGGAGGACGGACGTTCAGAGGGAAACTGATGCTTACCGCTTCGTCGTTGATGCGCCGTCAGGATAACTTGTCTTTTATCGGCAATAATCAGTGTCTTTTACTTCCCAAAAGACAATAATTCTTAAATCACAATAATCATTGTGAATTATTGCAATAAATGCATTAATCTTTTCCCTCTTTTGCTTAGATCCTAAAAAAGTAAAGTCGGAACCTGCGCTAATCCTTGCTGGCTTATGTCAGAACAGCGAATGGAAGAAGGTCGAATCCCACCTACAGACGTTGCATGATCTGTTGACTAAGTGGATCAGAACTGGCGATGAGAATCCTCCTTCTGAATATCAAAGCCAGGATTACAAATGAATAAGTTTGAGCTGATGCAAAAGCAGGAGAAAATTCATAGGGAATCTGGAACTATAGCTATATGCCATTTGATGTTGTATAGGCCGATCAGTTTTTCTGACTGATCGCAAATGTTAAACACAATTCGTGCCCCCGGAAATAGTCGTCATTTCCAGTATTTTGGTCAACCATACTCGGAGCGGATTATCATTACTTTTCCGATGCCAGGCGACAGTAACATCAAACGGGACCATTTTTTCTGGCATCTCCAGTTTACAGTAATTTCCCTGCGCTCCTATCGCTGATGGAATGAAAGCAATGGCGTCATTCGCAGTGAAAAAAGCGCCGAGCGTCGTATAACACGGTAACGTAGCGATGACATTATTTTTCATTCCGGCTTTGTTAAAAAAATCATCAACCAGATTTTCAATATTACCGGCACTCGGAGCAAATTTAACGGCAGGAATGTCTGAAAAGGACATTTTCATTTCAAGTTTTCCCGGAATAGCTGAGCCGTGTCTGACCACACAGCAGTACTCTTCACGCCGGATGTTTTTGCGTATCAGTCCGGGATCAATATGATTCGAAAAACCCAGTACCAGATCGACATCGCCGGAATTAAGACTTTCAACGTGGTGCCTGGAATTGAAGTCTTTGATTTCAACGCTGGCCCGCGGTGCCTGCATATGTAGTGTCTTCAGTAAGGATGGAATGATAGTAAGTTGAGCATATTCGTTTGCCATTATGCATATGCTGAAGTCCTGAATGTTCGGATTAAATACCTGGGGTGAACGAAGCTGGCTAACCTCATCCAGGATTTTTTCTACTTTAGGCACCAGAGAAAGGGCATAGTCGGTCGCCTCCAGTCCTGCATTCCTGCGTAGAAACAGCTCGGTTCCGAAATAAGTTCTGAGTCTTTTAAGATATGCACTGACCGCCTGCTGAGAGATATCCAGCTTTGAAGCCACCCTTGAGGCATTGAGTTCTTTAACCAGCAGTAGAAATACACGCATGTGTTTGATATCAATGAAATCCAATTCTAGTTGTACCTCATACAATTACCTATTTATTTAAATTGTATCACACCTCGTATATGATTTCTCCCGTATTTCATAAACATATCCGAGGCAAATAATGAAAACTGTAATTCTGATTGGTGCTCAGGGGAAGATGGGTAAAGCGGCGCTGACCGGTTTGGGGGATCACAAAGTTATCACCGCCAGTCGCTCAGGAAAAGGTACGGACTATCAGGTAGATATTACCAGCCATGAATCTCTGAGAGCTCTTTTCAAAAGCGTCGGCGCATTTGATGCTGTTGTTAACGCAGTTGGTCACTGCGAGTATGCCAGTTTTGTCGATATGACGGCTGAGCAGTGGGAGCTTACTGTCCAGAGCAAAATGCTGGGTCAGATCAATGTTGTTAAAATTGGCCTTGAGTACATCAACGACCGCGGCTCATTCACTTTAATTTCCGGCATTCATAATGTGAAACCTATCCCCGGCTCTATTGCTGACGCAACAACCAGCGGTGCTATCGACACATTTGTACAGTGTGTGGCTAACGAACTGCCCCGCGGGATCCGTATCAATGTAGTGAACCCAACCGTACTGGAAGAAGCCTGGGATGTTTACGGCCCTATGCTCCCAGGGTTCCAGCCAGTTCCGGGCAAACTGGTCGGAAAAGCGTTCCAGCGTTCTGTTGACGGATTTATCAACGGTAAAGTTCTCTTTGTCGATGCCTAACTGCCAGTCAGTCTGTTATTCAGCGTAACTGCTATAGCCTGAGGAGGAGCATAGCTCCGGACTCAGGCTATATGCGTTGAAAACTAAATGAATTTATGGGTGATGCTCACGACGGTTTTCAGTACGCAGCTTCAGTGCTTCTTTCCCTTTTTTGTAGCGCTCCCGCGAAAATACTGAGCAGGAAAGCGAAGAAAACGACCGCACCGGCAAGCCAAGTGGTATGCAGGAGACCGAAATGCATTACGACCAGGCCACCTATCCAGGTTCCGCCGGCGATACCGATATTGAAGGCCGATATATTCAGCCCTGATGCCACATCCACAGCTTCAGGAACGAATTTCTCAGCCTCCCTGACAGCCAGATATTGCAGTACAGGGACGTTTGCAAATGCGGCAGCACCCCAGACAAATGTAGTGACCAGCATCAGCCATGAATTAGATGCTGTCAGATATAAAGCGAACAACACCAGGGACAGTAATAAAAATATAATTTTCAGGGCATTAATAGGGCCGTGTTTGTCAGAGATCCGTCCGCCATACAGATTACCCAGTGCAGCTGCAAAACCGTATACCAGCATGACACCGCTTACAGCAGCGGGTGAAAATCCGGATATTTCCTCAAGAGTAGAGGCAAGGTAGGTAAACGTTATAAACGATCCCCCGTACCCGACCGCTGTCAGGGAATATGCCAGTATCAGTTGGGGGGTTGTCAGAACCCTGAGTAGAAATCTTACTGGCGCGGGTTCAGATTTTTTTATGCCGCGAGGGATCAGTAACAAGCTGCCTGCAAAGGCGATCATCCCGAGAACAGACACTGACAAAAATGTGGCTCTCCAGCCAAGGTGCTGAGCGATGAAAGTCCCCAGGGGAACACCGGTGACCAGAGCAACGGTCAGCCCGGCGAACATGATAGCTATTGCACTCGTGGCTTTATCTTTTGGAACAAGGCTGGCAGCGATGGTTGAAGCAATGGAATAGAACACGCCGTGTGCCATGCCGGTGATGATCCTCGCCACAATCAGCGAAACGAACCCGGGAGCTTGCCAGGCATACAAATTGCTAAGAGTAAAAACGACCATCAGGCACAGAAGAAGCGTTTTGCGGGACATTTTTCCTGTGGCTGCAGTTAAAAGAGGTGCACCTACTGCCACCCCCAGCGCATAGAGACTGACAAGCAGACCCGCTGACGGTACTGAAACTGATAAATCAGCTGAAATGATGGGAATGATTCCAACAAGGACAAATTCAGCTGTCCCGATAGCATAAGCGCTGATTGTCAAAGCGAAGAGTGCTATTGGCATAAAAATCCTTAATCGATAAATGTAAGGATTAATACTGAAATATCTCTGTGAATAAGAACAGATTTATGCCGTTAAAACACTTTTG
The DNA here is from genome assembly GCF_004331385.1 of Enterobacter quasihormaechei. Taxonomy (GTDB): domain Bacteria; phylum Pseudomonadota; class Gammaproteobacteria; order Enterobacterales; family Enterobacteriaceae; genus Enterobacter; species Enterobacter quasihormaechei. The sequence goes on from NZ_SJON01000023.1 coordinate 55,609, forward strand.
ACTTCAAGGCAAAGATGAAAACAACTTTAGCAGAAATGCAGATATTTATTGCTGTTATAGAAACAGGGACATTATCACGAGCTGCGTATGAGCTGGATCTTACCGTATCAGCTGTTAGCAGAGCGCTTCGACGACTGGAGGAGAAATTAGATACCGTACTGGTCAGACGCTCAACGCGGAGACTGGAATCCACTGAAGAAGGAAGGACATTCCTGGAATATGCCAAACAAATCATTGCTTCAGTAGAGGATGCAGAAGAACATGTCACCATGAAACGTCGTCATCCATCCGGGAAGATTCGGATCATTGCGTCCACGTCTCTTGTACTGCACGTCATTACACCGGTTCTGCATCGATATCAGAAATGCTATCCTGAGATAGAAATTGAAATAATTTCAAATGACAATGTTTATGATTTGCTTGAACACAGAAGTGATGTTGCTGTTTGCATCGGAAAACTCAAAGACTCCGGCTTACATGCGAAGATACTTGGGCTGTGCCAGATGATGTTTGTTGCCTCTCCGCGATACATTGCAGAGCATGGTATGCCTCATCGAGTTGATGCATTAAAAAGCCACAGGCTGATAGGTTACAAACAAAACTCCTTAATGAATGACTGGCCTCTGGATACGGGCGAAGAACACTATTATAAAATTCAGCCATCCATTGTCGCTTCAAACAGTGAGATTATAAGACAGCTGGCCATTCACTCGTCGGGTATTGCTTGCCTGCCAGAACCGTATGTAAAAAATGATATTACAAAGGGTGATCTTGTCAATCTTAATATAAAAGAGAAACTGCGTGTCCGCGAACCACTCAATGCGGTTTATTATAAAAACATTGTTCTTCCATCAAGAACCTCATCATTTGTAGAGTTCCTCGCGGAAAGTTTAGTGTTGCCCTCGGAATAAAAAATTATCCCATATCATTATAAATAAAAGAAAGTGTTACCGGTAAATGTTGGACTGTAATCAACGACACCGGAAAGGGATCAGGGTTTCCCCGTTCGTAGTAATGACATCCCGAAACCAGTAAAAACTATCCTTTGGATATCTTGCATAATCGCCATCACCGCTGTCATCATGGTCAACGTAGATAAAGCCGTAACGCTTATCTAACTCTGCGGTGGCGTTACTGACCAGATCGATGGGGGCCCATGCTGTAAAGCCCATAACTTCGACGCCATCCTCGATTGCTTCATAAACCTGATACAGGTGATTATTGATGTAATTAATACGGTAATCATCATTGACGGTCATATCCTCGTTAAGCTTGTCTCTGGCACCCAGTCCGTTTCCGGCAATGAACAGCGGCTTCTGATAGCGATCCCACAGCATGTTTAACAGGATGCGCATTCCCGTCGGGTCAATGGTCCAGCCCCACTCCGACACCGGCAGCAGCGGGTTTTGTATCATGCTCAGCACGTTACCCCGCGACTTT
>NZ_SJON01000024.1 GCF_004331385.1 Enterobacter quasihormaechei
ATGATCTTCACGGTCTTAGGGCAGTGCGTGGTGGGCGGGTTTATTGTCCTCGCGCTGGCGCTTATGAAAGGTAATCTCAGTGCCGAACGGCAGCAGCGTCTGGTGCTCAGCATGTTTGGTCTGTGGGTGCTGATGGGCATTGGCTTTATCGCTTCCACGCTGCACCTGGGTTCGCCAATGCGCGCGTTCAACTCCCTGAATCGCGTGGGCGCCTCTTCGCTGAGTAATGAGATTGCCAGCGGCGCAATCTTCTTTGCCGTAGGCGGGCTGGGGTGGCTACTGGCAGCGGTGAACAAGCTGCCGTCAGTGTTACGCGCGTTGTGGCTTATCGTCACCATGGTACTGGGCGTGGTATTCGTCTGGATGATGGTTCGGGTGTACAACACGATTGACACCGTTCCGACCTGGTACAGCGTCTGGACACCGATGAGCTTCTTCCTGACGATGTTCATTGGCGGCCCGCTGCTGGGCTATCTGCTGCTGCGCGTGGCCGGCGTTACGGGTTGGGCGATGCGCCTGCTGCCTGCGGTCTCGCTGCTGGCACTGGTCATCAGTACCGTTGTGGCGCTGATGCAGGGAGCGGAGCTGGCGACGATTCACAGCTCTATCCAACAGGCTTCGGCCCTGGTGCCGGATTACGGTTCGCTGATGGCCTGGCGCGTGGTGCTGCTGACGGCGGCGCTGGTCTGCTGGGTTGCCCCTCAGCTTAAAGGCTACCAGCCTGCGCTGCCGTTGCTGTCGCTGGCGTTTGTACTGGTGCTGGCCGGGGAACTGATTGGCCGCGGCGTGTTTTACGGCCTGCATATGACGGTCGGTATGGCTATCGCCAGCTAGTTTTTATTTTTTGTTATATAAAGCCGGGACATAGCGCCCGGCTTTTCTTTTTTCATTCATGAAATTTTTCAACTGATGTTTCGCTTAAGAATTTCCCGGATATAAATAAAAACAAATAGATAATTAATATCTGTAGCAGGCTTTGCATTAGCAGGATGAGTTTTTTAAATCGACGTGGCGCATATCGTGCGTGACGCCTGAATCGGTGGATTGACTTTGTTTTTGCCAGTGGCATGATGCGCACGAAATCTGAATTTCCTCACGGTTTTTAATCCATGACCACCTATACCCGCCCGGTGCTTTTGTTGCTCTGTGGCCTGCTTTTGCTGACCCTGGCGATCGCGGTGTTAAACACACTCGTCCCGCTCTGGCTGGCCCATGAAAACTTACCGACCTGGCAGGTGGGTATGGTTAGCTCGTCCTTTTTTACGGGAAATCTGCTGGGCACCTTATTAACGGGTAGCCTTATTAAGCGTTTTGGTTTTAACCGTAGTTATTATCTGGCGTCGCTGATCTTTGCCGTCGGATGCGCCGGTTTAGGCCTGATGGTCGGCTTCTGGAGCTGGATGGTCTGGCGCTTTATTGCGGGCGTCGGCTGCGCAATGATTTGGGTGGTGGTGGAAAGTGCGCTGATGTGCAGCGGCACCTCGCGTAACCGCGGGCGTCTGCTGGCGGCTTACATGATGGTGTATTACGTCGGTACCGTTCTGGGACAACTGATGGTCAGCAAATTCCCAACCGACCTGATGAGCGTACTGCCGTGGGTAACGGGCATGGTGCTGGCTGCGGTCCTGCCGCTGCTCTTTACCCGAATCGTGAACCAGGGCAGTGAGCATCAGGAAGCTACGCACGTCTGGCCGATGCTCAGGCTTCGTCAGGCGCGTTTAGGCGTTAACGGCTGTATCATCTCCGGGATTGTGCTGGGTTCACTCTATGGCCTGATGCCGCTCTATCTCAACCATCAGGGCGTCAGCGATTCCGGGATCGGTTTCTGGATGGCGGTCATGGTCAGCGCTGGGATTGTAGGTCAATGGCCGATCGGTCGTCTGGCCGATCGTTTTGGTCGCCTGCTGGTGCTGCGCGTGCAGGTTTTTGTGGTGATCATGGGCTGCCTCGCCATGCTCAGTAACGCCGCGATGGCGCCTGCGCTGTTCATTCTGGGGGCTGCGGGCTTTACGCTCTATCCCGTCGCGATGGCCTGGGCCTGTGAGAAAGTAGAGCATCATCAGCTGGTGGCGATGAACCAGGCTTTATTGCTGAGCTACACCATCGGCAGCTTGCTGGGGCCGACTTTTACCTCCATGCTCATGCAAAACTATTCTGATAACCTGCTGTTTATCATGATTGCCAGCGTGTCGTTTATCTATCTGCTAATGCTGCTGCGCAAAGTCGGCGAGCATCCCACGCCGGTGGCACACGCCTGATGAATTAAAAGCCTGTCGATGACAGGCTTTTTTGTCCCTGTCACATATAAGACTTTTGCTTATTGTGCGTTTTTACTGCCTGGCGATAATTCAAATGCGTACTACCACTAAAAGGCAGCCATCATGTCTACTCGTCGTTTTACCACTACCGCACTTGCCGTAGTGTTGTCCTTAACGTTTGCAACGGCTCCGGTCATGGCTAATCCCGGGAACGGGAATGGCGGTGGCCACGGAAACGGTGGCGGACAAGGTAATAGCGGCAATCATGGTAACGGCAACGCCGGCAACCATGGTAATAAGCAAAATAAGGGTCAGGATAATCCAGGAAAATCGGATAAAAGCGTCAAAAACAGCAAAGATGTCGGTAACGACGTCGACGTTCGCGTGAGCTTCGATCGCGCCCGCCATCTGGCGCTGAATTATGGCTTAACGGGCTATGACTCTCTGCCTCCGGGCATTGCGAAAAATCTTGCGCGCGGTAAACCGCTGCCTCCGGGCATTGCAAAGAAAACCGTGCCGGCCTCAATGCTCGGCCAGCTTCCTTCCTATCCGGGGTATGAATGGCGCGTGGTGGGGGACGACCTCGTCTTAATTGCCCTGAGTACCGCGATTGTGACTGCCGTTATTAACGGCGTCTTTGAATAGAATATAAAAAGGCCCGGTTCTCACCGGGCCTTTTTCTTAATACATGACCTTGTGGCCGTATTGCTCAAGAATGCCTTTGACGCGTTCCATCGTCTCTTTTTTCGGCGGCTTCACGCCGTCAAGCTTGTACTCTTCGCCCATCGCCACCCATTTGTGTTTACCCAACTCGTGATAGGGCAGGAGTTCAATTTTCTCCACGTTGCCCATATCCCGGGTAAACTCGCCCAGACGATGCGCGGAATCATCATCATCTGACCAGCCCGGCACCACCACGTAGCGGATCCACGTTTTGACGCCTTTGTTGGCAATGTATTTCGCAAATTCCAGCGTACGGTGGTTCGAGACGCCGACCAGGTTCTGGTGAATTTCATCGTTCATCTGTTTGAGATCGAGCATCACCAGATCGGTTACCTCAAGCAGTTCATCAATAACCGGATCGTAGCGGCGTACAAAGCCGTTGGTGTCGAGGCAGGTATGAATACCTTCTTTGTGGCAGGCGCGGAACCAGTCGCGCACAAATTCAGCCTGAAGAATGGCTTCACCGCCGGATGCCGTCACGCCACCGCCGGACGCGTTCATAAAGTGGCGATAGGTCACCACCTCTTTCATCAGATCCTCAACGGTGACTTCTTTGCCGCCGTGGGTATCCCAGGTGTCACGGTTGTGGCAGTACAGGCAGCGCATCAGGCAGCCCTGGAAAAAGGTGATGAAACGGATCCCCGGGCCATCGACGGTGCCACAGGATTCAAAGGAGTGAATGCGACCAATAATTGACATTGCGGTGATATCTCCAGCATCGGCCCGTCCGGGGCCTGAGTATGCACAGCTCAAAGCCGGCTGTGTTGAAGTCTGTTTTGGCTGTTATCCATAAAGTATAGATAGCGGACAAAAGAGACTGAGGAGAAGAGGGTGCTAAAAAGGCCCCACTGACGTGGAGCCTTTATTGTACGCTTTTTAACGCGTGATTTCAGTCAATTCCACTTACATGGACTGAGTGAAAGTACGGGTGATAACGTCCTGCTGCTGTTCTTTAGTCAGGGAGTTAAAACGTACTGCGTAACCTGATACACGAATGGTCAGCTGAGGATATTTCTCAGGGTGTTCCATCGCGTCGAGCAGCATTTCACGGTTCATCACGTTCACGTTCAGGTGCTGACCACCTTCGATGGACGCTTCGTGGTGGAAGTAACCATCCATCAGACCCGCGAGGTTAGTTTTACGTACTTCGTCATCTTTACCCAGCGCGTTTGGCACGATAGAGAAGGTGTAAGAGATACCATCTTTCGCGTAAGCAAACGGCAGTTTAGCAACGGAGGTCAGAGAGGCAACTGCACCTTTCTGGTCACGACCGTGCATTGGGTTAGCACCTGGGCCGAATGGCGCGCCAGCACGACGACCGTCTGGGGTGTTACCGGTTTTCTTACCATACACAACGTTAGAGGTGATGGTCAGAACAGACTGAGTCGGGATAGCGTTACGGTAGGTAGTGAGTTTCTGAATTTTCTTCATGAAACGTTCTACCAGGTCAACTGCCATGTCATCAACGCGAGCGTCGTTGTTACCAAACTGCGGGTATTCGCCTTCGATTTCGAAGTCGATAGCCAGACCGTCTTCGTCACGAATTGGTTTAACTTTCGCATATTTGATTGCAGACAGGGAGTCAGCCGCAACGGACAGGCCTGCGATACCACACGCCATGGTACGAACCACGTCACGGTCGTGCAGCGCCATCAGAGAGGCTTCGTAGCTGTACTTGTCGTGCATGTAGTGGATAACGTTCAGCGCGGTCACGTACTGCTTAGCCAGCCAGTCCATGAAGTGGTCCATGCGCTCCATGACTTCGTCATAGTTCAGCACGTCGCCTTTGATAGGTTCAGACTTAGGACCAACCTGCATTTTCAGTTTTTCATCAACGCCGCCGTTGATTGCGTACAGCATGGTTTTCGCCAGGTTTGCACGCGCACCGAAGAACTGCATTTGCTTACCAACAACCATTGGGCTTACGCAGCACGCGATAGCGTAGTCGTCGTTGTTGAAGTCCGGACGCATCAGGTCATCGTTCTCGTATTGCAGAGAAGAGGTGTCGATGGACACTTTAGCGGCGAATTTCTTGAAGTTCAGAGGCAGTTTTTCAGACCACAGAACGGTGATGTTTGGCTCCGGAGAAGGACCCATGGTGTACAGGGTGTTCAGGAAGCGGAAGCTGTTTTTGGTTACCAGAGTTCGGCCATCTACGCCCATACCGCCGATAGATTCGGTTGCCCAGATTGGGTCACCAGAGAACAGCTCATCATATTCTGGAGTACGCAGGAAGCGAACCATACGCAGTTTCATGACCAGGTGGTCAATCATTTCCTGAGCGTCTTGCTCGGTGATTTTACCTGCTTTCAGGTCACGTTCGATGTACGCATCCAGGAAGGTGGATACGCGGCCGAAGGACATTGCTGCACCGTTCTGAGACTTAACAGCGGCCAGGTAGCCGAAGTAGGTCCACTGGATAGCTTCCTGAGCGTTGGTTGCAGGACCAGAGATATCGCAGCCGTATTTAGCCGCCATCTCTTTGATCTGACCCAGCGCACGGTGCTGTTCAGCAATCTCTTCACGCAGACGGATAGTCGCTTCCAGGTTTACGCCGTTTTCCAGGTCAGACTGGAGAGAAACGAACTGCGCGTATTTGTCTTTCATCAGGAAGTCGATACCGTACAGCGCAACGCGACGGTAGTCACCGATGATACGGCCACGGCCATAGGCATCTGGCAGACCGGTCAGAACGCCAGATTTACGGCAGTTCAGAATGTCTTTGGTGTAAACATCGAATACGCCCTGGTTATGGGTTTTACGGTATTCGGTGAAGATTTTTTTCAGCATTGGGTCCAGCTCGCGGTTATACGCTTTGCAGGAACCTTCAACCATTTTAATGCCACCGAACGGGATGATTGCGCGTTTCAGTGGTGCTTCAGTCTGGAGACCAACGATTTTCTCAAGGGCTTTGTTGATGTAGCCAGCATCGTGAGAAGTGATGGTGGAAGCAACGGAGGTGTCAAAATCAACTGGCGCGTGAGTGCGGTTTTCCAGTTTAACGCCTTCCATTACGCTGTCCCACAGCTTGGTGGTTGCGTCAGTTGCACCAGCCAGGAAGGATTCGTCACCTTCATACGGGGTATAGTTTTTCTGAATAAAGTCACGGACGTTGACTTCATTCTGCCAGTCACCTTTCGTAAAACCTTCCCAGGCTGTGGCTAACTTTTCATTAAGCTCGGACATGTAACACCTACCTTCTTAAGTGGATTTTTTATTTACTGCCTGAGACAACCATTAATGATGATCGCCGCCACGCAGGTAAATGACCCAGTATGTCAACCCAACTAACAGACCCCCACCGATAATGTTCCCGATAGTGACGGGGATCAGGTTATCAGTAATGAAATTCATAATAGTCAGGTGTGAAAAACTTTCCGGGGTTGAACCAACAGCAGTCCAGAACTCCGGGCTTGCAAAGTTGCGGATAACAATCCCCATCGGGATCATGAACATATTCGCAATACTGTGCTCAAAGCCGCTGGCAACAAACATCGCAACCGGCAGAACCATAATCATGGCTTTATCCATCAGGCTACGACCAGAGTAGCTCATCCAGACCGCCAGGCAGACCATCAGGTTTGCAAGGATGCCGAGAGCAACAGCTTCGATAAATGTATGGTGCATTTTGTGGTCAGCGGTTTGCAGGACGTTAAGCCCCCAGCCGCCGTTGGCGGTCATGTACTCGCCAGAGAGCCACATCAACAGAACAAAGAGCAGACAGCCAATCAGGTTACCAACGTAGACGTTGAGCCAGTTGCGCCCCAGTTGACCCCAGGTAATTCTTCCGCTGGCTTTTGCCACAACAATCAACACCGTTGAGGTGAAGAGGTCGGCACCGCAGATGACGCAAAGAATCAGACCCAGTGAGAAGCAAATACCACCAATCAGTTTCGCTATGCCGAAAGGCATCCCGGCCGTGCCGGTGGTGGCTGTGATATAGAAGACGAAAGCGATGGAGATGAACACACCAGCCGTAATGGCCAGAAAGAACGTCGTCATCGGATGTTTCGTTGCTTTGTAGACACCCGCTTCTTCGGCAACTTTCGCCATCGCAGCGGGGAGTAATAGATCAAAAGGGTTGTCAGCTTTCACACTAACTCTCTCTTTATTAAGTCGGCGACGAGATACTAACAAAGCATTATAGAAGAGAAATTGATATAGATCATATCTCGCCTGGCTTATAGGCCCGCAGTGTGTATGGTTTTACAGCAAAAGCGGAGTAAGTATTTGATTATCCGTATAAAAATAAATTTTAAAAGTTATGAAAAGAGTTGAATTTTTTCCTTCAGCCTCCCTTAAAACAGTTAATTAAAATGGAGTATTTATTATAATTAGTAACAGTAAAGCACAGGTAAGTATTTTTATATTTACCCATGGTTAACTTAACTATTACATTTAAATGTCATTGCCTAAAAATAAAAAAAAAAGGGGCAATGAAATTGCCCCGTAATATAGCTCAGGCGGTTGAATACGCCTACTGCCATTAATGTTATATGCGCTTATTTTGACCAGTAAGCGGCTTTTGCCTTCTGCAATTTTTCATACGCATTCAGCAGCGACTGATGCGCCGGGAAGGCTTTCAGATCGCTGTCAACCGCTTGCAGGCCATAGAACGGCTCTTCACCGCTCAGCGCCGCGCTGGCAGCTTCAACAGCATCTGCACCGTACATGCGGACAAAGGCGTTCAGATACTGCAATGGCTCGCGCTCGTCTTCCTGAGAAAGCAGGAGCAGCGTTTGCAGGCAACGGTAATAGTTAGTGCGCTCGGCGGAGAAGACGGACTGGTTAAACTCCATCGTCCACTCGGTCCAGGCCAGAGCCTGATCCAGATCGCCGCCCGCCAGTGCCAGCATCGCTTTCAGTTCGCCGATGCGCAGCGTGTACCAGCCGTTATCTTTTCCGGTTGCCAGACCCAGCAGCTCACGTACGCGGGTGAAATCATCGTGACCTTCGTCGTCCAGCTGGGCGATCAGGTTCAGATAATCTTCCTTTTCCCACTCGCTGCCCGGCAGGGCCAGCAGGGTTTCACGCAGATGTGCGCCCATGCTGTTGTTCGCCAGCCACAGATCTTCTGCCGGATAAATGTCGGACATGCCCGGTACAATGATACGGCACGCGTAAACGCCAAGGTGTTCATAGTCGGCAATATAGACTTCCTGATCCTCCGCGTTGAAGATCGCCATCAGCGTGGCGAACTCTTCTTCCGTCGTACCGGCAAAGCTCCAGTCCACGAACGGATAGTCCGCGTCCTGCTTGAACATATCCCAGGAAATCAAACCGCTGGAGTCGATGAAGTGCGTTTCGAGGTTGGTGTGCTCGGCGACCTCTTCATCATCAAAGGTCGGCGGCGTAAACACGTCGAGGTCTTTCAGGCTACGACCTTGCAGCAGTTCGGTCACCGTACGCTCCAGTGCCACGCCGAAGTCAGGGTGCGCGCCGAAGGAGGCGAAGCAGGTGCCGTTGGCCGGGTTGAACAGCACCACGCAGATAACCGGATATTTGCCGCCCAGAGAACCGTCGTAGGCAAAGATTGGGAAACCTTCCGCTTCCAGTTTGGCGATGGATTCCACCACGCCCGGGTAGCGGGCCAGCACGTCAGCCGGGATCTCCGGCAGGCTGATGGATTCGGCAATAATGCGGTTTTTGATGTGACGCTCGAAAACTTCAGACAGCCCCTGCACGCGTGCTTCGTTGCGGGTGTTACCGGCGGACATGCCGTTAGACACGTACAGGTTGCCAACGATATTCATCGGAATATACACGGTCTGCTCATCAGACTGGCGGGTGAACGGCAGGGCGCAGATCCCACGTTCCTCATTGCCGGATTGCAGGTCGATCAGCATGCTGGCGGTCAGTTCGTTTTCCGGATCGTAGAACGCACGCAGACGCGCATCCAGAATACCTTCCGGCAGTTCATCGTCCTCGGTCAGCGGGAACCATTTTTCATTCGGGTAGTGAACGAACGGACCGTTGGCGATGGAGTCGCCCAGCCAGAAGTCGGCGAAGAAATAGTTGGTCGACAGACGTTCAAAATACTCACCCAGCGCAGAGGCCAGCGCCGCTTTTTTGGTTGCGCCTTTACCGTTGGTAAAGCACAGCGCACAGTCTTTGTCGCGAATATGCACGGACCAGACGTGAGGCACCGGATTCAGCCAGGAGGCTTCTTCGATATTAAAGCCCAGGTCGGTCAGTTTCTGCTGGAAGCGAGCGATGGAATCTTCCAGAGCGGCGTCTTTGCCGGGGATAAACGTTTGAGTCATGGCGTTCACTTTTATCGTACGTAAAGCGCGCAATGATACGGGTTTTGCGTGACGGGTGCTATCTCCGGCGAAAATAAATGGCTGGGCTATGCTTATAAGCAGTAACCTACTGTTAAGGCATAGAAAAATGAAAGCATTTGATCTCCAGCGGATGGCGTTTGATAAAGTTCCCCCCGAGTTTTTAGGTGAAGTGGCGCTGCGCAGCTTCTACACCTTTGTTCTCGTCTTCCTGTTTCTGAAAATCACCGGACGCCGCGGCGTCCGGCAGATGTCGCTGTTTGAGGTGCTGATCATCCTGACGCTGGGGTCAGCGGCGGGGGATGTTGCCTTTTATGACGATGTGCCTATGGTGCCGGTCTTTGTCGTCTTCGTGACGCTCGCGCTGCTCTACCGGCTGGTCATGTGGCTGATGTCGAAAAGCGAAAAGCTGGAAGATCTGTTCGAAGGGAAGCCGGTGGTGATTGTCGAAGATGGTCAACTGGCCTGGGAGAACGTGCAACGCGCCAATATGACGGAGTTTGAGTTCTTTATGGAGCTTCGCATCAGCAGCGTTGAACAGCTGGGGCAGGTGCGTCTGGCGATTATGGAAACGAACGGTCAAATCAGCATTTATTACTATCCCGACGATGAGGTCAGGCCCGGGCTGTGCATCCTGCCGGATATGCTTATCGAGCGATACAAAACCGTACCTGAGGCGGGCGAGTATGCCTGCATAAAATGTAGCCACGTGGTGGGCATGCAGGCGGGCGATCATCAATTATGTCCTCGCTGTACGAATCCAGAATGGACGAAGGTTAGCCGGGCTAAGCGCATTACCTGACAGCGATTTTGTCGGTTTTGTGACAACGGTACGGCAGATTGTTTTGTGTGACGAGGGACACATTTCTCCGGCCATAAGTTTTAGACATTGCGGCGCGTGTCACTGAATGATAAAACCGATATCCACAGTTATAACTTATGGCTTTTAGCGTGGTGAGGGGAAATGGCTCAAGTCTTTAATTTCAGTTCAGGTCCGGCAATGTTACCGGCAGACGTGCTTAAACAGGCTCAACAGGAACTTTGTGACTGGAACGGTCTGGGTACGTCGGTGATGGAAATCAGCCACCGGGGTAAAGCGTTTATTCAGGTGGCGGAAGAGGCAGAAAAGGATTTTCGCGATCTGCTGAACATTCCCTCGAACTACAAAGTATTGTTCTGTCACGGCGGTGGACGCGGCCAGTTTGCGGGTATCCCGCTTAATCTGCTGGGCGACAAAACCACCGCTGATTACGTCGATGCCGGCTACTGGGCAGCCAGTGCGGTAAAAGAAGCGCACAAATACTGCACGCCGAATGTCATCGATGCCAAAATCACCGTCGACGGCCTGCGCGCCGTGAAGCCGATGAGCGAGTGGCAGCTGTCTGACAACGCCGCGTATCTCCACTACTGCCCGAACGAAACCATCGACGGCATCGCCATTCACGAAGAGCCAGACTTTGGCGACAATGTCATTGTGACGGCGGACCTCTCTTCAACCATTCTGTCCACCCCGCTGGACGTCAGCCGCTACGGCGTCATTTACGCAGGTGCTCAGAAAAACATCGGTCCTGCGGGGCTGACAATTGTCATCGTCCGTGAAGACCTGCTGGGGAAAGCCCATAAGTCCTGCCCGTCAATCCTGGATTACACCGTCCTGAATGACAACGACTCCATGTTCAACACCCCACCTACGTTTGCCTGGTATCTCTCCGGCCTGGTCTTCAAATGGCTGAAGCAAAACGGCGGCGTGGCGCAGATGGACAAGATCAATCAGCAGAAAGCCGAACTGCTGTACGGCACGATCGACAAGAGCGATTTCTACCGTAACGATGTGGCGAAAGCTAACCGTTCGCGCATGAACGTACCGTTCCAGCTGACAGACAGCAGCCTGGACAGCGTATTCCTGGAAGAGTCGTTCGCGGCGGGTCTGCACGCGCTGAAAGGCCATCGCGTGGTTGGCGGGATGCGTGCCTCTATCTATAACGCCATGCCGCTGGAAGGCGTTAAAGCCCTGACCGATTTCATGATCGACTTCGAACGTCGTCACGGTTAACGGGCTGTTTTTCACCCCCGCAGCGTTGCTGCGGGGTTTTTATTATGTTGAGTTGAGAGTTGAGTTTCATGGAATCCCTGACGTTACAACCTATCGCGCGGGTAGATGGCACCATTAATCTGCCTGGTTCAAAAAGTGTCTCGAACCGCGCTCTGCTGCTGGCAGCTCTGGCACACGGCACCACCGTCCTCACCAACCTGCTGGACAGCGATGACGTGCGCCATATGCTCAATGCGCTGAAAGCGTTGGGAGTTCATTATACGCTGTCCGACGATCGTACCCGTTGTGAAGTCACCGGTAACGGCGGCGCGTTACGTTCTGCTGAAGCGCTGGAGCTTTTCCTGGGTAACGCCGGTACGGCAATGCGTCCTCTGGCCGCAGCGCTGTGTCTGGGGAACAATAATATTGTGCTGACCGGTGAGCCGCGAATGAAAGAGCGCCCGATCGGCCATCTGGTGGATGCCCTGCGTCAGGGCGGCGCGCAGATTGATTATCTTGAGCAGGAAAATTACCCGCCACTGCGTCTGCGCGGTGGATTTACCGGGGGGAACGTTGAGGTGGACGGTAGCGTCTCCAGTCAGTTCCTGACCGCGCTGCTGATGACCGCACCGCTGGCCCCACAGGATACCGTTATCAGCATTAAAGGCGACCTGGTCTCTAAGCCGTACATTGATATCACCCTGCACCTGATGAATACCTTCGGTGTTGAGGTGGAAAACCAGTCTTACCAGCGCTTCGTGGTTCGCGGTGGGCAGCAGTATCAGTCTCCGGGTCAGTACCTTGTCGAAGGCGACGCGTCATCGGCCTCTTACTTCCTGGCCGCGGGCGCGATCAAGGGCGGTACTGTCAAGGTGACCGGGATTGGTCGCAACAGCGTGCAGGGCGATATCCGTTTTGCCGACGTACTGGAAAAAATGGGCGCGGTGGTGACCTGGGGCGATGACTTCATCGCCTGTACCCACGGTGAGCTGAACGCTATCGATATGGACATGAACCACATTCCTGATGCGGCGATGACTATTGCCACCGCTGCGCTGTTTGCGAAAGGCACCACCACGCTGCGGAACATTTACAACTGGCGCGTAAAAGAGACGGACCGCCTGTTCGCAATGGCAACCGAGCTGCGTAAAGTGGGGGCGGAGGTCGAAGAGGGCGAAGACTACATTCGCGTCACGCCGCCGGCAAAACTGCAATTTGCAGAAATTGGCACCTACAACGATCACCGCATGGCGATGTGTTTCTCGCTGGTGGCGCTGTCAGATACGGCGGTCACTATCCTCGATCCGAAATGTACGGCAAAGACCTTCCCGGACTACTTCGAGCAGCTGGCGCGCATTAGCACCCTGGCCTGATGATCTTATGCCGCATCACCCGATGCGGCATTTCCTTACGCTTTCTGACAGTCATCTTCTTTCATTTCTTCTACACTCTGCTTCAATCATTTCGGAATTTGCACGCAAAGTTAACAGTTGCGCACGTTGGCGCGTATAATGCGCGGCGTTCATGTTAACGGTATGCCTTAATTAAGGAGAAAAAGATGACGGCAATTGCCCCGGTAATCACCATTGATGGGCCGAGTGGCGCAGGGAAAGGTACTCTGTGCAAAGCGATGGCGGAAGCATTGCAATGGCATCTTTTAGATTCGGGAGCAATCTATCGCGTGCTGGCGCTGGCTGCGCTGCATCATCATGTGGATGTTGCGTCTGAGGAAGCGCTGGTACCGCTGGCTGCGCATCTGGATGTGCGCTTTGTCTCTACTGATGGCAACCTTGAAGTGATCCTGGAAGGGGAAGATGTCAGCGCTGAAATCCGCACGCAGGAAGTGGCCAATGCGGCTTCTCAGGTGGCGGCTTTCCCTCGCGTTCGCGAGGCGCTGTTACGTCGCCAGCGTGGTTTCCGTGAAGCGCCGGGGCTGATCGCCGACGGCCGTGACATGGGTACCGTGGTATTCCCTGATGCGCCAGTGAAAATTTTCCTTGACGCCTCTTCGGAAGAACGTGCTCAACGCCGTATGCTTCAGTTGCAGGAAAAGGGGTTTAGTGTTAACTTTGATCGCCTTTTATCCGAGATAAAAGAGCGCGATGACCGCGATCGTAACCGCGCCGTCGCACCGCTTGTTCCCGCAGAAGATGCATTAGTGCTGGATTCTACCAGTTTAACTATTGAGCAAGTGATTGAAAAAGCGCTACAATATGCGCGCCAAAAACTGGCACTCGCGTAATCGCGACCGATTTAGCAGTACCCCCGCTGCAATGGATTGACGGCGGGTATGTGAAACAACCCCATCCGGCACGGAGCCAGGTGGACGTTAATATTAACCTGAAGATTAAACATGACTGAATCTTTTGCTCAACTGTTTGAAGAATCCTTAAAAGAAATCGAAACCCGTCCGGGTTCCATCGTTCGTGGTGTTGTTGTTGCTATCGACAAAGACGTAGTACTGGTTGACGCCGGTCTGAAATCTGAGTCTGCCATCCCGGCTGAGCAGTTCAAAAACGCCCAGGGCGAGCTGGAAATCCAGGTAGGTGACGAAGTTGACGTTGCTCTGGACGCAGTAGAAGACGGCTTCGGCGAAACCCTGCTGTCTCGTGAGAAAGCTAAACGTCACGAAGCATGGATCACGCTGGAGAAAGCTTACGAAGAAGCTGAAACTGTGGTCGGTGTTATCAACGGCAAAGTTAAAGGTGGCTTCACTGTTGAGCTGAATGGTATTCGTGCGTTCCTGCCAGGTTCACTGGTAGACGTTCGTCCAGTCCGTGACACCCTGCACCTCGAAGGCAAAGAGCTTGAGTTCAAAGTAATCAAGCTGGACCAGAAGCGTAACAACGTTGTTGTTTCCCGTCGTGCCGTTATCGAATCCGAAAACAGCGCAGAACGCGATCAGCTGCTGGAAAACCTGCAGGAAGGCATGGAAGTCAAAGGTATCGTTAAGAACCTCACTGACTACGGCGCATTCGTTGACCTGGGCGGCGTTGATGGCCTGCTGCACATCACCGACATGGCGTGGAAACGCGTTAAGCACCCAAGCGAAATCGTGAACGTGGGCGACGAAATCACTGTTAAAGTGCTGAAGTTCGACCGCGAGCGTACTCGTGTATCCCTCGGCCTGAAACAGCTGGGCGAAGATCCATGGGTAGCTATCGCTAAGCGTTACCCAGAAGGGACTAAACTGACTGGTCGCGTGACCAACCTGACTGACTACGGCTGCTTCGTTGAAATCGAAGAAGGCGTTGAAGGTCTGGTGCACGTTTCCGAAATGGACTGGACCAACAAAAACATCCACCCATCCAAAGTTGTTAACGTTGGTGATGTAGTGGAAGTGATGGTTCTGGATATCGACGAAGAACGTCGTCGTATCTCTCTGGGCCTGAAGCAGTGCAAAAACAACCCATGGCAGCAGTTCGCGGAAACCCACAACAAGGGCGACCGTGTTGAAGGTAAAATCAAGTCTATCACTGACTTCGGTATCTTCATCGGCCTGGACGGCGGCATCGATGGCCTGGTTCACCTGTCTGACATCTCCTGGAACGTTGCAGGCGAAGAAGCAGTTCGTGAATACAAAAAAGGCGACGAAATCGCAGCAGTTGTTCTGCAAGTTGACGCAGAGCGTGAGCGTATCTCCCTGGGCGTTAAACAGCTCGCAGAAGATCCGTTCAACAACTGGGTTGCACTGAACAAGAAAGGCGCAATCGTAAACGGTAAAGTGACTGCTGTTGACGCGAAAGGCGCAACCGTAGAACTGGCTGACGGCGTTGAAGGTTACCTGCGCGCTTCCGAAGCTTCACGTGACCGCGTTGAAGATGCAACTCTGGTTCTGAGCGTTGGCGACGACGTTGAAGCTAAGTTCACCGGTGTTGACCGTAAGAACCGTGCAATCAGCCTGTCTGTTCGTGCTAAAGACGAAGCTGATGAGAAAGATGCAATCGCAACTGTTAACAAACAGGAAGATGCAAACTTCTCTAACAACGCAATGGCTGAAGCTTTCAAAGCAGCTAAAGGCGAGTAAGTTCAGGTTCGCACCATCATTTGAGCTGTAACGCATTTACAGCGCGAAGGATGGAGAGCAGACTTGACAGATTGCAGGATTCGTCCTGTAATCAATAACAAAGGGCGGCTACGGCCGCCCTTGTTTAATGAGCTGTTCAGCTAATTGGTTTGAAAGGAACCGGAGGAATCATGACCAAGTCAGAATTGATTGAAAGACTTGCCAGTCAGCAACCGCATATCCCTGCTAAGGCTGTGGAAGATGCCGTTAAAGAGATGCTGGAGCATATGGCTACCACTCTTGCCCAGGGCGAGCGCATTGAAATCCGCGGTTTCGGTAGTTTTTCTCTGCACTATCGTGCACCACGTACCGGGCGTAACCCGAAGACTGGCGATAAAGTGGAGCTGGAAGGAAAGTATGTTCCGCACTTTAAGCCGGGTAAAGAGCTGCGCGATCGCGCCAATATTTACGGCAACTGAGTTTAATCATCAGGGTTAAACTGAGTTTAAAGAAAGCACCTTAGGGTGCTTTTTTTGTCTCTCGCCTCTGCGTTTCTGAATACGCGCCGCATTCTCAGCTTCTCTTTTCTGCAAGTACTTAAAAACGTTGCAGCGCTCGCTGTAAATCACGCCTTTTCTGTCTGACGACGCGCCAGCCCCGCCGCATAATCACCTGAAACATGGAGGTGAAGATGGGGATCCACGTCATCAGTATCTGCGCCATTCTGGCCATAATCCCGCTCTATTGGTTACCCGTTTTGCCCGATTTGCAGACTGTCTGGATGCTGATTGCAGCAGGAATTGCGTTATCGTTGCGGCAAAAAAAGTGGCTTACGTTTTCAGGCCTCGCAGTACTCTTTTTGTGCTGGGGATTTCTGGCCGCTCAGGAGAGCGTGTGGCCGATGAACCATTTAACGAAAGGCCCGCAGCAGGCCGAGGTAGTCATTACCGCAACGGACGGCGCAACGATGCATCAGGGAAAGATTGTCAGCCTCAATGGCGAACGCGTATGGGCCAACATGGGCGTGGCGCTGTATGGCAACTACCTGCCGCAAAACGTCTGCGTCGGCCAACGCTGGGCGATGACCCTGCGGCTCAGGGCAGTACACGGAGAGCTCAACGATGGCGGCTATGATTCGCAGAAAAATGCCTTCGCCCGACACCAGACGCTGAGCGGACGGTTTACCCATGCGGCGATCGTTGACGAACGCTGTAGCCTGCGTTCGCAATACCTGACGTCGCTACAGAATACGCTTTCCGCATATCAGTGGGGGCCCGTGATCCTGGGGCTGGGGATGGGAGAGCGCCTGTCTGTCTCGCGGGAGATAAAAGACCTGATGCGTGAGACTGGAACGATGCATCTCATGGCCATTTCGGGACTGCATATTGCGCTGGCAGCTTCTGCTGTCTGGCTACTGGCTCGGGGCATCCAGTTTTTCCTGCCGGGCCGCTGGATTATCTGGCAAATGCCCCTGCTGGCAGGTCTGCTCTTTGCTGCGTTTTACGCGTGGCTTACGGGATTGCAGCCGCCTGCGCTGCGCACGGTTATCGCGCTTGTGGTGCTGGCCGCATTAAAAATGAGCGGTCGCCAGTGGTCGCCCTGCCAGGTCTGGCTTACCTGCGTGGCGGCGATCCTGATTTTCGATCCTCTGGCGGTGCTGTCACAAAGCCTGGCGTTATCCGCGTTTGCGGTCGCCGCGCTTATTTTTTGGTATAAGTGGTTGCCTCTTCCATCCTGGCAACGGAGTCGGGGCCTGCGGCCGCTGGCGACGCTAGTGTATTTGCAGGTTGGAATGCTGCTGCTTCTGTTGCCGCTTCAGGTCCTGATTTTCCATGGTTTCAGTGTATCCTCGCTGGTGGCGAACCTGTTTGCCGTTCCTCTGGTCACCTTTATTTCAGTTCCTCTTATCCTGCTCGGCATGTTTCTGCATCTGTTTCCGGTCGCTGCGCTGGAAAGTATCGTCTGGCTGACTGCGGATAAATCTCTGGCAGGGCTTTTCTGGCTGTTGATGCGTTTACCGAATGGCTGGCAGGACGTTGATGAACGTTGGCAATACCTGACGTTACTGCCGTGGCTGGTGATTATTGGCTGGCGATTCAGGGCTTTCAGCGCAGTTCCCGCCGCCTGTCTGGCAGGCAGCGTGGTGCTGGCATTTCCACTCTGGCACAGGGATAAAACCGATAGCTGGTCACTGCATATGCTTGATGTAGGGCAGGGGCTGGCGATGGTCATTGAGCGTCACGGTAAGGCCATTCTGTATGACACAGGGCTGGCGTGGCCTGGTGGGGACAGCGCGCAACAGCTGATTATCCCCTGGCTACGCTGGCACCATCTGAGCCCGGAAGGGGTGATCCTGAGCCATGAACACCTCGATCACGCGGGGGGACTGGCATCGCTAAAAACCGCCTGGCCCGCAATGTGGATCAGGAGCCCTTTGGCCTGGGCCGGGCATCTTCCCTGCTTTCGTGGGCAGCAATGGCAGTGGCAGGGGCTAACGTTCACCGCGCACTGGCCGCCAGAAAACACCGCTGTGAAGGGTAACAACCGCTCCTGCGTGGTAAAAATTGATGACGGCGAACAGAGTGTTTTACTGACCGGAGATATTGAAGCGCAGGCAGAGCTGGGAATGCTGAGCCACCGCTGGCGTCAACTTGCGTCTACACTGATTCAGGTGCCGCATCATGGAAGTAACACGTCATCCTCAACGCCGCTGCTACAGCGCGTTGAGGGGCAGGTTTCGCTGGCCTCAATGGCCCGCTATAACGCATGGCGTTTCCCTTCCAAAAAAGTGGTTCGGCGCTATCGAACTGAGGGATATCAGTGGCTTGATACCCCTCAGTCAGGGCAGATATCTGTGACGTTTTCACACCATAGTCGGCACATTCGCCGCTTACGCGAACACTATTTACCGCGTTGGTATCATCAGTGGTTTGGCGCGCCCGTAGATAACGGGTAGAATATGCGGCTATTTCAACAAATGCTGGTTTTTTGAATGCATAACGACAAAGATCTCTCCACGTGGCAAACGTTCCGCCGGCTCTGGCCGATGATTGCTCCTTTCAAAGCAGGCTTGATCGTGGCGGGCGTAGCGTTAATCCTCAACGCAGCCAGCGATACGTTTATGTTATCGCTCCTCAAACCGTTACTGGATGACGGTTTTGGTAAAACGGATCGTTCAGTGCTGCTATGGATGCCGCTGGTGGTTATTGGGCTGATGATCTTACGCGGAATCTCCAGCTATGTATCCAGCTACTGCATCTCCTGGGTATCCGGTAAAGTGGTGATGACCATGCGCCGCCGGCTGTTCAGCCATATGATGGGGATGCCCGTCTCTTTCTTTGACAAACAGTCAACCGGTACGCTGCTGTCACGTATTACCTACGATTCAGAGCAGGTGGCATCATCGTCGTCCAGCGCACTGATTACCGTTGTGCGTGAGGGGGCATCCATCATCGGTCTGTTTGCGATGATGTTCTATTACAGCTGGCAGCTGTCGCTCATCCTTATTGTGCTGGCGCCGATTGTCTCCATCGCTATCCGCGTGGTGTCTAAGCGTTTTCGCAACATCAGTAAAAATATGCAAAATACGATGGGGCAGGTTACTACCAGCGCCGAGCAGATGCTGAAAGGCCATAAAGAAGTGTTGATTTTCGGCGGTCAGGGAGTCGAAACCAAACGCTTTGACAAGGTCAGCAACAGAATGCGTCTGCAAGGGATGAAAATGGTATCGGCCTCGTCGATTTCCGATCCGATCATTCAGCTGATTGCCTCTCTGGCACTGGCCTTTGTCCTGTATGCCGCAAGCTTCCCGAGCGTCATGGAGACCCTGACTGCGGGTACCATTACCGTGGTGTTCTCATCCATGATTGCGTTGATGCGTCCGCTGAAATCGCTTACCAACGTCAACGCCCAGTTCCAGCGCGGGATGGCAGCCTGCCAGACGCTGTTCAGCATCCTCGATTCCGAACAGGAAAAAGATGAAGGTACACGCGTGATCGAACGTGCTAAAGGCGACCTGGAGTTCCGTAACGTCACCTTTACCTATCCAGGCCGCGAAGTGCCGGCACTGCGTGATATCAGCCTGTCCATTCCGGCGGGTAAAACCGTTGCGCTGGTGGGGCGTTCCGGTTCGGGCAAGTCGACCATTGCCAGCCTGATTACCCGTTTCTACGACATCGACCAGGGCGAGATCCTGCTGGATGGTCACGACCTGCGGGAATATACCCTACAGTCGCTGCGTAACCAGGTCGCGCTGGTATCGCAGAACGTGCATCTGTTCAACGACACGGTGGCAAACAACATTGCGTATGCGCGTACCGAAGAGTACAGCCGTGAAGAGATTGAAAACGCGGCGCGCATGGCCTATGCAATGGACTTCATTAACAAAATGGATAATGGCCTGGATACGATCATTGGCGAAAACGGCGTGCTGCTCTCCGGTGGTCAGCGTCAACGTATCGCGATTGCCCGTGCGCTGCTGCGCAACAGCCCGATTCTGATCCTGGATGAAGCGACATCCGCACTGGATACGGAATCTGAACGCGCTATCCAGTCGGCTCTGGATGAATTGCAGAAAAACCGTACTTCGCTGGTTATCGCGCACCGTCTGTCGACAATCGAACAGGCTGACGAAATCGTGGTGGTGGAAGACGGCGTTATCGTTGAACGCGGCAGCCATGCGGACCTGCTGGAACAGCGTGGTGTTTACGCGCAGCTCCATAAAATGCAGTTCGGTCAATGATTGCACGCATCTGGTCGGGTGAATCCCCCCTGTGGGTGCTGCTTCTCCCGCTCTCCTGGCTGTATGGCCTGGTGAGCGGTGCTATTCGTCTGCTTTACCGCCTCGGGATCAAGCGCGCCTGGCGCGCACCGGTACCGGTGGTGGTGGTCGGTAACCTGACAGCAGGTGGAAACGGCAAAACCCCGGTGGTGATCTGGCTGGTAGAACAGCTCCAGAAGCGCGGTATCCGCGCGGGAGTCGTTTCACGCGGTTACGGTGGCAAAGCGGCTCAGTATCCTCTGGTGCTGAGGCCGGACACGACAACCGCTGAAGCCGGTGATGAGCCGGTACTGATTTACCAGCGCACGGGTGCGCCGGTTGCGGTATCGCCGGTGCGCAGTGGTGCCGTAAAGGCACTGCTTGCGCAGCATAGCGTACAAATCATTATTACCGATGATGGCTTGCAGCATTATGCGCTGGCGCGTGACAAAGAGATCGTGGTTATTGACGGCGTGCGGCGTTTTGGCAACGGCTGGTGGCTGCCAGCCGGTCCAATGCGTGAGCGTGCGTCGCGCCTGAAGACCGTTGATGCTGTGATTGTAAACGGCGGTGAAGCCAAAGCGGGCGAGATCCCGATGCATCTTCGTCCCGGACAGGCAGTGAATATGCTGACCGGCGAGCGTAAAGACGTCGCGCAGCTGGATCGTCTGGTTGCGATGGCCGGGATTGGTCATCCTCCGCGTTTTTTCGCGACGCTGGAGCAGTGTGGCGCAAGGCTTGAAAAACGGGTGCCGCTGGCCGATCACCAGGCGCT
The DNA here is from genome assembly GCF_004331385.1 of Enterobacter quasihormaechei. Taxonomy (GTDB): domain Bacteria; phylum Pseudomonadota; class Gammaproteobacteria; order Enterobacterales; family Enterobacteriaceae; genus Enterobacter; species Enterobacter quasihormaechei. The sequence goes on from NZ_SJON01000024.1 coordinate 20,835, forward strand.
GGTGGCCGACGAGGTCGACAGGCTGGCAGCACCGGGGCAGACGCTAATCATGACGGAAAAAGACGCGGTAAAATGCCGGGCCTTTGCGAAAGAAAACTGGTGGTATCTGCCGGTTGACGCTGAACTCAGCGGTGAACAGCCGGAACATTTGCTCAGGGAACTGCTCGCGTTAGTGCAGTAATTTCAACGCGGTTCCGGTGGCGCTTTGACTGACAGGAAAACGCATGTCTCTACCGCAACTCTCACTTGCAGCCGCACGTAACCTGCATCTTGCCGCTCAGGGGCTGTTGAAAAAGCCCCGCCGTCGCGCGCAGCCAGCCGATATCCTCTCTACCGTGCAACGCATGTCGTTGCTGCAAATCGACACCATTAACATCGTGGCGCGTAGCCCGTATCTCGTCCTGTTTAGCCGCCTGGGAAACTATCCACCACAATGGCTGGATAATGCGCTGCGTCAGGGCGAACTGATGGAATACTGGGCGCATGAAGCCTGTTTTCTCCCGCGCAGCGATTTTGCGCTGGTGCGTCACCGAATGCTCGCCCCGGACAAAATGGGCTGGAAATACCGTCAGGCGTGGATGGTGGAACACGCGGCTGAAATAGAGCAGCTGATTGCCCATATTCACGAAAACGGCCCGGTACGCTCCGCGGATTTTGAGCACCCGCGAAAAGGCGCAAGCGGATGGTGGGAGTGGAAACCGCACAAGCGCCATCTGGAAGGGCTGTTTACGTCGGGCAAGGTGATGGTGGTTGAGCGCCGCAACTTTCAGCGCGTCTATGACCTTACGCACCGCGTTATGCCGCACTGGGACGATACGCGCGATCTGCTGTCTCAGGACGCAGCCGAAGCCGTTATGCTCGAGAACAGCGCCCGCAGCCTGGGCATATTTCGCCCACAGTGGCTGGCGGACTATTATCGCCTGCGTCAGCCGCAGCTAAAACCGCTGCTGGAAACGTGGCAGCGCGAACAGCGCGTCTTGCCGGTCTCGGTAGCGTCGCTAGGTGACATGTGGCTGCATGCGGATTTGTTCCCGTTGCTCCCTCAGGCGCTTGAGGGAAAGCTACAGGCAACGCACAGCGCCGTGCTGTCGCCGTTCGATCCGGTTGTCTGGGACAGAAAGCGGGCCGGGCAGCTGTTTAATTTTACTTACCGTCTGGAATGCTACACCCCGGCGCCAAAACGTCAGTACGGTTATTTTGTTTTGCCGCTGCTGCATAAAGGCCAGCTGGTCGGGCGCATGGACGCTAAAATGCACCGTAAAACCGGCATGCTTGAAATTATCGCCCTCTGGCTTGAAGAGGGCATAAAGGTGACGGCTGGCCTGGAAAAGGGATTAACGACCGCGCTCAGTGACTTTGCGCGCTGGCAGGGGGCGCACAACATTGTACTGGGCCGCGTGCCTGCGGGGCTGTTTACGGCCTGTCGAGGTGGCTGGGAAACAGACACTCCCTGAAAAGGGAATATGATAAGCTTTAGGGATTACCCATACGGAGGAACTATGGATCACCGTTTACTTGAAATTATTGCCTGCCCGGTGTGCAACGGCAAACTGTACTACAGCCAGGATAAACAAGAGCTGATTTGCAAACTGGACAGCCTGGCGTTCCCGCTGCGTGACGGTATTCCGGTCCTGCTGGAAAACGAAGCCCGTTCGCTGGTGGCAGAAGAGAGCAAACCATGAGTTTTGTTGTCATTATCCCTGCGCGTTATGCTTCAACGCGCCTGCCGGGTAAACCGCTGGTGGATATCAACGGTAAGCCGATGATTGTGCACGTCCTTGAACGGGCGCGCGAATCGGGTGCTGGCCGCGTTATTGTCGCTACCGATCACCCGGACGTTGCGCGTGCGGTTGAGGCCGCGGGTGGGGAAGTATGCATGACCCGTGCCGACCATCAGTCAGGCACCGAGCGCCTGGCGGAAGTCGTCGAAAAATGCGGTTTCAGCGACGAGACGGTGATTGTAAACGTGCAGGGCGATGAGCCGATGATCCCGGCGGCAATTATTCGTCAGGTGGCCGACAACCTGGCCCAGCGTCAGGTCGGCATGGCGACGCTTGCGGTGCCGATTCACCACGCAGAAGAGGCGTTCAATCCGAATGCGGTGAAGGTTGTCATGGATGCCGAGGGCTACGCGCTCTATTTCTCCCGCGCCACCATTCCGTGGGATCGCGATCGTTTCGCGCAGTCGAAAGAGACGATCGGCGAAACCTTCCTGCGCCATATCGGTATTTACGGCTACCGCGCCGGCTTTATTCGCCGCTATGTCGCCTGGGCGCCAAGCCCGCTGGAGCATATCGAAATGCTCGAACAGCTTCGCGTGCTGTGGTACGGCGAGAAAATTCACGTTGCGGTAGCGCAGGAAGTCCCTGGCACCGGCGTGGATACGCCTGAAGATCTTGAGCGCGTACGCGTCGAAATGCGTTAATTCGCAGCCATCCCCTCGTTCTGAGGGGATGTTCTTCTCCCTTTTCTTTTTCATTATTGATCTCGACCGGGTGACATCCGGGTTTCGCACGCTCATTATAAAAGCAGTAGTCTTAATGAGGGTAATCTCATATGGAACAACTGCGTGCTGAACTGAGTCATCTCCTTGGCGAAAAGCTAAGCCGTGTGGAGTGCGTAAATGAAAAGGCTGATACCGCGCTCTGGGCGTTGTATGACAGTCAGGGAAACCCTATGCCGCTGATGGCCAGAAGTTTTAGCTCGCCGGGCGTCGCCAGACAGCTGGCCTGGAAAACGTCGATGCTGGCGCGGGAAGGAACGGTCCGTATGCCAACGGTTTACGGCGTCATGACCCATGAGGAGCATCCCGGCCCGGATGTTCTGCTGATTGAGCGTTTACACGGAGTTTCTGTTGCAGCCCCGACGCGGACGCCGGCGCGATGGGAGCAGCTGAAGGATCAGATCGTCGAAGCCCTGCTTGGCTGGCACCGGCACGACAGCCGCGGTCTGGTTGGCGCGGTAGACAGCACCCAGGAAAACCTGTGGCCGCTGTGGTATCGCCAGCGCGTTGAAGTGCTGTGGGGCACGCTCAACCAGTTCAACAACACCGGTTTGACGATGCAGGACAAACGCATCCTGTTCCGCACCCGGGAATGTCTGCCCGCGCTGTTTGAGGGTTTTAACGACAACTGTGTGCTGATTCATGGCAACTTCACGCTGCGCAGCATGCTAAAAGACTCGCGCAGCGATCAGCTTCTGGCGATGGTCGGACCGGGGATAATGCTCTGGGCGCCGCGCGAGTACGAGCTGTTCAGGCTGAGCGAGGGCGGGGCGGCGGAAGAGTTGCTCTGGCATTATCTTCAGCGCGCCCCCGTTGCGGAAGCTTTTCTCTGGCGGCGCTGGCTCTATCTGCTCTGGGATGAGGTGGCGCAGCTGGTCAACACCGGGCGCTTCAATCGCGCCAGTTTCGATCTTGCCGCAACGTCACTCTTGCCCTGGCTTGCCTGACGAACCCTTGAGCCACTGCCACAGGCGGCCAAGCGTCTCGTAGCCGACGCGGTCGCTGTGCATCAGCCATACCGGGGACGGGATTATCCGTTCCCACGGGTTGAGCGGGGCGTCAATGGCCAGCTGGTTTGCCGGAGCAGGAAGCGGATGCAGACCCTGCTTCTCAAAGAAAATCATTGCGCGTGGCAGGTGTGAAGCAGAGGTCACCAGCAGGAACGGCACGTCACCGATAGCCTGTTTCACCGCCGCCGCCTCTTCTTCGGTATCTTTTGGGCTATCCAGCGTGATGATGGCGGAACGCGGTACGCCAAGCGATTCAGCCACTCTTGCCCCTGCTTCAGCGGTGCTGACCGGGTTGGTTTTTGCCGCAGCACCCGTGAAGATCATCTTCGATCCCGGGTTGGCAAGCCAAAGGCGGATCCCCTCGTTCAGGCGCGGCAGGCTGTTGTTGATCAGGTTTGAGCTGGGGGCCCAGTCAGGGTCCCAGGTATACCCGCCGCCCAGCACCACGATGTAGTCCACCTTCTGGTTTCCCTGCCACGTCGGGTAGGTGTTCTCTATCGGGCGTAATAAACCGTCGGCGACCGGTTGCAGGCTGAGCAACAGCAGCGCCAGCCAGCCCGCGGTGACGAGAGATTTACCGCTTTTCTGAAAGCGGCTAAACCATATCAATCCCAGCCCCAGGGCGATGACGAGCAGCAGCAGAGGAAGGGGAAGCATCATGCCTCCGATATATTTTTTTAGGGTAAAAAGCATCCTTTTTGGTTCCTTTTTTAACCATACAGCAGGTGATTGCCCGTGATATTACACCAGAGTGGTTCATTCTCCGCGCGGGTGTGACAAAATAGCGGTTTTGCAGTGAGTGGAACCCTCCCAATGCGGGATCGCAATTTTGATGACATCGCGGAAAAGTTTTCGCGCAACATTTATGGCACCACCAAAGGTCAGCTTCGTCAGACGATCCTCTGGCAGGATCTGGACAAGCTGCTGGCGGAATTCGGTGACCGACGGTTGCGCGTGCTGGATGCCGGCGGTGGGGAAGGTCAGACTGCAATTTTGATGGCGCAGCGGGGGCATCACGTCACGCTGTGCGATCTTTCTGCCGAGATGGTTGCGCGCGCCGAGCGAGCGGCAGAAGAGAAAGGTGTGAGCGACAACATGCATTTTATACATTGCGCCGCTCAGGACATTCCGCAGCATTTGGAAACGCAGGTTGATCTGATATTGTTTCATGCTGTGCTCGAATGGGTCGCCGAACCGCAGGCGATGTTAAAAACGCTGTGGTCGATGTTGCGCCCGGGCGGTGCGTTATCGCTGATGTTCTACAACGCCAACGGCCTGCTGATGCGAAACGTGCTGGTGGGCAATTTTGGCTACGTACAGCAGGGCATGTATAAAAAGAAACGACGCACGCTGTCACCGGATTTCCCCCGTGAACCGCAGCAGGTCTATGGCTGGCTGGAGGAGATCGGCTGGGAAATTACCGGCAAAACCGGCGTGAGGGTGTTTCATGATTATCTGCGTGATAAACAAAAACAGGACGACTGTTTAGACGCCTTAACAGAAATAGAGACGCGGTACTGCCGCCAGGAGCCTTACCTGAGCCTTGGTCGCTATATCCACGTCACCGCGCGCAAGCCGCAGATGCAAGGATAATCTATGAGTGAATTTTCCCAGACAGTCCCCGAACTGGTTGCCTGGGCCAGGAAAAACGATTTCTCCATCTCGCTGCCGGTAGACAGACTCTCTTTCCTGCTGGCGGTTGCGACGCTGAACGGCGAACGCCTGGATGGCGAAATGAGTGAAGGCGAACTGGTGGACGCGTTCCGCCACGTCAGTGATGCGTTTGAGCAAACCAGCGAAACCATTAGCGTGCGTGCCAATAACGCAATCAATGATATGGTGCGTCAACGTCTGCTGAACCGCTTTACCAGCGAGCAGGCGGAAGGAAACGCCATCTATCGTCTGACGCCACTGGGCATTGGCATTACCGATTACTACATCCGCCAGCGCGAATTTTCCACGCTGCGTCTCTCCATGCAGCTCTCCATTGTTGCAGGCGAGCTGAAGCGTGCCGCCGACGCGGCCGATGAAAACGGTGACGAATTCCACTGGCACCGCAACGTTTACGCGCCGCTGAAATACTCGGTCGCTGAGATTTTCGACAGTATCGATCTGACTCAGCGTCTGATGGACGAACAGCAGCAGCAGGTGAAAGACGATATTGCCCAGCTGCTGAATAAAGACTGGCGCGCGGCCATTTCCAGCTGTGAACTCTTACTGTCAGAAACGTCCGGTACGCTGCGTGAGTTGCAGGATACGCTGGAGGCGGCGGGTGACAAGCTACAGGCCAACCTGCTGCGCATCCAGGACGCGACGCTGGCGCACGACGATCTGCATTTTATCGACCGTCTGGTGTTCGATCTGCAAAGCAAGCTTGACCGCATTATCAGCTGGGGCCAGCAGTCGATCGATCTGTGGATCGGGTACGATCGCCACGTGCATAAATTTATCCGTACCGCTATCGATATGGATAAGAACCGCGTCTTTGCTCAGCGTCTGCGCCAGTCGGTACAGACCTACTTTGACGCGCCGTGGGCGCTGACCTACGCCAACGCCGATCGTCTGCTGGATATGCGCGACGAAGAGATGGCGCTGCGCGATGAAGAGGTCACCGGTGAACTGCCGCCGGATCTGGAATACGAAGAATTTAACGAAATTCGCGAGCAGCTTGCGGCGATGATCGAAGAACAGCTCGCTGTCTACAAAACCAGACAAGCGCCGCTGGATCTTGGCCTCGTGGTGCGCGACTATCTGGCGCAGTATCCGCGAGCGCGCCACTTCGATGTAGCCCGCATTGTTGTAGACCAGGCGGTGCGCCTGGGCATCGCACAAGCCGATTTCACCGGACTGCCGCCGAAGTGGCAGCCGATTAACGATTACGGAGCCAAGGTACAGGCGCATGTCATTGACAAATATTGAAAACGTGATGCCAGTTAAGCTGGCACAGGCGCTGGCAAATCCGTTGTTTCCGGCGCTGGACAGCCAGCTGCGTGCCGGTCGTCACATTGGCCTTGACGAGCTGGATAATCACGCCTTTTTGATGGACTTCCAGGAGTATCTGGAAGAGTTCTACGCTCGCTATAACGTTGAGCTGATCCGCGCGCCGGAAGGGTTTTTCTACCTGCGCCCGCGCTCTACCACGCTTATTCCGCGCTCGGTGCTTTCCGAACTGGACATGATGGTCGGCAAAATTCTCTGCTACCTCTACCTCAGCCCGGAACGTCTGGCCAATGAAGGGATCTTCACCCAGCAGGAGCTTTACGATGAGCTGCTGTCGCTGGCGGATGAAAGCAAGCTCCTGAAGCTGGTAAACAACCGTTCGACGGGGTCCGATCTGGACCGTCAGAAATTACAGGAAAAAGTACGTTCCTCCCTCAACCGCCTGCGCCGTCTGGGGATGGTGTGGTTCATGGGCCACGACAGCAGCAAATTCCGCATCACCGAATCGGTCTTCCGCTTTGGCGCCGACGTGCGCGCGGGTGACGATGCGCGTGAAGCGCAGCTGCGCATGATCCGTGACGGTGAAGCGATGCCGGTGGAAAACCATTTGCAGCTCAATGACGAGCATGAAGAGAATCAGCCGGATAGCGGGGAGGAAGAGTAATGATTGAACGCGGTAAATTTCGCTCACTAACGCTGATCAACTGGAACGGCTTCTTTGCCCGAACCTTCGATCTGGATGAGCTGGTGACGACGCTCTCCGGCGGTAACGGGGCGGGTAAATCCACCACCATGGCGGCCTTCGTCACGGCGCTGATCCCTGACCTGACCCTGCTGCACTTCCGTAATACCACCGAAGCCGGCGCAACGAGCGGCTCTCGTGATAAAGGTCTGCACGGTAAGCTAAAAGCGGGCGTCTGTTATTCCGTGCTGGACGTGATCAACTCCCGTCATCAGCGCGTGGTTGTGGGCGTACGTCTGCAACAGGTTGCCGGCCGCGACCGTAAGGTGGATATCAAGCCGTTTGCGATCCAGGGGCTGCCAACCTCCGTGCAGCCGACCGCGCTGCTGACGGAAACCCTGAATGAACGTCAGGCGCGCGTCCTGACGCTTCAGGAGCTGAAGGACAAGCTGGAAGCCATCGAAGGCGTGCAGTTTAAGCAGTTTAACTCCATCACCGACTACCACTCCCTGATGTTCGATCTCGGCGTGGTTGCCCGTCGACTGCGCAGCGCGTCAGATCGTAGTAAATACTACCGTCTGATTGAAGCCTCCCTGTACGGCGGTATCTCCAGCGCCATTACCCGCTCCCTGCGCGACTACCTGCTGCCGGAAAACAGCGGCGTGCGTAAGGCCTTCCAGGATATGGAAGCTGCGCTGCGTGAAAACCGCATGACGCTGGAAGCAATTCGCGTTACGCAGTCTGACCGCGACCTGTTTAAGCACCTGATCAGCGAAGCCACCAACTACGTGGCGGCGGATTACATGCGTCACGCCAACGAGCGCCGCATTCATCTCGATCAGGCGCTGGAGTACCGCCGCGAGCTGTTTACCTCCCGTAAACAGCTGGTGGCCGAGCAGTATAAGCATGTCGAAATGGCGCGCGAGCTGGGCGAGCACAACGGTGCAGAAGGGGATCTGGAAGCCGATTACCAGGCCGCCAGCGATCATCTGAACCTGGTGCAGACCGCGCTGCGTCAGCAGGAAAAAATCGAGCGCTATGAAGCCGATCTTGACGAGCTGCAAATTCGTCTTGAAGAACAAAATGAAGTGGTGGCCGAAGCCGCCGATTTGCAGGAAGAGAACGAAGCCCGCGCTGAAGCCGCCGAGCTGGAAGTGGATGAGCTGAAAAGCCAGCTCGCGGATTACCAGCAGGCGCTGGACGTGCAGCAGACGCGTGCGATCCAGTACAACCAGGCGCTACAGGCGTTGCAGCGCGCCAAAGAGCTGTGCCACCTGCCGGACCTGACCCCGGAAAGCGCTGATGAATGGCTGGATACCTTCCAGGCCAAAGAGCAGGAAGCCACCGAAAAACTGCTTTCTCTCGATCAGAAAATGAGCGTGGCGCAAACCGCGCACAGCCAGTTTGAGCAGGCGTACCAGCTGGTGGTGGCGATTAACGGTCCGCTCGCGCGTAACGAAGCGTGGGACGTTGCCCGCGAACTGCTGCGCGATGGCGTCAATCAGCGCCATCTGGCCGAGCAGGTGCAGCCGCTGCGCATGCGCCTCAACGAGCTGGAACAGCGTCTGCGCGAACAGCAGGAAGCCGAGCGTCTGCTGGCGGAGTTCTGCAAACGTCAGGGTAAACGTTACGATTTTGACGAGCTTGAGGCCCTGCATCAGGAGCTGGAAGCGCGTATTGCGGCTCTGTCCGATACCGTATCAAATGCCAGCGAACAGCGTATGACGCTGCGTCAGGAGCTGGAACAGCTTCAGTCCCGTTCGAAGACGCTCTTGCAGCGTGCGCCGGTCTGGCTGGCCGCACAAAGCAGCCTGAACCAGCTAAGCGAGCAGTGTGGCCAGGAGTTTGCGTCCAGCCAGGATGTCACCGAATACATGCAACAGCTGCTGGAGCGCGAGCGCGAAGCGATTGTTGAGCGTGACGAAGTGGGCGCGCGCAAGCGTGACGTCGATGAAGAAATCGAGCGTTTAAGCCAGCCAGGTGGCTCTGAAGATCCGCGCCTGAATGCCTTAGCCGAGCGCTTCGGCGGCGTGCTGCTGTCTGAGATTTATGACGATGTTGGCCTGGACGATGCGCCGTACTTCTCCGCGCTGTACGGTCCGTCCCGTAACGCGATTGTGGTGCCGGACCTGTCGCTGATTTCTGACCAGCTTGCAGGCCTGGAAGACTGTCCGGAAGATCTCTACCTCATCGAAGGGGATCCGCAGTCGTTTGATGACAGCGTATTCAGCGTCGACGAGCTGGAAAAAGCGGTGGTGGTGAAAATCGCCGATCGCCAGTGGCGCTACTCGCGCTTCCCGGAACTGCCGCTGTTTGGCCGCGCCGCGCGTGAAAGCCGCATTGAAAGCCTGCACGCCGAGCGCGAAACGCTTTCCGAACGATTCGCAACCCTCTCGTTTGACGTGCAGAAAACCCAGCGTCTGCATCAGGCCTTCAGCCGCTTTATCGGCAGCCATCTGGGCGTGGCCTTTGAGCCCGATCCGGAAGCCGAAATTCGCAAGCTCAACACCCGCCGCGGTGAGCTGGAGCGCGCGCTGGCCAGCCATGAAAATGACAACCAGCAGAGCCGCGTCCAGTTCGAGCAGGCGAAAGAGGGCGTTGCGGCGCTTAACCGCATCCTGCCGCGCCTGAACCTGCTGGCGGACGATACGCTCGCCGACCGCGTGGATGAAATTCAGGAACGACTGGACGAGGCGCAGGAAGCCGCGCGCTTTGTGCAGCAGCACGGCAATCAGCTGGCGAAGCTGGAGCCGATGGTTTCCGTTCTCCAGAGCGACCCGGAACAGTTTGAGCAGTTAAAAGAGGATTACGCCTGGTCACAGCAGGTGCAGCGCGAAGCGCGTCAGCAGGCCTTTGCCCTGACGGAAGTGGTGCAACGTCGCGCGCACTTCGGCTACTCCGATTCAGCAGAAATGCTGAGCGGGAACAGCGATCTTAATGAAAAGCTGCGCCAGCGCCTTGAGCAGGCGGAAGCGGAACGTACCCGCGCGCGCGAAGCGATGCGTACTCACGCCGCACAGCTGAGCCAGTACAGCCAGGTGATGGCGTCGTTGAAAAGCTCCTTCGACACTAAGAAAGAGCTGTTAAACGACCTGCATAAAGAGTTGCAGGACATTGGCGTGCGCGCCGACAGCGGTGCAGAAGAGCGGGCACGTATTCGCCGCGATGAGCTGCATGCGCAGCTCAGCAACAACCGTGCGCGTCGTAATCAGCTGGAAAAAGCGCTGACCTTCTGTGAAGCGGAGATGGACAACCTGACGCGTCGCCTGCGCAAGCTGGAACGTGACTATCACGAGATGCGCGAGCAGGTTGTGACCGCGAAGGCGGGCTGGTGCGCGGTCATGCGCATGGTGAAAGACAATAACGTGGAGCGACGTCTGCATCGCCGCGAGCTGGCGTATCTGTCGGCCGATGAACTGCGTTCTATGTCGGATAAGGCGCTGGGCGCGCTGCGTCTGGCGGTGGCGGATAACGAACACCTGCGCGACGTGCTGCGCATGTCCGAAGATCCGAAGCGTCCTGAGCGCAAAATCCAGTTCTTCGTGGCGGTGTATCAGCACTTACGCGAGCGTATTCGTCAGGACATCATCCGTACCGACGATCCGGTTGAAGCGATCGAACAGATGGAGATCGAGCTGGGCCGTCTGACGGAAGAGCTGACCTCCCGCGAGCAGAAGCTGGCAATCAGTTCCCGCAGCGTGGCGAACATTATTCGTAAAACCATTCAGCGCGAGCAGAACCGTATCCGTCAGTTGAACCAGGGCCTGCAAAGCGTGTCGTTTGGCCAGGTCAACAGCGTGCGTCTGAACGTGAACGTGCGCGAGGCGCACTCCACGCTGCTGGACGTACTGTCTGAACAACACGAACAGCATCAGGATCTGTTCAACAGCAACCGCCTGACCTTCTCCGAAGCGCTGGCGAAGCTGTATCAGCGTCTGAATCCGCAGATTGACATGGGCCAGCGTACGCCGCAAACCATCGGCGAGGAGCTGCTGGACTACCGCAACTACCTGGAAATGGAGGTTGAAGTTAACCGTGGCTCTGACGGCTGGCTGCGCGCGGAATCCGGCGCGCTCTCCACCGGTGAAGCCATCGGTACCGGTATGTCGATTCTGGTGATGGTGGTGCAGAGCTGGGAAGATGAAGCGCGTCGTCTGCGCGGCAAAGACATCTCCCCATGCCGCCTGCTGTTCCTTGATGAAGCGGCGCGTCTCGATGCCCGCTCCATCGCCACGCTGTTTGAGCTTTGCGATCGTCTTGATATGCAGCTCATTATCGCGGCGCCGGAAAACATCAGTCCGGAAAAAGGGACGACCTATAAGCTGGTGCGTAAGGTGTTTCAGAACACCGAGCACGTGCACGTCGTTGGCCTGCGCGGCTTCGCACCGCAGCCGCCGGAGTCCTTACCCGGCACGGCTGACGCCTCATAAGGCGGCTCAGACAAAAGGCGGCGCGTATGCGCCGCTTTTTTTATTCACTTAACTTGTGTTCAGGGCTGCGTTATCTTTAAACTTCTTTACATAAGGTAAGGCAACAGCGTGTATGCCTTTCTATACTGAAGGAAAGCTCCAGAATAATGGGCATGTCGTGAAAAACAGGGGGCAAGGGATGTTGCTTAAGAAGAATCGTGGTCATCAGCTGTCTGCGCTGAGTTTATGCCTGACGGTGATGTTTGCTCCACTGTTTAGCGCTCAGGCCGATGAGCCTGAAATTGTACCGACTGACAGCTCCGCGACGATGGGCGCGCAGCCGACGTCGTTGTCACAACCGCTGGATCAGTCTCCGGCGACGGCCATTATGGCCGGCATTAAACCGCTGCCGGAAGGCATCGACACGGAATCATTACGCCAGCAGCTGATGACCGGGCTGCCCTCGGGCTATACCCCCGCTTATATTAATCAGCTTACGCTGCTTTACGCCGCGCGCGACATGAAGCCGATGTGGGAAAATCGCGATGCGGTCCGTGCCTTCCAGCAGCAGCTGGCTGAAGTGGCGATTGCAGGTTTTCAGCCGCAGTTCACCACCTGGGTTGAGCTTTTGACCGACCCTGCCGTGACCGGACAGGCACGTGACGTGGTACTGTCTGACGCCATGATGGGCTACTTACAGTTTGTGGCGGGCATTTCGGTGAACGGCAACCGCTGGCTATACAGCAGTAAACCGTACAAGCTGGCGACGCCTGCGCTTTCCGTCATCAATCAGTGGCAACTGTCGCTCGATAACGGTGAACTACCGCGCTTTATCGCAAGCCTTGCGCCTGCCCATCCGCAATATGCCACGATGCATCAGTCGCTCCTTGAGCTGGTTGCGGATTCCCGCCCGTGGCCTCAGCTGCGTGGAACAGCAACGCTTCGTCCGGGGCAGTGGAGCAGCGATGTGCCTGCCATCCGCGAAATTATGAAACGATCCGGCATGCTTGACGGCGGCCCTAAAATTGCCCTGCCAGGCGACGAGACGCAAAACGCGGTCGTCAGCCCGTCGGCGCCGGTAAAAGAAAAAACCGCCGTTGCGCAGAACAATAGGCCCGCCGCTTACGATCGCGAGCTGGTTGCGGCGGTTAAGCAGTTCCAGGCCGCGCAGGGGCTGGGCGCCGACGGTGTGATTGGTCCATCCACCCGCGACTGGCTGAACGTCTCTCCGGCCCAGCGGGCAGGGGTGCTGGCGCTGAATATCCAGCGCTTGCGCTTGCTGCCGGGCACGTTATCCACCGGCATTATGGTTAACATTCCGGCCTACTCGCTGGTCTACTATCAGGACGGAAGCGAAGTGCTGGCGTCCCGTGTGATTGTAGGTCGACCTGACCGTAAAACGCCGATGATGAGCAGCGCGCTGAATAACGTGGTGGTTAACCCACCGTGGAACGTGCCGCCGACGCTGGCGCGCAAGGATATCCTGCCTAAGGTCTGGAATGACCCCGGTTATCTGGAGCGACACAACTATACGGTGATGCGCGGCTGGAACAGCAAAGAGACGATTGATCCCTGGATGGTCGACTGGTCAACGATTACCCCGTCGAACCTGCCGTTCCGTTTCCAGCAGGCACCGGGTGCGCATAACTCGCTGGGACGTTACAAATTCAATATGCCAAGTTCGGACGCTATCTATCTGCATGATACCCCGAACCATAATCTGTTCCAGAAAGACGCACGCGCGCTCAGTTCTGGCTGCGTTCGCGTGAATAAGGCTTCGGAGCTGGCGAATATGCTGTTGCAGGATGCAGGCTGGAACGATACGCGGATATCAGATGCCCTGAAGCAGGGGGATACGCGTTACGTCAATATCCGCCACAATATCCCGGTCAATCTTTACTATCTGACGGCGTTTGTGGGGGCAGACGGACGTACCCAGTATCGTACAGATATTTACAATTATGATCTGACAGCGCGATCCGGCGCACAAATCTTGCCAAAAGCGGAACAATTAATCAGGTAAATGAAGTAGTTCGGTGAAAATGATTGTCGTAAGTTATGGTGAATATAAGGCGATCTGTCTGCAAGCCGCGTATTCACTGGGGTTGGGCGCCTTGACGTAGCAGGTTTTGCCAGTTATGGTGCCCTTCGTGCGCTAAGCATATTGACAATTTCTTTTACCTGTAGACCTGATTATCATGGACAAATTTGACGCTAATCGCCGCAAATTGCTGGCGTTAGGTGGCGTTGCGCTGGGCGCAGCTGCCATCCTTCCGACGCCAGCATTTGCCACCCTCTCGACACCTCGTCCGCGTATTTTAACGCTCAACAATCTGCATACTGGTGAGACGCTTAAAGCGGAGTTTTTCGATGGCAGAGGCTATATTCAGGATGAATTAGCAAGACTCAACCATTTTTTCCGTGATTTCCGCGCGAACAAAATCAAAGCTATCGATCCTGGATTATTCGATCAGCTTTACCGCTTGCAGGGACTGCTGGGGACCAAAAGGCCGGTGCAGCTCATTTCTGGCTATCGCTCTCTGGATACCAACAATGAACTGCGCGCCCACAGCCGTGGGGTAGCGAAAAAAAGCTATCACACGAAAGGGCAGGCGATGGATTTCCATATTGAAGGCGTTTCGTTAGCCAATATTCGCAAAGCGGCGTTATCTATGCGCGCAGGTGGTGTAGGATACTACCCACGTAGCAACTTTGTGCATATTGATACCGGGCCGGTTCGGCACTGGTAATAACGAAACACAGGAGCAGTATGAACTATCGTATTATTCCGGTTACCGCGTTCTCACAGAACTGTTCATTGATCTGGTGTGAACAAACTAAACTGGCCGCGCTTGTCGATCCCGGCGGAGACGCTGAGACAATCAAGCAGGAAGTCGCTGCCAGCGGTGTAACGCTGATGCAGATTTTACTGACCCATGGTCATCTCGACCATGTGGGTGCAGCGGCTGAACTGGCTGAACACTACGGTGTGCCGATTATCGGCCCGGAAAAAGAAGATGAGTTCTGGCTACAGGGATTACCTGCTCAAAGCCGTATGTTTGGCCTGGAAGACTGTCAGCCATTGACACCTGACCGCTGGCTGAACGAAGGCGATCGCGTTAACGTAGGGAATGTGACTTTACAGGTGTTGCATTGCCCGGGGCATACGCCCGGTCATATCGTCTTCTTTGATGACTCGTCGCGTCTGCTGATTTCGGGTGACGTGATTTTCAAAGGGGGCGTAGGACGCAGCGATTTCCCGCGCGGCGATCACGGTCAGCTGATTCAGTCGATTAAGCAGAAGTTATTGCCGTTAGGTGATGACGTGACGTTTATTCCTGGCCACGGTCCGAAGTCGACGCTGGGCGATGAGCGGTTGCATAACCCGTTCCTTCAGGATGAAATGCCCGTCTGGTAAACCCGGTTAAATAAAAAAAGCCTGCATGATGCAGGCTTTTTTTGTGGGTGCTGATTACAGCACTGCGACAATGGCTTCGCACAGTGGCGCCATGTTGTCAGGCGTCATGCCTGCAACGTTCACGCGACCAGAGGCAACGGCATACACGCCAAACTCTTCACGCAGGCGCAGCACCTGCTCTTTGGTCAGGCCGCTGAAGGAGAACATGCCGTTCTGCTTGATGATGAAGCTGAAATCACGGTTAGCGCCTTTCTCTGCCAGCGTGTTCACAAACAGCAGACGCATGCGCTGAATGCGTTGACGCATATCGTTCAGCTCTTGTTCCCAGATTGCGCGCAGCGCATCGTTGCTCAGGATCGTCGCAACGACAGACGCACCGTGTGCCGGTGGGTTGGAGTAGTTAGCGCGGATCACGGACTTCATCTGGCTGAATGCGCGATCGACGGTTGCTTCGTCAGCAGCCACCAGCGTACAGGCTCCGACGCGCTCGTTATACAGGCCAAAGTTCTTGGAGTAGGAGCTTGCGACAATCAGTTCCTGATGCACTGCGGCGAAAGCGCGCAGGCCTTCAGCATCTTCTTCCAGACCACGGGCAAAGCCCTGGTAAGCGAAGTCGAACAGCGGCAGCCAGCCTTTTTCTACAGACAGCTTAGCCAGCTGTTCCCACTGCTCAAGCGTAGGATCGATACCGGTTGGGTTATGGCAACAGCCGTGGAACAGCACCACATCGCCCGCCTGGGCTTCGCTCAGGCTAGCCAGCAGGCCGTCGAAGTCCAGCGCGTGGTTTGCCGCGTCGTAATAGGCATATTCACGCACTTCCAGACCCGCGGAGTTGAACACGCTCTTGTGGTTCGGCCAGCTTGGGTTGCTTACCCACACGCGCTTGACGGAGGTGTTTTTCGCCAGGAAATCTGCCGCCACGCGCAGTGCGCCGGTACCACCAGGGGTCTGCGCCGTGCGGGCGCGTTTTTCGCTCACAATGGTGCTGCCTTTGCCGAACAGCAGCTCCTGGGTGCAGCGACCAAATTCAGGAATACCATCAATACCGAGGTAGTTTTTGGTGGTTTCGTTTTCCAGCAGATACTGCTCAGCTTTTTTAACGCTGGTCAGTACCGGAGTCTTGCCGGTTTCATCTTTATATACACCAATACCCAGGTTGATTTTGCCAGGGCGGTCGTCGGCACGAAACAGATCGGCCAGGCCCAGAATTGGGTCGGCAGGAGCGGCAGTAATGTTCTCAAACATGACGAAGTTCCATTGTGATTACAGAAGTGAAATCCGCTATCAGGTTAACGGTAGATTTACAAAATGCCAACCGTTTGCGACGAAAAGCGTGCGGCTTTTCAAAAGTCGCTATTTTTTTCTCTCAGGAATAAAAAAACAGGGCCGAAGCCCTGTTCATTAAGCATATAACGATGAGGTGTGTTGATTAGAACTGGTAAACCAGACCCAGAGCCACGATGTCATCATTGTTGATGCCCAGCTTGTTGTCGTCTTTCAGCTGGTTGATCTGGTAGTCAACATAGGTGGACATGTTTTTGTTGAAGTAGTAGGTCGCACCGATATCGATGTAGTTGATGTAGTCTTCGTCACCGATATTTTCTACGTCTTTCGCCTTAGATTTGTAGTAAGCGATGGACGGACGCAGGCCGAAGTCGAACTGGTACTGAGCCACAACGGAGAAGTCCTGAGATTTGTTAGCGAAACCTCTGTTGCTCAGGCGCGCTGCGTTACGCATTTCGCCGTATACCGCTGCCAGGTAGATGTTGTTCGCGTCGTATTTCAGACCGGTAGCCCACTGCTCAGCTTTGTCGCCTTTACCCCAGTCCAGGGTCTGCTGGTTGTTGGTACGGTCAGCTGCGCCGTAAGCACCCACGATGCCGAAGCCTTCGTAGTCATAGCTCAGAGAGGTCGCCCAGCCGTCGCCGTTAGAACGTACTGCGATATCACGCTCGTTCTTGCCCAGGTACTGAACGCCAAAGTTCAGACCATCAACCAGGCCGAAGAAGTTGCTGTTACGGTAAGTCGCCAGACCACCGGTACGGCCAGAGAAGAAGTTATCGGTTGCGCCGGTGTCACCACCGAACTCAGGCAGCATATCGGTGATGCCGATTGCGTCATAGACCAGGCCGTAGTTACGACCGTAGTCGAAGGAGCCTGCATCGCCGAATTTCAGACCTGCGAATGCCAGACGGGTTTTGTTGCCGTTCTGTGCATCTGCGCCTTCAGAGTTGTTACCCTGGAAGTTGTATTCCCACTGACCATAACCGGTCAGCTGATCGTTGATCTGCGTTTCGCCTTTGAAACCCAGACGCGCGTAAGTGTTATCGCCATTGCTGCCGTCATTATCAGAGAAGTAATGCAGGCCAACTGCTTTCCCGTAAAGATCTAATTTGTTGCCGTCTTTGTTATAGATTTCAGCAGCGTTTGCTGCACCGGCTACCAGCAGGGCAGGGACTACCACTGCCAGGATATTGCGCTTCATCATTATTTATTACCCTCATTGGTTTTTTTATGACACTCGCCACTGCCGTCAATAAATTCTGTCAATAAATATTTCCGGAACTATTGATGAGAGTTAGGTGTCTTTATGTGTCTGACAGGCATCTTTCCATTCATAGAAGCGTTTCGCTACACTGAAAGTGCTACAATCTTCAAGATTCAGTTACAAAAAGAAAATATGTGTAACTAAATATGTATTTTGGGGAACTTTGTGAAGCACCTCAAATTTCAGCGCAGTCTGGTGAATAAAACATCCGCTTTATTCTTATATATATGATTTCCTTATATTTAATTTAGCTAAAGGCCTTTCCTATAAACAGAAGTTAAACGGGTCATTTTTTCTTATGATCGGCAAAAGCCATCCAGATGGCTAAGAAATTGATTGTTTTTTGTGCTATTACGTAAGAGTTGCTTTAAGCGCAATAAGAATGGGGTTATTTTTTTTGTGGCCAGATGTTTCGTGGAAACAAAACGTAACAGGTAGAGGTTATTGCGGGGTTGTGGTTTAAAGATGCTTACTTTCGACTGACGAAAACTGACGTTGCAGGATAAAATAATGGCCAGCAAGTGCTGGCCATTATTGATGTGGACGGTTAGAAGCTTGCGTTACGCGGCGTGCGTGGGAATGGAATCACATCACGTACGTTCTGAACGCCTGTCACGTAGGCAATCAGACGCTCGAAGCCCAGGCCAAAGCCGGAGTGCGGCACGGTGCCGTAGCGGCGCAGGTCGCGATACCAGCTGTAGTCCGCCGGGTTCAGACCCATCTCCTGCATACGCGCGTCCAGCACGTCCAGACGCTCTTCACGCTGGGAACCACCGATGATTTCGCCGATGCCCGGTGCCAGTACGTCCATCGCAGCAACGGTTTTACCGTCTTCGTTAAGGCGCATATAGAACGCCTTAATGTCTTTCGGATAGTTTTTCACCACAACCGGTGCTTTGAAGTGCTTCTCTGCCAGATAACGTTCGTGCTCGGAGGAGAGATCCACGCCCCAGTAAACCGGGTTCTCGAATTTCTCACCGCATTTTTCCAGGATAGCGACCGCATCGGTGTAGTCCACCTGCGCGAAGTCTGCGGAAACAAAGCGCTCAAGACGGGCGATGGCGTCGTTATCGACACGCTCAGCGAAGAATTTCATGTCGTCTGCGCGCTCTTCGAGAACCGCTTTGAACACGTATTTCAGCATCGCTTCTGCCAGGCCTGCCACGTCATTCAGATCGGCAAAGGCCACTTCCGGCTCCAGCATCCAGAATTCCGCCAGGTGACGGCTGGTGTTGGAGTTTTCCGCACGGAAGGTTGGGCCGAAGGTGTAGATCTTAGACAGCGCACAGGCGTAGGTTTCGCCGTTCAGCTGGCCGGAAACCGTCAGGAAGGCTTCTTTACCAAAGAAGTCTTTGTCGTAATCGACTTTACCTTCCGGCGTACGCGGCAGGTTTTCCATATCCAGCGTTGAAACGCGGAACATTTCGCCTGCACCTTCGGTATCAGAGGCCGTGATCAGCGGGGTAGAAACCCAGAAGTAACCCTGCTCGTCAAAGAAGCGATGCAGCGCCTGCGCCAGCGTATGACGCACGCGCGCAACCGCACCAATCAGGTTGGTGCGCGGACGCAGGTGCGCGACTTCACGCAGATATTCAATGCTGTGACGCTTTGCAGCCATCGGATAGGTGTCCGGATCTTCAACCCAGCCGGTCACTTCCACCGAGGTCGCCTGAATTTCGTAGCTCTGACCCTGGCCCGGAGAGGCCACCACAACACCGGTGACGATCACGGAACAGCCTGTTGTCAGGTGCAGAACGTCATCATTGTAATTGGGCAGAGAATTATTAATGACGGCCTGTACAGGATCAAAGCAGGAACCGTCATAGACGGCGAGGAAGGAGATGCCAGCTTTAGAATCTCGGCGAGTACGCACCCATCCGCGCACGGTGACCTCCTGGTCAACGGCGACACGGCCCTGGAGTACGTCGGCTACAGGCACAACGCTCATAATATTCTCTCTGTTAATAGTCGGAAAAAATAAACACTTGTCCGCCCTTATTGGGGGGATATCTATGTTACCTGCCATCCGCTATCAGACAAGTAAATTTCACCGTCTTGAGAGAAGAAATAAGAAATAAATAAGAGAAGGGGAGCCATGAAGGCTCCCCGAAGCGGTTAACTGGCTTTTTTGACCTGAGGCAGATCGAAGGCTTTGCGTAATGCGCGAACAAACGCTTTGTCATGGCAGATGGTTTTGCCCGGGCTGTCGGAGAGCTTCGCGACCGGCTTACCGTTACATTCCACCAGTTTTATAACGATGTTCAGCGGTTTCACCTGAGGAATATCGCAGGTTAACCGCGTACCAATCCCAAAACTCAGGTTCACCCGGGAAGAGAAGTGACGGTAAAGGTCGATCGCTTTCGCCAGGTCAAGGTTGTCGGAGAAGACCAGCACCTTACTCATTGGGTCGATACCCAGCTTTTCGTAATGGGCAATGGCTTTCTCACCCCATTCAACCGGATCCCCGGAATCATGGCGTAACCCCTGGTAGCGTTCGGCAAACTCAGGGCCAAAGTCGCGCAGGAACGCGTCCATGGTAATGCAGTCGGTAAGGGCAATACCCAGCCGATCCGGGTATTCATCAAGCCACGCGGCGAGGGCGGCGCGCTGGCTGTTGGCGAGGTCTGGGCTGATCTGCTGGTGCGCCTGGAACCATTCGTGCGCCTGGGTGCCCATCGGCGTTAAATCAAGACGGCGCGCCAGATCGTAGTTACTGGTGCCAACGAACCACGGCTCCTGTTGCAGGCGTCTGACGATGGCTTCCTGAACCTCGCGAGAGAAGCGGCGGCGCGTGCCAAAGTCCATCAGACGGAATCGGGACATATCCAGCCCTTCGGTCAGCTGGTTAAACTCAACGAGTTTATTTTCCAGAGCGGCAACGGCCTGCGTCACACCGGTTTCAGGGGAGCGATAGCGGTGGGCCAGCTCGCTGATGACTGCCAGAAGCGGCACTTCCCACATAATCACTTCGCGCCACGGACCGGTCAGGCGAATGTCCAGCTTGCCGTTATCATTGGTGACGGTGACCTGTTCCGGCTTATAGCGGAAGTCGCGCAGCCAGTTCAGATAGTCCGCTTTAAAGAAAGGCAGGCCAGAAAGCCATTGATATTCGTCATCGGTGAGCGCCAGATGCTGCATGGCATCGACCTGTTCACGAATGGAATCTGCGTAGATACCCAGCAAGTCGTCATCCCGGCAGCGAAATTCCGCCGCAACATGAACATCATGATAGTGGTGAAACACGGCTTGCTGCATATGCAGCTTGTACGCATCGGTATCCAGCAACGTATGCAGAACCGGAGAAGCGAATTGAGTCATAGGTGCGCTGTAGCATCCTCTCACGGGAGCGTTTAGTACAATAAACAACTCCGGAGTATACCCTGTTTAGTGATTTATTGAACCCCGATCACAACATAAGCACACTTTATGGTCGAGAGCATTTCGTGCCCTGTGTTACAAAAATGTAGCTAAAAAGGGCGTTGTGCCTGAAAAGATGAACATTCTGCATAGCGCGTTTTACACAACAGGAATATATTGAATCGTTACTCGACAAACGATGCATAAGGTTTTCTATGACACAACAGCCACAAGCTAAATACCGCCACGACTACCGTGCGCCGGAATACCTGATAAGCGATATCGATCTGACCTTCGACCTGGATGCCACAAAAACCGTCGTGACGGCGGTAAGCCAGGTGACGCGCCAGAGCGCGACAGCCGTGCCGCTGCGTCTGGATGGTGAAGACCTGACGCTGGTTTCCCTGCATATTAATGATGAAGCCTGGTCGGACTATAAAGAAGAAGGCAACCAGCTGGTCATCGACAACCTGCCGGAACGCTTTACGCTGCGCATCGTGAATGAAATCAGCCCCGCCGCCAATACCGCGCTGGAAGGGCTTTACCAGTCAGGCGTGGCCCTGTGCACCCAGTGCGAAGCCGAGGGTTTCCGCCACATTACCTGGTATCTGGATCGTCCGGACGTGCTGGCGCGCTTTACCACTACAATTATTGCCGACAAAACGCTGTACCCGTACCTGCTCTCCAACGGCAACCGTATTGGGGAAGGGGAACTTGAGAACGGTCGTCACTGGGTGCAGTGGCAGGATCCGTTCCCGAAACCATGCTATCTGTTTGCGCTGGTGGCGGGAGATTTCGATGTTCTGCGCGACACCTTCAAAACGCGTTCTGGCCGTGAAGTCGCGCTGGAGCTGTTCGTCGATCGTGGCAACCTCGACCGCGCGCCATGGGCAATGACCTCCCTCATTAACTCCATGAAGTGGGATGAAACGCGCTTTGGCCTCGAATATGACCTCGACATTTATATGATTGTGGCCGTCGATTTCTTCAACATGGGCGCGATGGAGAATAAAGGTCTTAACATCTTTAACTCCAAATACGTGCTGGCGCGCACCGATACCGCAACGGATAAAGATTACCTCGATATTGAACGTGTTATCGGCCACGAGTATTTCCACAACTGGACCGGGAACCGCGTCACCTGCCGCGACTGGTTCCAGCTGAGTCTGAAAGAGGGCTTAACTGTTTTCCGCGATCAGGAGTTCAGCTCCGATCTGGGATCGCGGGCGGTGAACCGCATCAATAACGTGCGTACCATGCGTGGCCTCCAGTTCGCAGAAGACGCCAGCCCAATGGCGCACCCGATCCGCCCGGATAAAGTCATCGAGATGAATAACTTCTACACCCTGACGGTGTATGAAAAAGGCGCTGAAATTATCCGCATGATCCACACCCTGCTGGGTGAAGAGAACTTCCAGAAAGGGATGCAGCTCTACTTTGAACGCCACGACGGCAGCGCGGCCACCTGCGATGATTTCGTCCAGGCGATGGAAGACGCGTCTAACGTGGATCTCTCGCACTTCCGCCGCTGGTACAGCCAGGCCGGCACGCCGATTGTGACCGTCAAAGACGACTACAACCCGGAAACCGAGCAGTACACGCTGACCATCAGCCAGCGCACGCCGCCTACGGCCGAGCAGGAAGAGAAATACCCGCTGCATATTCCGTTCAGCGTGGAGCTGTACGACAACGAAGGCAACGTGATCCCGTTACAGAAGGGCGGTCATCCGGTACACAACGTACTGAACGTGACCCAGGCAGAGCAGACCTTTATCTTCGATAACGTCTATTTCCAGCCCGTTCCTGCACTGCTGTGCGAGTTTTCCGCGCCGGTTAAACTCGAGTACAAGTGGAGCGATCAGCAGCTGACGTTCCTGATGCGTCACGCGCGCAACGATTTCTCGCGCTGGGATGCGGCACAAAGCCTGCTGGCAACCTACATCAAGCTGAACGTGAACCGTTACCAGCAGGGCCAGCCGTTGACGCTGCCGGTTCATGTGGCAGACGCCTTCCGTGCCATCCTGCTGGATGAGAAAATTGACCCGGCGCTGGCGGCTGAGATTTTGACGCTGCCGTCCGCGACTGAAATCGCCGAGCTGTTTGACATCATCGATCCGATTGCGATCGTGGCGGTGCGCGAAGCGCTGACCCGCACGCTGGCGACCGAGCTGGCGGACGAGTTCCTGGCGATTTACAACGCCAACAAGCTGGACGCGTACCGCGTGGAGCATGCGGATATCGGCAAGCGTACCCTGCGCAATACCTGCCTGCGCTATCTGGCGTTTGGTGAGGCAGAGCTGGCGAACACGCTGGTGAGCAAGCAGTACCACGAGGCCGATAACATGACGGATGCGCTGGCCGCACTGGCTGCAAGCGTTGCCGCCGAGCTGCCGTGCCGCGATGCGCTGATGCAGGAGTACGACGACAGGTGGCATCAGGATGGTCTGGTAATGGACAAGTGGTTCATCCTTCAGGCCACCAGCCCGGCAGCCGATGTGCTCAGCAAGGTACGCAGCCTGCTGAAGCACCGTTCGTTCACCATGAGCAACCCGAACCGCGTCCGCTCGCTGATTGGCGCGTTTGCCAGCAGCAACCCGGCCGCGTTCCACGCCGAAGACGGCAGCGGATATCAGTTCATGGTTGAAATGCTGACCGAGCTGAACAGCCGTAATCCGCAGGTGGCGTCTCGTCTGATTGAGCCGCTGATCCGCCTGAAACGCTACGATGCACAGCGCCAGGCGAAAATGCGCGCCGCGCTTGAGCAGCTGAAAGGGCTGGAAAACCTGTCTGGCGATCTGTACGAGAAGATTGCGAAGGCGCTGGCCTGATGTAAAAAAAGCCCGGTGGCGCTAC
>NZ_SJON01000025.1 GCF_004331385.1 Enterobacter quasihormaechei
GCAGCGCCACCCGGCATTTCTCCCCCAATCTCCATAAAGTGAACTCCCTCGCATCACAGGCGAAGCGGCAATGCTATCCTCTTCAGGCTGTTTTTTCGCCACGCCTTTTTCTGTGGCGTGGTTATTTTTAGTCAAAGAGGATCTTATATGAAACGTTTGCCCTTGCTGGCAGCATTACCCTTGCTTTGCGCGTCGGTTGCTTACGCCGCGCCCCTGATGTCCGTGGGCTACTTCAATGGCGGTGGCGATGTGACCGCCGGACCGGGTGGCGATATCAATAAACTCGACGTTCGCCAGATCACCCACCTGAACTACTCGTTTGGTCTGATCTATAACAACGAGAAAGACGAAACTAACGCCGCGCTGAAAGATCCGGCGAAGCTGCATCAAATCTGGTTATCCCCGAAAGTGGCATCCGACCTGGCGTTAATTCCTCAGCTTCGTAAACAAAACCCGAACCTGAAAGTCCTGCTGTCCGTGGGCGGCTGGGGCGCGCGCGGTTTTTCTGGCGCAGCGGCAACC
This sequence comes from Enterobacter quasihormaechei, assembly GCF_004331385.1. GTDB lineage: Bacteria > Pseudomonadota > Gammaproteobacteria > Enterobacterales > Enterobacteriaceae > Enterobacter > Enterobacter quasihormaechei. The sequence continues at coordinate 523 of NZ_SJON01000025.1, forward strand.
CAGGAGAGCCGCGCGGTGTTTATTCGCTCCGCGCAGGAGATCGTCAATAAATACGGCCTGGACGGGATCGATCTTGACTGGGAATTCCCGGTCAACGGCGCGTGGGGACTGGTCGAGAGTAACCCTGCCGACAGGGATAATTTTACCGCGCTGTTAAAAGAGCTGCGTGACGCGTTTGGTCAGAAGAAGCTGGTCACGATTGCGGTGGGCGCGAATGCGGAAAGCCCGAAAAGCTGGGTGGACGTGAAGGCCATTGCCCCCCTGCTCGACTACATCAACCTGATGACCTACGACATGGCGTACGGGACGCAGTATTTCAACGCCAATCTGTATGACTCCAGCGCCTGGCCAACGGTGGCCGAGGCCGATAAATACAGCGTCGATTTTGTAGTCAATAACTACCTGGCCGCCGGGCTTAAGCCGCAGCAGATGAACCTCGGGATCGGTTTTTACGGTCGCGTACCGAAGCGCGCCGTTGAACCGGGCATCGACTGGAGCAAACCGGACGCGCAAAACAATCCGGTGACCCAGCCCTACTTCGGTCCGCAGGAAATTGGCCTGTTTAAATCGCTTGGCTACGATCTGACCAAAGATACCTATGTGAAATACAATGATATCGTCAGCAAGCTGTTGAACGATCCGCAGAAACGCTTTACCGAGCACTGGGACGATCGGGCGAAGGTGCCGTGGCTGTCGGTAAAATCCGCCGACGGGAAGGCGCTGTTTGCGATCTCCTATGAGAACCCGCGTTCCGTGGCGATCAAAGCGGATTACATCAAGGAGAAAGGACTCGCAGGCGCCATGTTCTGGGAGTATGGCGCGGACGACAACAACCAGTTAGCGAAGCAGCTGGCGGAGTCGCTCGGGATCCCGCATAAGTAGTACGACATCAAGCCCTCTCCCTGTGGGTGAGGGCATCAACCCGCACCGTTATTGCATTTTCATCGTCGCAATCGGCTTTGGCGTAATGCCAAACTCTTCTTTCAGCTCGCGCTTGCTCTTCATCACCATCTGGCCTTGCGTGTCGATGGTCATGTGCTGTGCGTCGGTATTGTTACGCGCCTGCCACAGCATCACCAGCTGCAAGCTGTTCTCTTTTTGCTCCGGGGTCAGCGCCACGCCGTCCGGCCATTTTCCCAGCTCAACGGCCGTCACCAGACGCTGATACACCTCCGGGGTCATGCCTGCAATCATGTCATCAATATTCACGATCTCTCCCTTTCAAAGGAATAATTTGCTGAATCGTTTTTTCAACCTTTGGTCTGGTCGCCGTTTTCGTCATCGGTAAAGCTCATTGACGCCGAATTGACGCAGAAACGCTCCCCTGTCGGCTGCGGGCCGTCCGGAAAAACGTGCCCGAGATGGGCGTCACAGTTTCCGCAACGAATTTCGGTACGCACCATGCCGTGCGAGGAGTCCGTTAGGTAGCGGATCGCATCGTCGCTGACAGGCTCGTAAAAGCTCGGCCAGCCGCAGCCAGAATCATATTTAGTCTGGGAGTTAAACAGCGGTGCATCACACACCAGGCAATGGTAGACGCCTTCCCGCTTATTGTGCAGCAGACGCCCGGTAAACGGCGGTTCTGTGCCGTGATTTTGCGTCACGTAAAACTGCATCTCTGTCAGGTTTTTTTTCAGATCGTCGGGGTTATGTTGGTTCGACATATGCTTACATCTCGCTGTTGAAACAGACATCTTTTAACCCAGATTCTAACAAAACATTAACACCCGCGCGTGCACTTTTGTTCTAAACTTATGTGTCGCGAAAAGGCGGTCGGGCAATTGTGATCAATTTCACATTTTCATCCTGTGAGGCCTTTAAAATTCCGGGCGCAGCCCCCATGTGGTTGCTAGCTCAAAGGGAAAGTGAGGCGAGTCAGTCGCACAAACGTTAGTCACAGGATTGATTTGTCGCAATGATTGACACGATTCCGCTTGACGCTGCGTAAGGTTTTTGTAATTTTACAGGCAACCTTTTATTCACTAACAAATAGCTGGTGGAATATATGACTATCAAAGTAGGTATCAACGGTTTTGGCCGTATCGGCCGTATTGTCTTCCGTGCTGCTCAGAAACGTTCTGACATCGAAATCGTTGGTATCAACGATCTCCTGGACGCTGAATACATGGCGTACATGCTGAAGTACGACTCAACTCACGGTCGTTTCGACGGCACCGTTGAAGTGAAAGACGGCCACCTGGTTGTTAACGGCAAAACCATCCGCGTTACTGCTGAGAAAGACCCAGCTAACCTGAAATGGAACGAAATCGGTGTTGACGTTGTAGCTGAAGCGACCGGTATCTTCCTTACCGACGAAACTGCACGTAAACACATCACTGCGGGCGCGAAGAAAGTTGTTCTGACTGGTCCATCCAAAGACAACACCCCAATGTTCGTTCGTGGTGCAAACTTCGAAACTTACGCTGGCCAGGACATCGTTTCCAACGCATCCTGCACCACCAACTGCCTGGCACCGCTGGCTAAAGTTATCAACGACAACTTCGGCATCATCGAAGGTCTGATGACTACCGTTCACGCTACCACCGCTACTCAGAAAACCGTTGATGGCCCGTCTCACAAAGACTGGCGCGGCGGCCGTGGCGCGGCTCAGAACATCATCCCATCTTCGACCGGTGCTGCTAAAGCAGTAGGTAAAGTACTGCCAGAACTGAATGGCAAACTGACTGGTATGGCGTTCCGCGTTCCAACTCCTAACGTATCCGTTGTTGACCTGACCGTTCGTCTGGAAAAAGCTGCTTCTTACGAAGAAATTAAGAAAGCAATCAAAGCTGCTTCCGAAGGCCCAATGAAAGGCGTTCTGGGTTACACCGAAGACGACGTTGTATCTACCGATTTCAACGGCGAAGTGTGCACTTCCGTGTTCGATGCTAAAGCAGGTATCGCACTGAACGACAACTTCGTGAAACTGGTTTCCTGGTACGACAACGAAACTGGCTACTCTAACAAAGTACTGGACCTGATCGCTCACATCTCCAAATAAGTTGAGATGAGTGCTTGATCTTAAAAGGCGACTTCGGTCGCCTTTTTTATTGTTTTTTAGACAGAGGATTGCTTAATGATTAATAAAATTTTTGCACTTCCGGTAGTCGAACAACTTACCCCTGTGCTCTCCCGCCGTCAGATTGACGGTGCCGATCTCATCGTCGTCGATCATCCGCGCGTTAAAGCCTCCGTAGCGCTCAATGGCGCCCACCTGCTCTCCTGGAAACCAGAAGGCGAAGAAGAAGGCCTGTGGCTGAGCGATGCCACCTCGTTCAAAAAAGGGGCGGCGATCCGTGGCGGCGTACCGATCTGCTGGCCATGGTTTGGCCCGTCAGCGCAGCAGGGTTTACCGTCTCACGGTTTCGCCCGTAACCAGCAGTGGACGCTGAAGGCGCATAACGAAGATGATAACGGCGCGGTGTTGACCTTTGAGCTCCAGGCGAACGATGAAACACGCGCCCTGTGGCCACACGAGTTCACTCTGTATGCCCGCTTCAAGCTGGGTAAAACCTGCGAAATTGAGCTGGAAGCGCACGGCGAATTCGAAACCACCTCCGCGCTGCACACCTATTTCAACGTAGGCGACATCCAGGCCGTTAAGGTGAGCGGACTGGGCGATACCTTCATCGACAAAGTGAATAACGCAAAAGAAGGCAAGCTGGACGATGGCGTGCAGAGCTTCCCTGATCGTACCGACCGCGTTTACCTGCACCCGGAAGCCTGTAGCGTGATCCACGACAGCGCGCTGAACCGCGGTATTGAAGTGGTTCACCACCACCACAGCAACGTGGTCGGCTGGAACCCGGGCCCGGCCCTTTCCGTCAGCATGGCGGACATCCCGGACGACGGTTACAAAACCTTCGTGTGTGTGGAAACCGCGTGTGTGACTGCGCCGCAGAAAACCAGCGAAGAAAAACCGTCCCGCTTAGGCCAGACGATCAAGATTGTGAAACGTCAGGCATAACAAAAACAAACGGGGCGCAAGCGCCCCGTTTAATAGATAACGTCCAAATCAGAACTTGTAGGTCACACCCACGGAGAAAATGCCGGACCAGGACTTGTCGACCATCGGGCTGTCCTTCACTTCGTCGCTCAGACGGATATAACGGCCAGTGCCGTACACGTTCCAGTCGCCGAGGAAGTTATAGGAGGCGGTGAGTTCCAGGTACGGATCCCAGCCATCATCAGCGCTGTAGCTATTCAGACCACTGCGGCGAGACTCAGCCTTAGACACGCCATAGTAGTAGTCATTGTAATTCTCGCTGCTGTACTGCACACCGATACCCGGCGTCAGGGTCACCGCGCCGTTGGTATAGCGATAAAGCCACGCCAGATCCCAGATGAAGCCGTTGCTGTTGTCCAGGGTATCGCCCGCCAGCGCCGTGCGCAGGAAGCCATACTGGGTGTTATGCACGTATGAAAGCCCCGCCATCAGCGAGCTTCTGCGCTTGTCCAGCTGGCGAAGCGCATTGCTGTCGCTGTCGCCTGGTTTAAAGTGCGTTGGATCGTAATAGGCCATGATGGAGAGCTTATCGGCCGTATCGTTCCACAGATAGTAGCCGCCGCCCAATCCACGGAACCAGAAGTTATCGCCTTCATAGGTGACAACGGGGACAGGATAAACGTCGCGGTCATACTGCTTGTACGGGCTGTTGATCACGCCAGCACCCGCGCCAACAGTCCACTGGCTCTCAGCCTGTACGGTGCTCGCTGCGGTCGCGGCAAGGATGCCCAATGCCAGAAGTTTGAGTTTGGTCACAATCCATTCTTTCCTGTAGTCAAATAATCAGCGGGTGAAGTGTAACCGCCATTCCCGTACATCCCAAAATTTTTTGCGCGCTAATCCGTTTGATTAACCCGTTATTTTTCATTTTTCAGATGACAACCCGCTTTCATTTTTGTGAACGCTAAATGAAAAACCCCCTTTTCGCTTATAACCACAGTGGAAATTTTTGGATGAGTTATTGATATGTCATTGAAAGTAGATTTTATGCGTATGCAAGTTTTGCAATTGCCATCTACGCTTTAATTTAAGAAGAGGTTTTGCTGAACACCCTGCGGTTCATAGCCTTCGACCTGGCACACAGGTTGCTGCTCTGGAGGTGAGGTGCGAAAAATTCTCTTCCGGGAGCCTCCACTACTCATACGAACGGCTCTTATCCTGTGCTAAAAAACGAAAGGACGGCATGCCATGAATATATTCGATCACTATCGCCAGCGCTATGAAGCTGCCAAGGACGAAGAGTTCACACTGCAGGAGTTTCTTACCATTTGTCGGCAAGATCGCAGTGCCTATGCCAATGCGGCAGAACGGCTATTAATGGCTATCGGTGAGCCAAACATGGTCGATACTGCCCTGGAGCCACGGCTTTCCCGTCTATTTTCGAATCGGGTGGTCGCCCGATACCCGGCGTTTGAAGAGTTCTACGGCATGGAAGACGCCATCGAGCAGATCGTCTCCTACCTGAAGCATGCCGCTCAGGGGCTGGAAGAGAAGAAGCAAATCCTTTATCTGCTGGGTCCTGTCGGCGGGGGTAAATCCTCCCTGGCTGAACGGCTGAAGGCGCTGATGCAGCGCGTGCCGATCTACGTCCTGAGCGCCAACGGCGAGCGCAGCCCGGTGAATGACCATCCGCTGTGCCTGTTTAACCCGCAGGAGGATGCGCAGATTCTGGATAAAGAGTTTGGCATTCCGCACCGCTATCTCGGCACCATCATGTCGCCGTGGGCGGCAAAACGTCTGCATGAGTTTGGTGGGGATATCACCAAATTCCGCGTCGTGAAGGTCTGGCCATCCATTCTTGAGCAGATCGCCATCGCCAAAACCGAGCCCGGTGACGAGAACAACCAGGATATCTCGGCGCTGGTGGGTAAAGTTGATATCCGTAAGCTGGAACATCACGCGCAAAACGATCCGGATGCCTACGGTTATTCCGGTGCGCTGTGCCGCGCCAACCAGGGGATTATGGAATTTGTCGAGATGTTTAAAGCACCGATTAAAGTGCTGCATCCGCTGCTGACCGCCACGCAGGAAGGCAACTACAACGGGACGGAAGGTATCTCCGCCCTGCCGTTTAACGGGATTATCCTCGCTCACTCGAACGAATCTGAGTGGGTAACCTTCCGAAACAACAAAAACAATGAGGCGTTCCTTGACCGAGTCTATATCGTCAAAGTGCCTTATTGCCTGCGGATCTCCGAAGAGATCAAGATTTATGAAAAACTGCTCAACCACAGTGAGCTAATGCATGCCCCTTGCGCGCCGGGAACCCTGGAAACGCTGTCGCGCTTCTCGATCCTGTCGCGCCTGAAAGAGCCGGAAAACTCCAGCATCTACTCGAAAATGCGCGTGTATGACGGGGAAAGCCTGAAAGATACCGACCCGAAAGCGAAATCGTACCAGGAATACCGCGATTACGCCGGGGTCGACGAAGGGATGAACGGCCTGTCGACGCGTTTTGCGTTTAAGATCCTCTCCCGGGTCTTCAACTTCGACCACGCGGAAGTGGCCGCTAACCCGGTCCACCTGTTCTACGTGCTGGAACAGCAGATTGAACGCGAGCAGTTCCCGCAAGAGCAGGCTGAACGCTACCTGGAGTTCCTGAAAGGCTACCTGATCCCGAAATACGCCGAGTTCATTGGGAAAGAGATCCAGACCGCCTACCTGGAATCCTATTCCGAATACGGCCAGAACATCTTTGACCGCTACGTCACCTACGCTGACTTCTGGATCCAGGATCAGGAGTACCGCGACCCGGACACCGGCCAGCTGTTTGACCGTGAGTCCCTGAACGCGGAGCTGGAAAAAATCGAGAAGCCGGCCGGGATCAGCAACCCGAAAGACTTCCGAAACGAGATTGTGAACTTTGTGCTGCGCGCCAGAGCGCATAACAACGGCCGCAATCCAAACTGGACCAGCTACGAAAAACTGCGCACGGTTATCGAGAAGAAAATGTTCTCCAACACGGAAGAGCTGTTGCCGGTCATCTCGTTTAACGCCAAAACCTCCACCGACGAGCAGAAAAAGCACGACGATTTTGTCGACCGTATGATGGAGAAAGGCTATACCCGCAAACAGGTCCGCCTGCTCTGCGAATGGTATCTGCGCGTGCGCAAATCGTCTTAACACAAGTGCCCGGCAGCGCCTTTGCTGACCGGGCCGCTGAAAGTTGGCAAATGCAGTACGGGGGATATATGACCTGGTTTATTGACCGGCGTCTTAACGGCAAAAACAAGAGCACGGTGAATCGCCAGCGCTTCTTGCGCCGTTATAAATCGCAAATTAAACAGTCGATCTCCGAGGCCATCAACAAACGCTCGGTGACCGACGTCGACAGCGGCGAATCCGTCTCCATCCCCAACGATGACATCAGCGAACCGATGTTTCATCAGGGGCGTGGCGGTCTTCGCCATCGCGTGCACCCAGGAAATGACCACTTCGTCCAGAATGACAGAATCGAGCGGCCACAAGGCGGAGGCGGCGGTTCTGGCAGCGGTCAGGGACAGGCCAGCCAGGACGGTGAAGGCCAGGATGAGTTCGTCTTCCAGATATCCAAAGACGAGTATCTCGACCTGCTGTTCGAAGATCTGGCCCTGCCGAATCTGAAAAAGAATCAGCACCGCCAGCTCAATGAATATAAAACCCATCGCGCGGGCTATACCGCAAACGGCGTGCCCGCCAACATCAGCGTCGTGCGTTCCCTGCAAAACTCGCTGGCGCGACGTACGGCGATGACGGCGGGTAAACGGCGCGAACTGCGCGAGCTGGAAACCAGCCTGAAGGTGGTGGAGAACACGGAACCGGCGCAGCTGCTGGAAGAGGAGCGCCTGCGTAAAGAGATTGCCGAACTGCGGGCGAAGATAGACCGGGTACCGTTTATCGACACCTTTGACCTGCGCTACAAGAACTACGAAAAACGTCCGGAGCCGTCCAGCCAGGCAGTGATGTTCTGCCTGATGGACGTATCAGGCTCGATGGATCAGGCGACGAAGGATATGGCTAAGCGTTTTTATATTCTGCTCTATCTGTTCCTGAGCAGAACCTATAAGAACGTGGAGGTGGTCTATATTCGCCATCATACTCAGGCAAAAGAGGTGGATGAACATGAGTTCTTCTACTCGCAGGAGACCGGTGGCACCATCGTGTCGAGCGCCCTGAAGCTGATGGATGAGGTGGTGAAGGAGCGCTACGATCCGGCACAGTGGAACATCTATGCCGCGCAGGCATCGGATGGTGATAACTGGGCGGATGACTCGCCGCTGTGTCATGAAATTCTGGCGAAGAAGATCCTGCCGGTGGTGCGTTACTACAGCTACATTGAAATTACCCGTCGCGCCCACCAGACGCTGTGGCGTGAATATGAGCATCTGCAAGCGATGTTCGATAACTTCGCGATGCAGCACATTCGTGACCAGGATGACATCTATCCGGTCTTCCGGGAACTGTTCCAGAAACAATCGTCCACCAGCAATGCATGACCCAACAGCCAGCGCTCCCGCTGGCTGTTTTCTTTCAGCCCTCTCCGTCCCGTGCTAAGGTAGCAAGCTGCGTATTGGCAAATCACAGGTGAATTCATTATGTCTGGTGACGTGACTGGGACGACGACCCATCAGCAGCTTATCAGCTTATTAACCGAACAGGGTGCGCGCTTTCGCGTGATGGAGCATGAGGCCGTTGGCAAATGCGAAGCGGTCAGTGAAATTCGCGGGACCGATATTCGGCAGGGTGCAAAAGCGCTGGTCTGCAAGGTAAAAGGCAACGGCGTAAAGAAACATATTCTGGCTATCCTCGCCGCCGATCGTCAGGCCGATCTGAGCCTGCTTGCCCGCCATTTCGGTGGGCTGAAGGCCTCTCTCGCCAGTCCGGCGGAAGTTGATGCCCTGACCGGCTGCGTTTTCGGCGCCATTCCCCCGTTCAGCTTTCATCCGGATCTGACGCTGGTCGCCGATCCGCTGCTGTTTGAGCGTTTCGACGAGATCGCCTTTAACGCTGGCCTGCTGGAAAAGTCGGTGATTATGGATACCCAGGACTATCTGCGCATCGCCCGTCCTGAGCTTGTGACCTTCCGGAAACAATAAATACAGAGGCTGGCTAACGGTCAGCCGTTTTCCAGCAGCAGTACGGACGCGATCACCCCTTTTTTACCCCCACCAAATGACAGCGATGCATCATTAAAATGACTATTTTGCCGCTGAAACGATTCTGAGCGAAATATGCTCCGCTGCGTAAAGTCACTCATTATATGATTTATTTGTTACCGGTATCACGAAAAGAAATTAACGTAACCCCGATGCCAGATCTCGCAATTGTTAACCTTTTCATCATGGTTAACTCTGATAACGGAGCACCTCATAAATAAACCTTACACTGGCAAGGTGAATACAATGACCGAAATAATTACCCGTAAAGAAAAAATCAGTTATGGGTTAGGCGATATGGCGAGCCATATTGGGCTGGATAACGTCATTATTTTTCTGACGTTTTACTATACGGACGTGGTGGGACTGCCTGCGGCATTCGTGGGCACCATGTTTCTTCTGGCGAGAACCGCCGATGCCATCATAGACCCGGCGATGGGCTATATCGCCGACAGGACGCGCACACGCTGGGGCAAATTCCGCCCGTGGATGCTGTGGCTGGCGCTGCCCTTTGGGGCCAGCTGTCTGCTGACCTACGCCGTACCGGAGTCGCTCGATCTACATGGTAAAATGATTTTCGCGACCGTCAGCTATACCCTGATGATGCTGATGTATACCGCGATTAATATCCCCTATTGCTCTATGGGCGCGGTAATTACCCCTGACAACGATGCGCGAATTTCCCTCCAGTCTTATCGCTTTTTCCTGGCCACGCTGGGCGGCGCGCTGTCGACATTCTTTATGATGCCGCTGGCAGAATTTTTAGGCGGCGACGATAAATTGCTGGGCTACCGCTGGGCGATGGCCATTATGGCGACCGTTGCGGTCGTCATGTTCTGGATCTGCTTCGCCAATACGCGCGAGCGTATTAAGGCTCCCGCCACCCACAATAATTATCTTGCGGAACTAAGGGATTTATTACGAAACGACCAATGGCGTGTTGTCGCCGTACTGGTAATAACCAACATTGGTTTTGGCGTTATTCGCCTTGGCGCAATGATGTATTTCGTCACGTATTATCTCGGTAGCGCGAGCTATTTTATGTGGATGCTCGGCGCGCATATTCTCGGAAAAGCCGCAGGCAGCGCGCTGGCTAAACGTCTGACGCAGAACGTGAGTAAAGTGCAGATGTTTGGCTACTGTTCCGTGCTGGCGGGAGTACTCAGTATCGCCCTGTTCTTTGCGCCTAAGTCGGTGCTGATTCTGGTACCTATGACGTTCATCGTCTCCACCCTTTACCAGGCCACCACCACGCTGATGTGGGTGATGATGGCAGACGTCGCCGACTACGGCGAATGGAAACAGGGCAAACGCATGGACGGCGTGATCTTCTCCACCTTCCTCGCCGTTCTCAAGCTGGGGATGGCAATCAGCGGCGCGATTGTTGGCTGGACGCTGGGCTTAAGCGGCTATGTGGCCAATGCCCCGGAACAGACCACCACGGCGATGTACTGCATCATTGCCCTCTTCACTCTCGTGCCTGGCATCTTGTCGCTCTGCGCGTTTGCCACGCTGCGCTGGTACAAGCTCGACGACAGCACTATGCAGTCTATCCATCTCGCCAAACACCCCGTTTAGAAGGACGCGTTATCCATGAGTGAGCTGATTCAACATTCCAACAGTATCGAGTGGCGTTTTGAACGTCAGATCCTGCGTATTGAACCCTGGGGGAAAAACAGCCTGCGCGTCAGGGCCACCTGTTCCCCGACGTTCGATGAAGCCTTGCAGGCGCTGTTACCCGCTACACCTTGCGAGGCTGAAATCATCGCCGAAGCGGAAAGCCTGACGCTGCGCAACGGCAATATCACCGCGAGGCTGAACCTTAAGGGTCAGCTGGCCTTTTACAATCAGCGCGGTGAGCTGCTGCTGGAGGAGATGTGGCGCCAGCGTTCTACGGTCGGTATCGGTGCCAGCGAGAAAAGTCAGGATAAATACGTCAGCGCCCTGAAGCTGGATGGCCGCGAATTTAAGCCGCTGATGGGCGGCAAATATCAGCTCACCGTCCGGTTTGAATCGCGTCCGGAAGAACGCCTCTATGGCATGGGTCAGTATCAACAGCCGTGGCTGGATCTGAAAGGCTGCACGCTGGAACTGGCGCAGCGCAACTCCCAGGCAAGCGTCCCCTTTATGCAGTCCAGCCTTGGCTATGGCCTGCTGTGGAACAACCCGGCGATTGGCGAAGCCAGCTTTGCTAAAAACCAGACGGAATGGCGCGCCCGGGTCACAGGTGAAATGGACTACTGGATCACCGCCGCTGACACGGTGGCGGAGATCACCCGCCAGTATGTGAAAGCCACCGGTATGCCCCCGGCAGCCCCTGCTTTTATCAGCGGGCTGTGGCAGTGTAAATTGCGATACCGCACCCAGCAGGAGGTGCTGGAGGTCGCGCGGGAGTATCGCCGCCGTAACCTGCCGCTGTCGGTCATGGTCATCGACTTTTTCCATTGGCCGAATCAGGGCACCTGGTGCTTCGATCCCGTGGACTGGCCCGATCCTAAAGCAATGGTCGATGAGCTGCGCGAAATGGGTATTGCGCTGATGGTGTCGGTGTGGCCAACGGTAGAGGCGCGCAGCCCCCTCTACCCGCAGATGAAAGCCAAAGGGTGGCTTGTCAGCAGTGAACGCGGCGTGCAGGTTAACCTCGATTTTATGGGCAATACGACGTTCTTTGACGCCACGCATCCCGAAGCGCGCGAGTTTGTCTGGGATACGGTGAAGCGAAATTATTACGATTTGGGCATCAAACTGTTCTGGCTCGACGAAGCGGAACCGGAGTACCGCGCCTATGATTTTGATAACTATCGCTACCACGCCGGTCCGGTGCTGGAAGTGGGCAACCGCTACCCGCGCGATTTTGCGCAGGGCTTTTACGATGGGCTACAGGCAAACGGTGAAACTGAGATAGTTAACCTGGTACGCTGCGCCTGGGCAGGCAGCCAGCGCTATGGCGTGCTGGCGTGGTCGGGTGATGTCCACTCTTCGTTCCATGCTTTTCGCAATCAGCTCGCCGCCGGACTGAATATGGGGCTGGCGGGGATCCCGTGGTGGACTACCGATATCGGCGGCTTCCAGGGAGGGAATGTCAACGACCCGGCGTTCCACGAATTGCTGATCCGCTGGTTCCAGTGGGCGGTGTTTACGCCGGTTCTGCGCATGCACGGCTATCGCGAGCCGCAGATCCAGCCCCCGGAGCGCTATCGGGACGGTATTCCTCAATGTAACAGCGGTTCGCCTAATGAGCTGTGGAGTTACGGAGAAGAGAATTACGCCATCATGCAGCACTGGCTTACCGTGCGCGAAACCCTGCGCCCGTATATTGACGCGCTGTACCAGCAGGCGCATCTGCACGGAGACCCGCTAATGCGTCCGCTGTTCTGGCACTATCCGCAGGATAAGCAGAGCTGGGCGTGTGAAGATCAGTATCTGTTTGGCGAAGATCTTCTTGTGGCGCCGGTTATGCAGGCCGGTCAGCGTGAGCGCGATGTCTGGTTACCGAATGGCAATAGCTGGGTCGCCCTTAACGGCGAACGCTACCCCGGCGGGGAGCATATCCGGGTGCCCGCGACGCTGGAAACCATCCCGGTGTTTATCCGCGACGGGAGTCCGCTTATCCCGAAACTGGTGAACTGACTTCAGGCAAGCGCCCAAAAATAGACAATTTTTTCACTAAAGCCTGCCTGCCGTCGCGTTTGCGCGTAAAGTAAGCAGGCTTACTATTTTTGGCAAGGATCCCGTCATGCTCGACCCTACTCTGCTTATACTTCTGGCCCTGGCTGCTTTGGGTTTTATCAGCCACAACACTACCGTCGCGATTTCCATTCTGGTACTGATCATCGTTCGCGTTACGCCGCTAAACACCTTCTTCCCGTGGATTGAAAAACAGGGGCTAACCATCGGGATCATTATTTTGACCATCGGCGTGATGGCACCGATTGCCAGCGGAACGCTGCCGGCCTCAACGCTGCTGCACTCCTTTGTGAACTGGAAATCGCTGGTGGCGATTGCGGTGGGCGTTTTTGTCTCCTGGCTTGGCGGACGCGGCGTGACGCTGATGAGCAGCCAGCCCTCACTGGTGGCCGGCCTGCTGGTGGGCACCGTGCTGGGCGTGGCGCTGTTTCGTGGCGTGCCGGTTGGCCCGCTGATTGCTGCCGGGCTGGTTTCGCTGTTTATCGGGAAGTCGTAGTCAGGCTGGCGATATAGCGGGCGGGCGTCTGCCCCAGCCCTTTCTTAAACATGGTGATAAAGGCGGTGGTGGAGTCATACCCCAGCGCCTGCGCCGCCTGCTGTACTGACTTCCCGCCGATCAAAAACTGCAACGCGACAATCAGCTGGAGCTGGTGTCGCCAGCGGCGAAAGCTTAACCCGGTCTCTTTCACCACCAGCCGTGCCAGATTGCGCTCGCTCATGGCAAAGTGGCTGGCCCACTGGGCCAGCGTCTGCCAGGCGGCAGGCTCATTTGCCATGGTCTCACTCATCAGGCGAATTTTCGGATGCGGAGAAACCGGCAGCTGGAGATGCTCCTGCGGTTGCAGGGGCAGTTCGTCAAACAGGACGTCAACCAGTCGGCCAGTCGCGGGAAGCGGCAGTTCTTCCCGCGACCTGTCCGCGAGCGCCAGCACCAGCTCCCGCACCAGGGGCGATATTTTCAGCGTACAGGTACGCGCCGGCAGGTCGAGCGCGCCGGGTTCAATAAACAGCAGGCAGAGCTGCGCGCCGGGCGTCGCCCTGTTGCTGTGCGGCGTTTGACCCGGGATCCACACCGCATACTGGGGCGGCACCATCAGCATCGCGTTTTCCACTTCGCAGGTTATCGCCCCACCCAGCGCCATAATCAGCTGCCCTTTGCGGTGCTGATGAAGCGGAATAAATTGTTCTTGTGCCACCACGCGGATGCGAAAAGCCACCGCCGCATCGTGCTGGCTGTCGGGATCGTAGCCGTCGAGCCCCAGTCCGTACATAAAGTTGTCCGATATTAGCGATAAACTGTCATTTTAGCCTGATTTCAACCACGACTTAAATCGGTATTGTATGCGCTCGCCTGAACGTAAGAGACAATAATGACTACTGCTATTCAACCTTCCGGGAAACAGGGTGCGCTGCTGGTTGCAGGTATCCTGATGATTGCCACGACGCTGCGCGTCACGTTTACCGGTGTCGCCCCCCTGCTCGACACCATCCGTCAGGACTATGGCTTAAGCACGGCACAAACCGGTCTGCTCACGACGCTGCCGCTGCTGGCCTTCGCCTTAATCTCTCCCCTTGCCGCAGGCGTCGCCCGGCGGTTGGGCATGGAGCGCAGCCTTTTTATCGCGCTGCTGCTGATATGCATCGGGATTGGCATACGTTCGCTGCCGTCGGCGTCGCTGCTGTTTATCGGTACGGCGGTCGTTGGCTGCGGGATTGCGCTGGGCAATGTCCTGTTACCCGGATTAATCAAACGCGATTTTCCGGGCCAGGTCGCAAAACTCACGGGGGCGTATTCGCTGACGATGGGGGCCGCCGCTGCCGCAGGGTCGGCGCTGATCGTCCCGCTGTCGCTGGGGAATGCCGGCTGGCACGGGGCGCTGCTGATGCTGATGTTCTTCCCGCTGGTGGCGCTGCTGCTGTGGTTACCGCAATGGCGCCAGAAGCCCGCCGCTACCCTGACGGGAGCGGGCGCGCTGCACAACCGGGCCATCTGGCGCTCCGCCCTTGCCTGGCAGGTGACGCTTTTTCTGGGCATCAACTCACTGATTTACTACGTCATAATCGGCTGGTTGCCCGCGATTCTGATCAGCCACGGCTACAGCGAAACGCAGGCGGGCTCCATGCACGGCCTTCTCCAGCTGGCCACCGCTGTTCCCGGTCTCGCCATTCCGCTTATCCTGCACCGTCTTCGCGATCAGCGTGGCATTGCCGGGCTTGTCGCCCTGATGTGCGCCGTAAGCGCGGCCGGGTTCTGGTTTGCGCCGCAGCTGGCCGTCGTCTGGACGCTGGTGTTTGGCTTCGGATCCGGCGCCACCATGATCCTCGGCCTGACCTTTATCGGGCTGCGCGCCAGTTCGGCCCATCAGGCCGCCGCGCTCTCCGGCATGGCACAGTCCATTGGCTATCTTCTGGCGGCCTGTGGGCCACCGCTGATGGGGAAAATTCACGATACCGCCGGAGACTGGCGCATTCCGCTGCTCGCCTGCGCGCTGGCTGCGGTGGTGATGGCCCTGTGCGGCATGCTGGCCGGGCGCGATCGGGAAATCACACCCCGCTGACACACAAGGCAGACCTTTCGGTCTGCTTTTTTTATCCCTGCGCCGCCCGCAACATGGCCTGGGCCAGCACTACCGGGCGCCCTTGCAGCGCGGCTCGCTCGTGCTGGAACAGGGTGATCACAAAGAAGGGATGTGTCACCAGCTCTGCCGCGCGGATCTCGCCCTGCTCGTCCCAGCCCGTCACGCGCATGTCGCCCCGCTCAAGCTGCCGGGCAAACTCAGGCGAGACGCCGTAATTGCAGTGATACCCTTCCTGAATTTCCGGCTTTCCGTACGCTTTGGCAATCAGGGTGTTGTTCCGCAGTTCGATCGCGTCGGTTTGTTCCACCAGCGAGCAGGCCAGCGGCGCAATCACCATCCTCCCTTCGGTATCGGTTTCGGCATGGCCTGCATCGTGCCAGCCCAGCACGTTGCGCGCATATTCAATCAGCGCATGCTGGAAACCGCCGCAGGTGCCGAGAAAAGGGATGCTGTTTTCGCGCGCGTAACGCGCCGCAATAAACGCCGCCTCGGTGTTTTTATACGGGCTTGCCGGAACCAGCCAGATGGCATCGTAACCGACCAGGTCTTCGGGACTGGTGAGCTCAGGCGTGGCGAGCCAGTCATAATCCGCGGTGAGATCCAGAACCGCAGCGGCGTCATCAATCGCCAGCGGAATAGCCTGGTGCGCAATAACATCGGGATTGTAATCACCAACCAGCGCAATGCGCAGCGTCGTTTTAACCGGGGAGAGTTCCATGAGAGATTCCTTATGCCGGAGGATTTTCAGATAACATAAGGAACCTCAGACTACCGATCTTTTGCAATTATCACAATACCTTAAATTGGGTGGATAAAAGCCTGGTGCTATAGTGTTCTTGCTGAACGTCACACGGTAGGGAGGAAAACGGATGATTCAATGCAAACGCGTGTATGAAGAGGCAACGTCAGACGATGGTTACCGGGTGCTGGTAGACAGACTCTGGCCGCGAGGAATGAAAAAGAGCGATCTCGCCTACGATGAGTGGTGCAAATCGCTAACGCCGTCGAGCGAACTGCGTAAAGCCTTCCACGGTGAAGCGATCGATTTCACCGCGTTCAGTGAAGCCTATCGAAAAGAGCTGGCGCAGCATCAGGATGAAGGCAAACGCCTTGCGGCCCTCGCCCGACAGCAGACCGTGACGCTACTCTATGGTGCGAAAAATACGGAGCAGAATCACGCGCAGGTGCTGGCGGACTGGCTACGGAGATTTTGATTAGCCGATCGCCAGCTCATCAACGATGCGTGGCATCTCGTCCGGCGTCAGCGGGATCAGATGTTCCGGGCGAACAAACGCAAAACCGTGCTGGTTATCAAATGCGTAGACATCACCGGTGACCAGCCACAGCGGGCGCGCTGACGTGGCGGGTAACTGCGTCATGACGCCGTTGACCGGGTTCACAAAACGCTGGCCGGGCTGACAGAGGCCAAACAGCTCAACGGATTTACCAATATTTCGACGGCCTGCCGTCGTACGCGCACCCACGATCATCGCCATGCTGCCCGGTTTTAACTGAAACATACTTCTTCTCGCAAACGTGCTGCCAGAAACTGGCTAAGAATAATCCTAAAGAGAAGTGTATCGCAGTTTTATTGCCGTTGTCATCTGGTCGGTTGCGGATGATCGCGGCGGTAGAGATCCCATTCATCGATCGTTTCTCCGCCTGGCAGTTTGCACTCGGTACGTACGCCCTGAGGGCTTTGAACAGGGATTTGCTCTCCCCCTTTCTCCAGACAGTACACTGACGCCGGGTTTGCCATACCAATAGCGTGCGGCGGCTCAG
This sequence comes from Enterobacter quasihormaechei, assembly GCF_004331385.1. Classification (GTDB taxonomy): domain Bacteria; phylum Pseudomonadota; class Gammaproteobacteria; order Enterobacterales; family Enterobacteriaceae; genus Enterobacter; species Enterobacter quasihormaechei. Next base: position 17,712 of record NZ_SJON01000025.1, read on the forward strand.
GCGCATCGGGAGGGGGGGTCTTTGTTGAGCATGCGGCCAGCGGTAGTACCAGCGCCAGGAAAAGATATTTCATTTTCACGATCCTTCAGGGTGTTGAAAACGTCAGAGTAACGGGTCATCGCCGTTTTCTCCATGATTTCTCCATTAAACCTGCACGATTCGTCCCTATAGTGGGGTCTGTTCTCACTCTGACCAGAGAACATCATTCCGTAATCAAGATGTTTTGCCCCGGCCTTCGCGTCGGGGCTTTTTTTAGCGCGCCCGCCCTGGTTTCCAGAAGAATATATAAAATTTCCCCTATTCATGTTTAACTATGACCGGAGTCTATAATTTCAGCATAACATGCAGATACAGAGGCCTTCTGCATGGGAGTCAACCTGCTTTATGTCAGATATCATTCTTGCCCGTGTTTCAGAAACCCTCGCCACCGAGCAATCTCTCGACAGTCTGGTGCGTCAGCTACTGGAAATGCTGGAAATTGTGACCGATATGGAATCAACCTACCTGACCAAAATCGATATCAATGCGCGTTTACAGCACATTTTATATGCCCGTAACAGTAAGCAAATGCAGATCCCGGAAGGGTTCAGCGTGCCCTGGGACGAAACGCTGTGTAAGCGCGCCATGGATAGCGACACGTTGTTCAGTAACGAGGTGCCTGAACGCTGGCCAGAATGTGAGGCTGCAAAAGCGCTGGGGATTACGACCTACATGAGCGTGCCGGTTCACCTTGCTGACGGTACCTTGTACGGCACGCTATGCGCGGCAAGCACCGCACAGAAACAGTTCAGCGAGCGTGGCGAGCAGGTAATCAGACTCTTTGCCGGGCTAATTGGTCAGTACATTCAGAAAGAGTCGCTGGTGCTTCAGCTTCGCGAAGCCAACGCCGCGCTCATTGCCTACTCATACACCGACGCCCTTACCGGCCTGCCAAACCGCCGCGCCATTTTTGAAAATCTCACCACCCTGTTCTCACTGGCGCGCCATCTTAACCGCAACGTCATGATTGCCTTTATTGACCTCGATGACTTCAAGCGAATCAATGACCAGTACGGTCATGAAGCGGGCGATCGGTTCCTCGTTCAGGTCGGCAATCGGCTGACGCACGAGCAAACGCAGGACGAAATTATCGGCCGGCTCGGCGGCGATGAATTTCTGGTTGCCAGCCTGAGTAACAGCAATGATGGCGACACCAGCTCAGAGGTCAACGCACTCAAAACCCGCCTCAACGGTCGTATCGCGGGCGAATACGGGTTAGGAAATGTCACTATCCTCTATCCCGGTGCAAGCTATGGCGTCGTTATTGTGGATCCTCACAGCACGGATGAAGATAGCGCCCTGCGCACCGCAGACCTCGCGATGTATCAGGATAAAAAGGGAAAAAGCAAAACAGGCTTTGTCGCTTTAGATTAAAACCGTACACTCTACGGCCTTATACAAACTCAAACAGGTGTTGGCATGAGAATAGGGATCCTCTTTCCGGTTGTAATTTTTATCACGGCGGTGGTGTTTTTAGGCTGGTTTTTCCTTGGCGGATACGCCGCGCCGGGGGCATAAGTGAGAAAAACGACCCTCATCATGCTGATTGTGGCCATCGTAGCCGTAGCCGGTACCCAGCTGGGCTGGTGGTAACCCAAAGTAAAAAGGCCGCCATCAGGCAGCCTTTTTTAACACAGTTCAGATTTAGCTTTTGATTTTTCTGTAGATAAACAGAACAACCAGCGCGCCAATCACCGCGACGACAAAGCTGCCGAAGTTGAAGCCATCAACTCTGCCAAAGCCGAACAGGGTACTGATCCAGCCACCAACGACTGCACCCACAATCCCCAGAATGATCGTGACGATGAAACCGCCGCCATCTTTGCCCGGCATAATCCACTTCGCCAGGATACCCGCAATCAGCCCAAAGATAATCCAGGATAAAATTCCCATAGCTTTCCTCTCCGTATGGTTTTTGTCATTAAATCAACGACACAGAAAAGGATAGCACAGGATTTGAGAAAGGAAATTTGTGATAAGAATCACACGGTTCGTTTGAGTAAAATCTGAACAGTAAAAATTTGCCGTTCCACATGAATCGTGGGGTTGCATCTTTTGTTGAGAAAGATTATCTTTCTCAATACTGAATAGTTGAGCAAATCACTCAGGTATTCAGTACGACATTGCTCACATTGCTTCCAGTATTTCTTGCCCACTTTTTAGTGGGCTTTTTTTTGCCTAAACCCACCAAAATCTGGCGTTTTATCGCAGGTGGCGAAACGCTATTCTCTGTGGCTACTGAACAGCAATGAATTGATAACATGAACGTATCGAGCAAATTTGTCATCTGCCTGAATCTTGTCTCTGCCAGTACGCTACTGTTACTGCTCTCCACACGGTTTGAGTGGTTCTGAATGGAATGTAGCCTGTACGGCGATACCGTGCTGGCTCTTCTCTCATACTTGTAGCTTTTATGACCTGTGTTAAGATCCCTGCACCTCAGGACGTGGCGGGACAGCAGGAATATGAAGAAGGCCATTAGCGTTGCTATCATCTCAACCTTTCTGGTCGTCCTGTCGCTGTATGCTGTTAACGCCATCATCGTTGAACAGCAAAAGGACCGGCAGAGGGAGATCTCCCACACGCTGTTACGCTATTCCGAAGACTTGACGCAAATTATCGCCAGCACGCTTAAAACGACTTCCGCGAAGGGATGCGATAGCGCGAGTCTGAACGACTATCGTAAATTAAAGATGCAGAGTCTCTATTTCGCCGATGTGGGGTTTATTGAAAATGAGAAAATCACCTGCACCGCATTTTGGGGCAAGCTGGCAAATCCCATCGCCCTTCCCTCTGAGCTTCATGACACTCTGAACGGATTCAGCCTGGCGCAATTTTCACAGAAAAATTTCTTTGTGGGCAATGCGACAATTTATAACCATCTTATTATCTTCACGTCACGTTCAGCCTACGATAAATTTTCTCCCGTTACCGCCAACTATTCACTTCGTTCTTCCACGAAAGATTTCGACCGGACCTTTTTCACCGTTACGTCTCCTACAGATAACCTTAGCCGCTTATCGTCTCTGCTATTCACGCAGACCGTGACGCAGTGCAGCACCCGCTGGGATTTGTGCGTTACCGTTACCCATCACAATGCCGGACTGGCATCGCTGTCCCGCATAGTGATGGTGCTCCTGTGCCTGTTTTTATACTTTATCTGGGTATCGCTGACGCTGTTTTCTCTGCGACTTTATGAAGACCGGCTTTCTCTGGAGCGTACGCTGGTCAAAGCGGTGAAAGCGAATACCATCAGCGTACACTTTCAGCCCATTATTCGGGTAGCTGATAAAAAAATCGTTGGGGTTGAAGTGTTATCGAGATGGCAGGATAACAATCACAAAGAGGTTTCTCCCGAGCTGTTTATCCCGTTGATTAAAAAAATTGGGCTGTATAACGTTTATTACCGGAACATGATTAAAAAATCCCTGTCGGAAATTGCCGCGCTGGCCACTGAACATCAGCTCATGATTTCACTGAACGTTGGGCGAACGGAAATTGAAGACGGCAAATTCCTGGCGGTATTACGCCATGAATGCCTACAGCACGCGCTTCCCTTATCGTTAATAAAGGTCGAATTATCCGAGAATGGCGTATCCACCTCGGCCATCCTTGAAGAGTTTTGTGAGGAGCTTAAATCGGCAGGCGTCAAAATTTCCATAGACGATTTTGGCGTGCAAAATTCTAATCTGGCCAGGCTGTCAAACCTCAAGTATGACGAAATCAAAGTGGATAAGTCGTTAGTGGATGGCATTAACGAGCATTATAAACAGGATATTCTGGCGATCTTTTGCGACGCGCTCGCTAAGCTGCACAAAACCCTCGTGTTTGAGGGCGTCGAAAGCGAAACGCAATATCAGTTCATCGCCCAGAGATATCCTGATGCCCTCGTGCAAGGCTGGTACTTTTCAAAATCGTTAACCCGGCGCGACCTGGCCAGCCTGCTGGCAGACTCAACGCGATGAAGCGTTATTCATTGCCCCATTGATTCAGAAAGTTTGCGATATCGTCAATGCGCGCTTCATCAATATCCGCCTCGACAGCCATCTCCCGCTGCGCTTCTTCACTGATTTCCTCATTGTGGTATAAGCGAGTGAGCAGCAGCTGGAAATAGCGTGCCAGCGGCGTACGCTCTGCCTCTTCGACCGGTTTCGCCGTTTCAGTCGCATACTCATCGACGATGTCATAATACTTGAGCGGGATATCATGGTTCATAGCGTTTTTCCGTCTTTTGTGCATAAAAAACGGGAACCCTCAGGCTCCCGTTGTCATTTAACCCAGCGAGTGGATTACATGTTCGCGATAATCGCGTCGCCAAACTCTGAGCATTTCAGAAGTTTAGCGCCTTCCATCAGACGTTCAAAGTCATAGGTGACGGTTTTCGCGTTAATCGCGCCTTCCATACCCTTAACAATCAGGTCTGCGGCTTCGAACCATTCCATATGACGCAGCATCATCTCTGCGGACAGAATGATAGAGCCTGGGTTGACTTTGTCCTGGCCCGCGTATTTCGGTGCAGTACCGTGAGTGGCTTCGAACAGAGCGCACTCGTCACCGATGTTCGCGCCCGGCGCGATACCGATACCGCCAACCTGAGCTGCCAGCGCATCAGAGATGTAGTCACCGTTCAGGTTCATACAGGCGATCACATCATACTCAGCAGGACGCAGCAGGATCTGTTGCAGGAACGCATCGGCGATCACATCTTTAATGACGATCTCTTTACCGGTGTTCGGGTTCTTAATCTTCTGCCATGGGCCGCCGTCGATCAGCTCACCGCCGAACTCTTCGGTCGCCAGCTGGTAGCCCCAGTCTTTGAACGCGCCTTCGGTGAACTTCATGATGTTGCCTTTGTGCACCAGGGTCACAGAGTCACGGTCGTTGGTGATAGCGTATTCGATAGCTGCACGCACCAGACGCTTGGTCCCTTCTTCGGAGCACGGCTTAATGCCGATACCGCAATGCTCTGGGAAGCGAATTTTCTTCACACCCATCTCTTCGCGCAGGAATTTGATCACTTTTTCTGCATCAGCAGAATCCGCTTTCCATTCGATACCGGCGTAAATGTCTTCTGAGTTTTCACGGAAGATAACCATGTCGGTCAGTTCCGGGTGCTTAACCGGGCTTGGGGTGCCCTGGTAGTAACGTACCGGACGCAGACACACATACAGATCCAGTTCCTGACGCAGCGCCACGTTCAGGGAGCGAATGCCGCCGCCAACTGGCGTGGTCAGAGGGCCTTTGATAGCAACGCGATAGTCGCGGATCAGGTCCAGCGTTTCGGCTGGCAGCCAGACGTCCTGGCCATAAACTTGAGTGGATTTTTCACCGGTGTAAATTTCCATCCAGGAAATTTTACGCTCGCCTTTGTAGGCTTTCTCAACAGCGGCATCAACCACTTTCAGCATTGCCGGGGTAACGTCTACGCCGATACCATCACCTTCGATGAACGGGATAATCGGGTTGTGAGGAACGTTAATCTTGCCGTTTTGCAGGGTGATCTTTTTACCTTCCGCCGGAACAACTACTTTGCTTTCCATTAACCTCTCCTTCGAGCGCTTCTGGTTGTTACTGATCTTATGTTAATAAATTGTAATGAGCCTTCCGATAGTACCTGATTGTCCGACGCCATGAAAGGTCTTCGTTATTAGGCTATAATGCGGCAATTGATAAAGCCTGAAAATACCATGAAGAAAACTTCTTTTAGAAAACACCGGGTTGAGCGATTCAGCTCACAACAAGCGACCAGAAGAACGCCAGAAACCCAGCCGACGCGGGTCATACTGTTCAATAAACCCTACGATGTTTTGCCGCAGTTTACCGATGAAGCCGGGCGCAGCACGCTGAAGGATTTTATACCCGTACAGGGTGTCTACGCGGCCGGGCGACTGGATCGCGACAGCGAAGGGCTGCTGGTGCTCACCAACGACGGCGTACTACAGGCCAGGCTCACTCAGCCGGGAAAACGTACCGGAAAAATTTACTACGTGCAGGTTGAAGGCGAGCCGGACGACGCCTCGCTGGCAAAGCTGCGCAACGGCGTGACGTTAAACGACGGTCCCACCCTGCCTGCGGGTATTGAGCGCGTGAATGAGCCCGAGTGGCTGTGGCCGCGCAATCCGCCGATTCGTGAGCGCAAATCCATTCCCACCAGCTGGCTTAAAATTACCCTTTATGAAGGCCGCAACCGACAGGTCAGGCGCATGACTGCGCACGTGGGCTTCCCTACCCTGCGACTCATTCGCTACGCGATGGGGAGCTACACGCTGGACGCACTGGCAAACGGGGAATGGCGTGACGTTACCCCCAAGGAGAACTGATGTTTAAACCTCATGTTACGGTCGCCTGCGTGGTCCACGCGCAGGGCAAATTCCTGGTGGTGGAAGAGACCATCAACGGCAAAGCGCTGTGGAATCAGCCAGCCGGGCACCTTGAAGCCAATGAAACCTTGCTCCAGGCGGCAAAGCGCGAGCTGTGGGAGGAGACGGGTATACGTGCCGAACCGCAGCACTTTATCCGCATGCATCAGTGGATAGCGCCAGACCACACGCCTTTCCTGCGCTTTTTATTCGCCGTTGAGCTTAACGAAACGTGCGCCACTGAACCGCACGACGACGATATCGATCGCTGTCTGTGGGTGACTGCCGAGGAGATCCTGACCGCGCCAAACCTGCGCTCGCCGCTGGTTGCCGAAAGCATCCGCTGCTGGCAGTCTGCGGGCCGTCTGCCGCTGGATGTCATCGGAGAGTTTAACTGGCCGTTTACAGAGGGTGTCAATGGTGGGGGGGCGTGATAGAATACGCCGCCTTGAAGTTCAATGTCGTGAGTATTCCATGTCAGATAACAGCCAGAAAAAAGTGATCGTCGGCATGTCCGGCGGTGTCGATTCCTCCGTTTCCGCCTACCTGTTGCAGCAACAGGGCTATAAGGTGGAGGGCCTGTTCATGAAGAACTGGGAGGAAGACGATGGCGAGGAATACTGCACTGCCGCTGCGGATCTCGCCGATGCGCAGGCCGTGTGCGATAAGCTCGGCATCGAACTGCACACCGTTAACTTTGCCGCAGAATACTGGGACAACGTCTTTGAGCTTTTCCTTGAAGAGTACAAAGCGGGCCGCACGCCGAACCCGGATATCCTGTGCAACAAAGAGATCAAATTCAAAGCCTTCCTGGAATTCGCCGCTGAAGACCTGGGCGCGGATTACATCGCGACCGGCCACTACGTGCGTCGCGCGGACGTGAATGGCAAAAGCCAGCTGCTGCGCGGACTGGACGGCAACAAAGATCAGAGCTACTTCCTTTATACGCTGAGCCATGAACAGATTGCCCAGAGCCTGTTCCCGGTCGGCGAACTGGAAAAGCCGGAAGTGCGTAAAATTGCTGAAGAGCTGGATCTGATCACCGCGAAGAAAAAAGACTCCACCGGTATCTGCTTTATCGGCGAGCGTAAATTCCGCGAATTCCTGGGCCGCTATCTGCCTGCACAACCGGGCAAAATTGTCACCGTTGATGGCGACGAAATCGGCCAGCATCAGGGACTGATGTACCACACCCTCGGCCAGCGCAAAGGTCTGGGTATTGGCGGCACCAAAGACGGCAGCGAAGATCCGTGGTACGTGGTCGACAAAGACGTCGAGAACAATATTCTGGTGGTGGCTCAGGGTCACGACCACCCGCGCCTGATGTCCGTTGGACTTATCGCGCAGCAGCTGCACTGGGTCGATCGCGAGCCGCTGAAAGGCACGCTGCGCTGCACCGTGAAAACGCGCTACCGCCAGACGGACATCCCTTGCACCGTGACCGCACTGGATGACGACCGCATTGACGTGCGTTTCGACGAGCCGGTTTCCGCCGTTACCCCTGGCCAGTCAGCTGTTTTCTACAGCGGCGACATTTGCCTCGGCGGTGGGATCATTGAACAGCGCCTGCCGCTGCCTGCTGTTTAAACCGTTTGCACACATAAAGGAGACCGTGTGGCGAAGAACTACTACGACATCACCCTGGCGCTGGCGGGAATTTGCCAGTCAGCCCGTCTGGTGCAACAGCTGGCGCATCAGGGTCATTGCGACGCCGATGCCCTGCACGTTTCACTTAACAGCGTTATCGATCTCAACCCGGGCTCCACGCTGGGCGTCTTTGGCGGCAGTGAAACTAACCTTCGTCTCGGTCTTGAAACCCTGCTCGGCGTGCTCAACGCCAGCAACCGTCAGGGATTGAACGCGGAACTGACCCGCTATACCTTAAGCCTGATGGTACTGGAACGTAAGCTGAACGCGGCAAAAGGGGCAATGAATACCCTGGGCGACCGCATCGCCGGGCTACAGCGCCAGCTCGACCATTTTGACCTCCAGTCTGAGACCCTGCTGAGCGCGATGGCGGGTATCTACGTCGACGTGATTAGCCCGCTCGGCCCGCGTATTCAGGTCACGGGTTCTCCTGCCGTATTGCAAAGCCCACAGGTACAGGCGAAGGTTCGCGCCTCGCTGCTGGCAGGCATTCGTGCCGCGGTGCTGTGGCAACAGGTCGGCGGTGGCCGCCTACAGTTAATGTTTTCTCGTCATCGCCTGACGACTCAGGCAAAACAAATTCTTGCTCATTGTTAACCTCCCGGAGTTGCGAATTATGGAATTATCCTCACTGACCGCCGTATCCCCTGTCGATGGACGCTACGGCGATAAAGTCAGCGCGCTGCGCGGGATCTTCAGCGAATATGGCCTGCTGAAGTTCCGTGTTCAGGTTGAAGTACGCTGGCTGCAAAAGCTGGCCGCCCAGACAGCAATCAAGGAAGTTCCTGCTTTTGACGCAAAGGCAAACGATTACCTTGATAAAATCGTTGCTGAGTTCAGCGAAGAAGATGCCGCGCGCATTAAAACCATTGAACGCACCACCAACCACGATGTGAAAGCGGTTGAGTACTTCCTGAAAGAGAAAGTGGAAAGCGTCCCTGCCCTGCACGCGGTATCTGAATTTATTCACTTCGCCTGCACGTCTGAAGATATCAATAACCTGTCTCATGCGCTGATGCTCTCCACCGCGCGCAAAGAGGTGGTTCTGCCTTACTGGCGTAAAATCATTGATGCGGTGAAAGCCCTGTCCGTGGAGTACCGCGACATTCCGCTGCTGTCCCGTACGCACGGCCAGCCGGCAACCCCGTCCACCATGGGTAAAGAGATGGCGAACGTGGCGTACCGCATGGAACGCCAGTATCGTCAGCTGGAGCAGGTTGAGATCCTCGGCAAAATCAACGGCGCGGTGGGTAACTACAACGCCCACATCGCCGCGTACCCGGAAGTGGACTGGCACCAGTTCAGCGAAGCGTTCGTGACCTCTCTGGGCATTCAGTGGAACCCGTACACCACCCAGATTGAGCCGCATGACTACATCGCCGAGCTGTTTGACTGCATCGCGCGCTTTAACACCATCCTGATCGACTTCGATCGCGACGTCTGGGGTTATATCGCCCTGAATCACTTTAAGCAGAAGACCATCGCCGGGGAAATCGGTTCGTCCACCATGCCGCACAAGGTGAACCCAATCGACTTTGAAAACTCCGAAGGTAACCTGGGTCTGGCGAATGCCGTGTTGCAGCATATGGCGAGCAAGCTGCCGGTATCCCGCTGGCAGCGCGACCTGACCGACTCCACGGTGCTGCGTAACCTGGGCGTGGGCATTGGCTATGCGCTGATCGCGTATCAGTCTACCCTGAAAGGCGTGAGCAAACTGGAAGTGAACCGCGACCGACTGCTGGACGAACTGGATCACAACTGGGAAGTGCTGGCGGAGCCGATTCAGACCGTGATGCGTCGTTACGGCATTGAAAAACCGTATGAGAAACTCAAGGAGCTGACCCGCGGTAAACGCGTTGATGCTGAAGGTATGAAGCAGTTTATCGACGGTCTGGCGCTGCCAGAAGAAGAAAAAGCGCGCCTGAAAGAGATGACCCCGGCTAACTACATTGGCCGTGCCATTACCATGGTTGACGAGCTGAAGTAATCGCCCACCCCCTTTCCACCCGGAAAGGGGGCTGCTTTTCAACATCGTGCCGACGTTTTCATACCCCGTTACAGGCTTCGCCGGATTAAAGCCTGCTGTCAAATTGATTGTTATTTTTCGCCGTGGAATAACTTTCCGGAATATAGCGTTTCAGGCCAAACGGGCACAGCCTGAACTGGCACGGCGTCTCAACGGTGCACGGGCGATCCATCTCCTGCCGGTTCCCTGGACACGCGTTTTTCTTTTTGAAACCCATCCAACCTATTGATGTAAATGGCATTGCCTGCGCTATCCATACTCTTCGGCGTCGGTCATTAATCAGGATCCCCTGGCTTGAGGTGGTGATGATTTCACCTGCACGAACGTAATAATCCCCTTTAAGCCACAGGATGTAATTCAGGCCATAATGTGTTTCAACCTTGCAAAAGAGGGTGCCGCTTTCGGGGCTCGCAATAGTCTCAACAACCTTCCAGTCCATAAATGCCTCTTTACTCGATAAATTGCTGTTTAGTTGTGTAAAAATGCTGATTTGCTGGTACATATTATGCGGATCTAATTTCGCACCATAAAATAAGCGTAGACAAAGATGGAAAGATCGAAAACATTCTTACAAAAAAAAGGGCAATATTTACAAAACTTGCCCGCAGCTTAAGTACCTCGCGGGATTTGTCCCCCCCTCAATGCCCGTTCTGGCAAAAATGCCGCGCGCCCTCAACAGTTAATAAACAGATGGTTGTTTTATCCGGAATGCGGAAGCTTGCGAAAACAAGTCGGTTTATATTACTCGCGCTTTTTTAGGGCATGAAAAAACCATTTAATTTCATCACGCTGGTGTCAACCTGGATAATCAGCGTTAAACTATTCATACCATTTTTAAAGGGAGAAGTGATGATGCGCGTACTGGTTGTTGAGGATAACGCATTGCTACGTCATCACCTGAAAGTTCAGCTTCAGGAGATGGGCCATCAGGTGGACGATGCCGAAGACGCAAAAGAGGCCGATTATTATCTCAATGAACACCTGCCGGACATCGCCATCGTCGATTTAGGGCTGCCGGATGAAGATGGATTGTCCCTTATCCGCCGCTGGCGTAGCCATGACGTTTCGCTGCCGGTGCTGGTGCTGACCGCTCGCGAAGGCTGGCAGGACAAGGTTGAAGTATTGAGCGCAGGCGCGGACGACTACGTTACCAAACCCTTCCATATTGAAGAAGTTGCCGCGCGCATGCAGGCGCTGCTGCGCCGTAACAGCGGGCTGGCGTCGCAGGTGATCTCTCTGCCGCCGTTCCAGGTGGATCTCTCCCGCCGCGAATTTTCCATTAACGATGAAGTGATCAAGCTGACCGCATTCGAATACACCATTATGGAAACGCTGATCCGTAATAACGGTAAAGTGGTGAGCAAGGACTCCCTGATGCTACAGCTTTATCCGGATGCCGAGCTGCGCGAAAGCCATACCATTGACGTGCTGATGGGCCGCCTGCGCAAAAAAATTCAGGCACAGTACCCGCACGACGTGATCACCACCGTGCGCGGTCAGGGCTACCTGTTCGAATTACGCTAAATGAAAGGGATTTTGCGCCACATATTACCCCTTTCGCTGCGGGTTCGCTTTCTGCTGGCAACCGCCGCCGTCGTGCTGGTGCTGTCGCTCTCCTACGGAATGGTGGCGTTGGTCGGGTACAGCGTAAGCTTCGATAAAACCACCTTCCGCCTGCTTCGCGGCGAAAGTAACCTGTTTTATACCCTGGCGAAATGGGAGAACAACCAAATCACCGTCGAGATGCCGGAAAACCTGAACCAGCAGAGCCCGACGCTGGCGCTGATTTACGATGAAAAAGGCAAATTGCTGTGGGCGCAGCGTGATGTTCCCTGGCTGAAAAAACGCATCCGTCCGGAATGGCTGAAAACCAACGGATTTCACGAAATAGAAGCCGACCTCAACTCGACCAGCATCCTGCTGCGTGACGATCGGGCGTTACAGAACAAGCTCAATGAGATCCGCGCCGAAGATGACGACACGGAGATGACCCACTCGGTGGCCATCAACCTGTATCCCGCTACCCTGAACATGCCGCAGCTGACCATTGTGGTGATCGATACCATACCGGTTGAGCTAAAACGCTCGTATATGGTCTGGAACTGGTTCGTGTACGTTCTGGCTGCCAACCTGCTGCTGGTAATCCCTCTCCTGTGGGTCGCTGCGTGGTGGAGCCTTCGTCCGATTGAGTCCCTCGCCAAAGAGGTGCGCGAGCTGGAGGAGCATCACCGCGAGAAGCTGAACCCGGAGACCACGCGCGAGCTGACCAGCCTGGTGCGCAACCTCAACCGCCTGCTGAAAAGCGAACGTGAACGTTACGACAAGTATCGCACGACGCTCACCGATCTTACGCACAGCCTGAAAACCCCGCTGGCGGTGATGCAAAGTACCCTACGTTCCATGCGCAGTTCGAAAATGAGCGTGGATGACGCCGAGCCTGTGATGCTGGAGCAAATCAGCCGAATTTCACAGCAGATTGGTTATTACCTGCACCGCGCCAGCATGCGTTCCGGAAGCGCCCTGTTGAGCCGCGAGCTGCACCCGGTAGCCCCGCTGCTGGATAACCTCACTTCTGCGCTGAACAAGGTATACCAGCGTAAAGGAGTCAATATCAGCCTGGATATCTCACCGGAAATTAGCTTTGTCGGCGAGAAGAATGACTTCATGGAAGTGATGGGGAACCTGCTCGATAACGCCTGTAAGTATTGTCTGGAGTTTGTCGAGGTGTCCGCGCGGGTAACGGATAACGAACTGCATATTATCGTTGAGGACGATGGTCCCGGCATTCCCCGTAATAAACGCGAAGTGGTATTTGACCGCGGTCAGCGCGCCGATACGCTGCGTCCGGGCCAGGGCGTGGGGCTGGCCGTCGCCCGGGAAATCGTCGATCAGTACGACGGCAAGATCGAAACCGGTGAAAGTTTGCTGGGCGGCGCCCATATGGAGGTCATTTTTGGCCGTCAACAGCCCGTATCGAACGATAGTTAACCCGGAATGTGAAAAATACGCGGATCTCGCCCCCAGGGTTCTTTGCTTCCGTTATAATCCGTCTCAGTAAGAGCCTGCGGAAAACAAAAATATGGATTATCAATTAACGCTTAACTGGCCCGATTTCATCGAACGTTACTGGCAAAAACGCCCGGTCGTTCTGAAACGCGGGTTCAGCAATTTTATCGACCCTATTTCCCCTGACGAACTCGCGGGTCTGGCGATGGAAAACGAGGTGGACAGCCGTCTGGTGAGCCATCAGGACGGAAAATGGCAGGTCAGCCACGGTCCATTTGAAAGCTACGATCACCTGGGCGAAAGCAACTGGTCTTTACTGGTGCAGGCGGTCAACAACTGGCACGAACCCACCGCAGCCTTAATGCGCCCCTTCCGCGCCCTGCCGGACTGGCGAATGGACGATCTGATGATCTCCTTCTCCGTTCCCGGTGGCGGCGTCGGTCCGCATCTGGATCAGTACGACGTGTTTATCATTCAGGGTACCGGTCGCCGTCGCTGGCGCGTGGGCGAAAAGGTGCCAATGAAGCAGCACTGCCCGCACCCGGACCTGCTTCAGGTCGATCCGTTTGAAGGGATCATTGATGAAGAGCTGGAGCCGGGCGACATTTTGTACATCCCGCCAGGCTTCCCGCATGAAGGCTATTCGCTGGAAAACTCGCTGAACTATTCGGTCGGTTTCCGCGCGCCAAGCGGCCGCGAGATGATCAGCGGGTTTGCTGATTATGTTTTACAGCGCGAGCTGGGCAGCTACCGTTACAGCGATCCGGACGTTCCGGCGCGTGAGCATCCGGCAGATATTCTGCCAGAGGAGCTGGATAAGCTGCGCGGTATGATGCTGGATCTGATCGGCGAACCGGAGCACTTCAGACAGTGGTTTGGCGAGTTTATCAGCCAGTCGCGTCATGAACTGGACGTCGCACCGCCAGAGCCACCGTATCAGGCGGATGAAATTTATGATGCGCTCCAGCAGGGCGATAAGCTGGTTCGTCTGGGCGGATTACGCGTGCTGCGCATTGGCGAAGAGGTATTCGTCAACGGCGAGCGTCTGGACTCCCCGCACCGTCCGGCGCTGGAAGCGATTGCCAGCCATATGGTGCTGTCTGCGGATACCTTTGGCGACGCGCTGGACGATCCGTCGTTCCTCGCCATGCTGGCCGCGCTGGTGAACAGCGGGTACTGGTTCTTTGAGGACTGATGTGTGATGTTTGCCGGGTGGCGGCTACGCCTTACCCGGCCTACAACACCACGATCCCGTAGGCCCGGTAAGCGAAG
>NZ_SJON01000026.1 GCF_004331385.1 Enterobacter quasihormaechei
GTAATGGTTTATGCTGAGAATATTATTAACGCAAGGCTTTTTTAAACGTGAATGTTCTGGTTGTTGGCAGTCTTACTCTTTAACAGGGGGCCTTTCCCCTTCATATTTATAAATCCACAGGGAATAGATTTTCAGAAACTCTGACAAAAAGAACAAAAAGCCATTTAGCCAGACATTCATCACGCCCGTGAAACTTAACACCAGGGGAAAAAGGGAAACTGAGTAGCGAAATGTAATTAGACGCAGTATTTCCTGACAGAATGCCAGTCTGCTCGCGTATAAATTCCGGGCGAAGAAGCACCATGCTGAGGCAATAAAAGAGAGCAACAGCAAGAAATCGAGAATAAAAAAAAGAGTAACCAGAGCGCTATACCCGCCAGCAGACAGCGTGTTCACAACCGTACTGAAGGCGTGTATATCGGAAATAAAAGGGATTCTGTCATGACGCACGGACTGGGCACAATAGAGCACAATGGCCAGGGCATCCATGCATCCTCAGAAAATGAAAACCTTATCTCTGACTTTCATGGCCGTTAAGCAATTACTTAACGGGCTGAGGTGGCCATTCGCCCCCCTTCTGGATGAGCTTCTCTTTTATTTCGTTTAATTTCTCGTACTGCTCACTGCCTCGGTCCAGTCCATTCAGCGCGTCCGCGAGCGCATTGCTCATCGACCAGCCATTTTTGGCCTTAATTGACGGATCCGCTCCACGATCGAGCAGCAACAAGACATGATCGTATGACTGGTTATCCAGCGCATCAAACACCAGCGTTTTACCCAGTGAGTTGGTTGAGTTGGCGTCAGCACCGCGATCGAGCATGGCTTCCAGCGTCTCTGTATTTTTCGCTTTAAGCGACTGGAAGACGATCGGTTCGTGGAAAACCTTATCTTTCACGTTGGGTGAGAGGCCACCGTCCAGCATCGCGTCGATCCAGTCCGCGCTGTCGCCCTTCAGGGCAAATTCAGCAGGACTGCTTTTTCCCTGTGGTCGAGGCTGGAGCGGATCTGCGCCGGCCTGAACAAGCAACGTAATGACCTCTAAATGGTTCGACGTTTTTTTATCATTAATTGCGTTGCCAAGGGCCCAGAAAAGCAGGGTCATATCCTGCTTTCCTGGTTGATTAAGGTCGCTGTCTGGCGCAAGCGTCTTCACCGCATCGACGTCGCCTTCCTCAATCGCTTTCGCCAGTTCAAGCTGCTGGCCGCTGAAGTAGTCCTGTGGATTAAGTTCCATATCCTGCTTGCACCCCTGAATCATGAATAAAAAACATAATGCGATAAGAGCCATCAAACGTTTTTTCACAATCGACTCCCGATTATCGAAATATCCTCATCCTTCTGTTGCTCTATGCAATCTATCGCCTGGTTAATGCCATGGCGGTCCAGCGCGCTTCCGGTTCCACCAGGGAGATCGTGAGGAATTCCGGCAGCGTTAGGGCTCAGCGCAGAGATTTCCTCTTTGAGGATCCACGAAGGGACATGCCCTTTCATTGTTTTAAGATCTTCCCAGGGATTAACTTCCTGGATCCTGGTGAGCAGTTCACCTTCTACCCGATACGCCTGGATATTATCCGTACTGCCTAATAGCTTGCCGCCGTATTTTTCTACGGTTCCGGCATTCAGACCTGCGGCATTGAACGTCCATCCCGCTTTCCCGCTGCCCATGGAGGTTGCAGAGGCGAGGCCACCGCCAAGGGAATGTCCGGCAATATCAATATCCTGGCCTGACCTTGCCAGCTCCTTACCAATACTCACGGCCTTTTTATAATAATCTGAAGCCATACCCATGCCCTGCGAGAAGTTATTCGACCAGTCAGCCCCGTTTACCACCGGCGCCAGCTCCCCTTTGGTCAGTAAAGAGGAGACATTCTCAGACAGCGAGGCGAAACCAGGCTCGCGCGATCCCCTGAATACCAGCGTGGGGTTCATGTCAGTGCCGAACACGTCCGGCTTCGGTTGATAGACGCGCGCCAGAAAATTGGGGGATGTGTCATCGTCAAAAAGCATCGATTTGTTCAGCCCGAACTTTCCTAACAGCGCATCGTCATTACTGATATCCGTCCACCCCTCCGGCACGCCGGGCGTGGCTTCCAGGGGGTTGACGGTCTTGTAAATATTCTCCGCCAGCTTCGCTTTTTCCACCGCGATATTATTCGCCGCCAGCCGCTTAGCCGCGATCTGCGCGTCCGGATACAGGCTGCTGCTCCCCTTCGCGATCAGATCTTTACGCGCCTGCCAGCGTTCTGCTTTGGTCATCTGCTGAAGCTGTGCGGCATAGGTATTGCCGTCTTTGCCCGGGGTCGGCTCGTCCGGCACCTGCGCCGCTTTCGATTTCACCACCTGCTTCGGCAGTACCGTTGGCGCAGGGCGAGAACCATACGTTCTCACCATGGTTTCATAACGGTCGACGATCGTACTCACCGGATACCAGCCCAGCCCGACCAGGGACGCAGCCTGAAGTTGCCCTTTGGCGTTGATATAAAAAATTTCCGTTACTGATGACCAGTCACGAAAACTTTCATCAATGGCGACCACCCTGCCCATCTCCAGATCCTGCGCGATCAGCGTGCGGGTATCACGCCCGGACTGATAAGGATTTGCGCCGGTGATCGTGCGCAGCAAATCATAGCGCGTGAAGAGCGAGCGCAGCGAGTGGTCGGGAACCGACATAATCCACTGCCCGGCAACGGACGGGCGGATAATTTTCGCAAATAGCGCCGGCGAGACGTTCTCGTGGAAAAGATAGACAAACTTGATGTTATACATTCGCTCCGTCCTGTTACCCGCAGGCTTACGGATTCACCAGCCAGGTGCCTGGCTTCGCAATATCCAGCGTCTGGGTACGCGTTCTTCCATTGCCTTCCAGTTCAATACGCGTTTCACCCGCCGGCAGTTTCAGCGATGCGTAGCCGTTATTGCCCGGACGCAGCGCCTTCGGCTCGCCGTTAACCTTCAGCGTCTCGCCATCCAGCATGCGGATATAGACCAGTGCGACCGGGCTGGCGTCGACAGGCGGCGCACTCTGCTGTGCCGTAGCCGGTGGCGCAACCGGTTCGCTCACCTCTGCGGTTGCCGGCTTGGTTTCCGGTGCGGCGGTGGTGTTAGCCGGAGGACTCACGGCAGGCGTTTGCGCCGTCTGCGCTGGCGTATCCTGACTGCCGCCGCCGAACAGCATCGCGCCGGCTACAACCCCAACCAGCACGCCCGCAGCAACCAGACCCGGCAGCTTGTAACGTCGCCAGTCCAGCGCGGAAGCAGACGCTTCCTCTTCCACCGGCACCAGCATCGTGCCGGTCTTTTTCGCGGTCAGCACTTCGTCGATACCGGCGACGGGCATCTCGATCAGCGCCGCGAACTCCTCAATGGATTGCGGACGGTCTTCCATATGCAGCGCCAGCGCCTTGTCGATGGCCTGTAACAGCGGGATGGAATACCCCTGCGGCATCAGCTCCACCAGCGGTTTGCAGGTGTCCTGAATTGAACGCACCACGCTGACCGGCGGCGGTGAGCCCACGATGAGGGTACGCAGCACGGCGCCGAGCGCGTAAATATCCGTCCACGGCCCCTGCTCGCTTTCATTGTCGTCGGTGTATTGCTCGATAGGCGCAAATCCCGGACGCAGCATGGTTTCCGTCTCGTCCGAGAGGTTGCCGATGGTGCGGCGCGCCGAACCGAAATCGAGCAGCACCGGCAGGCCGTTATCCTGAATCTGAATGTTATCCAGCGAGATATCGCGGTGCAGATAGCCTTCGTCGTGGATCGTTTTGATGGCGCCAAACAGCATCGGCAGCATGCGGCGGATCCACGCCTCGTTAATCAGCTCAGGTTTTTCTTCGCGCAGACGCGACAGCGTGGTGCCGCTGTAAAACAGCGTCCCCATGTAGGCCGTGTCGTTTTGCACCCAGAAACGCAGCACGTGCAGCAGGTTCGGGTGGTTAAAGCGCGCCAGCAGGCGGGCTTCCTGGATGAAGCTGTTGAGGCCAGCAGAAAACGCTTTGCCAAAGCGCTCGCTGCGCAGCACCAGCGTCATATCCTCGCCGCGTACGGCGAGGGAGGAAGGCATAAACTCTTTGATAGCGATAGTGCGTTCGAGCTGGTGATCCCAGGCGCGATAGACGATGCCGAATCCGCCGCCGCCAATCACCTCTTTTATTTCAAACTCATTGAAACGGTACCCGACCGGGAGCGCGTTTGGGACAGTCCGATTGTTATCATTATCCGTCATCTTTTACAGTTCTCTTGATGATTATTACGCGGCAAACTGACAGTGGAACTCGCCCTGCTCGCAGGTGACGTGCAGACGTCGGTACTGCTCGTCGCTGCGGCTGGCGGTAAGTAAAATCTGGCTCATCTGAGGCAGTAACGTATTGGTCAGAATCGCATCGACCATACGTCCGCCCGACTCTACCTCGGTACAGCGCTGAACAATCTGTTCGACCACGCTGTCGTCAAATTCAGAAATAATGTTGTGATTCTCTTCCAGACGTCGCTGAATGCGCTTGAGCTGGAGACGGACAATCTGCCCCAGCATCTCGTCGCTCAGCGGGTAATACGGCACCACCAACAGACGCCCCAGCAGCGCCGGCGGGAAGACTTCCAGCAGCGGCTGGCGCAGGGCGCCGCTCAGCGCATCGGGCTCCGGCATCAGCTCCGGGTCGGCGCACATGGCGCTGATCAGGTCGGTACCCACGTTAGACGTCAGAATAATAATGGTGTTACGGAAATCGATGTGACGCCCTTCGCCGTCTTCCATCCAGCCCTTGTCGAAGACCTGGAAGAAGATCTCGTGCACGTCAGGGTGCGCTTTTTCAATTTCGTCCAGCAGCACCACGCTGTAGGGACGGCGGCGCACGGCCTCGGTTAAGACGCCGCCTTCACCATAGCCCACATAGCCCGGAGGCGCACCTTTTAACGTCGATACGGTGTGCGCTTCCTGGAATTCGCTCATGTTGATGGTAATGACGTTCTGCTCGCCGCCATAAAGCGACTCCGCCAGCGCCAGCGCGGTTTCGGTTTTACCCACGCCGGACGGCCCGCAGAGCATAAATACGCCGATCGGTTTGTTCGGATCGTCAAGCTTCGCGCGCGCGGTTTTCACCCGACGGGCGATCAGATCCAGGCCGTGGCGCTGGCCAATGACCCGCTGGTTCAGCGTGTCGGCCAGGTTAAGCACCGCGTCGATCTCATTTTTCACCATCCGGCCCAGCGGGATCCCGGTCCAGTCCGAGACCACCGCCGCCACCACGTTTTCATCCACCGCGGCAAACAGCAGCGGTTCGTCGCCCTGTAAGGTCGTCAGCGCCTGCTGCTGCTCCGCCAGCTGGCCGCGCAGTTCAGCCGTATCCTCATCACCCGCCGCAAACAGCGCGGCACGCAGGCGGATAATCTCCTGCACCCGCGTACGCTCTTCTTCCCAGCGGCGGGAAAGGGCTTCGCGTTTTATTTCATACGCATCGCGTTCGGCGCGTAACGTCGTTACGCGCTCTGCGTCACCGGCTGCGACGCGGGCTTCGCGTTCAGCAATTTCAATTTCCACGTCCAGCGCGGCAAGATGGCGCAGGCAGTCTTCCAGCTGGGCAGGCGGCGCGCTCTGGCTGACGGCCACGCGCGCACAGGCGGTATCCAGCAGCGCCACCGCTTTATCCGGCAGCTGACGCGCAGGAATATAGCGATGCGACAGCTTCACCGCCGCGCTGACCGCTTCGTCGAGAAGTAAAACCTGATGATGGGTTTCCAGCGGCGACACGGTGCTGCGGAGCATCAGTACGGCTTTCGCTTCATCCGGCTCGTGAACCTGTACGGTCTGGAAGCGGCGGGTCAGCGCCGGATCTTTCTCAATGTATTTTTTGTATTCCGCCCAGGTGGTCGCGCCGATGGTGCGCAGCTGGCCGCGCGCCAGGGCTGGCTTG
The DNA here is from genome assembly GCF_004331385.1 of Enterobacter quasihormaechei. Classification (GTDB taxonomy): domain Bacteria; phylum Pseudomonadota; class Gammaproteobacteria; order Enterobacterales; family Enterobacteriaceae; genus Enterobacter; species Enterobacter quasihormaechei. Next base: position 5,910 of record NZ_SJON01000026.1, read on the forward strand.
AGCAGATTAGCGGCATCGCCGGTGCCCTGCTGTCCGCCTGCGCCAATCAGGGTGTGGATCTCATCGATAAACAGAATAATCGGCGTGGCGCTGGACTGCACCTCGTTAATCAGCGCCTGGAGGCGCGCTTCAAATTCCCCCTTCATGCCCGCCCCGGCCTGAAGCATGCCGATATCCAGCAGCCACAGCTGAACGTTTTGCAGCGGCTCCGGCACGTCGCCGTCGGCGATACGCAGCGCCAGCCCTTCCACGACCGCGGTTTTCCCGACGCCGGCTTCCCCGGTCAGCAAGGGGTTGTTCTGGCGACGACGCATCAGGATATCGACCATCTGGCGGATCTCTTCATCGCGCCCCACCACCGGGTCAATCTTGCCTTCCCGGGCGCGCGCCGTCAGATCCTGACCATACTGCGCCAGCGTGCCCTGCGCGGCCGGAACGGCACCGGCGGGCGCATCCGCCGCAGCGGCAGCCTGCTGGCTCTCTTTGCTGTCGGCACAAATGGCGTCGAACAGCTCGATCAGCACCTCGACGTTAAGTCGGGTGAACTGCGCCGAAATGCTTTTCAGCACGTTAGCCAGATTCCACGTTTTCAGGATGCCGATCAGCAAATGGCCGCCGCGGATGCGGCTCACGCCAAACTTCAGCGAGCCGTAAACCCAGGCGCGCTCGACGGCGCTGTCGATATGCTCGGAAAGGTCAGAGACGGAACTGGCGCCGCGCGGCAGGGCATCCAGCGCCGCCACGATATCGCGCGTCAGCTGCTGTTCATCAAGGGCGAAGTGACGGATGACCCGTTGCAGATCGCCATCCTGCTGCTGCATCAGCTGATGCAGCCAGTGCACCAGCTCAACGTACGGGTTGCCGCGCAGTTTGCAGAAGGCAGTCGCGCTCTCCAGAGAGGTAAATAACAGCGTATCCAGTTTGCCGAAAAGCACGGCACGGCTAATTTCTGACATGTTAGTTTCCATTAACAATGATTCGGTATACGGAAGGATTATCGCTCTGCGCGATACACCAGATCGCCACGCGGAACAGGCTGAGGCTGAAGGCCCAGCCAGGTGTTGTACCCTAATCGCCCGGCACTGCCGAGCGTGGCGCCCTGCACCGCATCGGCGCGCAGGATCACCCGTGTTTCCCATTCAAATTCCACCCCGGCATACTGTCGCACCCAGTCGCGCAGCTCGGTGACCCACCCTTCGCCCGGCAAAAAACGGTTGTACTCGTCTGCGCTTAAGGGGCCAATCTCCAGCCGAAACTTATGCTGCACGTCGCGTACCGCAATGCCGAGGAAGGCGGACTCCCCCATGCGCGGCAGGCGCCGCCCCTCGCCCAGCTGTGCCTGCTCCCGCGTTGAGAGCGGCATCCACTGCGGGACGTTGGCCACCAGCCTGACCGGAACGTTGAAATAGTTGCGCAGGATCTTCTCCAGCCCTTCCGGATCTCGCCCGTGGCGGGTCAGGTGCCCGGCGTGGGTAAAGCGGGCATGCGCGCTCAGGCTGCCTTTCGACATCTGACCGGGCTGGCCCATGCCAATCAGCGACGCCAGATACCCTTCGAAGCGCCTGTTGTCGTCGCGATCCAGTGAAACGGCAGGCTGCGCGTCCGCCCAGGCGCGGTAAAACAGCAGCGTCAGGCGGTGGTGAAAGAGGTCGGCAAACGCGCTGAGGCTGTGATCCTGATGATGATGAATACGCTCGCGGGCATACTCGGTCATGTGTACCGGCAGCGGGCCATTAGGACCAAACAGGCCGAAGCTCAGAATAGAAACCTCATGCAGCCCGTTCTCTTCCCGCTGCCGCACCTCGGCAACCGTTGACGGCGCAAAGCCCATCGAAGGCTGCTGACCAATACGCAGCGGCTCAAATTTCGGCAGTGGCGCGCGTCCCAGCGGATAACGTTCACCGCCCTGGGCATCAATGCGTCTTAACAGCTGGAACAGATCGTAGCGCCACGGCGTTTCGCGCACCCCACGCCAGAAAGCATCGGGCAGCGGCGTCAGGCGATGCACGCGCAGCGTTGCAGAGGCAACCTCGCTCATACCAGCGCCCTTTTACCCATGCGCGGCGCCCAGAAGCCGATTTCGCCACGCTGCTGGCTCTTGAGCGTGAATTCCGTAAAGCTGTTGATGGAGACCAGGCGGGCAAAAAGTCGCTCCAGCACGCTGCCGAATAGCCATGGGCTGGCGCCGGAAAAGGCGCGTTCATCCACGGTCAGGGTGATGCTGATCCCGCGGGCGAACACCACCGGGCCCGGCTCCGGCACGCGGCGGTGAACCGGCTCCAGCACGCAGTGGCGAACGCCATCCACCTGACGGGCAACCGGCGTCTCTGCCAGGTTGGCATACAGCCCTAACAGCTGACGCAGCGCGGCGGCGCCCTCTTCGTTTTCACTGTCCATCAGGCTGAGGTAATTCATTTGCAGCTGGCTGATGAGTCGCCAGGTGCTGAACCCTTCCGCCAGCGCCGGACGCGGCGGCGTCGGGCCTTTGCGCAGGGTTAACGCCTTCACCGGCATGGAGTCGGCCATAATAAACTGTCCGAGCTCCTGCTGGAGCATCAGCGGCAGGTCGCGGCTGGTGCACAGCACCTCGGCGGAAATGTAGCGCAGGTTCTCCTGCCACGGCGCGTGCTGCGCATCCACCAGCGAGACAAAGACCTCCGAGCCGATATAGCCCGTGCGGGTGCCGTAGCGCAGCGCGTGTTCCGAGAGAACGCGTTGCTCGCGGCGCAGGGAAAAGTAGGCGCCGTAGTTACCCGCGTCGCCGCTCCAGGTACTCCAGAACGGTCGAAACGTCTGGTCGTCCCGCTGCCCGTCGGCGCTGGCGTAGATTTTTTTCACGGCATAAATTTCATAATCCAGCGGTCGGATGTTATCCACCACCAGATGGTATTCATGCTGGCCTTCGTTCAGCTTCTGTCGTGCAGCCACTTTCGGGAACAGGTTGATCACCGGCGTGCAGTGCAGCGCCAGGTGGCTGGCGTCCACTACGCGTTCCAGCTGATCGTCGCTCTTGTCGAGCAGAATAAAGATATCAAACGCCTTTTCGTCTTCGCAGCGCTGGATCAGCTTACCCAGCCCGCTCAGGCTGATGAAGCGAAAGCGTGCCGGGAACGCAAAGTACTCCTGCAACAGGCGATAGCCGTCAAAGTTGCGCAGATCGTCCGGGAGCAGCGCCTGGTCCGCGTCAAAGCCCTCCTGACGCAGGGCGTCAGACGACAATAGCTGGCGCTGGGGCTGCTTGCTGACCGTCTGGCAGACGATGCCCGCGTGGCGCTCCATGACCAGCTCCAGCAGCTTCAGCGCTTCGATGTCCGGGCCGCTTAAGAAGAACTCCAGGCGGTCAAAATCCAGGTGTCCGAGGTGCTGCGGGCCATCGCAGGCAATGCGGATCCGCAAAGCGCTGCTGATCCCCCGCTGGCTCAGGCCGAGCTGGGCCAGCGGCAGATCGGCGGGCACGCCGCCGAGCTCGATCCTGTCGATTTTTAGCGGCAGCAGGTTCACCTCGTGCGCCGTGGTATAGCTGCACGTGACGCCGGTTTTTTTCAGCGCCAGGCTGTCCATCATGGTGCCGCGCGGCACGATGAAGCCTTTGCTCAGGTCGCCGCGGCTGCTGTCGGGCTGAATTTCAGCGATCGCCATCGACGGCGTGGGCGCCAGATAATTCGGCGCAATCATCTCCAGCATGCGCTGTGAAAAGCGCGGGAACTCGGCGTCCATCTTCATCTGCACGCGGGAGGTCAGAAAGGCAAAACCCTCCATCAGCCGCTCGATGTACGGGTCCGCCACTTCGATGCCGCGCATACCAAGCCGCCCCGCCACCTTCGGGTAGCGTTCGGCGAACTCCGCGCCCATCTCGCGCAGATAGGCCAGTTCACGGTTGTAATATTCGAGCAGTTTGCTTTCCATAATTACCCCGCATCCTTCAGTTCAAAATGGCCGTTTTCAAGGTCGACGTCGGTGCGAAAGAGAAACTCCAGCGGATACGGCACGCACCACAGGCGGCCTTTGATTTCGATGGACAGCACGTTGTGCAGATCTAACGACGAGGTATCGGACACGCAGCGAACCTGAAGCCCCTGCGGGAGGATCCGCGGTTCAAAGTTAATAATCGCTTCGGTGAGCTTACGCTGAATGTCGTGCCATTCGATATCGGACATTCTTTTCCCCGCCAGCGGCGCAACGCCAAAGTTGACGACGGAACGGCTCACCTGCGTCAGCCCGCTTAAGTCGCTGGAGGCATCGTGGTTGATGGTATTAAACAACCACTGTAAATCCCGCAGAACGTTGCGACGCAGCGCGGCGTGGGTGATCAGATTGCTGTTGGCGGACTCGCGTTTTTTTTCCGGATCGTTATCCGTCAGGCGATCCAGTAGCGAGGGCTGCATCTTGTCGCGTGCCCCCACTTTCTCCTGCCTGCTGCGGGCCTGCCAGCCGCTGCGCAGCAGATCGCCTTCGCCAGCGGGATTACTCATCCGCACCATCCGCAGCAAACGTCACCAGGCTCAGGGTGAGCAGCGGGCTTTCGCTTTGCTCGCTCAGCCAGGCTTTCTGCCCCATGCCTTCATACAGGACGCCATCATCGTCGAGCGGGAGCCACTCGGTAGTGCGCCCCAGCTTAACGCTATCGGAAGCGCCGTCAGCAAACGGATAACGCGCCGGGATCTGACAGACCTGCTCGCTGCCGTCCGTGAGGCGGACCAGCGCATGACGCCATACCAGATCGGTCACGCTGGCCGGAGCCTGGAAACGGATCGTGTCGATGGCGCAGAACGGCACCCAGAAATAGCGGCCATTGACCAGGGTTTCACACACTGGACCCAGACGGGCATCGCCGTCCATCAGCCAGTCGAAGGGCTGGTTTTCTTCATTCTCCAGCGTGACCTGTCCGCGGCTTGCCGGGGCCTGTTCGAGTGCCGCCAGACGCAGCGTTTGCGCGTGCTCGCCGCTTTCCGTCAGCGCCTGGGCTAACGTCGTCAGCCACGGCCACTGCGCCTCGGGCATCGCCGGACGCGCCTCTCCTGCAAACACGCGGGCCCGCTGCTGTTCGCCCTGAATGGCCTGCTCCAGCAGCGTCACGGTCGGTTTTGCCTGCGGCTTCAGCGCCAGCCAGCTTTTCAGCTGGGTCAGGGCGCGCGCCCAGTTACCGCTGAGGATCAGAAACTGCACAAACGCGGCGCGCAGGTCGGCATCCGCCGGGCGGGCTTTGATATCGGCTTCCAGGCGAAGCAGCGCGTCGTTAATCGACTCACCCGCCAGGCGTTGATAAAGCGTATTCATGGCCACTCCTTAATTCGCCGCGCGCCAGGCGCCTATTGCCGGATCGCGCAGCTGCGGGCGCAGCGTGTCGATCAGAACAACGTTCAGCTCAGCGCCCGGTGCAACCCATGCGCTCCAGATCTTCTTGACCTCGGCGATACGCGCCTGAAGTCGGGCGTCGTCGCTGGCGATCTCGCGGGTGATTTCCACCGCCACCGTGCCGTTGCTCTTCCAGCCGTTCAGGGTGCTGTCGTACGGCAGGATCATCCAGCTCTGGTCGCTGTTCTGGGTGCTGAAGACCATGCGCTCTTTGTTGACGGAGGTGATCAGCGCGTTTTCAGGATCGACCGCGTTGTTCAGCCCCATCACCGGGAAGCCGTGAATGTAGGTGACCGGAATCGCTTTCTGCGTCCCGTTACGGTTTTGCGTCACCACCGTGTGGCCGCTGAGCCAGCTGCCGTTACCGCAGCGGGTGGTGTCGGAGTCAGGAATAAACAGCGCCGGCGCGGAGGAACCGCCCTCCCAGAAGGTGCGCAGGTGGCAGCCGTCCTGAAGGGTAAACTCCTGCCATGGGGTACGGTCTGCCGCTACGGTGTGCGTCTCCGGATTCTGGTCAGGCGGCAGCAGCGCGCCCGGGGTGGTGGTTGCTGCCACCGCCGTTTCCTGCTGCTTTACCACCAGCGCCCAGTCCTGCGCTTTAGCCGCCGTGCCACGGGCAAGCGTCGTCCCCTGCGGATCGTTCAGCGTCCAGTTGAGGGTATTCAGCTTGCTGCACTGGTGCTCCAGCAGCGAGCCAAGGCGCGGCACGAAGTTTTCCAGCACCGAAACCTCTTTCTTACCGTTCGCCACGATGCGCAGCGCCACGTCCGACTTACACCAGCTTTGCGGCGTATTGTCTTTAATGTTGTCGATCCAGATATCCAGCTTCTGCGCAGGAGACTGCACGATGCGGAAGTTTTCAGCCTGTGCGGTGGTCGCCACCGTCAGAAGAGCCAAACCCGATAGCCAAAGTTTCATATCAATCCTTGTGTGTCTAATCAGTTCCGCAGGGAAGAAATTGTGCTGCGTCAGAGAGCGTATGCAGCAAAGTGGTGTCCTGAGGGTTGCCCATCCACACCGCCACAGCGGTGTAGTTATCCTGAGCATTGCCCTCCTGTTCGCCATTCTTTTGAATGATTTGGTTCATTAAGGTCAGCCACTCCTGTGGCGTATTGACCATGTGCAGCGACTGCTTCATCTGCTCTTCGCTGACGCCGTGCCAGAAACCGTCGGTGCAGAGTAAAAATGCATCGCCGTCTTCAACCTGCACCACATCGCTGTAGCTCGCTTCCGGTCCGCCATTCTCAATACCCAGCGCCAGATACAGCAGGTTGCTGTTGAGATCGTCGGTCTGATGTCCGGCATCCTTCATCTGCTGGACGAGGCTGTGATCGGTGGTGACGTGCCACAGCCAGCCGCGACGAAACAGGTACAGGCGGCTGTCACCGGCGTGTGCCCAGTAGGCCAGACGGTAATCCCTGTCGATAAACAGGCTGACCAGCGTGGTGCCCATCCGGCGATAGTCCTGCACCGCCTGTTGTTCGCTGAGGATGGTGCGGTTCGCCGTTTGGACGTAGTCACGAATATGCTGCGCATTCAGGTGCTTGTCGCCATCAAAGCGGGAAATAATGCTGTTGCGGGCCAGCTCAGCGGCCACCTCGCCGCCCGGCAGGCCCGCGATGCCGTCGCAGACGACAAAGCAGGCTGAACGTTCCCCGATGGTTTCTCCCGTCTGATCCTGGTTGCTGGCGCGCGTCCCCTGGCGGGAGAGAGAAGCCGTTGCGATATTCATTTTTCTTCGGATCCGCTTTGTGAGTCTTTGTACTGATTGACCTCCATGTCATAGGCATGGAGGAAGGCTTCGCCAAACAGGGTATGGAAGTCGTCCTCGATCTCGCCCGCCGTCTCGCCATAGCTGCGAACGAAATAATCCCACAGCGCGGCTTTACGGCTGCCCGGCAGCGCCAGGCGCGACGTCATCCCGTTCTGCTTCGCCTGCTCTTCCAGCTGTTCCGGGTTAAAGGATTGCAGCATAGCGGCGATAATGGCGCGGATACCGGAGATCATCCCCAGCTGGTGCGCCTGAAGATCGATCAGTGCATCACGCACCGATTTGGTCGGTGGCATAAAGCCCGGCATCGGCGTGCCGAACATCTGTATCAGGACCGTTTTACCGGTTGGCAGCAGCTTGAACGGGTTGTTGGCATCGTCGAGTACCATGGTCATATCGGCCTTTACCCCGCGCTTAAGGATGGAGCGCGACGAAAGCAGCGCCACGGTCCCCTGCGAGAACATACCCAGGATCTGGCCCAGCTGACGCATGTTTTCGCGGTCAAACTGCGGCACCGGCTGCATTTCGCTCAGGCCCATGCCTTCCAGCAGCGCCTCCAGCAGTTCGCCCTGAAGCACCTCGCCCCGCTCGCCGGTCTGTGCGGCAGCAGCGGGGGATGCGGCGTTTTTAACCGGGTCGATGCGCAGGCGGCCCTTAGGCGCCTGGGCGTGACTGCGCGCCACGGCCTGCGGCGTTGGCATGGTGAAGCCGCCGTAATCGGGACGCGCGGGCTCTTCTTCTTCCGCGCGCGGCGCGTCCTGCGGTTCAGTCGGTTCCGGATCGAACAGCGGCGAACCGGCAAGCGCATCCTCTTCCGGTGCGGGCTGAGGTTCAGGCTTTGGCTCCGGCTTATCAGCCGTGATTTCATCCGGATGGGTCAACGGCGCGCCGCCCATCAGGCCGAGCGGGTCGTCGTGACGCGCGGCAGGCGCGCTGGCCGTCCCGCCAAACAGGGCTAACGGATCGAGTTCATCCGCGGCCTCTTCCTTTGGCTGGGCAGGTTTGCTTTCGTCCGGCTGCACCAGCGTTGAAGGGGTGACATCGTCAAAGATGCTCTCCTGTTTGAACAACGCGTCATCGCTGAACAGCGAGTCCGGATCCACGTTTTTACGTTCAAGTGCCGGATCGGTGTCGTTGAACATCGCCAGCGGATCTTCGGCATTCCGCTCCGGAGCCGCGGGCTGGGAGAACGGGTCGTGGGACGCGGCGGGCTGTGGTTTCGCCCGGTTGCTGGAGATGCTGTCGGAGATGGAGAACTCCTGCATCAGGCTGTCCCAGATTTCCGACGGCACGGCCGTAGGTTCCGCTTTTCCGCGAGGCGCGGCGCTGGCCGGTTTTGGTTGCGGCGCCGCTGCCGGTGCAGGTGTTGCCGCTGGACGCGCCTGCTGCATGCTGGCCGCCATGCGGCTCACGGGCTGGGTATCGTGAATAAGTTCGCTGACTTCGATGCGATAATCATCAATACCGAGAATATCCCCATCCTGAAGCTCAACCTGACGCCCACGCTCCAGCGGAATATCATTCAATACCACGCGGGTGACGCTGCCACGGTTCGTGACGCGACATTCGCCGCTGGCGTCGACGTGAACGATAGCCTGCAAACGCGAGATAGTGCGATCGTTGTCCGGCAGCACCAGATTGTTATCCGTACCGCGCCCAATGGTGCCGCCCGGGGCATAAAAATCACAGCTGCTTTGCGGCGGCTGGTGACCGGGTTTCGTAGAAATAATCGTGAATCGCATGGCGTATTCCTGCTGGTATGATTAGCGCTCAAACGCTGCCGCTCTCGGGGGTGAGAACGGCGGGGTTTGGGGGTTAAGAACTGATTAGTGCTATTTGACTAAATTCAGGAAAATAATGCCGATAAGCAGCCATAGTGTAAAAAATAAGGCCTGAATTTTATAGCGCCGATGCAGTTTTAATATCCAGCCAATTCTCTCTTCCGGTAAAGCCTGAACGAATTTATAGGCATCATCCTGAACATTTCTGTCTTTGGTAAACTTCATCTTCACGCCTTTGCGAAGACGAACAAACCAGATTATTTTTTGATAATTCGCCAGCGAACCAAAAAATGATGCGGTATTTGTCACCAGATCGAGATCGTAGCCTTTTTGCCTATATTCTGAAAGAAGTAGATTATATTCAGTTTCGTGTCTTTTAAAATAACGAGAACTAGCGAGATCCATGATTACGACAATTAAGAATAAAACTACGATCAGAAATAAAAGAATATTTTCTACATTCACCATAGTTTATCCATTACATATTCCGTTGCTCCACCGGCTACTTCGCCACCAACGTATCCACCCGCAGCGGCGCCTACCACGGAACATGCGAGCAACCCTACACCACCTGTTGCCACTCCCAATGCAACACATACGCCAGCGCCAGCCATGGCTCCATATTTTCCGCCATAAATCCCGCCCGCAAGACTTGCACCGAATTGACTGTACTTCTTAACGGCGACTTTAGAGCAATTCTGCTCTCTACCTACTGTACAGGCATCATAAACTTCATTGGTTGTGTTTGCACCAGCGAAGCCGATAGCAAGCCATCCTCCCATTTTCAGGTAACGGGCAGCTTTTGATGCATTGTCTACATATGTTGAATACCCTCGTATCGAGGCAACACCTGCGGTACTCCATTCGTGGACAATCGACCTGCTTGATAAACCTAAAGCGTGCTTGATTTCTTCATAAGGTTTCAGTTTCAGCGTTAGTCTGGAAAGCTTATTTAATAAAACGTCCAGCTCAGAAAAAAGTTTTTGTCTCTCAACAAAAAACTGCTGCCCGATCAACGTCCCTTGCGTTCTGTATTGATTTTGATAAGCCAACTCAATAGCTTTTAATTTCTTTTCTATTTCGCTAAAGTACCTTTCACCCGCATCAGCAACCACCCCGAGGGATTTATCCATAAAATTTGTTAATGCTGCGATGGTATTAAAATGTTTATTAAAGAAATTGGCCTCATCTGTATTTAGCTCTGACAGGGCTCCATTAACCTTTTGCTTTGCATTTTGTAATTGTTTTAGCTGAACAGTATTCTCAGCACCGGGGGTATTAAGAATTAATATTTGCCCTGGCTTCAACCATGCTGTATCCCTGTTGATTTGCATAAAGTAACGCGCCGCTTCACTATCAGGTTTACTGAACAGAAGTCTGGCCTGGAAATCTAATGTCCCCGCCTGCTGCACAACGCAATAACCCGGGGAAATCATTGATTTTACGCTCATAATTCATTCTCTAAAAAATAAATTAAGCCTTCCGAATAATGACCGGGGATATCTCCCCGGCCATATGCGCAATTATGCTTCTTTGTTTTCTTTGATGTTCCAGCCAGCGCTGCTTTCAGCACCTTTACCACCGGCAGTGGTCTGCTCCCAGTACTGCTGTTTCACTTTCGCAGCCTGGAATGCATAGGTCACGCCAACGGTATCGCCGTTGTCTGCACCGGTGTACTGAACGGAAGTCACGAGAACGTCTTCCAGGGTGATGCGGGTGTATTCAACCTGCTGACCACCCGCTTTGCAGACGGACAGTTCAACTTTGGTCAGGTGCTTACCGCTTGCGCAGTGTTTCAGGATTGCTGTAGTGGATTTGTCGATCAGAGCGTTAACGTGCAGATCGTTAAAGTTAACCTTACCGGCACCACCGCCACCACCCACACTCATATTACCTGGCTGGGACGCGCCCCAGGAGAAGGAGGTAATGTCAGTCCAGCCGGTGTGGTTAGAATCTTTAGATTCGCCCGTAACACCCTCGACCTTCAGAAACATATCAATAGCCATAATATCTACTCTTCGTGGATGAACAATATTGCTTTCGAAAAAGCCCTTATATGGCAAACAGGAAAGCATGGGGCTGAATAAAACCGTCCATATTTTACCTCTGCCTCATATCAAACGACCCGTGTCATTTGACAGTCTTACATTCCCCCGAAATAACGGAATGAATGTGAAGTCTTTATTACCGTGCGTTATTGTGGAACCCGTTAAGGACAGGATTAACAATTTAGCCGTCTTTCTTGCCGGGTGGCGCTTTGCTTACCCGGCCTACATTGCGCAACGATATCAATAAATTGCACGTTTCATTGTAGGCCCGTGCAAGCGTAGCGCCGCCGGGCGAAACTCACAAAACGCACGTTGTCAGCATGCTGACGCTATTACGCGTCTTTCGTCTTCAGAGACGGAAGTTTAGATACCAGACGCAGGGAAACGGTCAGACCTTCCAGCTGGTAGTGCGGGCGCAGGAAGAACTTCGCGGCGTAGTAGCCCGGATTATCTTCGATTTCCTGCACCTGCACTTCCGCAGCCGCCAGCGGTTTACGGGACTTGGTCTCCTGAGAGGAGTTCGCCGGGTCGCCGTCAACGTAGTTCATTACCCAGTCGTTCAGCCAGCGCTCCATCTCTTCGCGCTCGCGGAAGGAGCCGATTTTGTCGCGCACGATGCACTTCAGGTAGTGGGCAAAGCGGCAGCAGGCAAACAGGTACGGCAGACGGGAGGCCAGACGCGCGTTCGCGGTGGCATCCGGATCGTGGTACTCGGCTGGTTTTTGCAGGGACTGCGCCCCGATAAAGGCGGCAAAGTCGGAGTTTTTACGGTGCACCAGCGGCATAAAGCCGTTTTTCGCCAGCTCGGCTTCACGACGGTCGCTGATGGCGATCTCGGTCGGACACTTCATGTCCACGCCGCCGTCATCGCTCGGGAAGGTATGGCACGGCAGGTTTTCCACCGCCCCGCCGGACTCCACGCCGCGAATCGAGGTACACCAGCCGTACTCTTTGAAGGAGCGGTTGATGTTCGCGGCCATCGCATAGGCCGCGTTCGCCCACGAGTAGCTGTTGTGGTTCGCGCCGTCGGTCTGCTCTTCAAAATCGAAGCTGTCCACCGGGTTGGTGCGAATGCCGTAAGGCAGACGCGACAGGAAGCGCGGCATCACCAGCCCCAGATAGCGGGCATCTTCGGATTCACGCAGGGAACGCCAGGCGGCATATTCGGTGTTCTGGAAGATCTTGGTCAGATCGCGCGGGTTAGCCAGCTCCTGCCAGGATTCCATCTGCATCACGCCCGGCGCGGTGCCGGTGATGAACGGACAGTGGGCCGCAGAGCCGATGCGCGCCATCTCGCCCAGCAGCTCAACGTCCTGCGGGCTGTGGTCGAAGTAGTAGTCCCCGACGATGCAGCCAAACGGCTCGCCGCCAAACTGGCCGTACTCCTGCTCGTAGATTTTTTTGAAAATCGGGCTTTGGTCCCAGCCCACGCCCTTGTAGCGCTTCAGGGTGCGGCCCAGCTCCTGCTTGGAGATGCTCATAAAGCGGATCTTCAGCATCTCGTCGGTTTCGGTGTTGTTGACCAGGTAGCTCAGGCCGCGCCAGGCGCTTTCCAGCTTCTGGAACTCATCGTGGTGAATGATCTGGTTCACCTGCTGCGAGAGCTGCTCGTCGATACCGGCAATCAGGTTCTGAATGGTGCGGTAGGTGTCGTTAGAGAAGGTGACGGTATTTTCCAGCGCCTGCTGCGCCAGAGTTTTTACCGCGCTTTCGACGGCGGAGCGCGCCTGGTCGGTTTTCGGACGAAACTCTTTGTTCAGCAGCGCGCTGAACTCGTCCTGGCTGAACGCCTGACCCGCCTGCTGATCGTGTTGTTGAGTCTGGTTGCTCATCGATTATTCCTCGCTACCTTTCGCACTTTCGTCATTTTTTGGCATCTGGCTCAGGGATTTGAGCAGCGTCGGATCCTGAAGGATTTTTGCAATCAGCTCTTCCGCGCCGTTTTTGCCGTCCATATAGGTCAGCAGGTTAGAGAGCTGCGTGCGCGCCTCCAGCAGCTTGTTCAGCGGCTCAACTTTGCGGGCCACCGCGTCCGGCAGGAAGTCGTCCATGCTGTCGAAAGTCAGATCGACGTTGAGCTTACCTTCGCCGGTCAGGGTGTTATCTACCTGGAACGCCACGCGCGGCTTCAGCGCCTTCATACGTTCGTCGAAGTTATCGATGTCGATTTCCAGGAATTTACGCTCGTCGACGGCTGGCAGGTTTTCCACCGGCTTGCCAACCAGATCGGCCATAACGCCCATCACAAACGGCAGCTGAATTTTGCGTTCTGCACCGTAGATCTCTACGTCGTACTCGATCTGCACGCGGGGAGCACGGTTGCGTGCGATGAATTTCTGTCCACTGTTACTCATTGCCATGATGTTCTCCATCAAAGATGCGCGGTGAAGGTGAAACGGCAGACTCCATGCCTGTCGTCATAATGCCAGGACGCGTCATTCGCGGCGTCCAAAGATGTTTTCCAGTTGGTTAACGCCGTCCGGCGCCAGGTCGCGAATAATGTCCATAAAGTTGAGTTCAGACAGCCGCTGCACCCGTTCAATCATCAGCGGTGCGGGATGGCTTGGTTCGTATTGCGCAAAATACTGCTTCGCTTTTTCCAGCATCAGCTGCGCGTCGGCGCGGCTGGTCACCTGCACGCTGCGCCAGTCCGTCACCTGCTGGACGGGCTGGGGGGCCACCTGCTGTGGCTCGGCGTGCGGTTCAGCCTGCGCGTCACGGTTTGGCAGCAGCTTGCTGATATCGGTTACCTGACAGGCGCTGGAAACCAGCCCGACGGTTTTCAGCAGCTGTTCCATCTCCGGCACGCCGCTTTCGCCGAGATAGCCGGTAAGCAGTTCGCGGATAGCCAGCAGGCGCTCGTTGATCACGATAACCGCCGCGGTGCCGGGCTGGTCGCCGCGCGCCAGCTCGTCAATCAGCCTCGGGCGACCGCCGGGGTAGTCCGGGCATTCGGTTTTGCTGCCGTCGAGCAGCGCCTGCGCGTCGCGCAGCGAAATTTCATCGCCGTTTGAGCGCAGCAGCGAGGCGTTGCGCACCGCGACGGTCAGGTCGGATTTATCACTCAGCCCGGCGAGGGCGTTGATGCGGTAGAACGGATCGGTTTCGCCATACTCTTCCAGCAGCGGATAGAGCTGTTCCCAGTAGCGGGACAACGCTTCCTGCACCAGCAGCAGCCCGTCGGCGTAGCCTGCCAGTCCGCGGCGACGCGTCCAGGCATGGGTGAGCGCCAGCAGCACGCGAAGATCTTTGGTGCGGGTCAGCAGGCCGGTGGCGAGCTTTTCAACGGTGTTCCAGTCTGCGGGCTCTGCCGGGATGATGGTGTCGCCAAACTGCTGCTCGGCTTTTCCCTGGCTTGCCTGGTTCATCGCCTGGAAATCGGCGTCGTACTCCAGGTTTTCACCGCAGGGGTTGTCGGGGCTTATCGGCGCGAGAAATTCATCGATATTCATAAGGTCCCTGCTTATTCAAACATAGGCGGGTAAAGCCCGTGACGGCCCGGTCGGGCGCCGCCTGCCGGATCGAACAGCAGCGTAAAGAGCTGCCCGGTGAAGTTTCCGCTGTGCACGTGGGTGTAGAGCGGGTAGCCGTCGCAGCGGTTCGTCCACCAGTAGCTGGTCTGGCGCAGCGGATCGAAACACTCCGCCGCCTGCGGCCAGCCCAGGGTGTTCTGACCATCGTCGTCATAGCCAATCACGTCGAGAATGTCGGAACGCTTTTGCGGCTCTACCGGCTGTGGCGCCGGGATGGTCATCAGCATGTCATCCAGCTGGGAGGCAGAATAGCTGTTACGCACCGCGTGCAGTCCCAGACGCCCCAGCTGCTGGTACCAGCTTTCGGCCTGCCCGAGCAGTCGGGACGACCACTCAGCCGGGGTAAAGCTTAGCTGAATACAGACCGGATAGTGGCGGCCCACGCTGTCACGGCCCGGCAGCAAGCAGCCCATCTGAATCATCTGGCTGCCGAGCATCGGGGGGACGACAAAATTCCACACCGGGGCTTTAGAAAACGGGCGCTCGCCGCTGCGCTGCTCTTCCTGCTGCCAGGCCAGCAGGCCGACCTGGAACCAGTGCGACCACTGGCGTTGCAGGGTATCCGGAAAGCGACGCTGCAAAAAATCTCCGGCGCTGGGTAATTTGCCATACCAGCTGTAGCGGTTCATCGCAGGGGTATTCGTCATACGGCTGTCCTTGCGGTTATGGGCATGAAAAACGGGGAAGCTGGAACGGGTTGCGGATGCTGTTCGGCGCAAACTCCAGCGTGACCTGATGTCCGTCGACGTTGAAGGTGGCCTGACGGCTCAGGCTACCCGCGCCAGGGCTGGTGCGCGCCTTGTCGAAAAAGCGGTTGAGCGCCCATGAACCGTTGGTCACCAGCGTTGCGGTGCTGCCGTTTGCCAGACCGAGCTGCATACGCACCTGGTTCGTCCCGCCCGGCCCCGGCCAGTTCATGATTTGCACCGCCTGAGGACCGTGGCTGTAGCGCAGCAGCTGACCGTCCACGTCCAGCGTGAGGTTCAGAATAGTGTTATCCATCCGCACGGTGCGCACCGTGACCTTAAAGGATGGCGTGGTTGCGCCGTTGGCAAAGAAAGCATCGCGGATGGACTGCGCCTGCTGGAACGGACGCAGCAGCCCTTCGCTGCCCGGCAGCGTTTTGCCGTCGATACCCGGCATAAAACGCCAGTTCGCCTGGGTGGTATCCACCTTGTTGGTCAGGTTGTCGCGAAAGAAGGTGTCCATCAGCCCGGTGCCCGGCGCGAACATGCGGGCAAGATCGTCCGGCGTCACTTCGGTGCTGGCGCTACGCACCAGCGGGTAACGCCCGGCAATCGCCTGACGGCAGAACCCGCCCACTTCCACGTTGATGCGCTTACGCACGTTCTCCAGATCGCGACGCTGGGTATCGCTGCTGGCGCCCACGGCCATATTGCTGAACATGGTTTGCAGCCCGCCCGGCAGACGGCCCGCGCTGGCTTGCAGGCGGCTGATGGCATCGCCGCCCGGCGCGGGCATACCGCTGTTTGCTGCATCCTGAACGGCAGTCAGGTAGCGATAAAGCTCGTCAACCTGCTTGAGAAAATCATCAAAGACGATGGTCTTACCGCCCTTCTCCAGCGGCTGCGCCAGCTCAATCATCGGCGCATAGTGGTCGGTCACCAGCTGCTCGGGCACCTGCGTTACGACCGCGCCCTGCGTTGGAGCGTTGTCACCGTTGCTGAACAACGCTTCCAGCGTACGGGTGGCGCGGTTACTTTGCTCTTCCGCTTTCTGCGCATCCTCCGGCGCAGGCGCAGTGCGCGACAGCGTCAGCACCTTGCTCAGGTTGAGCACCAGGCGGCGCAGCGGCGAGTTGGTGCCTGAAAGCAAGCGCGCGGTGTTGATGCGCTGGGAAAGATCGGCGCTGTTGTTGAGCTGTATGTCCGCGAGAAAGCGATCCCAGTTGACGATGAAGTCGCGCATGTAGAGCTGACGCACGGCGTTGTCGATCTGCTGTTTATCTTCCTGAGCGGTGGTCGCCCCCAGAACCCAGGCATCATCTTCGTGCAGGGCGGTGGTCACGCTGTCGATCTGGTCGTTAAAACTCTTCCAGTAGCCGTCCGGCGTATAAAGCCCCGGCACGCCCTCACTCACCGGCTTGCCGCTTTTACGGGAAAACACCAGCTCGCTCTGCGGGCCGCCGAGATCTGAAAGCGAAACCGGCTTCAGGTTTTCATCATGCTCCAGCAGACGCTTCAGGCGTCCGTACACGCGGGTGGAGAGCGGCTGCTGGTTGATAAGCGCCCTCTCGCGGGCCACCAGATCCTCATCCTGGGCATACGGTGAAGCCTGAATTTTCGGTTCCAGCAGCTGCGTCAGGTGCCACTCCAGCTCCTGAAGCTCCGCCTGCGTCACGTTCTGCGGCAGGTTGCGTTGCAGGTTGAGCATCACCCACGAGTGCAGGAATTTGCCGTCGTAATGCTTCGGCTGGTAGAGCATCTGATAGGCCTTCAGCGCCTCATAGCTGTACTCCACGTCGCTGCCGTTGTCGTTGCGCAGCCAGGTGGTTATGTGCATCGCCACGGCGGGCAGCAGCATCTGATCCAGCGCTTTCTGATACAGCGACTGCGAGGCATCGCTGACGTCATCGCCGCGATAAAGCCCCATACGGCGTGAAACCGGCGGATCGTTAACGTCAAAGGCCTCGCTTTCCGGCAGATCCACCAGGCTGTTAAGCAGCGGCAGAAGCGCAAACAGATCGCGCTGAGGCTGGTTTTGCAGCGCCTTGCTCTGCTGCTCCAGCCCCGGCACTTTTGCATCCACCTCTTCCAGATAGGCTTTATTTTTGGCGTAGCTGGTCAGCCACAGGGCACCCAGGATCACCAGCAGGGCCAGCAGCGCCGCATAGCCGGACCACATCACGGCGCGGTTGCGCAGTTCCCACCAGCGGTTTTCGCCGGCGATGCCCGCCTCCTGGAAAATGACGTTTTGCAGCAGGTTCTTAATGAAGAAACTCTGACCTTTCGCCCCCGGGATCGGCGCTTCTTTACTCACCGAGTCCCAGCGGTCGCTTTCGCCCCCTTCTGGTAGCGAGAGCGCGCGGTTCAGCTCGCCCATCACGCGATCAAACGGCATGCCTTCCTGGGTGCCGCTGGCGAAGTAGATACCGCGCGGAGAAAATTCAGTTTCGAAATTTGAGCGGGCAAAGACCGTGCTCAGGTAGTCCGCCAGCAGCGGGCGCAGCGCGGCGAACTCCTGCGGGAAGAGATAAGCTTCCGCACGGGCTTTTGCATCGTGCTCTTTCAGCATGGTTTCCGGCAGGCCGGCATCCAGACGCTGTTGCAGCAGGGAAAACTCCTGCTGGAAGTTGCCCATCAGGTCGTAATCGGCGTGTTTAGTCTGCTCCCACGGCAGGGTAAAGCCCCAGATCTGATCGCGCTGGGCTTTGTCGTAATCCGCAAACCAGGCGCGGAAGCCTTTAAGCAGGTCCGCCTTGGTGACCATGACGTACACCGGGAAGCGAATGCCCAGCTGTTCGTGCAGCTCTGAGAGACGCTGGCGCAGGTTCACCGCCTGCTGGCGAGAGGCCTCCGCGGACTGCGAAAGCAGGTCGGAAATGCTGATGGTGATAATCACGCCATTGATGGGCTGACGGCGGCGGTATTTACGCAGCAGGTTGATAAATTCCAGCCACTCGCCGGCGTCCTGAACCTGCTCGCTCTCCTGAGTGGTGTAGCGCCCTGCGGTATCCAGCAGCACCGCCTCGTTGGTGAACCACCAGTCGCAGTTGCGCGTGCCGCCAATGCCGCGCAGCGCGGTTTTACCGAAGCGGTCCGCCAGCGGGAATTGCAGCCCGGAGTTGGCCAGCGCGGTGGTTTTACCGGAACCCGGTGCGCCAATAATGACGTACCACGGCAGTTGATAGAGGTACTGGGTGCTGAAGCGCTGCGTCCACTGCGCGCCGTGCCCCGCTTTGCTGAAGTGGGCTTTTTTCAGCATCTGGGCGGCTTCGTCGAAACGCCCGGCAAGGATCTGCTCCTCGCTGTTCAGACGTTTCTGCGGATCGGCTGCTTCCGGACTGGTGGTGTTTTCGTTGAGCTTGTCCATCAGCTTGCGGTTCAGCCAGGCGTTATACAGCCGGGGCAGAATGTGGCTCTGGGCCCAAATCAGGTAGACCACCGCAATGCTGATGACGCGGTTCTGCTCGGATTCAAGAGGCCGGGTATCCACGATGGACAACAGCGGGCCAATCATCCAGATCACCGCCGCGAGCGCCGTTACGCCCAGGAAGCTCCACAGAATGCGATTGGTCAGTATAGAAAGTAGAGTAGTCAGCATCCTTAGTTTCCTTGCGGCAATCCGTTCAGCTCGGCCTGGGTATTGTCAGGCGACACCAGCAGCGTAATCTCCACGCGGCGGTTACGGGCGCGATTCTCAGGCGTCGTGTTAGGCGCTACCGGGTTGATCTCGCCCCGCCCTTCGGCTTTGACGCGCTCAGGCTGGGACAGGCTGCCCTGTAGCTGTTTTTGCACCGAGCGGGCGCGCTCAAGCGAGAGTTCATAGTTGGAGGCGAAGCGGGCGCTGCGGATCGGCACGTTGTCGCTGTACCCCACGACCAGAATTTTGCCGCTGACGTTATTCATCGCCTGGGCGATGCGGTCGATGACCGGCTCATAGCGATCGCGCACCACGGTTGAGGCCGAGGCAAACAGTCCGTCCCCTTTCAGGATCACCACGCTGCGATCCGCCTCATCCTTCACGGCCACCAGACCGGCCTCAATTTCCGGTTTCAGGAAACCGCGCAGGTTCAGCACCGCCGGCAGCTGACGCGCAGGCTGCTGGATAGTGGTTTCCGGCAGCTGGGACTGGTAAATCTTCGCCAGCACCGGGCTGGTGTTATCGCCCAGGCGCCAGTTGAGGACGATATAGAACAGGCAGGCGATAAAGCCCACCAGCGCCACGCACGCCCAGAGAGGAATCATTGGCCGCCAGAGCTTGCGCAGCACGGGGCGATCTTCCGGATGCGGGGAAAGCGGCGGCGGGTAGCTGCCGCGCACGCCGCGGATCATTTGCCACAGACGCTGTTTGATGGTTTCAAGCTGGGTGCGGCCATTGTCCAGCACGCGGTAGCGCCCTTCAAAGCCGAGCAGCAGACAGTAGTTGATCATCTCCAGCAGCAGAATGTGTTCACGCGGATTCTGAGACAGACGCGCCAGCAGCTGGAAAAACTTCTCGCCGCCCCAGGTTTCGTTATGAAACGTCACCAGCAGGCCGTTGCTTGACCAGACGCCGCTGCTTCCCCAGGGGGTCAGGGCGGCGGCTTCGTCCAGCGCCGTGCAGAGGCAGTAGCGCGCGCCGACAATCACTTCATACGGTAAGCCCGCCTGCTGGCATCGCACTTCGAATCGGCGAATTTCGTCGATCAGGCGCTGGCGCAGCCCGACCTGATCGTCGTGGGAAACCGAATGACGGATTTGCGGAATCGCATTGAGCAGCGGATTGGCGGCCGCCACCAGCTGATTATTCCCACTGGCTCCGGTAAACACGGCATCGCTGCCGGTATCCTGTCGTTCCTGCATATTAAGCGCTCGCTTTATTATTCTGTCGGGCTACGGATGGCCCAGAACTCCATATCGAGACCCGGGAATTCCCCTGCGAGATGCAGCGCGAATGCCCCGGACTTGTCCATCTCGTGCCACAGCTCGCTGCCCCTCTCGAGCTCGAAATAGCTGTAGCCCGCATGCCACGGGATCTGCGGCGGTGCGACGGGCATGGCCCGCAGCATGATGCCCGGCAGCTGAAGCTGAACCAGATCGCGAATTTTTGAGACTGGCGCAACCTTCATCTGGGCAGGGAAATGGGTTTGCAGGTGTTCGCCCGGGACGTTGGCTTTTACCGCCAGCACGAAGCCAAACTCGCGAACCATGCTGGTCTCCGGCACGGTGGCGATGTTCAGTCCGTGAGAGCGTTCGTGCAGCGGCAGCTGAATGGCATGATCTTCCATGACCAGCGACAACCCCTGACGCAGCATCAGCATCAGTTTGCTGAAGCAAGCGGCGAGATCGTCATGGTCGTATACCGGCAGAATGCTCTCTGCGGTACGCTGCGACGTCCAGGTGGCGAGTTCCGTGGCAAACGGCAGCCAGCTGTGCCAGAGCGCTTCCGGGTGAAGCAGCGGCAGCGTTTTTAAATGCGAGACGTCGCCCAGGTGGCGGTTGATCAGCGAGAGAAGCGTGAACTCGACCATCTCGGACGTATTGAAACGCCCCGGCTGGCGCAGACGGCCACCAATCTGCTGGCTACGCTGCACCAGCAAGCCGTGCAGATCGTTGATCATGCCGTACAGCTGCGGGCTGTTATTGGCGTTCAGCATGGGCGGGATGTAGCTGTTATCCAGCCGCACGTGGTTGTCGTTGCGCTTTTCGGTAACGAACGCCACGCCGATGGCGGTCCACTCTGCCGTCAGATCTTTCTCCAGCATCAGGGTCAGACGCAGGCGGCCAAACTGGACCGTGGCCTCCCCGACCGACATGGCGTTATCGTCTTCCACCTCTTGCTCAAAGGTAATAAAACGCGCCAGAGAAGCGTGCTCTTCGCTGAAAATCACCTCTTCACGGCCACCGCGACGAACCGGCAGCGCAAGCACCACTTTTTCATTGGTGAGGTTATCAGGGATTTTTAGCGGGGCCGGACCGTTGCGATCGCTGCGAACCTGGAAAAACGTGCCGTCAGGCAGCAAACCGCTACAGTAGCTCAGGGCAATGCAGCCCTGGCGAAGCATCGCTTCGTCCAGCTCAAGGTCGAGAAAGCCCCAGAGGTACGATCGCTGCAATGCTCCCCATTCCCGAACGTGGTTGAGGAGGTAACGTTCTGTCCGCTGAAAATGGTGGGGACGCAGGAACATGCCCTCTGTCCAGACGACCTTTTCTGCTTTCGTCATGATGATCTCTTTCCTGTTATGAAGGGCGTTACTGGCTGATGACCCGGATACCGTTTACGTCAAGGAAGACGCTGGCCTGGAGTTCATCTGCGGACCATTTCCAGAACTGGTAAATCGCGTTTTCGCCGGGAACAGGCAAAGGGAGTGAGACACGCCATTTTTTGCCGTCCAGCGCCTGGTATTCCGCCATCACGCCGATATAGCGCGCGTCCGGCGAGCTTTGACCGCTCAGGGTTTTCGAAAGCTGGCCCGGCATCAGGAAGAACACATCGCTGTTCAGCAGATTCGCGCCAAGCGTGGCTGACGCGTTGTTCTGTAAGGAGTAGAAGTCGCTGGACATGAAATCCGCATCGGATTTCAGCAGCATCACTCTGACCTTAAGCGGCGCAGAATCATTGATTTGAGGATGAGCCTGAAACTGTAGATTGTAGCGGGAGGGGTCGCTGTGTGAAGACGACGTACAACCACCGATCAGCGCGAAAATCAACGCAAAAAATGGGAACCACATCCGATGAAAATTTTTATTATTCATAAAAATATGCTCGTGAAACCCGTTTAGTTCAGGATCCAGGTACCGTTCGCGCTGTCTTTGCAGGCTTTGCTGTTGCCATCGACATCGACGCAGGTGGTTTTCTTGCGCACTTTCTGGCGCTGCGCCTGTTTACGCACGGTGGCTTCGTACTGGTCAGCCTTGATCACGGCACGCATCGGCACATAACCAATCAGCTGTTCACTCCCTTCATCGGCCAGCGCCATCCAGAAATGTTCAACCTGCCCCAGCACAACGTAAGTTTTGCCGGTCTCAAGCGTGCGGACCACCTTTCCGCCGTAGTCAGGGCGGCTCATCAGGGATGCCGGGTACATGGCACGATACGGTTCATTCACCTGAGTGAACTCCGCCGGCGGGGTAACAGCGTGACGGTGCGTCAGCGTGACGCCATTAACCTGGCTCGTCACGATCGTATCATCGGTGATCGCTGGTTTCTGCGGCGCCTTACAGCCCGCCACCGCCATAACAAACAGAAGTGATAACAATACGCGCAGTTTCATATGCTTTTCCGTAGCGATATTTAGAGGATGAAGAGAGGGGATAAAATTTGACTTAAGTGCTATTGTTAAAATAGTCAGGATATTTTCAGCATGTAACTATTTTAGGGCATAGCTACCGCACGAGCCCTACAGAAATAGGCCCAGCATGTTCCTGACATATTTTGACAAACGGTAGACAAGTTTACATGAGCTTGCCATCAATTCAATATTTCCCGCCTGCTTAATGGCGTATAACGATCCGCCCAATGCATTATAGGATTAATCTCATTAAAAATGCGCACTTAGCCTAAATCTGCTTTTTCTTAGGCAGAGAATGCGCATATCTCATTGAATATTAATAATTAAATACCCAAAAGAGAACCACTATCATTAACGTAAGCCACCTATTATCGCCACTACCATAATTAGTAGAATTTCATTTTTTCTGTGCGCTGTGGGATATATTTAGGATATTTACATTGTTGCATTTCAAAGATAAGTTTTATTCTTAACGAGTGCCCGCATTAACCAAGGCAGAGGGAAATAACCCCAGTATATTAATTTCGCGTGCCGAAATAACTTTTGAGAATTTAGCCTTCGAAGTTATTTTTTGTGCCTTAATAATTAAGTCCGGCTACATCTTTTTGTTCTTTTAATGTTCAATAGGAAGCATTTAACCCCACAATCAGGGGTATTGACGGTATACCTGTCGCTAAAAGTTTTACCATTGCTACATATTTTTTTTACTTTCTGCCAACATCCTCCTGGCCATTCATCCCGCCGCTTGACTTATTTTGTGATAAAGGTACTTTTCAGGACATGAAGAAGATCCTGATTATCGTTCCTGACGGCGGCATGCTGTTTGAAGCCGCCGGTATCGCCGACATTCTGATGCAGGCCAACCGGCTGCACCCGGACGGCCTTGCGCAGCCTCGCTACCGCATCATTATTGCCACCACCCAGCCTCATCTGGTGATCCACGGCCAGTCCGGTTTAAACCTGCTGGCGGACTATCGCCTGCCGGAGCTGGATCCGCGCGAGCCGCTGGACACAATCATCATTACCGGGCGCGGCATAAATGAGCAGGAGAGCACCGCCGTGGTGGACTGGCTGCACCTTGCCGCGCCGCATGCGCGACGCATTGCCTCCGTGTGCGGCGGAGCGCTGCTGCTGGCACAGGCCGGACTGCTTGATGGGCGCCGGGCAACGACCCACTGGCGGCTGCTGGAGACGCTGAAAACGCTCTATCCTGCGGTCAACGTTGAGGGTGGCCCGCTCTATGTTCAGGATGGACCCGTCTGGACGTCCGGCGGCGTCAGCTCCGGGTTTGACTTGACGCTGGCGCTGGTGGAAGACGATTACGGCTTCACCCTCGCCCGCAACGTAGCGCAGGATATGGTGATGTACCTGCGTCGGCCCGGCGGCCAGCTACAGTTCAGCCGCTATAATCTGGAGCAGTCCGGCGCGACCGGACCCGTAAGCGAGCTGCAAAGCTGGATCCTGCAAAACCTTACCGCAGATTTGTGCGTCGAAAAGCTGGCTGAACGGGTCGCGATGAGCCCGCGCAATTTTACCCGCGTGTTCACGCGCGACGTCGGTGTACCGCCGGCCCGTTATGTCACTGAAGCGCGCCTGGCCGCCGCCCGCCAGCTTCTGGAGCAGACCCAGCATCCGCTTGAGGTCATTGCCGAAAAAAGCGGGTTTGGTTCCAGCATTAACCTGCGTCGGGTGTTTGAAAAGCAGCTTCATCTCACGCCGGGCGAATACCGCCAACGCTTCCACTGCCGCAAAATGGCGTAATCTGATCCTTTTTTGTCATTTACGCCATCCGACCTGAGGCCTACAGTCACTTCAGACAACACAGATAAGGAGTGCATCATGGTTAAGGTCGGTATTAACGGTTTCGGCCGTATCGGACGTAATGTTCTGCGCGCGGCGCTGGGCAACCCGGATCTCCAGATTGTGGCCATAAACGATCTGACGGACAGCAAAACCCTCGCCCATCTGCTGAAATATGACTCTCTGCTCGGCACGCTGCCGGTGCCTGTTGAAGCGGCGGACGGCGCGCTACAGGTTGACGGGCAACGCATCACCGTATTCAGTGAACGCGACCCGGCAAATATTCCCTGGAAAGACGCTGGCGTTGAGGTGGTAATAGAAGCGACCGGGTTCTTTACCGAACGTGAAAAAGCGGCGGTGCATATCACGAGCGGCGGCGCAAAACGCGTCATTATTTCCGCGCCGGCTAAAAATGACGATCTCACGGTGGTGATGGGCGTGAACCACACGCTGTACGATCCGGCTCAGCATTTCGTGGTCAGTAACGGGAGCTGCACCACTAATGGGCTGGCACCGGCGGCGCAGGTGCTGCACCAGCAGTTCGGCATTGAGCACGGGCTGATGAACACCACCCATGCGTACACCAACAGCCAGGCGCTGCATGACCAGCCGGAAAAAGATCTGCGCGGCGCGCGCGCGGCAGCATTATCGATTGTGCCTTACTCCAGCGGCGCGGCAAAAGCGCTCGGGAAAGTGATCCCCGAGCTGGACGGCAAGCTTACCGGGTATTCCCTGCGCGTGCCGGTTCCGGTGGTGTCGATTGTCGATCTGACGGTAACGCTGAGCCGCAATGTGACCGCCGAAGAGGTGAATGACGCGTTTCGTCAGGCTGCCGCCAGCGGGCCGCTGAAAGGCATTCTGGGCTACAGCGATGAACCGCTGGTCTCCAGTGATTATCAGGGCGACCCGCGCTCATCCATTATCGACGGGCTATCAACGCTGGTGATTGGCGGGAATATGGTGAAGATCCTGTCGTGGTACGACAACGAATGGGGCTTCTCGAACCGTCTGGTGGATCTGGCGGTGCTGATGGATAAGAAAGGGTTGTAAGGCTTAAGCCGGGTGGCCTGAA
>NZ_SJON01000027.1 GCF_004331385.1 Enterobacter quasihormaechei
CGTGAAGTGATTCACATCCGCCGTGTCGATGGAGGCGCATTATAGGGAGTTCTCCGCAGGCCGCAACCGCTAAATGACAGAAAAATGACTGACTGCTGCATTCCCCAGCAAAACCCCGCCTTATACCCTTTTACACACAGAGTTATCCACAGCACTTCGAAAAAGTGAAAATATGCGAGCGTTGCGCAAACGTTTTCGTTAAAATGCTCGCGCTTAACAAGGAGGCCTCGTCAGGTGTGTTAGATGAGTTTTTCGCTGGAAAATTCATCTAACGCTCTCTGTAATCGTGAAATCCAGGGGATTTACCATGCAACAACGTCGTCCAGTCCGCCGCGCTCTGCTCAGTGTTTCTGATAAAGCCGGTATCGTCGAATTCGCTCAGGCACTTTCCGCACGCGGTGTGGAGCTGCTTTCTACAGGCGGTACCGCTCGCCTGTTAGCAGATAAAGGTCTGCCGGTAACCGAAGTGTCCGACTACACCGGTTTCCCGGAAATGATGGATGGACGCGTCAAAACCCTGCATCCGAAAGTGCACGGCGGCATTCTGGGCCGTCGCGGTCAGGACGACGGCATTATGGAACAGCATGACATCGCGCCTATCGATATGGTCGTTGTTAACCTCTATCCGTTTGCCCAGACCGTCGCCCGCGAAGGCTGCTCTCTGGAAGATGCGGTTGAGAATATTGATATCGGCGGCCCAACCATGGTGCGCTCCGCGGCGAAGAACCATAAAGATGTGGCCATCGTGGTGAAGAGCAGCGACTACAGCGCCATTATTAATGAGATGGATGCTAACGACGGCTCCCTCACTCTCGAAACCCGCTTCGACCTTGCGATTAAGGCGTTCGAACACACCGCCGCGTACGACAGCATGATCGCCAACTACTTCGGTAGCCTGGTGCCTGCCTACCACGGCGAAAGCAAAGATCCCTCTGGCCGCTTCCCGCGCACCCTGAACCTGAACTTCATTAAGAAGCAGGATATGCGTTACGGTGAGAACAGCCATCAGCAGGCTGCCTTCTATATAGAAGAAGAGGTAAAAGAAGCCTCCGTTGCGACCGCCCAGCAGGTTCAGGGCAAAGCCCTTTCCTATAACAACATTGCCGACACCGACGCCGCGCTGGAATGCGTGAAAGAGTTCAGCGAGCCGGCCTGCGTTATCGTCAAGCACGCCAACCCGTGCGGCGTTGCGGTAAGCACTTCTATTCTGGATGCCTACGATCGCGCCTACAAAACCGACCCGACCTCCGCGTTCGGCGGCATTATCGCCTTCAACCGCGAGCTGGATGCCGAAACCGCGCAGGCCATCATCTCCCGCCAGTTTGTCGAAGTGATCATCGCGCCGTCCGCATCAGAAGAAGCGTTGAAAATCACTGCGGCAAAACAGAACGTGCGCGTGCTGGTTTGCGGTCAGTGGGCGGAACGCGTGCCGGGCCTGGACTTCAAGCGCGTGAACGGCGGTCTGCTGGTTCAGGATCGCGATTTGGGTATGGTGACAGAAGCCGACCTGCGCGTGGTGACCAAACGTCAGCCGACCGAACAGGAGCTGCGCGACGCGCTGTTCTGCTGGAAAGTGGCGAAGTTCGTGAAGTCTAACGCCATTGTTTACGCCAAAGAGAACATGACCATCGGGATAGGCGCAGGCCAGATGAGCCGCGTTTACTCTGCGAAAATTGCCGGTATCAAAGCAGGCGACGAAGGCCTGGAAGTGAAAGGCTCCGCCATGGCCTCTGACGCCTTCTTCCCGTTCCGCGACGGTATCGACGCTGCGGCTGCGGTGGGCATCACCTGTGTGATCCAGCCTGGCGGCTCTATCCGCGACGACGAGGTGATTGCCGCTGCCGACGAACACGGCATCGCAATGATCTTTACCGACATGCGCCACTTCCGCCATTAATTCCCGGAGCAGAAAATGAAAGTATTAGTGATTGGTAATGGCGGGCGCGAGCACGCGCTGGCATGGAAAGCGGCGCAGTCCCCGCAGGTGGAAACCGTCTTTGTGGCGCCGGGTAACGCCGGTACGGCGCTGGAACCCGCGCTGCAAAACGTCGCAATCGGCGTAACCGATATCCCGGCGCTGCTGAGCTTTGCCCAGACCGAGAAGATCGATCTGACCATCGTTGGCCCGGAAGCGCCGCTGGTGATTGGCGTCGTAGACGCCTTCCGCGCCGCTGGCCTGAAAATCTTCGGCCCAACGGAAGGTGCCGCGCAGCTGGAAGGCTCAAAAGCCTTCACCAAAGATTTCCTCGCGCGTCATAACATTCCGACGGCGGAGTATCAGAACTTCACCGACGTCGAGCCCGCGCTGGCTTACCTGCGTGAAAAAGGCGCGCCGATTGTCATCAAAGCTGACGGCCTGGCCGCCGGGAAAGGCGTTATCGTGGCGATGACGCTCGAAGAAGCCGAAGCGGCAGTCCAGGATATGCTGGCAGGCAACGCCTTTGGCGATGCGGGCCACCGCATCGTGATCGAAGAATTCCTCGACGGCGAAGAGGCGAGCTTTATCGTGATGGTCGACGGCGAGCACGTTCTGCCGATGGCCACCAGCCAGGATCACAAGCGCGTGGGCAATGGCGATACCGGCCCCAACACCGGCGGGATGGGCGCTTACTCCCCTGCTCCCGTTGTCACCGATGAGGTGCATCAGCGCACCATGGACCGCATCATCTGGCCTACCGTGAAGGGCATGGCGGCGGAAGGTAACACCTATACCGGCTTCCTCTACGCAGGCCTGATGATCGACAAGCAGGGCAACCCGAAGGTGATCGAATTCAACTGCCGCTTTGGCGATCCGGAAACCCAGCCGATCATGCTGCGCATGAAATCCGACCTGGTGGATCTGTGTCTGGCGGCCTGCGAAGGCAAGCTGGACGAGAAAACCTCAGAGTGGGACGAGCGTGCGTCTCTGGGCGTGGTGATTGCTGCGGGCGGCTATCCGGGGAACTACAGCACCGGAGATGAGATCCACGGCCTGCCGCTGGAAGAGATTGACGGCGCGAAGGTGTTCCACGCCGGGACAAAGCTGGCTGACGATGACCGCGTGCTGTCCAACGGCGGCCGCGTGCTGTGTGCGACCGCACTGGGCCAGACCGTGGCAGAAGCGCAGAAACGCGCCTATGCGCTGATGGCGGATATTCACTGGGACGGCAGCTTTAGCCGTCAGGATATCGGTTATCGTGCCATTGCGCGGGAGCAGGGGGAGTAATTTCCCCCTCACCCTAACCCTCTCCCTCAAGGGAGAGGGAACTTAAATCAAAAACTTTTCTCTGTCGGCTGCCAGGTGCAGAAGTCTTCGTTCGCCACCAGCAGCAGCTGAGAGCCTTCCGGCGCCTCAAGCCACGCCACGCTCACTTCCATAGACGAATGCCGCTGACGGCGCTGAATGTGTTCGGTTGCCCAGGATTCAAGTTCAGGCTTTACGGTCTGCCCTTCGCAGGTGGTCACCGTGCCATTGGCATGCCAGCGCCCCTGGCGCAGCACCACGCGGCCCTGACGCAGCGCGTCGCTGGTCTGACGGAGCTGTTCGGCGCGGTAGCGGTAAAGGGCAACCTGATCGCTGGAAAGCTGCTGTTTCAACCCGCTGACTTCATGCTGCATAAAGCTCAGCTCGCCGTGGTCGTCGAAACGCACCTTCACGTGTTCGGGGGTCTTGCTGTAGATGTTCAGTTCAATCAGCGACAGCGCATCGCCCTGCCAGCGGTACTCTGCGGTCGAGGTGTTGCCGTTATGCCACGGGCTGAACGCGGTAAGCATATGGACTTCATCGCTGGAATCTTTGCGCCAGATCCTGACCGCGCCCTGGTTGTCAGCGTAGCCGCTGGCGGTAAACGGGGGGAGTGAGGAATCATGGCTACAGGCAGACAGCAACAGTACGCCTGCCAGCGCGAGCGTTCCACGCCAGAATGACAAAAGGGGCGTTGCCGCCCCTTCGTTAAAACTGTTCACTGCCACGCGTCTTACTTAACTGCGTCTTTCAGTGCTTTACCAGAAACAAATGCCGGCACGTTAGCTGCGGCGATTTTGATTTCTTTACCGGTCTGCGGGTTGCGGCCAGTACGCTCAGCGCGGTGGTTCACTTTGAAGGTACCGAAACCAACCAGTTGTACAGCATCGCCTTCTTTCAGAGACTCAGTAATAGCAGCCAGGGTAGATTCCAGAGCAGCTTTAGCCTGCACTTTAGACAGATCAGCCTTGTCCGCAATTACATCAATCAGTTGAGTCTTGTTCATAAGTTATCCTTTCAATGTGTTTATCGCTTGCTAAGCATCGAGTGCGACGAAAATGCCAAAAAAGCACTCTCCTGCATACACGCACCGATAGCCACTTTTTTTCGCCCCCCAAATGTAGACCAGACGGGGGGCGAAAGGGAAGAGTCGAGGAGTGACAAAACAGGCGTTAAATCACGTTTTGTTGTCTCATTGGTTAAAAATTATACCAATATTGCTCTCACCGGCCTCACGCAGGTCCGCACGCAGCCCTTTGATCAGCTCAATATCACGCTCTTCACACTCTGCCAGCAGGCGGAAAATCTCCCACTGAATGTCCCATTCCTGTTCAACCGCCGGGTTAGCACGCAGCTCTTCGTCGGTCATTTCGCGGCCTTCCTGCGTCATTTCCAGCATCGCGACGGTCGTGATGGACGCCTTACTGACTTCAATGGCGTGCTCCAGCGTTTCACCGCTCAGACGGGAGTGGATCAGCTCGCTCAACGCCACGCAGGCATCGATAGCCGGATAAACGCCATACAGGTCGTAATCGTCCGCCGCCGGGATCGCCTCTTCCAGCTTTTCCAGCTGTGAATCGAAGTTCACCTTTGCGTCTTTCACCGTCAGCGTCTCCCAGATCAAATCCAGGATACGTCGATAAATCTGGCCTTCGCCAAACTCCGTTTGCTTACAGAACGCGGCATAGTTGGGATACATGCGCTCGCACAGGCAAGCCATAAACGTCACGTGCTGCCAGCTTTCCAGCTTCTCAAGGCGCAGATGAATCGGGTTTTGTAACATGATGATGTCTCGAATCGAAAATTAGCCGCAGTTTACCTGAATCACGGCTGAATTTCCTGCCAACGAATGAATGCCGGACGTGAAGAGGCAACGGCGTCAGCCCAGCGGGTTGGCTCCGGTAATCGATAGCCCTTCATGCAGCGCTGCACCCACGCCAGCGCGCTGTCCATGCTCACCCGATGCCCGGTGGCAATAAACAGCGGATTACAGCGCGCTTTACTGCGCCAGACCCACGCCAGCTGCTCGCCTTTATGGATAAGCGGCGCCAGCGCGCCCGGTTCGGCAGAGAGTGGCTCAAACGCGCCGCACAGGCGTTTTTTCGCCACGCCGATGGTTGGCACGTCCACCAGCAGACCAAAGTGGCTGGCGACGCCTAAGCGGCGCGGATGTGAGATACCGTGCCCATCAACAAACAGCAGGTCAGGTTTTTGCGAGAGTTGCTCCCATGCGGCCAGCAGCGCGGGGTATTCGCGGAAGGAGAGAAAGCCGGGAATATAGGGCATGGTGGTGGCGATACGCGCCACCTTGTACTCCACCAGCTCCAGCGACGGGTATTTCAGCACCACCATCGCCGCCCGCGTCACTTCACCGCCCTGCTCAAACCCGACGTCCGCCCCGCCAATGTACTGCGGGGGATCCTTATCCAGACGATCCTCGCGGATCACCGATGAAGCCAGTTCGATTTGCTGAGCGCGTAGCGACGCGAGATCCATAACCACTCCTTACTTGTGATACTGGGCAGAAAGCCGATGCACCGCCTCCACAAATACGCCTGCGTGTTCAGGCGGTACATCCTGATGAATGCCGTGGCCGAGGTTAAAGACGTGGCCTTCACCCTGGCCGAAACCAGACAGTATAGTCGACACTTCCTCTTCGATGCGGGCAGGCTGAGCATAGAGCATGGATGGATCCATGTTGCCCTGTAGCGCCACTTTGTCGCCCACGCGACGGCGCGCATCGGCAATATCGGTGGTCCAGTCGAGGCCCAGCGCGTCGCAGCCGGTGGCCGCCATCGCTTCCAGCCATTGGCCGCCGCCTTTGGTGAACAGCGTTACCGGCACGCGGCGACCGTCGTTTTCACGCAGCAGGCCATCGACGATTTTGTGCATGTAGTACAGGGAGAACTGCTGATAATCACGCCCGGTCAGCACACCGCCCCAGGTGTCGAAAATCATCACCGACTGCGCGCCCGCTTTAATCTGCGCGTTGAGGTAGAGGGTGACGCTCTTCGCCAGCTTGTCGAGCAGCGCATGCAGCGCCAGCGGTTCGGCGTACATCATCTTTTTAATCATGGTGAAGGCTTTGCTGCTGCCGCCTTCAACCATGTAGGTGGCCAGCGTCCACGGGCTGCCGGAGAAACCAATCAGCGGCACTTCGCCCTTCAGCTCGCGGCGAATGGTGCGCACAGCGTTCATCACGTAGCCCAGCTCGCCTTCCGGATCGGGGATCGGCAGTTTATCGACGTCGGCTTTGCTTTTGATTGGGGAGGTGAAGCGCGGGCCCTCGCCGGTTTCGAAATAGAGCCCCAGGCCCATCGCGTCCGGAATGGTAAGAATGTCCGAAAAGAGAATGGCGGCATCCAGCGGGAAGCGGCGCAGCGGCTGGAGCGTCACCTCACAGGCTAGCTCGGCGTTTTTGCACAGCGACATAAAATCGCCCGCCTGCGCGCGCGTGGCTTTGTACTCTGGCAGATAGCGTCCCGCCTGGCGCATCATCCACACCGGGGTGACATCAACGGGCTGGCGCAGCAGCGCACGCAGATAACGATCGTTCTTCAGTTCGGTCATTTTGCAGTTCCTTATTGCGTCAGGCCGTCAGTGTAACACTACTCATACTCGGCCCGACACATTGCCACGGTATCTTCTATCAGGCGACGCGCCACCGTTCCCGGCGGGGGTAACAGCGGTAAATTGTCGTAGCGGTACCAGTTCGCCTCCAGCAGTTCTTTCTGGTCGATAACAATCTCGCCGCTGTCGTATTCCGCCATAAACGCGGTCATCAGGGACATCGGGAACGGCCACGGCTGGGAGGTCACGTAGCGCAGGTTCTTCACCTTGATGCTGCTCTCCTCCATCACCTCGCGCGCCACCGCCTGCTCCAGCGTTTCGCCTACTTCCACGAACCCGGCGAGGACGGTATGAATGCCGTTGCGATGACGGGTATGCTGCGCCAGCAGGATGGAATCATCACGGCGGATGGCGACGATGATGCACGGCGCGATTTGCGGATAGTAGCGTTCACGGCAGTGGCCGCAGAGCAGCGCCCATTCGGTTTTGCTTGGGTGCATGGTGTGCCCGCAGTAACCGCAGTATTTGTGCGAGCGGTAAAACTCCGCCAGCTGTACGCCGCGCCCCGCCAGCTGGAACAGGCCGACGTCCAGATCTAACACCTGACGTACGGATCCCATATCCTGACGGCGCGCCTGCTGGATCAACCACACGGGATCGCCCTGCCACTCGCCGATCTTCAGCGCGGACTGGCCCACCAGATCGAACGTTTCCGCGGCACCGTAGGGCAACTCTCCTGAGGGCAGCCATAATTTTTGTTCGTGGCTGACGATCCACCAACCCAGATCTGATTTTTCAATAATACGATCCATATCTATTGCACTACCTTCGCTTCACTGACATGTTGTTAGCATTGTGGTTACATTTTGGATAAGCAGATCCCATTCTAAACCTTATGGAGTCGACCATGTTAAACCAGCTGGAAAGCCTGACTGAGCGCGTTGGAGGAAGTAACACCCTGGTGGATCGCTGGCTACATGTGCGCAAGCATCTCCTTGTGGCGTATTACAATCTGGTCGGTCTTAAGCCTGGCAAAGAATCCTTTATGCGGCTGAATGAAAAAGCGCTGGATGATTTTTGTCAGAGCCTGGTCGACTACCTCTCCGACGGCCATTTCAACATTTATGAACGCATTATCCGCGAAATGGAAGGGACAACGCCGTATTTAGCGGCCAGCAAACTCTGTCCGCAGCTGGAAGCCAACACCCAGAAGATCATGGACTACTACGATTCCACGCTTGAGAACGCTATCGATCACGATAACTATCTTGAGTTCCAGCAGGCGCTTTCGGACCTGGGCGAAGCGCTGGAAGAGCGATTCACGCTGGAAGACAAGCTCATCGCCCTCGTGCTGGATAACAACCTGAATATCAGCAGCAGCGATAACGTTGTGCGCCCTGCTTGAGTTCTTAATCGTTAACGAGTAATTTACAACCAGTCGCCCCTCTGCGGAGGGGGATTTTTCTTGTCGGAGTGCCCAGTGTGTAAGCACGGGCTGAGACCGTTAATTCGGGATCCGCGGAACCTGATCAGGTTAATACCTGCGAAGGGAACAAGAGTCATGCTGCTGTTGTATCGCCCCTGGGGCGATCTCCTCTTGCTTCATCCGTCGTCTGACAAGCCATGTCCTTCACTTCTGGAATGAGCTATGTCTACAACAAAACTGACCCGCCGCGAACAGCGCGAACACGCGCAACGCTTCATCGACACCCTGGAAGGCACCGCTTTCCCGAACTCGAAACGCATCTACATCACCGGTTCACAGGCCGATATTCGCGTGCCAATGCGCGAAATCCAGCTCAGCCCGACGCTTATCGGCGGCAGCAAAGAGAACCCGCAGTATGAAGACAACGAAGCCGTGCCGGTGTACGACACCTCCGGCCCGTACGGCGATCCCTCTGTCGCCATCAACGTCCAGCAGGGGCTGGCAAAGCTGCGCCAGCCGTGGATTGACGCGCGTAACGACTGCGAAGAGCTGAGCGTGCGCAGCTCTGCGTACACCAAAGAACGTCTGGCCGACGACGGCCTGGACGAGCTGCGCTTTACCGGCCTGCTGACGCCAAAACGCGCCAGGGCGGGCAAATGCGTAACCCAGCTGCACTACGCGCGCCAGGGGATCGTCACGCCGGAGATGGAGTTCATCGCCATCCGTGAAAACATGGGGCGCGAGCGCATCCGCAGCGAAATATTGCGCCACCAGCATCCTGGCGAAGGCTTCGGCGCTCGCCTGCCGGAAAACATCACGCCGGAGTTTGTGCGTGATGAAGTGGCCGCCGGGCGCGCGATTATCCCCGCCAACATCAACCACCCGGAATCGGAGCCGATGATTATCGGCCGCAACTTCCTGGTGAAGGTTAACGCCAACATCGGCAACTCTGCCGTCACCTCGTCCATCGAAGAAGAGGTGGAAAAGCTGGTCTGGTCGACGCGCTGGGGCGCGGACACGGTGATGGATCTCTCCACGGGGCGTTACATCCACGAAACCCGCGAGTGGATCCTGCGTAACAGCCCGGTGCCGATCGGCACCGTACCGATTTACCAGGCGCTGGAGAAGGTCAACGGCATCGCCGAAAACCTCACCTGGGAAGCGTTCCGCGATACGCTGCTGGAGCAGGCGGAACAGGGCGTGGACTACTTCACCATCCACGCGGGCGTGCTGCTGCGCTACGTGCCGATGACGGCGAAACGTCTGACCGGCATCGTCTCACGCGGTGGATCCATCATGGCGAAGTGGTGCCTGTCCCATCATCAGGAAAACTTCCTCTACGAGCACTTCCGCGAGATCTGCGAGATCTGCGCCGCGTACGACGTTTCGCTTTCGCTGGGCGACGGCCTGCGTCCGGGCTCTATCCGCGACGCCAACGACGAGGCGCAGTTTGCCGAGCTGCACACCCTGGGCGAGCTAACCAAAATCGCCTGGGAGTATGACGTGCAGGTGATGATTGAAGGCCCGGGCCACGTGCCGATGCAGATGATCCGCCGCAACATGACCGAGGAGCTGGAGCACTGCCACGAAGCGCCGTTCTACACTCTGGGGCCATTGACCACCGATATCGCACCGGGCTACGACCACTTCACCTCCGGGATTGGCGCGGCGATGATCGGCTGGTTCGGCTGCGCCATGCTCTGCTACGTGACGCCGAAAGAGCACCTCGGTCTGCCCAACAAAGAGGACGTGAAGCAGGGACTGATTACCTACAAGATTGCCGCCCACGCGGCGGATCTGGCGAAAGGCCATCCGGGCGCGCAAATCCGCGATAACGCCATGTCCAAAGCGCGCTTTGAATTCCGCTGGGAAGACCAGTTCAACCTGGCGCTGGATCCGTTTACCGCCCGCGCCTATCACGATGAAACCCTGCCCCAGGAGTCGGGCAAGGTGGCGCACTTCTGCTCCATGTGCGGGCCAAAATTCTGCTCGATGAAAATCAGCCAGGAGGTGCGGGACTACGCCGCTGCGCAGACCATTGAAGTCGGTATGGCGGACATGTCGGAAACCTTCCGCGCCAGAGGCGGCGAAATTTACCTCAAAAAAGAGGAGGCGTAATGTACCAGCCCGATTTTCCCTCCGTGCCCTTCCGCTTAGGGCTTTACCCGGTGGTGGACAGCGTGGAGTGGATCGCCCGCCTGCTGGAGGCCGGCGTTCGCACCCTCCAGCTGCGCATCAAGGATAAGCGCGATGAAGAGGTGGAGGCCGACGTCGCCGCCGCCATCGCGCTGGGGCATCGCTACACTGCTCGCCTGTTTATCAACGACTACTGGCGGCTGGCCATCAAGCACCGGGCGTACGGCGTCCATCTGGGTCAGGAAGATCTGGAAACCACCGATTTGAACGCCATCCGCCAGGCTGGCCTGCGCCTTGGCGTTTCAACACACGATGACATGGAGATCGACGTGGCGCTGGCAGCCCGTCCCTCTTACATCGCCCTCGGTCACGTTTTCCCGACGCAAACCAAGCAGATGCCGTCTGCCCCGCAGGGTTTGACGCAGCTGGCGGCGCACGTGAAGCGCCTTGCCGATTATCCTACCGTCGCCATCGGCGGGATCAGCCTTGAACGTGCGCCCGCCGTACTGGAAACCGGCGTCGGCAGTATCGCCGTCGTCAGCGCTATCACCCAGGCGGCAGACTGGCAGGCCGCCACCGCACGGCTTTTACAACTGGCAGGAGCAGGCGATGAAAGATCGTGATTTTATGCGCTACAGCCGCCAGATCCTGCTGGAGGATATCGCCATTGACGGGCAGCAAAAGCTGCTCGCCAGCCGGGTACTGATTGTCGGCCTGGGCGGATTAGGCGCCCCCGCCGCGCTGTATCTGGCCGGTGCGGGCGTGGGTACGCTGGTACTGGCCGATGACGATGAAGTACACCTCAGCAACCTGCAACGGCAAATCCTCTTCACGACAGAAGATGTTAACCAGCCTAAGGCGCAGGTTACGCGCCAGCGGCTGAACCAGCTTAACCCCGATATCGAACTGGTTGCGCTCCAGACGCGGCTTAGCGAAGACGAGCTGCAACGCGAAGTTGCCCTTGCCGACGCGGTGCTGGACTGCACGGACAACATGGCAACGCGTCAGGCCATCAACGCGGCCTGTGTTGCACAGAACACGCCGCTGATCACCGCGAGCGCGGTCGGTTTCGGCGGGCAGATAATGGTGCTTACGCCGCCGTGGGCGCAGGGCTGTTACCGCTGCCTGTGGCCGGACGAGGCTGAACCGGAGCGTAACTGCCGCACGGCAGGCATTCTTGGCCCGGTGGTGGGCGTGATGGGCACCCTCCAGGCGCTGGAGGCCATCAAGCTGCTCAGCGGCATGGAAACAGCGCGCAACACGCTCCGGCTGTTCGACGCCCGTTCCGGCGGCTGGCGCCATCTGGCGTTAAGCCGCGCCAGCCACTGCCCGGTATGCGGAGGCCGCAATGCGCATTCTGTTTAACGATGAGCCGATGACGTGCGACGACGGTCTCACCGTTGCCGCCCTGCTCGACACGCTGCGCCAGCTGAAGCCGGGAACGGCGCTGGCGCTCAATCAACAGATCCTGCCGCGCGAGCAGTGGGAACGTCAGCAGGTCAATGAAGGCGACCAGATCCTGCTGTTTCAGGTTATCGCAGGGGGCTGAGATGTTACGTATTGCCGATAAAGTCTTTGATTCACATCTGTTTACCGGAACCGGAAAGTTCGCCTCCCCGCAGCTGATGGTGGATGCCATCCGAGAAAGCGGCAGCCAGCTGGTGACGCTGGCGATGAAGCGCGTGGACCTTCGCCAGCACAACGATGCCATTCTTGTACCGTTGTTGGAAGCCGGCGTCACGCTGCTGCCTAACACCTCCGGTGCGAAAACGGCCGAGGAGGCGATTTTCGCCGCACAGCTGGCCCGGGAAGCGCTCGGCACCCGCTGGCTGAAGCTGGAAATTCACCCGGATGCGCGCTGGCTGCTGCCGGACCCGATAGAGACCCTGAAAGCCGCAGAAAAGCTGGTACAGCAGGGGTTTACCGTTCTGCCTTACTGCGGCGCGGATCCCGTGCTGTGCAAGCGTCTGGAAGAGATCGGCTGCGCCGCCGTCATGCCGCTGGGGGCGCCCATTGGCTCTAATCAGGGGCTCGAAACCCGCGCAATGCTGGAGATCATTATTGAGCAGGCTACCGTGCCCGTGGTGGTGGATGCGGGCATCGGCGTACCCAGCCACGCCGCGCAGGCGCTGGAAATGGGCGCCGATGCGGTGCTGGTCAATACCGCGATTGCGGTGGCCGACGATCCGGTGATGATGGCGCGCGCGTTCCGCCTTGCGGTGGAGTCCGGTCTGCTGGCACGGCAGTCCGGTCCAGGCTCGCGCAGCCTTCATGCACAGGCTACGAGCCCGCTGACCGGTTTTCTGGAGGCGCTCTGATGGCTACCTTTACCGATCGCTGGCGTCAGCTTCACTGGGACGATATTGCCTTACGCATCAACAGTAAAACCTCTGCGGACGTAGAGCGGGCGTTAACAGCCCGTCATCTGACCCGCGAGGATTTGATGGCCCTGCTTTCTCCGGCAGCCAGCGCATACCTTGAACCGATGGCGCAGCGCGCTCAACGCCTTACCCGCCAGCGCTTTGGCAACACGGTGAGCTTTTACGTGCCGCTCTATCTTTCTAACCTGTGCGCCAACGACTGCACCTACTGTGGCTTCTCCATGAGCAACCGCATTAAGCGTAAAACGCTGGATGAGCATGAGATCGCCCGCGAGTGTGACGCTATTCGTGAAATGGGATTTGAACATCTTCTGCTGGTGACGGGTGAACATCAGAGCAAAGTGGGGATGGACTATTTTCGCCAGCATCTTCCGGCCATTCGCCGCGAATTTGCCTCATTGCAGATGGAAGTACAGCCGCTGTCGCAGGAGGAGTACGCGGAGCTGAAAACCCTCGGGCTGGACGGCGTAATGGTTTATCAGGAAACCTACCATGAGGCGACTTATGCCCGGCATCACCTGAAAGGGAAGAAGCAGGATTTCTTTTTCCGGCTGGAAACCCCGGACAGGCTGGGGCGCGCCGGCATCGACAAAATTGGGCTGGGCGCGCTTATCGGTCTGTCTGACAGCTGGCGGGTGGATTGCTATATGGTGGCGGAGCATCTGCTGTGGCTACAGCAGAACTACTGGCAAAGCCGCTATTCCATCTCGTTCCCGCGGCTGCGTCCGTGTACGGGAGGCGTTGCACCTGCCTCGATAATGGATGAGCGCCAGCTGGTGCAAACAATATGCGCCTTTCGCCTGTTCGCGCCGGAAGTGGAACTGTCGCTCTCCACGCGTGAATCCCCGGCGTTTCGCGACCGCGCGATCCCCCTGGCGATCAACAACGTCAGCGCCTTTTCCAAAACGCAGCCGGGTGGTTACGCGGACGATCGCCCGGAACTGGAACAGTTTACGCCTCACGACGGACGACGGCCCGAAGCGGTGGCGGAAGCACTGGCGGCACAGGGCCTACAGCCGGTGTGGAAAGACTGGGACAGCTGGCTGGGAAGAGCCTCGCATTCGCGCTGAAACCGCCTGCAAAATCGCGAAAGGGTTACGAGGGGGCTCGTGAGATCAAAACCGGGCGATTGAGGAAATCCGTCCGGTTTTCTTATGATTAACCCCGTCAGCAACGGACGCTGACCAGGGTGAAAATGCTTCTTCCTCGTTTCGCCCTGCCCTCCGCCTCTTAAAAAAAATTTCAATCGTTAAAATAAATGCGACTTTTCTTAGCTACTCTTAAGATAAATCATCTCGTCGGAAGTCGCCTTCTGTATAATTTACTACCAGCAACCGGACAGCGACTATGCTGAGGATATCGACAGACGCAACGCGCCTACCATCTGGACTGATGTACAACTCATGGCACTCCACAGTAAAAAGCTCTCTTTTACCCGCCCCATTATGGTCAGCTTCGCGGGGATCCTCTTCAGCTTCGTGCTGATCGCGATCCTGGTCATCCTTTCACAGCGAAAGGATTTTCTTGAGGATTATCATAAAATTAATGGTAACTTCACCCATAATCTGGCGGTGAACTATACCGAGTCCATTCTGCGGGAAAATGACTATATTCTTGGTCGCGCGGCGATGTACTACGCCCGTAATGACAGAGTGAATCAGACGTTAAATATCGATCCGGCACACGGTTTGCAGATGTTAATGCATTTGCAGAATCTGATGCCGACGGTGTCGTCTATCTCTCTGGCGGACACGGAGGGGCGCCATCTGCGCGCGCCGGAAGTCCTGCCAACGGAGAAGAGTCAGACGTTCGATGCACGAACCCGCCCATGGTTTATCGGGCAAGCGGAAGCCAGTAACTTTCCGCACTACACCCGCCCCTATCTGGACTATTTCACCCAACATCCCACCGTCACCCTCTATAAGCCGGTCATTTCACCGGAAGGCCGTCTGAAGGGCACGCTCGCTTTCCATCTTGATTTAACCTCCATGGGATATACCCTGCGCCAGATGGTAGCTCCCGTACAGGGTGAGTTTTTCGTCGTCGAACGTGACGGCGCCGTTGTGCTTCATCCGGACACGGGGGCGCTCTTTAAGCAGTACGTCAGCGAAGCGCTGATGGACAAAATGACCAGCGGCGAAGGCTATCTCTTCGATTCCAGAAGCAAGACCTGGTATTACTACTACTCGTTCACCAATCCGGACTGGTTTGTGATTTATCGGGTTTCCGATGCCACGCTATCCGTCATCACCCGGCATGAAACCACCGTCGTCGGCTGGGGATTTGCGCTGGCGGCAATCATCATCATTCTGTTCGGACTGTATCTTCGTCATGCCTCACGTTCAGTGCTGATGAACATTATCAACGCCATCAAAACCGGCGACGTCAACCAGGCGCCACGTCTTGAGGCGATGCTCAGCCATACCATTCGAACCAATAAAGAACGGGAGCTGGCCTATGTCCGTCAGGCCACCCATGATGCGCTGACAGGCTGTAAAAACCGCCGAGCCTTCGACAACGATGTGGATGCGTTGATGGCCGCTCATCAACCCTTCGCTCTGGCGCTGGTCGACATTGATAACTTCAAATCCATTAACGACACCTGGGGCCACCTGAGCGGGGATATCGTTCTGCGTAACGTGGCGCGCGAAGGCATTCAGATCATGCAGCCGCACCACGTCTCGGTTTATCGCTACGGTGGAGAAGAGTTCGGGGTGATTTTCCCGGCCGAGCTGATGAACTCCGCGCACGCGCTACTGGAAGCCTGGCGCACCGCCGTGGAAAAACGGACCTGGCGGGAAGAGAACCTGCGGGTGACCTTCAGCGCGGGGCTGGGTGAATGGCACTTCGAACCGCTGGAACAATTTGTCGGTAGCGTAGATGAAGCGCTGTATACCGCTAAACAACAGGGTAAAAACCGCATCATAAGCACGGCCAGCCGATAATCTCCCTCCTGAAATTCTGCCCGTTCTGACGGGCAGAATGCTCTCCTGCTTTAAATTGTAACCGGTTTCAGAAAAATGCCGATTTCTTTGTGATGCCTGACACACAATCGCGGTAAAGCGGTTGTTGAAGCGCACTGCACGGGATAATTATCAATAAACACATGTAGATCGAGGCTGACTATGAAGAACATCGTTTTATGCTGTGCAGCGGGAATGTCAACCAGCATGCTGGTTCAACGTATGAAAGATGCCGCGCAGAAAAAAGGAGTCGAAGTAACCATTAAAGCCGTTCCGGTCGCGGAATTTAAAGACAACATCGCGACGGCTGATATCGTATTACTGGGGCCACAGGTGAAATACGAACAGGCAAAACTCCAGGCGCAGGCCGATCCGCTCGGGAAAAAGGTCGCGGTTATCGACATGATGGATTACGGCATGATGAAAGGTGATGCCGTACT
The DNA here is from genome assembly GCF_004331385.1 of Enterobacter quasihormaechei. Classification (GTDB taxonomy): domain Bacteria; phylum Pseudomonadota; class Gammaproteobacteria; order Enterobacterales; family Enterobacteriaceae; genus Enterobacter; species Enterobacter quasihormaechei. Next base: position 16,140 of record NZ_SJON01000027.1, read on the forward strand.
GGAAAAAGCGCTTAAACTGCTGGAGTCATAATGGAAGACTTAGAAACCACCATCATGGAGCTATTGGTCAATGCAGGTGCGGCGCGAAGTGCGGCACTTACAGCGTTGCAGATGGCACGAAAAGGCGACTTTGACGAAGCCGAAAAAGCGATGGAAGAGTCGCGCGAGTATGTGAAACATGCGCATACGATCCAGACGCAGCTCATCGGGCTCGATGAAGGGACAGGAAAACTTCCGGTTAACCTGATCACCGTTCACTCTCAGGACCACCTGATGAACGCGATGGTTATCCAGGATCTGGCGGGCGACATGATTGAGCTTTATCGACGCATCCCGCTGGTAAACTGAAAATGCAGATATAAAAAAACCCGCCGAGGCGGGTTTTTTATTTACGGCATCAACGATTACTCGTTGTCGGAACCGCCCAGACCTGCGTTCAGCAGTTCTGCCAGGCTCGCGGATGCATCTTCGGCAGTTACCTGCGGTGCAGCTGGCAGTTCGCCCGCTGCGCGACGACGCATACGATCCTGGTGGTACGCATAACCGGTACCGGCCGGGATCAGACGACCCACGATAACGTTCTCTTTCAGACCGCGCAGTTCATCACGTTTACCCGCAACAGCCGCTTCGGTCAGGACACGCGTGGTTTCCTGGAACGATGCTGCGGAGATGAAGGACTCGGTTGCCAGAGACGCTTTGGTGATACCCAGCAGATCGCGTGCGAAGGTCGCACCGATTTTGCCGTTCGCTTCCAGATCGCGGTTAGCGATCTTAACGCGTGAGTATTCAACCTGCTCGCCTTCCAGGAAGTCGGAGCTGCCCGCGTTTTCGATGGTGGCTTTACGCAGCATCTGACGAACGATAACTTCGATGTGTTTATCGTTAATCTTAACGCCTTGCAGACGGTATACGTCCTGTACTTCGTTAACGATGTAACGAGTAACAGCATGCACACCACGCAGACGCAGGATGTCGTGCGGCGCTTCTGGACCGTCGGAAACCACGTCACCACGTTCTACGCGTTCACCTTCGAACACGTTGAGCTGACGCCACTTAGGAATCATCTCTTCGTACGGCTCGCTGCCATCTACAGGCGTGATAACCAGACGGCGCTTACCTTTGGTCTCTTTACCGAAGGAGATGATACCGCTGATTTCAGCCAGGATTGCAGGCTCTTTCGGACGACGTGCTTCGAACAGGTCCGCAACGCGTGGCAGACCACCGGTGATGTCCTTGGTACCGCCGGATTCCTGAGGAATACGCGCCAGGGTGTCACCAGAGCTGATCTGTACGCCATCTTCCAGCTGTACAATCGCTTTACCCGGCAGGAAGTACTGCGCAGGCATATCGGTACCAGGGATCAGAACGTCGTTACCCTGAGCATCAACGATTTTCAGTGCAGGACGCAGATCTTTACCGCCGGTAGTACGTTCAGCAGAATCCAGAACCACCAGAGAAGACAGACCGGTCAGCTCGTCGGTCTGACGAGTAATGGTCTGGCCGTCAATCATGTCAGTAAAGCGGATGAAACCACTTACTTCGGTGATTACCGGCATGGTGTGTGGATCCCAGTTTGCAACGGTTTCACCGCCGGCAACCTGCTCGCCATCACCTTTCGCCATAACCGCACCGTAAGGCACTTTATAGCTCTCTTTGGTACGACCGAATTCGTCGATCAGCTTCAGCTCGGTGTTACGAGAGGTCACAACCAGCTTGCCTGCGGAGTTAACAACAGACTTCGCGTTGCTGAGCTTGATGCTACCTTTGTTTTTCACCTGGATGCTGGATTCAGCAGCCGCACGAGATGCCGCACCACCGATGTGGAACGTACGCATCGTCAGCTGTGTACCCGGCTCACCGATGGACTGTGCCGCGATAACGCCGATGGCTTCACCTTTGTTGATGATGTGGCCACGCGCCAGGTCACGACCGTAGCAGTGCGCACACACACCAAAGTCGGTGTCACAGGATACAACGGAACGTACCTTCACGGAGTCAACAGAGTTCGCTTCCAGCAGGTCACACCACTGTTCGTGCAGCAGGGTGTTGCGTGGAACCAGAATGTCTGCGGTGCCCGGCTTCAGAATGTCTTCCGCGGTCACACGACCCAGTACGCGATCGCGCAGCGGCTCTTTAACATCACCACCCTCGATAACTGGGGTCATGGTGATACCTTCGAGGGTGCCACAATCGTCTTCGGTCACAACCAGATCCTGCGCAACGTCAACCAGACGACGCGTCAGATAACCGGAGTTCGCAGTTTTCAGTGCGGTATCCGCCAGACCTTTACGCGCACCGTGCGTGGAGATGAAGTACTGGAGTACGTTCAGACCTTCACGGAAGTTCGCGGTGATTGGCGTTTCGATGATGGAGCCATCTGGCTTCGCCATCAGACCACGCATACCTGCCAGCTGACGAATCTGTGCCGCAGAACCACGCGCACCGGAGTCGGCCATCATGTAGATGCTGTTGAAGGAAACCTGCTGCTCTTCGACGCCGTCACGGTTAATCACGGTTTCGGTTTGCAGGTTGTCCATCATCGCTTTGGATACACGATCGTTCGCCGCTGCCCAGATATCGATAACTTTGTTGTAACGTTCGCCTGCGGTTACCAGACCAGACTGGAACTGCTCCTGGATTTCAGCAACTTCAGCTTCCGCTTCAGAGATGATCTCGTGTTTCTTCTCTGGGATGACCATGTCATCGATACCAACAGATGCACCTGAACGCGCTGCATAAGCAAAGCCGGTGTACATTGTCTGGTCAGCGAAGATAACGGTCGGCTTCAGACCCAGAATGCGGTAACAGGTGTTCAGCATTTTGGAGATCGCTTTCTTGCCCAGCGCCTGGTTGACGATGGAGAAAGGCAGACCTTTCGGTACGATCATCCACAGAATCGCACGGCCAACGGTCGTGTCTTTCAGGCTGGTGTGCGCAACGAATTCGCCGTTTTCATCTTTTTCGTATTCGGTGATACGCACTTTAACGCGCGCATGCAGAGAGGCCAGGCCAGCGCGATAAATACGCTCAGCTTCTTTAGGGCCAGTCAGCACCATGCCTTCGCCTTTGGCGTTAACACAGTCACGGGTCATGTAGTACAGACCCAGTACAACGTCCTGAGAAGGAACGATGATTGGTTCACCGTTCGCTGGAGACAGAATGTTGTTGGTAGACATCATCAGCGCACGCGCTTCGAGCTGGGCTTCCAGCGTCAGCGGTACGTGAACAGCCATCTGGTCACCATCGAAGTCGGCGTTATAAGCCGCACAAACCAGCGGGTGCAGCTGGATAGCTTTACCTTCGATCAGTACTGGCTCAAATGCCTGGATACCCAGACGGTGCAGGGTTGGTGCACGGTTCAGCAGTACCGGGTGTTCGCGGATCACTTCGTCCAGGATATCCCAAACGACAGCTTCTTCACGCTCAACCATTTTCTTAGCGGCTTTGATGGTGGTGGCGAGGCCACGCAGCTCCAGCTTGCCGTAGATGAACGGTTTGAACAGCTCCAGTGCCATTTTCTTCGGCAGACCGCACTGATGCAGACGCAGGTATGGACCTACGGTGATTACAGAACGACCGGAGTAGTCAACACGTTTACCGAGCAGGTTCTGACGGAAACGACCCTGCTTACCTTTGATCATGTCGGCCAAAGATTTCAGAGGACGTTTGTTCGAACCGGTGATCGCACGACCGCGACGACCGTTATCCAACAGGGCATCGACTGCTTCCTGAAGCATACGTTTTTCGTTGCGTACGATGATGTCCGGCGCAGCCAGATCCAGCAAACGTTTCAGACGGTTGTTACGGTTGATTACGCGACGGTACAGATCGTTCAGATCTGACGTTGCGAAACGACCACCATCCAGCGGAACCAGCGGACGCAGATCTGGCGGCAGAACCGGCAGAACGGTCAGGATCATCCACTCTGGCTTGTTACCAGACTGAACGAACGCTTCCAGCAGTTTGATACGCTTGGTCAGCTTTTTACGCTTGGTTTCGGAGTTGGTTTCGTTCAGCTCTTCGCGCAGCGTTTCACACTCTTGCTCCAGATCCATGCTCTTCAGCAGGGCCTGAATAGCTTCCGCACCCATCTTCGCGTCGAATTCGTCACCGAACTCTTCCAGCGCGTCCAGATACTGTTCTTCGGTCAGGATCTGGTTACGTTCCAGATTCGTCATCCCGCCTTCGATAACCACATAAGATTCGAAGTACAGAACACGTTCGATATCGCGCAGCGGCATATCCAGCAGCAGGCCGATACGGGACGGCAGAGATTTCAGGAACCAGATGTGAGCGGTCGGAGACGCCAGCTCGATGTGGCCCATACGCTCACGGCGCACTTTAGTCTGGGTCACTTCAACGCCGCACTTCTCACAGATCACACCACGGTGTTTCAGGCGCTTGTACTTACCGCACAGGCACTCGTAGTCTTTTACTGGCCCGAAAATACGCGCACAGAAAAGGCCGTCACGCTCAGGTTTGAACGTACGGTAGTTAATGGTTTCCGGCTTTTTAACTTCACCGAAAGACCATGAACGGATCATGTCTGGCGAAGCCAGAGCAATTTTGATCGCATCAAACTCTTCGGTTTTAGTTTGCGCTTTCAGAAACTTTAATAAGTCTTTCACGGATTTGCTCCCGTCGGAGTTAGCACACTCTGCTGTCGGGCGTTAACCCGACAGCAGTGACCTGTTTGAGCGAGAATTACTCGTCTTCCAGTTCGATGTTGATACCCAGCGAACGAATCTCTTTCAACAGTACGTTGAAGGATTCTGGCATGCCCGGCTCCATCTGATGGTTGCCGTCTACGATGTTTTTATACATCTTAGTACGACCGTTCACGTCATCAGACTTAACGGTGAGCATTTCCTGCAAGGTGTATGCTGCGCCGTATGCTTCCAGCGCCCACACTTCCATCTCCCCGAAGCGCTGACCACCGAACTGAGCCTTACCACCCAGCGGCTGCTGAGTAACCAGGCTGTAAGAACCGGTAGAACGAGCGTGCATCTTGTCGTCGACCAGGTGGTTCAGTTTCAGCATGTACATGTAACCTACGGTTACCGGACGCTCGAACTGTTCACCGGTACGGCCGTCAAACAGCGTAATCTGACCAGACGTTGGCAGACCACCCAGTTGCAGCAGCTCTTTAATTTCAGCTTCTTTTGCACCGTCGAATACCGGCGTTGCAATTGGCATACCTTTGCGCAGGTTCTCTGCCAGACGCAGCACTTCTTCATCGCTGAAGGTGTTCAGGTCGACTTTCTGACGAACGTCGGTACCCAGATCGTAGGCACGCTGGATGAACTCGCGCAGTTTCGCGACTTCCTGCTGCTGTTTCAGCATGGCGTTGATCTTATCGCCGATACCTTTCGCAGCCATACCCAGGTGAGTTTCCAGAATCTGACCGATGTTCATACGAGACGGTACGCCCAGTGGGTTCAGTACGATATCTACCGGCGTACCGTTAGCATCGTGCGGCATATCTTCGATCGGGTTGATCTTAGAGATAACACCCTTGTTACCGTGACGACCTGCCATCTTATCACCAGGCTGGATCTGACGTTTAACAGCCAGATACACCTTAACAATCTTCAGCACGCCTGGTGCCAGATCGTCGCCCTGAGTGATTTTACGGCGTTTCGCTTCGAGTTTTTTCTCGAACTCGTGTTTCAGTTCGTCATACTGCTCAGCCAGCTGTTCCAGCTGATTTTGTTTCTCTTCGTCGGTCAGGCCCAGTTCCAGCCAGCGATCGCGTGGCAGTTTGTCGAGCTTCTCAGCTTCAACGCCACCGGCAACCAGCACCGCATAGATACGGCTGAACAGACCTGCTTCGAGGATCTGCAATTCTTCAGACAGGTCTTTCTTCGCCTGTTTGAGCTGCATCTCTTCGATTTCCAGCGCACGCTTATCTTTCTCAACGCCATCACGAGTGAAGACCTGAACGTCGATAACCGTACCGGAAACACCGTTTGGTACGCGCAGAGAAGAGTCTTTAACGTCAGACGCTTTCTCACCGAAGATTGCACGCAGCAGTTTCTCTTCTGGAGTCAGCTGGGTTTCACCTTTCGGCGTCACCTTACCTACCAGAATGTCACCGCCGGTGACTTCCGCACCGATGTAAACAATACCGGATTCATCCAGTTTGGAGAGCGCAGCTTCACCCACGTTAGGGATGTCGGCAGTGATCTCTTCTGGCCCCAGCTTGGTGTCACGGGACACACAGGCCAGTTCCTGAATGTGGATGGTGGTGAAACGATCTTCCTGAACCACACGCTCGGAGACGAGGATGGAGTCTTCGAAGTTGTAACCGTTCCACGGCATGAACGCTACGCGCATGTTCTGACCGAGCGCCAATTCACCGAGGTCGGTGGACGGACCGTCTGCCAGCACGTCGCCGCGCTCAACTGGCTCACCCAGAGATACGCAAGGCATCTGGTTGATACAGGTGTTCTGGTTAGAACGGGTGTATTTGGTCAGGTTATAGATGTCGATACCCGCTTCGCCCGGATACATCTCGTCTTCGTTAACTTTGATAACGATACGGGATGCGTCAACGTACTGAACGGTACCGCCACGCTTAGCGACTGCCGTAACACCGGAGTCAACGGCAACAGCACGTTCCATACCGGTACCAACCAGCGGCTTATCAGCACGCAGAGTTGGAACGGCCTGACGTTGCATGTTCGCACCCATCAATGCACGGTTGGCGTCATCGTGTTCCAGGAACGGGATCAGGGACGCACCGACGGATACCACCTGCTGGGTGGAAACGTCCATGTAGTCAACCTGGTCGCGGCTGAACAAGCTGGATTCGCCTTTGCTACGGCAGGTAACCAGATCTTCTACAAAGTGGCCTTCGTCATCCAGGTTGGAGTTCGCCTGAGCGATAACGTAGTTGCCTTCTTCGATAGCAGACAGGTAATGAATTTCGTCGGTAACCACACCGTCGGTCACTTTACGATACGGGGTCTCAAGGAAACCGTATTCGTTTGTCTGTGCGTACACGGACAGGGAGTTGATCAGACCGATGTTTGGACCTTCAGGCGTTTCGATTGGACATACGCGACCGTAGTGAGTCGGGTGTACGTCTCGAACTTCAAAGCCTGCACGTTCACGGGTCAGACCGCCTGGGCCGAGTGCAGAGATACGACGTTTGTGCGTGATCTCAGACAGCGGGTTGTTCTGGTCCATGAACTGAGACAGCTGGCTGGAACCAAAGAACTCTTTCACTGCCGCGGAAATCGGCTTGGCGTTGATCATATCCTGAGGCATCAGGGTATCCAGATCGCCCAGAGACAGACGCTCTTTCACCGCACGCTCTACACGTACCAGGCCAACGCGGAACTGGTTTTCCGCCATTTCGCCAACGGAACGGATACGACGGTTGCCGAGGTGGTCGATATCGTCCACTTCGCCTTTGCCGTTACGGATATCGATGAGCTTCTTCATCACTTCGATGATGTCGTCTTTGCTCAGGATACCGGAACCTTCGATCTCGTCGCGCAGCAGAGAACGGTTGAACTTCATACGACCTACCGCGGACAGATCGTAGCGGTCTTCGGAGAAGAACAGGTTCTCGAACAGGCTTTCAGCCGCTTCGCGAGTTGGTGGCTCACCAGGACGCATCATGCGGTAGATTTCTACCAGCGCGCTCAGACGATCGTTGGTTGGGTCGACGCGTACAGTCTCAGAGATGTACGGACCGTGGTCCAGATCGTTGGTGAACAGCGTTTCGATACGTTTGTGGCCAGACTGGCTCAGCTTAGCCAGCAGATCCAGGCTCAGCTCCATGTTCGCTGGGCAGATCAGCTCGCCAGTTGATTCATCAACGTAATCTTTCGCGGCTACTTTTCCTGCAATGTATTCAACCGGAACTTCGATGTGTTTGATATCATCTTTTTCCAGCTGGCGGATGTGGCGCGCGGTGATACGGCGACCTTTTTCCACATACACTTTGCCGTCGGCTTCGATGTCGAACGACGCGGTCTCACCACGCAGACGTTCCGGCACCAATTCCATCTGCAACTTGTTGTCGCGGATTTCAAAGATCACTTTCTCAAAGAACAGGTCCAGGATCTGCTCAGTGGTATAGTTCAGTGCACGCAGAATGATGGTTGCAGGCAGTTTACGACGACGGTCGATACGGACAAACAGGTTGTCTTTTGGATCGAATTCGAAGTCCAGCCATGAACCACGGTAAGGAATGATGCGTGCGTTATACAGTACTTTACCGGAAGAGTGCGTTTTACCTTTATCGCTGTCGAAGAAGACGCCCGGGCTACGGTGCAGCTGGGAAACGATAACACGCTCAGTACCGTTGATAACGAAAGTACCGTTGTCCGTCATGAGTGGAATTTCACCCATGTAGACTTCTTGTTCTTTAATGTCTTTTACGGTGCCTTCCGGCGCTTCGCGCTCGTAGATCACCAGACGCAGTTTTACGCGCAGCGGTGCGGAATAGGTCACGCCACGGATCTGACATTCCTGAACGTCAAACACCGGTTCGCCAAGGCGGTAGCTGACGTACTGCAGCTCGGAGTTACCGCTGTAGCTCTGAATCGGGAACACGGAACGGAAGGCTGCTTCCAGGCCGTACTGCCCTTCAGGATCTTGCTCGATAAACTTCTGGAACGAGTCAAGCTGGATAGAAAGGAGATATGGAATGTCCAGAACTTGTGGACGTTTACCAAAATCCTTACGAATACGTTTTTTCTCGGTATAGGAGTAAACCATAGGGTTCCTCAGCTCGCTGACAAGTCGACCCATCTGTCCGACGAAGGGACAGTTTGTGCAACACCATTTTGTGGACCGGAAAATTGAATACTTTCCGCAATACCTGTTGCTATCACGCTTAAACCATTTCATTGCGATTTACACAGAGCGAGCACCCTGTCGCAGTATATTAAGTCGTCGATAGAAACAAGCATTGTCAGGACAACCAGCAGTCAAACAGTGTGAAATGCTGCTGATGCCTTACAGCGCAAAAAGGCTGGTGACTAAAAAGTCACCAGCCATCAGCCTAATTGCTTAGGCTGCAACCAGAAAAGTTGGCTTATTTAACTTCAACTTCAGCGCCAGCTTCTTCCAGAGATTTTTTCAGTGCTTCTGCGTCGTCTTTGCTCACGCCTTCTTTCAGCGCAGCTGGAGCAGATTCTACCAGGTCTTTAGCTTCTTTCAGACCCAGGCCAGTTGCGCCACGTACTGCTTTGATTACAGCAACTTTGTTCGCGCCAGCAGCTTTCAGAATTACGTCGAATTCAGTTTTTTCTTCAGCAGCTTCAGCCGGGCCCGCAGCTACAGCTACAGCAGCAGCAGCAGAAACACCGAATTTTTCTTCCATTGCAGATACCAGCTCTACAACGTCCATTACGGACATAGCTGCAACTGCTTCAATGATTTGATCTTTAGTGATAGACATTTAAATTGTTCCTGAAAATCAGAATAAGTTTATACGTAAGCAAATGCTTTATAAAGATAACTGCGATTAAGCAGCTTCTTTCGCATCGCGTACAGCAGCCAGAGTGCGAACCAGTTTGCCAGCCGCAGCTTCTTTCATGGTTGCCATCAGGCGTGCAATTGCTTCTTCGTAGGTCGGCAGGGTTGCCAGGCGATCGATTTGCGATGCCGGGATCAACTCACCTTCAAAGGCTGCAGCTTTGACCTCAAATTTTGCATTCGCTTTCGCGAACTCTTTGAACAGACGAGCAGCAGCGCCCGGGTGTTCCATAGAGTATGCAATCAGGGTCGGACCAACAAACGTGTCTTTCAGGCACTCGAACTGAGTACCTTCAACTACGCGACGCAGCAGGGTGTTACGAACAACACGCATGTATACGCCAGCTTCACGACCTGCTTTACGCAGTTCAGTCATTTTGTCTACAGTAACGCCACGGGAATCCGCAACTACTGCAGACAGCGCGCCTTTGGCTACTTCGCTGACTTCAGCAACAATCGCTTGTTTGTCTTGAAGATTTAAAGCCATTAGCTTTGCTCCTGGATGTTTGCCGGAACTCATGTTCCGGAACTCACTTCACTCAACCCAACGGGAAGAGCGTCTTAATACGGTGAGCAGAAACAAGCCAGAGTATTTAAAATAATCTTAGCGTTCTGTCACCGTCTACGCAGGGGATTAAGTTTCTTGCGAAACACCTGCGGTCTTCGACGGAGGCCTGGATAGGCCAGGCTCCAACGAACAATTCTTTTAGCCGCTAACGTTTGTTAGCAAACGTGGGGGTAAGATTGTAGACAAAATCACCGCCCACGTAAAGGCATTAGTTTGCAGCAGCGCTCAGGCCAGCCTGGTCAACTGCAACACCTGCACCCATGGTGGTGGAGATGCTAACTTTCTTGATGTACACGCCTTTCGCCTGAGTTGGTTTAGCTTTTTTCAGCGCAACCAGCAGAGCTTCCAGGTTTTCTTTCAGTTTGTCAGCGTCAAAGTCCACTTTACCGATGGTGGTGTGGATGATGCCGTTTTTGTCGTTACGATAACGAACCTGACCTGCTTTAGCGTTCTTAACCGCTTCAGCAACGTTAGGGGTTACAGTACCCACTTTCGGGTTTGGCATCAGGCCGCGTGGACCCAGAACCTGGCCCAGCTGGCCAACAACGCGCATTGCATCTGGAGAAGCAATAACAACGTCAAAGTTCATTTCGCCTTTCTTGATCTGATCAGCCAGATCTTCCATACCTACCAGTTCAGCGCCGGCAGCTTTAGCAGCTTCAGCGTTTGCACCCTGAGCAAATACAGCTACGCGAACGGAACGGCCAGTACCGTGTGGCAGTACAGTTGCGCCACGAACGTTCTGATCGGATTTACGAGCGTCGATGCCCAGGTTAACGGCAACGTCAACGCTTTCAACGAACTTAGCAGTAGCCAGTTCTTTCAGCAGAGCGATAGCTTCGTTGATGTCGTACTGTTTGGTCGCATCAACTTTGTCACGGATCACGGACATGCGCTTGGTCAGTTTAGCCATTTCTTAGTCCTCCACTACCAGGCCCATGGAACGTGCAGTACCTTCGATGGAGCGAGTCATCGCTTCAATGTCGGAACCAGTCATGTCGGCAGCTTTGGTCTGCGCGATTTCCTGCAACTGAGCGCGGGAAATTTTACCCACTTTGTCTTTGTTCGGCTTACCGGAACCAGACTTGATACCAGCCGCTTTCTTCAGCAGAACTGCTGCTGGAGGGGTTTTGGTAACGAAAGTGAAAGAACGGTCAGCGTAAACAGTGATTACAACTGGAATTGGCAGACCTTTTTCCATGGATTCGGTTTTGGCGTTGAACGCTTTACAGAATTCCATGATGTTCACACCCTGCTGACCCAGAGCTGGACCAACTGGTGGACTTGGGTTCGCCATACCTGCTGCAACCTGCAGCTTGACGTAGGCTTGTACTTTCTTAGCCATTCTAAAATCCTCTGATTGGGTAATAACGCCTCGGAGAGGCTCCCCGTGAATAAAATTCGTTTTACGGGCCGGGGCCCATAAAAACAAAAGGCGCGAAATTGTATTCCAATCTCGCGCCCTGTGCAACGATTAAATCGTCGCTTTTTTGATCGCTGCTTAGGCTTTTTCTACCTGGGCAAAGTCCAGTTCTACCGGGGTCGCACGACCGAAGATAGAAACGGAAACTTTCAGGCGGGACTTCTCGTAGTCCACTTCTTCGACAACGCCGTTAAAGTCAGCAAACGGACCGTCGTTAACACGAACCATCTCACCCGGTTCAAACAGCGTTTTCGGACGCGGCTTATCACCAACCTGCTGGAGGCGGTTCATAATCGCATCAACTTCTTTGTCGCTGATTGGCGCCGGACGGTCAGATGTGCCGCCGATAAAGCCCATCACGCGCGGTACGCTGCGCACCAGGTGCCAGCTCGCGTCGTTCATCACCATCTGAACCAGCACGTAACCCGGGAAGAATTTACGCTCGCTTTTGCGACGTTGGCCGCCACGGATCTCGACCACTTCTTCGGTCGGCACCATGACTTCGCCAAATAACTCTTCCATATTGTGTAATTTGATATGCTCACGCAGCGACGTAGCTACGCGGCCTTCAAAACCGGAAAACGCCTGAACGACGTACCAGCGCTTTTTAGGGGCTTCAGACATCTCAGAACCTCAGGCCAGTGATAAAGGATACCAGGCGAACCAGAATACCATCCAGTCCCCACAGGATCAGTGACATTACAGCGGTTACCGCCGCTACAATCAGCGTGGTGTGCAATGTTTCCTGGCGAGTCGGCCAAATGACCTTGCGGACTTCGGTACGCGCTTCGCGGGCAAACGCAACGGTCGCTTTGCCTTTTGTCGTCAACAGCGCGACACCACCCGCCGCAGCAATCAGAATTACCACTGCAAGCGCGCGTAGCGGCAGCATCATGTCACGATAAAGATAGTTGCCGACAATCGCCACAATCAGCAGCACGGCTACAACTACCCATTTCATCGCTTCCAGGCCGCGCCCGCTCCCTTGAGCTTCGGTATTCGCACTCATAAACCAACCTGTCAGAAGTATTCTACAAACATTTTCACCCCGCGAGTGCGAGGCAAACCAATCGAAATGCTATTCGCTTTTCGTATTATACGCTCTCCGCAGAGCCTGTCTCAGCAATGATTATGACAAAATTAATCACTGATGAGCCAGGTTCTGATGTGAAAGCGTGCAAAAAGGGCATCAAATGATGCCCTTTTATTGCGCATTGCGTCAAATGTTATCAGCGATTAGCCG
>NZ_SJON01000028.1 GCF_004331385.1 Enterobacter quasihormaechei
CGTGAAGTGATTCACATCCGCCGTGTCGATGGAGGCGCATTATAGGGATCCCAGTTTTTAGCACAAGTATTTTTTAGATCTTTTTTTCCAACTGCTGATTTTCCGTGCTTTTCGCTGAAAACCCACCCGATCCGCTTAAAAATTGACGCATTTTGCCTTGCCTCGATCCCCGATTACGATCAAAGTCTTCTTTATAGCGCTCATTTATATCGAGGTAGATATGTTTGCAGTATTACGCCCTTATAAAGATCTGTACCCCCAACAAGGCGATCGCGTGATGATCGATGCCAGCAGCGTGGTTGTGGGTGATGTCCGCATGGCCAATGATGTCAGCATCTGGCCACTCGTCGCGATCCGGGGCGATGTTAACTACGTTGCAATCGGTGCACGCACCAATATTCAGGACGGCAGCGTGCTGCATGTGACGCATAAATCATCTTACAACACGGAAGGCAATCCGCTCATCATTGGGGAAGATGTTACCGTCGGTCATAAGGTGATGCTCCACGGCTGCACGATCGGTAACAGGGTACTCGTTGGGATGGGATCGATATTGCTGGATGGCGTCATAGTAGAAGATGACGTAATGATCGGCGCAGGGAGCCTTGTTCCGCAAAACAAACGCCTGGAAAGTGGCTATCTCTATTTAGGCAGCCCGGTTAAGCAGATCCGCCCCTTAAAAGAGGCGGAAATCGAAGGGTTGAAATACTCCGCGAACAATTACGTTAAATGGAAGAATGACTATCTGGATCAGGATAACCAGACCCAGCCCTGATCGTCTTCCTGCTGATCGCGGATCAAATCGCTGGCTTCCTCTTCCAGATCCCAGCGATTTTCGCTAAAGACCGCTAACGGCTCTGACCCCCCAAAGCGCTGGAGCAGCGTTTCCCCTTTAATCGCACAGGTTAACTGCATTCCATGCACCAGTACCGGGAAGCAAACCGCTTGCCTGTTCTCATCCCAGATTTCTCTGTCGGGAAAATGAATCGCCTGATTCACGCCATCAGTTCCTGTTTCAGTTTTTCAATCACCGGCTCTACAGAAGGTAACACGCCATGCCAGAGTAACACCGCATGAGCCGCCTGCCCCACCAGCATGCCCAGACCATCAGCCAAATGTTTTGCTCCCTGTTGTTCGCACCAGTTCAGAAAAGGCGTCTTCCCTTTTTGATAAAACATGTCATAGGCATAGATATGGGAATGAATCAGGGACGTGGGAATTGCGGGGATCTCTCCATTAATACCGCTGGAGGTGGCATTAATCACAAGGTCAAATTCGTGACCCGCGAGCTCATCAAGCGCTAGCGCAGTGACGCTGCCAGTATGTGCGAACAACGCCGCCAGCTCTTCTGCTCTGGAGAAAGTCCGGTTGGTAATCGTCACCGCACAATCCAGAGAAAGGAGAGGAAGCAATACGCCGCGCGAGGCGCCACCCGCACCGATCAGCAGGATCCGAAAGCCTGGTTTAATAAACGACAGTCGCTCCAGATCGCTGAGCAAACCAATGCCGTCGGTGTTATCGCCCAGAAGGCGACCATCTTCGAGCCGCTTAAGCGTATTAACGGCACCGGCGAGCGACGCACGCTCGGTCAGCTCATCCGCACGTCCGAAAGCCTCTTCTTTAAAAGGCACCGTCACATTCGCACCTTTACCACCCGAATCAAAAAAGCCATTCAGCGTCGGTATAAATGCATCAACAGGCGCAAGGACCCGACCATACGGATGATCTATCTGCAATTGATCCGCAAACAGCTGATGGATCAGAGGCGACTTGCTGTGCGCGATCGGGTTACCAAATACAGCGTAGGTTTCCATCACATTATCCCTGGCGAAAACGTTCGCCGGTCAAGGCATCGCGAATTTCTGACGGGTTAAGACGACCACCGGTTTCACCGACGGCTACCGGGAAATCATTCCCGAATTGCGCCAGAACTTCTTCGGTTGTCCGACAAGGCGGAAGCCCGGTCAGGTTGGCGCTGGTAGAAACCAAAGGTTTACCAAATGCCTGGCATAGCTCCACCACCAGCGGATGGTCGGTGACACGTACCGCAAGTGAATCGAAACGCCCGGTTAACCAGCGCGGCGTTGTCGGCTGTGCAGGAAAAACAAACGTCACGGGACCAGGCCACGCAGAAAAAATGGTTTCCCGCTGTGCAGGTGTCAGCATGGAATCATCAATATAAGGTTTAAGCTGCTCGTAATTCGCAGCGATCAGAATCAATCCTTTTTCGACAGGCCGCTGTTTAAGCGCCAGCAGCCGGCTAACGGCAACCTCGCTGTCAGGATCGCACCCGACCCCAAAAACGGCTTCTGTTGGATAGGCGATGACTTCTTCTTTTTTCAGGGTTTCCACCGCCTGAGCGATGGAGCCTAATGGCAGGTTATTATTCACTGATTTGATCCGCCGAAACCGGCTTTCCACATTGTTTACTGGCGCAAAAGCGTTTCATGCCTTGCGCGGTTTTCTTCTCTATAAGTAACGGATAATCGCAATGAGAGCAGACGCCCGCTACTGGTTTGAAATTGATAACGAACTGGCATTCAGGATAGCGATCGCATGAATGGAAGGTTTTACCATAACGAGAGCGGCGCTGCACCAGTTGACCACGCTGGCACTGAGGGCAGGCAATTGCCGTTTCATCTGGCTTATCAATTTGTTCCGTATGCTCACATTCCGGGTAGCGGCTGCATCCGATAAACATTCCGAAACGCCCCTGCCGCAGCGCCAGTTCACCGCCACAGAGAGGGCAAAGCTGCCCCTCCAGAATTTTTACAATATGTCCGTCCGCCTGGCTTTTCAGGGGACGGACATAATCACATTCCGGATAGTGTGAACAACCGAGAAACGGACCGTGTTTCCCGGACCGAATAACAAGTTCAGCCCCGCACTGTGGGCAGGGCTCGTTTTTATGCACCGTAAAGAGTGCTGATTTGGCCATAACAACTCTTGTTGCTGCACGTAGAATTAATGCAGCATACCTTCATTCACTTCAAAGAGTAATTCTTCCATTTGCTGATAGGCGTTTTCACAGCCCGGAATGTTGAACAGAACCATCAGGATCACCCATTTTAGATCTTCCAGTTCAAACTCAGCAGTATCCAGCGCCATGACGCGCTCTATCACCATCTCTCTCGTTTCGAGGTTTAGCACCTGAATCTGCTCGAGGAATAAGATGAATCCCCGGCAGCTGGCATCCAGCCTTTCACACTCTTCAGCTGTATAGATGCGCACAGACAATGGGTCAGAAGCAAGCTGCATCGGTTCGGCGAGGCCGTCCTGATAATCAGCCAACTTATCCAGCCACATCAACGCATTATAGATATCTTCCCGTTCAAAACCTGCGTCGGTCAGATCCCGTGTTAATTTGTCCTGATCCACCTGCATTTCTGCTTCGTTGTGGATGTAAGTCTCAAACAAATACATCAGTACGTCGAACATGGCATGCCCTCCTTATTCGGACATAGCCGCCGGGTACAGCTGCGATCCACCCTGCTAACTCCAGTTCGAGTAGCTGTGCTACCGTTACTGGCACAGGTTGGCCGGCACGTTCAGCGACAACGTCAACAGGTGTTACCTCATCTCCTACGTTAGCCAGGAGCTCGGGAAATGGCAATGCTACGGCCTCCTGATCCGATGAAATATGTCGCTTTTGGCGATTATCCTGCAACCAATGCAATCCATACTGCAAATTTTCCAGGATATCCTCTTTACAGGTCACCAGCGTTGCCCCCTGTTTTATCAGCCAGTGAGGGCCTTCGCAGCCGGGGTTCCCCAACGGGCCGGGCAGCGCAAAAACTTCACGCCCCTGCTCCAGCGCGCACCTGGCGGTCACCAGCGATCCACTTCGAATCGCAGCTTCAACCACCAGCACGCCCTGGCTTAACCCGCTGATGATCCGGTTACGCCGTGGAAAGTTACCCGGCCTGGGCGATGTTGAGAGTGAAAACTCAGATACTATCGCCCCCTCTGAAGCGATAAGTTGCTCAGCCAGGACTTGATGACGACGCGGGTAGAGACTAAAAAGACCGTTGCCAAGCACGGCGACACTTCGCCCTTTTGCTGTCAACGCTGCATGATGTGCGACACCGTCGATGCCGCAAGCCAGGCCACTGGTGATCGTAAAGCCACATTGAGACAGCTGTTCACTGAGAATTTTTCCCCACCGCACGCCATACCATGAGGGCGCACGGCTGCCCACTACCGCAAGCTGCATGCTGTTAAGCACGTCAACGCGGCCTCGCACAAATAGCGCCCCGGGAAAATCAGGGATCGAACGCAACAATGGCGGGAAGCGAGGATCGTCAGCCGTGAGAAGATGGTTATCTGCGTGCTCCAGCCATTCCAGGCTACGTTCAAGTTCACTCTCACTGAATGAAAAAAACTTTGCGACATGTTTGGCCGAAAGCCCTGCCTCTTTGACAGCGTCAGCATCAACGGTTGCCTGGCGAAGCAACCGCTGCGCGGTTTCCAGCATCGCATCAACGTATAACGATCCGATGTTTATAAGCCGTAACCATATCTCTGTGGATGTCATCCTTTTCCCTGCCATAAGCAGCCTCAGCAATCTTTGCGATTGGTCACTGATGCTGTCAATCGACCGGGGATTTGTCTAGAATAGAAGTAATATTCTTTTCAACTCCTGAACACGACTCTGGAAATTTATGGCAGTTTTGCAAGTGTTACATATTCCTGACGAGCGCCTTCGCATCGTCGCGGAACCGGTTAAAGAAGTGAATGCAGAAATTCAGCGTATCGTCGATGATATGTTCGATACCATGTACGCTGAAGAAGGCATTGGCCTGGCGGCGACCCAGGTAGACATTCACAAGCGTATTATCGTGATCGACGTTTCTGAAAATCGCAATGAGCGCCTGGTGCTGATCAACCCTGAACTGCTTGAAAAAAGCGGCGAAACAGGTATTGAGGAAGGCTGTCTGTCCATCCCTGAACAGCGCGCTTTGGTGCCACGTGCCGAAAAAGTTAAAATTCGCGCACTGGATCGTGACGGCAATCCGTTTGAACTGGAAGCCGACGATCTGCTGGCGATTTGCATTCAGCATGAGATGGATCACCTGGTCGGTAAACTGTTTATCGATTACCTCTCACCACTGAAACAACAGCGTATTCGTCAGAAAGTTGAGAAACTGGATCGTTTGCGTTCTCGCGCATAACGCCCCCCGGATACAAGGAATAACGTGTCTACATCACTACGTATAATCTTCGCGGGTACCCCTGATTTTGCAGCGCGTCATCTCGACGCGCTGTTATCGTCTGGTCATCAGATCGTTGGCGTATTCACTCAGCCGGACCGTCCGGCTGGCCGCGGTAAAAAACTGATGCCTGGCCCGGTTAAAGTACTGGCAGAAACGCATGGTTTACCGGTGTTCCAGCCAGCGTCATTACGACCTCAGGAAAACCAGCAGTTAGTGGCAGACCTGAATGCCGACGTGATGGTGGTTGTGGCTTACGGCCTCATTCTGCCGAAAGCGGTACTCGATATGCCCCGTCTGGGCTGTATTAACGTCCATGGTTCCTTGCTCCCACGCTGGCGTGGTGCGGCCCCAATTCAGCGCGCTCTGTGGGCAGGCGATGCTGAAACAGGCGTTACAATCATGAAGATGGACGTAGGTTTAGACACTGGCGACATGCTGTATAAACTGGCGTGTCCCATTACCGCAGAAGATACCAGCGCCACGCTGTATGACAAGCTGGCGGATCTCGGCCCGCAGGGGCTGATTGAGACGTTGCAACAGCTTGCTGATAATACGGCGAAACCTGATGTTCAGGATGAGTCGCAGGTGACCTATGCTGAAAAGCTGAGTAAAGAAGAAGCCCGGATCGACTGGTCCCTGTCAGCAGCTCAACTCGAACGCTGCATCCGCGCCTTTAATCCGTGGCCGATGAGCTGGTTAATGATTGATGAGCAGCCAGTGAAAGTCTGGAAAGCTTCCGTTATTAACGGCAATACCTCGGCAGAGCCCGGTACGATTATCGACGCCAGTAAAAACGGTATTCAGGTTGCGACCGGAGAAGGGATCCTAAATCTTGAATCGCTGCAACCGGCCGGTAAAAAGGCGATGAGCGCGCAGGACCTGTTAAATTCCCGTCGTGAATGGTTCATCCCTGGCAATCGCCTTGCCTGAACGCATTTACTCTTAAAGCCCGGTGTGTCCGGGCATTTTTATTTTTACGGTTATGAAAAGACAAAATCTACGCACCATGGCGGCTCAGGCCGTTGAGCAGGTTATCGAGCAGGGCCAGTCACTGAGTAATGTCCTGCCTCCACTGCAACAAAAGGTTTCCGATAAAGACAAAGCCCTGCTCCAGGAGCTTTGCTTTGGCGTTCTGCGCACCCTTTCTCAGCTTGAATGGTTAATCAACAAGCTGATGTCACGCCCGATGAGCGGCAAGCAACGCACCGTGCATTATTTAATCATGGTCGGTTTCTATCAGCTTCTGCATACTCGCATTCCTCCTCATGCTGCGCTGGCTGAGACAGTGGAGGGGGCCGTTGCGATTAAACGTCCTCAGTTGAAAGGACTGATCAACGGCGTGCTGCGTCAGTTCCAGCGTCAGCAGGACGAACTGCTGGCAGAATTTGCGCAAAGCGAAGCGCGCTTTCTGCACCCTGAATGGCTGCTGAATCGCCTTAAAAAAGCCTACCCACAGCAATGGCAAGAGATCGCTGTTGCCAATAATCAACGTCCGCCGATGTGGTTACGCGTCAATCGTAACCATCACACGCGCGACGCATGGCTGGCCCTACTGGAAGACGCCGGAATGAGTGGCTTCACTCACGCTGCTTATCCTGATGCGGTTCGTTTAGCCTCCCCTGCTCCGGTACACGCATTACCTGGCTTTGAGGAAGGCTGGGTAACGGTACAGGATGCATCCGCTCAGGGCTGCATGACCTGGCTTGAACCGAAGGACGGGGAGCACATCCTCGATCTCTGTGCAGCACCAGGGGGTAAAACAACGCACATTCTGGAAGTGGCGCCGCAGGCCAGCGTGATGGCCGTAGATGTTGACGAGCAGCGCCTGTCACGCGTCTACGACAACCTCAAACGTTTGGGTATGAAAGCGCAGGTTAAGCAAGGCGATGGACGCAAACCCGCAGACTGGTGTGGCGATACCCGGTTCGATCGCATTTTGCTCGACGCCCCCTGCTCGGCAACCGGCGTTATTCGTCGTCACCCCGATATCAAATGGCTGCGTCGCGATCGTGATATCAAGGAGCTTGCCCAGCTGCAATCCGATATTCTGGATGCCATCTGGCCGCATCTCAAACCCGGCGGAACCCTGGTGTATGCAACTTGCTCCGTTCTGCCGGAAGAGAACAGTCAGCAAATTGCGGCTTTCCTGAAACGCACCCCGGACGCCGCGCTGCACGCTACAGGTACGCCTGAGCAACCGGGTCTGCAAAACCTGCCTGGCGCAGAAGAGGGTGATGGCTTCTTTTACGCTAAGCTAATCAAAGAGTGATGTTGAGAACAGGTCACGAACGATGAAAATTATCATTCTGGGCGCAGGGCAAGTTGGCGGAACGCTGGCGGAAAACCTCGTGGGTGAAAACAACGATATCACCATTGTGGATACCAATGGCGATCGTCTGCGCGTTTTGCAGGACAAGTTTGACCTCCGCGTTGTTCAGGGGCACGGCTCTCATCCACGTGTACTCCGGGAAGCGGGCGCGGACGATGCCGACATGCTGGTTGCAGTAACCAGTTCTGATGAAACCAACATGGTTGCTTGTCAGGTGGCCTACTCGCTTTTCAACACCCCGAACCGCATCGCCCGTATTCGTTCCCCGGACTATGTCCGGGATGCGGAGAAACTGTTTAATTCCGAAGCGGTACCCATCGACCATCTTATTGCGCCAGAACAGCTGGTTATCGACAGTATTTATCGTCTGATTGAGTATCCGGGCGCGTTGCAGGTTGTGAACTTCGCTGAAGGAAAAGTAAGCCTGGCGGTCGTGAAGGCCTATTACGGTGGCCCGCTGATTGGTAATGCCCTGTCGACAATGCGCGAGCATATGCCCCATATCGATACGCGTGTTGCGGCTATTTTCCGTCACGACAGGCCTATCCGTCCGCAAGGTTCCACCATTGTCGAAGCCGGAGATGAAGTCTTCTTTATTGCGGCGTCTCAGCATATCCGCGCGGTGATGAGTGAGCTACAGCGTCTCGAAAAACCGTATAAACGTATTATGCTGGTCGGCGGCGGTAATATTGGCGCAGGCCTGGCGAGACGACTGGAAAAAGACTATAGCGTGAAGCTGATCGAACGAGATCAGCAGCGCGCGTCGGAGCTGGCTGAAAAACTCCAGAATACCATCGTGTTTTATGGCGATGCCTCGGATCAGGAATTGCTGGCCGAAGAGCATATCGATCAGGTCGATCTTTTTATTGCCGTCACCAACGACGACGAAGCGAATATTATGTCCGCCATGCTCGCCAAGCGTATGGGAGCAAAAAAAGTGATGGTGCTTATTCAGCGTAAGGCTTATGTCGATCTGGTACAGGGAAGCGTGATTGATATTGCTATTTCACCTCAGCAAGCCACCATTTCTGCCCTGTTAAGCCACGTGCGTAAAGCGGATATCGTCGGTGTTTCGTCCCTTCGTCGTGGTGTTGCTGAAGCCATTGAAGCCGTTGCTCACGGAGATGAAACGACATCGCGCGTTGTCGGTCGTGCGATCGACGAAATTAAACTGCCACCAGGCACCATTATCGGCGCCGTAGTGCGAGGTAACGATGTCATGATCGCCAATGATAATTTACGTATCGAGCAGGGGGACCACGTTATTATGTTCCTAACCGATAAAAAGTTTATTACCGACGTAGAGCGTTTATTCCAGCCAAGTCCATTCTTCCTGTAAGGATCCGGGTGCTCCTTCAAGAGCACCCGAATATTAACCTTTTAATTTTCATGCCTTTTATTTTGCATAACGATTATTTATCCCCAATGGCAATTAGCTAATCATTTGTTAAACTTATAGGCGTCAGCTGGCACAAGGAGAACATAATGAGTTTTATTAAAGAATTTCGCGAATTTGCGATGCGCGGGAATGTGGTGGATTTGGCTGTGGGTGTCATTATTGGTGCGGCGTTCGGTAAGATCGTTTCATCGTTAGTCGCCGACATTATTATGCCGCCGTTAGGGCTGTTGATTGGAGGCATTGATTTCAAACAATTCGCCTTCACCCTGCGGGAAGCTCAGGGCGATATCCCTGCGGTTGTAATGCACTATGGCGTTTTCATTCAGAACGTTTTTGATTTCGTGATTGTGGCATTTGCCATTTTCATGGCCATCAAACTTATCAACAGACTTAACCGTAAAAAAGAAGAACCGGCTGCTGCCCCGCCAGCACCCACTAAAGAAGAAGTCTTGCTGACTGAAATTCGCGATCTGTTAAAAGAACAGAATAATCGCGTTTAATCAGGCGAGAGAAACAGAAAGGCCAGTGGTAAAAAAGCGATTCGCTTGCTTGCCACTGGCCTCCCAGTTACCCCGTTGTGCATGTTTACCTTTACGCAAATAACTGCCTTTCCCTTTTTTGTTCTTCTCAACACGCTGTCTGAAAAGCGGGTCGTGAAGCAATGCCTCAATGGCGTTATCCTTAATTTGTCCCTTAGTATGCTGATAGCGGCTCATCATTTCTCCTGAGCATAGTTAATGTCGGCTGGAGTCTAGACCCTGCCTGATAAAAAATCAACAACCCTGAGTTTCACTACTTGCCCCCTGCTCAAGTGCTTCCAGAATTGAGCAATAAACGCTGCTGTGAGCAGTACCGCAGCACGCGTCGTTCAGCCTTTGCAGAGACCGCTGCATGGCTTGCAGCTCCTGAATTCGTGCTTCAACTTCATCCAGCCTTGCCTTCACGATGCTTTTCGATTCCTGACACGTGTGATGTTCAGGATCGATACGGATCGACAGCAGTTCACGGATCGACTCCAGCGTGAAGCCGAGCTGCCGTGCATAGCGGATAAAACGCAGGCGTTGCAGGTCGTTATCCGTATAAAGGCGAAATCCGCCTTCCGTTCTGACCTCATGATCGATCATCTGCTGCTTTTCGTAGTAGCGGATAGTATCCGGCGTTACGTTAGCAAGTTTCGCAAGTTCACCTATGCGGTACATGGCTACTCCTCGTTTATTTTTTGCCTTAATCTTTCACTGTATTCGCCATGCAAAAAGTCGGTGTTCATTCCCGTCTGGCGAAGCTTTAGCTCAATAAGCGCTAAACGACGACTGATTTCGGAGTACCGGGGGTCGTCCTTATGAATGCCTTTAAGCAGATCGGCAAGCTCGACGGCTTCATTGCGTTGCTGAAGTTCAGGAGGTAAACAGCCTGCATTTTTCAGTAAGCGATAGCCGGCGCGTAAGTCGGTTGGAACATGTGAATCATCATCCAGCATCAGCGGTTCACCGCTACCGGGAAGATTGTCGAACTCGCCTTTGTTTTGGGCATCAGAAATATGGCGTTCAGCCCACTGATCGAGCAACCACATAATGAACTCCAGGGGATGAGCAGAAAAGATACAGACATTGTAGATAAGTGGTGATTCTGCGGATATAAAAAAACCCGCCGAGGCGGGTTTTTTTACGTTACTACAGATTACTCTGCAGCAGCTTCTGCTTTCTCTGAACGATCAACCAGCTCGATGTAAGCCATCGGCGCGTTGTCGCCTGCACGGAAGCCACACTTCAGAATGCGAGTGTAACCACCGGCACGGCTCGCGAAACGCGGGCCCAGTTCGTTAAACAGTTTTGCCACGATCTCGTTATCACGAGTACGGGCGAATGCCAGACGACGATTAGCAACGCTGTCAGTCTTGGCAAGAGTAATCAGCGGCTCAACTACGCGACGCAGCTCTTTCGCTTTAGGCAGGGTCGTCTTGATGATTTCATGACGAACCAGTGAACCTGCCATGTTGCGGAACATAGCCTGGCGATGGCTGCTGTTGCGGTTCAGTTGACGACCACTCTTACGATGGCGCATGACCTTATCCTTCTCAGTAAAACCTTAACCTGTGATCCGGTTACTCGTCAGCAATGCTTGCCGGTGGCCAGTTTTCCAGGCGCATGCCCAGAGACAGACCACGTGAAGCCAGCACGTCTTTAATCTCGGTAAGAGATTTTTTACCCAGGTTCGGCGTTTTCAGCAACTCAACCTCGGTACGCTGTACCAGATCACCGATATAGTGGATAGCTTCTGCCTTGAGGCAGTTAGCAGAGCGGACAGTCAATTCCAGATCGTCAACAGGGCGCAGCAGGATCGGATCGAATTCTGGTTTCTCTTCTTTCACTTCCGGCTGACGTACATCACGTAAGTCAACGAAAGCTTCCAGTTGTTCTGCCAGGATGGTTGCCGCACGACGAATCGCCTCTTCAGGATCGATTGTGCCATTGGTTTCCATTTCGATGACCAGCTTGTCCAGGTCGGTACGCTGTTCTACACGCGCTGCTTCAACATTGTAGGCAATACGCTCTACAGGGCTGTAGCATGCGTCGACCAGCAGACGGCCGATTGGGCGCTCATCTTCTTCCGAATGAATTCGGGCAGAAGCCGGCACATAACCACGACCGCGCTGAACTTTGATACGCATGCTAATCGCTGCGTTCTCATCGGTCAGGTGGCAGATCACGTGCTGCGGCTTGACGATTTCAACATCACCGTCGTGGGTGATGTCGGCTGCAGTCACAGGGCCAATGCCAGATTTATTCAGAGTAAGAATAACTTCATCTTTACCCTGAACTCTCACCGCCAGCCCTTTCAGGTTGAGCAGGATTTCAAGGATATCTTCCTGAACGCCTTCTTTGGTGCTGTACTCATGAAGTACACCATCAATCTCAACCTCGGTCACCGCGCAACCCGGCATCGATGAGAGCAGAATACGGCGCAGTGCGTTACCCAGAGTATGGCCAAAGCCACGCTCTAAAGGCTCAAGGGTCACCTTGGCGTGCGTCGAACTCACTTGCTCGATATCTACCAGGCGCGGTTTTAGAAACTCTGTCACAGAACCCTGCATTGTGTCCTCTCTTTGGTACTAAGCTTTACTTGGAGTAAAGCTCGACGATCAGGTGTTCGTTAATGTCCGCAGACAGATCAGAACGTTCTGGCTGACGCTTGAACGTACCTTCCATCTTGCCAGCATCAACTTCCAGCCAGGTTGGCTTTTCACGCTGCTCAGCCAGCTCCAGAGCGGCTTTCACGCGAGATTGCTTTTTCGCTTTCTCACGAATGCTAACAACGTCATTCGCTTTAACCTGATAAGAAGCGATGTTAACAACACGACCGTTTACCATGATTGCTTTATGGCTAACCAGCTGGCGTGATTCAGCACGAGTCGCGCCGAAGCCCATACGGTATACAACGTTGTCCAGACGACCTTCCAGCAGAGCCAGCAGGTTTTCACCTGTGTTGCCTTTCAGACGTGCTGCTTCTTTATAGTAGTTACGGAACTGACGCTCCAGCACACCGTAGATACGGCGAACTTTTTGCTTTTCACGCAACTGCACACCATAGTCAGACAGACGCGGTTTACGCGCACCGTGCTGGCCAGGAGCTTGTTCAATTTTACACTTGGTATCGATCGCGCGAACGCCAGACTTAAGGAATAAGTCGGTGCCCTCACGACGGCTCAGCTTGAGCTTAGGACCCAAATATCTTGCCATTTTCTATCTCCAACTAACCTAAAAAACGAGCGTTATACGCGACGTTTTTTCGGCGGACGACAACCGTTATGAGGGATCGGAGTCACATCAGTAATATTCGTGATGCGGAAACCAGCGGCGTTCAGAGCGCGAACAGTAGATTCACGACCCGGACCCGGACCTTTAACCATAACTTCCAGATTCTTGATGCCGTATTCTTTTACGGCTTCAGCGCAACGCTCTGCTGCAACCTGAGCTGCGAACGGAGTGGATTTGCGAGAACCACGGAAACCGGAACCACCGGCTGTTGCCCAACCCAATGCGTTACCCTGACGATCAGTAATAGTAACGATGGTGTTGTTGAAAGAAGCATGGATATGAGCCACGCCGTCAGAGACTTGTTTTCTTACACGTTTACGTGCACGAACTGGTGCCTTTGCCATTATTCAATCACCCCGATTATTTCTTGATCGGTTTGCGCGGACCCTTACGGGTACGTGCGTTGGTCTTAGTACGCTGACCGCGCACTGGCAGACCACGACGATGACGCAAACCGCGATAGCAACCAAGATCCATCAGGCGCTTGATGCTCATGCTGATTTCACGGCGCAGATCACCTTCAACGACAAATTTGGCAACTTCGTCACGCAGCGTGTCGATTTGTTCTTCAGACAGCTCACTGATCTTAACATCTTCAGCGATACCCGCTGCAGCCAGAATGGCTTTAGAACGGGTCTTGCCGACGCCGTAGATCGAAGTTAATGCGATCACAGCATGTTTCTGATCAGGAATGTTAATGCCTGCTATACGGGCCACTATGCACTCCTACTATTTAATATGTACGCACCATGCTGAAAAGCCCGTTTTCAGGATACTCAAATGGAAACGTACAGACATACAAAAGATTGGCTGGCTAATCTAGCCAGCTCAACCCAACTTTGCAAGAAAAATATGCGAAATAATCAGCCTTGGCGCTGTTTATGCTTCGGCTCGGCACTGCAAATCACACGGATGACACCATCACGCTTAACGATTTTGCAGTTACGGCATAATTTCTTGACGGAAGCACGAACTTTCATTTTTACTCTCCGTAACTTCTCAGGCGACCAGTTAGCGGCCGTAGCCTTTCAGGTTCGCCTTCTTCAATGCAGACTCATACTGACTGGACATCATCAGAGTTTGCACTTGAGCCATAAAGTCCATAATCACGACAACAACGATAAGCAGTGAGGTCCCACCGAAGTAGAACGGTACTTTCATTGCATCACGCATGAACTCCGGGATCAGGCAGATAAAAGTAATATAAAGCGCACCAACCAAAGTCAGGCGAGTCATTACTTTATCGATATACTTCGCCGTTTGCTCTCCCGGACGAATTCCTGGTACAAATGCACCGGACTTCTTCAGGTTATCTGCTGTTTCACGCGGGTTGAAGACCAACGCCGTGTAGAAGAAACAGAAGAAGATGATCGCAGACGCATAGAGTAACACATAAAGTGGTTGCCCAGGCTGCAAATACAGCGAAATTGTTGTCAGCCAGTTCCAACCAGTACCGCCCCCGAACCATGACGCGATGGTTGCCGGGAACAGAATAATACTGGAAGCGAAGATAGCCGGGATAACCCCCGCCATATTCACTTTCAGCGGTAAATGTGTGCTCTGTGCAGCATAGACACGACGACCCTGTTGACGCTTAGCGTAGTTCACCACAATGCGGCGTTGACCACGTTCAACGAAGACAACAAAGAACGTCACTGCAAATACTAATACTGCAACCAACAGCAACAGGAGGAAGTGCAGGTCGCCTTGACGCGCTTGCTCGATAGTATGGGCGATGGCCGGCGGGAGACCCGCAACGATACCGGCGAAGATAATGATTGAGATACCGTTACCGATACCTCGTTCAGTAATCTGTTCGCCGAGCCACATCAGGAACATGGTCCCTGTGACCAGACTAACAACAGCGGTGAAATAGAATGCAAAGCCTGGGTTTAATACCAGGCCCTGCATACCAGGCATATTCGGAAGACCGGTAGCAATACCGATCGACTGGAATATTGCCAGCACCAGAGTGCCGTAACGGGTGTACTGGCTAATCTTACGACGTCCAGACTCCCCTTCTTTCTTCAGCTCTGCCAGGGCCGGATGAACGACCGTCAGCAGCTGGATAATAATCGATGCCGAAATGTACGGCATAATACCCAGCGCGAAAATAGAAGCACGGCTGAGAGCACCACCAGAGAACATGTTGAACATTTCAATGATGGTGCCTCGCTGTTGCTCAAGCAGTTTGGCAAGTACAGCGGCATCAATACCAGGGATCGGAATAAAAGAGCCAATACGGAACACAATCAGCGCGCCGATTACAAACAGCAGTCTGCGTTTCAGCTCGCCAAATCCACCTTTGGCACTTTGAAAATCTAATCCCGGTTGCTTAGCCATCTGCTACTTATTCCTCAATTTTACCGCCAGCAGCTTCGATAGCAGCACGAGCACCTTTAGTAACACGCAGGCCACGAACAGTTACCGGAGTAGAAACTTCACCAGCCAGGATCACTTTCGCGAACTCGATCTGGATACCGATAATGTTAGCCGCTTTCAGCGTGTTCAGGTCTACAACGCCGCCTTCAACTTTCGCCAGGTCAGACAGACGGATTTCCGCTGTGATCGCTGCTTTGCGAGAGGTGAAGCCGAACTTCGGCAGACGACGGTACAGTGGCATCTGGCCACCCTCGAAACCGCGACGTACGCCACCGCCAGAACGAGAGTTCTGACCTTTGTGACCACGACCACCGGTTTTGCCGAGGCCAGAACCGATACCACGACCCAGGCGTTTACCCGCCTTTTTAGAGCCTTCGGCCGGAGACAGAGTATTTAAACGCATCTCTTACTCCTCAACTTTAACCATGAAGTAAACCGCGTTGACCATACCACGAACAGCAGGAGTATCCTCGCGCTCAACGGTATGACCAATACGACGCAGACCCAGGCCAAGCAGCGTTGCCTTGTGTTTCGGCAGACGACCGATTGCACTGCGGGTTTGAGTGATTTTAATAGTCTTTGCCATGGTCAATTACCCCAGAATTTCTTCAACGGATTTACCACGCTTGGCAGCGACCATTTCTGGAGAATTCATATTTTCCAGGCCATCAATAGTTGCACGAACCACGTTGATCGGGTTGGTGGAACCATATGCTTTAGCCAGAACGTTATGAACTCCAGCAACTTCCAGAACGGCGCGCATTGCACCACCGGCGATGATACCGGTACCTTCGGAAGCTGGCTGCATGAATACACGAGAACCCGTGTGAACACCTTTAACTGGGTGTTGCAGGGTACCGTTGTTCAGCGCGACGTTAATCATATTGCGACGGGCTTTTTCCATCGCTTTCTGGATCGCTGCTGGAACTTCACGCGCTTTACCGTAACCAAAACCAACGCGACCGTTACCATCACCAACTACAGTCAGAGCTGTGAAGGAGAAAATACGACCACCTTTAACGGTTTTAGATACGCGGTTTACCGCGATCAGCTTTTCCTGCAGTTCGCCAGCCTGTTTTTCGATGTGAGCCATCTTACACCTCTACCTTAGAACTGAAGGCCAGCTTCACGGGCAGCATCTGCCAGTGCCTGGACACGACCATGATATTGGAACCCGGAACGGTCAAAGGAAACATTGCTGATGCCTTTTTCCAGAGCGCGTTCTGCAACAGCTTTACCTACAGCTGCAGCGGCGTCTTTGTTACCGGTATACTTCAATTGTTCTGAGATAGCTTTTTCTACAGTAGAAGCAGCTACCAGAACTTCAGAACCGTTCGGTGCAATTACCTGTGCGTAAATATGACGCGGGGTACGATGTACCACCAGGCGAGTTGCACCCAGCTCTTTGAGCTTGCGGCGTGCGCGGGTCGCACGACGGATACGAGCAGATTTCTTATCCATAGTGTTACCTTACTTCTTCTTAGCCTCTTTGGTACGCACGACTTCGTCGGCGTAACGAACACCCTTGCCTTTATAAGGCTCAGGACGACGGTAGGCGCGCAGATCTGCTGCAACCTGACCGATCAGCTGTTTATCAGCGCCTTTCAGCACGATTTCAGTCTGAGTCGGACATTCTGCAGTGATACCGGCCGGCAGCGGATGCTCAACAGGGTGTGAGAAGCCCAGAGACAGGCCTACTGCATTCCCTTTGATAGCTGCACGATAACCTACACCAACCAGCTGAAGCTTTTTAGTGAAGCCTTCGGTAACACCAACAACCATTGAGTTCAGCAGGGCACGCGCGGTACCAGCCTGAGCCCATCCATCCACGAAACCATCACGTGGACCGAAGGTCAGAGCGTTATCTGCATGTTTAACTTCAACAGCTTTGTTGAGGGTACGAGTCAGCTCGCCGTTTTTACCTTTGATCGTAATAACCTGACCGTCGATTTTTACATCAACGCCGGCAGGAATAACGACCGGTGCTTTAGCAACACGAGACATTCTTTCCTCCGATTAGGCTACGTAGCAGATAATTTCGCCACCAAGACCAGCCTGGCGCGCTGCACGATCAGTCATAACACCTTTAGAGGTAGAAACAACTGCGATACCAAGACCAGCCATTACTTTTGGCAGCTCATCTTTTTTCTTATAGATGCGCAGGCCTGGGCGGCTGACACGCTGAATGCTTTCTACAACAGCTTTACCCTGGAAATACTTGAGAGTAAGTTCCAGTTCCGGCTTGGTGTCGCCTTCAACTTTAAAATCTTCGATAAAACCTTCTTCCTTCAGCACGTTGGCAATTGCCACTTTCAGCTTGGCGGAAGGCATGGTGACCGCAACTTTGTTCGCGGCCTGACCGTTACGGATACGGGTCAGCATATCCGCGATCGGATCTTGCATGCTCATCTGTCTTTACTCCCGTGATTCAATTGGTAATTACCAGCTAGCCTTTTTCAAGCCTGGTACTTCACCGCGCATGGCGGCTTCACGCAGTTTGATACGGCTCAACCCAAACTTGCCCACATAACCATGTGGACGACCTGTTTGACGACAGCGGTTACGCTGACGAGACGGGCTGGAATCACGCGGCAGAGACTGCAGCTTGAGAACCGCATTCCAACGATCTTCGTCGGAAGCGTTCACATCAGAAATGATCGCTTTCAGTTCAGCGCGTTTAGCGAAGAATTTATCAGCTAAAGCTACGCGCTTTACTTCGCGTGCTTTCATTGATTGCTTAGCCATTCAGTAACCCTACCTTACTTGCGGAACGGGAAGTCAAAGGCAGCCAGCAGAGCACGGCCTTCTTCGTCAGATTTCGCAGTAGTGGTAATGGTAATATCCAAACCACGCACGCGGTCGACTTTATCGTAGTCGATTTCTGGGAAGATGATCTGCTCACGGACACCCATGCTGTAGTTACCACGACCGTCGAAAGACTTAGCGGACAAGCCACGGAAGTCACGGATACGTGGAACAGCAATAGTGATCAGGCGCTCAAGGAACTCCCACATGCGTTCGCCACGCAGAGTTACTTTACAGCCGATCGGATAGCCCTGACGGATTTTGAAGCCTGCAACAGATTTGCGTGCTTTGGTGATCAGCGGTTTTTGACCGGAGATTGCTGTCAGGTCAGCTGCTGCGTTATCCAGCAGTTTCTTGTCAGCGATCGCTTCACCAACACCCATGTTCAGGGTGATCTTCTCGACCCGAGGGACTTGCATGACAGAATTGTAGCTAAACTCAGTCATGAGTTTGTTAACTACTTCGTCTTTGTAGTAATCATGCAGTTTCGCCATCGTACTACTCCAAATTACTTGATAGTTTCGCTGTTAGACTTGAAGAAACGGACTTTTTTGCCGTCTTCGAATCTAAAGCCTACACGGTCAGCCTTACCGGTAGCCGCATTGAAGATTGCAACGTTAGAAACCTGAATAGCAGCTTCTTTTTCAACGATGCCGCCTGGTTGGTTCAGGGCCGGAACCGGCTTCTGATGTTTCTTAACCAGGTTGATACCTTCAACGACAAGTTTGCCGGAAGACAGAACATTTTTTACTTTACCGCGTTTACCTTTATCTTTACCGGTTAACACGATAACTTCGTCATCACGACGGATTTTCGCTGCCATGATTCGCTCCTTAGAGTACTTCTGGTGCCAGAGAGATAATTTTCATGAACTTCTCAGTACGAAGTTCACGAGTTACCGGCCCAAAGATACGCGTGCCGATAGGCTGCTCGCTGTTATTGTTTAAAATAACGCATGCATTACCATCGAAGCGAATGACAGAACCGTCAGGGCGACGAACACCCTTCTTGGTGCGCACCACTACCGCCTTCAGCACATCACCTTTTTTGACCTTACCACGTGGAATTGCTTCCTTGATGGTGATCTTGATGATGTCGCCTACGCCTGCGTAGCGACGGTGCGAGCCACCCAGAACCTTGATACACATTACGCGACGTGCACCGGAGTTGTCGGCGACGTTCAGCATAGTCTGTTCTTGGATCATTTTAGTGCTCCGCTAATGTCAACTACTACCTGAGACTCTAAAATCAGAGCCGTTAAAAAGCCCCATATCGAGGGCGCGGCATTATAACACCGCTTCTGCAATATGGGTAGAAAAAATAAACGGCTCATCGCTGAGCCGTTTATTCGTATTGAGAATGCGTACTCTATTACAGAACCGCTTTCTCTACAACGCGAACCAGCGTCCAGGACTTAGTCTTGGACAGTGGACGGCATTCACGGATTTCAACCTTGTCGCCGATACCACATTCGTTGTTCTCGTCATGTACGTGCAGTTTGGTCGTACGCTTGATGAATTTACCGTAGATCGGGTGTTTCACAAAACGTTCGATAGCTACAACAATGGATTTCTCCATTTTATCGCTAACAACACGACCTTGCAGAGTACGGATTTTATCGGTCATTACGCACCCGCCTTCTGAGTCAGTAAAGTCTTAACGCGCGCAACATTGCGACGCACTTGCTTCAGCAGGTGAGTCTGTTGCAGCTGGCCACTTGCAGCCTGCATACGCAGGTTGAACTGCTCACGCAGCAGGTTCAGCAGCTCAGCGTTCAGCTCTTCAACGCTTTTTTCACGCAGCTCTTTTGCTTTCATTACATCACCGTCTTAGTTACAAAGGTGGTTTTGATAGGCAGTTTCGCTGCTGCCAGGCCGAAGGCTTCACGGGCCAGCTCTTCCGGAACACCGTCCATTTCATAAAGGACTTTGCCCGGTTGGATCAAGGCAACCCAGTACTCCACGTTACCTTTACCTTTACCCATACGAACTTCCAGTGGCTTCTCGGTGATCGGTTTGTCCGGGAATACACGGATCCAGATCTTACCTTGACGCTTAACTGCACGGGTCATTGCACGACGTGCTGCTTCGATCTGACGTGCAGTCAGACGACCACGGCCAACAGCTTTCAGACCGAAAGTGCCGAAGCTAACATCCGTACCCTGCGCCAGACCACGGTTGCGGCCTTTGTGCACTTTACGGAATTTTGTACGCTTTGGTTGTAACATCAGCGACGCTCCTTATTTACGGCCTTTACGCTGCTGCTTTTTAGGTTGAGCAGCCGGTTTTTCCGGTTGTTCAACAGCAGCCATACCACCCAGGATCTCACCTTTGAAGATCCATACCTTAACGCCGATTACACCGTAAGTGGTGTGCGCTTCAGAGGTGTTGTAGTCGATGTCAGCACGCAGAGTGTGCAGCGGTACGCGACCTTCGCGGTACCATTCGGTACGTGCGATTTCCGCGCCGCCCAGACGGCCGCTAACTTCAACTTTGATACCTTTAGCGCCCAGACGCATTGCGTTCTGTACAGCACGCTTCATAGCACGACGGAACATAACGCGACGTTCCAGCTGAGAAGTGATGCTGTCAGCAACCAATTTAGCGTCCAGTTCAGGCTTACGAACTTCAGCGATATTGATCTGTGCAGGAACGCCAGCGATATCCGCTACGACCTTGCGCAGTTTTTCTACGTCTTCGCCTTTCTTACCGATAACGATGCCAGGGCGAGCAGTGTGAATAGTCACACGGATGCTCTTAGCTGGACGCTCGATAACGATACGAGATACAGACGCTTTAGCCAGTTCCTTAGTCAGGTACTGACGTACTTTAAAATCGCTGTCCAGGTTGTCAGCGAATTCTTTGGTGTTCGCAAACCAGGTAGAGTTCCATGGTTTTACAATACCCAGGCGAATACCATTAGGATGTACTTTCTGACCCATTGCTAGTCTCCAGAGTCTCAGCGATCGGACACAACCACAGTAATGTGGCTGGTGCGCTTCAGGATGCGATCTGCACGACCTTTCGCACGCGGCATAATGCGCTTCATGCTTGGGCCTTCATCTACGAAAATTTTCGCGACTTTCAGATCGTCGATGTCAGCGCCATCGTTGTGTTCAGCGTTAGCAATGGCAGATTCCAGTACTTTCTTGACCAATACCGCAGCTTTCTTGTTGGTATAGGTCAGGATGTCCAGGGCCTGCGACACTTTCTTACCGCGAATCAGGTCAGCAACAAGGCGAACCTTCTGTGCAGAAGAACGAGCATGGCGATGTTGAGCTAAAGTTTCCATCTCTTCCTCCTACCTTATTTCTTCTTCGCTTTTTTATCAGCAGCGTGGCCGCGATAAGTACGAGTCGGTGCGAATTCACCCAGTTTGTGACCAACCATTTCGTCGGTAACAAAGACTGGAACGTGCTGACGACCATTATGGACAGCGATGGTCAAACCGATCATGTTAGGAAAGATCGTTGAACGACGGGACCAAGTGCGCAGGGGCTTCTTGTCTCCGCTTTCCACCGCTTTCTCTACCTTCTTCAGCAAGTGCAGGTCAATAAAAGGACCTTTCTTGAGAGAACGTGGCATGGCTTATCCTCTAAAATTATTTGCTACGGCGACGTACGATAAATTTATCAGTACGCTTGTTGCTGCGGGTCTTCTTACCTTTGGTCTGAACGCCCCACGGAGTTACCGGGTGCTTACCAAAGTTACGACCTTCACCACCACCATGTGGGTGATCGACTGGGTTCATCGCAGTACCGCGAACGGTAGGACGAACACCACGCCAGCGTGCAGCACCAGCTTTACCCAGAACGCGCAGCATATGCTCAGCATTGCCAACTTCGCCCAGAGTAGCGCGGCAGTCTGCTTCGACTTTACGCATTTCACCAGAACGCAGACGCAGGGTGACATAAGCACCGTCACGCGCAACGATCTGAACGTAAGTACCCGCGGAACGCGCCAGCTGACCGCCTTTACCTGGTTTCATTTCTACGTTATGAACGGTAGAACCAACCGGGATATTGCGCATCGGCAGGGTGTTGCCTGCTTTGATTGCAGCATCAACGCCAGACTGAATCTGGTCGCCAGCTTTCAGGCCTTTAGGGGCCAGGATGTAACGGCGTTCGCCATCTTTGTACAGAACCAGCGCGATGTTCGCGGAACGGTTCGGATCGTACTCAAGACGCTCAACAACTGCTGGGATACCGTCTTTGTTGCGTTTGAAGTCAACAATACGATAAGCCTGCTTGTGGCCACCACCGATGTGACGAGTGGTGATACGGCCATTGTTGTTACGACCACCGGATTTGCTGTTTTTTTCCAGCAACGGAGCAAAAGGTTTGCCCTTGTGCAGCTCAGGGTTAACCACTTTAACTACGTGGCGACGACCCGGAGATGTCGGTTTACATTTAACAACTGCCATTGTATTACTCCTCCGACTTACTCAGCGCCGCCAACGAAGTCCAGGTTCTGGCCTTCTTTCAGGGTGACGTAAGCTTTTTTCCAGTCGCTACGACGACCGATACGCTGTCCGTGACGTTTAACTTTCCCTTTAACTACCAGGGTGTTAACGACTTCGACTTCGACTTCAAACAGTTTCTGCACAGCAGCTTTGATTTCTGCTTTGGTCGCGTCTTTAGCAACTTTGAGAACGATGGTGTTTGTTTTTTCCATCGCAGTAGACGCTTTTTCAGAAACGTGCGGTGCGCGCAGCACCTTCAGCAGACGTTCTTCACGAATCATGCCAGCATCTCCTCAACTTGCTTAACAGCATCAGCAGTCATTACGACTTTGTCGAAGGCGATCAGGCTAACCGGGTCGATACCAGTCGCGTCGCGTACGTCAACCTTGTGCAGGTTACGCGCGGCCAGGAACAGGTTCTCGTCCAGCTCACCGGTGATGATCAGCACATCTTCCAGAGCCATGTCTTTCAGTTTCTGAGCCAGCAGCTTAGTTTTAGGCGCTTCAACAGAGAACTTCTCGACAACGATCAGACGATCCTGACGTACCAGTTCGGACAGAATGCTTTTCAGCGCGCCGCGGTACATCTTTTTGTTAACTTTTTGACTGTGGTCCTGTGGACGCGCAGCGAAGGTCACGCCACCTGAACGCCAGATCGGGCTCTTGATAGAACCTGAACGCGCACGGCCGGTACCTTTCTGGCGCCATGGCTTTTTGCCAGAACCAGTTACTTCAGCACGAGTCTTCTGAGCACGAGTACCCTGACGAGCACCAGCTGCATAAGCAACAACAACCTGGTGAACCAGCGCTTCGTTGAAATCACGACCGAAGGTAGTTTCGGAAACAGTCAGCGCGCTCTGCGCGTCTTTCAATACTAATTCCATTGCTATCCCCTTACGCCTTCACAGCTGGTTTAACGATCAGGTCGCTACCGGTTGCACCCGGGACCGCACCTTTAACCAGCAGCAGGTTGCGCTCAGCGTCAACACGTACTACGTCCAGGCTCTGAACGGTTACACGTTCGTTACCCAGCTGACCTGCCATTTTCTTGCCTTTGAACACTTTGCCCGGAGTCTGGTTCTGACCGATAGAACCCGGAACGCGGTGAGACAAGGAGTTACCGTGGGTAGCGTCCTGGGTACGGAAGTTCCAGCGCTTAACGGTACCAGCAAAACCTTTACCTTTAGAGGTACCGGTTACGTCAACTTTTTTAACGTCAGCAAACAGCTCAACGCTAATGTCCTGACCTACGGTGAACTCTTCGCCTTCAGCAAGACGGAATTCCCACAGACCACGGCCAGCTTCAACGCCAGCTTTAGCGAAGTGACCCGCTTCTGGTTTGGTTACACGGTTAGCTTTTTTAGCACCAGTGGTAACCTGAATAGCGCGGTAGCCATCGTTAGCCAGATCTTTAACCTGAGTAACGCGGTTTGCTTCAACTTCGATTACGGTTACTGGGATAGAAACGCCATCTTCAGTGAAGATGCGGGTCATACCCACTTTTTTACCGACTAAACCAATCATTGTTTCAACCTCTCAATCGCTCGATGACCTGATTAACCCAGGCTGATCTGCACGTCTACACCGGCAGCCAGATCCAGACGCATCAGAGCATCAACGGTTTTCTCAGTTGGCTCAACGATGTCAACCAGACGCTTGTGAGTGCGGATTTCGTACTGATCACGCGCATCTTTGTTAACGTGCGGAGAGATCAGAACGGTAAAGCGCTCTTTGCGGGTCGGCAGCGGGATCGGACCACGGACTTGCGCACCAGTGCGCTTAGCAGTCTCGACGATTTCCGCGGTTGATTGATCGATCAGACGATGATCAAACGCTTTAAGGCGGATACGGATTCTTTGGTTCTGCATGAGACCAGAGCTCCAATTATTTTATAAACGAAAATGATTACTCCTCAAACCCATTACGATTGATGGGAGAGTGTAACCGTTCTTACGTAGCTCCCCAATTGGGAGCATTGTTGAGTAACAAAGTGAGCTACTCTGGTTCAGATTGAACCCGCCGTCAATTACGACAAGCCCGCGCATTATACGTAAATCTGGGCAAGACGCAAGTGCCGTTTAGAAATTAAGCGCTAAAGGCATAGTGTGCGTGTGGCCACGCAACCTTTTCTGCAATAGCTCTTGTCTCACCGCTTTTCCTGAAGCGGCTACGCAACTGCGGATTTTGCACATTGCCGGGCACAGGGATTAGAAAGAATATGCGCTCAAATCCTTTTGAGGCCTGTGCCATGTTAATGACCCTCCCCTTTCTCCTAATCTATTTTTCGCTGTCGGCCTTGCTGGTACGCGCAGATATTCGCGATGGGCTCCTGCCCGACCGCTTGCTCTGCCCGCTGCTCTGGACGGGCCTGCTTTACCAGCTTTGTCTCCATCCTGATTTTTTACCGAGCGCGGTGGTGGGTGCGATGACAGGCTATGTTGGATTCGCCGCCATCTATTGGGGCTATCGGCTTGTCTGCCAACGTGAAGGGATGGGGTATGGCGATGTAAAATATCTGGCGGCGCTGGGGGCATGGCACGGCTGGTGTGCGCTCCCAATACTGGCGTTAGTGGCCGCATTGATGGCGCTGCTATACCTGACGGGTTTCTCGTTAATCAACCCAGATAAAGGGGCATTAAAAAACCCACTGCCTTTTGGGCCATTTCTGGCGGCAGCGGGTTTATGCGTTGGCTGGGAAAGCCTGATTAACTTTCCACTTTAATCTGAGACTGGAGATAGTTCTGTAGGCCAATTTTGCTGATGAGATCCAGTTCGGTTTCCAGCCAGTCGATATGCCCTTCTTCATCGGCCAGGATCTGGATCATCATATCGCGGCTGACGTAGTCATGTACGCTATCCGCATAGGCAATGGCTTCACGCAAGTCTTTTGCGCCCTCCAGCTCCAGCCGGAGATCGGAACGCAGCATCTCTTCGACATCCTCGCCGATGCCCAGTTTTCCCAGATCCTGTAGGTTAGGGATGCCTTCAAGGAATAAAATACGCTCAATGTATTTATCGGCGTGTTTCATTTCATCAATGGACTCATGGTATTCCACATCGTTGAGGCGAGTCAGTCCCCAGTTCTTGAACATTCTTGCATGGAGAAAATACTGATTGATTGCGACAAGCTCATTTCCCAATAATTTATTGAGATAACTTATGATTTTAACATCACCTTTCATTATATAGTCCCTCCGCTTCCACTCATTGAAGCGTAGAACGGGCTACGGGGATGTCAAAAAAAAGATAGAGGCTTACGCGATCTCTTTGAATTCCGGGATCTGCATCAGTTCGTCCTGCATGATCTCACGCGCTGCGCGAACGCATTTACCGCATTGATTTCCCACCGGAACAAACTTGCGAAGCTGCTGGAATGATTGTGGCTGAAACTGGCGAACGGCCTGACGAATTTTTTTGTCGCTTACACCATTACATAAACAAACGTACATAAAGACTCCCGTTCAAAATATGCGCAAAGTGTAAGTGAGAATGGTTATGATTACAATAGCACATACGCCAGGATACGGGCCGGGAGCGGTTAAAAAATGCGAAAGTTTGTGACAGGGAAAGGGTCAGAAAATAAAAAAGGACGCCGAAGCGTCCTTTTTATTTCAGGGATAATTAATTAGCCC
>NZ_SJON01000029.1 GCF_004331385.1 Enterobacter quasihormaechei
ACGCCACGCCACGCCACGCCACGCCACGCCACGCCACGCCACGCCACGCCACGCCACGCAGGACCGTATCCGTGACAATTTGCCCTCACAATGCCTTTCATCTGCATCTCTCCGGGCTTACATCCGGGCGGGAGGGGGCAGCGCCGCAGGCGCTGGCCTTGCCGCCCCGTCAGCCCGAAGGGATGACAGGGTTTTCGCGCGCGAACAGGCGGCGCCTATGCCCCGCCCGGATTATTTACTTTCCATCCCCCTGACCGCCCTGGAGAATGAAGTGGCCGCAAAGATAGACGGCGCACTGGCGGGTAGCCGATTCGCAGATCTCATCCAGCACTTTCGCTGTGGTTACGGGGCTGAGTCCTGATTCGCGACGTCGCTCGTTGATGAGCGTTTTATACTGGCGCAGGATGCTGCGGGTTTCCGGTGACAGTTGCATGGTGTTCTCCTTTTGTTCTGTTTCCGGAGGCAATGCCTCCGGCTTTTCTGTCAGGCCTCGAGCGCAGCGCGCAGGCGCATCATGACGTCGTTTTCTTCTTTCAGGGTTTCTTCTGCCGATCCGCCGCCATCCTCCGCGCATACTGCGATACGTTGCATCTCCCGTCCTGCAAGCTGCATGACTAAGGCCAGCGATTTCGCGGGAATAGTCACGGTTCGCTTCTCGCGTCGCTCATCGAGCATGGTTTCGACAATCGCCCGTATCTGGCCGATATCCGCGCCACTTTCAAGGCATGAACTTAGCCGACGCAGGACTTCATCCAGTTCCTCATCGGTTAAATCCCAGTCAAGGCAGACGCAACGAATGTCATTTCGATTCCAGCAGGCGAAAACGTATTTCTCGCCATCGAGGTCGGAATGTCTGAACATTTCAAGGGCAATTTCTCTTGCTGTACCAATCATGTTTTTCTCCTTTTATCGGGCGGCATCGCCGCCCGTGGTCAGTCAGTCAAGGGCACGCCAGATGGTGGCGCTTTCCGGATGGGTGTCAGCAAATGCCATAAGCTGCTCATAGCGACGGCAGAAGTGGCGGCACAGCTCTTCATGGTCATGGTTGCTGTGGTGCCAGCTCCGGTGATTCAGTACCAGCGCCGTGAGAATGATCCCCGCCACTTCCCCGCTGACAGTCTGCTCAAACCAGTTGTCCGGATTGCACAGGGTCAGGCTCTCCACGTCAGGCGCCATATATCCGCCACCTTCCGGCAGCCGGTAAAACTGCCAGAATCCCCCCTGATACTCAGGGCAGTAACGCTGGGCATAGGCGTACACGGATGCCTCGGACGTCATAAAATCGCCGCCAAACAAATCAGGCAGGAAAGTCAGGCGCTGCGCACCCTCAAGACGAACAGCATCACAGGTCACGGTCTGGTTCATAGATCCTCCACGGTTAACATATTCTCGGTTCCGGCATCGCCGTGACGACACGACAGACCGGCGAAAAGCGGAGGACACAGGGGCGACGCCGCAAGCCGCAGCGCAAAGCCTTCACGGGCTGAATGCACCGTGAAGGGTGCGAACGGGTGAGGACGGAGGCGTGAGCGAACCCTTGTGGCCGATGCGGCCGGGCTACAGTGAAGTCACGGCGCATGCCGTCACCGCACGGAGCTTCAGGGGAGTTTCATTGTCCCGACGTGGCCCGGAGGGCAGCGGCGGATAGAAGCGGAAGGCACTGACATCCTTTTCGCTGTGGATGTCCACCGGTTGCCGGGGCGTTACCCCGGCTCTTTCCCTTACGCGGCCAGCGTCTCCTGTAAGGCGTGAACGTCCTTCAGCTCATTCCTGACGGATTCAGGCTCCTGCCGCCCGGCTTCCCAGGCCATACCGATCCGGTTTTCCAGCTCACATTCATAGTTACGCAGGACGCGGGACAGGAGTACCGCCGGAACACTCACCTGACGGTTTGCCGCTTCCCGCTGACGGGCCAGGAGATCGCTGACAGTCAGATTATTTACCCCCTCCTGGCGGTATTGCGTCATTTTCATTTCGCCGATCGCCTTCATCAGATTCCGGATTTCAGCCCCGTCCGGTTCTGGCTGGGCTTCACGGCAGGCCACGCTAATCCCCTCTTCCGTCCAGACCAGCAGGACCAGGGGTTCGTCAAACGTGAACATGTTTTCAAGCTGTACACAAAGTTCTTCGCGGGTTCCGTACATCGTTTGTTCTCTCTTGTAAGGGGTTACAGACCGGGCATCAGCCCGGCAGGGTCAGTCAGTCCTGAAAGGTTTCGTCCAGCACCAGGGCTTCGCGGTAGGCTTCAAGAAGCAGGGTGTTGATCCGGCGCAGAGTCTGCGCAGCCATACGTTCGGTAAGCGTTGCCGCGTCGTGCCGGTGCTGCGATTCGAGGCGGTTCAGCAGCATCCGCACGTCACACATGGCATTGCTGAGCGCGGCCACGTCCGCGCGCAGGTTTTCAAGGCCCGGGTAGTTCATGCCGCCTCCGGATAGTCGGGGTAAAACGCGCCGTCATTGGCCGCCGGCATCCTTCTTGCCCGTTCAACCTGTGCCAGACGTCGAACGCCGGCGGCGTGGTACTGCTCAAGCATCTCGATCCCGATATAGCGGCGGCTGGCTTCGGCGGCGGCCACGCAGGTGGAGCCGCTGCCGGCGAACGGGTCAAGGACAATAGCCCCCGGACGCGTGAGCGATTCAATCAGCGGCCGCAGGCTCTGCACCGGCTTCTCCGTCGGGTGATGTCGGTTGCCCGTGTATTTCCAGGGGATCACGTCCGGGATGGGACGGTCCGGGGTTTGCGGCCTTCCCTTTGCCAGCAGGTAGGCACTCTCATGGGTGTAACCCACGAACGTCGATTTTGAGGCGTAGCTCTTGGCAAAGACGATATGGCCAACCACCCGGAAACCGGCCGTTTTCCACGCATTCAGAAACAGATCCGCGCGGTTCCAGGCATAGAAACTCACCATCAGGCTGTCATTTTTCAGCACGCGGTACATTTCATGACAGGCGGGCTGGAGCCATTCTGCTGAGTTGTCCCCGGCCAGGGTACGACCGGTACGGTCCTTATAGCCAACCAGATACGGTGGATCGGTAAGAATAAAATCGACGGCACGCGCCGGAAAACGGGACATCACCTGCACGCAGTCACCCAGAATAAAACGGGACATAGACACACTCCTCTCTGATATGCGGCACCCTCTTGCGCCGTGCCGCCACAAAAACCCGGCGAAAAGCGGAGGGCGCAGGGGCGACGCCGCAAGCCGCAGCGCAAGCCTTTCACGGGCTGAATGCACCGTGAAAGGTGCGAACGGGTGAGGACGGAGACAAGTGAACCCTTGCGACCGCAGCGGCCGGGTTAGCGTGAAGGCACGGCGTTGAACACGCCGCCGGCTGGCGGCAATAAGGCGGAGGGAACCGACATCCTTCGGTACCGGTTCTGGTAGCTGATGAGTCCGTGAGTGTATGGCAGAATGCACACTGATAATGGATTCGCGCCGTTATCTGACATGTGTGCCTTTGATTTCAGGACGTCCCCGACCGGAGACGTCTTTTTTTTGAGTCGGATATATGGCAGGTGAAAGTGCGAAGTGATTATGTGATTATCAGCGCCGAAAACATCTTAAGGGTTTTCACCTGTAACGAATTGCATGGCTTCAGGACACCCCCTCCCCGGATGGTGTCCTTTTTTTCAGCGCCCCTTCACGTGGTCGATAGCGAACTGCAGCGTGTCCCAGTTAAAACCGATGCCTGCATCGTGGCTGTGGTCGCAGATACGCATGGCTTCTGCAATTTCTTCCTCCGACAGACTGTCATCAAGCGACAGAAAATCATCTTCCAGCCAGAACGTCCCCATACACAGTGCATCCGGTGGGTACTGCTTCAGCCTGGCGATGAGCCCTGCCACCGTCACATCATCACGACATGCAGGACGCGACGGCAGGACGCGATCGGCGATGTCGTTCCAGCACCAGTCATCGCACTCCGGTACGGGTTCCAGCAGGGTCTGTAATTCCACGCCCGGCAGCTGGGAGAGCTGCTCCAGAACCTCCCCCAGAGAAAGTCGCTCTCCGCTGGCATCTTCACTCCCCAGGTAATGGTGATTGATATAGACGGCAAACTCGCCGTTATCGAGTTCAATACAGGTCAGTCTGAACATGGTTGTGTCCTCAGCATCCGGCACCCTCTTGCGCCGTGCCGCCACAAAAACACGGCGTAAAGCGGAGGACGCCAGGGCGACGCCGAAGCCGCAGCGCAAGCCCTTCACGGGCTGAATGCACCGTGCAGGGCGCGAACGGGTGAGGACGGAGACAACGTGAACCCTTGCGACCGCAGCGGCCGGGTTAGCGTGAAGGCACGGCGGGTAATTTCTTACGGGAGATATAAAGCGGAGGGAAAATTTCACATTAAATTAAAATGTGATTTACATCACAAAACAATACATTATAATCGCCGAAAAATTAAGCGATTAGTTTTGACGGCAGGGATGAGATGTCACCCTGCCGTTTTTTTTTGTCCTGCATTGTCCTCTTCAGGACAATGCAGGACAGAGGGTTACAGGATTGAGAGAATGCCAGCCGAAGATTGGAATCTGGAAGTGGGCAGCTGGCACGAAACTTATTTAGCTGTTTTGCAGGCTGAGACTAACGATGATCGGAGTACGCGAAACTCTATCACGTCGTTACGCCCGAGGAGCTTGAGGGCGTCTGGGGAACAGGCCATTGCAGCCTTCAGTGCCAGTGAAATGGCGAGGCTGCGGTAGCGGTTTTGCAGCATGATGGGAGCATCAGCAGGCACTGCGTCAGACACCTGTAGATACGCTTTCCATGCATCTGGCTGTGCCAAAGCATCACGTTCCACGGCTTCGAGCTGGTCTTCACGTTCCTTTTGCTTTTGCTTGGCCATCTGGTCAAGAACCGCCACTGTGGCTGCCGCATTCACCGCACCAGGTATTGCCAGTGTGAGCGCCACAAACAAAATTGCAGTATTACACTTCATTTGTCCTCCTCATTGTTGTTCATCTCCCTTATGTCCTGACAGTTCAACAGCTCGCTGGCCTCCGCCAGCGTCAGCCCCGCTCTCTCAACCCTTTGCATCAGTCCCTCCCGGGCTGTCTGGTTACCATTCTGAATGATGTTCCTGCTCAGGATCGGTTCTTCGGCTTTTTATCGTCAAACGCCAGGAGAACACCGAGGCCGATCAGCGAGGCGTAGCAGACCTGCATCGCAATTGTCACCGGCAGGGAGATATTATCAACCAGAACACCGGGAACCACGACGGCAACACCTGCCAGTATCATTCCCCTGCCGATCTTTTTTACCCGTTCCGGCCACTGAGATTCAGGCACGTTCCGGGCGCGCAGAAAGTTATGAATGCACTGCTCTGCTTTTTGTTTAATCACTGACATGTTCTAGTCTCCGAATGCCCGGCGCATATTTTTCTTTATCCTGGTCGCTTCAGCGGATACCGGTGCGGCAGGCTCCGCTGGTTTCTCCGGCACTGCAGCCATACTCACGTCAGCCGTACCAGCCATCTGCTGAACCAGAACCTGCAGCTCGCTGACCGTGCCGGGCGGTACCGGCATACTGGCCAGCAGACGCGGCAGCTCCGGTGCGGTCGTATGCAGGGCCAGACCGGTGATAATCAGGTTTCTCAGCAGCTCTCCGCGCAGGCGGGATGACACGCCCGTCAGCACACGCTCAACCCGTTCACTGCTCCGGTCATCCTGAAGCGTCAGGGTGTAACGCCGGCGCTGGTATTCCGTCTCCGGTGACATGGCCAGAGCCGCCACGCCACCATCAGGCTCATCAGGAAGTCCTGAGAGTGAAGACCAGGTGCCGGATACCAGCGCCATCACGGCACAAAGCCGGATAGCGCTCAGATGCCCGTCAAAGAACACCGGGATCAGCGCCGGTAAACGTGCATCCGTCTGGTACATCACCGCCCCGGCGGTGGCGGCGGTCCGGATGAAGTCACCACGCAGGGGCTGTGAGATGGTGCTGATGGTCGCCATCGCCGCGATGTCGGTGCGATCGTCGCTGTGCAGATAGAAAGAATACTGGCCGTCCGGCACGTTTAGTCCTCTTTATTGTAAAGGGCAATCTCTCTGGCCAGCGCCAGCTGCGGATCGCCGATAACCTCGATACGGTCAGGAGCCAGAGGCCAGGCCTGACGGATAGCCTCTTCAATGAGGGATGCCCCTCCCCCGACCAGGAATACCCGGTTAACGTTCCTGAAGGCCGTCAGCTCACTGGTGACGCGCGCGCCCAGGGAAGTGATTGCCTCT
The DNA here is from genome assembly GCF_004331385.1 of Enterobacter quasihormaechei. Taxonomy (GTDB): domain Bacteria; phylum Pseudomonadota; class Gammaproteobacteria; order Enterobacterales; family Enterobacteriaceae; genus Enterobacter; species Enterobacter quasihormaechei. The sequence goes on from NZ_SJON01000029.1 coordinate 6,227, forward strand.
GTAATTTTGTTCAGAACATTGTCAATTTTTCCGGCATCGTTGATCACTCGCTGCAGATACTGACGATCATTGCGGTTGCGGATGACCGTGTCAGCAATAAGCGCGCTGGTTTCGCTGTCTGCAGCCCGCAGCGCGCCTGCAGCTGCGCGGGTGACCTGTGACACGCCGACAGACGGATTGCCGTGTACCGCACTGATATCATCAAACTGTCCGACAATCACGCCGGCATCGAGCGTGGTTCCGCCGAGATCGATAATCAGTGTGGTCTCAGCGGGTCCGGGCTTCAGCTCGGCGAGACGGGAGAACGCCGCCGGCAGTGATTCCGGCATCACCTTCACGTCCGTTACGGTAAATGCCCTGCCCTTATTCAGAACCAGCTCACGCATCAGGTTTTCCCGTTTGCGTCGGATGTTCTCCTCGTTCCGCTGGCAGTCCCCGTCATAATACTCGCTCAGGGGCAGCGTCACGGTCAGGCTCACCGGCTGCGGCTCAAGTCCGCTGTTCAGCAGGGCATGATGCACGGCCAGCAGGTTGAGATCACCGTACTGGTATTCCACGTTTGTCGTCGGGATGGCATCCCGGCTGACGCTGTCCCAGGTGTATTTCAGCGTGCCCACCTGATAGTTGAACGTTGCGGCACTGAATTCCGCCACTTTCCAGCCATGCCGGAAGGAGTTAGCTGAAACCCGGGTCTGCAGCTCGTTTCCTTCAAACCATGCCAGCTTAACATTAGTTGAACCATCATCGCAGTAAATATTCATCATTATGCTCCGTTAATTAAACTCAATTTGATACATATTATAAGAGCAAAATGGCAAAACAAAAGCCTTATTTTCTCATTGTGAGTAATTTAAATATCTCATAATGAGAATAAATAGCATTTTGAGTAACTTAGATTACTCACCCTGTTCATGAAGCAGGTGATCTGGATTATCCTCGCGCTGTTAAATATACTGTATGCATAACCAGTACATTTAGACGTCAGGAGGAAAGATGAAACTGCAGCTTTTCAGCACCGGGAAAGCACTCCCGCCACAGGCCCATCCGTTGTTTGCAGACCTGGCCAGCTGCGGTTTTCCCAGCCCTGCCGCTGACTATGTCGAGTCCGACCTGGATCTCCATGATTACTGCATACGGCACCCGAGCGCGACTTACTATCTCCGTGCCAGCGGTGACAGCATGTCCGACGGCAGCCTTTACAATGGCGATCTGCTGGTTGTGGACAGTGCAGAGAAGCCCCGGCACGGCGATATTGTTGTGGCCAGCGTGCAGGGGGAGTTTACGGTTAAACGGCTTCTGCTGACGCCACGACTGACGCTGCAGCCAATGAACGCCGCCTGGTCGCCGATTTATCCCGACCCGGACGATCTGGATATCTTTGGCGTCGTCACGCACATCATCCACCGCCCGAGGGAGATGTACTGATGTTTGCCCTGGCCGATGTGAACAGCTTTTATGCCAGCTGCGAACGTGTTTTCCGCCCTGATTTGAAAGGAAAGCCGGTTGTGGTGCTCAGTAATAACGATGGCTGCGTCATCGCAAGAAGTGCCGAGGCAAAGCCCTGGATCAAAATGGGCACGCCGTGGTTTCAGATGAAAAACGAAAAGTACCCGGAAAAAATATACGCGTTCTCAAGCAACTATGAACTTTATGCCTCGATGTCAGCGCGCGTGATGAGCTGCCTGGAGGAGCTGGCCCCCAGGGTGGAACAGTATTCGATTGACGAGATGTTCCTCGACCTGACCGGCGTTGAGCACTGCATGGACCTGGAGGACTTCGGCCGGCAGCTGCGCCAGCACGTGTATGACTGTACCCGTCTGACCATCGGCGTGGGTGCCGGGCCGACGAAAACCCTGGCAAAATCAGCCCAGTGGGCCTCAAAGGAGTGGAAACAGTTTCGTGGCGTGCTCGCCCTGACCCGGGGGAATCCTCAGCGAACGCGGAAACTGCTTTCACTGCAGCCGGTCGAAGAGATCTGGGGCGTGGGAAACCGTATTGCACGCAAGCTCAATGTTCTTGGCATCAGGACCGCGCTCGATCTGGCCCTGACGAACCCGGCCTTCATCCGGAAAAATTTCTCCGTCGTTCTCGAGCGAACAGTGCGCGAACTGAACGGGGAAAGCTGCATGTCGCTTGAAGAAGCACCGCCTACTAAACAACAGATTGTCTGCAGCCGCAGTTTTGGCGAGAAGATCACTGAATACGATTCGCTGCGCCAGGCTGTCTGTCAGTACGCAGAACGGGCCTCAGAAAAGCTGCGTAAAGAGCGCCAGTACTGCCGGCATATTTCCGTATTCATCAAAACGTCTCCGTTCGCCGTTAAAGAGCCTTACTACGGCAACGTGGCCACGGAGAAACTGCTTACCCCCACTCAGGACACCCGGGACATCATTGCGGCCGCCACAACGGCTCTGGAGCGTATCTGGAAGGATGGGCACCGGTATGCTAAAGCCGGTGTGATGCTGAATGACTTCACCGGCTCCGGAGTTTCGCAGCTGCAGCTGTTCGACGAACGTCCTCACAGCGCTGAGCTGATGAAGGTTCTCGATGGCATTAATCATTCCGGGCTGGGACAGGTCTGGTTTGCAGGACGAGGGATTGCGCCTGCATGGCAGATGAAACGCGATATGCTCTCCCCCGCGTACACCACACGCTGGAAAGATATCCCCATAGCGAGGATCGGTTAAATTTCGCTTTTCAGAGAGAGCCAGTAGTGCTCGCCGCAGCCGAACGACAGGGCGAAGCCCGCGAGTGAGCGAGGAAGCACCAGGGAACTGCACGGATAAATTCTGCTTACGCTCGGTGTTAAATGGATACCCCACTCAGCTTTATCCACTTATCCACGGGTATATTTTTATAAAGTCTTTTTTAATTCTTTTTTCTTTATTTTACTCCTTTTAGGGAGCCTGAAAGCCGCATGCAGCGCGCCCTGAGAGGAGTTCATTATGGGCAACTGGTTAACATATTATGGGTAATTAATCACGTATCTGTGGGTTCCATAGCAACAAGCTATGGGATACGCATCAACAAGCTATGGGAAACAGGTCAAGTTTAGATCTCATTTATCCACTTGTGGATAAATTGCATATTTTCCCGGTGGATAAGTAACGTGATAGCTTGCAATTTCTGTTTTCACTGTCATTATGGGTGAATAATAATTTACCCATAGGCCTTGGAATGGATACTCAAGCACTCTTGCCAGCTACTAAAACGTTTAAAAAACGCGCCAGTATAAAGCAATCTAACGAATTGACCGAAGCCGCATATTACTTGCCTCTCCAGGCAAAACGTGTGCTGTGGTTATGCCTTATGCAGGCCTATTTCAACGACAGTCAGGATGATGATTCTGACGTATTACCTCTCTTCAAAATTAGCGTTTCCGATTACGTCAAATACTTCAATGTCGCTACGTCTGTCGCCAGTCGTGATGTAAAGGCTGGGGTAAATGCTTTGGGCGAATCAACGGTTACCTTCTATCCAAAAGAAGGTGAGTTTGAAGAAGTTAAACGTCCTTGGCTTGCTGAAGCAGGAATGAAGAGAGGCCGAGGGTCCTGGCAGATTGAGTTTAACTACAAGGTCATGCCATTCCTTGTTGGCTTAACCTCCCAGTTCACAACCTATTCTCTCTATGACTGCGGCCAGCTCAATAGTGTTCGTGTCATCCGGCTTTATGAAAGCCTGTGTCAGTTCCGGAGCACTGGTGTCTGGATCACCACACATGACTGGTTATGTGAAAGGTTTATGCTTCCAACCTCGCAGAAGAACAATATTGCGGAAATGAAACGTACCTTCCTGGAACCTGCGCTGAAGAAAATTAATGAGAAGACGCCCTTAAAGGTAAGTTATACAACCGAAGAAGATGGTCGCTTACTGTTTAATTTTCTTGAAAAAAAACAATAATCTGAAATTTATCCTATATCCCCCCTTGGACTGTTTCTTACTTTTGGGGGGATACTAAACTTGCTGTATTTCCCACATTACATGCCGAACTTGACCTGTTTCCCACTGTTCGGGCTGCCCTCTAAGTTGACTTCTTTCCCACAGTCCCGGCCAGTTATTAAGTTGACCTGTTTCCCACAGTCATGACTGTCCGCGAAGTTGACGTGTTTCCCACACTCCCTGCTGGCCATAAAGTTGACCTGTTTCCCACGGTTCGTGCCGTCTGCGAAGTTGATGTGTTTCCCACAGTCCGGGCCGTCTGCGAAGTTGACGTGTTTCCCACAATACGGGCCATCTGCGAAGTTGACCTGTTTCCCACAGTTCGTGCCGCCTGCGAAGTTGATGTGTTTCCCACAGTCCGGGCCGTCTGCGAAGTTGACCTGCTTCCCACAGTCCGGGCCGTCTGCGAAGTTGACCTGTTTCCCACATTACGGGCCGTCCGCAAAGTTGACCTGTTTCCCATAGTCCGGGATGTCTGTGAAGTTGACCTGTTTCCCATATTCCGGGGTGTCTGTGTAGTTGACCTGTTTCCCATATTCCGGGGGGCTACAAAGTTGACCTGTTTCCCATATTCCGGGGGGCTACAAAGTTGACCTGTTTCCCATAGAACACCGATTCTATGGCTGAATGATCTGCGGCCGGAGTCTGCAAAGATTAATCTTGAGTCCCAGCTGTGCGGCAAAGAGATATGATTAGATAAGAAAATCTGGAGCAGCCATAAAAAAAGCATGAAGTCATGATTTCATGCAATCATTAAGTTGCTTTGTACTTTTTTAGTAAGCGAGGTGACAGGCGATTAGAGTGCATATACTTAGATGAAAGGATGAAATCATGATTTCATCCTTTCATGAAGGCGGGGGCTGAGTGGTTAACCTGGAAATGAAATCATGATTTCATCATTTCATTTTATTGCGATACATTTCATATCCTGCAAGGAGCATATCTGTCATCGATATTCCCTGTTCTGCCGCGTAAGCTTTCATCTCTTTATGCTTAGATACCGGCACTTTGATTTGGATAGGTTTAACCGACGAATCCGGCGCAGCTCCCTTTCCGGTAACATCCAGAGTTGGCTCATCCTCCTTAGGAGGCGCAAGTTTTATTGATTTTCCTGGGGCTTTCATAGAACTCCTCATATCCAAAATAATGAAATCGTTAAATCATGCTATCATGAATTAATGATATCATGAATTTCTTCGATCATTTGTTTTGCTGTTTCGTTTAAGGATTTGAAAGGAGTTTCATGGAGGGCACGCCCCGCATCCAGAGCCTCACCGTAACTGGTTTTGAATGGAATGATTGTATTGAGAACTTTGAAGCCCCACGCCTTGATAGTCTCCTGAGCTTTTTCGCCCTGTGACTGAGATGGTGACTTTGCGACAATGAATACGATTTTGCTTTTCTCAATGCCCTTTTTAATCAATTCGCGGGCAAGTTCCAGAGAGGGTTCCAGATCATCAATTGTGGTCCCAGTGGTTATGATAACGAGATCAGATTCATCAGCCACATCCAGTGATGTTGTCTCTGCTGCAGGACGACCATCGATGATAAGCAAATGGCAGCTATCTTTCATTTTGACAGCTGTATCTACCCGGCGGTAAAGAGCGCAGTCAATTTGGCTTAGACCATTGTTCTCGCGTCGTTCTGTCCACTTCAGAGAGGTTTGTTGCTTCGTGTCTATGTCCGCCAGATGAGTCTTCCATCCAGCTTCAGTAAACCCAACAGCAAGTGTTCTGGCTTTGGTACTTTTTGAACCTCCGCCTTTCTGACCAACGATCGATATAACCTTTCCCATATATACCACCTTCATTAAATCATGATTTCATTAAACACATACATCCCACTTCTCATATTGCCCAAAATCGAACAACTTAACAAGATGAAATCATGATTTAATGATATAATTATAGCATGATTTACGTAACTGACTGATAGTAATTCATTACCAAACAATGAAAGCATGATGTAATGATTTCATGATCAAGTGCGCGAGGATAGTTTATGAAACAGTACACATTGAAAATCTACTTTGGAGATAACTCTGCGCCTGCTTATTTTGGTGGCGACAGGCAGGATGATTCATCGAATACGACACCGTTCCAGGTGGCTCTTAAAAAGTCGCGAGACTGTAATTCATATGCCGCTTGCTTATGTACGGGTAAAGAATTGCCACTCTCTGTGAGGCTCAGAGTGGAGAAACATCATTTAGCTCGATTCCCACTCACGGGTATAAAACACAGAGAGGACTGTAGATTCTATAGTAGCCTCAGTCCTGAAGGGCCGCAGGGGTGTTATACACAGGACGCATTGAAAGAGAAGCCGGATGGAACAATCAATATTAAGCTTGATTACCCGTTGCAGGTAACCGGTCCGTCAACACCCATAGATAGTTCTCTGCGTTCTGGTGATGCTTCACGGAACAATAAACGCGACACTGTTTCTATTCTTGGTCTTCTACATTTTCTCTGGGAGACAACCAGCTATAACACATGGGTACCTAAAATGGACGGTATGCGTTCATCCACTAAACTGGGTTATCACTTGTTTAAGCAGGCAGAAAAGATAGAAGCAGGCAAAACAAAGTTATCTGACGTTCTGCTCACTCCGGCCTACACGAACTCCAGCGATAGCAGAAGAAACAGCATGACTGTCGAACGTGCGAAAGTTAATAAACAACGTCTTGTAGTTATTGCTGAGCTTGCAAAGTTCTCTGAAAGTTACATGGATGGATTAAATCGACTTCCTGTACGTGACTTTTCCGGCATGCCTTTTCTGGGACTTGATGATGCCAGATGGAAGTCTGCGTTAGACAGATTTCCAATTGCGGTGAATGGCTGGATAAAAGGTATGAAGGTATTTGTAATAGCTGTTACGGATGTTCCTGGCGCAAAATCAGCCCAGGTGAGACAGCTGGCCCTGATGATGGTAAGTGATCGCTACATACCGCTAGATTCATTGAATGAAGGGGCGTTTGAACAAAAGCTATTCGAGCTGGAGCGATCGTTTTACAAACCCCTACGTTATGATTCATCCACTCATGAATATCTCGCTGATTTTTGCCTCACTGATGTTTCTACAGATAACCATTTACCTATCCCTGTGGAAATATGGGGGATGAATACTCCTGATTATCAGGAGCATCGGATGGTAAAGGAAAGATGGTACAACGCAAATTATGGCGAAACTGGTTGGTTATCATGGGATGCAACTCGAACATCTGTAGACAGTATCGAATCGCTTTTACCCAAGAAAATGAAATCATTGTATCATGATATCATTAAATAATGATTGATGTGCTACTGCCTCTCAAGAGAGCACCTTCCCGCAACATTACTTCATTTGGGAAGGTGTTGCCGTCCTGTTCTACTGGCTGGCAAAACGCAGGATTGATACCATATGAGTGATAGGTGACATGACCTGGTTCACGCGTTCCGCCTAATAGTTGAAATGATGTTCTGATGTAGCAGTCTATCACCTGTAACTATTTGAGTTAAAGGATATAAAATGGGAATTTTATGTGAGAAGTGTGATGCCAATAATGACCCGGATATTGATAGTTATTACAATGGCGTAGTTGAAAACAATTTAACCTCTTACACCTACGCTGCTAAATTTACTTGCTGGCGCTGTAAGCATGAAAATGACGTCACCATTGACACAATCTCATCTGATGAGATTGAAGAAGTGCTTAACTCTCAAATCAGGTATAACTAGTTCTACTGGCTTTTATCTTTGGCCGCGAATGCGGCCATATTTTATATGGTGATTTAAATGAATAACTTTCTCTTTTATGCACTTGTATATATAGGTGCTGGAATAATTGCCTATTATCTGTTTCTTAAAAAAAACTAAGGGCGCGCCAGCTTGTAACATTAGATATAAACTGACTACTTAAAAGTTACCCTTCAACATGGCCACCGCCTCATCGCCCGGCATCTGGAACTGCACCCGGTGACGTGCAGCCACATCGAGCGCAAACACCTTCGTATAAACTTCCGTTGAGCTAATCGACTTGTGTCCCATCAGGCTCTGCAGCACCTTCAGCGGGATGCCGGCATACAGCATGTGCATCCCGTAGCTGTGCCGGAACGTGTGCGGGGTGACCGGCACCGAAAACGTCACCCCGTCGGCGGCAGCCGCATCAACGGCTTCACTTATCCAGGTCCGGACCGTCCTGTCGGTGATTTCCCAGATGCGTGCCTTCTCAGTTCTGCCGGTGCGTTTATTACGGCGCTCCAGCGGAATTTTCAGGGTGGCCACCATCATTTCCAGCTGGCGGGCATACTGCGGATCGGAAAGCGGAACGATACGATGAGGCAGGCTACCGGCCGGAGCACGACCGGCCGTTCGGGCCGCTTTCTCCGCACGCTGTTTGAGCGTGGCCAGCTGCACGAACGGGTAGGGCGGTGCCAGCGAAAAATCACTCCGTGTCAGGGCCAGCGCTTCGTTAATGCGCGCGCCGGTATTCCAGAGAGTGGCCAGCAACATCTTGCGGTGGAGATCGGGTACATAGTGGAGCAGGGCACTTACTTCCGGTGCCAGCAGATATTTCGGCAGTTCGTCCTGAACGAGAGCCATCTGGCGCAGTGCCAGCGCGGCCGGGTAATCGATGGCCACCGGCAACTGAGCAGAGGAAAAAGCCCCGGTATGGCCTGGCAGTGCTGGCATCATTTTATGCCTCCATTGTCATGCAGCTGCTCTACGAGCTCACCGGCTGCCTGCGCAGCCATTATTTCCCGGTTCACTCCGGCTTATCCTGACTTGCCAAACAGCTGTGGCATTTCATCAAACATCATCAGGTGACGGGTGCGCTTTCCGCGAAAAATACGGCGCATCATCGGCGTGAAATCCCCAGGCTCCCAGCCATAGGGCCACGTATGGTAAATCCCTTCCTGCAGCTTGCTGTCGCGACGTTCTGGTCCGGCAACGATACGCCTGACCTCCCTGTTCAGCGCCTCACCGCGCAGACCGTACTGGCCCAGGTAGCGGCGCAGCCGCGTTCTCGGCATTCGTGGATCGGATTTCACGTAAGCATTAATATCCATATGCTGGGTGGCGGTGAGGATATTCATGCCGTACTTGCGCATTGTGCTGAAGGCGCTGGCCATCACGTCCGTTTCGGTCTGTGATTTATCATCGGTCCGGTTCATCTGGTTTCCTGTTAACTGGCTTAAGGGTTCGTTCGTCCAGGCTCACGCGGTGCCTTCCTGCAGCGACCGGAAGGCAAGCAGGGCATCCGTCCTGGAGGGCAGCGCGATACAGTCCCCGCGCTGCGGGTTAATCTCTTCGTCAGTGGCCTCGTTATACCGCATGCGCAGCCGCCATCCCGTCACGGGAGGCGCGTTCTGTATCGCCAGCACCATCCCTTCCGGCGACAGCAATTCGCGGAGGGTGTAGCAGGCCCCGATACGGGTCGAATCCCGCAGCCACATCACAGGGTACTCACTGACCAGCTGGTCATACACACATTCCGGCGTATGGAAGTAATTACCGTCCGCCCTGCATAAACCGCACATAATCCTTCCTTTACTGAGAAATCCCGCCTTCGAGTTTTCGTGGTCATTCGTTAGCCTGGACGGGACCATCACCTTTAGGGACGAAAAATTCTAATGTATCTTTCATTTTGGCTAGGTTATGTGCTCCTGCAGGGGCTGGCCCTCCTAGTGAAACTGGATCGTCGTATCCGTACAACGTTGTCCATTTACCGTCACTGTTGCGTTGCCCGATTAAACGGCAGGCCGCTGATAGAAAATACCTGGGTGAAAAGACCTGTTCCTCTCCGGCACGAATATCCCCTTTGTACCAGAGGTTATCATCAGGATGACCCACAGCGTTCAGTTCAGTAATTAAATCCCACATGTTGTCGAATTTTTGTGGTGGCTTTCTGTTCGGGTTCATTTATGCCTTCCATTTTCTTGTGAAATAGTCACTCAGAGTAATTATGACGGGCGGCAGATCTGTCTGCGCACAACCCTGCGTCTGTCACTCTGATTATTTTCCCCTGCCGTCATCATTTTCAGGCTGATAATAAGCAGCCATATAGCCACGTCGTTAAATTACCGGAGGGCCGTTCCGGTCAGATCCGATTTTTACGCTATTTCGCAGTTTCCGGAAGTGTATCACGCACACGGAATAACCACACCGCCCTTTTCCGGTGGTGAGCGGGCAGTCGCGGGGCAGGGAATAAACACTATATATAGAAGAAAACGCAGCTGACGGAGTGCCACATGTTGTGTTTCTGCGCTTCTGCGCGCCGGTGGGGTTCAGGAAGATCCGGAACTCACAGAAATCGGATCTCAGTGAAAAAAGAAGAACCGCGAGGTATCACATGATGATAAGTGACATCATGTCATCAAATTGACTGAATTAAATATTGATGATTAACTCACGTAAAGTATATTCATTCATGCAAATTACCTCCCACTAAACTTAGCCCATGACAGGATCCACCATGCTGAGCCAGCTGACCCTGCGCTTTCACAAAAAACTCATCGAGGCACTGAAAATTCGTGCCGGCCACGAAAACACCTCGGTGAATGCCCTGGCGGAACGCTTTCTCGACAGCGCGCTGAAAACCGCCGCCCCGGAGGACAGCTATCTGGCGCTGCTCGCCGATCGCGATGAGGCCATCCGCCAGATGTACCGCAAAATTATGCTCGGCCAGACCTTCGGCCTGGCGCCGGTCACCCGTGACGAACTGCGGCTGCTGCTCGGCCTGGCCCAGGAAGGCTGTGTCCACGGCCGCAACCGGCTGGTGACCCGCCCGGCCCTGCAGATGCTGCTGGACATCACCGGGGAACTGCTGGCCTGGCAGACGGAACATAATATGCCTGTCGATCTGCCGTACCTGCAGGGCATTTTTCACCTGCAGGGAGTAGCGCCGGCCGCCGAATACACGGACTTTCTTGCGACGCTGCGTCAGCGTCCGATCATCGACCAGGGCTACGCCGAACGGCTGCTGCGCCCGCTGGCGTCACAGTGCTTCGATCTGCGTACCTTCCCGGAGGAGGCCCTGGCGCAGATCTTCATCCTGCCACGCCTGCAGGCGCTTTTCCCGCTGGCGCTGCGGGGCGAGTCCTGGTGCGAGGAGGATGCGCGCCAGCTGGCAGAGGCCACTCACCCCGTGATCCCGGCAGTCAGGGAGACGATAGAAGCGGGTACACTGCGGTTTGATATTCAGGTGGACGGACAGGAGATCGCCCCGCGGCCCGGCGGCTGGTATGAAGTTCCGCGCCTGCACCTGCTGATCACCGGCCAGGATTTTGTCGTCCCGTTCGGCTGGGCCCATTTCTCGGAGCTGCTGGGCCTGTTCACCCTGTATGCCCGTCATCCGGACGCACTCGCGCATGGCCACCACGGTGAGCACGTGATGTTCTCACCACCGGGTAACGCCTCAAAGGACGGCTTTTTTGGCCTCGACGGGCTGCGGATCTTCCTGCCGCCAGACGACTTCGAAACGCTGATTCGTGAGCTGGTTGCGCGCTGCAGTGAAGGAATCCTGGCTGATGCGCTGAATGGTCTGCGTGGCCTGTACGGAGATCTGTAACCATGGCTCATTCAACAGAACCGCAGTTGTCCGGAAAACACCCCGACCGGGCCGTCAGCACACCGGAGGAAGATCGCTACGGATTTACCTACATTGCCACCGAGCTAGCCCGTGCCATTCAGGGGATCGGACGGGAGGGCAGTGCCGTAGTTGGTATCGAAGGAGCCTGGGGGACGGGAAAAACCAGCCTCCTGAACCTGCTGCGCACGGCACTGGATGAACAGAAAGAAGAACGGACGTATGTCCTGAGCATTTCCCCCTGGCTTGACGGCAGTGATACGTCACTGGTGGCATCACTTCTGTTGCCGGTCGCAGGCATCATTGCCGAAGAAGAAAAAAAACGGCTTACAGACGTCGAACGGGCAGATCTTAAAGAGAAGGAAATGCTGACTGACACTACCCGCACGCTCATGGATTACACCCGAGCGACCGCCCGAAGACTGGCTCCGCTCGCGCAGATCGCCGCCGTGATACCCGGGGTCCCCGATGCCAGCGGAGCCCTGAAAGCCCTGTCGGATTCGGACTGGCTGAAAGGAAAAGAAAAAACCACGGCAGAAATGCGCGCCGAAATCGCAAAGAAAATCGCGGAGCTGGATCTGAGTTTCATCGTCCTGCTGGACGATCTTGACCGTCTTGAACCGGCGCAGGCGGTGGAGGTGGTCAGGCTGGTGAAATCGGTCGCCGATTTTCCCCGTTTTCGCTACCTGCTCTGTTATGACAAAGCTGTCCTGTCACAGGCTATCAGTCAGGGGCTGGGGATTCCTGATGGCGACCTGTATTTACAGAAAATTGTGCAGATCTCCTTCGGATTGCCGCGTCCGGAAACCTTTGTGCTGCGCCGGCAATTCAGGGAAGAGGCCATCAGGTTATACGAAACGGTAAACGGGCAAGCCGCAGAGCCAGTTATGCGGGCCGCTCTGACGAGCGTCGCCGACATTTATGGTGCAGCACTAAAAACCCCCAGGGAGGTCCGGATAGCCATTAATGCGCTGGAATTCCGCTATGCGAGCATGCGGGACTATGTTTATTTCCCGGATCTGTGCTTTCTGCAACTGCTCCGCACCACGAATGTCGGCCTGTATGACTGGGTGGAAGCATACCTGTCTGAACGGGCAGTGGTGGAGTCCGGCGAAGGCTATGTCAGTGAAGAAGAGCTGAAAGTAATGACCGGGAGCCTGCAGACTCACCTGTCCCGATATTTTCCTGACTCAGCGCATACCATCGATGCGCTGAGTCAGTGGGTTCCGGGGATCTCTACCGGGGTGACGGACCTTTCCATCCAGCTGTTCAGGACGGGAAACGAACAGGAAAAATCCTTGCTGACCGCAGGAAGGCGGCTGGGTAGCCTGACGTACTGGCGATACTATTTCGCCTTTTCGGCCCCGCAAAACGTCCTGCAACCGGAGGTTTTCGACAAAATCTTCGCGGTGGCAGGTCATCCGGGAAAACAGCAGGAACTCGCCGAATTGTTGCTGGGGTATATCCAGAACATAAATTTATCTTCCAGGACCTGGTTTGAGCACATACTGACCCAGCTGACCCAGCCACATATCGCATCCCGCACTCCCGCTGAATGCCGCGGTTTGCTGCGATTCTTCCTGGACTACGGCGATGAAATGCTAAGGCGCTACCAGGCGGAAGATCCGCGATTTGAGTTGCATGACCTGGACACCTACAGCGTGGCTGACCGCCTCATCAGGCGGATGTTACAGGATAATGCAGACGATACCCTGGTCTTCCTGACAGAACTGACCCGGAACGGCCGGGCCTGGTACTGGATGACAGAATATGTGCATCACCTGCTGTGGCAACACGGGATGGCCGGGGGCATATCGAAAGATGAACAGGAAGAGTGGATGTCTCAGGACACATTAGAGACGTTTCGGGACACGCTTGGTTTCAGGCTGAACAGTACAGCCATCACCGATAAACTGCCGGATTTCACCCTGCTGAACAGGTATATCCATGCATGGTGTGACATTAGCGGAGTGCACGCCGTACGGGAATGGGTGACCTCTCAGATCCAGGAAGATGAGGCTTTTCTGAAGTTGCTTTTACAATTGCGGGATCATCGCACCAAATCAGTAAAGAGGGGGTACCGTACCCTGAAACTGGCCAGCCTGACCGAAATTCTGGGGGAGGAAGAGCTGATTAAAATACGTATCAGGCATATCAAAAAGACAGGCTATTATGCAGAACTGGTTGCCCAGGTCGAGCAAGCCATTGCAGGATTCCGGTACTCACAATCCGATCGCTAAGGCCCTGGCGGGGCCTTATGCATGCATAGCGGACTGTACCATCGATAAAAATCGGCGGCAGGCATGGGCCTGCCATAATAATATCCCTGCACGTACGGCACCTGATTTTTAATCAGCCAGTCAACCTGATGTGCTGCCGTCACGCCCTCCGCAATGGTGGTAAGGTTCAGACGCCTGCTGAGGCCGACAATGGTGTCCAGTACCGGTGTGTCCACATCGGCTGACGTCAGGCTGTCGATGAATATTTTGTCTATTTTCAGGTAATCCACCGGCAGGCTCTGAAGCAGGCTCAGTGAGCAGTAGCCCGTACCAAAATCATCCACGGCCACCTGACAGCCTTTCTGACGTAGCTCATTGAGTTTCACTGATGCCGTCTCTGTGTCCTCAACCAGGCTGCGCTCGGTAATTTCCAGCACCAGGCGAAATGCGGCGTCCAGAGATACCCGCAGTCTCAGAACATCAGCAGTAAACGACCGGTCCGCCAGGTGAGGGGCAGCAATATTGACACCCAGATGGAAAGGGGCGTTCACCTGCCAGACTCTGACATCCTCTTCTATCAGGCCAAACAAATGCTGCGTCAGACTGATAATCAGACCTTCCTCTTCAGCGGCCCGGATAAATACCTCCGGTGAAATACTCCTGCCGTCGGGACGTTGCCAGCGCATCAGGGCTTCGGCGCCGGAGCAGATGCCAGTTTCGGTGTCACAGAACGGCTGGTAGTGCACGCTGAATTCGCCATCTGCCATCCCTTTCCTGATTTCTTCTGCCAGAGACATCTTTCTGGTATCCCAGAGGCGCCACATGTACAGCATGGCTAACGTCAGAAGCAAAGACAGGGGGCCGAGGAAAATCAGGTTGCGCAGGATGTAATGGCGAAGCGACAGCGGCGGGGTAAGGATCCGAAGCTGCGCCTGACTCACATCAGAGCTGAACTCAGCGGTGAACACTTTGGATCGGGGGGCGGTTTTCTCCTGACCGGAAATGATGGGTCCGCCATTAAAGCGGAGCTGCTGAGCCGAATGATCCTCATCATCCAGGGAGTCCATCAGGTCCACGAAATACCGTGCATCCACCACACTGAACGCCGTGGTCCGGTTGCCGACGCCGAATGCGTAGATAACTGCAGCATGGCCTGGCACGCTGCTGGTTCCTTCTGTAGCGATGACTTTCATCCGACCCGGAGGGGCTGAAACGGTAACACCGAAAATATCATCGGCACTTTGCTGCCTGGCACCGGTCACGGATGAACAGATTAATATACCATCCCGGATAAGTCCGGTGCTGCGGATATAGGGCGTCAGGGCCCCGTTCTCCGTCATCTGCTGCAGGACGCTTTCACAGGGCCGCGTGGAAAGCCTGGCAGTCACCAGATTCGCGCGCAGGGCAATGGATGTGATGTGGTCGACCTGGCTCATCAGAATACCCGCCGTCACGGCAGTGTCCCTGTCCAGCTGTCGATAAGCCATACCTGATGACAATAGTGTGATCAGGAGTGCGGGCACGAGAATTCCGGCAGCCAGCACCGATTTTCTAAATTTCATTATTCATCCTGTAGGTGGTTTCATAAATACCCTATCACCACTTAATGGCTTGTTAAGCATTAAATCACCCTTGTTTCATGGTTATTTAAGAAAGTAAAACCATCCTGGGGTAATCTGTAATGAATATGAATCGCCACGGGTTTAACAGACACCTCAGAGTCATTTAAGATGACTTAAAGAGAGGTGCCCATGAGCGGTAAACGTTATCCCGAAGAGTTTAAAATTGAAGCAGTCAAGCAGGTTATTGATCGCGGTCATTCTGTTTCCAGCGTTGCAACACGTCTCGATATCACCACCCACAGCCTTTACGCCTGGATAAAGAAGTACGGTCCGGACTCATCCACTAATAAAGAACAGTCAGATGCTCAGGCCGAGATCCGCCGACTCCAGAAGGAACTGAAGCGGGTTACTGACGAACGGGACATATTAAAAAAAGCCGCGGCGTACTTCGCAAAGCTGTCCGACTGAGGTACGCCTTTATTCGTGACAACTCCCGTTGCTGGCCTGTTCGTCTGCTCTGCAGGGTGCTGGATGTTCATCCCAGTGGCTTTTACGCCTGGTTTAAGCAACCGTATTCTCAGCACCACCAGGTAGATTTGAGACTGACGGGACAGATCAAACAGTTTTGGCTGGAGTCCGGTTGCGTTTATGGTTATCGCAAGATCCATCTGGACTTACGGGATAGCGGGCAACAGTGCGGAGTGAACAGAGTCTGGCGACTGATGAATCGTGCCGGGATAAAGGCTCAGGTCGGGTACCGGAGCCCTCGGGCACGCAAAGGCGAGGCCAGTATCGTGTCACCCGACAGGCTCCAACGACAGTTCAATCCGGATGCTCCGGATGAGCGTTGGGTAACGGACATAACCTACATCAGGACTCACGAAGGCTGGCTGTATCTGGCCGTGATTGTTGATCTGTTCTCACGCAAAATTATCGGCTGGTCAATGCAATCCCGGATGACAAAGGACATTGTCCTGAACGCACTGCTGATGGCTGTATGGCGGCGTAATCCTCAAAGACCGGTGCTGGTTCACTCGGACCAGGGCAGTCAGTACACAAGCCATGAGTGGCAGTCGTTCCTGAAATCACACGGCCTGGAAGGGAGTATGAGCCGTCGCGGTAACTGTCACGATAACGCGGTTGCAGAAAGCTTTTTCCAGTTACTGAAACGCGAGCGGATAAAGAAAAAGATCTACGGAACGCGGGAAGAAGCCCGCAGCGATATTTTTGATTACATCGAAATGTTTTATAACAGTAAGCGTCGGCATGGTTCGAGCAATCAGATGTCACCGACAGAATATGAAAACCAGTATTATCAACGGCTCGGAAGTGTCTAGATTATCCGTGGCGATTCAATATAATCGCAGAGTTCAGATTGGGTAAATATTTTTGAACAGATTTGACATTGCGCTGACAATCTTGGCGTTGCTTATCATTGCCGCAGAAACCTGGTTTTGCTCGGCCAGTGTGGTGTGGCGTATGGGAATGATGATAAGTCTTTATCTGCTGCAGTGAGAAAAAGTATGCCAGTTATGGCCACGAAGTAAAAATTGCTGCGGGGACCACCAACCAGCGACAGACCAATAAGGAAAACAGAGTAATGGCTCTCAAAATGAATATTCTAATATTCGCTCTCGCGATGACAAGTTTTAGCTGACCGCCTCACTAATCCCATTACTCATGAATCCTTCCTGGATACCCGGTAGCCCTTTATTTCGTTCATAGACAAACCGTAAAAAAGAAGGCTGTCTCAATCCCGTTTTGTTCAGAATATTCTGGCGATGTGCATATAACGTTTTGACTGGTATTTCAATTAACAGGGCAATCTCATTAATGTGTAAATCAGATACAAAATATGGCAGCACACGACTCTCTGTATGCGTCAGGTATATACCCTCGGCGCGCTCACCTTGCGACTCAGGACACTGCAGTATCTGGTTTAACTCACATGAAGCGAGGCTAATGTCTGTTTTATCGAAACAGTTCTACTCCCTAGAATTCCTTTCGGGAACACCCGACCAGTAACCTTTCCTGTTAGCCAAATCAAGGTGGCATCTGATCTTTCTGTTCGAATTTCATTTAGCGCTGACCAGTCACCCCGGAAAATGATATGGCTATCAATAATGACAAGTATTCGATCAGCGCCTTTAATGCTATCTGGCAGACTGCAATGATTAAAGCATAACTGCAGGCAGGTTATATCTCGCATTAAAGCGGAAAGTACTCTGTACAGCCGAAAATTATCCGTCAGGATGACTACCAATAATTCACTATTCACTATTCACGAATTGCGTTCTCTTTTAAATGAAAAATAATGAAGTTATAAATTAACCCTGGGTGAATTAACGAAGTCTGGCCGCCATCCGGCGGCCAGACAGTCATTCAGCGATAGATAAAAGTCGTATTCACTTCATCGTTTCTGTATGACAAAATCCGGATATTCAGATATTTGGCACCAGCGTTTCACCGTTACTTTTTATAACATCGGCATACCAGTAGAAGCTCGCTTTTCTGTAGCGCTTAAGATCGCCCCGTCCCGTATCATCGCGATTGACGTAGATAAAGCCGTAACGCTTACCTAATTCCGCGGTGGAGTTACTGACCAGATCGATGGGGCCCCATGATGTGTATCCCATCACATCCACGCCATCTTCGATAGCTTCCCGGACCTGGTACAGGTGGTTATTCAGATAAGCGATACGGTAGTTGTCGTCAACCGTAAAGTCGTCTTGAAGAATATCTCTGGCACCCAGTCCGTTTTCGACAATGAACAGCGGCTTCTGATAACGATCCCACAGCATGTTTAACAGAATGCGCATTCCCGTCGGGTCAATTGTCCAGCCCCACTCCGACACCGGCAGCAGCGGGTTTTGTATCATGCTCAGCACGTTACCCCGTGACTTC
>NZ_SJON01000003.1 GCF_004331385.1 Enterobacter quasihormaechei
GTGCGCCAGAAAATGCCGGGTGGCGGCACCGTCTGACCGTGCCTACAATTGTTAAAACGATTTTAACAATGGTGCCGCTTTGATACGTCCCTTTGATTACCAACAAGATTTTGCCAACATTAATTTCCGTGACCATCCAGAGCTGTATCAGGTGGGGCGGGGAGAGCAGGGTGTGCTCATGGTGGAACCTTACAAAAGCGAGATACTTCCGCACTGGCGATACAAAAATGCTGAAGTTGCAACGCGATCGGCGAAAGAAATTTACGCCCTGTTTGAAGAATATCGTCAGCAAAACGACTTTGTGGGTATGGATATGGCGCGTAAATTCATTCAGATGGGCTATACCCGCGCCAGGCGATACGCCAATCATAAAGGCGGTAAAAAGTACGATGAGAAGCGCCAGGTCAAACCGCTGGATTGCGATCCTGTAAAAGCCGAAGCCGCCGCGGTCTTCAAAAAGTGGTGGGATAAAATTCGGGCAGATGAAGATTATTTGCAGCGAAAAAAGGCGCATCAGCAGAAGTGGGGATAATTACTACGTCCGCTAATAATTCGATACCTGATCGAGTTCACAAAACGTAATGAAACATATTAGAAACATTTTATTTACCTAACGATTCGTTTTAAATCCGGTTTTACTGTTTGTGGGCAATGGCCCGCAATGTGAGACAGGGGATTTTAAAATGACAGAAACCGTAGCCAGTGCAGATACGGATAACACCAATTTGGCAAATAAGGATACCCGTCGTCGGGTTTGGGCAATCGTTGGGGCCTCATCGGGGAACCTCGTAGAGTGGTTTGACTTTTACGTCTATTCATTCTGTTCACTCTACTTTGCGCATATCTTTTTCCCGTCCGGGAATACCACCACTCAGCTTCTGCAAACCGCAGGCGTTTTTGCCGCCGGGTTCCTGATGCGCCCTATCGGTGGATGGCTGTTCGGCAGGATCGCAGACAGAAAAGGGCGTAAGACCTCCATGCTCATCTCCGTATGCATGATGTGCGTCGGCTCTCTGGTGATTGCCTGCCTGCCCGGATATGACACTATCGGAACATGGGCACCCGCATTGCTGCTGCTGGCTCGTCTGTTCCAGGGGCTGTCAGTCGGTGGCGAATACGGCACCAGTGCGACATACATGAGCGAAGTGGCGGTTGAAGGCCGAAAAGGTTTCTATGCATCATTCCAGTATGTGACCCTCATTGGCGGACAGTTGCTGGCGTTACTGGTTGTGGTGATCCTGCAACAAATCCTTAGCGATGAAGATTTGCGCGCCTGGGGCTGGCGTATCCCGTTTGCCATGGGCGCAGCCCTGGCGGTTGTCGCCCTGTGGCTACGCCGTCAGCTTGATGAAACCTCTCAACAGGAGGTCAGGGCGCTGAAGGAGGCGGGCTCAATGAAGGGGCTCTGGCGAAACCGCAAAGCATTTTTGATGGTGTTAGGTTTTACCGCCGCGGGCTCGCTAAGCTTCTATACCTTCACCACCTATATGCAAAAATATCTGGTTAACACCACGGGCATGCATGCAAACGTTGCGAGTGTCGTCATGACGGTGGCGTTACTGGTCTTTATGCTTATCCAGCCGATTGTCGGCGCGCTGTCGGACAAAATAGGTCGCCGCACCTCCATGCTGATCTTTGGCGGCATGCTCACCCTGGGTACCGTTCCGCTTTTGACTGCGCTACAGCAGACAACGTCGCCGTATGCCGCTTTCGCGCTGATCATGGTGGCACTCATCATTATCAGTTTTTACACGGCAATCAGCGGCATTTTGAAGGCGGAAATGTTTCCCGCACAGGTGAGGGCGCTGGGTGTAGGCCTCTCTTATGCGGTCGCGAATGCCCTGTTCGGCGGTTCGGCGGAATATGTCGCGCTAACACTTAAGTCGTGGGGCAGTGAAACGACCTTCTTCTGGTATGTCACCGTAATGGGAGCGCTGGCGTTTATTGTCTCGCTGATGCTGCATCGCAAAGGAAAAGGTATCCGCCTTTAATAATGTGCCATCTGCCAGACGGCGTAGCCGGTTGTTGCGCCGGCTACGTCCCACGCAAAATCTTTCCAGCTCCAGCCGCTTCCTGAGGGGCGGCTATCCCAAAGCTCTTTCGATGCCCCCAGGCTTATGGAGAACATCAGGCCCATTGTGGCACTTCGATCCCGGCTATATCCCTGGTGCAGCGCATACTCATTGCCCGCAGCGGACAACATTGCAGACGCCAGAAAGTGTTGAGCTTTGTCCTGACCCGACCAGCTATCATTCGCCATATGGCTGCAACCGGTCAGGAAAAGAGGGATTATCAGGAAAGGGGTACGCATTAACAGGCTCCATAAAAAAGCCCCGTCAGTGACAGGGCCCGGGAATTACAGAATACGGCTAATGAGGCGATCGATACGGATCCGACGTAGACGGCGAATCAGCTTGCGAACTTTTACCGGATAATCCGCGATGCTTTGCAGATCGCGGTAATGACGAACCACTGTGGTATGCGTGCGTATAAGCTCCAGCTCACGATCGCGTTTCGCGGCTAATGCATGCTGAGGATCGTGAATCAGGATGGCATTCTCCAGATCCAGACGCCAGGCGCGCGGGTTCAGGTTATTACCGGTCAGCAGCATCCACTCATCATCGACCCACATCCCTTTGAGATGATAGCTGTTATCTTCATCTTTCCAGAGACGCACGACCAGCTGGTCCGTGTTCACGTAGTACTGTAAACGGCTCAGGAAGCGACGCAGGTTAATCTCATAAAGATAAGGCAGTGCGCCGATGATCTTGAAAGGCTGATCTTCCGGAATGAAAAAGTCGTTTGCCGTTTTATCCCCGACGATGATTTCCACCTTTTTACCCTCACGCAGCAGCTGAATAATATTGCGCACCAGAACGGCGGGAAGGTTGAAGTATGGGGTGCAGATAGTGAGCTTATGCTCCGCGCACGGCATCAAATGGAAAATCGTCTTGTTCAGCAGGCTGGTTTTTCCCAGGCCTACCAGCGGCGTAACGGACAGCTCTTCATTACTGGCGTCACCCTGGAAACGATAAACCGCATCGCGCAGCTCCTGGCGGAAGGAGCGAACGTCGTTTTTGATTTCCGGGCTTTTCGGGCGATGAGGATCGTCAAGACGGTGGACACCCCGGCCATGAACCAGGTTTTTATCCACCCAGTTGAACATGATGTCGGCCATCTGCGGATTGCGGATCAGATGGTAGCGATCGTAACGGTATTTATCGAGCTGATGGAGATAAACATCATTCAGGCTGGCGCCGCTGTAAAGGACGCTGTCATCGATGATAAATCCTTTGAAATGAAGAACGCCAAGCGCTTCACGGGTATTCACGGGCACGCCATACACCGGAATATCGATCCCCGGGTTCTCCTGGGCCGTGCGGCAATACCAGTCAGCGTTAGTGTTCGAGGCGGCCGCGCCAATACGGCCACGCTGCGCGCGGTGCCAGTCAACCAGCACACGAACGTCCAGTTCCGGACGTTGGCGTTTCGCTTCATAGAGCGCGTTCAGGACAGCACGCCCACCTTCATCCTGTTCAAGATAGAGCGCCACAATGCAGATACGTCGCGTCGCGCTGGCAATCTTTTCCAGAAGCGTCTCCCGGAAACGAGCGGGAGCATAAAAGAACTCTACATCATCAACTGACTGAGAAATCTTCGGTAGTTGAGCAAGGTGTTGTTGATGTTTATTACGCTTAAATTTTGACAACATCACAGTGCGTTTCTTCTCTGTTCATTGAAGGGTTGTCTGTACCAGGCAAACAACATAAGCGGACAATGATACCCCAGTGATGAGAAAAGTGGGTAACATTTCCAGAAGCTTACTCGTGTTTATCCGTTGATGTCAGGCTGAGGGACAGGGAGACAATGCCTTCATCCAGCTGGATATCAACGTCAAAACCGAGCTTCCGCGCCAGGGTCACCATACCCCGATTATTTGGCATAGTAATGCCGTTCAGGCGTGACAATCCGTGATCGCGCGTATATCCAATGAGTTTTTCGAGCAGCCTTCTGCCCAACCCCAAAC
Organism: Enterobacter quasihormaechei; assembly: GCF_004331385.1. Lineage (GTDB taxonomy): Bacteria > Pseudomonadota > Gammaproteobacteria > Enterobacterales > Enterobacteriaceae > Enterobacter > Enterobacter quasihormaechei. The sequence goes on from NZ_SJON01000003.1 coordinate 4,028, forward strand.
CTTTAAGATCGGAACGCACCAGCACGGCAAACTCCGCATCCACGTTATCCGGGTCGGAAATGGCGCGCGTCACGCCGAGGATCTCCTCTCCCTCTCCGGAACGGCGAACCGCCACAATCGCCATTTCTCGATCGTAGTCGATCTGGGTCATATTGGCTAAATCGTCGTGGGTAAATTCGTTGATTTCGCTGAAATAGCGATAGTATAAGTCTTCCTTCGTCACCTGCGAGATGAACGCTCGCAGCAGCGGCTCGTCTTCCGGCAGGATAGGGCGAAACAGCGCCCGCTCTCCATTTTTCATCTCCACCCACTCTTCCAGATGAAGCGGATAAGGACGAATGGCGAGACGGCTTTCCCGGTCACCGACAAATGGCGCAATTTCCAGCGTCACGTCGAGGGCCGTAAATTCATTTCCGGAAGCGAGGAGCGGGTGGATATCCAGGCGCTGGATCTCCGCACAGTCAACAATGAGGTTAGAGACCTTCACCAGAAACTGGCTTAATCCGGCGATATCAAGCGGCCTCAGAGCGCTTCTCCCGCGGATTTTTTTACTTTTAATGGCCTGAATAATTAAATAACGCGCCAGGTTCATGTTTAGTGGCGGAAGCGCGACAGCCGCCTGTTCTTCAGGCCGCCATTCAACGCCGCCTTCACCCAGCATAATGAGCGGACCAAAAACCGGATCGTGTTCGACCACCACGCGCAGCTCCTGCGCGCCCGCACGGTTAGCCATGCTCTGCACCAGCAGGCCGTGGATCCTGGCCTGTGGCCACGTCATTTTAACGCGATCGATAATGGCATCCGCGGCCTGTTGCACTTCTGTCGCGGTGCGCAGATAGAGCATGACACCCTGCACATCTGATTTGTGCGGAATATCGGGGGAGCGCAGCTTCAGCGCGACCGGATAGCCAATCTGCTCAGCGATATGTACCGCCTCGGCGCTGTCGCCGGCAATCCAGGTGGGCAGCGTTTGCATCCCATAGCTGCCAAGAATGGGTTGCACTTCATGCGTATCAAGCGACGTGGCGCCCTCTTCAATGGCCTGCTGCAATAGCCTGTGCACGTCCACCGAATTTGCTGTGAGGTTGCCCGGCAGGGCTGGCGTTTCACGCAGCTGCTTCTGGTTGCGGCGGTATTCAACCATATGCATAAACGCGGTAATGGTGCCCTCCGGCGTGCGGTAGGTTGGCAGCCCGGCTTCACTGAACAGACGCCGCGCTTCCTGTGAGGAGAACTCGCCGCACCAGTTGGTCAGCAGGGTGACGTATTTGCCGCGCGGATGGTTTCGGACAGCCTCAATCAGCGCGCGTGCGCTTTCACTGCCGGGCGCAGCGGCGCTGGGTGAATGAATGATCATCAGCGCATCGAAATCCTGACTGTCGAGCAGGAGGGAGATCGCCCTGATGTAGCGCTCGCTTGTGGCATCATCGCGTAAATCGAGCGGATTACCGGGAGTAACGCTGCCCGGCAGCACCTCCCGCAGGCGCTGAAGCGTCGCTTCGCCCAGCGTTGCCAGCTTGCCGTTGCGCAGCCACAGTTCGTCCAGCGCCAGTGCGGCGGGAGCGGCACCGTTGCTGACAATCATCAGCTTTTCACCGCGCAGGGGGCGCATGTGGCTCAACGTTTCGACGGCAGAAAAAAGCTCGTGCGTATCCTGAACCCGCAGCAGACCGGCGCGCTGGATCGCGGCATCCCAGGCGGGATCCATCCCGGAATGGGAATGCAGCAGGCGCTGCGCCGCCGGGCTGCGCCCGCTTTTGATGACCAGAATCGGTTTATTACGCGATGCGCTACGCGACGCCGACACAAAACGACGGGCGTCGCTCAGGTGTTCAAGATAGAGCAGGATCGCGCTGGTTTTGCTGTCACGCGCCAGGAAATCCAGCAGTTCATCAACATCAATGTCCAGGCTGTCACCCAGGGCGATGAAGAAGGAAAAGCCCATCTCACGCTGTTGCGCCCAGTCGAGGATCGTATTGGATACCGCAGCCGACTGCGAAATAAAGGCCAGCTTACCTTTACGGATTGGAACCGGGGAGAAGCTGGCATTCAGCCCTTGCCAGGGCGCAAGCAGACCCAGGCTGTTTGGACCAAGAATACGCATCTGGTAGCGACTGGCGCAGGCCAGCAGCTCAGGCTGCTGCTCAGGAGGAGACGAGAGAATAATACAGGTTTTACAGCCTTTCTGGCCGAGCGACTCAAGCAGTTCGAGGTTTCGTTTCGCATGCGTACAGAGCACGGCGAGGTCGGGAACGAACGGTAAACTTTTCACGTCCGGCCACGCCAGCACCCCCTGAACCGCCTTATAGGCGGGCGTAACGGGCATGACCGGGCCATTAAACCCGCCAGCCAGCAGATTGCGCATCATCAGATACCCTGCGCGGTCCGGTTTCATCGAGGCGCCAATAACGGCAATGGATTTCGGACGAAGTAGCGCTTCTAACCCTCTCTGGCTCATGCAGGCCTCCCGTGAATGCAAGCGACCTGATGATTTTAAACGCTTTCTGTCTCAGTTGCTGTGACGCTACCCTTATGAACGGTTTTTCCCGCAAGATAACGTTCGCGGAAGCAGGAGAAGTGACTGCCCAGCGCGCCGGCTGCCTGGGTATCGCCCGCCAGATCCAGTAGCGCAATCGCGACCTCCGCGGTGCAGTACTGGCCGTCGGCATGAGCTTCGCGCAGGCGGTAGGCCGAAACGCGCGACAGATCGACGGAAATCACCGGCAGCGCATCAAGATACGGGCTTTTGCGAAACATCTTTCTGGCTTCCGTCCAGGTGCCGTCAAGCATAATAAACAGCGGCGGTTTACCGGATGGCGGCGCCGAAATCACCTGACGATGTTCGCCTGCATACGATGCAGGGAAAACGACCATTGGCTGATAGTCCGGGCTTGCCACCAGGTCGAGCAGTGCCTGAGGTGGCTCAGTGCGCGACCACTGAAACGCCGCTGTGTCTGGCAGAATATCGGCGATCAGGCGCCCCGTATTGCTGGGCTTCATCGGTTCGGTATCAAACATGACCAGACAAAAGCGGCTTTTTGCCTCGCTCGGCGCAAGCGTTTCGCACAGGCACACCTTCAGCGGTAAAAGGCAGCGCTGGCAGCGGCGAATACGATTGCCTCGGGCCAGAAACGGGCGGGTGGCGCGCGCAAGGCGCTCGGCACGTAATTGAAGTACAGCGTTATCAGTCATGGGCGAAAAGGCAGGAAAAACCCCATTTTCGCAGAGGAGAGAACGGGGCACAAGATGTGCCCCGTGAATGTTACAGGGATTCGTTTAACCAGCTGTCGAAAGGCGCTTTTGGCACGGCACCGTTGAGCATGTCGATCACTTCACCATTTTTGAAAATCATAATGGTGGGAATGCTGCGAATGCGAAAACGGGCGCTGAGCTCACGTTCGGCTTCGGTATTCACTTTCACAAAACGCATTTTCCCGCTGCGCTCTTCCGCCACGTCTTCGAAAATTGGCGCAAAGTTGCGGCAAGGGCCGCACCACGGCGCCCAGAAATCGACCACAACAGGCAGATCGTCCTTGAGGAGTTTGTCCAGCGTAGCACCCGTCGCGTTAATGACATCGCCATCAAATAATTCGTGGCCACAACGCCCGCATTTCGCACCGTCATCCATCCGATCGTCCGGAATGCGGTTTAAAGCCTGACAGTTGGCACATACGGTATTCATAACTAACCTCTGATAGAGCCGTGGAACAACGGCAGAACGCCAATAATGTTTCTGATATGTTACATATTATCAGTGAGCCTGTATGAAACGACAACGCGTTTTATTCAATGGGAACAATAGTCACAGGCTTTTGTACGAAATTATGGCTATGAGCTTGCACATCGGGTAATCTGCGCGCTTCGCGCAGCGCTGGTGGAGAAAAGCATGAACGACGAAATGAAAAACAAAAGCGGCAAGGTCAAAGTGATGTATGTCCGCAGTGATGATGACTCTGATAAACGCACCCAAAATCCGCGTACCGGAAAGGGTGGTGGGCGTCCAGCGTCTTCTCGTGCAGACGGTGGCCGTCGCCCCGCCCGCGATGACAGAAATAACCGCGGCGATGACCGCAAACGTGATGACCGTAAGCGTGACGATCGCAAACGCGACGATGTTGTCCGCGACGGTGGATCGCCATGGCGTACCGTTTCGCGCGCGCCGGGTGAAGAGGCGACTGAAAAGGCCGATCACGGCGGTATCAGCGGAAAAAGCTTTATCGATCCCGAAGTGCTGCGTCGTCAGCGTGCGGAAGAGACCCGTGTATACGGCGAGAACGCCTGTCAGGCCCTGTTCCAGAGCCGCCCGGAGTGTATCGTTCGCGCATGGTTTATCCAGAGCGTGACCCCGCGCTTTAAAGAAGCGCTGCGCTGGATGGCGGCGAACCGCAAAGCCTACCACGTGGTTGACGATGCCGAGCTGACTAAAGCGTCCGGTACTGAACACCACGGCGGCGTCTGCTTCCTGATCAAAAAACGTAACGGTACTACCGTGCAGCAGTGGGTCAGCCAGGCGGATGCCGATGACTGCGTGCTGGCGCTGGAAGATGTGGGTAACCCGCATAATCTGGGTGCGATGATGCGTAGCTGCGCGCACTTTGGCGTGAAAGGCGTGCTGTTACAGGATGCCGCGCTGCTGGAGTCCGGTGCGGCAATCCGTACTGCGGAAGGCGGTGCAGAGCACGTTCAGCCGATCACCGGCGACAGCGTGCTGGAAGCCCTTGAGCAGTTCCGTAAAGCGGGCTACACCATTGTCACTACCTCAAGCCGTGCCGCAACGCCGCTGTTCAAAGCGACGCTGCCACGCAAAATGGTGCTGGTGTTAGGCCAGGAGCGTGATGGTCTGTCTGATGCGGCACTCTCCAGCGCTGACCTGAGCGTCTCTATCGACGGTACAGGCAACGTTGAAAGCCTGAACGTCTCCGTTGCGACCGGCGTACTGCTGGCGGAATGGTGGCGTCAGAATAAAGCATAAGCCTTTGTGCATTTTGAATGCCCGGTCCACCGGGCATTCAGGCTCAAACTACTCACTCTCTGCCGGTAATACAGGCATCCAGTCAATTGGCTTTTCGCCACGCTTTTCCAGCCATTCATTTGTCAGAACAAAATGATTACTGCCAAAGAAACCGCGGTGAGCAGACAGCGGCGACGGGTGCGGTGCTTTCAGTACGTGATGACGCTGACGATCGATAATCGCCCCTTTCTTTTGTGCATGCGAACCCCAGAGTAAAAATACGACGCCTTCACGGTGCTCATTAATCAGGCTGATGACCTTATCGGTAAAGGTTTCCCAGCCGAGGCTGGCGTGGGAGTGCGCCTGGCCTGCACGAACCGTCAACACGGTGTTCAGCAACAGCACGCCCTGGCGCGCCCAGCTTTCCAGATAGCCGTGATTAGGGCGAGTAAAGCCGGGGATCGTTCCTTCAAGCTCTTTATACATATTCAGCAGAGAAGGGGGGATAGCCACGCCCGGACGCACGGAGAACGCCAGTCCGTGAGCCTGACCAGGGCCGTGGTAGGGATCCTGTCCCAGAATAACCACCTTCACGTCGCTCAGTTCGGTATAGCGAAAGGCGTTAAACACATCTTTCTGCGGCGGATAAATCGTCTGGCCAGCCTGCCGTTCAGCCGCAACGGTGCTGAGGGTATTAATAAAGTAGGGCTGCTGCTTCTCTTCTGCCAGCACGTCATGCCAGGTTAAAGGTGTCGTCATCTCGCTCTCCTGCGAATTTCATTCTCTCCCTAGCTTACCTGCTAAAGCCCGGTGAGCAAAATAGCACGCTGAAAAGTGGGCTAAGTCGCTAAATTTATTTTGGAAAAGATGCGGGATAAGTTGAATGGGTAAGACGAAGAAATTGATCTGGAGCAACAAATGAAGACCACACTCTTTGTGTGGTTAGTGGTTTTGTTGATTTAAATCAATAAATCACCGGGGTCTGAATGTTATATATACACACAAGAAACAATGGTTTTACCAATTGGCCGCGAAAGGCCAGCATCAGTTAATGTAGCCTAAGGGAGGCAACACATGATTACAGGTATCCAGATTACTAAAGCAGCAAACGACGATCTGCTGAACTCTTTCTGGCTGCTGGACAGCGAAAAAAACGAAGCGCGCTGTGTCGTAGCGAAAGCAGGTTTTGCGGAAGACGAAATCGTTCCGGTGAACAAGCTGGGCGAAATTGAATACCGTGAAATTCCAATGGAAGTGAAGCCAGAAGTCCGCGTGGAAGGCGGTCAGCACCTGAACGTTAACGTTCTGCGTCGCGAAACCCTGATGGACGCCGTTGAGCACCCGGAAAAATACCCGCAGCTGACCATCCGCGTGTCTGGCTATGCGGTACGCTTCAACTCTCTGACCCCGGAACAGCAGCGCGACGTTATTGCTCGTACCTTTACTGAAAGCCTGTAAGGTTTCAGCCACGGGGGGGAATAAAAAAGCCGGGAATGTCCCGGCTTTTTTTTACTCTTCAGTTTTTGTCTCTGGCGCAGCAGAGCTTGGCTTACGGCGCTTACCAATGTTTTTGGTGTCGCGATGTCGCTGCTTAACGCGCGGTTTCTCTTTTTCTTTCTCTTTTCTCTCGGCACGTTTCGCGAGCGCTTTCTTGGACGGTTTACCCGTCATTTTTTCACTCGGTGCACGTGTGGTCGGACGAAGTCCGTCGATAACGCGAGCTTTAAGCGGCTCATCAACGTAGCGGCCAATTTTCTGAAGCAGCAGATGGTCGTGCGCTTCTACCAGAGAGATAGCAATACCTTTACGGCCCGCACGGCCGGTACGGCCAATGCGGTGGAGATAAGTATCACCGCTGCGTGGCATATCAAAGTTGATCACGTGGCTCACGTCAGGGATGTCGATCCCGCGCGCGGCAACGTCGGTGGCAACCAGCACATTCACGCGGCCATCGGTCAGACGCTTAATCCCTTCGGTACGCTTAACCTGCGCCATTTCACCTTCGAGATAGCAGTTATTGATGCCGGCGTTGCGCAGCATTTCTGCCAGCTCATGCACGCGCTCGCGTTTGCGAACGAAGACGATGGTACGGGTTGCATCTTCCTGCTTCAGCAGGTGTTTCAGCAACTCAACCTTATGCTCAAGGTTATCTGCGCGGTAGTACCACTGGTGGATCTTCTTACGCTCGCGCGTGGATGGCGTGGCGGACACTTCCACCGGATCTTCCAGCAGACGTTCGGCGAAATCTTTGATGGCATCCCCTTCAAGGGTTGCCGAGAACAGCATGGTCTGGTTACGCCAGCGCGTTTCACCCGCAATGTGTTCGATATCCTGGGCAAAGCCCATGTCCAGCATGCGGTCAGCTTCATCGAGAATGAGCGTTTCCACCGCGCGGCAGTCGAAGTTCTCTTCTTTAATGTATTGCAGCAGACGGCCTGTCGTCGCAACAACGATATCCTGGTTTTCGCTGAACACTTCCGCGTGGTTCATATACGCTACGCCGCCGGTGATGGTAGCGATATCCAGATGGGTGTTCGCCGCCAGCTCACGCGCGTGTTCGGCAACCTGCATCGCCAGCTCACGGGTCGGGGTCAGGATCAAAATACGCGGCGGGCCTGATTTTTTACGCGGAAAATCGAGCAAATGCTGCAACACAGGCAGCAAGTAGGCTGCTGTCTTCCCCGTGCCGGTTGGCGCAGAACCGAGCACATCGCGGCCCTCAAGCGCAGGCGGAATGGCCGCGGCCTGAATGGCGGTCGGGCGTGTAAAGCCTTTGCTCTCAAGAGCATTGAGCAGGCTTTCATCGAGTTCAAGTTCGGAAAAAGTCGTTACAGTCATGTTCTACCTCTGTGTGGGGCGCTGATTATAGACGTTACGGCTGTAATCTTCATCTGTTTGTATGGATATCGCTTTTCGGCCACTTCGCTTTCCCCTATGCTACTCCAGTTTCACACAGAAGGTTGCCCTGACATGTCTCAACTCAAAGCGCAGCTGCGCCGCGATGGTTTTACGTTTAAACAGTTTTTTGTGGCGCACGATCGTTGTGCGATGAAAGTCGGTACAGACGGTATTTTACTGGGTGCATGGGCGCCTGTCGCAGGTGTAAAACGCATTCTGGATATCGGGACGGGCACCGGGCTACAGGCGCTGATGCTGGCGCAGCGAACGGAAGAACACGTCACGATCGATGCCGTTGAGCTTGATCCTCAGGCGGCGCAGCAGGCGCGTGAAAACGCTGCTGAATCCCCGTGGGCAGAACGCGTCAGGGTGGAATGCGCAGATGTCCTGACCTGGGCACCAGAGCAGACCGCGCGTTACGATTTGATCGTCAGCAACCCGCCGTATTTCGTGCCCGGCGTGGAGTGTGGAACGCCGGAACGCGAGCAGGCGCGATACACCCGTTCGCTCGATCACCCGTCACTCCTGACCAGTGCGGCGGAACTTATCTCGGAAGAGGGATTTTTCTGCGTGGTCCTGCCTGAAAGCACGGGCAACACCTTTATTGAGATCGCTCGTGAGATCGGCTGGAAGTTGCGTCTTCGTACCGATATCTCCGATACGGAAGGGCGCTTACCGCACCGCGTGCTGCTGGCGCTCTCGCCGAAAGAGGGGGAGTGCTTTATCGACAGGATGGTCATTCGCGGGCCAGACCAGCGTTATTCCGAAGACTACACTGCCCTGACCCAGGCCTTTTACCTGTTTATGTGAACCTGCGGCGTCAGCACCGACGGGCCGGATGTTTCCAGCGTGTCGGGATAGTCCAGCGTATAATGCAGACCACGACTCTCTTTGCGCATCATTGCGCAGCGCACAATCAGCTCGGCAACCTGCACCAGGTTGCGAAGCTCCAGCAGGTTATTGGAAACGCGGAAATTGGCGTAATAGTCATCAATTTCCTGCTGCAACATCATAATGCGGCGTAACGCGCGCTCCAGACGCTTCGTTGTGCGTACAATCCCGACATAATCCCACATGAGCAGCCGCAGCTCGTGCCAGTTATGCTGGATTACCACCCGTTCGTCAGGGTTATCCACCCGGCTTTCATCCCACGCCGGCAGGCGCGTTGTCGCACGCGCGTAGGGCATGCGTTTGGCAATATCTTCCGCAGCAGACCATCCATATACCAGACACTCCAGCAGCGAGTTTGATGCCATGCGGTTGGCGCCATGCAGGCCGGTATAACTGACCTCGCCGATCGCATAGAGGCCATCCACGTCGGTACGACCGTGATCGTCAACCATCACGCCGCCACAGGTATAGTGGGCGGCAGGCACAATTGGTACCGGATCGCGGGTTAAATCGATACCCAGACTCAGCAGCTTTTCGTAAATCATCGGGAAGTGCTGGCGAATAAATTCTGCCGACTTATGGCTAATGTCCAGATACATGCAGTCCACGCCAAGCCGCTTCATTTCGTGGTCGATGGCGCGGGCCACGATATCCCGCGGCGCCAGTTCACCTCTGGGGTCGAAGTCCGGCATAAACCTGGAGCCGTCCGGGCGCTTAAGACAGGCGCCTTCACCGCGCAGCGCTTCCGTCAGCAGAAAGTTTCGCGCCTGCGGATGGAACAGGGCGGTGGGATGGAACTGATTAAACTCCAGATTCGCCACGCGGCAGCCGGCGCGCCAGGCCATGGCGATACCGTCTCCGGACGCGATATCCGGGTTCGTCGTGTACTGGTAAACCTTGGAGGCTCCGCCGGTCGCCAGCACAACGGCTTTTGCCTGGCAGGTTTCCACCTTCTCTTTATTCCGGTTCCACACCCATGCGCCGACAACGCGGCGCGTGCCGGGCAGGCCAATCTTGTCGGAAATAATCAGGTCGACGGCGTTGCTGCGCTCCAGCACCTGAATATTGGGATGGCTGAGGGCTTTGCTGACCAGCGTAGTTTCAACCGCCTTTCCGGTCGCATCAGCAGCGTGCAGAATACGGCGGTGGCTGTGCCCGCCCTCACGGGTCAGGTGATAACTCTCTTCACCATTGGGCTGAACGTGTGTATCAAACAGCACACCCTGGTCGATAAGCCATTGCACACAGTGGCGGGCATTGCTGGCGACAAATTCTGCGGCATGCTCATCCACGATCCCGGCACCGGCAATCAGAGTATCTTCTACATGTGAGGCAATGCTGTCCGTTTCATCAAACACGGCGGCAATGCCGCCTTGTGCATAGAAGGTGGAACCTTCGCTCATCGGCCCTTTACTCAGCACGATGACGTTCTGATGTTTTGCCAGGCGCAGCGCGAGGGAAAGGCCGGCAGCACCGCTACCGATGATCAGTACATCACAATGAAGTTCAGGCGTCGTGTTCATGATGTTTGTTTAATTTACTAAACATGGTATCGGGAGAATAGCATTCTGATGCGAGTTATCGCACGTTTTTTTTGATGCGTGTTGCAATGACTAAACGAAAGGCCAGAAGTTAAATCATCGCTAAATGACGGGAAATATTTTGCGAAGCAGATCGTTAGCTTCAGATTTTGTGGTGAAATAAAGCCTGTGTTGCGTTACTCTTCTGACGATAAAGTTGATGATTCTTGTCAGAAAGCGGGTGCGTATCGTGAACAGACTTATAATGAGAGAAAATGAACGGTCTGCGGCGCGATGAACAAAAACAAAGGCGTTACGGAACTTATTGAAGAACAGACGCTCTAACTCGGTGCTTGCTCAAAGTGCATTGTTGGTAGAGTGGCGTTTCGATAACGCGTGGAATTTGGTTTGGGGAGACATTACCTCGGATGAGCGAGCAGTTAACGGACCAGGTCCTGGTTGAACGGGTCCAGAAGGGAGATCAGAAAGCTTTTAACCTACTGGTGGTGCGCTACCAGCATAAGGTAGCGAGTCTGGTTTCCCGCTATGTACCGTCAGGCGATGTGCCTGATGTCGTACAAGAGTCTTTTATTAAGGCCTATCGCGCGCTGGATTCCTTCCGGGGGGATAGTGCTTTTTATACCTGGCTGTATCGCATTGCAGTCAATACGGCTAAAAATTATTTGGTTGCTCAGGGGCGTCGTCCGCCTTCAAGTGATGTCGATGCTATCGACGCGGAAAACTTCGAAAGTGGCGGCGCGCTGAAAGAAATTTCGAACCCTGAGAACTTAATGTTGTCAGAAGAACTGAGACAAATCGTTTTTCGCACGATCGAGTCGCTCCCGGAAGATTTACGCATGGCAATTACGTTACGGGAGCTGGATGGCCTAAGCTATGAAGAGATAGCCGCCATCATGGATTGTCCGGTCGGCACGGTTCGTTCACGAATTTTCCGTGCGCGAGAAGCCATTGATAATAAAGTTCAACCGCTTATCAGGCGTTGACGATAGCGGGATACTGGAAAAGGTATTAGGCATGCAGAAAGAAAAACTTTCCGCTTTAATGGATGGTGAAACGCTGGATAGTGAGCTGCTTGATGAGCTGTCTCATTCTCCCGAAATGCAACAGACCTGGGAGAACTATCACCTCATCCGCGACACGATGCGCGGTGATACCAGCGAGGTTCTCCATTTCGATATCTCAGCTCGCGTTATGGCGGCCATTGAGAACGAACCTGTTCATCAGACCACGCCGCTGATTCCTGAAGCGCAGCCTGCACCTCACCAGTGGCAGAAAATGCCGTTCTGGCACAAGGTGCGTCCGTGGGCGAGCCAGCTCACCCAGATGGGTGTCGCTGCGTGCGTATCGCTTGCAGTTATCGTTGGGGTCCAGCACTATAATACTCAGTCTGAAGCCAGCCAGCAGCCTGAAGCGCCAGTGTTCAATACGCTGCCGATGATGGGTAAAGCCAGCCCGGTGAGCCTGGGCGTACCGGCAGATGCCTCCGCAAGCGGCGGACAGCAACAGCAGGTACAGGAGCAGCGTCGTCGCATTAATGCGATGTTGCAGGATTACGAGTTGCAGCGTCGTCTGCACTCCGAGCAGCTTCAGTTTGAGCAGGCCCAAACCCAGCAGGCTGCTGTGCAGGTGCCAGGAAACCAAACTTTAGGAACGCAATCGCAGTAATGAAGCAACTTTGGTTCGCCATGTCTTTGATGACGGGTAGCCTGTTCTTCTCTGCTAACGCCTCGGCTGATGTTTCATCCGGGGCGTTGTTGCAGCAAATGAATCTGGCCAGCCAGTCACTCAATTATGAGTTGGCATTTATCAGCATCAATAAGCAGGGTGTCGAATCGTTACGCTATCGCCACGCCCGCCTTGATAATCAGCCGCTCGCCCAGCTTTTACAGATGGATGGCCCGCGTCGGGAAGTGGTCCAGCGTGGGAACGAAATCAGCTATTTCGAGCCTGGCCTTGAGCCGTTTACGCTTAATGGCGACTACATCGTTGATTCTCTGCCGTCGCTCATTTATACCGATTTTAAACGTCTCGCTCCCTACTATGATTTTATCTCTGTGGGGCGAACACGTATTGCCGACAGACTGTGCGAAGTGATCCGCGTTGTCGCGCGGGATGGCACACGTTACAGCTATATCGTCTGGATTGACGCAGAGACGAAGCTGCCGATGCGCGTTGATCTGCTCGATCGCGACGGTGAAACGCTTGAACAATTCCGCGTGATCTCCTTCGACGTGAACAGCCAGGTTGGCAACAGCATGCAAAATCTGGCCAAAGCCAGTCTGCCGCCTTTGCTTTCCGTTCCTGCCGGCGATTCTGTTAATTTCAACTGGGTACCTTCCTGGATCCCGCAAGGGTTCAGCGAAGTTTCCAGCAGCCGTCGCCAGCTGCCTACCATCGAAACGCCGGTTGAGTCACGACTCTACTCCGATGGTCTGTTTAGCTTCTCTGTGAACATCAATCGCGCAACGGCGAACAGTTCCGAACAGATGCTCCGAACCGGCCGCCGGACGGTTAGTACCACGGTGCGCGATAACGCAGAAATCACCATTGTCGGTGAATTACCGCCGCCAACGGCAAAACGCATTTCAGACAGCATCAAATTCAGGGCGGCACAATGATTAAAGAGTGGGCCACGGTCGTTTCCTGGCAGGATGGCGTAGCGCTCGTCAGCTGTGATGTTAAAGCATCATGCAGCAGCTGCGCCTCCCGAGCCGGCTGCGGCAGCCGCGTGTTGAATAAGCTGGGGCCGCAGACGTCGCATACTATTGCGGTGCCAAGTGACCAGCCGCTGGTGGCAGGGCAGAAAGTGGAGCTGGGCATCGCTGAAGGTAGCCTGCTCACCTCGGCCATGCTGGTTTACCTTTCTCCGCTGGCAGGTTTGTTCGTGATGGGCGGGGTTTTCCAGATGCTGTTTGGCACGGATTTGGCTGCCATGTGCGGAGCCGCTTTAGGCGGCGTGGGCGGATTCTGGCTTGCTAAAGGCCTCTCCCCGAGACTTACCGCCCGGGAAGCCTGGCAGCCCGTTATCCTCAGCGTTGCGCTGGCACCCGACCAACTTCGTGTTGAGACGCTCTCTTCTGAGGCCCGGTGATCTGCCGGGCTTTATTATTATTTACACCGCAATAAAGAAAACGTCGTCTCTTCGCGCTATACCTGGCTCTAAGTGCATTTCCAGCAGACGAGGATGTAGTGTAGAATGCTGCGTTTTCGCACTGAAAAACGTCAGGCTAAGAACAGCGGCCTCCAGGAATTCGTAAGGCATAATTATTTAACTATATGAAGAACATACGTAACTTTTCGATCATAGCTCACATTGACCACGGTAAGTCGACGCTGTCTGACCGTATTATCCAGATTTGCGGTGGCCTGTCTGATCGTGAAATGGCAGCCCAGGTTCTGGACTCCATGGACCTGGAACGCGAACGCGGTATTACCATCAAAGCGCAGAGCGTAACGCTCGACTATAAGGCTACCGATGGTGAAACCTACCAGCTGAACTTTATCGACACCCCAGGGCACGTTGACTTCTCTTATGAAGTATCACGCTCGCTGGCGGCCTGCGAAGGCGCGCTGCTGGTGGTGGATGCCGGGCAGGGCGTAGAGGCCCAGACGCTGGCAAACTGCTACACCGCCATGGAAATGGATCTCGAAGTGGTGCCGGTTCTGAATAAAATCGACCTGCCAGCCGCCGATCCTGAGCGCGTAGCGGAAGAGATTGAAGATATCGTCGGTATTGATGCGACCGATGCCGTACGTTGCTCGGCAAAAACCGGCGTCGGCGTTCCGGACGTACTGGAACGTCTGGTGCGTGACATTCCGCCGCCGGAAGGCGACCCGGATGCGCCGTTGCAGGCGCTGATCATCGACTCCTGGTTTGATAACTACCTCGGCGTTGTCTCGCTGGTGCGTATTAAAAACGGCACCATGCGTAAAGGCGACAAAATCAAGGTCATGAGCACCGGACAGGTTTACAACGCTGACCGTCTGGGCATCTTCACGCCAAAACAGGTTGACCGTACCGAGCTGAAATGCGGCGAAGTGGGTTGGCTGGTCTGTGCCATTAAAGACATCCTCGGCGCGCCGGTGGGTGATACCCTGACCGGTGCACGTAACCCGGCAGATAAAGCGCTGCCCGGCTTCAAGAAAGTGAAACCGCAGGTCTATGCGGGTCTGTTCCCGGTCAGCTCCGATGATTACGAAAACTTCCGCGATGCGCTCGGTAAGCTGAGCCTCAACGATGCCTCCCTGTTCTACGAGCCAGAAAGCTCTACGGCGCTGGGCTTCGGCTTCCGTTGTGGCTTCCTCGGCCTGCTGCACATGGAGATCATTCAGGAACGTCTGGAGCGTGAATACGATCTGGATCTGATCACCACCGCCCCGACGGTTGTTTACGAAGTAGAAACCACGTCGAAAGAGGTGATCTACGTTGATAGCCCGTCCAAGCTCCCGCCGCTGAATAACATTCAGGAACTGCGTGAGCCTATCGCAGAGTGTCACATGCTGCTGCCACAGGAGTTCCTCGGCAACGTGATCACCTTGTGTATTGAGAAGCGTGGCGTGCAGACCAACATGGTTTACCACGGTAACCAGGTGGCGCTGACCTATGAAATTCCGATGGCGGAAGTGGTGCTCGACTTCTTCGACCGTCTGAAGTCCACCTCCCGCGGCTATGCGTCGCTGGACTACAACTTCAAACGCTTCCAGGCCTCGAACATGGTCCGCGTGGACGTGCTGATCAACGGCGAACGCGTTGATGCCCTGGCGCTCATCACCCACAACGATAACGCACCGTACCGCGGTCGCGAGCTGGTTGAGAAGATGAAAGATCTGATCCCGCGTCAGCAGTTTGACATTGCGATTCAGGCGGCCATCGGTAACCACATCATTGCCCGCTCAACCGTGAAGCAGCTGCGTAAAAACGTTCTGGCGAAATGCTATGGCGGTGACGTCAGCCGTAAGAAAAAGCTGTTGCAGAAGCAGAAAGAAGGTAAGAAGCGTATGAAGCAGGTCGGTAACGTAGAGCTGCCGCAGGAAGCATTCCTTGCCATCCTTCATGTTGGTAAAGACGGTAACGGTAAATAACCTTAAGGAGTTGGCATGGCGAACATGTTTGCCCTGATCCTGGTCATCGCTACCCTGGTGACAGGCCTGCTGTGGTGCCTGGATAAGTTTATCTTCGCCCCAAAACGCCGTGAACGTCAGGCTGCCGCGCAGGCAGCCACTGACGATGCGCTGGACGCGAAAACCCTGAAGAAAGTTGGCCCTAAACCGGGCTGGCTGGAAACGGGGGCATCGGTATTCCCGGTGCTGGCGATTGTGCTGGTGGTACGTTCATTTATCTATGAACCGTTCCAGATCCCGTCAGGATCGATGATGCCAACGCTGCTGATTGGTGATTTTATTCTGGTTGAGAAGTTTGCCTATGGCATTAAAGATCCGATCTACCAGAAAACGCTGATCGAAACGGGTCATCCGAAACGTGGCGATATCGTGGTGTTTAAATATCCCGACGATCCGCGCCTGGACTATATTAAGCGCGCGGTAGGTTTACCGGGCGATAAAGTGACCTACGATCCGGTGGCGAAAGAGGTCACCGTTCAGCCTGGCTGTCGCTCTGGTACTGCATGCGAAAATGCGCTGCCAATCACTTACTCCAACGTCGAGCCAAGTGATTTTGTGCAGACCTTCGCCCGTCGTAACGGCGGTGAAGCGACCAGCGGTTTCTTCCAGGTGCCAAAAGGTGAAACCAAAGAGAACGGCATTCGTCTGGTTGAGCGCAAAGAGACGCTGGGCGATGTCACTCACCGCATTCTGACCGTACCAATCGCGCAGGACCAGCTGGCAATGTACTACCAGCAGCCGGGCCAGCAGCTGGCGACCTGGATTGTGCCGCCGGGACACTACTTCATGATGGGTGATAACCGCGATAACTCCGCGGACAGCCGTTACTGGGGCTTCGTGCCGGAAGCGAATCTGGTCGGTAAAGCAACCGCTATCTGGATGAGCTTCGAGAAGCAGGAAGGCGAGTGGCCGACCGGCGTTCGCCTGAATCGTATTGGCGGAATCCATTAATTTTCGTGAAAAATAACGCGTAGCGGCTTTTATTAGCCGCTACGTGAATTATTTCAGCGATAAATCTCTTTGAACTAACGACATCCCCTGTCGTTGTGTATAGAATATTCCCCCGAAGTTTAAGGTTGGCCCTGCAAGGGTGCCACGGCACACGAAACCGCGTTGGTTTTCTCAGGTCGGTTTCGTGTGCTGCATTTTTGACGCATTCATTTATTGGTATCGCATGAACCCCATCGTAATTAATCGGCTTCAACGGAAGCTGGGCTACACTTTTCATCATCAGGAGTTGTTGCAACAGGCATTAACCCATCGCAGTGCCAGCAGCAAACATAATGAGCGTCTCGAGTTTTTGGGCGACTCTATTTTAAGCTTCGTGATTGCGAATGCGCTTTATCATCGTTTTCCGCGTGTGGACGAAGGTGATATGAGCCGCATGCGCGCCACGCTGGTGCGCGGCAACACCCTCGCTGAAATCGCACGCGAGTTTGAGCTGGGTGAATGTCTGCGTCTGGGGCCGGGTGAGCTGAAAAGTGGTGGATTCCGTCGTGAATCCATTCTTGCCGATACGGTCGAGGCCTTAATCGGTGGCGTGTTCCTGGACAGCGATATCCAGACCGTAGAAAAGCTGATCCTGAACTGGTATCAGACCCGTCTGGACGAAATCAGCCCGGGCGATAAGCAAAAAGATCCGAAAACGCGTCTGCAAGAATATTTGCAGGGTCGTCACCTCCCGCTGCCATCCTATCTGGTGGTGCAGGTGCGTGGCGAAGCGCACGATCAGGAATTTACCATCCATTGCCAGGTCAGTGGCCTGAGTGAACCGGTGGTCGGCACGGGTTCAAGCCGTCGTAAGGCTGAACAGGCTGCCGCCGAACAGGCGTTAAAAATGCTGGAGCTGGAATGAGCATCGACAAAACCTATTGCGGATTTATTGCCATCGTCGGACGTCCGAACGTTGGCAAATCCACCCTGCTGAATAATCTGCTTGGGCAGAAGATTTCTATCACCTCGCGTAAGGCGCAGACCACGCGTCACCGCATCGTCGGTATCCATACTGAAGGCGCGTATCAGGCGATTTACGTCGATACCCCGGGCCTGCACATGGAGGAGAAGCGCGCCATCAACCGTCTGATGAACAAGGCGGCGAGCAGCTCCATTGGCGACGTAGAGCTGGTGATTTTCGTTGTGGAAGGCACCCGCTGGACGCCGGACGACGAAATGGTCCTGAACAAGCTGCGCGACGGCAAAACGCCGGTGATCCTCGCGGTCAATAAAGTGGACAACGTGCAGGAAAAAGCCGATCTGCTGCCACACCTACAGTGGCTGGGCAGCCAGATGAACTTCCTGGACATCGTTCCGCTGTCTGCGGAAACCGGTCTGAACGTTGATACCATTGCCGGCATCGTACGTAAGCACTTGCCAGAAGCGACTCATCACTTCCCGGAAGATTACATCACCGATCGCTCGCAGCGCTTTATGGCCTCTGAAATCATCCGCGAGAAGCTGATGCGTTTCCTGGGCGCAGAGCTGCCGTACTCGGTCACGGTTGAGATCGAGCGTTTCCAGTCGAACGAGCGCGGCGGTTACGATATCAATGGTCTGATCCTCGTTGAGCGTGAAGGTCAGAAGAAGATGGTGATCGGCAATAAAGGCGCCAAGATCAAAACTATCGGAATCGAAGCCCGTAAAGACATGCAGGACATGTTTGAAGCACCGGTTCACCTGGAACTGTGGGTGAAAGTGAAATCTGGCTGGGCCGATGATGAGCGTGCGCTGCGCAGCCTCGGTTACGGCGAAGACCAGTAAACAAAGACGGCGAGCATATGGATGGATGGCAGCGCGCCTTTGTCCTGCACAGTCGTCCCTGGAGCGAAACCAGCCTGATGCTGGACGTCTTCACGGAAGAGTCCGGTCGCGTGCGCCTTGTTGCCAAAGGCGCACGTTCCAAACGTTCTAATCTCAAAGGTGCCTTACAGCCTTTTACCCCGCTGCTGGTCCGCTTTGGCGGGCGAGGGGAAGTCAAAACCCTGCGCAGTGCTGAAGCCGTCTCCCTCGCGCTTCCTCTTTCTGGCATCACGCTCTACAGCGGTTTGTACGTCAACGAACTTATCTCACGGGTGCTTGAACATGAGACCCGCTTCTCTGAACTTTTCTTTGATTACCTGCACTGTATTCAGTCGCTCGCTGGCGCAACCGGCACCCCTGAGCCTACGCTGCGTCGTTTCGAGCTGGCGCTGCTCGGTCACCTTGGATACGGCGTCGATTTTCTGCACTGTGCGGGGAGTGGGGACGAGGTAGAAGATACCATGACCTATCGCTATCGTGAGGAAAAGGGCTTTATTGCCAGCGTCGTCGTTGATAACAGCACCTTTACCGGACGCCAGCTCAGAGCACTGTATGAACGCGAGTTCCCGGACGCCGACACCCTGCGCGCCGCAAAACGCTTTACCCGAATTGCGCTCAAGCCGTATCTTGGTGGCAAGCCCTTAAAGAGCCGCGAATTATTCAGGCAGTTTATGCCGAAACGTTAGACCACAGCATCAGAAAGAAAACCGAGGATTGTCATGGCTGAATTACTGTTAGGCGTCAACATCGACCATATCGCCACTCTGCGCAACGCGCGCGGCACCGCGTATCCGGATCCGGTTCAGGCGGCATTTATCGCTGAACAGGCTGGGGCGGACGGCATTACCGTCCACCTGCGTGAAGACCGTCGCCACATCACCGATCGCGACGTGCGCATCCTGCGCCAGACGCTGGATACCCGCATGAACCTGGAGATGGCGGTAACGGAAGAGATGCTGACGATTGCCTGCGATACGAAGCCGCACTTCTGCTGTCTGGTGCCGGAAAAGCGTCAGGAAGTGACGACCGAAGGCGGTCTGGACGTGGCGGGGCAGCTCGACAAAATGCGCGACGCCTGCAAACGCCTGGCGGATGCCGGTATCCTGGTTTCCCTGTTTATCGACGCCGATTTCAGCCAGATTAAAGCCGCGGCCGACGCGGGCGCGCCGTACATTGAAATTCACACCGGCTGCTATGCTGATGCTGAAAATGACGCTGAACAGGCTAAAGAGCTGGAGCGTATTGCCAAAGCGGCAACCTACGCGGCCAGTCTGGGCCTGAAGGTTAACGCCGGACACGGCCTGACCTATCACAACGTGAAGGCCATTGCTGCTCTGCCGGAAATGCACGAGCTGAACATCGGCCACGCGATTATTGGCCGGGCGGTAATGAGCGGCCTGAAAGAGGCAGTTTCAGAGATGAAGCGCCTGATGCTGGAAGCACGTCAGTAATGGCCATTCTGGGCTTAGGTACCGATATCGTTGAAATAGCCCGCATCGAAGCGGTGATCGCCCGCAGCGGCGATCGCCTGGCAAGACGCGTGCTGAGCGATAACGAATGGGCCATCTGGGAGGCGCATCAACAGCCGGTGCGCTTTCTGGCAAAGCGTTTTGCGGTAAAAGAGGCGGCGGCGAAAGCGTTCGGCACGGGCATTCGTAACGGCCTGGCGTTTAACCAGTTTGAAGTCTTTAACGATGAGCTGGGTAAACCACGTCTGCGCTTATGGGGCGAGGCGCTTAAGCTGGCGGAAACGCTGGGCGTGGCGCACATGCACGTAACGCTGGCAGATGAACGCCACTATGCCTGTGCAACGGTAATTATCGAGAGTTAAATTTTGTCCGCATGGTGCATCAGGACAAACTTATCCCACAGCTGTTCTTCGTTCTCGACGTGTGCCGGATCTTTTAAGATCGTATTGGGGATTGGGCACACCTTCTGGCAGGTCGGCGTTTCATAGTGGCCGATGCACTCGGTGCAGCGGTCGCTGTTAATCTCATAAATGCTGTCGCCCATCGAAATCGCCTGGTTAGGGCATTCGGGTTCGCACATATCGCAGTTGATGCATTTTTTAGTGATTAACAGCGCCATCGGGAAATTCTCAGAAACATCACAAACAGGGCGGGCATTATACGCGCATTTTGTGCTCAGACCAGTTTTTTTACCAGCTCTTCGCTGTGGCGAATTCGCTCTGGCGCACGCTCCAGATCCTGCTGAACCAGCGCCATAAACAGCAGATCCGTCAGCATCATTTGCGCACTTGTTGAGGAAATAGCCGCGCTGCGAGTGGCCTGTTCCTCGGCAATGGTATAGAGACAGCGCGTTGCCCGCTGCTGGAGCGCATTGGGGCTAAAGCCGGTAATGGCCAAAATTTTCCCCCCCACGCGCAGGGCCTCGTCGGTGGCCATATTTATCTCCCGGCGCTCGCCGGAATAGGAGATGGCCAGCAGCACATCGTCAGGATCCATCGCCTGAACGGTTGCCAGCAGCGCGTGCATATCCTGCTCAACGATGGCGTTATAGCCGATTTTGGTCAGCTTCCAGCCAAAGTTACGCGCCACCAGCCCGGATGCCCCAATCCCGGTCAATACAATGCGCCGCGCGTCGCGAAGCATGGCGACGCTTTCCAGCAGCTTCTCTTCGGTGTTCACGTCCAGCGTGGCATGCATTGCCGCCACGTTCTCCTTAATCAGCTTTTCACCGACCAGACGCATCGGATCGTCGCCGCGGATCTGGTTATGCACCGGCATAGACTGCGGGTTAGGGTTGCTCACCAGCGCTTCGCTGATGGCCAGCTTCAGCGCCGGAAAGCCCTTAAACCCAATCTTCTGGGCAAACTTCACCACGCTTGACTGGCTCACCCCGGCTTCGCCTGCCAGCTGCTGCGAACTCAGGTGCCGCGCGCGATCGGGTTGAGAGAGTAAAAAATCCGCGAGCTTTTTGTCACTCTGGGCAAAGCCTGCGTAGCGCTGACGAATGCGAATTAAACAGTTCATACGATCTCCTGGCGAAAATGTGATTGCCTGCGCAAATACGGATTTTGCTCGCCTGAATGAATTTTATATTCCATTATAGTGCGTTTATTATGAATTAAAAATTCCAGAGGTACATAACATGAATCTAGGCTCTCTTGTTTCTGAAACGCGTAACCCGCAAACCATGGATCTTGACGCGCTCTCCACGCTTGAGCTGGTAAACCGCTTTAATCAACAGGATACCCTCGTCGCGCTGGCAGTCAAAGAGACATTGCCTGAGGTAGCAAAAGCCGTGGACGCCGCTGCCGACGCGCTGAAAGCCGGAGGACGCATTATTTATATGGGGGCGGGAACCAGCGGGCGCCTCGGTGTGCTGGATGCTTCCGAGTGTCCGCCGACCTTTGGCGTTCCGCACGGCCTGGTCGTGGGCCTGATTGCCGGCGGCCCTGGCGCGCTGCTGAAAGCGGTGGAAGGAGCAGAAGATAATAAACAGCTTGGGGAAGATGACCTCAGGATGCTGAACCTGACCGCGCAGGATCTGGTGGTCGGGCTGGCGGCTTCCGGGCGTACGCCGTACGTCATTGGCGGGCTGGAATATGCCCGGAAGATCGGGTGCACCACGGTCGCCATCTCCTGCAACCCCGGCTCGCCGATAGCGCAGGTAGCGGACATTGCCATCTCGCCTGTCGTTGGGCCCGAGGCGTTAACCGGCTCGACGCGTCTGAAGTCGGGTACCGCGCAGAAGCTGGTGCTCAATATGATCTCCACCGGCGCGATGGTGAAATTCGGCAAGGTCTACCAAAACCTGATGGTGGACATGCAGGCGACCAACGTCAAGCTGGTGGACAGAGCGTGCCGCATGGTGATGGAAGCGACGGGCGCCGCGCGTGAAGAGGCGGAAAAGGTGCTTCAGCAGACCGATCACGACGTCAAACCGGCCATTCTGATGATATTAACCGGGCTGGATGCAGCCGCGGCCAGAGCCAGACTCGATGCCCATCACGGGTTTTTACGGGCGGCATTAGAACACGAATAAGAGGCGTGTATGGACAAAACAGCAGCGCTCGCCAGCGACATCCTGCTCGGGATCGGTGGGGAAAACAATATTCAGCGTCTGGAAAACTGCATGACGCGCGTGCGCGTCGAGGTGCATAACGACGACAAGCTCGATGTCACGCGCCTGAAGCAGCTTCCCGGCGTGAGCGGGTACGTTAAGCAGGGGCAACAGCATCAGCTGATTGTCGGCCCGGGCAAAGCGGCGCAGGTGGTTGACGCCATGCGCGCTCTGATGACGGGCGGGGAAACGGCTCATGCCGTTGACGACGCGGAGCGCACCAAAGCGCAGGCGAAAGCCAGGTATAAAGCCCC
This sequence comes from Enterobacter quasihormaechei, assembly GCF_004331385.1. Lineage (GTDB taxonomy): Bacteria > Pseudomonadota > Gammaproteobacteria > Enterobacterales > Enterobacteriaceae > Enterobacter > Enterobacter quasihormaechei. Next base: position 26,566 of record NZ_SJON01000003.1, read on the forward strand.
TATGAGCGACGCGCTGCGCCAGCTGGCCAACGTCTTTATTCCGCTGATCCCGGCGTTTATTGCGTCGGGGCTGATCACCGGGATTATCAATATCCTTAAGCGTCCGGATATTGTCGGGGATTTTGCCACGCAGTATCCGAACCTGCTGGGCATTCTCGCCATTTTCGGCAGCGCGGTGTTTGCCATCATGAACATTCTGGTGGGGGTGAATACCGCCAAAGTGTTCGGCGGCTCGCTGGCGATGGGCGGCGTGATGGCCGGGATCCTCTCCAGCCCGCAGCTGGCGCAAATTACGCTGTTTGGCGAGGCGCTTCAGCCTGGCCGAGGTGGGGTGATTGCCGTGCTGCTGGTGGTGATCCTGATGTGCTGGATCGAGAAAAGGCTGCGCGCGGTACTGCCCGGCTCGATTGAGCTGATTCTCAATCCATTGCTGACCACGCTGATTACCGGAAGCGTGGCGATTGTGGCTCTGCAACCGCTGGGCGGCTGGATCTCGGAAGCCATCGCCCACGGCGCGTCTCTGGCTATCGATCGCGGCGGGTTGCTGGTAGGCGCCGTACTGTCCGGAACCTTCCTGCCGTTAGTCCTGACCGGTCTGCATCAGGGGATGGTGCCGATCCACGTCGAACTGGTGCAGGCGCACGGCTATAACGCGCTGCTGCCGATCCTGTCGATGGCGGGCGTTGGGCAGGTCGGTGCGGCCATCGCGATACTGATGAAAACCCGCAACGCACGTCTGAAAAAGGTCATTAAAGGGGCGCTGCCGGTCGGGTTACTCGGTATCGGCGAGCCGCTGATTTTCGGCGTTACGCTGCCGCTGGGTAAACCGTTCCTGGCCGCCTGCCTCGGCGGTGCGGTGGGCGGGGCGCTGATCAGCTACTGGAAAGTGGCGACCGTTATCACCTTTGGGATCTCCGGTTTACCGCTGGCATTAACCATCGTGACCGGAAAAGTCATGCTCTATCTGTTAGGCTATCTGGTAGCGGTGATCGCCGGGTTCCTGTTTACCTGGCTGTTAGGATTCAACGACCCAGAGGAGTAAGGTTTGGCCAATCACGAGCGTCGCGTTGTTTTTTTCGATCTGGATGGAACGCTGCACCAGCAGGATATGTTCGGCACGTTTATGCGCTACCTGCTGCGGCGCCAGCCCCTTAACGCGCTGCTGGTATTGCCTCTTTTACCCGTTATTGGCATCGCGCTGCTGGTGAAAGGCCGTGCAGCGCGCTGGCCGATGAGCCTGCTGCTCTGGGGATGTACGTTTGGTCATAGCGAAGCGCGTCTTAAGCAGCTTGAGCAGGATTTTGCCCACTGGTTTCGCGGGCACGTGGCCGCGTTTCCCGTGGTACAGGCGCGCCTCACCAGCTACCTCGACGCCAACGACGCCGATATCTGGCTGATTACCGGCTCCCCGCAGACGCTGGTGGAGCAGGTCTATTTTGATACCCCCTGGCTGCCGCGCGTGAATCTTATCGCTACGCAAATCTCACGCGGCTACGGCGGCTGGGTCCTGACGATGCGCTGCCTGGGGCATGAAAAAGTGGTCCAGCTGGAAAAACGCATCGGCACACCGCTGCGTTTGTACAGCGGCTACAGCGACAGCAAGCAGGATAACCCGCTGCTCTATTTTTGCCAGCACCGCTGGCGCGTCACGCCTCTGGGTGAACTTCAGCAACTCGAATAGTCTTATCTATAACGGCTGTGTATAATGCCGCCCGCTTTTCGACTGGAGTATCAGCCCTTGTCCAACCCTGAACACAATCATGAATACTGGATGCGCCACGCGCTGGCGCTGGCTCAGCGCGCCTGGGAAGAGGGCGAAGTGCCCGTGGGCGCGGTGCTGGTCCATAACAATCAGGTGATTGGAGAAGGGTGGAACCGTCCTATTGGCCGCCACGATCCTACCGCGCATGCTGAAATCATGGCGCTTCGTCAGGGCGGACTGGTACTGCAAAACTATCGTCTGCTTGATACCACACTCTACGTCACCCTTGAACCGTGCGTGATGTGCTCCGGGGCAATGGTGCACAGCCGAATCGGCACGCTGGTATTTGGCGCGCGGGATGAAAAGACGGGCGCTGCCGGCTCGCTGATGGACGTGCTTGGGCATCCGGGTATGAACCACCAGGTGAAAACTATCGGTGGGGTACTTGCACCAGAATGTTCGGGTCTGTTAAGTGACTTTTTTCGAATGCGTCGGCAGCAGAAAAAGCAACAAAAGGCAGAATTGAAGCCGCAGGGTGATTAAGCTCGTCCGGTGCGACCACCGGATAGCTTTCAGCCAGCTGTTGTGCCTCGGTTGCCTCTTTTTCTTTCTCCAGCAAATACCCCACCAGGCTTATCTGATACTTACGAATATTCTCCACGTAGGCATACGCTTCATGCCCGCGCGCATAGCCGTACGTCAGCTTTTTATACCACTGTTTCTGGCTAAGCAGCGGCAGGCGCTGTTTTACATCAGACCAGCTGTCCGGATTACCTTTTGTTTTCGCCGTCAGCGCGCGCGCGTCGAGCATATGCGCATAGCCCATGTTATAGGCGGCCAGCGCAAACCAGATCCGCTCGCCTTCCGGGACCGTCTCCGGCACTTTTGCCATCATATCCTGCAAATATTGCGCGCCGCCGCTGATGCTCTGTTCCGCATCGGTCCGGTCGCTGATGCCGAGGCTCTGGGCGGTATTTTTGGTCAGCATCATCAACCCGCGCACGCCCGTCGGGGAGGTGGCCTGAGCATCCCAGTGTGATTCCTGGTAGGAAATCGCCGCCAGCAGCTTCCAGTCAATTTCCTGTGCGTATTTCTCAAACAGCGGTTGCAGCTCCGGCAGCACGCTGTCCACCGCGCGCAGGAAGGTGCGGGTGTCCACGTAATCAAAATCGTCACCGTGACCGAGATATTTCTCTTCCAGACGCGCCAGGGTGCCGTCTTCATTGATGGAATTAAAGAAATCGAGCATGGCCGCAGAAACGGTCTGATCGTCGTCTAGCGGGGTAAACCAGGTTACCGGCTGTTCGTCGGTCACATCCAGCGCCACGGCGATTTCAGGATGAACGCGCTGGAAGAGGCTGATCGCTACCGAATCAGCAATGGTATAGGCCAGCTTTTTATCCTTTACCTGCTCCAGCAATGCGTTGGTGCCCAGTTTCGGGTCAACCTTCCAGCTGAGGTTCGGGTATTTTTTCTCTTTTAATTCCCGCAGATCGTCAATCACCACGTGGCCGGGGGCGATGGTTAACTGCTGTTCGGTGATGTCGGCCAGCGAGCGCGGGCGCAGGCTACCCACACGGTAAACCACCTGCTGCGACACGGAATAATAGGTTGGGCCCGGCTGATAGTTTTTGCTCCGCTCGGTGTTGTATACCAGTCCGGCGGCAAGGATATCGGCGCGGTTATGATCCAGGTCGTCAAACAGCTGGTTAATGTTTTGTCGCACGGTGACCTTCAGCTTTACGCCCAGATAGTCTGCAAACAGCCGTGCGAGTTCGTAATCAAGCCCAATGGTTTTACCGTTGATATCGTCATAAATAAGCGGGGAAGAGAGGGTACTGACGCGCAGCTCCCCCCGCTCCTGAATGGCGGCGATACGGTTCTCGGCTTTGCCGAACCAGGGGATAGAAGGCCAGAGGGCCACTGCCAGCAGCAACGTAACAATGCCGATGAGCAGATAATTAATCTTTAATTTTTTCAATTAGTTAATTCTCTGCGACGCCGGATGCCTCAGTGTGCTGTAGTCATGTTATGAATAGGGTTTGCCATTGATTGAGCGGCATTTTGCGCAAAGTAGCGCCAGTTGGCAACCAATTAGAGAGACAGGTCACATCTATTGTTAAACATAATGGATGATTTTATTTCGACGCAAACGGTTTCGTCGGCGCTCAGGATTCTCTATAATGACGCCCGTTTTCCCCCCTTGCGCACACTGTAAGCGCCCCGGCGCTTCGAAGACGAGAGACTTATGATGGAAATTCTGCGTGGTTCGCCTGCACTGTCTGCCTTCCGTATTAACAAACTGCTGGCACGTTTTCAGGCGGCCGACCTTCCGGTAAGCAATATTTACGCTGAGTATGTCCATTTTGCTGACCTGAATGCCCCTCTGAATGCAGAGGAGCGCGTACAGCTGGAACGCCTGCTTAAATATGGCCCAAGCCTGAGCAGCCATACGCCGACCGGCAAACTGATCCTTGCCACGCCACGTCCGGGCACCATCTCCCCCTGGTCTTCCAAAGCAACGGATATCGCCCACAACTGCGGCCTGAGCCAGATTAACCGTCTGGAGCGCGGCGTAGCGTACTATGTGGAAGCGTCGACCCTGAGCGACGCGCAGTGGCAGGCCGTTGCGGCAGAGCTGCACGACCGCATGATGGAGAGCGTGTTTGCCTCTCTGGATGAGGCGCAGAAGCTGTTTTCCCACCATCAGCCTGCGCCGGTACAGAGCGTAGACCTGCTGGGGCAGGGGCGTCAGGCGCTGATCGACGCAAACCTGCGTCTGGGTCTGGCACTCGCAGAAGATGAAATTGACTACCTTCAGGATGCATTTGTTAAGCTGAACCGCAACCCGAACGACATCGAACTGTATATGTTCGCGCAGGCCAACTCTGAGCACTGCCGCCACAAGATTTTCAACGCCGACTGGATTATCGACGGCGAACTGCAGCCGAAGTCGCTGTTCAAAATGATCAAAAACACCATGGAGCAAACCCCTGACCATGTGCTGTCTGCCTATAAGGACAACGCCGCGGTAATGGAAGGTTCCGAGGTGGGCCGCTTCTTCGCCGACCGCGAGGCAGGGCGTTATGACTTCCATCAGGAGCCTGCGCATATCCTGATGAAAGTGGAAACCCACAACCACCCGACGGCAATCTCGCCGTGGCCGGGTGCGGCGACGGGTTCCGGCGGTGAAATCCGTGACGAAGGTGCGACGGGGCGCGGCGCTAAACCAAAAGCGGGTCTGGTCGGTTTCTCCGTTTCCAACCTGCGTATCCCGGGCTTTGAACAGCCGTGGGAAGAAGATTTCGGCAAGCCAGAGCGCATCGTGACCGCGCTGGATATCATGACCGAAGGCCCGCTGGGCGGCGCGGCGTTCAACAACGAATTTGGTCGTCCGGCGCTGAACGGCTACTTCCGTACCTATGAAGAGAAAGTGGACAGCCACAACGGTGAAGAGCTGCGCGGTTACCACAAACCGATCATGCTGGCGGGCGGGATCGGCAACATTCGCGCCGATCACGTGCAGAAAGGTGAGATCGTCGTCGGCGCGAAGCTGATCGTGCTCGGCGGTCCGGCCATGAACATCGGTCTGGGCGGTGGTGCAGCCTCGTCTATGGCTTCCGGCCAGTCTGATGCGGATCTCGATTTCGCCTCCGTGCAGCGCGACAACCCGGAGATGGAGCGTCGCTGTCAGGAAGTGATCGACCGCTGCTGGCAGCTGGGCGATGCTAACCCGATCCTGTTCATCCACGACGTGGGCGCGGGCGGTCTGTCCAACGCCATGCCGGAGCTGGTGAGCGACGGTGGTCGCGGTGGCCGTTTCAACCTGCGCGACATCCTGAGCGATGAGCCGGGCATGAGCCCGCTGGAAATCTGGTGTAACGAATCCCAGGAGCGCTACGTGCTGGCGGTGGCCGCCGATCAGCTGCCGCTGTTTGACGAGCTGTGCCGTCGCGAGCGCGCGCCGTATGCCGTCATCGGTGAAGCGACCGAAGAGCAGCACCTCTCCTTGAGCGATACCCACTTTGACAACCAGCCGATCGATCTGCCGCTGGACGTGCTGCTCGGCAAAACGCCGAAGATGACCCGCGACGTCACCACCCGCAAAGCGGCGGGCAAAGCGCTGGACCGCCAGGGCATTACCGTTGCGGACGCGGTGAATCGCGTACTGCACCTCCCGGCCGTGGCAGAGAAAACGTTCCTGGTCACCATCGGCGACCGTACCGTAACCGGTATGGTGTCGCGCGATCAGATGGTCGGCCCGTGGCAGATCCCGGTCGCTAACTGCGCCGTGACCACCGCGAGCCTCGACAGCTACTACGGCGAAGCGATGGCGCTGGGCGAACGTACGCCGGTGGCGCTGCTGGACTTCGCCGCCTCTGCGCGACTGGCCGTTGGTGAAGCGCTGACCAACATTGCCGCCACGCAGATTGGTGATATTAAACGCATCAAGCTTTCCGCGAACTGGATGGCCGCTGCCGGTCACCCGGGTGAAGATGCAGGCCTGTATGAAGCGGTGAAAGCGGTGGGCGAAGAGCTGTGTCCTGCACTCGGCCTGACCATTCCGGTGGGTAAAGACTCCATGTCGATGAAAACCCGCTGGCAGGAGGGTAACGAGCAGCGCGAGATGACCTCTCCGCTGTCGCTGGTGATCACCGCGTTTGCCCGCGTAGAAGACGTACGCCATACCGTTACGCCGCAGCTGGCGACCGAAGATAACGCCCTGCTGCTGATTGACCTCGGCAAAGGCCATAACGCACTGGGCGCAACCGCGCTGGCGCAGGTTTACCGTCAGCTCGGCGATAAGCCAACCGACGTGCGTGACGTCGTCCAGCTTAAAGGCTTCTACGACGCGATCCAGGCGCTGGTGGCACAGCGCAAGCTGCTGGCCTACCACGACCGCTCCGACGGTGGCCTGCTGGTCACCCTGGCAGAGATGACCTTCACCGGCCACTGCGGCGTGGAAGCGAACATTGGCGCTCTTGGCGAAGACCGCCTGGCAGCGCTGTTTAACGAAGAGCTGGGCGCGGTGATTCAGGTCCGCGCCGCAGACCGCGAGGCGGTGGAAGCTCTCCTTGCGAAGCACGGTCTGGCAGACTGCGTGCACTACCTGGGGAAAGCAGTGCAGGGTGACCGCTTCGTGATTGAAGCCGACGGCCACGCGGTGTTCAGCGAAAGCCGTACCACGCTGCGTATGTGGTGGGCGGAAACCACCTGGCAGATGCAGCGCCTGCGCGACAACCCGGAATGCGCCGATCAGGAACATAACGCGAAGGCCAATGACCAGGATCCAGGCCTGAACGTGAAGCTCTCCTTCGACATCAACGAAGACATTGCCGCACCGTACATTGCGACCGGCGCGCGTCCGAAAGTGGCCGTGCTGCGCGAGCAGGGCGTTAACTCCCACGTTGAGATGGCGGCTGCCTTCCACCGGGCGGGCTTCGACGCCATTGATGTTCACATGAGCGACCTGCTGGCGGGACGTACCGGGCTGGATGATTTCCAGGCGCTGGTGGCCTGTGGCGGTTTCTCCTACGGCGACGTGCTGGGCGCGGGCGAAGGCTGGGCGAAGTCCATCCTGTTCAACAGCCGCGTGCGTGACGAGTTCGAGACCTTCTTCCATCGCCCGCAGACGCTGGCGCTGGGCGTCTGTAATGGCTGCCAGATGATGTCTAACCTGCGCGAGCTGATCCCGGGCAGTGAAGCCTGGCCGCGCTTTGTGCGCAACCAGTCTGACCGCTTCGAAGCGCGCTTTAGCCTGGTAGAGGTGACTCAGAGCCCGTCTCTGCTGTTGCAGGGGATGATGGGGTCTCAGATGCCAATCGCGGTGTCGCACGGTGAAGGTCAGGTTGAAGTGCGCGATGCGGCGCATCTGGCTCAGCTTGAAAGCAAAGGGCTGGTGGCGCTGCGCTTCGTTGATAACTTCGGCAAGGTCACCGAAACCTATCCGGCTAACCCGAACGGTTCGGCAAATGGTATTACTGCGGTCACCAGCGAAAGCGGTCGCGTAACGATCATGATGCCGCACCCGGAGCGAGTCTTCCGTACCGTGAGCAACTCCTGGCACCCGGAAAACTGGGGCGAGGACAGCCCGTGGATGCGCATTTTCCGCAACGCGCGTAAACAGTTGGGTTAAGGTTTAGCGTACTACCTGTAGGCCCGGTGAGCGTGAGCGCCACCGGGCTTTTTTATACCTGTCGCAAAATCGCGACAATCCTTTGGTTTGAGTGTCTCCAAAAAGAGACATTTAACTTATTGATTTATATATGGCATGACAGGTTCCCGTTAAGGTGTTGCTTAATAGCGACACTTAGGCTGAAAACTATTCACGTCGCTTTCAATACACTTATGTAATAAAATCTTTTGTAATCATAAAGATAATCGATTTTTTTGCATTCTGGCACGCGAGTTGCATTACAGTAGTCAGTGGCTCATTCACCTTCTTATGTCAGCCCCTTCGGGACGTGCTACATAAACTTCGAATGACGCACAAAAAGGTGCCTGCCGTCCAACTACTGATTATTGCAATGCTTTATCAGGCCAGGGCGAAACGTCGAGTTAGGCACCGCCTTTTTCCATGACAAAGCCGGGTTTTTACCCGGCTTTGTTGTATCTGAAGGGCAGACTCAGTTACGCTCTCCTCAAACCCGGATGAAGAGAGTAATGTGTTGAAACGCTGGCCCGCTTTCCCTCGCTCCCTGCGACAGCTCGTTATGATGGCCTTCCTGCTGATCCTGCTACCTTTGCTGGTGCTGGCCTGGCAGGCCTGGCAAAGCCTGAACGCGTTAAGCGCCCAGGCGGCGCTGACTAACCGCACCACGCTTATTGATGCGCGCCGTAGCGAGGCGATGACCAACGCCGCGCTGGAGATGGAGCGTAGCTATCGCCAGTACTGCGTGCTGGACGACCGCACGCTGGAAAGGGTGTATCAGAATCAGCGTAAACGCTACAGCGAAATGCTGGACGCCCATGCCGGGGTGCTGCCGGATGACAAACTCTATCAGGCGCTGCGTCAGGATCTGAACGATCTGGCGCAGCTCCAGTGCAAAAACAGCGGTCCTGATGCCGCCGCCGCCGCACGGCTTGAAGCCTTCGCGAATGCCAACACGGAGATGGTTCAGTCCACCCGTACGGTAATCTTTTCCCGCGGACAGCAGCTCCAGCAGGAGATTGCCGAGCGCGGCCAGTTCTTTGGCTGGCAGGCGCTGGTGCTGTTTCTGGTCAGCCTGGGGCTGGTGCTGCTCTTTACCCGCATGATCATCGGCCCCGTGAAGGGGATCCAGCGGATGATTAACCGCCTGGGAGAGGGAAAATCCCTCGGGGATACCGTCGTTTTTAAAGGCCCGCGCGAGCTGCGCTCGGTCGGCCAGCGCATTATCTGGCTCTCAGAGCGTCTGGCGTGGCTGGAATCCCAGCGTCACCAGTTTCTGCGCCATATCTCACACGAACTCAAAACACCGCTGGCCAGCATGCGTGAAGGCACGGAGCTGCTGGCCGACGAAGTGGCGGGGCCGTTAACGCCTGAGCAAAAAGAGATCGTGGCGATTCTGGATGCCAGCAGCCGCAATTTACAGAAACTTATCGAACAATTGCTGGACTATAACCGCAAGCTGGCGGATGGTGCTGTGGTGCTCGAGAGGGTTGAAATAGAACCGCTGGTGGATATGGTTATCTCCGCCCATAGCCTGCCAGCAAGAGCTAAAATGATGCATACCCAGGTGGATCTCAACGCGCCAGCCTGTCTTGCAGAACCGATGCTGTTAATGAGCGTGCTGGATAATCTTTATTCCAATGCGGTGCACTATGGTACTGAATCCGGTACCATTTATATCAGAAGCAATAACAACGGTTCGCGGGTATTTATTGACGTAGCGAATACGGGAAGCCCGATTCCGGATGATGAAAAAACGATGATCTTTGAACCCTTCTTCCAGGGGAGTCATCAGCGAAAAGGTGCGGTAAAAGGAAGTGGTCTGGGGCTGAGTATTGCCCGCGACTGCATACGACGCATGCAGGGTGAGCTTAACATCGTGAGTGATGAACGCGCCGATGTCTGTTTTCGTATCGAACTGCCTCTTGAGCCGGAAAAATCAATGAAATGAATAACAACCTGGTGAGTATGTCACACGTCTTTTATCGCGCACTGCGCGCGGTGTTTTCCAGCAAAAATATGCGCCTGAGCCTGCCCTGCCTGCTGCTGGCAGGCTGTGTCACCCATGCACCAAAAAGTGCAATTAGTCACAAACAGGAAGATAAATGGCCGCAAAAACAGCTGGCCGACTTCCTTTCAACACGTTGCGATGATATCTGGAGCCTGTCGGGACACGATGTCGAATCCAACCCGCTGTTCTGGCTGCGGGGAATAGACTGCGCCCAGCGTCTGGCCCCCGCCGAGGCCCGTGCGCAGGCGGCGATGCTGGTGGACGACACCTGGCAGGACGCGTTTAAACGTGGGATCGTAATGGCCGATGCCAGAATCACCCCCGTCGAACGCCGCGCCAACGTGACGCGGCTCGATACTTACGTAATCAATATTCCCTCGCAGGTGCGCCCGGTCTATCAGCTCTGGCGGGACGGACAAACCCTGCAATTACAGCTGTCTGAAGAGCGTTTCCGCTACAGCAAATTGCAGCAGTCGAGCGACAGCGAGCTTGATGCGCTGCGCCAGCAGCAGGAGTCGCTGCGCGAGCAGCTTGATACCACCACGCGCAAGCTTGAGAATCTGACCGATATCGAAAGACAGCTCTCGACGCGTAAGCCGGCAGGCAGCTATCTGCCCGACGGGTCGAAAGGCAACTCTGCCACGACGCCAGACGGTGAGACGCCGAAACAAGAGGATGTGAAGCCATGACAAGCCGTAAACCTGCCCATCTGTTACTGGTGGATGACGATCCCGGTTTATTAAAGCTGTTGGGGATGCGTCTGGTCAGCGAAGGCTACAGCGTGGTCACCGCTGAAAGCGGGCAGGAGGGGCTGAAAGTGCTCAGCCGCGAGAAAATCGATCTGGTGATCAGCGATTTACGCATGGATGAAATGGACGGCCTGCAACTGTTCGCGGAGATCCAGAAGCAGCAGCCCGGGATGCCGGTCATTATCCTCACCGCACACGGATCCATTCCGGATGCGGTGGCCGCGACGCAGCAGGGCGTGTTCAGCTTCCTCACCAAACCGGTGGATAAAGACGCCCTCTACAAAGCGATCGACAGCGCCCTTGAGCACGCGGCGCCCTCTGGCGACGACGCCTGGCGTGAATCCATCGTAACGCGAAGCCCGGTTATGCTGCGCCTGCTGGAACAGGCGCGGATGGTGGCGCAATCAGACGTTAGCGTGTTGATCAACGGCCAGAGCGGGACCGGGAAAGAGATCCTCGCCCAGGCGATCCACAACGCCAGCCCGCGCAGTAAAAATGCTTTCATTGCCATTAACTGTGGCGCGTTGCCGGAACAGCTGCTTGAGTCTGAGCTCTTTGGTCACGCCCGCGGCGCCTTTACCGGCGCGGTGAGCAGCCGTGAAGGGCTATTCCAGGCGGCTGAGGGCGGCACGCTGTTTCTCGATGAAATTGGCGATATGCCCGCGCCGTTGCAGGTCAAACTGCTGCGCGTGTTGCAGGAGCGAAAAGTGCGTCCGCTCGGCAGCAACCGCGATATTGACATCAACGTGCGTATTATTTCCGCCACCCACCGTGATTTACCCAAGGCGATGGCGCGCAACGAGTTCCGCGAAGATCTCTACTACCGACTGAATGTCGTCAACCTGAAAATTCCGGCGCTGGCCGAGCGCGCGGAAGATATTCCGCTGCTGGCAAACCATCTTTTGCGACAGGCCGCAGACCGCCACAAACCGTTTGTGCGCGCGTTCTCCACCGATGCGATGAAGCGCCTGATGACGGCAAGCTGGCCGGGCAACGTGCGTCAGCTGGTGAACGTGATTGAGCAGTGCGTGGCGCTGACCTCATCGCCCGTGATCAGCGATGCGCTGGTGGAGCAGGCGCTGGAAGGGGAAAACACGGCCTTACCGACGTTTGCGGAAGCGCGAAATCAGTTCGAGCTGAACTATCTGCGCAAGCTGCTGCAAATCACCAAAGGCAACGTTACCCACGCGGCGCGCATGGCCGGGCGTAACCGTACCGAGTTCTATAAACTCCTCTCACGCCACGAGCTGGAAGCGAACGATTTTAAAGAGTAGTACCGCAAAATCCGCCTGAATATGATACTGTGAGCAACCGATTACGAGGCAGCTTACAGGCAAGAGTTTAAGGACCGACCATGAAAAAAATTGATGCGATTATTAAACCTTTCAAACTGGATGATGTACGTGAAGCGCTGGCTGAAGTGGGCATCACCGGGATGACCGTAACTGAAGTGAAAGGTTTTGGTCGTCAGAAGGGCCACACCGAGCTGTACCGTGGCGCTGAGTACATGGTGGACTTTCTGCCGAAGGTGAAAATCGAGATCGTGGTGAGCGATGACATCGTCGATACCTGTGTGGATACCATTATCCGCACGGCACAGACCGGCAAAATTGGCGACGGGAAAATCTTCGTCTTTGACGTGGCGCGCGTGATCCGTATCCGTACCGGCGAAGAAGACGACGCGGCAATTTAACACGCTTGCCGGGTGGCGCTGCGCTTACCCGGCCTACAAAATCCTTCGTAGGCCCGTACAAGCGAAGCGCCGCCGGGCGATTACAGCACCTTATGCGGGCCGAAGCATTCGTAATGAATGTTGTCCTTGTCCACACCCAGGTCTACCAGCTGCTTCGCGGCATACTGCATAAACGCCACCGGTCCGCAAACGTAGAACTGCATTCCCGGTGCGTTGAACGCCCCTTCATGCTGCCCTAAATTCATCAGCCCTTCGCTGTCAAAACGTGCCGCTGCGCGGTCGGCTTCCGTTGGTAAACGGTACCAGGTATGCGCGGTAAAGTGCGGCAGACTGGCCGCCAGCGTTTTCACTTCATCCGCAAAGGCGTGGACATCACCGTTTTCGGCCGCGTGGAACCAGTTGACCTGCGCGCTGTGGCTGGATTTTGCCAGCGTATCCAGCATCGCCAGCATTGGCGTTTGACCCACGCCCGCGGAGATCAGCGTCACCGGCGTGCCGGGTTCCACCGCCATAAAGAAGTCACCCGCCGGCGCGGCCAGATGAACGATATCGCCCACGTTAGCGACGTTATGCAGCCAGGTCGATACCTGACCGCCTTCCTCACGTTTAACCGCAATGCGATAGCCTTTGCCGTTTGGCTTGCGGGTCAGGGAGTACTGGCGGATCTCCTGATGCGGGAAGCCTTCCGGCTTCAGCCAGACGCCCAGATACTGCCCAGGCTGATAATCCGCCACCGGCTGGCCGTCAACCGGCTCAAATTCAAAACTGGTGATAAGCGCGCTGCGCGGGGTTTTCTCAACGATACGGAAGGCGCGAGTGCCTTCCCAGCCGCCGTTCTTGCTGGCGTTTTCGCTGTAGATCTGCGCTTCACGGTTGATAAACACGTTTGCCAGTACGCCGTAGGCTTTACCCCACGCGTCCAGCACCTCCTGGCCCGGGCTGAACATTTCGTCCAGCGTGGCCAGCAGATGGCTGCCGACGATGTTGTACTGTTCAGGTTTGATCTGGAAGCTGGTGTGCTTCTGGGCAATTTTTTCCACCGCAGGCAGAAGAGCCGGCAGGTTTTCGATGTTGCTGGCATACGCGGCGATAGCGTTAAACAGCGCTTCACGCTGATCGCCGTTACGCTGGTTGCTCATGTTAAAAATTTCTTTGAGCTCCGGGTTATGCGCGAACATGCGATCGTAGAAATGGGCGGTCAGCTTAGGACCCGTTTCAACCAGCAGGGGAATGGTGGCCTTCACGGTAGCGATGGTTTGAGCGTCGAGCATAGCAGCTTCCTTCTGATGTTACTTTAATAATGTATTTTAAATGCATCTTATAAAAATACCCATGCAATGTAAATGGTTCTTTGCATCGTGAAAAATATGCATCACAAAGCTGAAAAGAAATCCGTTGAAAATGGCGAGAGCTTTATCGCTCAAACCCTTGCGTGGCGTGAAGGTAAACGTTTGCGTAAAATCGTTTGTCAAGACCTGTTATCGCAGAACTATTCAGTTATACTGTTGCCCGTCGTCCAACAGGACTGCCTTTTCAGGCCAAAAATTTACTTGTTAGCTGAGTCAGGAGATGCGGATGTTAAAGCGTGAAATGAACATTGCCGATTATGATGCCGAACTGTGGCAGGCTATGGAGCAGGAAAAAGTACGTCAGGAAGAGCACATCGAACTGATCGCCTCCGAAAACTACACCAGCCCGCGCGTTATGCAGGCGCAGGGCTCTCAGCTGACCAACAAATACGCTGAAGGTTACCCGGGCAAGCGCTACTACGGCGGCTGCGAGTACGTTGATATCGTTGAGCAGCTGGCAATTGACCGTGCGAAAGCACTCTTTGGCGCTGACTACGCAAACGTCCAGCCGCACTCTGGCTCTCAGGCTAACTTCGCTGTTTACACCGCGCTGTTGCAGCCGGGCGATACCGTTCTGGGTATGAACCTGGCACAGGGCGGCCACCTGACTCACGGCTCCCCGGTTAACTTCTCCGGTAAACTGTACAACATCATTCCTTACGGTATTGATGAGTCCGGTAAAATTGACTACGAAGACATGGCGAAGCAGGCTAAAGAGCACAAGCCGAAAATGATCATCGGTGGTTTCTCTGCTTACTCCGGCATCGTTGACTGGGCCAAAATGCGTGAAATCGCAGACAGCATCGGCGCGTACCTGTTTGTCGACATGGCGCACGTTGCTGGCCTGATTGCCGCAGGCGTTTATCCGAACCCGGTTCCACACGCTCACGTTGTGACCACCACCACCCACAAAACCCTGGCGGGTCCACGCGGTGGCCTGATCCTGGCGAAAGGCGGTGACGAAGAGCTGTACAAAAAGCTGAACTCTGCCGTGTTCCCAAGCGCGCAGGGCGGCCCGCTGATGCACGTTATCGCGGCTAAAGCGGTGGCGCTGAAAGAAGCGATGGAGCCAGAGTTTAAGGTTTATCAGCAGCAGGTTGCTAAGAACGCCAAAGCGATGGTGGAAGTGTTCCTGAACCGTGGCTACAAAGTGGTTTCTGGCGGGACGGAAAACCACCTGTTCCTGCTGGACCTGGTTGATAAGAACCTGACCGGTAAAGAAGCTGACGCTGCCCTGGGCCGCGCCAACATCACCGTGAACAAAAACAGCGTGCCAAACGATCCGAAGAGCCCGTTCGTGACTTCCGGTATCCGTATCGGTTCTCCGGCCGTGACGCGTCGCGGCTTTAAAGAAGCGGAAGTGAAAGAGCTGGCGGGCTGGATGTGTGACGTTCTGGACAACATCAATGACGACGCGGTTATCGAGCGCGTTAAGGGTAAAGTTCTGGAAATCTGCGCACGCTTCCCGGTGTACGCTTAATCCTCTGCGTTGCAGAACTGAAAAAGGCCGCTTATGCGGCCTTTTTTGTGGGCTAACGTCGGTCGAGGGAGATGGCCCCCGGCCCTGTAATCGCCAGCAAAATAAAGGCGCCCGCGATACTCACATTTTTGTAGAAGTTAATCATATTGGGCAGGACCGCATCCCCGGTCATATCCCAGTAGTGATGACCAATCACCGCCGTCCCCAGCGTATAGAAGACAAAGATGACCGCGAGAGGGCGGGTGAAAAAGCCAAGCACAATCAGTATCGCGGCGGGAATCTCCATCACGACGGCAATAATGGCCGCCAGCATGGGCATGGGCGCACCGAGAGACGTCATGTACTGAACGGTGCTGCTAAACCCCGTCAGCTTTGGATAACCGAAAATAATAAACAGAACCACGATGGCAATGCGGGCAATTAAAAGCAGGAGCGAACGGGACGAGCCGAAATCAAAATAACGTAAGCTGTTCATGGCAAACGACCTCTTCAGGCGATGTCCTTTAAACGTAATACAGTTTTACCGCTCTCGCCATACGCCGACCGGCTGTGCATGATGTTAATTTTTCGTAAATTTATAGCGCGCTAACGACTTGCTAAAGTACAGGATAAACGCCAGACTATCGCCTCCATTTCGGGAGGGATTCATGGTCTTGCATTCCACGCGCTGGCTGGCGCTCAGCTATTTCACCTATTTCTTTAGCTACGGTATTTTTTTGCCTTTCTGGAGCGTCTGGCTCAAGGGAATTGGTCTGACGCCTGAAACCATCGGTATCCTGCTGGGCGCAGGGCTGGTAGCGCGTTTCCTCGGTAGCCTGCTGATTGCCCCCCGCGTCAGCGATCCCTCCTTACTGATTAAAGCGGTGCGCATTCTGGCCCTGCTGACGCTGGTCTTCGCGGCCTGTTTCTGGGTCAGCCACCAGTTTGCCTGGCTGATGGTGGTGATGGTTGGCTTTAACCTGTTCTTCTCCCCGCTGGTGCCGCTGACGGATGCGCTGGCGAACACCTGGCAAAAGCAGATCACCATGGACTATGGCCGCGTGCGCCTGTGGGGATCGATTGCCTTCGTCATCGGCTCTGCGCTGGTGGGCAAACTGGTCAGCCTCTACGATTACCGCGCGATCCTGGCATTGCTGAGTATCGGGATCGCCTCCATGCTTCTGGGGATGCTGCTGCGCCCGTCGGTAATGCCGCAAGGGGAAAGCCGTCATCAGGAAAGCGCGGGCTGGCCCGCCTGGCGAAGCCTTGTGGCGCAAAGCTGGCGTTTTCTGGCCTGCGTCTGCCTGCTTCAGGGCGCGCATGCGGCCTATTACGGCTTCAGCGCCATCTACTGGCAGGGCGCGGGATATTCCGCCTCCGCCGTCGGCTATTTATGGTCGCTTGGCGTAGTGGCTGAAGTGATTATCTTTGCGCTCAGCAAAAAACTGTTCAGCCGTTTCGGTGCGCGGGATCTGCTGCTGCTTTCCGCCGTCTGCGGCGTGGCGCGCTGGGGCATCATGGGCTGGACGACGGAGCTGCCGTGGCTGATTGTGGCGCAAATTCTGCACTGCGGAACCTTCACCGTGTGCCATCTGGCGGCGATGCGCTACATCGCGGCGCGAGAGGGTGGGGACGTTATTCGTCTCCAGGCGGTCTATTCAGCGGTGGCGATGGGGGGCAGTATCGCCGTGATGACCGTCTTCGCCGGTTTCCTCTATCAGCATCTCGGGCACGGGGTGTTCTGGGTGATGGCGCTGGTGGCCTTACCGGCCATCGTCATCCGCCCGAAGGTGGCTGCTCGCGCGTGACTATGATTCGAGCATAACGCGAATATGTTCCTGCTGCTGCGAGTTCAGGGTCTCAACGGCATGAATGAGCGGCGGCGAGAACAGCGGCAGGGCGGTTGGATAGGGAGTAATGACCAGCGCTGCCTCGCGAGGAGCGCCCTCTTTCTTAAACGCTTCCAGGCTGAGATATCGAATATTGAGCGGCAGCAGCGTCAGTTCGCGAAGCTGCTGCTCAATCAGTTCCTCACAGGCTTTATCTTCCCCCGTTAACAGCACCACCTGTTTTTCATGCAGATCGGTTTCCTGCATCAGCCAGGCACCGAAAATCACCGCCACCAGAGCCCTCTCTTCACCGGAGAATCGCAGGCCAAATTCGGCTTCCAGCTCAGACAGCGCTTCTTTGGTAGTGCGCAGCAGCCGGGGGTAAAGGCGGTGGATCTCTTCCGGCAGGCTGTTGTCGATGCCAATGTCAAATAAGGAGCGGTCCAGCGCCTGAGCCAGATGAACATAAAGCTGATCGGTCAGCCCTTGCTCATCGCTGAAGTTCATGCCGGTTTGCGTCCGGAAACGGGCAATCATACGCACGATGGCGCGACGCAGGCGTTGATCCTGCTGATGTTTATCCAGCACCGGATCGGGTGTGCGGAGCATCATAAATAGCAGCGCCAGAAACAGCTGTTCATCGCCGTGCGTGCCCTGTGGAACGCGCCGTTTCCAGTGGCGAACAATTTCCTGCGCCGTAAAGTACTCCCCTCTCGACTGCGTCCAGCTGCGCTGAACGGGAGAAAACTGTGGCGTATTGCCCAGATGATGCTGAATCAGACAGTATTGCAGATAGAGCTGTAAAAACTGCACGTCGCGGGCCTCAAACTGACGCTGAAGCTTGCGCGAACAAAAGCTGATAAGCGCCCGAAGATTCGCATCGTCATAAAGAGGGCGGGCGATACCGTGCTGTTTAAGCGCGGTTTTTAAGGCCGGGGTAAACTGTTGCGAGACAAAATGCGGACACAACCGGAGCGCCCTGCGCAGCCAGTGTAGCAGGCACAAGCGCTGGTTCAGGGCGGAACCCTCAATTCGGTAGCAGCCATCATGGTGCGTGACGATATCAAGCCGATGATAGCGCTGGATTTCATCGCGCGTCTCGGCTATATCTTGCCGTGCCAGGGCGTCGTCCACGCCGTTGGCAGCGATTATGCTCTGTGCGGTGACGGCAGCATCGGGCAGGTAAAGCATCAAAAGCACCTGGCAGCGGCGCTGCGAACTGGAAAGCACAGATGGAATTTCAAGCGTCGTCATCATCATCTGTCGGGTATCCAGTGTGAATGTTTGATAAGAATAGCTAAAGGATGGGCGCTGAAAAGCGCGCCGGCAGGCCTTTCACTCAGGATTGCTGGCGAACATCACAGAATTTTTGACGTGAGGAACAGATGCAAATAGTTAAACAAAGCGCGGTAGCGTTATTTTTGGCGGTTTTCACTTTCGCCGCCGGCGCCCATCCTCACAGTTTTATCAGCCTGAAAACCGAGCTGGTGACGGACGGCACGCAGCTCAGCGGCCTGAAAATGCGCTGGACGATGGATGAAATCACCTCCGCCGATCTGCTGTACGATGCCGGCAACGCAAAGCCCGGCGACGAGATCTGGAAAAAGCTGGCGGCAGAAGTGATGGCCAACGTGCTGGGTCAGCACTACTTCACCGAGTTCTGGCACAACGGACAAAAGGTGAAGTTTCTTAATCGTCCCACGGAGTACGGCATGACCCGCGACGGTCATCAGGCGGTGCTGACGTTTATCCTTCCGCTGGCGCACCCTCAGCCGCTGGCAGGGCAGAAGTACACGTTCTCTACGTTTGATCCAACCTACTACGTCGATATGCATTACGCCCAGGACAGCGACGTGCAGCTGCCGGAAAATTTGCAAAAAAACTGCAAAATTGCCGTGCACACGCCGACGCCCAGCGAAGAGACGCTGAATTTTGCCGTTTCCCTTGATAAAGAAGATGCGCCCCCAGAAGACATGGAATTAGGAAAACAGTTTGCGCAGGAGGTGACGTTGCAATGTCAGTAATCTCCTCTCCCGTCAGCAAGCCGCGTCGCTGGCTGCACCTCTGGCCTCTGGCGCTCTTTTTACTGTTAGCCATCTGCGGCGCGCTCTGGCTGTGGCAGGCCTGGCCGCAGGTGATAATAAAAAGCATTATCTGGCAGCGTGAAGTCAACCAGCAGATGAGCGGGCTGCTGAAGGCCGTGGCGGAGAACCCGACCAAAGCGGGCGGTTCTCTTCTGGCGTTCAGCTTTATCTATGGCGTGCTGCACGCGCTGGGGCCGGGGCACGGCAAAATCGTCATCACCACCTGGCTTGCCACCCATCCGTCGAAGCTGAAATCAAGCATTGGCCTGACGCTGGCATCCTCTTTACTTCAGGGCGTTGTGGCGATTGCGCTCGTGGTGATAGTCCTTTCGCTGTTGCAACTGCCGGCCCGTCAGCTGCATATGAGCAGCTTCTGGCTGGAGAAGGGGAGTTACGCGCTGGTGGGCGTGCTGGGGCTGATCCTCTGCTGGCGGGCGCTGAAAAAGTTGCGCGCGTTGCTGCAAAAACCGAAATTCAGAGCCTTTACGCCTCATCACGTTCACCATGAAAACTGCGGATGTGGGCATCAGCATCTGCCGACGCAGGCGCAATTACAGAGCGGTGACGACTGGCGCGCGCGGCTGATGATTGTGCTCTCTATGGGGATGCGCCCGTGCTCGGGAGCAATCATGGTGCTGTTGTTCAGCAAAGTGATTGGGGTATTTGGCTGGGGTATGCTCTCGGCGCTGGCGATGGCGGCGGGAACATCTCTGACTATCTCTTCGTTAGCGTTGCTGGTGCACAGCTTCCGTCAGCTCGCGGTAAAACTCAGCGGCAATAAAACGCCGGTGCTGTGGCGACAGGTTGGCTGGACGACGCTTGCGCTGGCGGGCGGGTTGATTCTGCTGGTGGCTGCGGTCACGATGTGGATGAGCGCGGTGCCAGTGGGAAGGGGGCTGCGGCCTTTTTAGCCGTACCTGAGGGATTCGTAGGCCCGGTAAGCGTAGCGCCACCGGGCTTAACATGCTGAATTACCGCTTCAGCGCATCACTCAGTTCATCACGCATGTTTGCCAGCATGGCTTTAACGACGCGCGGGTTACCTGCAACGATGTTGCCGGTAGACATATAGTTATGGCCGCCGGTGAAGTCGCACACGATGGCGCCTGCTTCACGTGCGATCAATTCGCCCGCTGCAAAGTCCCACGGCTTCAGGGACAGCTCGAAGTAACCGTCAACGCGTCCGGTCGCCACGTAGGCCAGATCCAGTGCAGCAGAGCCGGTGCGACGGAAGTCCGCGCATTCGGTGAACAGTTTGCCCAGGATATTCATATAGGTGGTTGCGTGCTGCTTCGCCTTGAACGGGAAGCCGGTCGCCAGAATGGTGCCGTCCAGATCGCGTGCATTGCTGCAACGCAGACGGTAGCCGTTCAGCTGCGCGCCCTGGCCGCGGGTAGCGGTGAACAGTTCGTTACGCATTGGATCGTAGACAACGGCGACTTCAGTACGGCCTTTGATGCGTACTGCGATAGAAACTGAGAAGTGTGGCAGGCGTTTAACGAAGTTGGTTGTGCCATCCAGTGGATCGATAACCCATTGAACATCCTGATCGGTACCTTCATGTTCACCGCTTTCTTCGGTGATGATGGTGTGCTGCGGGTAAGATTTGCGGATCGTTTCGATAATAATCGCTTCTGCGGCTTTATCGACGTTAGTCACGAAATCATTGCTGCCTTTCTGGCTGGTTTCTACGGAGTCTGGAGTTTCGTAGTGTTTGGCAATTACATTACCCGCCTTGCGCGCTGCGCGCACGGCGATGGTCAGCATCGGATGCATCGGTCTCTCTCACTGGATGTTAAAGAACAGGAAAATCGGCGCAGAGTATAGCAGCGGGATCGGATTATGTCTCTCGTTTATGATAATATGCCCGAATATTCTTCAGACACTGAACCCAGACATCTAAAAATTATGCTGCAAAACATTCGAATCGTGCTGGTCGAAACATCGCACACCGGCAACATGGGCTCTGTGGCCCGCGCTATGAAAACCATGGGCTTAACGAACCTGTGGCTGGTTAATCCGCTGGTGAAACCAGACTCTCAGGCTATTGCCCTGGCGGCCGGCGCCAGCGACGTGATCGGTAATGCGCAGATCGTGGACACGCTGGATGAAGCCCTGGCCGGTTGCAGCCTGGTGGTGGGCACCAGTGCGCGCTCCCGTACGCTGCCGTGGCCGATGCTGGACCCGCGCGAATGCGGCCTGAAAAGCGTCTCAGAAGCGGAGCAGGCGCCGGTTGCGCTGGTGTTTGGTCGTGAACGCGTTGGCCTGACCAACGAGGAACTACAGAAGTGCCACTACCACGTGGCGATTGCCGCCAACCCGGAATACAGCTCGCTTAACCTGGCGATGGCGGTGCAGGTAATCGCCTACGAAGTGCGCATGGCATGGCTGGCGACGCAGGAAAAACAGGTCGAACCTAAAGAAGAGACGGCCTACCCGCTGGTGGACGACCTTGAGCGTTTCTACGGCCACCTGGAGCAGACACTGCTCTCTACCGGCTTCATCCGTGAAGGCCACCCGGGCCAGGTAATGAACAAGCTGCGCCGTATGTTTACCCGCGCCCGTCCGGAAAGCCAGGAGCTTAACATCCTGCGCGGGATCCTGGCGTCGATTGAGCAGAAGAATAAAGAGTAGTGCCGTGTGTTCGCCGGGTGGCGCTTCGCTTACCCGGCCTACAAAGCCCGTAGGCCCGTGCAAGCGCAGCGCCGCCGGGCAAAAAATACGGCACAGAAGGTTAAATACCTGACTAAAACAGTCAAGTAAATAGTTGACCAATTTAGTCAGGAATGTCAGACTTGGCCCTGCTATGCAATACCCCCATTTTACAATAAAAAACCCCGGGCAGGGGCGAGTTTGAGGTTAAGTAAGACATGAGACTGACATCTAAAGGGCGTTATGCCGTGACCGCGATGCTGGACGTTGCGCTCAACTCCGAAGCGGGCCCGGTTCCGTTGGCTGATATTTCTGAACGACAAGGGATCTCCCTCTCTTACCTGGAACAGCTGTTCTCCAGACTGCGTAAAAATGGACTGGTGTCCAGCGTTCGTGGCCCGGGCGGCGGTTATCTGCTGGGTAAAGACGCGGGCAGTATTGCGGTTGGCGAAGTGATTAGCGCGGTGGATGAATCCGTTGACGCAACCCGTTGCCAGGGTAAAGGCGGCTGCCAGGGCGGCGATAAATGCCTGACCCACGCGCTGTGGCGCGATCTGAGCGACCGTCTGACCGGCTTCCTGAACAACATCACCCTGGGTGAACTGGTGAATAACCAGGAAGTTCTGGACGTTTCTGGTCGTCAGCACAGTCAGGATTCACAACGCAGCACCCGTTCGCAGGACGCCATCGACGTTAAACTGCGCGCGTAATTAAAAAGATAAGTATTCAGAATCAGGCCGGGGTGGTCACACCCCGCGTACTCGGTCGTACATCCAGCCGGTTGCCTGATTCCTTGCATTGAAGCGATGTACGGAGTTTATAGAGCAATGAAATTACCGATTTATCTCGATTACTCCGCAACCACGCCGGTGGACCCGCGTGTTGCCGAGAAAATGATGCAGTGTCTGACCCTGGACGGAAACTTTGGTAACCCAGCTTCCCGTTCACACCGTTTTGGCTGGCATGCTGAAGAGGCGGTAGATATCGCCCGTAATCAGATTGCTGACCTGGTTGGCGCCGACCCGCGTGAAATTGTTTTCACCTCCGGTGCGACCGAATCCGACAACCTGGCGATCAAAGGTGCAGCCAACTTTTATCAGAAAAAAGGCAAGCACATCATCACCAGCAAAACCGAACACAAAGCCGTGCTGGACACCTGCCGTCAGCTGGAGCGTGAAGGGTTCGAGGTGACTTACCTGGCGCCGCAGAGCAACGGGATCATCGACCTGAAAGAGCTCGAAGCGGCGATGCGTGACGACACCATTCTGGTTTCCATCATGCACGTTAACAACGAAATCGGCGTTGTGCAGGACATCGCGACCATCGGCGAAATGTGCCGTGCGCGCGGCATCATCTACCACGTGGATGCGACCCAGAGCGTGGGCAAACTGCCTATCGACCTGAGCCAGCTGAAGGTGGACCTGATGTCCTTCTCCGGCCACAAAATCTATGGCCCGAAAGGTATCGGCGCGCTGTACGTTCGTCGTAAGCCACGCATCCGCATCGAAGCACAGATGCACGGCGGCGGTCACGAGCGCGGCATGCGTTCCGGTACGCTGCCTGTTCACCAGATCGTGGGCATGGGCGAAGCGTACCGTATCGCGAAAGAAGAGATGGAAACCGAGATGGCACGCCTGCGTACGCTGCGTAACCGTCTGTGGGACGGCGTGAAAGATATGGAAGAAGTGTATCTGAACGGCGATCTCGAGCAGGGCGCGCCAAACATCCTCAACGTCAGCTTCAACTATGTTGAAGGTGAATCGCTGATCATGGCGCTGAAAGACCTGGCCGTTTCTTCCGGCTCTGCCTGTACGTCTGCAAGCCTGGAGCCATCCTACGTGCTGCGCGCGCTGGGCATGACTGACGAGCTGGCACACAGCTCAATCCGTTTCTCTTTAGGTCGTTTCACTACCGAAGAAGAGATTGACTACACCATCAAGCTTGTTCGTAACTCCATTGGCCGTCTGCGCGACCTTTCTCCTCTGTGGGAAATGTTCAAGCAGGGCGTGGATCTGAACAGCATTGAATGGTCACATCACTAATCGGTACATAAGGAGAATTCAATCATGGCATACAGCGAAAAAGTTATCGATCATTACGAGAACCCGCGCAACGTTGGCTCTTTTGACAACAGCGACGACTCTGTCGGCAGCGGCATGGTTGGTGCGCCAGCTTGTGGCGACGTGATGAAGTTGCAGATTAAAGTCAACAATGAAGGTATCATTGAAGACGCGCGCTTCAAGACCTACGGCTGCGGTTCTGCTATCGCCTCCAGCTCCCTGGTCACCGAGTGGGTGAAGGGCAAGTCTCTGGACGAAGCACAGGCAATCAAGAACACGGATATTGCTGAAGAACTCGAACTGCCACCGGTGAAAATTCACTGTTCTATTCTGGCAGAAGACGCGATCAAAGCCGCCATTGCGGATTACAAAAGCAAACGTGAAGCAAAATAATTGAGGTTTGAGTATGTCGATTACCCTTAGCGACAGCGCTGCCGCGCGAGTAAGCTCTTTTCTGGCGAACCGTGGTAAAGGCTTTGGCCTGCGACTGGGCGTACGTACCTCCGGCTGTTCTGGTATGGCTTACGTACTGGAGTTTGTTGACGAGCCGGCGTCTGATGATACCGTGTTTGAAGACAAGGGCGTGAAGGTGGTGGTCGATGGCAAAAGCCTGCAATTTCTCAACGGCACTCAGCTGGACTTCGTAAAAGAAGGCCTGAACGAAGGGTTCAAATTCACGAACCCGAACGTCAAAGACGAGTGTGGTTGCGGCGAAAGCTTCCACGTTTAACCGCGCGTCATCCGAAACCCCACCGTGGCTTTGCTGCGCGTGGGGTTTGTTCTAACAGGCTACCCCTGAGATTGTTATGGATTACTTCACTCTCTTCGGACTACCCGCTCAATACCCGATCGATCTTCAGGCACTGACGATCCGTTTCCAGGATCTACAGCGTCAGTACCATCCGGATAAATTCGCCAGCGGGACGCAGGCAGAGCAACTGGCTGCGGTATCGCACTCCGCAACCATCAATCAGGCCTGGCAAACGCTGCGTCATCCGCTGACGCGTGCCGAATATCTGCTTTCGCTCCACGGCTTCGATCTGGCGAGCGAACAGCATACCGTGCGTGACACCGCCTTTCTGATGGAACAGCTTACGCTTCGCGAAGAGCTGGATGAGATTGAACAGGCCAAAGATGAAGCGCGTCTGGAACGTTTTATCACGCGCGTGAAGGGCATGTTCGATACCCGCCATCAGCAGATGGTGGAGCAACTGAACAACGAGACCTGGGACGTCGCGGCAGACACTGTGCGCAAACTCCGTTTTCTCGATAAACTGCGAAGCAGTGCTGAACAACTCGAAGAAAAGCTGCTCGATTTTTAATTTCGGAAGCAATTATGGCCTTATTACAAATTAGTGAGCCTGGCTTAAGCGCCGCACCTCACCAGCGTCGTCTGGCGGTCGGTATTGACCTGGGCACCACCAATTCCCTCGTGGCGACCGTGCGCAGCGGCCAGGCGGAAACGCTGGCTGACGAGCAGGGCCGCCATCTGCTGCCTTCCGTGGTCCACTATCAGCCGCAGGGGCACGCGGTTGGCTACGACGCCCGCGCCAACGCCGCGCGCGATCCGGCCAACACCATCAGTTCCGTAAAGCGCATGATGGGCCGCTCACTGGCTGATATCCAGACCCGCTACCCGCACCTGCCGTATCAGCTTCAGGCCAGTGAAAACGGCCTGCCGATGATTGCCACTGCGGCCGGCCTGCTGAACCCAATTCGTGTTTCCGCTGACATCCTCAAAGCGCTGGCGGCGCGCGCGACGGCGACGCTCGGCGGCGATCTGGACGGCGTAGTGATCACCGTTCCGGCCTATTTTGACGACGCACAGCGTCAGGGCACCAAAGACGCCGCGCGTCTGGCGGGCCTGCACGTGCTGCGCCTGCTGAACGAACCGACGGCGGCGGCGATTGCCTACGGCCTCGACTCCGGTCAGGAAGGGGTGATTGCGGTCTACGATCTGGGCGGCGGCACCTTTGATATTTCTATCCTGCGCCTGAGCCGCGGCGTGTTCGAAGTGCTGGCGACCGGCGGGGATTCCGCGCTCGGCGGCGATGATTTCGACCATCTGCTGGCGGACTACATCCGCGAGCAGGCGGGCATCAGCGATCGCAGCGATGCGCGCGTTCAGCGCGAACTGCTGGATGCGGCCATCGACGCCAAAATTGCGCTGAGCGATGCGCAGTCGGTCAGCGTAAATGTCGCAGGCTGGCAGGGTGAAATCACCCGCGATCGGTTCAGCGAGCTGATTGCGCCTCTGGTTAAACGCACCCTGCTGGCCTGCCGTCGCGCATTGAAGGATGCGGGCGTGGAGGCTGACGAGGTGCTGGAAGTGGTCATGGTAGGCGGCTCAACGCGCGTGCCGCTGGTGCGCGAGCGCGTGGGCGAATTCTTTGGCCGCACGCCGCTGACCTCCATCGACCCGGATAAAGTGGTTGCCGTCGGCGCCGCTATCCAGGCCGATATTCTGGTTGGCAACAAGCCGGACAGCGAAATGCTGTTGCTGGACGTCATCCCGCTGTCTCTCGGTTTAGAAACCATGGGCGGCCTGGTGGAGAAAGTGATCCCGCGTAATACCACCATTCCGGTGGCGCGCGCGCAGGAGTTCACCACCTTCAAAGACGGCCAGACCGCGATGTCCATCCACGTGATGCAGGGCGAGCGCGAACTGGTGCAGGACTGCCGCTCTCTGGCGCGCTTTGCGCTGCGCGGTATCCCGGCGCTGCCGGCGGGCGGGGCGCATATTCGCGTGACCTTCCAGGTGGACGCCGACGGCCTGCTGAGCGTGACGGCGATGGAAAAATCCACCGGCGTGGAATCGTCCATCCAGGTGAAGCCGTCCTACGGCCTGACCGATGGCGAAATCGCCTCCATGATCCAGGATTCAATGAGCTACGCCGAGCAGGACGTGAAGGCGCGTATGCTGGCTGAACAGAAAGTTGAAGCCGCACGCGTGCTGGAAAGCCTGAACGGGGCGCTCGCTGCCGATGCCGCGCTGTTAAGCGCCGCCGAGCGCCAGGTGATTGACGAGGCTGCCGCGCGCTTACGCGCAGTCGCCGAAGGCAATGACGCTGACGCAATAGAAGAAGCCATTAAAAACGTTGATAAACAAACCCAGGACTTCGCCGCTCGCCGCATGGACAAATCTGTCCGCGTCGCGCTGAAAGGCCAGTCCGTGGACGAGGTTTAATATGCCAAAGATTGTTATTTTGCCTCATGCGGACCTCTGTCCGGATGGTGCTGTTCTGGAAGCGAAGACCGGTGAAACCATTCTCGATGTTGCCCTGCGTGCAGGTATCGAAGTGGAACACGCCTGTGAAAAATCCTGTGCCTGCACCACCTGCCACTGCATCGTGCGTGAAGGTTTCGACTCTCTCGCCGAGAGCACCGAAGACGAAGACGACATGCTGGATAAAGCATGGGGTCTGGAGCCAGACAGCCGCCTGAGCTGCCAGGCCGCGGTGACCGATGAAGATCTGGTCGTGGAGTTCCCGCGCTACACCATCAACCACGCACGCGAGCATTAATATGGGACTGAAGTGGACAGACAGCCGTGAAATCGGCGAAGCGCTCTACGACGCGAACCCGGATCTCGATCCGAAAACCGTACGATTCACCGACATGCACCAGTGGATCTGCGATTTAGAGGATTTCGACGACGATCCTAACGCATCCAATGAAAAAATTCTGGAGGCGATTCTGTTAGTCTGGTTAGATGAAGCAGAATAAATAACAAAACGGGCTGCCTTCAGGCGGCCCGTTTGCTAGTTGCTAATAAGGATAAATAAAATGACCGAAGCGATGAAGATTACGCTCGCCACACAGCCTGCTGACGCGCGCTGGGGCGAAAAAGCCACGTACAGCATCAACAACGACGGTATCACCCTGCACCTGACGGGCAACGATGATTTAGGTCTGATCCAGCGCGCCGCGCGTAAAATTGACGGCCTGGGCATTAAGCATGTGTCGCTGGAAGGTGAAGGCTGGGATACTGACCGCAGCTGGGCGTTCTGGGCGGGATACAAAGGCCCGAAAGGCACCCGTAAAATTGAGTGGGCGAACCTCGACGAAGCTGGTCAGAAAGAGCTGGAAAGCCGCCTGAAAATTATCGACTGGGTGCGCGACACCATTAACGCCCCGGCGGAAGAGCTTGGCCCTGAGCAGCTGGCGCAGCGCGCCGTTGACCTGCTGTCCGGCGTGGCGGGGGATAACATGTCCTACCGCATCACCAAGGGCGAAGATCTGCGCGAGCAGAACTACATGGGCATTCATACCGTGGGCCGTGGTTCTGAGCGTCCTCCGGTCCTGCTGGCGCTGGATTACAACCCAACCGGCAATAAAGAAGCGCCGGTCTTTGCCTGCCTGGTCGGGAAAGGCATTACCTTCGACACCGGCGGCTACAGCCTGAAGCAGAGCGCATTCATGGACTCCATGAAGTCCGACATGGGCGGCGCGGCAACCATCACCGGCGCGCTGGCGTTCGCCATCACACGTGGTCTGAACAAGCGCGTCAAGCTGTACCTGTGCTGCGCGGATAACATGGTGAGCGGTAACGCCTTCAAGCTGGGCGACATCATTCGCTACCGCAACGGTAAAAATGTTGAAGTGATGAACACCGATGCCGAAGGCCGTCTGGTGCTGGCCGATGGCCTGATCGACGCCTCTGCCCAGAAGCCAGAGCTCATTATCGACATGGCGACCCTGACCGGCGCGGCGAAAACGGCCCTGGGTAACGACTACCACGCGCTGTTCAGCTTCGACGACAAGCTGGCCGCTCGCCTGCTGGCAAGCGCCGCGGCGGAAAACGAGCCGTTCTGGCGCCTGCCGCTGGCCGAGTTCCACCGCAGCCAGTTGCCGTCTAACTTTGCCGAGCTGAACAACACCGCGAGCGCGGCGTATCCGGCGGGTGCAAGCACCGCAGCGGGCTTCCTGTCGCACTTCGTTGAGAACTATCATGAAGGCTGGCTGCACATCGACTGCTCTGCAACCTACCGTAAAGCGGCGGTTGAACAGTGGTCTGCGGGTGCGACCGGTCTGGGCGTGCGTACCGTGGCGAACCTGCTGACGGCTGAGTGATCTTTTTTGCCCGGCGGCGCTGCGCTTGCACGGGCCTACGGTTTTGTAGGCCGGGTAAGCGAAGCGCCACCCGGCGTTTTTTTGAAGTAGCGAAACTATGTCAGATACTAAAAACGAATTAGAGACCCTGCTGGAGCAGGCGGCGACCGAGCCCGCTCACCGTCCGGCCTTTTTCCGCACGCTGCTGGAATCTACCGTCTGGGTGCCGGGAACGGCGGCAGAAGGGGAGCAGGTAGTGGAAGACAGCGCGCTGGATCTGCTGCACTGGGAGAAAGATGACGGCACCTCGGTGATCCCGTTCTTTACCTCACTGGAAGCCTTGCAGGAAGCGGTAGAAGACGAACAGGCGTTCGTGGTGATGCCGGTGCGCACGCTGTTCGAAATGACGCTGGGGCAGACGCTTTTCCTCAACGCCAAACTGCCAACAGGGAAAGAGTTCACCCCGCGCGAAATCAGCCACCTGATTGGTGAGGAGGGCAACCCGCTTAGCACCCAGGAGGTGCTGGAAGGGGGAGAAACGCTGCTGCTCTCTGAAGTGGCCGAGCCGCCCGCGCAGATGATTGACTCCCTGACCACGCTGTTTAGTACCATCAAGCCGGTGAAACGCGCTTTCCTCTGCTCCATCAAAGAGGGGGCTGATGAACAGCCCGTGCTGCTGATTGGTATTGAAGCGGACGGCGATATTGAGGAGATCATTCAGGCGGCGGGAAGCGTAGCGACCGACACGCTGCCGGGCGATGAGCCGATCGATATCTGTCAGGTGAAGAAGGGCGAGAAGGGGATCAGCCACTTTATTACCGAGCACATCACCCCGTTTTACGAGCGTCGCTGGGGCGGCTTCCTGCGCGATCTTAAAACCAACCGCATTATTTAATTACGGCGGGGTGAGCCTCACCCCGTTGCCTCCAGCAGCAGTAAATCCATCAGCAGCACCAGATTCGACTCAAACGACGTCACGCCCGCGGCTTCGGCAGCGAAGTGCACCGCCTCGTCATACAGCGCGAAATGCAGATCCGCCATGCCCGCCAGCGTATTGGCGGAGGCTCGGGTAAAGGCGACGACCGTCATGCCGACGTTTTTGGCTATCCGCGCTTTATCCAGTACCTGCTCCGTTTCGCCGCTGCGGGAGACGGCAATAAACACCTGATAACGCGCGGCGTTACTGAGAAAAATATTCCGGCTGTCCCCCGGCCCGGAGATGAACGCCGTTTTGCCCAGCACCTGCAACTTCTTGGTCAGGTACTCGGCAAAAAGATACGAAAACCCGGCGCCGTAAAGAAAGAAGCTCTCTTTCTGGCGCAGCAGGCTGGCAAACTGC
Organism: Enterobacter quasihormaechei; assembly: GCF_004331385.1. Lineage (GTDB taxonomy): Bacteria > Pseudomonadota > Gammaproteobacteria > Enterobacterales > Enterobacteriaceae > Enterobacter > Enterobacter quasihormaechei. The sequence goes on from NZ_SJON01000003.1 coordinate 56,695, forward strand.
TGGCGTTTGGCCTGGGTGACCCACTGAAAGGTGTGCTGATAGTTGGCAATAAACTGAGCGAACAGCGCCGGTAATTCCGCATGCTGCTCAGGCTGCACGGTGATGTGCGGCGTGTCTGAAAGCAGCTGCTTGCAGTGCCAGATAAACTCGCTAAAGCCGCTGAATCCGAGCTTCTGACACAGGCGCATAATCGTCGCGGTGGAGACAAATGTCGCCAGCGCCAGCTCGCGCACCGTGATGTTGCCCACCAGCAGCGGATGCTCCGTGAGGTGGGCGAGGACGCGATACTCCGCGCGGGTCAGCGAGGACCCGCGCGTTAACAGCGTTGCCAGGCGGTTATCCATTATTTCGCCGGTTCAACCGGCAGATCGTCCCGCGCGCCCCATTCGCTCCAGGCGCCGTCATACAGCGTCACGTCATTCGCGCCAAGAGTTGCCAGCGCCAGAATCACCACGCAGGCCGTCACGCCGGAGCCGCAGCTGGAAATAATCGGACGATGCAGATCCACGCCCTGACGTTCAAAAATGGCACGCAGTTCATCGGTGGTTTTAAGCTCGCCTTCAAACACCAGATCACCCCAGGGCACGTTCAGCGCACCCGGAATATGGCCTCGCCTCAGCCCGGGACGTGGTTCATCCGCTTCAGCGTTAAAGCGGGGTGCTGGGCGCGCATCGACGATTTGCGCCGTCTTTTCGTGGCTGACGACCAGCACGTCGGTCAGACGCTTCACCACGTGTGGGTCAAACGACGCGTCGAAATCGCCTTCCGGCAGCGTGACGTCACCCTGCTGGAGCGGCAGCTCATCGCGTTTCCAGCCCGCAAGCCCACCTGCCAGAATCGACACTTTTTCCACGCCGAAGTTTTTCAGCATCCACCACGCGCGCGGCGCGGAGAACAGATTGCCTTCATCGTAAACAACAAGATGTTTGTCTTTGCTGATGCCCAGCTCGCGCATCGCCACGGAAAACGCTTCCGGACGCGGCAGCATGTGCGGCAGGGGAGAGGTGTGATCGGAAAGCGCTTCGATATCAAAAAATACCGCGCCTGGCAGATGCCCTGCGCGGTATTCACCGGGAACGTCACGATGCTCTTGCCCCGGAGGGGCCATGCGCGCATCAATAATCTGAACTTCCGGGTCGTCACCGTGCTCAATCAGCCAGTCGGCAGCGACAAAATATGAGGTGGACATGGTTGCCTCCATTCTTTTCCGTAAAAAAGGATTGTCGGTGTTTTTTCTGACACCGACAAGCTAACCACGTTCAACTCGCGAGCAAGCCCCTATTTTTTCACCGCTTCGCCGTCCTGCCAGGCCTTTTGCAGTGCAGGCCAGTAGTCGCGGTTGGCTTCGATCATCTCATCCAGGATCGCTTTCGCGTGTTCCATGGTCGGCACGGTGCGGTTCAGGGTGAACGCCTGAAGTGCTTTCTCATAGCTGCCTTCGATGGTCGCCTCAACCAGCAGCTGTTCAGAGGCCAGCTGCTGCTGTAAAAGCGTCTGGTGGAACAGCGGCACCCGACCCACGCGGACGGGCTCTGGTCCTTCGGAGGTAATATAGGCAGGCACTTCCACCACCGCATCATAAGGCAGGTTGGTAATCGCCCCGCGGTTTTCCACCATCACCAGATGACGCTGGCGCAGGTTGAACGCCAGCGAGCAGGCGACATCGACGATAAACTCACCGTGGACACCTACGTGGAAGGCATCCGGTAAAATTCCGGTGCGCTGGTACTCTTCGGCGGCGGCGAACAGCTTTTTCTCACGCCCGTTCATCACTTCATTGGCCCGGGTATAGTCGGGGTTCTGATGCTCCACAATCTGGTTCGGCATCAGGTAGTACTGTAGATACGGGTTCGGCAGATACTCCGGGAAGTTATCCATAATCGGCTTGATGTTGCGCCAGGTTTTCACCCACGACGGATCCGAGTGCTGCGGGTCGGTTTTTGCAGCATCTTCCGTCAGCAGGCCAAACTTCGCGATATGTTTACGCAGCTCCGGTAATTTGTCCTCGCCGTCCACCAGCACACGGGTAAACCAGCCGAAGTGGTTGAGACCAAAATAGTCCACCTCCAGCCTGCGACGATCCACGCCCAGTATGGCCCCCATATTACGCATCGCCGCGACCGGCATATCGCAGATGTTCAGCACCCGTGCGTTGGGGCGCAGGCGACGCACGCCTTCCGCAACAATCGCCGCCGGGTTGGAGTAGTTCACGATCCACGCTTTCTCGTGTGCGTAGCGTTCCACTCGATCGATAAGCTCGACCATCGGCAGGATCGTGCGCAGGCCATACGCCAGACCTCCTGGGCCGCAGGTTTCCTGGCCGACCACGCCGTGGCGCAGCGGAATTTTTTCATCCTGCTCGCGCATTTTGTACTGCCCGACGCGCATCTGGGCAAAAACAAAGTGCGCGCCGCTGAAGGCCACTTCCGGGTCGCTGGTGACGGTGAATTTGATGCTCTGGCTGTGGTCGCGAATGACCTTCTCCACCACGGGCGCAATGGTCTTCTGACGCGCCTCGTCGATGTCGTACAGGCGGATCTCTGCCAGAGGGAAATCATCCAGGCGTACCATCAGGCTTTTCACAATACCCGGCGTATAGGTGCTGCCGCCGCCGGCAATCGACAGAATAAAGGGGGGTGTAAACATTTTTAGCTCCTTTCAGAGAAACGTCTCAACGGCTTCTCGCATTTTTTTGACATGCAGCCCGTAGACCACCTGAACGTTGTTACCTTGTTTGATAACCCCTTTCGCCCCGGTCGCTTTCAGGCGCGGTTCGTCGATGATGTCGACGTCCTTCACCGTGACGCGTAAGCGGGTGTAGCAGTTATCAACGACTTCAATATTTTCCCGGCCGCCCAGACCCACCACGATGGATTCGCCCAGCCCGTCGTTATTCCCCTTCGCCTGGTACTCCTGCTTGCTGTAGAGGCGCGTCTCCCGATCCTCATCTTCACGGCCCGGCGTTTTCATGTTGAAACGCAGGATCAGGAAGCGGAACACCACGAAGTAGAGGGCAAACATGATCAGCCCCACCACGATGTACATTGGCCAGTTGGATTTCTCCGTGCCGAGCGGCAGGTTGTAGAGGATGAAATCGATAATTCCGTTGGCGCCGATGGCGTGAACGCCAAACAGCGAGAACAGCATCATGCCGATGCCGGTCAGCACCGCATGCACCACGAACAGCAGCGGGGCGACAAACAGGAAGGAGAATTCAATCGGCTCGGTTACGCCGACCAGCAGCGAGGTCAGCGCCGCCGGGATCAGAATGGCCTTCGCAATCGCCTTACGCTCTGGCTTCGCGGTCATGTACATCGCCAGCGCGGCGGCGGGCAGGCCAAACATCTTGCTGATGCCGCGCGCATCCCATACCACGGTGCTGCTGAGCTGTTTGACGTCCGGGCAGGCCATCTCGGCGAAGTAGATATTGCGCGCCCCCTGGTAAGCCGTGCCGCACACCTCCTGCGTGCCGCCCAGTTCGGTATACAGGAACGGCGTATAGACCAGATGATGCAGGCCCGTCGGTACCAGAATGCGCTCAAGGAAACCGTAGATCGCCACGCCGAACGGACCAGAGCCTTTAATAGCCAGCGCCAGGGCGCTAATCCCGTGCTGCGCGTATGGCCAGAGTTCGCTCATGACCACGCCGAGCAGCATAGAGACGGGCAGCATGACAATCGCCACAAAGCAGTGGCCGGAGTAAATCGCCATCGCGCCGTTAAACTGTACGCCGGAATATTTGTTGTACAAATAACCGGAGAGCGCCCCGGTCAGGATCCCGGCGAAAACGCCCATCTCCAGCACCTGGACGCCCAGCACCATGCTTTGTCCGGCGGCTTTCATCTGCTCAGCCGGAGCCAGTTCACCCTGAAGCTGTAGCGTCACGTTCATCGCGTTAATGAATACGATGAAGGTCACCAGCCCAATCAGCGCCGCGTAGCCTTTGTCTCGCGTTGCCAGTCCAATGGGGATCCCGACGGCAAACACCAGCGCCAGGTTGACCAGCACCGACACGGCAGATTTGGCGATCAGCTGGCCCACATTCTGGATCAGCGGATGGCCGAGAAACGGCAGGTACTCGGCCAGATTGCCGTTACCCAGTACATTGCCAAAGGCGATAAACAGGCCGACGATGGGTAAGATAAGTACAGGTCCATAAAGTGATTTTCCGAAATTTTGTAGGGCGTTCACGGCTCGTTTCATGGCTTTCTCTCTTATTGAACCGCGCACTCGGGGTGCGTCATGGGCATAAAACTAGCAGGCTCAGCGCGAGTTTATCCAGCTATCTTGTTGTTTTAAAAACAAATGACGTGAAAGGTAACATGTTACGTTACGCCGTGTGATCGCGCTTCCAATCCCCACAGGTGAGCGCGATGCAATTCTGCGAGGCGTTTTCCAGATTATAAAATTGGACTTTTTGTATTAACGAAACTTGCGGATAATACTTATCCGGACGACGACCAACAGGCCCCCCTCAGGCCAGGGACACAGGATGAAACCGTTTCGCTTAGCCGCGATCTCTCTCGCGCTGCTCACCACCTTTACGCTTGTCGGCTGTGATAACAGCGACGATAAACCTCAGGCCGCTGCGCCCGCAGCGTCTACGGCATCACAACAGAAAGCCCCGGAAAAAGCTGATCCTGAAAAGCTGGCTAAGCTGGCCGCGCAGAGTCAGGGCAAGGCGTTGACGCTGCTGGATGCTTCTGAAGTGCAACTCGACGGCGCCGCGACGCTGGTTCTGACCTTCTCTGTACCTCTGAAACCCGATCAGGATTTCGCCAAAACGGTGCACGTGGTGGATAAGAAAAGCGGGAAGGTGGACGGTGCATGGGAATTGGCGCCCAATCTTAAGGAGCTGCGCCTGCGCCACCTGGAGCCGAATCGTAATCTGGTCGTCACCGTTGAGCATGGCCTACAGGCACTGAATAACGCAACCTTCGATAAGAGCTATGAAAAGGCGCTTACGACACGGGATATTGAGCCGACGGTCGGATTCGCCAGCCGCGGTTCGCTGCTGCCGGGCAAAGTGGTGGAAGGGTTGCCGGTGATGGCGCTTAACGTCAGCAACGTGGACGTCAACTTCTACCGCGTGAAGCCGGAGTCGCTGGCCTCGTTTGTCAGCCAGTGGGAGTACCGTAACTCGCTGACCAACTGGGAATCCGACAACCTGCTGAAGATGGCGGAACTGGTCTATACCGGCCGTTTCGACCTCAACCCGGCGCGCAACACGCGTGAAAAACTGCTTTTGCCGCTCAAAGAGATTAAGCCGCTCCAGCAGTCTGGCGTCTATATCGCCGTGATGAATCAAGCCGGTCACTATAACTACAGTAACGCCGCGACGCTCTTTACCTTAAGTGATATTGGGCTGTCCGCTCACCGTTATCATAACCGCCTGGACATCTTCACCCAGAGTCTTGAAAACGGTGCGGCGCAGTCAGGCGTGACCGTTACCCTGCTGAACGATAAAGGGCAGACCCTTGCCGAGGCGAACAGCGACGCCGACGGTCATGCGAAACTGGAAACCGATAAAGAAGCCGCGCTGATCCTGGCCAGCAAAGACGGCCAGACCACGCTTCTTGACCTCAAGCTTCCGGCGCTGGATCTGGCGGAATTTGATATCGCCGGCAAGCCCGGGTACAGCAAGCAGTTCTTTATGTTTGGCCCGCGCGATCTCTATCGTCCGGGTGAAACGGTGATCCTTAACGGCCTGCTGCGCGACAGCGACGGAAAACCGCTTCCCGATCAGCCGGTAAAACTTGACGTGCTGCGTCCGGACGGACAGGTAGCACGTACGGTCGTTGTGCAACCCGAGAACGGTCTCTATCGCTTCAACTATCCGCTTGATAGCGGCGCCCAGACCGGCATGTGGCATATTCGCGCAAATACGGGCGATAACCAGCAGCGCATGTGGGATTTCCACGTCGAAGACTTTATGCCTGAGCGTATGGCGCTGAATCTGACCGGGCAAAAAACACCGGTTTCCCCGCAGGATAATGTGGACTTTAACGTGGTGGGCTATTACCTGTATGGCGCACCGGCTAACGGCAATGCTCTGCAAGGACAGCTTTTCCTGCGCCCGCTACGCGACGCCGTTCCTGCACTGCCTGGCTTCCAGTTTGGTGATATTGCCGAGGAAAACCTGAGCCGCAGCCTGGATGAAGTACAGCTTACGCTGGACGAAAAGGGTCGCGGGCAGGTAACCACCGAAAGCCAGTGGAAAGATACGCACTCGCCGCTGCAACTGATTTTGCAGGCCAGCCTGCTGGAATCAGGCGGGCGTCCGGTGACACGACGCGCTGAGCAGGCTATCTGGCCTGCGGCTGAACTCCCGGGGATCCGCCCACAGTTCGCCAGCAAGGCCGTTTATGACTACCGTACCGATACCACCGTCAACCAGCCGATCGTCGATGAGAACGGCAACGCCAGCTTTGACATTGTCTATGCCGATGCCAGCGGGGCGAAAAAAGCGGTATCCGGCTTGCAGGTGCGTCTTATCCGTGAGCGCCGTGACTACTTCTGGAACTGGTCCGAGAGTGAGGGCTGGCAGTCTCAGTTCGATCAAAAAGATCTGGTTGAGGGCGAGCAGGAGCTTAACCTCAAGGCCGATGAAACCGGAAAAGTCACCTTCCCGGTGGAGTGGGGCTCATACCGTCTGGAAGTGAAAGCGCCTGATGACATGGTCAGCAGCGTACGCTTCTGGGCCGGTTACAGCTGGCAGGATAACAGCGATGGCACGGGCGCTGCACGTCCAGACCGCGTAACGCTGAAGCTGGATAAACCCGCTTATCAGCCGGGCGATACCATTAACCTGCACATTGCGGCCCCGGCAGCAGGCAAGGGCTATGCGATGATCGAATCCAGCGAAGGACCGCTGTGGTGGAAAGAGATCGACGTGCCGGCAAACGGTCTGGATCTCTCTATTCCGGTGGATAAAGCCTGGAAGCGTCACGATCTCTATCTCAGCACGCTGGTGGTTCGTCCCGGCGATAAATCCAAATCCGCCACGCCGAAGCGCGCGGTTGGATTGCTGCACCTGCCGATGGGCGACGAAAATCGTCGTCTCAACATTGCCCTTGAGAATCCGCAAAAAATGCGCCCGAACCAGACGCTTTCAGTGAAGGTGAAGGCCAGCGTGAAAGAGGGAGCTGTGCCGCAGAAAGTCAATGTGCTGGTCTCGGCCGTTGATAGCGGCGTGCTGAACATCACCGACTACGTTACGCCGGATCCGTGGGAAGCTTTCTTCGGCCAGAAGCGCTATGGCGCGGATATCTATGATGTTTACGGCCAGGTTATTGAGGGCCAGGGCCGCATGGCCGCACTGCGCTTTGGGGGGGACGGCGATGAACTGAAACGCGGCGGTAAGCCACCGGTGAACCATGTCACCATTATTGCCCAGCAGGCGCAGCCGGTTACGCTTGATGCCAATGGCGAAGGCACTATCACGCTGCCGATTGGTGATTTCAACGGCGAACTGCGTCTGATGGCACAGGCCTGGACGGAAGACGATTTCGGCAGCAGCGAAAGCAAAGTCGTAGTGGCTGCGCCGATTATCACCGAGCTTAACACGCCGCGGTTCCTGGCGAGCGGGGATACCTCAAGGCTGACGCTGGATCTGACGAACCTGACTGACAAGCCGCAAACGCTGAACATTACGTTAACCGCAAACGGCAATCTGTCGCTGGAAGGCGCACAGCCAGAGCCGGTTCAGTTGCCACCTGGCGCGCGTAGCACTCTGTTTATTCCGGTGCGAGCGCAGGCAGGATACGGTGACGGAGAGATCGCCGCCCAGGTAACCGGCTTACAGCTTCCGGGCGAGACGTTTGCCCCGCAGCAGAAGAGCTGGAAAATTGGCGTGCGTCCCGCATTCCCGGCACAAACGGTAAATACGGGCACGATGCTGAACCCTGGTGAATCCTGGAGCGCGCCAGCACAGCATATTGACGGTTTCTCGCCTGCCACGCTACAGGGACAGCTGTTGCTCAGCGGTAAGCCCCCCCTGAACCTGGCCCGCTACATTCGTGAACTTCAGGCCTATCCGTACGGATGTCTTGAGCAGACCACCAGTGGCCTGTTCCCGTCGCTTTATACCAACGCGGCACAGCTGAAGGCGCTGGGCATTAAAGGCGATACCGACGAAAAACGCCGTGCGGCCATTGATACAGGGATCTCCCGTCTGCTGCAAATGCAGCGTGACGACGGTGGTTTTGCCTTATGGGATAAAAACGGACCGGAAGAGTACTGGCTGACCGCGTACGTCACGGACTTCCTGGTGCGCGCTGGGGAGCAGGGTTACAGCGTTCCAGCCGAGGCAGTGAATAACGCCAACAGCCGACTGCTGCGCTACTTGCAGGATCCGGGCATGATGTCCATCCGCTACAGCGATGACACCCAGGCCAGCAAATTTGCTGTCCAGGCATACGCGTCGCTGGTGCTGGCACGTCAGCAAAAAGCGCCGCTCGGTGCGCTGCGTGAAATCTGGGATCGTCACGCTCAGGCCGCTTCCGGACTGCCATTGATGCAGCTGGGCATGGCGCTCAAACTGATGGGAGATGCTCCACGCAGCCAGCAGGCGCTGGATCTGGCTCTCAAAACTCCCCGTAACGACAGCCGAAACTGGATGGCGGATTACGGCAGCCAGCTGCGTGATAATGCGCTGATGCTCTCCCTTCTGGAAGAGTACAAGCTGCTGCCGGATGCGCAAAACAGGCTGCTGAACGCCTTATCTGAAGACGCGTTCAGCCAGCGCTGGCTGTCAACCCAGGAGAGTAATGCACTGTTCCTGGCCGGGCGTTCACTGCAAACGCTTTCCGGCGTATGGCAGGCAACGACTAACCTCTCTGAACAGGCCCAGAGCAGTGATAAAGCGCAGGTAGAAAACCTGAATAGCGACCAGCTTGGCGCGTTGCAGGTGACGAATACCGGCACGACGCCGCTGTGGGTACGACTGGACACTACTGGCTATCCGGAGTATGCGCCCCAGCCATCTTCTCACGTCTTACAGATAGAACGTCATATTCTGGCAACAGACGGCAGCAGCAAGTCGCTCTCTTCGCTGAAGAGCGGAGAACTGGTTCTGGTGTGGCTGGAAGTGAAGGCCAGCCAGAACGTGCCGGATGCCCTGGTGGTGGATCTGCTCCCGGCAGGTCTGGAGCTGGAAAATCAGAATCTGGCGAGCAGCAGCGCCAGCCTGCCGGACAGCGGCAGTGAGGTGCAAAACCTGCTTAATCAGATGCAGCAGTCTGATATCCAGCACATGGAATTCCGCGACGATCGTTTTGTGGCCGCCGTGCCGGTCAACGAAGGTCAGCCGGTCACGCTGGTTTATCTGGCACGTGCCGTTACGCCGGGAACCTACCAGGTGCCTGTTCCGATGGTCGAGTCCATGTACGTTCCGCAGTGGCGAGCAACGGGGGCGGCCAGTGGCCCGCTGATCGTTGTACCGTAAAATGCGGATAACGCGCCTGATTCGCTCCCGCTGGCTGTGGCTGGCGGGAGCGCTTCTCGTTTTAGGGGGGCTGATTGTCGTCGCTGACCGCGTGTGGCCGTTGCCCCTGAAAGAGGTCAACCCTGCGCGAGTGGTCGTGGATGAGCAGGGCGTCCCGCTGTGGCGTTTTGCCGACAGCGAAGGCATCTGGCGCTATCCGGTTACCATTAAAGACGTCTCCCCACGCTATCTGGAAGCGCTGATCCAGTATGAAGATCGCTGGTTCTGGGACCACCCTGGCGTCAATCCGCTTTCTGTACTGCGTGCCGCCTGGCAGGATCTCACTTCCGGGAGAGTCGTGTCAGGCGGGAGTACGCTGACCATGCAGGTGGCGCGCCTGCTTGATCCGCATCCGCGCACCTTTGGCGGCAAAATTCGCCAGCTGTGGCGGGCGATGCAGCTGGAGTGGCATCTCTCCAAGCGTGACATTCTTACGCTGTATCTAAACCGTGCCCCGTTTGGCGGCACGTTGCAGGGCGTGGGCGCTGCAAGCTGGACTTATCTTGGAAAGCCGCCCTCACGGCTGAGCTATTCCGACGCGGCGCTGCTGGCGGTGCTGCCGCAGGCGCCAAGCCGTCTGCGTCCGGACCGCTGGCCGGCGCGTGCGGAAGCGGCGCGTAACAAAGTGCTCGACCGCATGTTGACTCAGGGCGTCTGGTCAGAGAAACAGGTGAAAGAGTCCCGTGAAGAACCGGTGTGGCTGGCTCCCCGGCAGATGCCGCAGCTGGCGCCGCTCTTTTCACGCATGATGCTCAGTAAAAGTCGTGACACAAAAATAGTCACCACGCTGGATGCAGTCCTGCAAAGACAGCTTGAAGAGCTGGCAATGAACTGGAAATCGCGCCTGCCCGCCCGCAGTTCGCTGGCGATGATCGTTGTGGATCATACGTCCATGAAAGTACGTGGCTGGGTTGGTTCGGTAGATATCAATGATGACAGCCGTTTTAGCCACGTGGATATGGTCAATGCGATCCGATCTCCGGGATCGGTTCTCAAGCCATTCATCTATGGCATGGCGCTTGACGAGGGTCTCATCCATCCCGCCTCGCTGCTTCAGGATGTCCCAAGAAAAACGGGAGATTATCGTCCCGGCAACTTTGACAGTGGCTTTCACGGGCCGGTCAGCATGAGCGAAGCTCTGGTGCGTTCCCTCAACCTGCCTGCTGTGCAGGTACTGGAAGCGTACGGTCCAAAACGCTTTGCAGGCATGCTGAGCAACGCGGGATTACCGCTCATTCTCCCTGCGGGTGCGCAGCCCAATCTCTCCCTGATTCTGGGAGGCGCCGGAGCGCGCCTGGCTGATATCGCTGCCGCCTACAGCGCTTTTGCGCGTCAGGGTAAGGCGGGCCGACTGCGTTTACAGCCTGGCGATCCGCTGATCGAACGTCCGCTGCTGTCGCAGGGCGCGGCGTGGATTATTCGTCGCATACTTGCCAACGAAGCGCAGCCCCTGCCGGACAGCGCGCTGCCCCAGGTTGCGCCGCTGGCCTGGAAAACGGGCACCAGCTACGGCTACCGTGATGCCTGGGCCATCGGGGTGAATGCCCGCTATGTCATCGGTATCTGGACTGGACGTCCGGACGGTACGCCCGTTGCGGGGCAGTTTGGTTTCGCCAGCGCGGTTCCGCTCCTTAATCAGGTAAATAACATGCTTCAGTCACGCTCAATGGTGGATGAAGCGCGCCTGCCGCGCGATCCGCGTCCTGCCAGCGTTGGACGGGGCGTGATTTGCTGGCCAGGCGGCCAGTTTCTGCCTGAAGGCAGCGAAAACTGTCGGCGTCGGCTGTCAACCTGGCTGCTTCAAGGCAGTGAACCACCTACGCTGCTGTTGCCGGAACAGGAGGGAATTCGCGGGATCCGTTTCCCGGTCTGGCTGGATAAGGCAGGAAAACGCGTCGCGGCGGATTGTCCGGATGCCACAGAGAAAGTGCTGGATGTCTGGCCGTTGCCGCTGGAGCCCTGGCTGCCTGCTGCCGAAAAACGGGCTGCTCGTCTCCCCGCCCGTTCCGGAGTTTGCCCCCCGCTGGATAACCACAATGCAGCACCGCTGATGCTGTCAGGCATCAGGGAAGGCGCGGTCATTAAACGTCTTCCGGGCGAGAAAAATATGACCCTCTTCGTTTCAACCAGCGGCGGGGAGGGGCAGCGATGGTGGTTTTTGAACGGCGAGCCGCTGGACGGCCATCAAAAGAATTATTCATTACAATTATATTTGACGGGTAAATATCAATTAATTGTATTAGATGAAACAGGACAAACGGCGACGGTGAATTTTGAATTAGATCGCTAAGTGTTACTCCTGAAGAGTTAGCTTGATAATTATCAATATTCGTTCCTGAAAAAAAACGAGAATGCGTTTTTATTTTCAGGAACGAGCAATGAAAAAAAATAAACATCAGGGAGAGGGGATTATTCCCGCCATATCCCGGCGTCAGTTTATTCAGGCAGGATCGGCGCTCGCCGCCCTGCCGTTTGTCATCAAAACGGGCAAAGCACAGGCACAGGGCGCGGCGGTATCGGACGCTACGCCTGAAGAAAAAGTGGTGCAAACCTGTAGCACGTTTGACTGCGGCGGTAAGTGCGATATTCGTGCTCACGTCAGTGAAGGCGTTGTGACCCGAATTTCAACGCGTCCGGATAACGCGCTGGATCCGCAAATGCCGATAATGCGCGCCTGTGTTCGTGGTCGGGCTTATCGGAAATTTGTTTATCATCCCGATCGGCTAAAATATCCAATGAAACGAGTGGGTAAACGTGGTGAAGGAAAATTCGAGCGTATTACCTGGGATGAAGCCACCACCCTAATTGCGAATCATTTAAAAACCATTACGCAAAAATACGGTGCGGCTTCACGCTATGTTCATGTGGGTACGGCGGTTTCCGGCGGGACGTTCTCCGGCGATAAAATGGTTCGTCGTCTGCTGAACTTAACCGGCGGCTATCTCGAAAGCTATCACTCGGTCAGTATGGGTAACACGGCGGCAGCCACGCCGTATACCTACGGCACCGCCGCCAGCGGCAGCTCTCTGGACACGCTGCTGGACACCAAGCTGGTCATTCTCTGGGGACATAACCCGACGGAAACGATCTTCGGGCACAGCAATCACTTCTATCAGAAGATGAAGCAAAACGGGACGCGCTTTATCGTTGTCGACCCACGCTATTCCGATACGGTTTCCTCCCTGGCCGACCAGTGGATCCCGCTGCTCCCCACAACAGACAACGCCCTGATGGACGCGATGATGTACGTGATCGTCACGGAGAACCTGCACGATCGCGACTTTATTCAGCGCTATACCCTGGGCTTTGACGAAGACGCCATGCCAGAAGGCGTTCCGGCTAATGAATCCCTGATGGCTTATCTGAGCGGCGCAAAAGATGGCGTGGCGAAAACGCCCGAGTGGGCAGAGAAAATCACCCACGTGCCTGCGCAAACCATTCGTCAACTGGCGCGCGACTACGCAACCACCAAACCCGCCGCGCTGATCCAGGGCTGGGGGCCGCAGCGCCATAACTGCGGCGAGCGCACCGCACGCGGCTCGACGTTGCTGGCCACGCTGACGGGTAACGTCGGGGTGAAGGGCGGCTGGGCGGCAGGCTATGGCGGCTGCGCAAACCGGAAATTTGCCGCAGGCCCCGAAATGCCGGAAAACCCGGTGAAGGCCAAGATATCGGTAATGAACTGGGTACAGGCCGCCGATGATGCTTCTAAGGTAACGGCGGAAGACGGCCTGAAGGATGCAGAGAAGCTGGACAGCAATATCCGCATCCTGTTCTCGCTGGCGGGCAACTATCTGGCTAACCAGAACCCGGATCTGCATCAGGCAACCCGTGTTCTGGAAGATGAGTCGAAAATCGAGTTCATCGTCGCAAGCGATCTGTTTATGACGCCGAGCGCCAGGTACGCCGACCTTCTCCTGCCGGAAACCAGCTTCATGGAACGCTGGAATATCGGCGAAACCTGGGGCACCGCAAGCTATCTCATCCTGTCAGAGAAGCTGATTGAACCCGAATTCGAACGCCGTTCAGATTACGACTGGCTGCGGGAAGTTGCTGCTAAGCTTGGCGTCGAACCTGCATTCAGCGAAGGCCGTGATGAAAAAGCGTGGATTGAGCACATCTGGGAACAGACGCGGCTCGCCATGCCAGACGAAAACCTGCCGGACTTCGCGACGCTTCAGAAAACGCGCCAGCACCTCTTCAAAAGCGCGCCTTTCGTCGCCTTTGAAGACAACATTCGCGATCCGCAGAATCATCCGTTCCCGACGCCCTCCGGTAAAATTGAGATCTTCTCGAAGCGTCTGTACGACATGCAACATCCGGAAATTCCGGCGCTGTCGCACTACGTGCCTGCCCATGAAGGGCCGGAAGACGAGCTGGCGAAACGCTTCCCGCTTCAGTTGATCACCTGGAAGGGGAAAAACCGCGCTAACTCCACCCAGTACGCCAACCCGTGGTTAATTGAGGCCCAACAGCAAAAGCTGTGGATCAACCCACAGGATGCGCAGAAGCGCGGCATTGCGCAGGGGGATACCGTGCGTATTCATAACGCCCGCGGCATTTGCGAGATCCCGGCGGAGGTCACGCCGCGCATTATTCCAGGCGTTGTCGCCATGCAGGCTGGCGCCTGGTGGCAGCCGGACGCGCAGGGTATCGATAAGGGCGGCTGCGCGAACGTGCTCAGTTCTGCCCGTATTACCGCGCTTGCGAAAGGGAATTCCCATCAAACCATGCTGGTGGAGGTAGCTAAAGCATGAGTCAGTTTAAACACTACGCGCCGGTGAGCGACAAACAGCTGGGTTTTTATATCGACTCTTCTCGCTGCTCGGGCTGCAAGGCCTGCCAGGTGGCGTGCAAAGATAAAAACAACCTTGAGGTCGGACGTCGTTTCCGTCGTGTTTATGAAGTGAACGGCGGGAGCTTTATCCCGACCGGGCAGGGCGGCGTCAGCAATAACGTTTTTGCCTACACGCTCTCTATTTCCTGTAACCACTGTGCAGACCCAATCTGCACCAAAAACTGTCCGACCACCGCGATGCATAAGCGTCCGGGGGACGGCATTGTGCGTGTTGATACGGATAAGTGCGTGGGTTGCGGGTACTGCGCGTGGTCTTGCCCTTACGGCGCGCCCCAGCTCAACGAGCAGACCGGGCAGATGTCCAAATGTGATTTCTGCGTGGATCTCCAGGCGAAGGGGGAACAGCCCGTCTGCGTGGCAACCTGTCCACTCGAAGCGATTAAATTCGGGCCGATTGATGAACTGCGGGCGAAGTATGGTGCGGTCTGTGATGTGAAAGGGTTACCTGATTCCTCCTTAACCAAACCAAACCTGGTGATCAAGGCGCATCAGGGCGCAGAGAAAGAGGGGAAACGTCATGCATGAGTTACCGCTGCTGATTTTTACGCTGTTCCTGCAAGGATCGGTTGGCGTTACGCTCTGGCTGGCGTTCGGGGGCGCGTACGCTTCGCAACGTAGCGCGCTGCTTCCTGCCGTCGGCGCGTTTATGCTGGCAAGCCTTGGGCTGCTCGCCTCAGCGCTGCATATGGGCTATCCGCTTAATGCGCTTAACGCGCTGCGCCACGTCTCCAGCTCCTGGCTAAGCCGTGAGATCATCTTTGCCAGCCTTTACCTTGCGGCGCTTGGTCTCGCCGTGCTGCTGATGTTTGTCAGAAAGCCGGGCTGGAAGCCGCTGCTGGTTGTGGCAGGTCTGGTGGGTCTGGTCGACGTGTTCTGCATGGCGCAGATCTACATGCATGCGTCCGTGGTGACGTGGCAGCACATTAACACGCTGGTGCTGTTTATCGGCTCGGTGGGGATCATCGGCTCAGCCTGCATGGCCTGTGCGCCGCATGCCCGCATCAACGTCCGTGCGGCGGTGGGCATTGTCACGCTGCTGGTGCTTGTGCGTCTGGTGATGCAGCCCGTCTGGCTGGCGGACATCACTGCCATGGACAACGCCGTAGTGACGTTCCCTCACGCTCCGCTACGGATGCTGGAGCAACTGCGCACCGTGCATCTGCTGAGCTGGTGCGTTTCTGTTGCGGGTCTGCTGTGCTTTGCTGCGGGCGGCTTAAGAGTGGCGCGCGGCACAATGCTGCTGGGCAGCGCCTTGCTGATTGTGGGTGAGCTGATGCTGCGCTTCGTTTTCTTCAGTATTGGCTGATGGGCGGATTAACGTTTGCCCCGGCGATGGACGTGACGCAGGCGTGCGTCCGTCGCCGTTTTCGCCACGCTTCATGCGGCGCCTGTGCGGACGCCTGTCCTGTGCAGGCTTTTTCTTTTACGGACGCAGGCATTTCGGTTGATGAGAGCCGCTGTATTGAATGCGGTGACTGCCTGTTTGTCTGCCCCACGGAGGCGATCGCCGGCATCACGCCGCGAAAACGCTTTCTGTATGGCGATACGCTGGTTGGGCCTTTTACTGAACGTGCGCCCGGGGTGAATGAGCTGCTGCGGTGGCACGTGCAGCACCACGTTCGTTTTATCAGTATCGACGCGGAGCAGTACCTTGACTGGCTGCTGGCGATTGCCCGGCTCAATCTTGCGCTTCGTCGACGCGGTGAAGCGGCGTGGGCGTTTAAACTGATACCCGCCAGCGAGGTAAATATCGCCCGCCGCGCGCTGATGCACGTACCCCGCGAGGATGTCCGGGCCTGTAGCGTCGTGCCCGGTCAGCGTGAACTGCGCAGGGCGTTTTCTGCGTTTAGCGAGGCAGATATCACCCTCGACGCCGGAACGTGCGTACTGTGCGGCGCGTGCTGGCGG
The DNA here is from genome assembly GCF_004331385.1 of Enterobacter quasihormaechei. Classification (GTDB taxonomy): domain Bacteria; phylum Pseudomonadota; class Gammaproteobacteria; order Enterobacterales; family Enterobacteriaceae; genus Enterobacter; species Enterobacter quasihormaechei. Next base: position 72,945 of record NZ_SJON01000003.1, read on the forward strand.
AGCTGTACGGAAAACGCGATTCGGTTTGAGAACGCTGAACTGGTCGTGGAAACCGGGCGCTGTACCGGCTGCGGCGGCTGCGAAGCGGTGTGCCAGCATGGGGCGATAAAAGTGACGGAAACAGAGGGGACAGCGAAAAGCGTGGCCATACCGGCATATGAAGCTGTTTGCCTGGCGTGCCACCGTCATTTCTGGTCATTTACGCCTGATGAAAAGCAGTGTCCGCTCTGTTTTCACCATCAATACGGTATGCGAAATACGGGCTGTTGCTAATCTTCGTCTCATTTTAAAAAAATGTTATGCATAACCATAGGCAATGGCGCTATTGCTCTTTATAATCCGCGCCACACCATACTCAGGTATGCAAAAACAACAGAACATTTTACAGAGGTTATCAATGGCTATTGAACGTACTTTTTCCATCATCAAACCAAACGCGGTGGCAAAAAACGTTATTGGCAGCATCTTCGCTCGCTTTGAATCAGCAGGGTTTAAGATCGTTGGCACCAAAATGCTGCACCTGACCGTTGAGCAGGCTCGCGGTTTCTACGCTGAGCACGAAGGTCGCCCATTCTTTGACGGTCTGATCGAGTTCATGACTTCTGGCCCAATCGTGGTATCCGTACTGGAAGGCGAAAACGCGGTACAGCGTCACCGTGACCTGCTGGGTGCAACCAACCCGGACAACGCGCTGGCCGGTACTCTGCGCGCTGACTATGCAGACAGCTTCACCGAGAACGGCACCCACGGTTCCGACTCCGTTGAATCTGCTGCGCGCGAAATCGCGTTCTTCTTCGCTGAAGGCGAAGTGTGCCCGCGCACTCGCTAATTATTTCGTAAATGCCGCGTGCAAACGTGGCATCCCTGCGCCAGACTTTGTACAATGCAACGCCCCGGACGAGCAGACTGCTTACCGGGGCGTTTCTTTTCAACCCACCAAGGGCCACAACGTGTAACAACGAGGCCGGAAAATATTATGTCTGAATTAGTGAATACCTCCGAAGTCGCCATTCCTGCGGTTCCCAATAAAAATGGAAAAATTAACCTGCTGGACCTGAACCGTCAGCAGATGCGCGAGTTCTTTAAAGAGATGGGCGAGAAGCCGTTTCGTGCCGATCAGGTCATGAAATGGATGTACCACTATTGCAGCGACAACTTTGATGACATGACGGACATCAACAAAGTGCTGCGCAATAAGCTTAAAGAAGTGGCGGAAATCCGCGCGCCGGAAGTGGTGGAAGAGCAACGCTCCTCGGATGGCACCATCAAGTGGGCCATTGCCGTTGGCGATCAGCGCGTTGAAACCGTGTATATCCCGGAAGACGATCGCGCCACGCTGTGCGTCTCTTCTCAGGTGGGCTGTGCGCTGGAGTGCAAATTCTGTTCGACGGCGCAGCAGGGCTTTAACCGTAACCTGCGCGTGTCGGAAATCATCGGCCAGGTCTGGCGTGCCGCGAAAATCGTGGGCGCGGCGAAAGTCACCGGTACGCGTCCCATCACCAACGTGGTGATGATGGGGATGGGTGAACCGCTGCTGAACCTGACCAACGTCGTGCCGGCGATGGAAATCATGCTCGACGACTTCGGTTTTGGTCTGTCCAAGCGCCGCGTGACGCTCTCTACTTCCGGCGTTGTGCCTGCGCTGGACAAACTGGGCGACATGATTGACGTCGCGCTGGCAATCTCCCTTCACGCGCCAAACGACGCCATCCGTGACGAAATTGTGCCGATCAACAAAAAGTACAATATCGAAACCTTCCTGGCCGGCGTGCGCCGTTACCTGGAGAAATCCAACGCCAACCAGGGCCGCGTGACCATCGAATACGTGATGCTGGATCATGTCAACGACGGTACCGAGCATGCTCACGAGCTGGCAGAACTGTTGAAAGATACGCCATGCAAGATCAACCTGATCCCATGGAACCCGTTCCCGGGCGCGCCGTATGGCCGTAGCTCAAACAGCCGTATCGATCGCTTCTCCAAGGTGCTGATGGAGTATGGTTTCACCACCATCGTGCGTAAAACGCGTGGTGATGATATTGACGCAGCCTGTGGTCAGCTGGCGGGGGACGTTATTGACCGTACCAAACGTACGCTGCGTAAGCGCATGCAGGGTGAGTCAATCGCGGTTAAAACCGTCTGATTATTATGCAGACACGGCGCATTTTTTGCGCCGTGAAGCATTAATTTACTGAATAATCAGCCACAATCATTACAACTGATTAATAATTACGGTGCGTTTCATACGACTTTCGGGCAGTATGTAACGACGTAACAACAGTTTAGCGTGAAGGCCCGCCAGCGCTGTCATCTGCGGCCCGACAGTCTTATACTGTTTGTTCCAGGTTAACTGACCTGAAGTTTCGCGGTGCGGGTGGCATTGTGACTCACCGGCACCTGAACCCTTATTTTCACGTACCAGTAGTTGTAGCGAATGAATACTGAAGCCACTCACGATCAAAATGCAGCACTCTCCACTGGCGTTCGTCTTCGCAACGCCCGTGAACAACTCGGACTCAGCCAGCAAGCCGTTGCAGAACGCCTGTGCCTGAAGGTGTCCACCGTTCGCGACATTGAAGAAGATAAGGCTCCTGCCGATCTGGCTTCAACGTTTCTGCGCGGCTATATCCGTTCTTACGCCAAACTGGTTCATATTCCTGAAGACGAATTACTGCCGATGATGGAGAAGCAGGCGCCGGTACGTGCAGCAAAAGTGGCGCCGATGCAAAGCTTCTCGCTGGGTAAGCGTCGTAAAAAACGCGATGGCTGGCTGATGAGCTTTACCTGGCTGGTTCTGTTTGTGGTTGTCGGCCTGACGGGCGCATGGTGGTGGCAAAACCACAAAGCGCAGCAGGAAGAGATCACCACCATGGCCGATCAGTCCTCCGCTGAGCTTAATCAATCCAACGGTGCACAAAGCGTGCCGCTGAGTACGGAAGGGGCTTCGACCTCCAGCGAACCGCAGACGGCAGCAGCGAACGCGCCTGCAACCGAAGCTGCTCCAGCGCCAGAGGCGACGGCGAATACCGCGCCAGCAACCCAGGCTCAGGATCAGAATGCGGTGGTATCGCCTTCACAGGCAAATGTTGATACCGCACCTGCGGCAACGGCACAGACGGATAACACCGCGGCGTCGCTGCCAACTGACCCGGCTGGTACGGCGGCCCCTGCCGTTGACCCGAATGCGCTGGTAATGAATTTTACGGCGGATTGCTGGCTGGAAGTGACTGACGCAACAGGTAAAAAGCTGTTCAGCGGCCTGCAACGCAAAGATGGCACGTTAAATCTAACGGGCCAGGCACCTTACAAGCTTAAAATCGGCGCACCGGCAGCGGTACAGATCCAGTATCAAGGAAAACCTGTCGATCTGAGCCGCTTTATCAGAACTAACCAGGTTGCGCGTCTTACCGTTAATGCCGAACAATCAGCAGCACAGTAACAGACGGGCAATGCGGGAGATTTTACATGCATAACCAGGCTCCTATTCAACGTAGAAAATCGAAACGGATTTACGTTGGGAACGTGCCAATCGGCGATGGGGCGCCTATCGCCGTCCAGTCGATGACCAATACGCGCACCACGGACGTGGAAGCGACGGTCAATCAAATCAAAGCGTTAGAGCGCGTAGGCGCGGACATTGTTCGCGTCTCTGTGCCGACCATGGACGCCGCTGAGGCGTTCAAACTGATCAAACAGCAGGTGAGCGTGCCGCTGGTTGCCGATATTCACTTCGATTACCGTATCGCGCTGAAAGTCGCTGAATACGGTGTCGATTGCCTGCGCATTAACCCAGGCAACATCGGCAATGAAGAACGCATTCGCATGGTGGTTGACTGCGCCCGCGACAAAAACATTCCAATCCGTATCGGCGTGAACGCCGGCTCTCTGGAAAAAGATCTTCAGGAAAAGTATGGCGAGCCAACGCCGCAGGCGCTGCTCGAATCCGCCATGCGTCACGTCGATCATCTGGATCGCCTTAACTTCGATCAGTTCAAGGTGAGCGTAAAAGCCTCTGACGTTTTCCTGGCCGTTGAATCGTATCGCCTGCTGGCGAAACAGATCGATCAGCCGCTGCATCTTGGGATCACCGAGGCGGGCGGTCTGCGCAGCGGTTCAGTAAAATCGGCGATTGGCCTTGGCCTGCTGCTCTCTGAAGGCATCGGCGACACGTTACGCGTCTCTCTGGCCGCCGATCCGGTGGAAGAAATCAAAGTCGGTTTTGATATCCTGAAATCACTGCGTATCCGCGCACGTGGGATCAACTTCATTGCCTGCCCAACCTGTTCACGTCAGGAATTTGACGTGATCGGCACCGTGAACGCCCTGGAGCAGCGTCTGGAAGACATCATCACCCCGATGGACGTGTCCATCATCGGTTGCGTGGTTAACGGTCCGGGTGAAGCGCTGGTGTCCACGCTGGGCGTGACCGGCGGTAACAAGAAAAGTGGTCTCTATGAAGATGGCGTTCGTAAAGATCGTCTGGATAATAGCGACATGATCGACCAGCTCGAAGCCCGCATTCGCGCAAAAGCGACGATGATGGACGAAGCGCAGCGCATCAGCGTTCAGCAGGTTGAAAAATAACGTGATGGGAAGCAGGCTGCTTCCCATGTATGATTGAGCCCATTCTTTGGGTTCTTTTTTGTATATAGAAAGAGAATAAACGTGGCAAAAAACATTCAAGCCATCCGCGGCATGAACGATTATCTGCCTGGCGAAACCGCCATCTGGCAGCGCATTGAAGGCACACTGAAGCAGGTGCTCGGCAGCTACGGTTACAGCGAAATTCGTTTGCCGATTGTAGAGCAGACCCCGTTATTCAAACGCGCGATCGGTGAAGTGACCGACGTGGTTGAAAAAGAGATGTATACCTTTGAGGACCGCAACGGCGACAGCCTGACCCTGCGTCCTGAGGGGACGGCGGGTTGCGTACGCGCCGGCATCGAACATGGTCTCCTGTACAATCAGGAGCAGCGCCTGTGGTATATCGGCCCGATGTTCCGCCACGAACGTCCGCAGAAAGGCCGCTATCGTCAGTTCAACCAGCTTGGCGTGGAAGTGTTTGGCCTGCAAGGCCCAGATATCGACGCTGAACTGATTATGCTGACAGCCCGCTGGTGGCGTGCGCTCGGTATTTCTGAGCACGTTTCACTGGAGCTGAACTCAATCGGTTCTCTGGAAGCGCGTGCGAACTATCGCGATGCGCTGGTGGCATTCCTGGAACAGCATAAAGAGAAGCTGGACGACGATTGTAAGCGTCGTATGTACAGCAACCCGCTGCGCGTACTCGATTCCAAAAATCCTGACGTACAGGCGCTGCTGAACGATGCGCCTGCACTGGGTGACTACCTGGACGAAGATTCCCGCGAACACTTTGCCGGCCTGTGCAAGCTGCTTGAAGCGGCGGGCATTGCTTATACCGTTAACCAGCGTCTGGTTCGCGGTCTGGACTACTACAACCGCACCGTGTTTGAGTGGGTCACCTCCAGCCTCGGTTCGCAGGGTACCGTGTGTGCCGGCGGTCGTTATGACGGTCTGGTTGAGCAACTGGGTGGTCGTGCAGCACCGGCTGTTGGCTTCGCGATGGGCCTTGAGCGACTTGTTTTGCTGGTTCAGGCAGTTAATCCGGAATTTAAAGCCGATCCTGTTGTCGATATATACCTGGTGGCCTCAGGTGCGGATACGCAGTCTGCGGCAATGCAGCTTGCCGAACGCGTGCGCGATGCGCTGCCGGACGTTAAGCTGATGACCAACCACGGCGGCGGCAACTTTAAAAAACAGTTTGCTCGTGCCGATAAGTGGGGCGCAAGTATCGCACTGGTGCTGGGTGAGTCCGAAGTGGCCAACGGCGAAGTGGTAGTGAAAGACCTGCGCTCTGGTGAGCAAACTACGGTAACGCAGGACGGCGTTGCGGCACACTTGCGCACTCTATTAGGCTAAGGAGAAGGACTGCGTGGAAATTTACGAGAACGAACACGACCAGGTGGATGCGGTTAAACGCTTCTTTGCCGAAAACGGCAAGGCATTGGTTGTTGGGGTTATTTTAGGTGTAGGTGCGCTGGTAGGTTGGCGTTACTGGAACAATCATCAGGCTGACTCTGCTCGCGGTTCGTCCCTGAACTACGAAAATACCGTTAGCGCAATCAGTGCCGATCGGCCGCAAACCCTGGCGGCCGCGGAAAAATTTGCCGCTGACAACAAAAACACCTACGGCGCACTGGCTGCGCTGGAAGTGGCTCAGCAGTATGTTGATAAAAACGAACTGGACAAAGCCGCTGCGCAGCTGTCCCAGGGGCTTGCTGCTGCCAGTGACGAAAATCTGAAAGCGGTAATTAATCTGCGCCTGGCACGTATTCAGGTTCAGCAGAAAAAAGCTGACGACGCGCTGAAAACGCTTGATACCATCAAAGGCGAAGGCTTTGCCGCCATCGTTGCCGATCTCCGCGGTGAAGCACTGCTGAGCAAAGGTGACAAAGCGGGCGCGCGCAAAGCGTGGCAAGCTGGCGTGGATAGCAAAGCTTCACCTGCGCTGAGCGAAATGATGCAGATGAAAATAAATAATTTGTCCGTCTGAGAGGGACCCAATGCAATTGCGTAAATTACTTCTGCCAGGACTGCTTTCTGTTACGTTATTGAGCGGTTGTTCACTGTTCAGTGGCGAAGAAGACGTTGTCAAAATGTCCCCGCTGCCGACGGTTGAAAACCAGTTCACGCCATCCACCGCCTGGGATACCTCCGTGGGTGATGGTATTGGCGATTTTTATTCCAACCTGCACCCGGCGTTTGCTGACGGCGTGGTCTATGCAGCCGATCGCAAAGGCACCGTCAAAGCGCTGAACGCGGATGACGGAAAAGAAGTGTGGTCCATTAACCTGGCGGAAAAAGACGGCTGGTTCTCCCGTAAGCCTGCACTGCTTTCTGGCGGCCTGACCGTTGCCGGTGGTCACGTGTACGTGGGCAGCGAAAAAGCGCAGGTTTACGCGCTCAATGCCAGCGACGGTTCTGTTGCATGGCAGACCGCCGTTGCCGGTGAATCCTTGTCTCGTCCGGTCGTGAGCGACGGGCTGGTGCTGATCCATACCAGCAACGGCCAGCTTCAGGCGCTGAACGAAGCCGACGGTCTGGTAAAATGGACCGTTAACCTGGATATGCCAGCGCTGTCTCTGCGCGGTGAATCTGCTCCGGCGACCGCCTTCGGCGCCGCTATTGTGGGCGGTGACAACGGCCGCGTCAGTGCGGTACTGATGCAGCAAGGTCAGATGATCTGGCAGCAGCGTATCTCTCAGGCGACCGGTTCAACTGAAATTGACCGTCTGAGCGACGTGGACACGACGCCAGTTATCGTTGACGGTGTGGTTTACGCGCTGGCGTATAACGGCAACCTGACGGCGCTGGATCTGCGTAGCGGCCAGATCATGTGGAAACGTGAACTGGGCTCCGTGAACGATTTCATCGTCGACGGCAACCGTATTTATATGGTGGATCAGAACGACCGTCTGCTGGCGCTGAGCACCGAAGGTGGCGTGACGCTGTGGACGCAGAGCGATCTGCTGCACCGTCTGCTGACCGCACCGGCACTGTATAACGGCAGCCTGGTGGTGGGCGACAGCGAAGGCTATATGCACTGGATCGATCCAGAGAATGGCCGCTTCGTGGCGCAGCAGAAGGTGGACGGCTCAGGCTTCCTGACCGACCCGGTTGTGGCTGACGGCAAACTGCTGATTCAGGCAAAAGACGGCACGCTGTACGCGATCACGCGTTAATTACACGGCGGTTGTAGTATACTAAACGGCTCCTGTTCACTCAGGAGCCGTTTTGACATTTTTAAAAACGCCGCGAAAGCGACGTTATTTTGAATTTTATGAGGCTTCAAACATGGTACCTGTGGTCGCGCTTGTCGGGCGCCCTAATGTTGGAAAATCCACTCTTTTTAACCGTTTAACACGCACCCGTGATGCGCTGGTTGCGGATTTCCCGGGGCTGACGCGTGACCGTAAGTACGGTCGTGCAGAGGTGGAAGGACGCGAGTTCATCTGTATCGATACCGGGGGTATTGACGGTACGGAAGACGGCGTAGAAACCCGCATGGCAGAGCAGTCTCTGCTGGCTATCGAAGAAGCGGACGTGGTTCTGTTTATGGTGGATGCGCGCGCTGGCCTGATGCCTGCGGATTCTGCTATTGCCAAACATCTGCGTTCACGCGAAAAGCCAACCTTCCTGGTGGCGAACAAAACTGACGGTATCGATGCCGATCAGGCCGTTGCGGATTTCTGGTCCTTAGGCCTGGGCGATATTTATCCTATCGCGGCTTCGCATGGCCGCGGCGTGACCAGCCTGCTGGAAACCGTTCTGCTGCCGTGGGTGGATGAAGTGAATCCGCCGGAAGAGGTGGACGAAGACGCCGAATACTGGGCGCAGTTTGAAGCCGGAGAAGAAGGCGAGGAAGAGCCGGAAGACGACTTCAACCCGCAGGATCTGCCTATTAAGCTGGCTATCGTTGGTCGCCCTAACGTAGGTAAGTCTACGCTTACTAACCGTATTCTGGGTGAAGAACGCGTGGTGGTTTACGACATGCCGGGCACAACGCGTGACAGCATTTATATTCCGATGCAGCGCGATGAACGTGAGTATGTCCTTATCGACACCGCAGGCGTGCGTAAGCGCGGGAAAATCACCGATGTGGTGGAAAAATTCTCGGTGATCAAAACCCTTCAGGCGATTGAAGACGCGAACGTAGTGCTGCTGGTGATTGACGCACGTGAAGGTATCTCCGATCAGGATCTCTCTCTGCTCGGCTTTATCCTCAATAGTGGGCGCTCACTGGTCATTGTCGTCAACAAGTGGGACGGCCTGAGCAACGAGGTGCGTGAACAGGTGAAAGAAACCCTGGACTTCCGTCTGGGCTTTATCGACTTTGCCCGCGTACACTTTATCTCTGCGCTGCACGGCAGCGGCGTTGGTAACCTGTTCGAATCCGTGCGTGAAGCCTACGACAGCTCTACCCGCCGCCAGAGCACGGCGATGCTGACCCGCATCATGAATATGGCTGCGGAAGATCACCAGCCGCCGCTGGTGCGCGGTCGTCGCGTGAAGCTGAAATATGCCCACGCCGGTGGCTATAATCCGCCTATCGTGGTGATCCACGGCAATCAGGTGAAAGATCTGCCGGATTCCTACAAGCGCTACCTGATGAACTACTTCCGCAAGTCGCTGGACGTAATGGGTACGCCTATCCGTATTCAGTTTAAGGAAGGGGAAAACCCGTTTGCGAATAAACGCAACACCCTGACGCCGAACCAGATGCGTAAGCGTAAGCGTTTGATTAAGCACATTAAGAAAAGCAAATAAGCCTTGCTCTTCCCACTGAAACCCGCGCCTGTCGCGGGTTTTTTTATGCCTGGCGGCAGGCCTTGATTAAGTCTCTGTGATGTCAATCACTATTCACTTTTAACCATGTTTATATCTAAGAAAGTAGACAATCGTCGAATTTTCGTCTTAAAGTCCAGGGTTCGGTACTAGACAAAACTAGCGCCTGGTTATCAAATGGTTAACCAACTTTTCGCCGCATGTAAAAAATCGATCGGATACGTAACCGTTCGGCGTACATGCTGGTGTTTACAAGCACGACACATACCTTTTCGGGAGAATTATGCAATCCTCTGTTAATCAAAAAGAGAGCCGAACCTTCTTCGGCCATCCTTATCCGCTCGGTTCGCTGTTCTTCACCGAGATGTGGGAGCGTTTCTCGTTTTACGGTATTCGCCCGCTGCTGATCCTGTTTATGGCCGCCACCGTCTATGACGGCGGGATGGGCCTGGCGCGCGAAAACGCCTCGGCGATTGTCGGTATCTTTGCCGGAACCATGTACCTGGCCGCGCTGCCGGGCGGCTGGCTGGCGGATAACTGGCTCGGCCAGCAGCGTGCCGTCTGGTACGGTTCGATTCTTATTGCGCTTGGTCACCTGTCGATCGCGCTGTCGGCCATCATGGGCGACAACCTGTTCTTCATCGGCCTGATGTTCATCGTGCTCGGCTCCGGCCTGTTTAAGACCTGTATCTCGGTCATGGTCGGTACCCTGTACAAAAAGGGCGACGCGCGTCGTGACGGCGGTTTCTCGCTGTTCTATATGGGCATCAACATGGGCTCGTTCATTGCCCCGCTGATTTCCGGCTGGCTGATCAAAACGCACGGCTGGCACTGGGGCTTTGGTATCGGCGGTATCGGGATGCTGGTGGCACTGATCATCTTCCGCGTGTTTGCCGTTCCGGCCATGAAGCGCTATGACGCTGAAGTGGGTCTGGACTCTACCTGGAACAGCCCGGTGGTGAAACGTAACGGCGTAGGTGCCTGGCTGCTGGCGCTGGCGGTGGGTGTTGCAATCATCGTTACGTTGATTGCCCAGGGCGTGATTGTGATCAATCCGGTCGCGGTCGCCAGCGTGCTGGTGTATGTGATCGCCGCCTCCGTTGCGCTCTACTTTATCTACCTGTTCATCTTCGCCGGTCTGAACCGCAAAGAGCGCGCCAGGCTGCTGGTGTGCTTTATTCTGCTGGTCTCCGCCGCGTTCTTCTGGTCCGCGTTCGAGCAGAAGCCAACCTCCTTCAACCTGTTCGCCAACGACTACACTAACCGCATGATCGGTGATTTTGAAATCCCGGCGGTATGGTTCCAGTCGATTAATGCCCTGTTCATCATTCTGCTGGCCCCGGTATTTAGCTGGGCATGGCCGAAGCTGGCGAGCAATAATATTCGCCCGAGCAGCATCACCAAGTTCGTCATTGGTATTTTGTGTGCGGCAGGCGGCTTCGGGCTGATGATGCTGGCGGCACAGAACGTGCTGAGCAACGGTGGGGCAGGGGTATCGCCGTTCTGGCTGGTGGGCAGTATCCTGATGCTGACGCTCGGGGAACTGTGCCTGAGTCCAATCGGCCTGGCAACCATGACCCTGCTGGCACCGGAAAGAATGCGCGGCCAGATGATGGGCCTGTGGTTCTGCGCCAGTGCGCTGGGTAACCTGGCGGCGGGCCTCATTGGTGGGCATGTGAAGGCCGACCAGCTGGACATGCTGCCGGACCTCTTTGCCCGTTGCTCCATCGCGCTGCTGATTTGTGCTGCGGTGCTGATCGTCCTCATTGTTCCGGTACGTCGCATGCTGGAAAATGCGCAGACTAAAACGGCTACTGAAGCCTGATAATTCTCAGACTGCCGGGGCGGTTATCCTGCCCCGGCCCAACTTAACGGGAGAGAGCATGTCCATTACCTGTCCTGACTGCCACGCAGAGCTCGAGCCGCAAAACGGTGTCGCGCACTGCGACAGCTGCAATAAAGATATTCCCCTCGAAGCGCGCTGCCCTGACTGTCACCAGCCGCTTCAGGTACTCAAAGCCTGCGGCGCGGTGGATTACTTCTGTCCGAACGGTCACGGGCTGATCTCAAAAAAACGCGTCGAGTTCGTCAGGGCCAAGGCTTAATCGCACACGCAGCCTTCGCCTTTTTGCCACAGCTCAATCAGCGATTCCGGCGCTTCCTGCTCCGGAACCAGCACGATAATATCGGTATACTGCGCCTGATTGTGCCGGGTCCAGATGATCTGAATGCGAAAATAGCGCTGATCGCCGCTGCCCGGGGACGACACCTGGCCCGGCGGCTGCCCGCGCGGGATAGCCTGTTCCAGAATATTCACCACGCGCTGACGCTGCGCCTCGTTGAGCGTGGAGAGGGCGATAGTGCGCTGACCGCTCAGCTTAGGAATAAAGGCGACGCCGCCTTCCCGGGCCAGCTCAACCACGGCGTCATCCGTCAGTTCCGGTACCTGCATTACAGTACTCCCACCTGTTCCCAGGCTTGTTTAATTGCCGCCCCAACGTCACTACCGGAGCGCTTCTCGCCGTGGGCGATCGTCAGTTTTGCGAAAGCGTCAAAATCGGCATCCTGCGCCAGATTGCGATCGCACACCGTGTCGTACCAGGCATAACCGGCTTTTTCCCAGGCGTAACCGCCGATCGCCGTCGCGGCCAGGTAAAACGCCCGGTTGGGGATGCCGGAGTTGAGGTGTACGCCGCCGTTATCCTCGCGCGTCTTAATGAAATCTTTCATATGCCCGGGCTGCGGATCTTTGCCGAGCAGGGGATCGTTATAGGCGGTGCCCGGTTCAGACATAGAGCGCAGCCCTTTCCCGTTGATGCCTTCCGCCAGCAGTCCTTCGCCAATCAGCCAGTCTGCCCGATCGGCAGTCTGCTTAAGATGGTATTGCTTCACCAGCGAACCAAACACGTCGGATAACGACTCGTTCAGCGCGCCTGACTGTTCAAAGTAGATCAGTCCGGCCTCGGTCTCCGTCACTCCGTGGCTCAGCTCATGCGCCACCACGTCGATGGCAATGGTGAAGCGGTTGAAGATTTCCCCGTCGCCATCGCCAAAGACCATCTGCTGGCCGTTCCAGAAGGCGTTTTGATACTCCCGGCCATAGTGCACGGTGCCGGTGAGGATCAGCCCTTTGTTATCTAGCGAATCGCGCTGATATTCCTTCCAGAAGAAATCATGTGTGATGCCCAGATAATTGTACGCTTCATCCACCGCCACATCGCCGTTAGACGGCTGGCCTTCATAGCGCACCTGGGTACCCGGCAGCTCCTGGGTCTGTTTTGCATCGTAGATGTCACGCTCAAGCTGACCGGCTTTATTGACGTGCGGCGCGGCGGGCTTACCCGGCATATGCGCCATCAGGGTTTGCACGTGGGTTAACGTCTGACGGGCGCAGCGCTGCTGGGGCTCTGACCCGCTTTCGATAATACGACGAAGAATATACGGAGGGATGACGCTATGTAGATGGGGCATGCTGCTCTCCTTATTAAAAAAGGCAATAGCAGCAGTATAGTTTGTAACCGGCGAAGATTTATCCGCTTTTACGCTGACGTGTTTTTTTCACCGGTTTGATCTCTTTGACTTCACTCTCAACCCAGCCGTCTGAAAGACGGGTGGTGAGCACATCCCCGGCTTTTACCTGTTTCGTTTGTTTCAGCACTTTGCCGTCCGTCGCGGTGGTCACGCTGTAGCCGCGCGCCAGCGTGGAGAGCGGGCTGACGGCCTCCAGATGGGTGACCGCATTGCCAAAACGCTCGCGGGTGGTGCTCAGGCGTGAACGAATATTTTCCGCAAGGCGATACTCGAGCTGCTGGATCCGCGTTTGCGCACGGTAGATGGTCGGCTGCGGATTTTGCTGATTCAGACGCTGCGTGACGCGCTGCTGGCGGGATACTGCGCGCTTAAGCTGGGTATCTATCGCGAAGTTCATGCGCTGACGCAGACGCTCAAGTACGGTTTGCTGGCGCGCCAGACGCAGCTGAGGATGCTGCTGTTGCAGACGATGGTGAAGCTGGGTAAAGCGGCGGGTGCGGTTAGCGAGGAAATAGTCCATCGCCATCTCCAGGCGCTGCTGCGCGTTCTGGATCTGACGCAGCAGCTCCTGCTGGTTACGGCTGACCACCTCTGCCGCCGCAGACGGCGTGGGCGCGCGTAAATCCGCGACAAAATCCGCAATCGTCACGTCCGTTTCGTGACCGACGGCGCTCACGACAGGAATAAGGCTGGCAAAGATCGCCCGCGCCACGCGCTCGTCGTTAAAGCTCCACAGGTCTTCCAGCGAGCCGCCGCCGCGCCCGACGATCAGGACATCGCACTCCTGACGCGCATTCGCCAGCTCAATGGCGCGTACGATCTGCCCCGGCGCATCGTCACCCTGAACGGCAGTCGGGTAGATAATAACGGGCAGGGAAGGGTCACGACGCTTCAGCACGTGCAAAATATCGTGCAGGGCCGCACCGGTTTTCGAGGTGATAACCCCCACGCAGTGGGCAGGTGAGGGCAGGGGCTTTTTGAACTGCTGGTCAAACAACCCCTCAGCCGAAAGCATGGCTTTAAGCTGCTCGTACTTCTGTTGCAGCAAGCCTTCACCGGCGGGCTGCATGCTCTCGACGATAATCTGATAATCGCCGCGCGGCTCATACAGGGTAATATTGGCGCGCACCAGAACCTGCTGGCCGTGCTGAGGACGGAAGGTCACGCGACGGTTGCTGTTGCGGAACATGGCACAGCGCACCTGGGCGGTGTCGTCTTTTAGCGTAAAGTACCAGTGGCCGGAAGCGGGCTGCGTGAAGTTAGAGATTTCACCGCTGATCCAGACCTGCCCCATTTCCTGCTCAAGCAGCAAACGCACCGTCTGATTAAGGCGGCTGACAGTATAAATTGAGGGGGATTGAGAGGATAACATGTGAGCGGGATCAAATTCTAAATCAGCAAGTTATTCAGTCGATAGTAACCTGCTGAGAGGGGAGCGCAAGCATTTTTTTCAAAAAAGTGTAGATGCAATCGGTTACGCTCTGTATAATGCCACGGCAATATTTAACCACCCAGGTCAGAGATATTGCCCATGCTACGTATCGCTAAAGAAGCACTGACGTTTGACGACGTCCTCCTCGTTCCCGCTCATTCCACCGTTCTGCCGAATACTGCCGACCTCAGCACGCAGTTGACGAAAACCATTCGTCTGAACATTCCTATGCTCTCCGCAGCAATGGACACCGTGACGGAAGCGCGTCTGGCTATCGCCCTGGCACAGGAAGGCGGCATTGGCTTTATCCACAAAAACATGTCTATCGAGCGCCAGGCGGAAGAAGTTCGCCGCGTGAAGAAACATGAATCCGGTATTGTGTCCGACCCTCAGACCGTTCTGCCAACCACCACCCTGCACGAAGTGAAAGCGCTGACCGAGCGTAACGGCTTCGCAGGCTACCCGGTTGTGACCGAAGATAACGAGCTGGTGGGCATCATCACCGGTCGTGACGTGCGTTTTGTCACTGACCTGAACCAGCCTGTCAGCGTATACATGACGCCTAAAGAGCGTCTGGTGACCGTGCGTGAAGGTGAAACCCGCGACGTCGTGCTGGCGAAAATGCACGAAAAACGCGTTGAGAAAGCGCTGGTTGTGGATGCGAGCTTCCACCTGCGCGGCATGATCACCGTTAAAGATTTCCAGAAAGCAGAACGTAAACCGAACGCCTGTAAAGACGAGCATGGCCGTCTGCGCGTCGGTGCTGCGGTTGGCGCGGGCGCAGGTAACGAAGAGCGCGTTGACGCGCTGGTTGCTGCGGGCGTTGACGTGCTGCTGATTGACTCCTCCCACGGCCACTCCGAAGGCGTTCTGCAACGTATCCGTGAAACCCGTGCTAAATACCCGGATCTCCAGATCATCGGCGGTAACGTGGCAACGGGCGCAGGCGCTCGCGCACTGGCGGAAGCGGGTTGCAGCGCGGTGAAAGTGGGTATTGGCCCTGGCTCCATCTGTACTACCCGTATCGTTACCGGCGTGGGCGTTCCGCAGATCACCGCGGTTTCTGACGCGGTTGAAGCGCTGGAAGGGACCGGTATTCCGGTTATCGCTGACGGCGGTATCCGCTTCTCTGGCGACATCGCCAAAGCGATCGCCGCAGGTGCAGCCGCCGTGATGGTGGGCTCTATGCTGGCCGGTACCGAAGAATCCCCGGGCGAAATCGAACTCTACCAGGGCCGTTCTTATAAATCCTATCGCGGTATGGGCTCCCTCGGTGCGATGTCCAAAGGTTCCTCCGACCGTTACTTCCAGACCGATAACGCCGCAGACAAACTGGTGCCGGAAGGTATCGAAGGCCGTGTGGCCTATAAAGGCCGCCTGAAAGAGATCATTCACCAGCAGATGGGCGGCCTGCGCTCCTGTATGGGTCTGACCGGCTGTGGTACCATCGACCTGCTGCGTACCAAAGCGGAATTCGTACGCATCAGCGGTGCGGGTATCCAGGAGAGCCACGTTCACGACGTGACGATCACCAAAGAGTCCCCGAACTACCGTCTGGGCTCCTGATAAATTTCCGCGCCCGGCTCAATGCCGGGCGCTTTGTTTTGTTTCACTTGCCTCGGAATTAGCGTCAATGACGGAAAACATTCATAAACATCGCATTCTCATCCTGGACTTCGGTTCTCAGTACACTCAGCTGGTGGCGCGCCGCGTGCGTGAGCTGGGCGTTTACTGTGAGCTGTGGGCGTGGGATGTCACGGAAGCACAGATTCGCGAGTTCAATCCAAGCGGCATCATCCTCTCCGGCGGTCCGGAAAGCACCACCGAAGAGAACAGCCCGCGCGCACCGCAGTACGTGTTCGAAGCGGGCGTACCGGTGTTCGGCGTTTGCTACGGCATGCAGACCATGGCGATGCAGCTGGGCGGCCACGTAGAAGGCTCTAACGAGCGTGAGTTCGGCTACGCGCAGGTTGAAGTTGTTACCGACAGCGCGCTGGTGCGCGGTATTGAAGACTCCCTGACCGCAGACGGCAAGCCGCTGCTGGACGTGTGGATGAGCCACGGCGACAAAGTCACCGCCATCCCGTCCGACTTCGTGACCGTTGCCAGCACCGAAAGCTGCCCGTTCGCCATCATGGCGAACGAGGAAAAACGCTTCTACGGCGTGCAGTTCCACCCGGAAGTGACCCACACCCGTCAGGGTATGCGTATGCTGGAGCGCTTCGTGCGTGACATCTGCCAGTGTGAAGCCCTGTGGACCCCGGCAAAAATCATCGACGACGCCGTGGAGCGTATCCGCCAGCAGGTTGGCGATGACAAAGTGATCCTCGGCCTCTCCGGCGGCGTGGACTCCTCCGTCACCGCGATGCTGCTGCACCGCGCGATCGGTAAAAACCTGACCTGCGTCTTCGTGGACAACGGCCTGCTGCGCCTGAACGAAGCCCAGCAGGTAATGGACATGTTTGGCGACCACTTCGGTCTGAACATCGTTCACGTGGAAGGCGAACAGCGCTTCCTCGACGCGCTGAAGGGCGAGAACGATCCGGAAGCGAAACGTAAAATCATTGGCCGCGTGTTCGTGGAAGTGTTCGACGAAGAAGCGCTGAAGCTGGAAGACGTGAAGTGGCTGGCGCAGGGCACTATCTACCCTGACGTGATCGAGTCTGCGGCCTCCGCAACCGGTAAAGCGCACGTCATCAAATCTCACCACAACGTGGGCGGCCTGCCGAAAGAGATGAAGATGGGCCTGGTTGAGCCGCTGCGCGAGCTGTTCAAAGATGAAGTGCGTAAGATCGGCCTGGAGCTGGGTCTGCCGTACGACATGCTCTACCGTCACCCGTTCCCGGGCCCGGGCCTCGGCGTGCGCGTGCTGGGTGAAGTGAAGAAAGAGTACTGCGACCTGCTGCGTCGTGCGGACGCGATCTTCATCGAAGAGCTGCACAAGGCTGACCTGTACAACAAGGTAAGCCAGGCGTTCACCGTGTTTCTGCCGGTTCGCTCCGTCGGCGTGATGGGCGATGGCCGTAAGTACGACTGGGTTGTCTCCCTGCGTGCGGTGGAAACCATCGACTTCATGACCGCGCACTGGGCGCATCTGCCGTATGACTTCTTAGGCCGCGTGTCTAACCGCATCATCAACGAAGTTAACGGCATTTCCCGCGTGGTGTATGACATCAGCGGTAAGCCACCGGCGACGATTGAGTGGGAATGATGTATAGCTAGTTCATAGCACATCATATCTATTCAATATCATCTCTAACCCTCTGTAATTGCAGAGGGTTTTTGTTTATAGCTACTCATATCTATTCACTCTACACCACATTTTTCGACGGTACAGGTGACGGTATCAATTTGTAGGAAACTAGCGCGAAATTAATTTTTAGAAAAACACTGTTGGAGGCAGGTCAGCTGCAAGCTGTGTTGAAACGCTACGGAATATGATAGTTAGCCGATGCTGAAATATTCGAGGTATATACCTACAGCTACATTAAACACGTCGTCCCGGCCGACTGAATCCATGACAGGAAGCAGACGGTAATCGAACGGGATTTTTGCCCACGCTCGGCGAAATAATGAAGATTGAGTTAACTAAGAGTGTAGTGGGCGACCTTTAGAACGTATTGTCGAGCATGGCGGTTCAGTCACCGAGATTCAGGCTAGTTGAATGATTTGCGGGGGGGTAAAGACAATACTGTGAAAGGCGGCTCATTCGGCCATTATGACGATTTGCTATTCCATGACCTTACACGCTATGGTTCGAGTATCGCAGCCATATGCGGCGGCCCGGTGTTGAGTTTCGCAATGCATTTAACCAAACTGCTAAACACCCAACTTCAGAAACGCTTTAGGATAAAAAACTTTCTTCGGAACTGATACACTGAAAGCCGGGCGTATGATCACTCCATTCGCCAACCTCTGGAATGCTAAAGTAAGCACCTTTCAATTGATTCAGCTTTAGCTTCATGAGAAACCTATCCTTGGCTGCAACGACAGGGGACTGGACCGCGCGTAGCGGTAATTCATTACAACAAGCTGGTGGAAGCCAGGCGAAACACAGCCAGCTGAGCGCCAGAATTAGGGAAAGCAGTAGGAAATTTATATGAAAAAAATATTTCTGGTTTTGGCAGTTGTTATTTTGGCTGGATGCCAGACGGCTGCACAATTTGAAAGGAATATGCTGACCTGGAGAGGACAGCCAATAAATTCACTGATTCAACAATGGGGTTACCCAAACGGTGAGTTGACATCACCCGATGGGAATAAGGTCTATGTTTATGATAACTCAGGATCTGTATACATACCGCAAACAACAACCTATAACACAAATGCCAATCTTATTGGCAATAGTTTATATTCAACAACCAATGCTTATTCAACGGGGGGGTATTCAGTTGATATGCGTTGCACAATTTATGTTGAGTTTGGTGATGATAAGTTTATTAAAAACGTATCCTGGAGAGGTAACAACTGCGTAGCGTGACATGTTACGAAGGCCGCCATAGCGGCCTTTTTCATATCAGATCTTGAATGCGTTTTGCTTATTTACTGCGTCTAGACGCAAATGTCGTACAGGCATTTACTGACACCGACACTGTAGCACGCTGTGGTTTGTATTCCGGTGCCGCTCGGGAAACGTCTTGCTGTACCCCTGCACGCGATTGAGCTGTTTGTAAGCGGATAACGTTAACCAGATCTTAAACGCCTTTAAATGAATGGGCTTGTTTACGGTTGCCTTGCCTCAAAGCAATTCATTAATTATTTTAATAATTGCATTGGAATAAGGTAGCTACACAGTAACCTTTTCTGCAATGTCATATATAGGTAAAGCTGAATAAAACTTCCTGTTTACAGAGAGTTTTTAATGTGTAACCGATATCCGACCGTAACGTCAGCTACTGGCTCATCTGCCGCGATCCACGGCAGCCGATACTGCGCCGCCATGCGCCTGGCGCCTGACCGTACTGACGCTTAAAGCTGCGGTTGAAGGACTGCTGCGAGTCAAAGCCGAGCGCGATCGCCACGTTCAGAATCGGTTCATCGCTGTGGGCCAGGCGCTCAACCGATTTTTGCAGCTTTTGTGCGCGAATATATTCGGCGAGAGGGGAGCCGGTATGTTCTTTGAAGATCCGCTGGAGATGCCATTTCGAATACCCGGCTCGCCTGGAGACGGTTTCAATGTCCAGACGGCTATCAAGGTTGTTGTCGATCCAGTCGAGTAAATCGTGAATGAATGCACCCGTGTTCATCTTGCTTCCCCCTACGCCACGCATCAAAAAGCATCTTTGTTTGTTGCATTTAAAGGTGGCCCGTTTTTGCTTTAATTGCAAGTATTATTGTTACATTTAAATCCCTTCTAAAAACAGGTTATTCACCTTCACCGCAAATAGCACATAAAGTGCAACAATTATTCTTGCACTTAATTAAGCGCCTTCCTACAATCGCCGCGATAGTGTATTCGCAACTGTTACAGTTTTGTGGCGATGAACGACACAAATGGCCTTCAGCCAGCCCGGACAAAGGAAGTGGCGCGGCGCCTCCCGCTGCGTCTTGCCCGGCGGCTACAATAACCGGAATAAAAATAATGAGCCTGCAAAAAACCTGGGGTAACTTTCATCTGAGCGCGATGGGGGTGATATTACTCTCCGCGCTGCTGGTCGGGTGCGATGACAGCGTCGCGCAAAATGCTGCGCCGCAGGCGCCCGCCGTCAGCGCCGCTGACGTGGTTGTGAAATCCATTAGCCAGTGGGACAGCTTTAACGGTCGCATTGAGGCGGTGGAAAGCGTCCAGCTGCGCCCGCGCGTCTCCGGCTACATTGATAAAGTGAATTACACCGACGGCCAGGAGGTGAAAAAGGGCGAGGTGCTGTTCACGATTGACGACCGAACCTATCGCGCCGCGCTGGAACAGGCGCAGGCGGCGCTGGCGAGAGCCAAAACGCAGGCCAGCCTGGCGCGAAGCGAGGCTAACCGGACCGATAAACTGGTCAACACTAACGTGGTTTCCCGTGAAGAGTGGGAGCAGCGTCGTTCGGCCGCCACCCAGGCGCAGGCCGACATTCGCGCAGCGCAGGCGGCGGTTGATGCCGCGCAGCTTAACCTGGACTTCACCAAAGTGACCGCGCCCATCGATGGCCGCGCCAGCCGTGCACTGATCACCAGCGGTAATCTGGTCACCGCCGGCGACAGCGCCAGCGTGCTCACCACCCTGGTCTCGCAGAAGACGGTTTACGTCTACTTCGACGTGGACGAGTCAACCTACCTGCACTATCAGAACCTTGCCCGCAGCGGGCAGGGGGCGTCCAGTCATCATACGGCGCTGCCGGTGGAGATCGGCCTGACCGGTGAGGAGGGTTATCCCCACCAGGGCAAAGTGGATTTTCTTGATAATCAGCTCACGCCGAGTACCGGAACGATCCGCATGCGCGCCCTGTTAGATAACGCGCAGCGTCAGTTCACGCCGGGTCTTTTTGCCCGCGTGCGCCTGCCGGGCAGCGCGGAATTTAAAGCCACGCTTGTTGACGATAAAGCGGTGCTGACCGATCAGGATCGCAAATATGTTTATGTCGTTGATAAAGAGGGAAAAGCGCAGCGTCGCGATATTACGCCCGGGCGTCTGGCCGACGGTTTACGCATCGTACAGCAGGGGCTGAATCCTGGGGATAAAGTCATCGTCGATGGTTTACAAAAAGTGTTTATGCCGGGTATGCCGGTTAATGCGAAAACCGTTTCCATGACCGCCAGCACCGCTCTTAACTGATCCCTTACCTGAGAATCCAACCCATGGACTTTTCCCGTTTTTTCATCGACAGGCCGATTTTTGCCGCCGTACTGTCGATTCTGATTTTTATCACCGGATTAATCGCCATCCCGCTGCTGCCGGTGAGCGAATATCCTGACGTCGTCCCTCCAAGCGTGCAGGTACGCGCGGAGTATCCGGGCGCCAACCCGAAGGTGATTGCCGAGACCGTGGCAACGCCGCTGGAAGAGGCGATCAACGGCGTTGAAAACATGATGTACATGAAGTCCGTTGCGGGTTCCGACGGCGTGCTGGTGACCACCGTCACCTTCCGTCCAGGTACCGACCCGGATCAGGCGCAGGTTCAGGTGCAAAACCGGGTAGCGCAGGCTGAAGCGCGTCTGCCGGAAGATGTGCGGCGTTTGGGCATCACCACTCAGAAACAGTCCCCGACGCTGACGCTGGTGGTGCATCTGTTTTCGCCCGGCGGTAAGTACGATTCACTTTACATGCGTAACTACGCCACGCTGAAGGTGAAGGACGAGCTGGCGCGCCTGCCCGGCGTGGGGCAGATTCAGATCTTCGGCTCTGGCGAATACGCGATGCGCGTCTGGCTGGACCCAAACAAGGTGGCGGCGCGCGGGCTGACGGCCTCAGACGTGGTGACGGCGATGCAGGAGCAGAACGTGCAGGTGTCCGCCGGGCAGCTTGGTGCCGAGCCGCTGCCGAAAGAGAGCGATTTCCTGATCTCCATTAATGCTCAGGGCCGGCTGCATACCGAAGAAGAGTTTGGCAATATTGTCCTGAAAACTACGCAGGATGGGACGGTCGTCCGCCTGCGCGACGTGGCGCGCATCGAGATGGGTTCCGGCAGCTATGCGCTGCGTTCGCAGCTCAACAATAAAGACGCGGTCGGGATTGGTATCTTCCAGTCTCCCGGGGCAAACGCCATCGATCTGTCTAACGCGGTGCGTGCGAAAATGGACGAACTCTCCACCCGTTTTCCGGACGATATGAAATGGGCGGCGCCTTACGACCCGACCGTTTTCGTCCGCGATTCCATCCGCGCGGTGGTGCAGACGCTGCTGGAAGCGGTGGTGCTGGTCGTACTGGTGGTGATCCTGTTCCTTCAAACCTGGCGGGCGTCGATCATCCCGCTGATCGCGGTGCCGGTATCCGTCGTGGGCACGTTCAGTATTCTCTATCTGCTGGGCTTTTCGCTTAATACCCTGAGTTTATTCGGGCTGGTGCTGGCGATTGGTATCGTGGTGGACGATGCCATCGTGGTGGTGGAGAACGTCGAGCGAAATATTGAAGAGGGGCTCGCCCCGCTTGCGGCAGCGCATCAGGCGATGCGGGAAGTGTCCGGGCCGATTATCGCCATAGCGCTGGTGCTGTGCGCGGTGTTTGTGCCGATGGCATTCCTCTCTGGCGTTACCGGCCAGTTCTACAAGCAGTTTGCGGTAACGATAGCCATTTCAACGGTGATCTCCGCGATCAACTCGCTGACGCTCTCGCCAGCGCTGGCCGCGCTGCTGTTGAAACCGCACGGCGCGCCGAAAGATTTTCCGACCCGGCTTATCGATCGTCTGTTTGGCTGGATCTTCCGTCCGTTTAACCGCTTTTTCCACCGCAGCTCGACCGGCTATCAGGGGCTGGTGGGCAAAACGCTTGGCCGACGCGGGGCGGTGTTTGCGGTTTATCTGCTGCTGCTTTGTGCCGCGGGCGTGATGTTTAAAGCCGTACCCGGCGGGTTTATTCCGACGCAGGATAAGCTGTACCTGATCGGCGGCGTGAAAATGCCGGAAGGCTCGTCGCTGGCGCGTACCGATGCGGTGATCCGCAAAATGAGCGAAATCGGTATGAATACCGAAGGTGTGGATTATGCGGTCGCGTTTCCTGGCCTGAATGCGCTCCAGTTCACCAATACGCCGAACACCGGGACCGTATTTTTTGGCCTGAAGCCGTTCGACCAGCGTAAACACTCTGCGGCGGAAATTAACGCGGAGATCAACGCGAAAATCGCGCAAATCCAGCAGGGCTTCGGCTTCTCGATTCTGCCGCCGCCGATTCTGGGGCTGGGACAGGGGTCGGGCTATTCCCTGTATATTCAGGATCGCGCAGGTCTGGGCTATGGCGCGCTGCAAAATGCGGTGAACACCATGTCCGGCGCAATTATGCAGACGCCGGGGATGCACTTCCCCATCTCAACCTATCAGGCTAACGTTCCGCAGCTGGACGTGCAGGTCGACCGGGATAAGGCGAAAGCGCAGGGCGTGTCGCTCACCGATCTTTTCGGTACGCTGCAAACGTATCTGGGCTCGTCATACGTAAACGACTTTAACCAGTTTGGCCGCACCTGGCGCGTGATGGCGCAGGCCGACGGGCAGTTCCGCGACAGCGTGGAGGATATTGCGAATTTACGTACCCGCAATAACCTCGGCGAAATGGTGCCGATCGGCAGTATGGTGAATATCAGCACCACCTACGGACCGGACCCGGTGATCCGCTACAATGGTTACCCGGCGGCGGATCTCATTGGCGATGCCGATCCTCGCGTGCTCTCTTCCGCGCAGGCCATGACGCAGCTGGACGCCATGTCTAAGCAGATCCTGCCGAACGGAATGAATATTGAATGGACGGACCTGAGCTTCCAGCAGGCAACTCAGGGCAACACGGCGCTGATCGTCTTCCCGGTCGCGGTACTGCTGGCGTTCCTGGTGCTGGCGGCGCTGTATGAGAGCTGGACGCTGCCGCTGGCGGTGATCCTCATCGTGCCGATGACCATGCTCTCCGCGCTGTTTGGCGTCTGGCTGACCGGGGGCGATAACAACGTCTTCGTGCAGGTGGGTCTGGTAGTGCTGATGGGGCTGGCCTGTAAGAATGCGATTCTTATCGTAGAGTTTGCCCGCGAGCTGGAAATGCAGGGCAAAGGCATTATGGAAGCCGCGCTGGAAGCGTGCCGCCTGCGTTTACGTCCGATTGTGATGACCTCAATCGCCTTTATTGCCGGGACGATCCCTCTCATTCTCGGCCACGGCGCGGGTGCCGAAGTGCGCGGCGTCACCGGGATCACCGTGTTCTCCGGTATGCTGGGCGTCACGCTGTTTGGGCTGTTCCTGACGCCGGTCTTTTACGTCACGCTGCGTAAGTTCGTGACGCGCGGCAAAGCGGAAAGAGAGGTGTTGCCTGCGTAGGACGTAGCAGACAATAAAAAACCGCCTTCACAGTGAAGGCGGTTTTTTTTCGCCGTCCGTAAAGGATTAAGGCGCTTTTTTATGCTGCGTACAGATTTCCGGCACCGGATCGCACCCGCTGGTGTCGGCCTTTTTCACCTCTTCCAGCGCGCTGGCGACGGTATGGCGCGCTAAAACCTCCAGCGAAGCCTGCTCCGCTTCATCAGCAATGGATTTGAAATACCAGCAGGCGTTGGCGCTGACCACGCAGCGGGCCGGGACGTCAGGACGGGACGCCCACAGCTTTTTATCTTCCGTGACGGAGAGGTAAATATCACGCAGGGTAATCTCTTCCGCCGGACGGCCAAGGTGAATAGAGCCGTTGCGGCCAAGCGTGGAGACAATAATGCCGTCGCGAGCGAGTGGAACCATTAACTTGCGGATAAAGCTCGGATTCGCCTCCAGGCCGTAGGCCAGGATTGCACTCGTCGAACGTTCACCCGATTGCTCCGCCATCGCTACGCTGAGAACCATCTGCAAAGCTGTCGGGAAGCGGTAATCTAGCATTTTTCTGTCCTGGGTCGCGGTGAATCTTGTTCTTTTTGGCACCGCAGAGGTGAATAATCAATAAGTAACAATATAACAAATACGGTAATCTTATTGAAGCAATCTGCGGCATCCGCAAAATAACGCAGCCGTTGGGGAGCGCCGCGTTTCCGTTCATGCGAACGCGGGGGTCGGGAAGTCAACGGTCACCATCAGGCCACCTTCTGCTGACGTGCTCAGGTTGACCCTGCCGTTGTGCTGCTGCGTAACGGCTTTGACGATGGCAAGCCCTAAGCCACTCCCGCTCTGGATCTGATTGGGATCGCGGAAAAACCTGTCGAACACCCGCTCCCGCAGTTCAACCGGAATGCCGGGCCCCGCATCCGAGACGCGCAGCTGAGCGGATGTCTCTCTCGATTGCAGCTGCACCTCTATGCGTCCCCCCTCGGGGCTGTATTTCACGGCATTTTCGATCAAATTGTCGATCAGTGACACCAGCCGTTCCCGGATGCCTGCGACCCGGATTTCATCGTCGGCGAAAAACTCAAGCTCAATACTGCGCGCCGACGCCAGCGGCTCCAGGGCAGCCATGCGCTCCTGAATAAGCGTTGTCAGCGGCACAGGCTCCATAACCGTGTCGATGTGCGCTTCGCTGTGCTGCATCAGCAGAAGCTGATTGACGAGACGAGCAGCACGGCTATTGCTGCGAACAATGCCTGCAAGCAGCTCCTGCTGGCTTTCGCTGGTGACCCAGGACTGCAACGCCTCGACGTTGATCCGCATCGCGGCCAGAGGCGTTCGCAGCTCGTGTGCGGCATCGGCAATAAAAATTCTCTCCCTTTCGGCGCTTTCCCGCACCCTGGCGAGAAAGTCATTAATCGCGTCCACCGTCTGGCGAAGCTCCCTGTGCCTCGGGACGGACTTTAAAGGAGAGAGATCGTCCGGCGTACGCAATGAAATTTCATTCACCACCCTGTTCCAGGGGCGCATCGCGATGCGGATTGACAGCCACGCGGGAAACAGAAGAAAAGGGATGCATATCATCAGCGGCATGACGTAGTAGCCGCGCGAGTTCAGGTAGATAAAGAAATTCCAGCTCCCGGCCGGGGTGAAGAGGGTGACCTCCACGTCGGAGTACGCGGATTTGAGCGTACGGCTCGTCCAGGCGTGGTCCTCAGTCTCGACACGCTGCATTTCCCCCAGGCGGCTATTTTTCACCTCCGTTGGCGCGCCAGGCGATGAATAAATAACCTCATTATGCTTGCGAACAATGAGGTTGATGGACAGCTCCGGATCTTCGCCGCCGCCATATCCCTCCCGCAGCGCTTTGCTGAACGCTGCCAGCACAACATCACGCGCCTGCGGGCGATCGTCCATGCTCTCGACAAGAGAAAAAACGGTTTCGTAAGTCTCACTGCCCGTAAGGATTGGCGGGCTGCGCAGGTCTTCCAGCAAAATGAAGGTTAAAAAAAGACACCACAGCAGCGTAAGCAGCAGCATCTGGGCGACCATCATTCGCCTGACCAGCGTAGGGAGCCTGAGGTGATACCAAACTTTACGCATCAGCCTGCCGCCTTCTGAACCGGTACGGTATCAATGACGTACCCAACGCCGCGCACCGTTCGCACAAAGCCCTCGCCAATCTTTCGCCGGAGGTTACCCATATGCACGTCGAGCGCGTTGCTGAGGTTTTCTTTTGTGCCGAATATTCTTTCTTCCAGATACCGCCGCGTAAGCACGCGGTCGGCGCGCAGCATTAAGGTTTCAAGCAGCGCATATTCACTGGCCGTCAGTTCAACGTGACGTGCGCTTACGGTCACGCGGCGCGTCGGCACATGAAGCGATAAACCGCGAATTTCGATTGCTTCATTTTCAAAGCCATAGCTACGCCGCGCAAGGGCCCGTACGCGCGCCAGCAGCTCGGCGAGAACAAAAGGTTTAACCAGATAGTCGTCTGCACCTGCATCCAGCCCGCACAGGCGGTCCTGTAGCGTGCCCCGCGCCGTCAGGATGATGACGGGAACGCCCTTAAGCTGTTGACGCAGGCGCGTCATCAGGCTCATGCCATCGCCATCGGGTAGCCCCAGGTCGAGCAAAATAAGTTCCGGCACGCAGAGCGCAAGCTGATGCAGCGCATCCTCTTTGCGGCGTACCCATATAACATCAAATCCCTGATCTGCAAGGGCGATACGTACGCCATTGCCGAGATCCAGGTCGTCTTCAATGAGGAGAATTTTCACATTGGTCACTGTATCAACAGAGAATGAAGAACAACTGAAGAAAAAACGGTAACAGGAATTATTCAGTGTTTACAGCACGTTCACGTGCTTCAGCATTTCTTCATTTACGGCTCATTAGAACCTCAGGGTGGGTATTCAGAATGTTCGTTCTGGCGTTTAACACCGCTTGTATCGTAATTATCTGAATCCAAAGGGCTTCTTTAATGAGAAACATCAAACTGCGTCATAATTTCCCCCGTTCACGCATCGGTCGCAGCATGAAAAGCATCCTGCCGGGGGCCGTCCTGGCGTTACTGGCCGCCCCGGCGCTGGCGGCTGATCAGCCTCAGGGCAATGTGTTAACCCTGGGGGGCGGCGTCGACGTTGCGCCACGCTATTCCGGTTCGGATAAGAGCCGCGTTACGGCGGCTCAGGTGGTTGATTACGCTATGGCGAATGGTTTCTTTGTCAGCACCATGCGGGGGATCGGCTACGGCAATAGCTTTGGCAACCTGAACTACAACGCTGCGCTGAGCTATCGCGCAGGACGTAAGGATCGCGATGTAAGCAGCGATTCGATCGCCTCCGGCAGCGACTACCTGCGAGGAATGGGTGACGTTAAAGGCTCAGCTATCGTTGTGCCCGGGCTGGAATACAAGGTGACCGACTGGCTTAACGTGCAGATGCAGGCTGAGGTTCCGGTTTCGGAGAGAGACAACGGGGAAGCTGTGCATTTCGGCATTGCCAGCCCGCTTTATACATCTCCCAAAAATACGGTAACGCTGGCGCTGACCGGCAGTTGGGGTTCCAGCAAGTACATGCAAACGTACTACGGCGTCAGCGCCGACCAGTCGGCCGCATCGCGATTTGCCCGACATGAAGCCGGAGCCGGAATATATGCGTATTCGCTGAACCTGGACTGGACTCATAAGCTCACCTCTCGCTGGAGCCTGCTTGCCGCAGCCGGCGTTACGCAGCTGACGGGTGATGCAGGCGATAGCCCGATTGTTCAGCGTAAAACGTCCCCTACGGGAAGCCTGAAGGTGGCATATAGCTTCTGATGGTTAAGCGAGGGGGAAGGGGCTTTTTGCTGAACACATACTCGCTTCAGCTGCTGCCGTCGGCAAACGCTCCGTGCGCCAGCAAATGACGTCAGCGCAAATACAGGAAGCAGGAAATATCGACGAATCATCTGTGTCTCTCCTCATCAGTTTATTATGGCGAGGGATACAGAAGACCATTTTTATGTATCGGGGATGTTTGCTTTTGCGGGCGTTTTGTACCGGTTTGTCAGCGTAGCGCTCGGGATACAGTGCGATACAGTTTGTCTGCCGGGAACGAACAAGCGTTAGCGCTCGGGCGTATCCACCACAAGACCTGACTGCTGCGACTGAATTTTGTCCTGATGGTGATACCAGGCGCCGATGGAGGAATAAACAAAGCGGCCAAAGAAAAACATGAAGCTGATGAGCAGTATGATGCGGGTCATCCGGGTGTTGAATCGATGTCGTTTTCGCATACGCGTAGCCTGACTCACTTTATTTTCCTGAGTATACCCTTTTGGGCGATGCGGCTATTAAGGCACAGCTGCAAGTCAGGGTCAATTCGTCAGAATGTAAAATACCGTCAATGCTTACATTAATTTATGTTATTAAAAACAACGCATTTATTTATCGCCTTGATAATTACAGGAAAAATATTCAAAAAAAACGTAAGAAAGATTTATTCAGATAATTTAATTTGATTTAGGTCAACGGAATCCCGCCTCTGGTATTTAAAATCCTTCCTCCACTGCTTGCCAGGAATTTTCCAGGCAATTTATACGTCAGGTTGGATGCCTGTCTTCACTTACCCTCTGGAGCGCAAGGGTTGTAAACGAGCATCTATGAATATTCAGCACATCCTGAAGCAAAATAAAGACCGCTGGTGGGCACTTCCTCTTATTTTACCCGTGGTGTTACTCCCGGTGCTGAGCGTGGCAAATACCTTAACGCAGCTGGGCGAGGGTATCGTTGCGCTCTATTATTTACCGCTCTCTTTTCTGCTGACGCTGATGCTGTTCTTCGGCATGGAGGCGCTCCCCGGCATCGTGGTGTCGCTGTTTTTACGCTATTACCCTTCCGTTGGGCTGTATGAAACCGTGGCCGGCATTCTGCATTTTATCGTTCCCCTGGTGCTCAGCTGGGGCGGTTATCGCGTGTTTGCGCCCCGACGCAATATGACCGCGTACGGCGACGTGCGCCTGATGGGACAGCGTATTTTCTGGCAGGTTTTCTGCCCCGCAACGCTCTTTTTGATACTGTTTCAGTTTGCGGTGTATCTCGGCGTGTACGAAAGCCGCCAGAGCCTGGCAGGGTTAAATCCTTTCAACATCCGCACGCTCATTAACTATCAGGCGCTGCTGGTGAGCGGGCTGACGGGCGTGCCGCTCAGCTATTTGCTGATCCGTCTGATTCGCCATCCGCGCTACGTCAAAGGGCTGATATCCCAGATTCGCGCGCAAATAGACAAAAAGGTCACCGTCGTAGAGTTTGTGGCGTGGTTTTTAGCGCTGGGCGGGCTGCTGGGCATGCTGCTGCTGCCCATGAACATCAACAGCTCTATTTTCAGTACAAACTATACCTTGTCTCTGCTGATGCCCGTGATGCTCTGGGGCGCAATGCGCTTCGGCTACAAGCTGATGTCGATTATCTGGACGCCGGTCCTGCTGGTGTCGATTCACTATTATTATCACTACATTCCGCAGCATCAGGGCTATGACATTCAGCTGGCGATTACCTCCTCCAGCTATCTGGTCTTTTCATTTATCGTCATCTACATGTCGATGCTGGCGACACGCCAGCGCGCCATTAATATTCGTTCCCGCAGACAGGCGTTTCTCGATCCGGTTGTGCATATGCCGAATCTGCGGGCGCTGTCGCGCGAGCTGGCCAGTAACCCCTGGTCGGCGCTCTGCTTACTGCGCGTACCCGAGCTGGAAGTGCTGGGGCGTAATTACGGCGTACTGCTGCGCATCCAGTATAAACAGCAGCTGGCGCAATGGATAAATGGCACCCTCCAGCCAAATGAGCGCGTCTATCACCTCACCGGGTATGACATGGCGGTGCGTCTGGATGCGGAGTCGCATCAGCGGCGTATTGAGACGCTGGACGAGCATATCAAGCAGTTCGTTTTTATCTGGGATGGTATGCCGGTACAGCCTCAGGTCGGCGTGAGCTACTGCTATGTACGCTCTCCCGTCAATCATCTCTATCTGGTGCTGGGGGAACTGGGCATCGTGGCCGACCTCTCCCTCTCCACCAACCACCCGGAAAATCTTCAGCAGCGCGGGGCCGTTCATTTGCAGCGTAGCCTGAAAGATAAGGTGGCGATGATGAGTCGTTTGCAGGCCGCGCTGGAGCAGGATGCCTTTACCCTGCTGGTTCAGCCGGTTCGCGGGCTGCGCGGCGATCGTTACCACGAGGTGCTGCTGCGGATGCGCGACGATAACGGTGCGCTGATCTTTCCCGAGCAGTTCCTGCCCATAGCACAGGAGTTTGGCTTATCGTCGCGTGTGGATTTATGGGTACTCGAGCGTACGTTGAGTTTCCTGGCGCAGCACCGTCAGCGTCTGCCGGGCCAGCGCTTTGCGATCAACCTTGCACCGTCTACCGTCTACCGGGCTCAGTTCCCGCTCGAGGTGAGCCGCCTGCTAGCGAAATATGCCGTTGAAGCGTGGCAACTGATTTTTGAGGTGACCGAAAGCAGCGCCTTTGGTCATGCGGATCGGGCGGAAACCAACCTCAGGAAATTACAAAAAATGGGGATACGGATCGCCATTGATGATTTTGGCACCGGGTACGCCAGCTACGCGCGGTTAAAAAGCGTGGATGCCGACATCCTCAAAATCGACGGCGGCTTTATTCGCAATATTGTCAGCAACAGTCTGGATTACCAGATTGTGGCCTCCATTTGCCATCTGGCCCGGATGAAGAAAATGCTGGTGGTGGCGGAATACGTGGAAACAGAAGAGATACGTAGCGCGGTACACGCGCTAGGTATCGATTATGTGCAGGGCTATCTGATTGGGCTGCCGGTGGAGCTCGAAACATTGCTCGAAACGCAGCCTTCTGAGGAAAGCGCCTGAGCCATTACGCGGCTGCCTCAGAGCTCTCTTCTTCAATCTTCAACAGCCAGCCGGTGACCGCTTCCCAGTACTGCTGCTCTTTTTCCAGATCCAGCAGAACCAGCGCGTTCTGGCTGAACCAGTCGTGCGGGAAGCTCAGCGTCCAGTGATGGTCGTCCGTTTTCAGCTTCAGCGTCGGTGGCGTGGTGGTTGCCTGACGCTGGTTATTAAGCAGCACGCCAAGGCGCAACAGCTGAATCAGCGGCAGGAACTGCTTTTTCTTGAACAGCGTAAAGCGCGGCAGATCGTCGAGCTTAATGGCTTTGCGGTGATAGCGCACCAGCGTCGCCATCATGGTTTGCTGCTCCTGGTTGAAGCCAGGCAGATCGCTGTTTTGCAGAATATAGGCTGAATGACGATGCATCCCGCTGTGGTTAATGTTCAGCCCCACCTCGTGCAGCATCGCGGCCCATTTTAACAGCGCGGCGAGCTGCGGGTGCGCCAGCTTCGGATTCTGCTCCTCCCACTGCTCGTACATCTGAACCGTGGTTTCCAGAACCCGTTTCGCCTGCTCGCGGTCGATGTTGTACTGGTTCGCCAGGCTCTGGGCGGTGCGGCTGCGTATATCCTGATGACGGAAGCGGCCTTCCATCTCATACAGCACGCCTTCGCGCAGGGCGCCGTCAGAGAGGCGCAGCTCTTTGATCGCCAGCGCGTCAAACACGCCGCACAGGATCGCCAGCCCCGGGACGAACACCGCTTTACGTTCGTCGGACAGGCCCGGCAGACTCAGGGCGTCGAAGCTCTTATGCTTAAGCACCTCTTCGGTGAGTTTTACCAGGCGCTCAGGCGTAATAAACCCGTCTTTTTCACCCATCGCCAGCAGCACTTCGTGGGCGGCTTTAATCGAACCCGATGCCCCGAGCGCCACGTTCCAGCCCTGAATACGGTACTGCCAGGCCAGGTTTTCCAGTTTTTGCACGGCGGCCATGCGCGCGCGCTGGAAGTTTTCGCGGGTGATTACGCCGCCCGGGAAATACATCTGCGCGAAGCTGACGCAGCCCATACGGCGGCTTTCCACCAGGCGCGGCTCGAAGTCTTCGCCAATCACCAGTTCAGTTGAGCCGCCGCCGATATCAATCACCAGCTTGCGGCCTTTTTCCGGTTGGGTATGCTCCACGCCCATAAAAATCAGGCGTGCTTCTTCGTTACCGGAGATGATCTCAATCGGGTAGGGGATGACCTTTTCCGCGCGCTTCAGAAACTCCGGCGCGTTCAGCGCCTGGCGTAGCGTATGCGTCCCGACGATGCAGACGCTGGACGGCGAAAAGCCTTGCAGACGTTCTGCGAACAGCGACAGGCAGTTTAGCCCGCGCTCCATTGCCTCTTCGCTCAGCATGTTACGCGCATCAAGACCATCGGCCAGATGCACACGCTGTTTCAGGCGACCGATGATCTGCATCGCGCCATCCACCTCGCGGGCGATGACCATATGGAAACTGTTTGAGCCAAGATCGACCGCAGCGAACTCCTGCGGGCGTGGGGTATTATCGTTTATTGGCATAGGTTAATCGGGTTGCTCAAGTGATTTGATGTAATCGTAAATCGCCAGCTGCGACCGGACTTTTCGGCGATTGCCGCGCGGTACATAGCGATTACTGAGTTCTTTGTCGATATAACGTGCTTTCACCGTATCGCTGAACAGGATCTCGATAATGTCCAGAATACGCTGCTTAAGGCGGGGATCCAGCAGCGGCGCCGCCACTTCAATACGGTAATCAATATTACGCGTCATCCAGTCGGCGGAAGAGAGATATACGCGCTTATCACCGGCATTATCGAAAATATAGACGCGATCGTGTTCAAGATAGCGATCCACAATGCTGATCACGCGGATGTTGTCGCTGATGCCTTCCAGTTCGGGGATGAGCGAGCACATGCCGCGAATGAGCAGATTAACTGGCACGCCGGAGCTGGAGGCCGCGTACAGGCGGTCTACCAGGCCTTTGTCCACCAGGTTGTTGAGCTTCAGCGTGATGCCGGACGACAACCCGTTCTGCGCGTTGGCGATCTCTTTGTCGATCATATCGTACAGCAGGCGGCGCGAGTTCTGCGGGGACACCAGCAGGTAGTCGAAGCTAACCGGGCGGTACGGGTTCTCGATGAAGTTGAACACCCGACGCACTTCGTTGGTAATGCGCGCATCGGCCGTCAGCAGCGAGTAGTCGGTGTAAATTCGCGCGGTTTTCTCGTTGAAGTTACCGGTGCCGATATGGGCATAACGCACCACGTCGTCGCCTTCTTTACGGGAAATCAGGAACAGCTTGGCGTGAATTTTCAGCCCCGGCGCGGAGAAGATGACGTGCACGCCCGCTTCCGTCAGTCGGCGCGCCCAGTGGATGTTGGCCTCTTCGTCGAAGCGTGCCTGTAGCTCAACCACCACGGTCACTTTCTTGCCGTTGTGCGCCGCGTGGATCATCGCGTCGATGATGCGGGAATCTTTCGCCACGCGATAGATGTTGATTTTAATCGCCAGCACGTTCGGATCGAACGAGGCCTGACGCAGCAGCTCCAGCACGTGTTCAAAGGTGTGATACGGATAGTAGAGCAGCACATCGCGCTCGCGGATGGCGTCGAACCCGTTGCGGAACTTATCGAACCAGATATGGCGCAGGCGCGGCAGCGGCTTGTTCACCAGGTTGGCTTTGCCAACGTTCGGGAAGCCGATGAAATCTTTAAAGTTGTGGTAACGCCCGCCGGGGATAATGGAATCGTAGCGGGAGATGGTCAGCTTATCGCGCAGCATTTCCACCATCGCGTCCGGCATATCGCGCTGATAAACAAAACGCACCGGCTCTGCGGTCAGGCGCTGCTTGAGGCTGGAGGACATCAGCTCCATCAGGCTGGCCTCCATCTCGTGCACCAGATCGTACTCGGCGTCACGGGTCATCTTCATCGAGTAGGCGTTTAGCGCGTCGTAATCGAAGAAGCCTTTGAAGATATCGTCAAGGCAGTAACGCAGGATGTTATCAAGCAGAATCATCGGCTTACGTCGACGCGGCGTTTCCGGCGGCAGGTTCACAAAGCGCGGAACCTTATCGGACGGAATTTCCAGCAGCGCATAGTTGATGGTCTCACCGCGAATGATTTCCACTGCCAGATAGGTGTAATCATCTTTCAGGAACTGCACCAGATCGGTTTCACGGTTGATCAAAATCGGGGTGATGTGCTGGCGCAGATAATGTTTGAAATAGTGGCGAAGCCAGTTTTGCTGATTCGCGGAGAGCTGACGTTCGTTGATCAGAAAGATTTGATTGCGTGCCATTTCCAGTAGCAGCTCGTTATAGAGGCCATCAAATTCCTGATCGGCTTTCATGACGCGAGACTGGATTTTTCCAAGCAGATGCCGCGAGTGGGAGTTTAAGCCCTGTTCTTCACTGATGATGATTCGGCGCTTCAGTTCGGCAAAGCGAACCTTATAGAACTCATCCAGATTGTTGGAATAGATGCCTAAAAAACGCATGCGCTCAATCAGCGGGTTGCTTTTATCGGCCGCTTCCTGAAGTACACGTTCGTTGAATGCTAACCAGCTTAGCTCTTTCTCAATGTATAACTTTTCCTGACCCATTACAGCTCACACTCCAGTTCAATCACAGGACGTGGTAAATCCGTCTCGTCCTTATTATGGCGAGCATTTCCACGATATGTCCAACAGTGCCAGAAAAGTATGACAGTTATTTTTTTTGTTGGGGATTTTAGAGGGTTGGGGGTGGGGTGTCGGGTGGCGCTGCGCTTACCACGACCTACGGGAGCGTAGGCCCGTGAAAGCGAAGCGCCGCCGGGCAATTCAAACAGACTACTCTTCGGCCGCATAACCCTGCGGAGGCAACTTCACGCCGTCCAGCCAGGCTGCGCCGTTGCGCATCTCCAGGCGTCCATCGACAAACCAGCTTACCACCAGGGGATAAATGGCGTGCTCCTGCGTCTGTACGCGTTCGGTCACGTCGTCTTCGTTGTCGCCGTCAAAGACCGGTACTTTCGCCTGCAAAATCACCGGACCGCCGTCCAGCTCGTCGGTGACGAAATGCACGGAGGTACCGTGCTCCTCATCGCCGTTCTCCAGCACCTGACGATGGGTGTGCAGGCCGGGGTATTTTGGCAGCAGGGAAGGGTGAATATTGAGCAGCCGACCGGCGTAGTGTTCAACAAAAGCCGGACTCAGGATGCGCATGTAGCCTGCCAGCACCACGACGTCGGGCGCGTAGGCGTCAATTTCCTGCACCAGTTCGCGGTCAAACGCTTCACGGCCCGCAAACTGACTGGCTTCCAGCGCGTGCGCGGGAATACCGGCTTCCCGCGCGCGCTCAAGGCCGAACGCATCGGCCTTGTTGCTGAATACTGCCCGAATGGTGCCATTAATTTTCTTCTGTTTGCAGGCGTCTATGATTGCCTGCAAATTGCTTCCGTTGCCGGAAATAAGCACCACGATGTTTTTCATTCAATGACCACACGCTGTTCGGAATCGGACGCTTTAATCGTACCGATTTTCCACGCGTTTTCACCTTTTTCTGTCAGCAGCTTAACCGCTTTATCCGCTTCGCTTGCCGGCAGGGCGATAACCATGCCCACGCCGCAGTTAAAGGTGCGGTACATTTCGTGCGAGCTCACGTTGCCGGCGGTTTGCAGCCAGTTGAAGACGGACGGCCACTGCCATGAGGAGGCGTCGATTACCGCCTGGGTATTGTCCGGCAGCACGCGCGGAATGTTTTCCCAGAAGCCGCCGCCGGTCAGGTGAGCGATAGCGTGAACGTCGACGTTCTCAATCAGCGCCAGTACGTTTTTCACGTAGATGCGGGTCGGGGCCAGCAGGTGATCGGCCAGCGGTTTGCCGTCCAGCTCGGTGGTCAGCGGGTCGCAACCGCTCACTTCGAGGATTTTACGTACCAGAGAGTAGCCGTTAGAGTGCGGGCCGCTGGAGGCCAGCGCAACCAGCACATCGCCGTCAGCCACTTTGCTGCCGTCGATAATTTCTGATTTTTCTACCACGCCAACGCAGAAGCCTGCGACGTCATAATCTTCACCGTGATACATGCCGGGCATTTCAGCGGTTTCACCGCCGACCAGCGCACAGCCGGATTGCAGACAGCCTTCGGCGATGCCGTTAATGACGCTGGCTGCGGTGTCCACGTCCAGCTTGCCGGTCGCGTAGTAATCCAGGAAGAACAGCGGCTCAGCGCCCTGTACCACCAGGTCGTTGACGCACATCGCCACCAGATCGATACCGATCGTATCGTGACGCTTAAGATCCATCGCCAGGCGCAGTTTTGTCCCTACACCATCCGTACCCGAGACCAGCACAGGTTCACGATATTTTTGCGGCAGCGCGCACAGTGCGCCGAATCCACCCAGGCCACCCATCACTTCCGGGCGGCGGGTTTTTTTCACCACACCTTTGATTCGGTCAACCAGCGCATTACCTGCGTCAATATCAACACCGGCATCTTTGTAGCTGAGAGAAGTTTTGTTGGTCACGGCTCAAGTCCCCACGCGATTGCATAGCTAGTAAGAAAAATCGGCGCAATTCTAACAGTCCAGGCAAACGTTTGCGAGCCTATTCTCGGCGCGAAGATCTTTTTTTCTCAGTGGCCGGTAAAGGGCGACAAACTTGACTCTGTTCACGAAAATGAAACCGGTTTCTGCGATCTGCTTGCAACGGCTTTCCCCTTTGCACATCATCAAACTGAAACCGGTTTCTGTAACTGTTTTTGCAGAAAATAACGCAGAATGAGGGAAAGCAAATGTCTGGATTTAAAGCAGGTTTTCTGTGGGGTGGAGCCGTTGCGGCGCACCAGCTTGAAGGCGGCTGGAAAGAGGACGGCAAAGGGGTAAGCGTTGCCGATGTCATGACCGCGGGCGCCCACGGCGTGCCGCGTGAAATCACCAACGGCGTGCTGGAGGGGAAAAATTACCCAAACCACGAAGCCATTGATTTCTACCACCGTTATAAAGAAGACATCAAACTCTTTGCCGAGATGGGATTCAAATGCTTCCGCACCTCCATCGCCTGGACGCGTATCTTCCCGAAAGGCGACGAGCTGGAGCCGAACGAAGCAGGACTTAAATTCTACGATGACCTGTTTGACGAGTGCCTGAAGCACGGCATTGAACCGGTTATCACGCTTTCCCACTTCGAGATGCCTTTCCACCTGGTAACGGAATACGGCGGCTGGCGCAACCGTAAGCTGATCGACTTCTTCGTGCGCTTCGCGAAGGTCGTTTTTGAGCGTTATCAGCACAAAGTGAAGTACTGGATGACCTTTAACGAGATCAACAACCAGGCAAACTTCCACGAAGACTTTGCGCCGTTCACCAACTCCGGGCTGAAATATGCGCCGGGTGAAGACCGCGAGCCGGTC
The DNA here is from genome assembly GCF_004331385.1 of Enterobacter quasihormaechei. Lineage (GTDB taxonomy): Bacteria > Pseudomonadota > Gammaproteobacteria > Enterobacterales > Enterobacteriaceae > Enterobacter > Enterobacter quasihormaechei. The sequence continues at coordinate 110,472 of NZ_SJON01000003.1, forward strand.
ATGTTCCAGGCGGCGCACTATGAGCTGGTGGCCAGCGCCCTGGCGGTGAAGGCGGGGCGCGAGATCAACCCGTCGCTGCAAATCGGCTGCATGATTGCCATGTGCCCCATCTACCCGCTGACCTGCGCGCCGGACGACATGATGATGGCGATGAACGCCATGCATCGCCGCTACTGGTTCACCGACGTGCACGTGCGCGGCAAGTATCCGCAGCATCTGCTCAACTACTTCGAGCGTCGCGGCTTCGCGCTGGATATCACCGAAGAAGATAAGGCCGCGCTGACGCAGGGCTGCGTGGATTACATCGGGTTCAGCTACTACATGTCTTTCGCCACCAAAGCGACGGCAGATAACCCGGCGCTGGATTACGACGAGAGCAAGAGTCTGGTCTCTAACCCGTACGTGCAGAAATCCGACTGGGGCTGGCAGATTGACCCTGTCGGCCTGCGCTACTCTCTGAACTGGTTCTGGGATCACTATCAGCTCCCGCTGTTCATTGTTGAAAACGGCTTTGGCGCGATCGACGTGCAGGAGAGCGACGGCACGGTAAACGACCAGTACCGCATTGATTATCTGTCTGCACACATCCGCGAGATGAAAAAAGCGGTGGTGGAAGATGGCGTCGATCTGATGGGCTATACCCCGTGGGGCTGTATCGACCTGGTCTCTGCCGGAACGGGTGAAATGAAGAAACGCTACGGCTTTATCTTTGTCGATAAAGATAACGAAGGGAACGGCACGCTGAACCGCAGCAAGAAGAAGTCGTTCGACTGGTATAAGCAGGTGATTGCCAGCAACGGCGATAACCTCTAATTGTCGGGTGGCGCTCACGCTTACCCGACCTACAATACACGTAGGCTCGCGTAAGCGCAGCGCCACCGGGCAAGATCCCGCACCCAAGCCGGAGCCCTGCCTCCGGCTTTTTTGTTTTTGATTGATATACGTCAAGCAAGTTGGGTATGGCGCAATCGGAAAAAAGCGGTATAATCCCGCGATTTTTTTGCGGATGCCACCTCAGAGGAGAAAGAGAATGAAGATTGTGGAAGTGAAACACCCACTCGTTAAACACAAGTTGGGCCTGATGCGTGAGCATGACATCAGCACGAAGCGTTTTCGCGAACTGGCTTCTGAAGTGGGCAGCCTGCTGACCTACGAAGCAACCTCCGATCTGGAAACGGAAAAAGTGACCATCGAAGGCTGGAACGGTCCGGTACAGGTTGAGCAGATCAAAGGTAAAAAAATTACCGTGGTGCCAATCCTGCGTGCGGGTCTGGGCATGATGGAAGGCGTACTGGAGCACGTGCCAAGCGCGCGTATCAGCGTGGTGGGTATCTACCGTGACGAAGAGACCCTTGAGCCGGTCCCGTACTTCCAGAAGCTGGTCTCTAACATCGACGAGCGTATGGCGCTGGTGGTTGACCCGATGCTGGCGACCGGTGGTTCGATGATCGCCACCATCGACCTGCTGAAAAAAGCCGGATGCAGCAGCATTAAAGTGCTGGTCCTGGTCGCAGCGCCGGAAGGTATTGCGGCGCTGGAAAAAGCGCACCCGGACGTTGAACTGTATACCGCATCCGTCGACCAGGGGCTGAACGAGCACGGGTACATCATCCCGGGACTTGGCGATGCCGGCGATAAGATTTTTGGTACTAAATAATCGAATAACGATAAAGAAGCCGACTTTGATAGTCGGCTTTTTTTTGAATAAAAACCAACAATAACACTCAGAGGAAAACACTATGACGCGCCGTGCTATCGGGGTGAGTGAAAGACCGCCGCTTTTACAGACAATCCCGCTTAGTTTGCAGCACCTGTTCGCCATGTTTGGCGCAACCGTGCTGGTGCCAATCCTGTTTCACATTAACCCGGCTACCGTGCTGCTGTTCAACGGCGTCGGTACGCTGCTTTACCTCTTTATCTGTAAAGGCAAAATTCCGGCCTATCTCGGGTCGAGCTTCGCCTTTATCTCTCCGGTACTGCTGCTGTTGCCGCTGGGTTATGAGGTCGCGCTGGGCGGCTTTATCATGTGCGGCGTCCTGTTCTGCCTGGTCTCCTTCATCGTGAAGAAAGCGGGCACCGGCTGGCTGGACGTGATGTTCCCGCCTGCGGCGATGGGCGCTATCGTTGCCGTCATCGGCCTGGAGCTGGCTGGCGTGGCGGCGAACATGGCCGGCCTGCTGCCGGCGGACGGTCAGTCACCGGATTCTAAAACCATCATTATTTCGCTGGTGACGCTGGGCGTGACGGTGTTTGGCTCCGTGCTGTTCCGCGGTTTTATGGCGATTATCCCGATCCTGATCGGCGTACTGGCGGGCTATGCGCTCTCCTTCGTCATGGGCGTTGTGGATACTACGCCGATTGCCGAGGCGCACTGGTTCGCGCTGCCAACCTTCTACACCCCGCGCTTCGAATGGTTTGCTATCTTCACCATTCTGCCTGCCGCGCTGGTGGTAATTGCCGAGCACGTCGGCCACCTGGTGGTGACGGCGAACATCGTGAAGCGCGACCTGATCCGCGACCCGGGCCTGCATCGCTCCATGTTTGCCAACGGTTTCTCCACCATCATCTCCGGCTTCTTCGGCTCCACGCCAAACACCACCTACGGCGAGAACATCGGCGTAATGGCGATCACCCGCGTCTACAGCACCTGGGTTATCGGCGGCGCGGCGATCATCGCCATTCTGCTCTCCTGCGTTGGCAAGCTGGCGGCAGCGATCCAGATTATCCCGGTGCCGGTGATGGGCGGCGTCTCGCTGCTGCTGTACGGGGTGATCGGTGCCTCCGGTATTCGCGTGCTGATTGAATCCAAAGTGGATTACAGCAAAGCGCAGAACCTGATCCTGACCTCCGTTATCCTGATTATCGGGGTGAGCGGTGCGAAGGTGCACATCGGCGCAGCGGAGCTGAAGGGTATGGCGCTGGCGACCATCGTGGGCGTCGGCCTCAGCCTGATTTTCAAGCTGATCTCGGTGATCCGCCCGGAAGAGGTGGTCCTGGACGCGGATGAAAGCGAAAAAGCGCTACATTGATCGTCCTGCCGGGCGACGGATCGCCCGGTTCTCTCCTTGCAGGTTCCGTGTTAAACTCCATTCCGATTTTATGTAAGATCTCTGGTTGAGGTATTTCTGAACGGACCGGCACAGCTCTCTCTGCCACTTTATCTCCCTGACGATGAAACTTTCGCGAGTTTCTGGCCGGGTGATAACCCCTCTTTACTGGCTGCACTGCAAAATGTGCTGCGCCAGGAACACAGCGGATACATCTATATCTGGTCACGCGAAGGCGCGGGGCGCAGCCACCTGCTGCATGCGGCCTGTGCCGAGCTTTCGGCGCGCGGCGATGCGGTCGGCTACGTGCCGCTGGATAAACGTACCTGGTTTGTGCCTGAAGTGCTTGAGGGCATGGAACATCTTTCCCTGGTCTGCATCGATAATATTGAATGCGTGGCAGGGGACGAGCCGTGGGAAATGGCAATCTTTAACCTCTATAACCGCATTCTGGAGTCGGGCAAAACCCGGCTGCTGATCACCGGCGATCGTCCACCGCGTCAGCTCAATCTTGGGCTGCCGGATCTGGCGTCTCGTCTGGACTGGGGGCAAATCTACAAGCTGCAACCGCTGTCGGATGAAGACAAACTCCAGGCGCTTCAGCTGCGGGCAAGACTGCGCGGCTTCGAACTGCCGGAAGACGTGGGCCGTTTCCTGCTGAAGCGGCTGGATCGCGAGATGCGTACGCTCTTTGATACGCTCGATCAGCTCGATCGCGCGTCCATTACCGCCCAGCGCAAGCTGACCATTCCGTTTGTGAAAGATATTCTTAAGCTGTAGTTATGCCCGGTGGCGGCGACGCCTTACCGGGCCTACGAAAACCGCTCTCCTTGTAGGCCGGGTAAGGCGCAGCCGTCACCCGGCTAAAGATCCCCCACCAGGTGCTCCACCAGCAGTGGAATCGGCCTTCCCGACGCCACGCTCCTGCCGTTCTCCCGCCATAGCGCCGTTCCGCTGATATCCAGATGCGCCCACGGGATCGTCGGTGGGCAGAAGTGGTGCAGCAGCCACGCCGCCGAGGCGCTGATCGCCACATTGTTGGTCGGCGTGTTGCACAGATCGGCGATGGCGCTGTCGGTCTGCTTTTTCAGCCGTGCGTCCAGCGGCAGGGACCATACCTCGTCACCGCTCCGCTTACCCGCTCCCGTCAATGCTTCGCGCAGCGGTTCATCCTGCGTCATTAATCCGCTCAGCTCATACCCCAGCGCTTTCACCACCGCGCCCGTTAACGTTGCCATATCAATGATATAGCGGGCCTGCGGGTGCCGCTGGCTGGCCCAGGCGATGGCGTCTGCCAGCACCAGCCGGCCCTCGGCATCGGTATTATTAATTTCAACGGTGGTGCCGTTGCAGGCCGTTGCCACCGTGCCGGGCTGCATCGCCTCCGGGCCGATGGCGTTCTCCGCCAGCGCCAGCACGCCCATGATGCGTACGGGCAATTTCAGCTCCGCAACGGCCAGCATCAGCCCGAGCACGTTAGCCGCGCCGCACATGTCATATTTCATGGTGTACATGCCCGCGCCTTCCTTCAGCCACAGGCCGCCGGTGTCAAAGGTAATGCCTTTACCGACATAGCAGCGTACCGGGCCGTCAGAGACACCGTTATAGTGGACAGCGAGCAGACGCGGCGGGCAGGCCGCCCCTTTGCCAACCGCGTGCAGCAGCCCAAGACCCTGCTCAACAATATCCTTTTCGTTCAGCACCTCGCAGCGCAGGGCAGGGTAGGCGGCACACAGTTTTTGCGCCTCTTCGACCACAAACTGCGGCGTACAGCGGTCAGACGGGATATCCGCCAGCCGCCGCGCCGCGACCATTCCGAGGGCAATAGCCTGCTGCTGGCGGAAGATCGTCTCCAGCTTCGCCCGCTGTTCCGGCAGGCAGAGGGCGGTGATGCACGTAAGACGCACCGCGTCGTCCGTTTTCTTGAGCTTCAGATCGCTCAGCCTGTGCGCCTGGTTAAAGAGAAATCGCAGCACCTGCGCCAGCACCACCTCGTCGATATCCGTCACGTCCAGCACGATATCGGCGCTGGCGGGGGCGGCAAGCAGCGGCCGCAGGGCAGCGAGCAGCCCTTCGGTCAGGGCGTCATGCCAGAGCCCATCCGGCAGCAGGGTGATACGGGCAAACGGCGCGCAGCCAAAGCGGGTGTCCGCGATGCCGTCAGAGTCGCGCATTTCATCAACAAGCGCGCTTTCCGGTAACAGAGAACTGGCCGAGCGCGCAATCAAATGGCTGTTCGGCTTCGCGTCCGTAAGCGCGCTGATAAACTGATATGTAATCATCATGACTCCTCAATGGGCGCGCGGATCCGCGCGGCATAGGCCTGCATCCACGCCTCGTCTACCGCGTGATAATGTGTTTTCTCCCGCAGGCGCTCGGTACGAAAAACCGTGAGCGGCTGGCGGGCCGTCGCCACCACAAACGAGAAGGTTTTGATGTTGGTTGCGGCGCCAAACTCGCCTCTGTTGTTCATACACACCACGGAGAGATCGCCCGCGCGGCCAAAGCGCGACATCAGCCTGTCTTCGAGTTCAAAGACGACCGAATCCGCCGCCTGCTGCGGCGTCATGCCCTGCGCCATGCGACGAACGATTTCGTAGCTGGTGCAGCCTTTCATCAGGTCTTCACCGACGCCCGTGGCGGTGGCCGCCCCGGTTTCGCTGTCGCAGTAAAAGCCGGAGCCGATAATCGGCGAGTCCCCGAGGCGACCGCGTTTTTTCATGAACAGGCCGCTGGTGGAGGTGGCAACGCTCATTGAGCCCTGTTTATCGAGACCGATAACGCCGACGGTGTCGTGCCCATCGTAGGGGCTTAACCCCTTATCCAGCGTCTCGCGACAGCGCTTGCGGTAGTGCTGCATGGCGCGATCCGTGAGCATGGTTTTGTCGGTAAAGCCCTGGCTCAGCGCCCACTCGCGCGCGCCCTGGCCGACCAGCAGGCTGTTGTAGCGCTGACGGCTGAGCGCATGCGCCACGCGCACCGGGTTGGCGATATCCACCAGATTCCCCACCGCGCCGAACGCCAGCGTGTCGCCGTCCATATACGCCGCGTCCAGCTCCACCTCACCGTTTTCGGTCGGCAGCCCGCCGTAGCCGACGGATTTATACAGCGGGAAGTCTTCGACGGCGGCGACGGCATCAACCACCGCCGTGGCGACCGGTTTTCCCGCCGCCAGGGCAGACGCAGACTCCGTTACCCCTTCAAGCGCCATTCGCCAGGTTGCGATAATTCCCCACATGCTTTACTCCTGTTTTGCAAGGGTGGTGTCGGTTTGCGTCACCGGGGTCAGTTCCGCGGCGCGGTACTGTTTATCCACGATACGCATGAAAGGCAAGTACAGCATGGCGCCAATCAGCAGGTTGATCAGCTGCATCACGCTGCCGCTCAGGTGGCCGGTGACGATAAAACCGCTGATAACCGGCGGCAGCGTCCAGGGGATAAACACCCCGGTGGTGACGGCGACCGCGCCAACCTTCATCGCCACATACTGCACGGTGACCAGCACCAGCGGCACCAGGTTGAATGGAATAAGCATGATGGGGTTCATGATCACCGGCAGGCCAAACAGGATCGGCTCGTTGATGTTAAATACCGATGCCCCTGCGCCGAGGCGCGCCACTTCGCGCATGTTTTTACTGCGGGCGAAAATCAGCATTGCGATCACCAATGAGAGCGTGGCCCCCGCGCCGCCCATCCAGATCATGTCAAAAAACTGTTCCGTGATAATGTGCGGCGGCGTCGTCCCCGCCTGGATCGCGGCGATATTATCGGTCTGGTTCTCCATCCACAGCGGGCGAATAATGCCATTGATCATCGAACCGGAGTTAATGCCCACTGACCACAGAATGGTGATGCTGAATACCGTCATCAGCGCACCGAAATAGGAGGTGCCGTAGTGGCGCACCGGGGTAGCAACCACTTCATAAATAAACTGGTGGATGGTGCTGTAATGGGTGTTTTCGAAGATGATGCGGATGATAAGCACCAGAATCATCACCAGCAGGGCCGGGATCAGCGCCGCGAACGATTCCTGTACCGCCGGGGGCACGCCGTCCGGCATTTTGATGACCAGCTTTTTGCGCTTCAGCCAGCAGAACAGTTCCGTCCACAGCAGGGAACCGATCATCGCCACGAACAGCCCTTTGCTGCCGATCCACTCCACCGGCATCACGGTAATACCGCCGTTTTCCGCCACTTTGATAAAAGGCGTCAGGATCAGAAACGCGACCAGCGCCAGGATGCCGCAGGAGATGCGGTCCTCGCCGTAGTGTTCCGCCAGGCGGTAGGCCACCAGGAAGCTGATAAACAGCGACATGGTCGAGAACACCGCGTTGAACGGGATCTCAATGATCGCGCTCCAGCTGGCACCAAAGGCCTGAGACATAAACTGCTGATAGGCCTGGTTAGGGAAAGAGGAGATCACCAGCAGGATGGAGCCGACGATGATAAACGGCATGAATGAAACGTAGGCCCCACGAATGGCCCCAAGATGGCGCTGCTGGGCTGTTTTCGCCGCCAGCGGCATCAGTTTTGCTTCAAGAAATCCCAGAACATTGTTCATTGTGAACTCCGTACAAGATTGAGGGGTGTGGTTTATGTTATGTCTGTGGATTATCAGTGAAGCGCGGCGCGCGAAAGGTGAAATCGGTCACAAAGCATTCGCTGCTGCATAATAAATCTCATGAGATTAGTTGCGGAGAGAGACGCGATGGAAATCAAACTGCATGCCAACGCCACGACCACGCCGCGTATCCGTCGCTACCTTCAGCAGTCCGATAAAAGCGACAGAGAGCTGGCCACTGAGCTGGGGATCTCGGTCACCACCGTCAGGCGCTGGCGCAACCGCGACCAGGTATCGGATAACCACACTACGCCCAAAGTGATACACAAAGCGTTGAGACAGGAACAGGCGTCACTGATAAATGCCCTGCGGGATATCTCCGGTGCGCCGCTGGATGAGCTTCTGCTGTTGGTGAATGACGGACTCGGGATCGCCGTTTCCCGCGCGACCCTGAACCGCTACCTCAAGCCGGCTTCGGTAAAACAAAAGGGGGCATTGTTGCAGGGCAAGAAGGCGCTGAAGGCCGGCATCATGCCGCAGAAACTACTCCTGCATCATCAGCCGCTGTCGCTGCATATGGACGACGGTGGCGAGCAACATCTACTCTGGGCGCGTGAACCCGTCAGCGGCTGGTGCTACGCCCGGCTTTATGCCGGCGTTTCCCCGCAGTTGTTAACCCACTGGGCGAATGAGGTGCTGGAAGCGTGTCCGGCTGATATTCAATCTGTTGAGACTTTTGGGCTGGCGGTGACGCTGCCGGTGCACAGCGTTAGCGTGAAAGCGCATCCGCAGCAAATCCGCGCCGTACTGGTGGCGCTGCCGTTACGCGACATCATTCCACGGGTGAACAAAGAACCGATGGGAGAGCTGTTGATTCAACTGTGTGATTTTTACAACCGGGGGAAAGCGCAGAAAAAGCTGGGAGAGCGTACGCCGCAGGCGTTTCTGGAAGCGCTGCGGCGTAACGATTAGACGATTTCGAGCACGTCTTCCGGCGGACGACCGATACGCGCCTTGCCGTTCGCCACCACAATCGGACGCTCAATCAGCTTTGGATTCTCGACCATTGCCTGAATCAGCCGCTCTTCAGTGAGATGTGTATCGTTCAGATTGAGCGATTTATACAGATCTTCTTTCTGACGCATCAGCTCGCGCGCGCTGCCCATATCGAGCATCTTAAGCAGCTGACGGATCGTCTGCGCGTCCGGCGGCGTCTCCAGATACAGCACCACTTCCGGTTCGATGCCGTTAGACTTCAGCAGGCTGAGGGTGTCGCGGCTCTTGGAGCAGCGAGGGTTATGGTAAATTTTTACCGCGTCTGTCATGACTTCTCCTTTATTACATCTTCTCGTACGGCTTAAAGCGTTGTTGCAGGCCGCGCAGCTGGTCGATTCGCGCGTCGTAGCGGGCCTGTTGCAGGCTGCCGAGCTTCACCTGTGAACTGGCGCTGCTCAACAGGGAAATGGCCTGGTCGAGGCGGCCCGCCAGCGCCAGACCTTCCGCACGCGCGGCTAGCTCCTGATCGCGGTTACCCAGTTGCCCCTGCGCCTGGGCGAGCAGCTCCCAGCCGTTCTGGTCATCTTTATTGTTAAAGGTGTAGCGGTTCAGAATGGTCACCGCCTCGCCGGGCTGTCCACCCTGTAAGTAAGCGTTCGCCAGGTTAAGCTGCAATACCGGATTGTTACGAAGATCTTTCGCCCCTTTCAGGCGATTAATCGCATCGGTCGCTTTTTTCTGTCCCAGATCGATATCGGTGGCGAGGTCGAGATACCACGGGTTATTTGGGGCCGCCGCCAGAAGCGGCTGTAGCGCTTTACGCGCTTCATCGTATTTGCTGGCCTCCATAGCCTGGAGCGCCTGACCATACTGCGCCGCGTTTTTCTCGCGCACGTTGCCTTTCGCCAGCGCGTCCAGCAGATCGCTGGTGAGCTGATTACGCCCGGAGTTGTACATGCCAAGCGTTCTCACTTTTGCCATGTAGAAATCCTGCGAAGACTGCACGACCACCGGACGCATCTGGTTGGCACGGTTACGCGCATCCGAGAGGCGGCTTTCCGGCAGCGGGTGGGTCAACAGAATTTCAGGGGGACGCGACGAGTAGCGTGCCTGGTCGAGCAGTTTTTCCAGGAAACTCGGCATGGCCTGCGGGTCAAAGCCTGCACGCTGTAAAACCTGAATGCCGATGCGGTCTGCCTCTTGCTCGTTCTGCTGGGTAAAGCTGATCATCCCCTGACGCGTTCCCGCCAGCGTCCCGGTGAGGGCCGCCATCCCGGCCTGCGGGCTGGCCATCGCCAGCAGAATAGAGCCCAGCGCGCCCACCCAGGTCAGCGGGGCGTTACGCTTCTGGTCTTCCATCGCACGCGCCAGATGGCGCTGGGTAACGTGCGAAATTTCGTGCGCCATGACTGACGCCAGCTGGCTTTCGTTATCGGAATAACGGAATAACGCCGAATGCAGCACCACGTTCCCGCCAAAGAAGGCGAAGGCGTTGATTTCGTCGTTATTGATTAAGAAGAAGTGGAAGGGCGTTTTTACCGAGTCCGCGTGCGCCACCAGCCGCATCCCCAGACCGTTGATGTACTGGACCAGCAAAGGGTCGTTGATCAGCGGAGCACTGCCGCGCAGCTGGCGTACGTAATAATCCCCCATCTGCATCTCCTGCCCGATGGAGAGCGTGCTTCCTGCCGTGGTGCCCATGTCCGGCAATGAATCGGACGAGTCAGCGAAAGCGGGCAACACCTGGCCGACCGTCACGGCGGCAATCAGTGTCGCAACCAGTGTTTTTTTCAACTGCCTGAACATAACCACTGTCCTGTATATTGGATGTGCTAATTTGACCGATGAACCCGCATAACGTTCATCTCCGCTGCCCTGCGAGTGTAGCCGTGTTATGAGATGAAGAAAATCCCATTCATCAGGGTTTTGCGAAACCTGACAGTGGAACAAAAAGAAAAGTCTTTTTTGTGACAGTTAGATACAATTCACCGTCTCACTCCCGCCATTCGATTCAGGGAAGGGTTGTATGCTCGAAATGTTAATGCAGTGGTATCGGCGTCGGTTTAGCGATCCGGAAGCCATTGCTTTACTGGTTATTCTGGTTGCCGGATTCGGTATCCTGTTCTTCTTTAGCGGCCTGCTGGCTCCTCTGCTGGTGGCGATCGTGCTGGCGTATCTGCTGGAGTGGCCCACCGCGCGTCTGGAACATATCGGCTGTTCCCGCCGCTGGGCGACCAGCATCGTGCTGGTGCTGTTTGTCGGTATACTGCTGCTGATGTCCTTCGTGGTCATGCCCATCGCCTGGCAACAGGGGATATACCTGATCCGCGATATGCCCGGCATGCTGAATAAACTGTCTGATTTTGCCGCCACGCTGCCGCGCCGCTATCCCGCGCTGATGGACGCCGGGATCATCGATGCGATGGCCGAAAACATGCGCGCCCGCATCATGACCATGGGCGATTCGGTGGTGAAGTACTCGCTGGCCTCGCTGGTGGGGCTGCTGACCCTGGCCGTCTATCTGGTCCTCGTGCCGCTGATGGTGTTCTTCCTGGTCAAAGATAAAGAGCAGATGCTGAACGCGGTACGCCGCGTGCTGCCGCGCAATCGCGGCCTGGCCGGGCAGGTCTGGCAGGAGATGAACCAGCAGATCACCAACTACATTCGCGGCAAGGTGCTGGAGATGATTGTGGTGGGCGTGGCGACCTGGGTTGGCTTTGTGATCTTTGGGCTGAATTATTCGCTGCTGCTGGCGGTGCTGGTTGGATTCTCGGTCCTCATCCCGTATATCGGCGCGTTTGTGGTGACCATTCCGGTCGTCGGCGTCGCGCTGTTCCAGTTTGGTCTGGGCACGGAGTTCTGGAGCTGCTTCGCGGTATACCTGATCATTCAGGGGCTGGACGGTAACCTGCTGGTACCGGTGCTGTTCTCAGAAGCTGTTAACCTGCATCCGCTGGTGATTATTCTGTCAGTGGTGATTTTCGGCGGTCTGTGGGGGTTCTGGGGCGTGTTCTTTGCCATACCGCTGGCGACGCTGATTAAAGCCGTGGTCCACGCATGGCCGGATGTGCCGGCGGTGGAAGAGAAGTAGTTTTGCCGGGTGGCGCTGCGCTTACCCGGCCTACTTATTCTTGTAGGTCGGGTAAGGCGAAGCCGCCACCCGACACTCACTTTCAGGCACTTTCTTTCAGCCAGTTCAACACCACGTCGTGGTGGTTACTGGTTTTGAAGTCGTCAAACACGTGCTCAACTTTACCGTCAGCGCCAATCAGGAAGCTGATGCGGTGGATCCCGTCGTAGGTTTTGCCCATAAAGGACTTCTCACCCCAGACGCCAAACTGCTCGCAAACCTGGTGGTCTTCATCGGAAAGCAGCGTGAAGTTCAGCAGCTCTTTTTCCGCAAAGCGTGACAGCTTTTCTGGCTTATCGGTGCTGATGCCCAGCACTTCCACACCGACTTTCTTCAACTCATCCATGTTATCGCGTAAACCGCAGGCCTGTACGGTACAGCCCGGCGTCATGGCTTTCGGGTAGAAATAGACCAGAACACGCTGTCCCTGGAAGTCGGTCAAATTTACTTGCTCGCCGTCTTGATCCGGTAAGCTAAATTTCGGTGCGATATCACCGGCTTTCAGTGGGTTCATTACTCAACTCCATCCTGTTCGTGCTGCGAATAATCGACGACGCTTATACTGCCTTGCGCGTGTAATTCTGTACAGAGGGCTTTGAATGCTTGCTCGATATTTGACGCATCCTGCGAGGCAGGGCTGTGGGCAGTAATTTGAATAAACAGCGTCGGGATGGCGTTCTCATCACCCGGCTGCGTGCGGGAAACCAGTTCGGCAATGTTCATCTGATGGCTGTCAAACAGCGCCGTAAAACGTTCAATCAGATGAGGTGAATCAGGCACTTCAACCTGTACCCAGACCGTGGCAGGCAGAGCCGGACGCGGGCGCGCGGTGGTGCGCTTCATCACAATCAGTAAATCCAGCTCTGCGCCCTTCAGCGGCAGGGTAGATTCAATGAGGGTAATGGCATTCCATGTTCCGGAAAGCAGCATAATGAACGTGAACTCTTCACCCAGCATAGCCAGCCGGCTGTCTTCGATATTGCAGCCGCAGCTGCTCACGTGGCGAGTGATGGTATTCACGATACCCGGCCTGTCAGCACCCAGCGCAGTGATAACCAGGTAATGTTGTGATGAGGTTGTCAAACCTGTTCTTCCTTTGCGTGGTTAAGTCTTCCTAAGGAAAGCATAAAAAAAACATGCATACAACCGCCTGAGAGCCTCAGGTCGCTTGCTTTTATTACAGTTCCAAACGTAACATTGAGGCTCTTGTTCGCACAGAGGATGGCTCATGTTCACGGGAAGTATTGTCGCGCTTGTTACACCGATGGATGAAAAAGGTAATGTCTGCCGGTCAAGCATGAAGAAGCTCATTGATTACCATGTCGCCAATGGAACCTCGGCGATCGTTTCGGTAGGGACTACCGGTGAATCCGCAACGCTGAGCCACGACGAGCACGGCGACGTTGTGATGCTGACCCTTGAGCTGGCTGACGGGCGTATTCCGGTCATCGCCGGTACGGGCGCAAACGCAACGGCTGAGGCCATTAGCCTGACCCAGCGTTTTAACGACAGCGGCGTGGTTGGCTGTCTGACGGTCACGCCTTACTACAACCGTCCTACTCAGGAAGGTTTGTTCCAGCATTTCAAAGCCATCGCCGAACATACTGACTTGCCACAAATTCTGTATAATGTGCCGTCTCGTACCGGTTGCGATATGCTGCCGGAAACCGTTGGCCGTCTCTCGAAAGTAAAAAATATTATCGGGATTAAAGAGGCGACAGGGAACTTAAGCCGCGTTCATCAGATCAAAGAGCTGGTTTCAGACGACTTTATCCTGTTGAGCGGTGACGATGCGACCGCGCTGGACTTTATGCAGCTCGGAGGAAATGGCGTGATTTCCGTGACGGCGAACGTTGCGGCGCGCGATATGGCTGACATGTGCAAGCTGGCCGCAGCCGGTCACTTTGATGAAGCTCGCGTGATTAATCAGCGTCTGATGCCGTTGCACAATAAATTATTTGTCGAACCCAATCCGATCCCAGTGAAATGGGCATGTAAGGAGTTGGGGCTTGTAGCAACCGACACGCTGCGTCTGCCAATGACACCTATTACCGACCACGGTCGTGAAATTGTCGCTGGCGCGCTGAAGCATGCCGGTCTGCTGTAAAGTTTAGGGAGATTTGATGGCTTATTCAGTACAGAAGTCGCGCCTGGCGAAGGTTGCGGGTGTTTCGCTTGTTATGCTCCTCGCTGCCTGTAGTTCAGACTCGCGCTACAAGCGCCAGGTGAGCGGTGATGAATCCTATCTGGATTCGCCGCCGCTTGCTGAACTTCACGCGCCTGCCGGCATGATCCTGCCGATTCAGAACGGTGATTATAATATTCCGGTCACGAACGGTAGCGGTCTGGTGGGTAAAGCGCTTGATATTCGTCCGCCGGCTCAGCCTCTGGCGCTGGTGAGTGGCGCGCGTACTCAGTTTACCGGTGATACGGCCTCTCTGCTGGTGGAAAGCGCACGCGGCACCACGCTGTGGCCGCAGGTGGTGAGCGTAATTCAGTCGAAAAATTACACGATTGATAAACGCGACGACGCCAGTCAGACCTTAACCACCGACTGGATTGAGTGGAACCGTCTCGATGAAGATCAGCAGTATCGCGGTCGTTATCAAGTCTCCGTTAAGCCGCAGGGTTATCAGCAGGCGGTTACCGTTAAGCTGTTAAATCTTGAGCAGGCGGGCAAACCGATTGCCGATCCGGCTGCCTTGCAGCGCTACAGCACCGAAATGCTGAACGTGATTGCAGCGGGTCTGGATAAGAACGCCACCGATGCCGCTAACGCCGCGCAGAACCGTAACGGTTCAACGTTTGACGTGCAGAGCGGTGCCGATGATACCGGTCTGCCAATGCTGGTGGTGCGTGCGCCGTTTAACCAGACCTGGCAGCGTTTGCCGGCTACGCTTGAAAAAGTGGGCATGAAGGTGACCGACAGCACCCGTTCAACGGGCAGCATCACAGCGACCTATAAGCCGCTGTCCGATAGCGCTTGGCAGGAACTGGGGGCAAGCGATCCGCAGCTGCCTTCCGGTGACTACAAAATCCAGGTCGGCGACCTCGATAACCGCAGCAGCCTGCAATTTATCGATCCGAAAGGACACACGCTGACCCAGTCGCAAAACGATGCGCTGGTCGCTGCCTTCCAGGCCGCATTCAGCAAATAATAGCGAGGGCTGGATAATCCAGCCCTTTTTATTTTCGTGCTACGCAAACGTGTGCGTGGCATAATATGCCCAGTTTTGAATACAAATCATCACACCAGGAGTAATGAAGATGCAGAAGCAAGCTGAGTTGTATCGTGGCAAAGCGAAAACCGTATACAGCACGGAAAACCCGGATCTGTTGGTGCTCGAGTTCCGCAATGATACGTCAGCAGGAGACGGCGCGCGCATTGAGCAGTTCGATCGTAAAGGCATGGTGAACAATAAGTTCAACCACTTCATTATGACCAAGCTGGCCGAAGCTGGTATCCCGACTCAGATGGAAGCGTTGCTGTCCGATACGGAATGTCTGGTAAAAAAACTGGATATGGTGCCGGTAGAGTGCGTTATCCGTAACCGTGCCGCAGGCTCCCTGGTGAAGCGTCTGGGCATTGAAGAGGGTATCGAACTGAATCCACCGCTGTTCGATCTGTTCCTGAAAAACGATGCCATGCACGACCCGATGGTCAACGAATCCTACTGCGAAACCTTCGGCTGGGTAAGCAAAGAGAACCTGGCGCGCATGCAGGAACTGACCTACAAAGCCAACGACGTGCTGAAAAAGCTGTTTGATGACGCGGGCCTGATCCTGGTCGATTTCAAGCTGGAGTTCGGTCTGTACAAAGGCGAAGTGGTGCTGGGCGACGAATTCTCTCCGGACGGTAGCCGTCTGTGGGACAAAGAGACGCTGGATAAAATGGACAAAGACCGTTTCCGCCAAAGCCTGGGTGGGGTGGTCGAAGCGTACGAAGCGGTTGCTCACCGTTTAGGCGTTAAGCTCGACTAATACGCGCATTTGCCAAAGGATGTTTGCATCCTTTGGCGTCTTATCCTTGTTTACTATGGTAATCCTTTCATTAACCGCCTACGATCATAGCTATTATAAATGGAATAGTTCGAGGTGTTTATGCGCTGGCAAGGGCGTCGTGAAAGTGACAACGTAGAAGACAGACGCAGCAGTGGTGGCGGTGGTCCGTCTATGGGCGGGCCAGGTTTCCGGTTACCCAGCGGCAAGGGCGGTATTATTCTGCTGGTCGTTGTGCTGGTGGCGGGCTACTACGGCGTCGATCTGACCGGTTTAATGACCGGTGAAACCGGGCAACAGCAGCAGTATTCGCAGCGCTCCATCAGCCCGAATGAAGATGAAGCGGCGAAATTTACTTCCGTTATTCTCGCGACGACCGAAGATACCTGGGGTCAGCAGTTCGAGAAAATGGGGCGGACCTATCAGCCGCCAAAACTGGTGATGTACCGGGGCGCAACCCGCACAGGCTGCGGCACCGGACAGTCCGTGATGGGGCCGTTCTACTGCCCGGCGGACAGCACCGTCTATATCGATCTCTCCTTCTATGACGACATGAAAAGCAAGCTGGGCGCCGACGGCGATTTTGCCCAGGGCTACGTGATCGCGCACGAAGTAGGCCATCACGTGCAGAAGCTCCTCGGCATTGAGCCTAAGGTGCGTCAGATGCAGCAGAATGCGTCTCAGGCGGAGGTGAATCACCTTTCCGTGCGCATGGAGCTTCAGGCGGACTGTTTCGCTGGCGTCTGGGGACACAGTATGCAGCAGCAGGGCGTGCTGGAAACAGGCGATCTGGAAGAGGCCCTGAATGCCGCTCAGGCGATTGGAGACGATCGCTTGCAGCAGCAGAGCCAGGGGCGCGTTGTGCCGGACAGCTTTACCCACGGCACCTCCGAACAGCGCTACAGCTGGTTTAAGCGTGGCTTCGACAGCGGCAACCCGTCACAGTGTGATACCTTCGGCAAAGCAATGTGATGCTGGGGTTTGAAGCGCTGGTTAGTCAGCTTCAGCGTACCGGGCACCGCCGGCTGGTGGTGCTCAGCGGCGATGAAGCGTGGACGTTGAGCCAGGCGACTACCCTGAGCAACACGTTACCGGGAGACTGGCTGTGGCTGGAGGAGAACCCGTCTAAGTCCATCAGCGGCCTGCTGGGACGTGAATACCTGCACGCCGTTTTTGACGCGCGAGACGGGTTTGACGTCTCGGCCTTCGCCGCCCTCAGCGGGACGCTGCGCGCCGGGAGCCTTCTGGTGCTGCTGGTGCCGCCGTTCGCCGTCTGGGCCGACAGGCCCGACAGGGATTCTCTGCGCTGGAGCGACAGCGCAGAGCCGATCGCCACCCCGCATTTTGTTCACCATTTTTGCCGGACGCTTGCCGCCGATTCGGACGCTATCGTCTGGCAGCAGCACCATTCCCTGCGCCTTCCCGTTACGCCAGATATCCCCGCCTGGCAGCCCGCCAGCGGTGAACCGCAGCGCGAGCAGGCTGAGATCCTCGACGCCCTTCTGACGATGCCTGCGGGCGTGGCCGCCGTTACGGCACCGCGCGGGCGCGGAAAGTCAGCGCTAGCAGGCATGTTGCTCAACGGCATACGCGGGAATGCGGTGGTGACGGCACCGGCCAAAGGGGCGACGGACGTCATCGCGCGTTTTGCTGGCGAACATTTTCACTTTATGGCTCCGGATGCATTGCTGGCCTCCCCGTTGCAGGCCAACTGGCTGATTGTCGATGAGGCGGCCGCTGTTCCCGGGCCGCTGCTCGAGAAGCTGGTGACGCGATTTCCGCGCGTGCTATTGACCACAACGGTACAGGGCTATGAAGGAACGGGCAGGGGATTTCTGCTTAAATTCTGCGCCCGGTTCAGCGGGCTGCGGCGTTATACCTTATCAACGCCCGTTCGCTGGGCTGCCGGATGTCCGCTTGAGCGGATTGTGGCGAACGCGCTGCTGTTTGACGATGCGCTTATCGACCGCAAACCGGCAGGCGAAGTATGTTTAAGGTCGCTGGAGCCACGCGCGTGGGAGAGCGATCCGGCGCGCGTGGCAAACGTATACGAACTGCTGTGCGCCGCGCACTACCGCACCTCACCCCTCGATTTACGCCGGATGATGGACGCCCCCGGCCAGCACTTTGCCGTTGCGCACGCAGGCGCGGACATCGCGGGCGCGCTCTGGCTGGTGGAGGAGGGGGGATTATCCCCTGAACTGAGCCGCGCGGTATGGGCGGGCTTTCGTCGGCCGCGTGGAAATCTGGTGGCGCAGTCGCTGGCGGCGCACGGCGGCTCGCCCCTCGCGGCGACGCTTCAGGGCCGACGCGTCAGCCGCATTGCGGTTCATCCTCATCGCCAGCGGGAAGGCATCGGCCAGCGGCTGATCCGTAGCGCCAGTGGAGAAGATTATCTCTCGGTCAGCTTTGGCTTTACCGACGAGCTGTGGCGCTTCTGGCAGCAGTGCGGTTTTGTGCTGGTGCGAATGGGTAGCCATCGGGAGGCGAGCAGCGGGTGCTATACGGCGATGGCGCTGCTGCCGTTAAGCGAGGCGGGGCATCAGCTCTGCGAGCAGGCACATCAACGTTTATGTCGTGATATGCGCGTCCTGTCGGCCTGGAACGGCGAAAAGATCCCGGTGACGGATGCGTGGGAAGCTACCCTTAATAGTGACGACTGGCTGGAGCTGGCGGGATTTGCCTTTGCGCACCGGGCGTTTTCGACCTCGGTAGCGGCGCTGACCCGGTTGTTGTCAGCCGTGGAGATGCCGCTTCCAGCGCTGCGCGGAAAAATGGAAGGGCATACACACGACGTCGGACGGAAAGCGCTGCTGGCAAAATTACGCGAAGAAACCGCACAAGCGCTTGAAAGGCTTGATTATCCCCGCAGCCAGCAGCTGAAAGCCGACATTTTGCAATGGCAATTTTTTCAATGACTTCTTCAGTAAAGTGGCATGGTCATTACCCCGCAGAGGCGTAAAATCCTGCTTATCAATTAAGGAGATCGCCATGAAACATGACCATTTTGTTGTGCAAAGCCCGGACACACCGGCTAAACAGTTACTGCTTCTGTTTCATGGCGTGGGCGACAATGCCGTCAACATGGGACAGATAGGCAGCTGGTTTGCACCCGTTTTCCCGCAGGCGCTGATCGTCAGCATCGGTGGCGTGGAGTCGTGCGGTCCGAACGGACGGCAGTGGTTCTCCGTTGAGGGCGTGACGGAAGAAAGCCGTCAGGCGCGCGTTGATGCCGCCATGCCTGCGTTTATCGACACCGTTCGCTACTGGCAACAGCAGAGCGGCGTGGGTGCCGACGCGACGGCGCTGATTGGCTTTTCGCAGGGGTCTATCATGTCCCTTGAGAGCGTAAAAGCGCAGCCGGGGCTGGCGTCCCGCGTGATTGCCTTTAACGGCCGCTTCGCGACGCTGCCGCAAAGCGCGACGACGCAGACCACGATCCATCTGATCCACGGGGGTGAAGACCGGGTGATTGAGCTTTCGCATGCGGTTGCAGCCCTGGACGCGCTGGTGCGTGAAGGCGGGGATGTGACGCTGGATATCGTGGACGATCTGGGGCATGCCATTGACGATCGCAGCATGCAGTTTGCGCTCGATCATCTGCGCTATACCGTACCGAAGCACTACTTTGATGAAGCGCTCAGCGGCGGTAAGCCGAATGATGATGATATTGTAGAGTTTATGTGAGTTGCTCCTCACCCCCAGCCTCTCTCCCCTTTGGGGAGAGGGTCAGGGTGAGGGGTGTGCACAATTATTTCTTCTGGTCCTTCTTCGGCCAGTCGTCTTCATCGTCCCACTTGTCGTTAAAATCACGATGTGGCGGAAGATCCGGCTTGTTGGCAAGGAACTTTTTATGGTCAACGCGCTTGAGATCTTTGATCACGTTAAGCAGCACGCCTACCAGAAACACCAACACCAGGATCCACCAGTACTTTGAAAGCCAGTCCATTCGCTAATCCTCTGTAAGCACCCGTCAGGCGACGAGCTGCTCCATAATACGTTGATACATGCGGGCCAGCAGTTGTAAATCCGCTGCGTTCACACACTCGTTGATTTTGTGAATCGTCGCGTTAACCGGGCCCAGTTCGACAACCTGTGCACCCATGCGGGCGATAAAGCGTCCGTCAGACGTGCCGCCCGTTGTCAGCAGCTGTGGCTTAATCTCATTATAGTGCGCAATGGCGTTCACCACCGCATCCACCAGTTTACCGCGCTGCGTCAGGAACGGCTGCCCGGAAAGCCACCAGTCAATGGTATAGCGCAGCTGATATTTCTCCAGCAGCGCAACCACGCGTGCTTTGATCGTTTCGTCGGTCAGCTCGGTGCTGAAGCGGAAGTTAAACTGGACGAAGAGATCGCCGGGAATGACGTTGTTGCTGCCGGTGCCGGCCTTGATGTTGGCAATCTGCATGCTGGTTGGCGGGAAGAATTCGTTACCTTTGTCCCACTCAATGCCCACCAGCTCGTTCAGCATCGGCGCTGCACGGTGTACCGGGTTATCCGCCAGGTGAGGATAGGCAACGTGGCCCTGCACGCCATGTAGGGTCAAATTACAGGTCAGGGAGCCACGGCGGCCATTTTTCACTACGTCGCCCACCACTTCGGTGCTGGACGGTTCGCCCACCAGGCAGTAGTCCAGGCGTTCGTTGCGCGCCGTCAGCGCCTCAACGACCTTCACGGTGCCGTTGTGGGCGCTGGCTTCTTCATCAGAGGTGATGAGAAACGCAAGACGGTTTTTATGATTTGGATGCTGGGCAACGAAGCGCTCTGCCGCCACGACCATCGCGGCCAGGGAACCTTTCATGTCCGCCGCGCCGCGTCCAAACAGCATACCGTCGCGGATGGTCGGCTCAAAAGGCGGGTTGATCCAGCGGTCTGCGTCACCCGCAGGAACCACGTCGGTATGTCCGGCAAACGCCAGCGTCTCCCCCTGACCGCGCCAGGCCCAGAAGTTCTGCGTATCGCCAAAATCCATGGGTTCCACGGTAAAACCGATGGCACGCAGGCGCTCAATCATTAGTGCCTGACAACCTGCGTCGTCCGGGCTAAGGGAAGGACGGCGAATAAGCTGCTGAGTCAGCTCAATGACCGGGCATGACATAGACTACACCTCAACGAAAAAATCTGAATAAAGGGTTTCACTGAAACCCAGCAGCATAGGCCGACCTGGCTTGCAGAGCAATGGGCGTTTGATGATTGCCGGCATTTCAAGCATCAGTTTGGCGGCACTGTCGGCGTCGTCGATCGTGGCCCGGAGAGATTCATCCAGCTTACGCCAGGTGGTCCCGCGGGTATTCAGCAGCGCTTCCCAGCCCAGCTCGTTGATGGCGGAATGGAGAAACGCCGGGTCAAGCCCGTCGGCACGGTAATCGTGGAAGCGATAGTCAATGCTGTGGGCTTCCAGCCAGCGGCGGGCTTTTTTGATCGTGTCGCAATTCTTAATGCCGTACATCACAACCATGGTGAATCCTTTTGTTCTTTTGTGGATTAAATGTTCAATATTTTCGAAGATAT
Source organism: Enterobacter quasihormaechei (assembly GCF_004331385.1). GTDB lineage: Bacteria > Pseudomonadota > Gammaproteobacteria > Enterobacterales > Enterobacteriaceae > Enterobacter > Enterobacter quasihormaechei. The sequence continues at coordinate 131,719 of NZ_SJON01000003.1, forward strand.
ATCCTTAAGTGGAATATACCACATTCGGAATTTTTCGTGATTTACAATTCTCCATAATTCAACGAACAGCTGTAAGCTGAATAGTCTTTCATCTTTTAAGCATAGTTGTCCATCCTGTTTAAATAACCAATAAACTCAGAGGGAAATTTAAAATGCTGTCATTTTTCTGACTATTTCAAAATATTGCTGTAGGTCACATAAAATTTATCCGGCAACGCTCATAGTGATCTTAAACCCACCCACATAGCGGGGCGCAATCACAGCAATCGGATAAAGTGGCTTCACAATGATGATACGTTTTCGTAGAATGCGCATAATAATAAGAGAGGTTGTTATGATTGAACGTGAAATGGGGAACTGGAAAGACTTTATCGAAGGCATGCTTCGTAAATAAATTCCGGTCAGAATTGCAAGAGCACTTAATTAACTAAAATAACCATAGTGTGAAAACATCACACAATAAAAAGGCGGCCGATAAAGCCGCCTTTTTTATTTCAACGGGTTATTCCGGCTTATCCTTCAGCGGGAAACGGCGGCGTACCAGCACGAAGAACAGCGGGACGAAATAGATCGCCAGAATCGTCGCGGAAATCATTCCACCCATGACGCCCGTTCCCACCGCGTGCTGGCTGCTGGAGCCGGCGCCGGAGCTGGTGGCCATCGGCAGGACGCCGAACACAAACGCCAGAGACGTCATCAGGATCGGGCGCAGGCGCTGACGGCAGGCATGCAGCGTGGCGGCCATCAGCTCGTGGCCTTTGGCATTCATCTCGTTGGCAAATTCAACGATCAGAATGGCGTTTTTCGCCGACAATCCGATAACGGTGAGGAGCCCGACCTGGAAATAGACATCGTTTTCCAGGCCGCGCATCCAGGTGGCCAGCAGCGCGCCGATAACCCCGAGCGGCACCACCAGCATCACCGAGAACGGCACTGACCAGCTCTCATACAGCGCCGCCAGGCAGAGGAAAACTACCAGCAGCGAAAGGGCATAGAGGGCAGGCGCCTGCGCACCGGAAAGCCGTTCCTGGTAGGACATCGCCGTCCACTCCAGGCCAAAACCGGTCGGCAATTGCTGAACCAGCTTTTCCATAATGTCCATTGCAGTACCGGTACTGACGCCCGGCGCGGCTTCCCCGACAATCTCCAGCGCCGAATAGCCGTTATAGCGCTCCAGACGCGGCGATCCGGTCTCCCAGCGGGACGTTGCGAACGCCGAGAACGGCACCATACCGCCGGTGTTATTGCGCACATACCAGCGGTTAATATCGTCCGGCAGCATGCGGTATTTGGCGGCGGACTGAACGTAGACCTTCTTCACGCGGCCACGATCCATAAAGTCATTTACGTAGCTTGAGCCCCATGCCGTTTGCAGGGTGTCGTTAATGTCGTCGATGGAAACGCCCAGCGCCTGCGCTTTACGCTGGTCAATATCCACCTGGAGCTGAGGGCTGTCATCCAGACCGTTATGGCGAACGCGCGTAAGCTGTGGATCGTTCCCGGCCAGCTCCAGCAGTTTATCGCGAGCCGCCATTAACGCGTCGTGCCCGGCTCCCGCGTGGTCCTGAAGCTCCATATCAAACCCGGCTGAACTGCCCAGACCGCTGATGGCGGGCGGGCTGCTGGCGAAAACGCGCGCTTCCTTGATTTTGTTGAACGCTTTGGTGGCGCGCTCAATGATGGCAAAAGAGGAGCCGGTTTCGCTGTCGCGCTGATCCCAGTCTTTCAGGCGCACAAACATGCGCGCCACGTTTTGCCCGTTACCGCCAGGGCCAGAGCCGACGGTAGAGAAAACGGAGACCACGTTATCTTTTTCCTGGGTATGGAAGTAGTTCTCAACCTTTTCCACCACCTTCAGGGTTTGCTGTTGGGTCGAGCCGCTCGGTAACTGCACGGAGGTGATAAACATGCCGCGATCTTCCAGCGGCAGGAAGGAGGTGGGCAGCCGCAGGAATAAGAAGACCATGCCGCCAAGCAGCAGGACATACACCACCATCCAGCGCATGCTGCGGTGCAGCACCTTGCCCACGCCCGCTTCATAGCGCGCCGCATTACGGTTGAACATGCGGTTAAACCAGCCGAAAAAGCCTTTTTGACCGTGATGCTCACCCTTGTGCAGCGGCTTGAGCAGCGTCGCGCAAAGGGCAGGGGTGAGGATCATCGCCACCAGTACCGAGAGCACCATCGCGGAGACGATGGTGATCGAGAACTGGCGATAAATCGCGCCCGTGGTGCCGCCAAAAAAAGCCATCGGGATAAATACCGCCGACAGCACCATGGCGATACCGACCAGCGCGCCCTGAATTTGCCCCATTGACTTGCGCGTGGCCTCGCGGGGCGAAAGCCCTTCCTCGCTCATAATGCGCTCGACGTTTTCCACCACCACGATGGCATCATCCACCAGCAGGCCGATGGCCAGCACCATGGCGAACATGGTCAGGGTGTTGATGCTGTAGCCAAAGGCATACAGCACCGCAAAGGTTCCCAGCAGCACCACCGGCACCGCAATAGTGGGGATCAGCGTGGCGCGGAAGTTTTGCAGGAACAGGTACATTACGAGGAACACCAGCGCGATGGCTTCGAGGAGGGTTTTCACCACGTCTTCGATAGAGGCCTTAACGAACGAGGTGGTTTCGTAGGCGACTTTATACTCCAGGCCGTGCGGGAAATAGTGCGACAGCTCGTCCAGACGATCTAATACCAGCTGCGCGGTCGCCATTTCGTTGGCACCGGAGGCCAGCTTCACCCCTAATCCGGACGCGGCATTGCCGTTAAAGCGGCTCAGGTAATCATATTTTTCCGCCCCCATTTCCACGGTGGCGACATCCCCCAGACGCACTTCCGACCCGTCCTGATTCACGCGCAGCGTGATATTGCGGAACTGTTCGGGCGTCTGGAGCAGCGACTGGGAGTTGATGGTGGCGTTAAGCGCCTGGTTATCCACGGAGGGCGTACCGCCCAGCTGCCCCACGGCAATCTGTGCGTTCTGCGATTCGATAGCGTCGGTGACATCCTTGGCGGTCATCTGCACGCTGTTCAGCTTGTTGGGATCCAGCCAGATGCGCATGGAATACTGCGAGCCGTAGGCGTCGATATCGCCCACGCCGTTGATGCGGCTGAGCGGATCCTGGATATTACTGGCGACGTAGTCCGCGATGTCCTGTTTATCCATCGAGCCGTCGGTTGAGACGAACGCGATGGTCAAAATATTGGTGTCACCGGTTTTACGCACGGTAACGCCCTGGTTCTGCACCGCCTGAGGCAGTTTGCGCAGGGCGGATTGCAGCTGGTTTTGCACCTGCTGTACCGCTTCATCGGGATCCGTGCCCGCCGTAAAGCTCAGGGTGACCGTCGCCTGGCCCGTGGCGCTGCTTTGCGAGGACATGTACATCAGGTTATCGAGACCCGTCATGTTCTGCTCGATAACCTGCGTGACGGTATTTTCCAGCGTCTGCGCCGAGGCGCCAGGGTAGTTCGCCGTGATACGCACGTTGGGGGGCGCGAGGTCGGGGTATTGCTCAACGGGAAGTGACGTAATCGCCAGGACACCCGTCAGACACAACAGGATTGCAAGCACCCAGGCAAAAATGGGGCGATCGATGAAAAAATTCGCCATGAAAAAGTGACCTCGTTATGCAGCACGTCATTATTGTATATTGCCCGCAACACTGTAGCGGGAAGGCGCAGGCCAAACGTGGAGAAATAAAGGAGATAATGTAAATTATCATGCGCTTTTTTCAGCGCGCCTGCTTTCTCGCTATTTTTCAGCCCGATCCGCAGGCGTCCGGAACGTTACGCTGACCTGCGTACCGCCCTGCGGCGGCTGGGAAAAGCCCAGCGTCCCGCCGAGTCGTCCCGCGCGTTCGCGCATGATATTCAGCCCGTAGTGCCCCGGCGGTTCACTGGCGTCGCCGATGCCAATACCGTTGTCGCGGATAGTGACCGTGTGCGTGCCGTCCGCAGCGGTGACGCAGCTGACGACGATCTCGCTCGCGTCGGCATGTTTAATCGCATTCAGCACCGCCTCACGCACAATCTGTAAGAGGTGCACCTGTTTTTGCGCGTCCAGCGCCAGGGACGAGAGACGGCAGTCGAGCACCAGCTTCGCCCTGGTCTGGCTTTGCAGCCCGTCAAGAGACTCCTGTAGCGCGGCAGGAAGATTGGCGTGATTGAGCGTCAGACGGAAGGTGGTGAGCAGTTCGCGTAACTGATGCCAGGCGTTATTCAGCTCGCGGGAGAAATCCGTAATGATGGTCTGTGCGGGAGCATTGTCGCCCGGCACGGCATGCTTCAGCAGCGTAAGCTGAATACGCAAATAAGAGAGCACCTGCGCCAGCGAATCGTGCAGCTCGCGGGCGATGGTGGCGCGCTCCTCCATCAGCAGCAACTGCTGATAGTGCTTCTGCGCCTGATTGAAATAGAGCCCCCGGCCCAGCATCGTCGCCACGCTTTCCATTAGCGGCAGGGGCACATCGCCCGTCGTGCTTTGCCAGCGCAGTTCGCCGTACAGGGTATCCTGCATTAACACCGGTAACGTGTGCATCTTCTCGCCCGGTGTTTCCTGCCCTTCGCACAGCCGCCAGTCGTCGCTGGTGCGCAATTGCAGATAATTCATCTGCGTGTATTCATGCACAATCTGCAACATATGCCGGAAGCAGTGGCTGTCTATCTGCCCGGTATTCAGCGCCTGCGAGCATTTGAACAGCATGTCGAGTTGCTGATGCGCTTCATTCAGATGGCGGGTTTTCTCGGCAACGGACTGCTCAAGGGAACGATACAGGGTGTGCAGTTCCGCCGACATATGGTTGAAGGCACGGGAAAGCTGGCCCAGTTCGTTAGGCAGCGCGGTATCCGGCGCGGGGGTATCGAATTGCCCCTGTTCGATACGCTCGCTCGCCGCCACCAGATTATTCAGCGGCACCACCACCTGATGCCGGATCCGCCGCAGGGTTAATAGCGCCAGCAGCAAAATGCCCAGCCCGCCGGTCAGCGACATGAAAATGACCAGCTGAATTTTATGTTCGGTGTAGTGCTGAAGCGCCAGCACAAAGGCATCTATTCGGCCAACGAAATCCTCAATGTGGTTCTGATACCACCCGGTGTCGCCGCTGGCGATGCGCTTATCCATCTCCTGCCAGGCAAGGTGGAGCTGCCGGTAACGCTGCTTGACGTCCTCCGGCACATACCAGCGGTTTAACTTCTGCAACGCAGGTGCGCTCAGGGTTTTCTGCCAGACCGCGCGGTGTTCTGCCAGCGACGAGCTGGCGCGCTGCATCTCGTAGCCCAGGCGGTAGCTCTGCATGCGCAGCGATCCGGCGATGTTAATCGCCTCGGCGTCGCGCTGGCTGCTGGCGAGCGTGACCAGCGCAATGGCGCTGATTAACACGGACAATACAATCATCAAAAAGAAAGCCCGAGCCAGGCTTCCCGAAACGGGGCGTTTAACGGTCACTCATCAGCTTCCTGAATAAAATTGATCTGCCACAGGTTCACTGGAAATAGTTCGGCTTCCTGGGCATTTGAACATTGCGTCGCCATGCCGCTGTGGGTAAATACGATAACAATAGAAAAAATAAGGTTATTGAACCAAAAACAGGTGTAGTTATGAATCGTTTTATTATGGTCAACGGTCAGGAGTGTATCGGTTGTCGCGCCTGCGAAGTCGCCTGTGTGATGGCGCACAACGGGGAACAGCACGTACTGAGCGAGCGCCATTTTCATCCCCGCATTACGGTCCTTACCTCCGCTACCCGCACTAGCCCCGTCACCTGTCACCACTGCGAAAACGCGCCTTGCGCGCAAAGCTGCCCGAACGGCGCTATCACGCAACACAGCGACAGCGTACAGGTGAATCAACAAAAATGCATTGGCTGTAAAGCCTGCGTGGTGGCCTGTCCGTTTGGCACGATGGACATGCTGGTCACCCCGCTGGAGAATGACCGCGTGAAGGCCTCGGCGCATAAATGCGACCTCTGCCTGGAAAGGCCGCAGGGTCCGGCCTGCGTCGAAAACTGCCCGGCAAACGTGCTCACGCTGGCTACCCCGGCGGTGCTGGAGAACCTGGCGAAGTCACGGCGCGAGCGCAGTGCAAGGCTGGACGCGCAGCCGTGGCACAGCGAAGCGGTTCAGGCAGAACGCCCGCAAACCAAACGGCAGCAGAGGCAAAATACCCCGGCGCGCGGTGAACCGGACAAGCTCAGCCCCGACGCGCGCGCCCGCCATTTTAACGAGATCTCCCTGCCGTTTCGCCCGGAACAGGCGCACCGCGAGGCATCCCGGTGCCTGAAATGCGGCGAGCACAGCATTTGCGAGTGGACCTGCCCGCTGCATAACCACATTCCGCAGTGGATTGAACGGGTCAGGGCGGGGGACATCGTCGGCGCGGCCGAGCTTTCTCATCAGACCAACTGTTTACCGGAAATTACCGGGCGCGTCTGCCCCCAGGATCGATTATGTGAAGGCGCCTGCACCCTGCGGGATGCGTCGGGTGCGGTGACCATTGGCAATATCGAACGGCATATTTCGGATCGGGCGCTGGCGGCGGGCTGGATGCCGGACGTCAGCCACGTTATGCCGGTCGGTCAGCGCGTCGCCATCATCGGTGCCGGTCCGGCAGGGCTGGCCTGCGCCGACGTACTGGTGCGCAGCGGCGTTGAGGTCACGGTCTACGATCGTCATCCGGAAATCGGCGGCTTGCTCACCTTCGGTATTCCGGCCTTCAAGCTGGATAAATCCCTGTTAGCGCGGCGCAGAGAGATATTCAGCGCGATGGGTATCCGCTTCGAGCTAAACTGCGAAGTGGGGAAAGACGTGTCGATGGCACAGCTGCAAAACGACTACGATGCCGTTTTCCTCGGCGTAGGGACCTACCGCTCCATGAAAGCCGGTATTCCCCATGAGGACGCGCCGGGCGTGTATGACGCGCTGCCGTTTTTAGTGGCGAACACGCGGAACGTAATGGGTCTTGAGCCCGTCGCTGACGCGCCGTTTATCGACACGCAGGGGTTGAACGTGGTGGTGCTGGGCGGGGGCGATACGGCGATGGACTGCGTGCGTACCGCGCTTCGACACGGCGCGGCGAAGGTGACCTGCGCCTATCGGCGGGACGAGGCCAACATGCCGGGCTCCAAAAAAGAGGTTAAAAACGCGAAAGAAGAGGGCGCGGCGTTTGAATTTAACGTTCAGCCGGTTGAGCTTACGCTGGATGCAGACGGCAAGGTCAACGGCATTCGAATGCTGCGCACCGCGCTGGGCGAGCCGGACGCGCAGGGGCGGCGGCGGCCTGTCCCGGTGGCGGGCAGCGAGTTTGTGATGCCTGCTGATGCGGTCATCATGGCGTTCGGGTTTACTCCGCACGCCATGCCGTGGCTTCAGGCACAGGGCGTCGACACCGACGAGCGGGGGCGTATCAGGGCGTCCGTTGAGAGCCGTTATCGCTACCAGACCTCGAATCCGCAGATTTTTGCCGGCGGCGATGCGGTGCGCGGTGCGGATCTGGTGGTCACCGCGATGGCGGAAGGGCGCCACGCCGCGCAGGGGATCATGGACTGGCTTGGCGTGCCGCCGCGCAGCATGCATTAACGCCGACGGGCGACAAAGCGGGCTTCACGGCGTAGTATAAACAGACTCATTTTGCCGTGGAGCCCGTATGTCCCTGAACATTAGCGTTATTAAAGACAAAATCCTTTCTGAAAATTACTTTGTCCTGCGTAACATCACTTACGATCTGACCCGCAAGAACGGGGACGTTATTCGCCACAAACGCGAAGTCTACGACCGGGGCAACGGGGCAACCATTCTGCTGTATAACCGTGAAAAGCAGAGCGTGGTGCTGATCCGCCAGTTTCGCATCGCCACGTGGGTCAATGGCAACGCGGACGGACGTCTGATTGAAACCTGCGCAGGCCTGCTTGATGACGATGAGCCGGAAGTGTGTATCCGCAAAGAGGCTATCGAGGAGACGGGTTTTGAAGTGGGTGCGGTGCAAAAAGTCTTTGAGCTTTTTATGTCCCCTGGCGGCGTTACCGAGCTGGTCCACTTCTTCATTGCGGAATACACCGATGCCCAGCGCACGCACCGGGGCGGCGGCGTGGATGACGAAGACATTGAAGTCCTGGAAATGCCTTTTGCTCAGGCTGTCGACATGGTGAAACGCGGCGAGATCCGCGACGGTAAAGCGGTGATCCTGTTGCAGTATCTGCAAACCAGCGGGCTGATGAGCGCTTCGCCGCGAGCGTGATAAGTTGTATTTCAGATAAATCTATCCGATAAATCCGATTGAGCCAGCCCGTCCAGGGCACGAAGATACGCCCCAGATTGACCTTTTCGTTTTCCGGGGCCGTGCCATTCATGCGCTACTGCGTTTTTCTTCTCTTCTTCATCTGCGTGCTTCCTGCGCCTCTGGCGTGGGCCGCACCTGCGCAGCAGTCTTTTTCAGACTGGCAGGTTACCTGCAATAACCAGAATTTTTGCGTGGCGCGAAACACCGGCGAGCATCGCGGTCTGGTCATGACGCTGAGCCGCAGCGCGGGAGCCAAGACGGACGCCAGCCTGCGCATCGATCTCGGCGGGCTTTCTGCGCCTCCGGTGAAAGAGCCTGACATCGCCCCGCGCCTGCTGCTCGACAATGTTCCGCTTACGTTCACGTCGAAGCACTGGCAGTTAACCCCCTGGCACCTTAAAACAGACGATACGGGCACCATCACCACGTTTCTGAAAACCATTCAGGAAGGACAGGCGCTGACCCTGCGCGGCGGGAAGCAGACGATCTCCCTGGCCGGTCTGAAAGCTGCGCTGCTGTTTATCGACGCCCAGCAAAAACGCGTCGGCAGCGAAACGGCATGGATTAAAAAAGGGGACAGTCCACCGCTGAGTGTGCCGCCTGCACCCGCCTTAAAAAAGGTGGCCGTGGTGAACCCGACGCCAACGCCGCTGACCCATCGCGAACTGAACGATCTGCTGGATTACGGTACCTGGCGCATGAACCACAGCCAGTGCTCCCTCGATCCGAACCGACGCGAAGTGCGCGTTACCGCGTTGACCGATGACAAAGCGCTGATGATCATCAGCTGTGAGGCGGGGGCGTACAATACCGTCGATCTGGCGTGGCTGGTGTCGCGTAAAAAACCCTTTGCGGCCAGGAGCGTGAAATTGCGCCTGCCGTTTATCCCGTCCAGCCAAAGTAGCGACATGGAGCTGATGAATGCCAGCTTCGATGAAAAAACGCGCGAGCTGACGACGCTGGCGCTGGGACGCGGGATTGGCGACTGTGGGATCCAGACCCGCTGGCGTTTTAACGGCCAGCGTTTCCGCCTGGTGCGCTACGCGGAAGAGCCAAGCTGTGATAACTGGAATGGGCCAGATGCCTGGCCCACGCTGTGGATCACGAGGTAGTTTTGCCGGGTGGTGCTGCCGCTTACCCGGCCTACGTTTTGGCGATTTGTAGGCAGCCGCCACCCGGCAACGCAGATCGCACTACAGCACGCTCAGCGCCTTCTCCACTACGTTCTCAACGGTAAAGCCGAAGTACGGGAACAGCTTATCGGCAGGGGCGGACTCGCCGTAGCCCCGCATGCCCACAATCGCCCCTTTCAGCCCCACGTACTTATACCAGTAGTCGGCAATACCTGCCTCCACCGCCACGCGCGCTGCAACGTTCGAAGGCAGCACCGATTCCCGGTACGCCTCATCCTGCGCGTCAAAGATATCCGTTGAAGGCAGAGAAACGACGCGCACCGCGTGACCTTCGGCGGTCAGCTTCTCCGCCGCTTTCACGGTGATTTCCACTTCGGAACCGGTGGCAATCAGGATCACGTCCGGCTTGCCGCCGCTGTCTTTCAAAATGTATCCACCGCGGGCGATATTTTTCACCTGCTCTGGCGTGCGCTCAATCTGCGCCAGGTTCTGGCGCGACAGGATCAGCGCCGTAGGGCCGTTATGGCGCTCAACGGCCAGCTTCCATCCCACAGCCGCTTCAACCTGATCGCACGGACGCCAGGTGCTGAAGTTTGGCGTTAACCGCAGGCTCGCCAGCTGCTCTACCGCCTGGTGCGTCGGGCCATCTTCACCCAGCCCGATGGAGTCGTGGGTATACACCATGATCTGCCGTGCTTTCATCAGTGCCGCCATACGCGCCGCGTTACGGGCATATTCGACAAACATCAGGAAGGTGGCGGTGTACGGCACGAAGCCGCCGTGGTGGGCGATGCCGTTGGCAATAGCGGTCATCCCGAACTCGCGCACGCCGTAGTGGATGTAGTTCCCGGCAATGTCTTCCTTCAGGGATTTAGAGCCGGACCAGATGGTGAGGTTGCTTGGCGCCAGGTCCGCCGAGCCGCCCAGCAGTTCGGGCAGGATCGGGCCAATGGCGTTCAGCGTATTCTGCGACGCCTTACGGGTGGCGATTTTCGCCGGGTTGGATTGCAGGTTCTCAATCAGCGACTGGTTTTTTTCCTCCCAGTCCTCCGGCAGGCCACCGCTCATGCGGCGGGTAAACTCGGCGGCCAGCTCCGGGTGCGCTTTTTTGTAGGCGGCAAATTTTTCGTTCCACGCGTGCTGCGCTTTCTCACCGTCCTCGCGCGCATCCCAGGCTCTGTAGATCTCTTTTGGGATCTCAAAGGCCGGGTGTTTCCAGCCGAGTTTCTGACGGGTCAGCGCCACTTCCTCTTCACCCAGCGCCGCGCCGTGCGCCTCTTCTTTGCCCGCCTTGTTCGGCGAGCCGAAGCCGATGGTGGTGCGGCAAATAATCAGGGACGGTTTATCCTTGACGCTCTGCGCTTCCTGAATCGCTTTTTTCACCGCTTCCGGATCGTGGCCGTCGATCTCGTGCACCACGTGCCAGTGATAGGCCTCGAAGCGCTTCGCCGTGTCGTCGGTAAACCAGCCCTCGGTTTCTCCGTCAATGGAGATGCCGTTGTGATCGTAGAAGCCAATCAGCTTGCCCAGCCCCAGCGTGCCCGCCAGCGAGCAGACCTCGTGGGAGATCCCCTCCATCAGACAGCCGTCGCCCATAAAGACGTAGGTGTAGTGATCGACAATCTCGTGGTCGGGCTGGTTGAACTGCGCGGCCAGCGTACGTTCGGCAATTGCCAGGCCGACGGCGTTCGCCAGCCCCTGGCCCAGCGGTCCGGTGGTCGTTTCAACGCCCGGCGTGTAGCCAATTTCCGGGTGGCCCGGCGTTTTGGAGTGCAGCTGGCGGAAGTTTTTTAACTCCTCAAGCGGCAGGTCGTAGCCGGAAAGGTGCAGAAGGCTGTAGAGCAGCATTGAGGCGTGACCGTTGGAGAGAATAAAACGGTCCCGGTCATACCAGGTCGGGTCAGTGGGGTTGTGCTTCAGAAAGTCGTTCCACAGCACTTCAGCGATATCAGCCATCCCCATGGGGGCGCCAGGGTGGCCGGAATTGGCTTTTTGTACGGCATCCATGCTGAGGGCGCGAATGGCGTTGGCGAGCTCTTTACGGGACATAGTTCACTCCGTGGCAAGGTTAAAGTTTGGCGGCAAGAAGATCTTCGAGTTTGCGCTGGTCGACGGCAAACTGACGGATGCCGTCCGCCAGTTTTTCCACGGCCATAGGGTCCTGATTGTGCTCCCAGCGGAATTCCGCTTCGGTCATGGCTTTCGGTTTTGGCAGCACGGTAGAGGTTGGCACCAGCTTGCGGATCACCGTTTCATCGCTCTCCTGTAGCTTTTTCAGCAGGTCAGGGGAGATGGTCAGGCGGTCGCAGCCCGCGAGCGCGAGGATCTGCTCGGTGCGGCGGAAGCTTGCCCCCATCACGATGGTTTCATAGCGGTGCTGCTTGTAATAGTCGTAGATATTACGCACCGATTTCACGCCCGGATCTTCGTCCACCACGTACGGATCCATCGGCTGTTTCGCCTGATACCAGTCATAAATACGTCCGACAAACGGGGAGATCAGGAACACGCCCGCTTCGGCACAGGCACGCGCCTGGGCAAACGAGAACAGCAGCGTCAGGTTGCAGTGGATCCCCTCTTTTTCCAGCACTTCTGCCGCGCGGATACCTTCCCAGGTGGACGCGAGCTTAATCAGAATGCGCGACTTATCGATTCCCTGCTCCTGGTAGAGCTCCACCAGGCGGCGAGCCTTGTTAATGCTCTTTTCCTGGTCGAACGAGAGCCGGGCGTCCACTTCGGTGGAGACGCGTCCCGGAATGCTTTTAAGAATTTCCGCACCGATATTGACCGCCAGCTTGTCGCTGGCTTCGGCGACCTGCTGCTCCTGCGTTTTCCCGCGCTGTTTGCCGTAGGCAAGGGCGTCATCAATCAGATGACTAAAGTGCGCAAGCCCCGCCGCCTTGAGCAGCAGCGAGGGGTTGGTGGTCGCGTCTTCCGGCTGGTAGTGACGAATCGACTCGATGTCGCCGCTGTCTGCAACCACGGTGGTAAATTGTTTGATGCCGTCTAGCTGGTTCATAATTACTCCTTGGAAATAAAAGAGTTAGTCGAGTGCGTTAGTTCACACTTCTGAGAAAATCATGATGGACTTAACAAAAAAGCATAGCAGACGGGGGAGGCATTGCCCTCTGAGACGGGTAACATGGCTGTTATAAATTGATAACAATTTTTATTCTGCAATGGTGAGAGTTTGGCAGCCTTCAAAGTTTAGGAGCCTGCCTGCGGCGATACTATGCGGCACACCAGGGTGTGCACAGGACCGTCGACATCACCCTTTTTGGCCGAAACGTGAAAGGAATAACAAGATGGATGATCAGTTAAAACAAAGCGCTCTCGATTTTCACGAGTTTCCTGTTCCGGGTAAAATCCAGGTTTCCCCTACCAAACCGCTGGCGACCCAGCGCGATCTGGCGCTGGCCTACTCGCCGGGCGTGGCTGCCCCGTGCCTTGAAATCGAAAAAGATCCGCTGGCAGCCTACAAATACACCGCGCGCGGCAACCTGGTGGCGGTGATCTCTAACGGTACGGCGGTGCTGGGGTTAGGGAATATCGGCGCGCTGGCCGGTAAGCCGGTGATGGAAGGCAAGGGCGTGCTGTTTAAGAAATTTGCCGGTATCGACGTATTCGATATCGAAGTGGACGAGCTGGATCCGGATAAATTTATCAACGTGGTGGCGGCGCTGGAGCCGACCTTCGGCGGCATCAACCTGGAAGATATCAAAGCGCCGGAATGTTTCTATATCGAGCAGAAGCTGCGCGAGCGTATGAACATTCCCGTGTTCCATGACGACCAGCACGGCACGGCGATTATCAGTACCGCCGCCATTCTCAACGGCCTGCGCGTGGTGGAGAAAAATCTCTCCGACGTGCGCATGGTGGTCTCCGGCGCGGGCGCCGCGGCCATCGCCTGTATGAACCTGCTGGTGGCGCTGGGGATGCAGAAACACAACATCGTGGTTTGCGACTCCAAGGGCGTGATTTACAAAGACCGCGAGCCGAACATGGCGGAAACCAAGGCGGCGTACGCGGTTGAAGACGACGGCAAGCGCACGCTTGAGGACGTGATTGACGGCGCGGATATCTTCCTCGGCTGTTCAGGCCCGAAAGTGCTGACCCAGGAGATGGTGCAGAAGATGGCGCGCGCGCCAATGATCCTGGCGCTGGCAAACCCGGAGCCGGAAATTCTGCCGCCGCTGGCGAAGGCGGTGCGTGAAGACGCCATCATCTGCACCGGCCGTTCGGACTATCCGAACCAGGTGAACAACGTGCTCTGCTTCCCGTTCATCTTCCGCGGCGCGCTGGATGTGGGCGCCACGGCAATCAACGAAGAGATGAAGCTGGCCGCCGTTCACGCCATCGCGGAGTTGGCGCACGCCGAACAGAGCGAAGTGGTCGCCTCCGCCTATGGCGATCAGGATCTGAGCTTCGGTCCGGACTACATCATTCCAAAACCGTTTGACCCGCGTCTGATCGTGAAGATCGCGCCAGCGGTGGCCAAAGCGGCGATGGACTCCGGCGTAGCGACGCGTCCTATTGACGATTTCGATGCCTACGTCGATAAGCTCACCGAGTTCGTCTACAAAACCAACCTGTTTATGAAGCCGATCTTCTCCCAGGCGCGCGCCGACGCGAAGCGCGTGGTGCTGGCGGAAGGGGAGGAGGCGCGCGTGCTGCACGCCACGCAGGAGCTGATCACTTTAGGGCTGGCGAAACCGATCCTGATTGGTCGTCCGAGCGTGATCGAGATGCGTATTCAGAAGTTGGGTCTGCAAATTAAGCCGGGCGTGGACTTTGAGATCGTTAACAACGAATCCGATCCGCGCTTCAAAGAGTACTGGAACGAATACTATTCGATCATGAAGCGTCGCGGGATCACCCAGGAGCAGGCGCAGCGGGCGGTGATCAGCAATACCACGGTGATCGGCGCGATCATGGTACACCGCGGTGAGGCGGATGCGCTGATCTGCGGCACTATCGGTGAATACCACGAGCATTTCAGCGTGGTGCAGGAGATCTTCGGCTATCGCGAGGGCGTCCATACTGCCGGAGCTATGAACGCGCTGCTGCTGCCGAGCGGTAACACCTTTATCGCCGATACCTACGTTAACGACGATCCAACCCCGGACGAACTGGCGGAGATCACCGTGATGGCGGCGGAAACCGTGCGCCGCTTTGGTATCGAACCAAAAGTGGCGCTGCTGTCGCACTCTAACTTCGGATCATCCAAATCCGCTGCGGCGTGCAAGATGCGCCAGACGCTGAAGCTGGTGCGCGAACGCGCGCCGGAGCTGATGATTGACGGCGAGATGCACGGCGATGCCGCGCTGGTGGAGAGCATTCGTAACGAGCGCATGCCGGACAGCCCGCTGAAAGGCTCGGCGAACGTGCTGATTATGCCGAACGTGGAAGCAGCGCGTATCAGCTACAACCTGCTGCGCGTATCGAGTTCTGAAGGGGTGACCGTAGGGCCGGTACTGATGGGGGTGTCAAAACCGGTGCATGTGTTAACGCCGATTGCCTCCGTGCGTCGTATCGTGAACATGGTGGCGCTGGCGGTGGTTGAGGCGCAGACGCAGCCGCTGTAATGACGCGTTTGCTTACCCGACCTGGGGATTGAGTAGGCCGGATAAGCGCAGCGCCATCCGGCAGTTAAATCCAGTCGCGTACTTTAAGGAACTCACTCAAGGCAGCCTCCGGGCTGCCTTCTTTTGGCGCGTAGCTGTATTCCCAGCGCACCAGTGGCGGCATCGACATCAGAATGGACTCCGTGCGTCCACCGGTTTGCAGGCCAAACAGCGTCCCGCGATCCCACACCAGGTTGAACTCTACGTAGCGCCCGCGGCGGTAAAGCTGGAACTCACGTTCGCGCACCCCGTAATCGGTATTTTTGCGGCGTTCGACAATCGGCAAATAGGCGTCGGTAAAGCCGTCACCCACCGCGCGCATAAAGCTGAACGCGGTATCAAAATCCGGGGTATTCAGATCGTCAAAGAACAGCCCGCCGATGCCGCGCTGCTCGTCACGGTGCTTCAGATAGAAATAGTCATCGCACCACTTTTTGTATTTCGGGTAAACGTCTTCGCCAAACGGCAGGCAGAGGTCGCGCGCGGTGGTGTGCCAGTGCACGGCGTCCTCTTCAAAGCCGTAATAGGGGGTCATGTCAAAACCGCCGCCAAACCACCAGACCGGATCGGCTCCCGGTTTTTCCGCGATGAAAAAGCGCACGTTGGCGTGACTGGTCGGCACAAACGGGTTATGCGGATGCACCACCAGCGAGACGCCCATCGCCTCGAAGCTGCGCCCCGCCAGCTCGGGCCGATGCGCCGTAGCGGATGCCGGCATTGCCTCGCCGTGTACATGGGAGAAGTTGACGCCGGCCTGTTCAAAAATGCCGCCGTTACGCAGCACGCGGCTGCGCCCGCCGCCGCCCGCGTCGCGCTGCCAGGCGTCTTCCTGAAATTCACCGCCGTCTGCGGCGGTCAGTTTCTGGCAAATTTCATCCTGCAACTGCATCAGGAAGGTTTTGACCAGCTGTGCATTGGGTTTCATCAACGTTTCCTGGAGTGCGCTTTTTGGTTATCGAACCAGTTGAAATAACTGATCACCCCGGAGGCGATGGCGTTCGCGATCTTCTGACGAAACGCCTTGGTGCCGAGCAGGCGCTCTTCTTCCGGGTTGGTAATGAACGAGGTCTCAACCAGCACGGACGGAATGGACGGGGACTTCAGCACCACAAACGCGGCCTGCTCGGTGCTTTTACTGTGCAGGCGGTGCACGGGCTTGATCCGCTTGAGGATATGCGAGCCGAGCGTCAGGCTGTTTTTGATGGTGTCCGTCTGCACAAGGTCGAACAGCACCTGCTGCAACAGATGATCTTTGTCGGTCGCTTTTTTACCGGCTACTTCATCCGCGCGGTTTTCGCGGTCGGAAAGGTATTTCGCCATGGCGCTACTGGCGCCGCGGTTGGAGAGCGCAAACACCGACGCGCCGGCGGCGGAAGGGTTTGTGAAGCCATCCGCGTGAATGGACATAAACAGGTCGGCGCCGTGCTTGTGGGCAATTTCCACGCGGTCGTACAGCGGAATAAACGTGTCGCCCGTGCGCGTCAGGCGGGCGTCAATACCGTTGCTGCGTAAAATTGCGCGCACATTTTTTGCAATTGCCAGCACGACGTGTTTTTCTTTCGAACCGTTTCGGCCAATGGCGCCGGTGTCGATCCCGCCGTGGCCCGGATCGAGCATGACCAGACGCTTTGCGCCGGCTTTTTTGGTTTTCGGCTTGCTGTGTCCGTTACTGGTTTTAAGCGTGCTCTCTTCTTTTGCCTGAGCCTGCTTTGCGATGCCCGTTAACGTTAAGGCCGCCAGCCCCGCTTTGAGAACCTGACGACGCGATGTGAGTGCTTTTAATGGTTTGAATGTGCTCATGCGGCCTGAATACTAAAAAATGAGGTCCTGGTGTTATATCGTATCGTGTTTACCGTTACGACAGTCCTTATTGAGAATTGTTTTACTTTTCATTTCAATACGTGACAAAGTGACATTATGCCAAATTTTTAGACGATTTTCGCTGGTTATTGGCTAAACGCGGCGTTCACGCCATAATCACTGTTTTTAAACCCGAAAAGGCGGTTAATACCATGGAGATACGCGTTTTTCGCCAGGAAGATTTCGAAGAGGTGATCACCCTTTGGGAGCGCTGCGATCTGCTGCGTCCGTGGAACGATCCGGAAATGGATATCGAACGCAAGGTGAATCACGACGTCAGTCTGTTTCTGGTCGCGGAAGTGAACGGCGAGGTGGTCGGGACGGTGATGGGCGGATATGACGGCCACCGCGGGTCGGCCTACTATCTGGGCGTACACCCGGAATATCGCGCGCGCGGCATCGCCAACGCGCTGCTTAACCGTCTGGAAAAGAAGCTGATCGCCCGTGGCTGCCCGAAAATCCAGATTATGGTCCGGGAAGATAACGACGTGGTGCTGGGCATGTATGAACGTCTGGGCTACGAGCACGCGGACGTGCTGACGCTGGGTAAGCGCCTGATCGAAGATGAAGAGTACTGAGTTCCACCCCGGCGACTATGATGTTCACGGTCGTCTGCGTCTGCCTTTTTTGTTCTGGTGCGTTCTGCTGTTGCAGGCCAGAACCTGGGTGCTGTTCGTGATGGCTGGCGCGTCGCGCGGGCAGGGCGATACGTTACTGAATCTCTTTTATCCCGATCACGATGCGTTCTGGCTGGGGTTGCTGCCCGGCGTACCGGCGGTCCTGGCATTTCTGTGCAGCGGACGGCGGCAGGCCATTCCTCGCGTCTGGCGCGCGCTTCGCTGGCTGCTGATCCTGGCGCAGGTTGTGCTCCTGGTCTGGCAACCCGTGCTCTGGCTGTACGGCGAGCCGCTTTCCGGTATCGGTATTGCGCTGGTGGTGGCGGATATTGTCGCGCTGCTGTGGTTACTCACTAACCCCCGTTTACGCGCCTGTTTTACGCAAGAGTCAGATTAACACGGCACTTTTTGCCGATACCGCACTCCAACAAGCGTTGATTTACTACGTAAGGACGTCTCAATGAAATCGCTGCGTTTACTTTTATGCGCTCTCCCGCTGGCGTTAACCGGCTGTTCCACGCTCTCCTCCATCAACTGGTCTGCGGCCTATCCGTGGAACTGGTTTGGCTCCTCAATGGAAGTGACCGAGCAGGGCGTGGGCAACATCACCGCCTCGACGGCACTGGATCAGGACGCCATTCAGGATGCCATCGGCGGTGATTATCGCCTGCGCAGCGGCATGAAAACCGAGAACGGCAACATCGTGCGCTATTTCGAAGCGTTGAAAGACGACAAGGTGGCGATGGTCATTAACGGCGATAAAGGCACGGTAAACCGCATCGCGGTGATGGATGAGGCTATTCCAGCCTCGGGTGGCGTGAAGGTGGGAACGCCGTTTGGCGAACTGTATCAGAAAGCGTTTGGCCACTGCGCCAGCGCGCCGTCGGACGACAGCGTCGCGGTTGAGTGTAAGGCCGAAGGCAGCCAGCACATCAGCTACGTTTTCAGCGGCACCTGGAACGGTCCGGAAGGGTTAATGCCGTCTGACGACACCCTGAAAAAGTGGAAAGTGAGCAAAATTATCTGGAAGCAGTAATTTGCGCCTGAGCAAACCGCCTCGCTGAAATCCGGGTATAATAGCCGCCATCAATGCCACGCTGTCGTGGCATCTTTTTTTCAGGAGGAGCGATGTCTCAGGTTCAGAGTGGCATTTTGCCAGAACATTGCCGCGCGGCGATTTGGATTGAAGCCAACGTCAACGGGGACGTGGATGCCCTGCGCGGGGCCAGCAAAATTTTCGTTGATAAACTGGCCACCTTCCAGGCCAAATTCCCGGAAGCCCATCTGGGCGCGGTAGTGGCCTTTGGCAACACCGTCTGGCGTCAGCTGAGCGGCGGCGAAGGCGCGGAAGAGCTGAAGGACTTCATGCCTTATGGTAAAGGTCTCGCGCCAGCCACCCAGTACGACGTGCTGATCCACATTCTCTCCCTGCGCCACGACGTGAACTTCTCCGTCGCTCAGGCAGCAATTGAGGCTTTTGGTGACAGCATTAACGTGCAGGAAGAAATCCACGGTTTCCGCTGGGTGGAAGAGCGCGATTTAAGCGGCTTCGTCGACGGCACCGAAAACCCGGCCGGGGAAGAGACGCGTCGTGACGTGGCTGTTATCAAGGACGGCGTGGACGCGGGCGGCAGCTATGTGTTTGTCCAGCGCTGGGAGCACAACCTCAAGCAGCTTAACCGCATGAGCGTGCATGACCAGGAGATGATGATTGGCCGCACCAAAGATGCCAATGAAGAGATTGATGGCGATGCGCGTCCGGTGACGTCCCACCTGACCCGCGTTGATCTTAAAGAAGACGGTAAGGGGCTGAAGATTGTTCGCCAGAGCCTGCCGTACGGCACCGCAAGCGGTACGCATGGCCTGTACTTCTGCGCCTACTGCGCGCGCCTCTATAACATTGAACAGCAGCTGCTGAGCATGTTTGGCGATACCGACGGCAAGCGCGACGCCATGCTGCGCTTCACCCGCCCGGTCACCGGCGGCTACTACTTTGCGCCGTCCGTGGAGCGCCTGCTGGCGCTGTAAAACGCACTCCACATAGAGGCCGGGTAAGCGTTAGCGCCACCCGGCAATTTCTCCCGCACCCCTTATTCCCTTTTCTGCTTCCAAATCACCAAACGGTATATAAAACCGTTACTCCTTTAGACTCCGTTATAAATATTATGACTATAAGATAGTCATCACATTTATAAGGGCGCGCAATGGCCGTTACTGTACTGAAAAAAGGATCGCTGGCACTGGCAGGCTTACTGCTGGTGGCGCAGGCGCAGGCAACTGAGTTACTGAACAGTTCTTATGATGTTTCGCGCGAGCTGTTTGCCGCCCTTAATCCCGCCTTCGAACAGCAGTGGGCGAAAGAGAACAACGGCGACAAGCTGACCATCAAACAGTCTCACGCCGGCTCGTCCAAGCAGGCGCTGGCCATTTTGCAGGGGCTGAAGGCGGATGTGGTGACCTATAACCAGGTGACGGACGTGCAGATCCTGCACGACAGAGGCAAGCTGATCCCGGCGGACTGGCAAAGCCGCCTGCCGAACAACAGCTCACCGTTCTACTCCACCATGGGCTTCCTGGTGCGCAAGGGCAACCCGAAAAACATTCACGACTGGAACGACCTGGTGCGTCGTGACGTAAAGCTGATCTTCCCGAACCCGAAAACCTCCGGCAACGCGCGTTATACCTACCTGGCAGCGTGGGGCGCGGCGGACAAAGCTGACGGTAACGATAAAGCGAAAACCGAACAGTTTATGACCCAGTTCCTGAAAAACGTCGAGGTGTTTGATACCGGCGGCCGTGGCGCAACCACCACCTTCGCCGAGCGCGGGCTGGGCGACGTGCTGATCAGCTTCGAATCCGAAGTGAACAACATCCGCAAGCAATATGAAGCGCAGGGCTTTGAGGTCATTATCCCGAAAACTAATATTCTGGCCGAGTTCCCGGTGGCGTGGGTGGATAAAAACGTTAAGGCTAACGGCACCGAAAAGGCAGCTAAAGCCTATCTCAACTATCTGTACAGCCCGCAGGCGCAGACGGTGATTACTGACTATTACTACCGCGTCAACAATCCGGACGTAATGAACAAGCTGAAGGATAAATTCCCGCAGACCGCGCTGTTCCGCGTGGAAGACCATTTCGGCGCCTGGCCTGAGGTGATGAAAACCCATTTTGCCAGCGGCGGTGAGTTAGACAAACTGCTGGCGGCGGGGCGTAAGTAATGTTTGCAGTCTCCTCCAGACGCGTGCTGCCGGGCTTTACCTTAAGCCTCGGGACCAGCCTGCTGTTCGTCTGTCTGATTTTGCTGTTGCCGCTCAGCGCGCTGGTGGTGCAGCTCTCTGAGATGAGCTGGTCCCAGTACTGGGAAGTGGTCACTAACCCGCAGGTGGTGGCGGCCTACAAGGTCACGCTGCTGTCGGCGTTCGTGGCCTCGATTTTCAACGGCGTGTTTGGCCTGCTGATGGCGTGGATCTTAACCCGCTATCGCTTCCCGGGCCGTACGCTGCTCGACGCGCTGATGGATCTGCCGTTTGCGCTGCCGACGGCGGTGGCCGGCTTGACGCTGGCGTCGCTGTTCTCCGTAAACGGCTTCTACGGCGAATGGCTGGCAAAGTTTGATATCAAAGTGACCTATACCTGGCTCGGTATCGCGGTAGCGATGGCCTTTACCAGCATCCCGTTTGTGGTGCGTACCGTGCAGCCGGTGCTGGAAGAATTAGGCCCCGAATACGAAGAGGCCGCGGAAACGCTGGGGGCCACGCGCTGGCAAAGCTTCCGCAAGGTAGTGCTGCCGGAACTTTCTCCGGCCCTGCTGGCGGGTGTTGCGCTCTCGTTTACCCGCAGCCTCGGTGAATTTGGCGCGGTCATTTTTATCGCCGGGAACATCGCGTGGAAAACCGAAGTGACCTCGCTGATGATTTTTGTCCGTTTGCAGGAGTTTGATTATCCGGCCGCGAGCGCGATTGCCTCGGTGATCCTTGCCGCGTCGCTGCTGCTGCTGTTCTCGATTAACACTCTGCAAAGTCGCTTTGGTCGACGTGTGGTAGGTCACTGATGGCGGAAGTTACGCAATTGAAGCGCTATGACGCGCCCCGCATCAACTGGGGCAAATGGTTTCTGATTGGTACGGGCGTGCTGGTCTCTGCCTTCATTCTCGTTGTGCCGATGGTGTACATCTTCGTTCAGGCCTTCAGCAAAGGGATTATGCCCGCGCTGCAAAACCTGGCCGATCCGGACATGCTCAACGCCATCTGGCTGACGGTGATGATTGCCCTGATCACCGTCCCGGTGAACCTGGTGTTTGGCGTATTGCTGGCCTGGCTGGTGACCCGCTTTAACTTCCCGGGGCGTCAGCTGCTGCTGACCCTGCTGGATATCCCGTTTGCGGTGTCGCCGGTGGTGGCCGGTCTGGTCTATCTGCTGTTTTACGGCTCTAACGGCCCGCTGGGCGGCTGGCTGGATCAACACGACCTGCAAATTATGTTCGCCTGGCCGGGCATGGTGCTGGTGACGGTCTTTGTGACCTGTCCGTTCGTGGTGCGCGAGCTGGTGCCGGTGATGTTAAGCCAGGGCAGCCATGAGGATGAAGCGGCCGTGCTGCTGGGCGCCACCGGCTGGCAGATGTTCCGCCGCGTGACGCTGCCGAATATCCGCTGGGCGCTGCTTTACGGCGTGGTGCTGACCAACGCCCGTGCGATTGGTGAGTTTGGCGCGGTGTCGGTGGTATCCGGCTCGATTCGCGGCGAAACCCTGTCGCTGCCGCTACAGATTGAATTACTGGAACAGGACTACAACACCGTCGGTTCCTTTACTGCCGCAGCGTTGCTGACGCTGATGGCGATTTTGACCCTGTTTTTGAAGAGTGTGGTGCAGTGGCGTTTAGAGAATCAGGAAAAACGTCAGCATCAGGAGGGAAATCATGAGCATTGAGATTGCCAATATTAAGAAGTCTTTTGGTCGCACCCAGGTGCTGAATGATATCTCGCTGGATATCCCTTCCGGACAAATGGTGGCGCTGCTGGGGCCGTCTGGCTCCGGTAAAACCACGCTGCTGCGTATTATCGCCGGGCTTGAACATCAGACCAGCGGACATATCCGCTTCCACGGTACGGACGTTAGCCGCCTGCACGCCCGCGACCGTAAGGTGGGCTTTGTGTTCCAGCATTACGCCCTGTTCCGCCACATGACGGTATTCGACAACATCGCGTTTGGCCTGACCGTACTGCCGCGTCGTGAGCGCCCGAATGCGGCCACCATCAAAGCGAAAGTGACCAAACTGCTGGAGATGGTGCAGCTGGCTCACCTGGCGGACCGTTTCCCGGCCCAGCTTTCAGGTGGACAGAAGCAGCGCGTGGCGCTGGCGCGCGCGTTGGCCGTTGAGCCGCAAATTTTGCTGCTGGATGAACCATTCGGCGCGCTGGATGCGCAGGTGCGAAAAGAGCTGCGCCGCTGGCTGCGTCAGCTGCATGAAGAGCTCCAGTTCACCAGCGTTTTCGTGACCCACGATCAGGAAGAGGCGATGGAAGTGGCCGACCGCGTGGTGGTGATGAGTCAGGGCAACATTGAGCAGGTTGACGAGCCAGAGCAGCTCTGGCGTGAACCGGCGACCCGCTTCGTGCTGGAGTTTATGGGCGAGGTGAACCGTCTTCAGGGCACCATTCGCGGCGGTCAGTTTCACGTTGGGGCGCACCGCTGGCCGCTGGGCTACACCCCGGGGCATCAGGGGCCGGTCGATCTGTTCCTGCGTCCGTGGGAAGTGGACGTCAGCCGCCGTACCAGCCTGGATTCACCGCTCCCGGTGCAGGTGCTGGAAGCGAGCCCTAAAGGTCACTACACCCAGTTGGTCGTTCAGCCGCTGGGCTGGTATACCGAGCCGCTGACCGTGGTTATGCGTGACGATGAGCCGCCACACCGGGGGGAACGCCTGTTTGTGGGGCTGCAACACGCGCGCATTTATCACGGCAACGAGCGCATCGAGACGCGCGAGGATATTGCTCTGGCGGAGTCAGCCTGATAGGTTAGGATTACGTAGTTTTGCCGGGTGGCGCTGCGCTTACCCGGCCTACAATATGACGTCTGTAGGCCCGGATCGCTGCGCGCCACCGGGCTTTTTATTGGACAGCGATCATGAATACATTAGAAAACACCATCGGCAACACCCCTCTGGTCAAACTTCAGCGCATGGTGCCGAACAACGGCAGCGAAATCTGGGTCAAACTCGAAGGCAATAACCCGGCAGGCTCGGTAAAAGATCGGGCGGCGCTGTCGATGATTGTCCAGGCCGAAAAGCGCGGCGAGATAAAGCCCGGCGACGTGTTAATTGAAGCCACCAGCGGTAATACCGGTATCGCACTGGCGATGATTGCCGCGCTGAAGGGCTATCGCATGAAGCTGCTGATGCCGGACAACATGAGCCAGGAGCGCCGGGCCGCCATGCGCGCCTACGGGGCCGAGCTGATTCTGGTGAGCAAAGAGCAGGGGATGGAAGGGGCGCGCGACCTGGCGCTGGCGATGGCCGGGCGAGGGGAAGGCAAGCTGCTCGACCAGTTCAATAACCCGGACAACCCGTACGCGCACTACACCACCACCGGCCCGGAAATCTGGCAGCAAACCGACGGGCGTATCACCCACTTTGTCTCCAGCATGGGCACCACGGGCACGATCACCGGTGTGTCACGCTTTCTGCGCGAGCAGGCAAGCCCGGTGACGATTGTCGGCCTACAACCGGAAGAGGGAAGCAGTATTCCGGGCATTCGCCGCTGGCCCGCGGAGTATATGCCGGGCATCTTTAATGCGCAGCTTGTGGACCAGGTGCTGGATATTCATCAGCGCGAGGCGGAAAATACCATGCGTGAGCTGGCCGTGCGTGAAGGCATCTTCTGCGGCGTCAGCTCTGGCGGTGCCGTAGCGGGCGCGATCCGGGTGGCCAATTCCACGCCGGGAGCGGTGGTGGTTGCGATTATTTGCGATCGCGGCGATCGTTACCTGTCTACCGGCGTCTTTGGTGAAGAGAGTTATTCGCAGGGGGCGGGGATCTAAGCGTCATGGAGATGATTTTATTCCGGGATAATACCCGGGCGCAGCAAACCGATATTGTCGCCGTACAGTCGCAGGTGGTGTACGGCAGCGTAGGCAACAGCATCGCGGTGCCGAATATTCGCACCCACCGGCTGAACGTTACCGCCGTGCCAACGGTGCTGTTCAGCAATACGCCGCACTACGACACCTTCTACGGCGGTGTCATCCCGGATGAGTGGTTTAGCGGCTACCTTAAGGCGCTGGAAGAGCGGGAGATCCTGCGTGAGTTAAAAGCGGTCACGACCGGCTATATGGGCAGCGCCAGCCAGATCGTGCTGTTGGCGCAGTGGCTAAAGGCGATAAAGGTACAGCATCCCGATTTGCTGGTGCTGGTTGACCCGGTAATCGGGGATGTCGACAGCGGGATGTACGTGAAACCTGAAATTCCTGAAGCCTACCGTGAGCACCTGCTGCCGCTGGCCCAGGGCATTACGCCCAACGTGTTTGAGCTGGAAGTGTTGAGCGGTAAATCGTGCCGTACGCCAGAGAGCGCCATCGCCGCCGCGCAGGGGCTGCTCTCCGACACGCTGAAGTGGGTAGCCATTACCAGCGCGCCAGTGGCTGACGATCCGCAGAATATTCATGTGGTGCTGGTCAGCGAAGAGGGCGTTACCGTAAGCGCGCACCCGCGCGTAGAGACGGACCTGAAAGGGACAGGCGATCTGTTTTGTTCGGAGCTGGTGAGCGGTATCGTCGGCGGGAAAACCGTGGCTGACGCCATTCGCATGGCAGGTGACAGAGTGACTGACGTGATGATCTACACGCAGTCGAAAGGCTACGACGAGCTTATTCTGCCTGCATAAACAAAAATGGCGCCCGAAGGCGCCATTTTACCGTGCGGCAAGAATTACTTCTTGATGCGGATAACCGGGGTTTCACCCACGGTAACGCTGCCAGACAGTTTGATCAGCTCTTTGATTTCGTCCATGTTGGAGATAACAACCGGAGTCAGGGTAGACTTCGCTTTTTCTTCCAGCAGTGGCAGATCGAATTCAATCACCGGGTCGCCAACTTTCACACGCTGGCCTTCTTCCGCGATACGTTTGAAGCCTTCGCCTTTCAGTTCAACGGTGTCGATACCGAAGTGAACGAACAGTTCGATACCGCTATCAGATTCGATAGAGAACGCATGGTTGGTTTCAAAAATCTTACCAATGGTACCGTCAACTGGAGCAACCATTTTGTTGCCAGTTGGTTTGATAGCAATGCCATCACCAACGATTTTCTCAGCAAACACTACATCCGGCACGTCTTCGATGTTGACGATCTCGCCGGAGAGCGGAGCAACAATCTCAATAGTTCCGGAGTCGCTATTGCTTTTGTCACCGAACAGTTTACTAAATAAACCCATTAGACTTATCTCCTAAGCAGTAATTTGGGCCGCATCTCGTGGATTAGCAGATTGTTTTTTCTTCAATGAACTTGTTAACCAGCGTCATTAACTCGTCCGTTGTCGGTTGAGCAAGAGCCTGCTCTGCTAATACCTTCGCATCTTCGAAGTTCGTGTTACGGATAATCTTCTTGATGCGCGGGATGGAAATGGCGCTCATAGAGAATTCGTCCAGACCCATACCCAGCAACAGAAGTGTAGCACGTTCGTCGCCTGCAAGCTCACCACACATGCCAGTCCATTTACCTTCTGCATGAGAAGCATCAATAACTTGCTTGATCAAATTCAGTACAGACGGCGACATTGGCTGGTAGAGATGTGAAATCATATCATTACCACGGTCAACTGCCAGGGTGTACTGCGTTAAATCATTGGTACCGATACTAAAGAAATCAACTTCTTTGGCTAAATGACGCGCAATGGTCGCGGCTGCCGGTGTTTCCACCATCACGCCAATCTCAATTGACTCGTCAAACGCTTTACCTTCGTCACGCAGTTCCTGCTTGTAGATTTCAATCTCTTTCTTAAGTGCACGCACTTCTTCAACAGAGATGATCATCGGGAACATGATGCGCAGCTTACCGAAAGCGGATGCACGCAGGATAGCGCGAACCTGGTCACGCAGGATCTCTTTGCGATCCATGGCGATACGCACGGCACGCCAGCCCAGGAACGGGTTCTCTTCTTTCGGGAAGTTCATGTACGGCAGCTCTTTGTCGCCGCCGATGTCCATGGTGCGAACGATTACGGCCTGTGAGCCACACGCTTCGGCAACCGCTTTGTACGCGGCAAACTGCTCTTCTTCAGTTGGCAGTGCGTCGCGGTCCATGAACAGGAATTCAGTACGATACAGACCTACACCTTCCGCACCGTTGCGCTCAGCGCCGTCAACGTCGCGTACGGTACCGATGTTAGCGCACACTTCAACCTGATGGCCGTCCAGCGTGATGGCCGGCAGGTCTTTCAGTTTAGCGAGTTCTGCTTTCTCGGTAGCAACCTGCTCCTGAACGGAACGCAGCTGCTCGATCACATCGTTAGTTGGGTTGACGTAAACCACGTTGTTTACGGCGTCCAGAATCAGATAGTCGTCGTTTTTCACCTGCGAGGTGACGCTACCGGTACCCACGATAGCTGGCAGTTCCAGAGAACGCGCCATGATTGAGGTGTGGGAAGTACGGCCACCTGCATCGGTAATGAAACCCAGCACCTTGTTCAGGTTCAGCTGTGCGGTTTCAGACGGGGTCAGGTCAGCGGCAACCAGGATCACTTCGTCCTGAATCGCGCTCAGATCGATGATGGCCAGACCCAGGATGTTGCGCAGCAGGCGCTTACCGATGTCACGTACGTCAGCCGCACGCTCTTTCAGGTATTCATCGTCCAGCTCTTCCAGGGCAGAAGCCTGACCTTCGATAACTTCATGCGCAGCCGCGTCGGCCGTCATGCCTTTATCTTTAATCAGGGCTATGATTTCCTGCTCCAGCTCCTCATCTTCGAGCAGCATAATGTGCCCTTCGAAGATGGCTTCTTTTTCTTCACCGAAAGTTTCACCAGCTTTAGTTTTAATCGCTTCCAGTTGCGCAGATGCCTTGGCACGACCGCTCAGAAAACGTTCAACTTCCTGATCAACCTTGTCGGCAGAAATTTTTTTCCGGTCAATGACGATTTCATCTTCTTTCAGCAGCAGTGCTTTGCCGAAAGCGATACCCGGGGATGCTAAAATGCCTGAAATCATAACCCTACCTTACTTGTGACTGATATTGAAAAGAACCCGGTAAACTTACTCGAGTTCAGCCATCAGCTTAACCAGATGCTCAACTGCTTTCTGCTCGTCTTCACCTTCAGCAGAAATGGTAACAACGGTACCCTGAGTCAGGCCCAGAGTTTGCAGTTTGAACAGGCTTTTTGCGCTAGCGCTTTTGCCGTTGGAAGTCACAGTGATTTCAGAAGTGAAGCCTTTCGCTTCTTTAACAAACTGAGCAGCAGGGCGGGTGTGCAGACCGTTCGGAGCGGTAATGGTAACTTCTTGCTGGAACATTGTATTTCCCCAACTTATAGGTTTAGTGTTGTGGAACTAAAGTCTAGCCTGGCGACTTAACTTTAGCCTGTATTGTTAGCGCTGACGTTTCAATCGTCATTAAACATTATGCAGTGAAAGCAAGACTTGAACCAAATCATAAAATCGATTCAGCAGCGCTATTTCGTTCACTGATTAATTTCGCGCATCAAAATAATTGCTGGTTTAAATACCAGACCCAACGGGGTGAAGCAATGCCAGGAGGGGTAAAAGTTTGAAGCAGGCCACAAAAAAGCACCTGAAAAGGTGCTTTTTTACGCGTTTTTAACATACTGGCATCACTGTTGCAGTTCTTTCTCCGTGAAGAGATCGGCAAACAGTGCGGTGCTCAAGTAACGCTCACCCGAAGAAGGCAGGATAACCACAATATTCTTATTGGTAAAGGTTTCATCTTCCAGAAGTTTGAGGGCAGCCGCAACCGCCGCACCGGAAGAGATACCCGCCAGAATGCCTTCCTCGTCCATCAGGCGACGCGCCGTGGAGATGGCTTCTTCATTGGTAATGGCAACCACTTTATCGATCAGCTTCAGATCCAGGTTGCCCGGAATAAAGCCTGCGCCGATGCCCTGGATTTTGTGCGGGCCTGGCTTAATCTCTTCTCCCGCCAGCGCCTGAGCGATAACCGGTGAGTCGGTTGGCTCAACGGCAACGGTAATCAGATCTTTTTTACCTTTCGTGCCTTTAATATAGCGAGACACGCCGGTCAGCGTACCGCCGGTACCTACGCCGGAGATAAAGACATCAACCTGGCCGTCGGTATCTTCCCAGATTTCCGGACCGGTGGTTTTCTCATGAATTTCCGGGTTGGCCGGATTGCTAAACTGCTGAAGCAGCAGATATTTTGCCGGATCGCTGGCGACGATTTCTTCCGCTTTCTGAATCGCACCCTTCATGCCTTTCGCGCCTTCGGTCAGGACCAGATTTGCACCCAGCGCTTTCAGCAGCTTGCGACGCTCAATGCTCATGGTTTCAGGCATGGTCAGCGTCAGCTTATAGCCGCGCGCCGCTGCAACGTAGGCCAGGGCAATACCGGTGTTACCGCTGGTCGGTTCCACCAGCTCAACGCCGGGCTTCAACACGCCACGTTTTTCAGCATCCCAAATCATATTTGCACCGATACGGCATTTCACGCTGAAGCTTGGGTTACGAGATTCGACCTTCGCCAGAATGCGTCCATTACCGATACGGTTCAGTCGAACCAGGGGCGTATGACCGATAGTCAGCGAGTTGTCTTCATAAATCTTACTCATGGCCTGTCCTTAACTGTATGAAATTGGGATACCGACTCAGCATACCTGTTGAATAAGTATGGGGAAGTAAGGAAATCGCATATCTATATGCTGCAAGGAAATAATGGGGATCAGTATGGAATAAGGGGCGGCATAAGCCACCCCTCTTTTACACATTTTTGCATTACTTCCATAACGCGTGCTTAGCACGGTAGCAGTCCACCCACATCGCCGTCGCGCCGCAAACGGCAACGGGCATGATGAACAGATTCAGGAATGGAATCATGGTGAACAGGCTGGTGAGCGCGCCGAACTGCATATTGGCAACCTTCTGAGTGCGCAGGGCGGTGCGCATCTCTTTAAACGGCACCTTGTGGTTATCGAACGGGTAGTCGCAGTACTGGATGGCGAGCATCCAGGCGCTGAACAGGAACCACAGTACGGGGGCCACCGTCTGGCCGATACCAGGGATGAAATAAAGGATAAGCAGCACAATCGCGCGCGGCAGGTACCAGGCAAATTTCTGCCATTCGCGCTTCATGATGCGGGGGATATCCTTCATGATCCCCAGTACGCCCGTGTCAGGCGGGGTCGCACCGGTCAGGCGCGCTTCCAGCTGTTCGGCCAGCAGACCGTTGAACGGCGCGGCTATCCAGTTTGCTATCGTCGAAAAGAAATAGCCGAAAACCAGCAACACGGAAATGACCGCTATCGGCCAGAGCAGGTAGTCCAGCCACTGTAACCATTCCGGCACATAGCTCATCAGGGAAGGGATCCAGCTTTCCAGCCTGGTGAACAGCCACCAGAACGCGCCCCCCATCAGAAGAATGTTGATCAGCAGCGGCAAAATAACGAAGCGTCGAATGCCCGGCAGGGAGACCAGTTTCCAGCCCTGTGAAAAATACCAGACCCCGCTACGTGGGGTAGAAGAAGATGTTGAAACCATACCAGGCTGTACTCCTTTTTACACAACCAGTGGAATTGCCCGCCTATATTATCCAGTTACGGGCCAATGACCAGTTCGGAAATGTTCGAAAAACCAGCAAAAAGCACGATTTAGTTCATCTTTATGCTGTGAATGCTCTGCATACACTTGCACTTGACGTAAACGGCAAATACTCTTAGTGAGTAAATGTTTGCCGTGGTGGCAAGGTGTTAGAACAACAGAGAATATAATGATGCAGGATTTGCGTCTGATATTAATCATTGTTGGCGCGATCGCCATAATCGCTTTACTGGTACATGGTTTCTGGACCAGCCGTAAAGAGCGTTCCTCTATGTTTCGCGATCGTCCACTGAAGCGCATGAAGTCCAGTCGTGACGACGATGACGTTGAAGACGACGTCGACGGCCTTGACGACGACGGCGTGGGTGAAGTCCGTGTTCATCGGGTCAATACTGCGCCCGGCGCAGCGCATGGAGAGCATGAAGCTCCCCGCGCTCCGCAGCATCAGTATCAACCACCGTATGCCTCTGCCCAGCCGCGCCAGCCAGCGCCGCCGCCAGTGGAAGAACCTGTGCGTCATCCGCCGCAGCAGCCTGTGCAACCGCAGCCCGTTGCGCCACAGCCTGTACAGCCGCAACCTGTGCATCAGCCTGCTCAGCCAGTGCAACAGCCACAGCCGGCTCAGCAGCCACAGCCGGTACAGCAGCCGCAGCCAGTGCAGCAACCGCAGCCTGAACCCGTACCGCCTGCGGCACAGCCCGCTCCGCGCGTTGAGCCAGAGCCGGTAGCAGCGCCAGAACCGGTTGTTGAAAAGCCGCAGCGTAAAGAAGCAGTGATCATCATGAACGTGGCTGCCCATCACGGCACCCATCTGAACGGTGACGTGCTGCTTAACAGCATCCAGCAGGCAGGCTTCAAGTTCGGCGACATGAATATTTTCCATCGCCACCTCAGTCCTGACGGCAGCGGCCCGGCACTGTTTAGCCTGGCCAATATGGTGAATCCAGGCACGTTTGACCCGGAAATGACCGGTGATTTCGTCACGCCAGGCGTAACGATCTTTATGCAGGTGCCGTCCTACGGTGACGAACTGCAAAACTTTAAGCTGATGCTACAGTCCGCTCAGCACATCGCCGACGAAGTGGGCGGTGTGGTGCTCGACGATCAGCGTCGAATGATGACGCCGCAGAAACTGCGCGAATATCAGGACCGCATCCGCGAAGTTAAGGAAGCGAACGCGTAATCGTCGCGTTAACGTCAACCCCTCCTCAACCCCCGCTTGTCGGGGGTTTTTCTCATTGATGGTGCGATATGGACTCAATCGAACAACAACTTACTGAACTGCGAACCACGCTTCGCCATCATGAATATCTCTATCATGTTATGGATGCACCGGAAGTGCCGGATGCGGAATATGACCGCCTGATGCGTGAACTGCGCGAGCTGGAAGCGCAGCACCCGGAGCTGATTACGCCAGACTCCCCGACGCAGCGTGTCGGCGCCGAGCCGCTGGGCGCTTTCAGTCAGGTGCGTCACGAAGTGCCGATGCTGTCGCTGGATAACGTTTTTGATGAAGAGAGTTTTCTGGCTTTCAATAAGCGCGTGCAGGATCGCCTGAAGAGTGTCGACAATCTGAGCTGGTGCTGCGAGCTGAAGCTGGACGGTCTGGCCGTCAGCATTCTTTATGAGAACGGCGTGATGGTGCGTGCCGCAACGCGCGGCGATGGCACCACCGGGGAAGACATCACCACCAACGTGCGCACCATACGTGCGATCCCGCTTAAGCTGCGTGGCGAGAACATTCCAGCCCGTCTGGAAGTGCGCGGGGAGGTGTTCCTTCCGCAGGCGGGCTTTGAAAAGATCAATGAAGAAGCGCGTCGTACCGGGGGAAAAGTGTTTGCTAACCCGCGTAACGCGGCGGCAGGTTCTCTGCGTCAGCTCGATCCGCGCATCACCGCGAAGCGACCGCTTACTTTCTTCTGCTACGGCGTCGGGATCCTGGAGGGCGGCGAGCTGCCAGATACCCATCTCGGGCGCTTATTGCAGTTCAAAGAGTGGGGGTTACCGGTAAGCAACCGCGTGCAGCTCTGCGACTCTCCGGAGGCGGTGCTGGCGTTCTACCGTAAGGTTGAAGAGGATCGCCCCACACTCGGGTTTGATATTGATGGCGTGGTGATCAAGGTTAACTCCATGGCGTTGCAGGAACAGTTAGGGTTTGTGGCCCGTGCGCCGCGCTGGGCGGTGGCCTTTAAGTTCCCGGCGCAGGAGCAGATGACCTTCGTTCGCGACGTGGAGTTTCAGGTAGGGCGTACGGGGGCGATTACGCCGGTAGCGCGTCTGGAGCCTGTACAGGTGGCCGGCGTGCTGGTGAGCAACGCCACGCTGCATAACGCCGATGAAATTGCCCGCCTGGGCCTGCGCATCGGTGACAAAGTGGTGATTCGACGCGCGGGCGACGTGATCCCGCAGGTGGTCAACGTTGTGGAGTCAGAGCGTCCTGCCGACACCCGCGCCATTGAGTTTCCGGCCCACTGTCCGGTATGTGGTTCTGACGTAGAGCGCGTGGAAGGTGAAGCGGTAACGCGCTGTACGGGCGGGTTAATCTGCGGCGCACAGCGTAAAGAGTCCCTGAAGCACTTCGTCTCACGCCGGGCGATGGACGTGGACGGAATGGGTGACAAGATCATCGACCAGTTAGTTGAGAAAGAGTACGTCCATACGCCAGCGGACCTCTTTACGCTGACGGCAGGCAAGCTGACCGGCCTCGATCGTATGGGACCGAAATCCGCCCAGAACGTCGTTAACGCACTTGAGGCAGCCAAAAACACCACCTTTGCCCGATTCCTCTACGCGCTCGGCATTCGTGAAGTCGGGGAGGCGACGGCGGCGGGGCTGGCGGCGTATTTCGGCACGCTGGAGGCGCTGGAGAAAGCCAGCATCGACGAGCTTCAGAAAGTCCCGGATGTCGGCATCGTGGTCGCCACCCACGTCTTTAACTTCTTCGCCGAAGAGAGCAACCGTGAGGTGATCGGTAAATTACTGGAGCAGGGGATTCACTGGCCCGCCCCGGTAGTGGTGAATGCCGACGAAATCGACAGCCCGTTTGCCGGTAAAACGGTGGTGCTGACCGGTAGCCTGAGTCAGCTTTCGCGCGATGACGCGAAGGCCCGCCTGGTGGCGCTGGGGGCGAAAGTGGCGGGCAGCGTGTCGAAGAAAACCGATCTGGTGATTGCCGGGGAAGCGGCCGGCTCGAAGCTGGCCAAAGCGCAGGAGCTCGGCATCGAGGTGATCGACGAAGACGAAATGATGCGCCTGTTAGGAGAATAACGTGGAAAAAGAGCAGCTCGTTGAGATCGCCAATACGGAGATGCCGTTCGGTAAATATAAGGGCCGCAGGCTGATTGATTTACCGGAAGAGTATCTGCTGTGGTTTGCCCGTAAGGATGCGTTCCCCGCCGGGCGACTGGGCGAGCTGATGGCTATCACGTTAATGATCAAAACTGAGGGGCTGACCCAGCTGGTTCAGCCCCTGAAGCGTCCTTAAGCTTTCGCGGCGCGGGTCTCTTCCTGCGCCAGCTTTTCCGTCTGCGCCTTATAGCGCCGCGCCAGTACCGCACACACCATCAGCTGGATCTGATGGAAAATCATCAGCGGCAGCACCATCATCCCAATGACCGAGGTCGGGAACAGGATATTGGCCATCGGGATCCCGTTAGCCAGGCTCTTTTTCGACCCGCAGAAGACGATGGTGATTTCATCGGCCTTATTGAAGCCGCACCTGCGGGCCACAAAGACGTTTACCGCGATGACAATGGCCAGCAGAACAATGCTCACCACCACAATAAACAGCAGCGATCCGGCGCCCACCTTGTGCCAGATGCCGTTTACAACGGCTTCGCTAAAGGCCGTGTAAACCACCAGCAGAATGGAGCTTTGATCCGTTTTGCCGATCCATTTTTTGTGTTTCGCCACAAACTCCCCAATCCAGGGGCGGGATAAGTGTCCGAGCACAAACGGCAGCAGCAGTTGCAGACAAATTTTACCCACCTGTTCCAGGTTGCCCTCCGCACCGTGCATGTTCATCAGCAGACCGACCAGCAGCGGTGAAACGAAGATCCCCAGCAGGCTGGAAGCGGAAGCAGAGCAAACCGCCGCCGCGACGTTGCCGCCCGCCAGCGAGGTAAAAGCAATAGCGGACTGCACCGTGGCCGGCAAAATGCACAGATAGAGGAAGCCGGAGTACAGCGCGGGGTCGACATTCACCGGCGCCCACCAGGCAAACAGTACGCCCAGTAACGGGAAGAGGATAAAGGTGCTGCACATTACCCAGAGGTGCAGTCGCCAGTGGCTACCGCCTGCAATAATGGCTTCCCGGGAAAGCTTGGCGCCATGCATAAAGAACAGCAGGGCAATGGCTGCCGTGGTCACGCCTTCAATAATGGGCACAAAACTGCCTCGCGCCGGGAAGAACGAGGCCAGCAAAACGACTCCAATCAGGGTCAGCGTGAACGGATCAAGGATACGAAAAAGTTTCATAATCACTCCTGAAAACAGATGCCGCTATTGTGCTTTCTTCCCTTTGAGAAATAAAATTGATTTATTGCATCCATTCATGAATTAAACAGATGAATTATTCGTTACGTCAGCTTCGCGTTTTCGTCACCGTCGCGCAGGCTCGCAGCTTTAGCCGGGCAGGGGAGATGATTGGCCTCAGCCAGTCGGCGGTGAGCCATAGCGTTAAGGAGCTTGAAACGCAAACGGGGGTGAAGCTGCTTGACCGTACGACGCGAGAAGTGGTGCTCACCGAAGCGGGGCAGCAGCTGGCAACGCGTCTGGAGAGGCTGCTGGATGAACTGAACAGTACGCTGCGGGATGTCGGGCGGCTCGGGCAACAGCTTTCCGGCACCGTGAGAGTTGCGGCGAGCCAGACGATTTCGGCGCATCTTATTCCTCAGTGCATTGCGGAAAGTAATCACCGCTATCCGGATATCGATTTTGTTTTGCACGACAGGCCGCAGCAGTGGGTGCTGGAGAGTATTCGTCAGGGAGAGGTGGATTTCGGAATTGTCATTGACCCCGGAGCGGTAAGCGACCTGGAATGTGAAGTGGTGCTCTCGGAGCCCTTTTTATTGCTCTGCCGCGATGATGACCCCCTGGCATCGCTGCCGCAGGTGACCTGGCAAGCCTTGCAGGGGGCAAACCTGGTGCTACAGGATTATGCCTCTGGCAGCCGTCCGCTGATAGATGCCGCACTGGCCGCGCAGGGCGTTAAGGCAACCATTGTGCAGGAAATTGGGCATCCTGCCACGCTGTTTCCGATGGTTGAAGCGGGGATTGGCATCAGCGTTCTGCCGGCGCTGGCGCTGCCACTGCCGCAGGGGAGTCGTTTAACGGTGAAGCGTTTCTTGCCCTGTATTGAACGCCAGCTGATGCTGGTACGCCGTAAAAACAGGTCTCTTTCTGGAGCGGCGCACGCCTGCTGGGATGTGGTGCGCATGCAGGCCGGGCGTTTGATGGAGGCCCGCACGCGCGATCCGCTCTTTAACGAAAACAGCGATCAGATGTAGATATCAACCTTATGGTCTGCGGAGGGCTTATTGATGCCTTCCGCCACGGCCTGACCGTTTTCCTGTTTTGGCATTGCCTCTTCTGCCTGCTGACGCAGCAATTGCGCCAGCTGTGCCTGCAACATAGCCAGCTGAGATTCGAGTAATTCCTGCTGCTTTTGCTTCTCTTCTGCCGTGGCATCACCCATGGCGACTTCTTTGAGCTGCTGAGTGACTTTCGTTATCTGTTTGGTCAGACGGGTGATCCGGGAAGCAATGTCGTTTCCGCCGGAGCTGTTGTCTACGCTGCCGATGTCCATCGCCGACAGAGAAACGGGCTTAAGAGTTGTCATATTGAGATCCTTTTCGCCATAAAATAGAGGTATCGGCAAAGAAGGCGTGATCTTGAGTAAAACAAGCGGTCTGGCTGCAATGAGGATGTGCTATATCGCAGATAGCAAAAAAGCGCCTTTAGGGCGCTTTTTTACATTGGTGGGTCGTGCAGGATTCGAACCTGCGACCAATTGATTAAAAGTCAACTGCTCTACCAACTGAGCTAACGACCCGAAATGGTGGGCGATGACGGGCTCGAACCGCCGACCCCCTCCGTGTAAAGGAGATGCTCTACCAACTGAGCTAATCGCCCATTTCGGAACTGCTGCGATAAGGTGAGAATGGTGGGCGATGACGGGCTCGAACCGCCGACCCCCTCCGTGTAAAGGAGATGCTCTACCAACTGAGCTAATCGCCCAATCTCAATTCTTATCTACACTGCGAGTCTACCGAAGTAGATGGTGGGTGATGACGGGCTCGAACCGCCGACCCCCTCCGTGTAAAGGAGATGCTCTACCAACTGAGCTAATCACCCCCGCTGTGTGGAGTCGCATTATAGGGAGAGTTGAAAATGAGTCAACGCATTTTCTAAAGTTTTTATTCGTTCGTCGTAAAATTAGTCAAAACGATCGCAAAACGGACTGTGGCGCATGATTTCTAAACAAAAACAGCAATCTCGAACCGGATAAAGTTATCGACATTGAGGAATCGGCCCACAGTGATAGAATATTGCCCATTGTTTTCTTCCCAGGATTTGCCGATTACCGGCATCTTTATAACGTAAGGCCATTTCATGAAAATCAAAACTCGCTTCGCGCCGAGCCCGACAGGCTATCTGCATGTCGGTGGTGCACGTACCGCTCTCTATTCCTGGCTTTTCGCACGCCACAACAAAGGTGAGTTTGTGCTGCGTATTGAAGACACCGATCTTGAGCGCTCAACGCCGGAAGCAATTGAAGCCATTATGGATGGGATGAACTGGCTGAATCTGGAGTGGGACGAAGGCCCGTACTTCCAGACCAAACGTTTTGACCGCTATAACGACGTCATTGACGAGATGCTGGTCGCGGGCACGGCCTATAAGTGCTACTGCTCCAGAGAGCGTCTGGATGCACTGCGCGAAGAGCAAATGGCAAAAGGCGAAAAACCGCGTTATGACGGTCGTTGCCGTCACGACCACAGCGAGCATGCTGCCGATGAGCCGTGCGTTGTGCGTTTTGCTAACCCGCAGGAAGGCTCTGTTATCTTTGATGACCAGATCCGCGGCCCGATCGAATTCAGCAACCAGGAGCTGGATGATCTGATTATTCGTCGTACTGACGGATCGCCAACCTATAACTTCTGCGTAGTGGTGGACGACTGGGATATGGAAATCACGCACGTGATCCGTGGTGAAGACCATATCAATAACACCCCGCGTCAGATCAACATCCTGAAAGCGCTGAACGCGCCGGTACCGGTGTACGCGCACGTATCGATGATCAACGGTGACGACGGCAAAAAACTGTCCAAACGCCACGGCGCGGTGAGCGTAATGCAGTACCGTGATGACGGCTATCTGCCGGAAGCGCTGCTGAACTACCTGGTGCGTCTGGGCTGGGCCCATGGCGACCAGGAGATCTTCAGCCGCGAAGAGATGATCAACCTGTTCTCTCTGAACTCGGTGAGCAAATCCGCCAGCGCTTTCAACACCGACAAGCTGCTGTGGCTGAACCATCACTACATCAATACCATGCAGCCAGAATATGTGGCGACTTATCTGCAATGGCACATTGAGCAGGCAAACATCGATACCCGTACTGGCCCGGAACTGGCGGATCTGGTGAAACTGCTTGGCGAGCGTTGCAAAACGCTGAAAGAGATTGCCGAAAGCTGCCGCTATTTCTATGAAGAGTTTGACGCGTTCGACGCGGACGCGGCCAAGAAACACCTGCGTCCGGTTGCGCGTCAGCCGCTGGAAGTGGTGCGAGACAAGCTCGAAGCCATTACCGAATGGACAGCGGAAAATGTGCACCACGCGATTCAGGCTACTGCTGATGAGCTGGAAATTGGCATGGGTAAAGTCGGTATGCCGCTGCGCGTTGCGGTAACGGGGGCAGGCCAGTCTCCGGCGCTGGACGTGACCGTACATGCAATTGGTAAATCGCGTAGCGTTGCGCGCATCAACAAGGCGCTAGGCTTTATCGCTGAGCGCGAAAGCCAGCAGTAATGCCCGCGTAATACACATAACGGCAGGGTGACCTGCCGTTTTTTTTGCCTGTTATTCAGCAATACCAAGACGCGTAAGGAAACCCTGCAAACCTTCACGCGCGAGCAGTGCGCGCAAACGTTCCTGTTCGACAGCCGTCATGTTTTCCAGCGAGTCGATGATTTGTGGAAGCAGGCTGGGTGAGGTCGCCACGCCATAGAGGGAAGGGCTTTCCGCAACGTGGTAAACAGCCTGACGGTTACGCATGGCGGGAAGGCTTATGATGTGCTCCTTCACGTGCGCATCAATGCATATCACCCGCGCTCTTCCGCCTTTAACACCATTAATCCCCTCCGTTTTCCATCCTTTTTGTCGTATCCAGCGATTAACGGTCTGTCGGGCTACGCCCAGACTGTCCGCCAGCTCTTCCGTGGTCATTTTGCTGCGTAATCTTTTCATATTAGCGTTGGTCGCGAATCCCTAAGCGTTGTAACAATCCGGTAATCCCTTCCCGCAGTAACAGCGATGTCATCTGCTTTTGCTCATCCGGCGTCATTTCATTCGCCAGCGTCATGAGCAGGGCGTGAAGTGAACCGTCGTGGTACGCCTTATCTGGCATTTCCGGCGACTCTGTCACCCTGCGTGCGCTGCGAATAAAGTCGCGCACTTTTTCATTGACGTGTACCAGACGCGCCTTGCCACCCTGAACGCCTGGTTTTGGCGATGTAATCCAACCCTCTTTACGTACCCATTTATTGATGGTCTGTCGGCTATAGCCAGTCAGCAGGGCTAACTCTTCTGGCGTCATTCGTTCCTTGATCATACAATTTCCTGAATATCTGTGGGGTTAATTAGTGGTTCATTTTATAGCACCGTTTTACGTGAAAACGTGACAAGCTTAACTCCTGGCTGCGAGCAGGCTCGCAAAGTGATTCATTTGCATGATTTTTCGGCGGTTGAAAGGCGGAGGCTGAATTTGCCGTTGACACGTTGCGGCGGAATTCATATTATGCCGCCCGTCAACATGACAGCTTTACGATGGGGCTATAGCTCAGCTGGGAGAGCGCCTGCATGGCATGCAGGAGGTCAGCGGTTCGATCCCGCTTAGCTCCACCAAACTCTGAACCCAACAGAGTGCGGTAGGTAAAGTAACATGTGGGGCTATAGCTCAGCTGGGAGAGCGCTTGCATGGCATGCAAGAGGTCAGCGGTTCGATCCCGCTTAGCTCCACCAAAATTTAAACCCTCGTCGCAAGACGGGGGTTTTTTTATATCTTGTAAAATGTTTAGACTCTTTTTGTTGCCAGCAATGTCGTTTTCTATACATCACCTCAATCCAAATCAATAAACAAGTCTATAAATAGACCTGAACTTGATTCGTGTAATTAATAAACCTATTATCCATCCGGTCAATAAGACGATGGTTAAATAGATCACACGGATTAATGAATAGAAAAATTTACAATAATGTAAAAATATTTATGATTGCCCTGGCGCTAAGCCTGATTGCGATCCCCTTTTCCCGTTATATCTCCCCGCGCGCTATCGTCAACGAAAATGATGTTTATTTAGCGTGGTTGCCCTTGAGCGCCATGCTCGCCATCGTGTTGTTATTTGGACGTCGGGCAATCATTCCTTTACTGATTAGTTTTAGTGTTACTAACATTTATTACTTTGATTTAGCATTACTACAATCTTCCGTGTTATTACTTTGTCAGACGTTTGCCGTCTTTGCGGCCTGTGGCGTTATCCGCCTGATGCTGGGCAAGCGCTGGCGACACAGCATGCCGAATAAGTACATCGGTATACGTATTTTCTGGCTCGGATTTATGGTTCCTGTAGGCATCAAATTATCGATGTATCTGGCTGGATATTTATTTGATTTCCCGGTGACAATCTCCTCCTATTTCGGCGAAGGCTCTGCAATTTATAACGTTATCGATATTCAAAGCCTGATTTGTGCCGCCCTGATTTTCACCATGATGTTCTATTACCCGTTAAGAATGATAATTAATCCCCGGTATGCCCGAACATTCTGGCGGCGAAGTGTGAAGCCCCTCTTTTGTCACAAAAAAGCGTTATTTATCGTTGTGTGGCTGATGCTGTTGGTCTCGATGATCGCTATTTTGTGCGCGCCTTTCGAGTCACAGTTTATAGCTGGTTATTTGATGCCAATCGTTTTTATTCTTTTTACCCTGGGGATTGGTCGTCTGAGCTATTCGCTCATCTCTTTGCTCTGGGCGGCTTCGGCGCTCATGCTGTTGACCTACAATTATAATTTTCTCAATGGCGTTGAATCGGGTCACTCACTTTCCTTTATCCTGTCGGTGCTCATCTCTTTCGCCATCTGCCTGCTTTACATGTCACGGATCTTCCAGAAAAGTGAATGGCTGAAACAGGGATGGCAGGAGAGGGCGCTTACCGATCCGCTCACCGGTCTGCCTAACATTCGTGCGCTGGAAGTTTTTCTTCAGCACCATCCTGAGGCTAAAGTCTGCTGCCTGCGCCTGGATAATCTGGAATTCCTGAGCCGTCACTACGGCATCCTCATGCGCGTGCACTGTAAAAAGATGATCACCGCGTCGCTGCAACCGCTATTGCAAAAAGACGAGAAGCTCTTCCAGCTACCGGGCAGCGAGCTGGTGGTGGTCTTGCTGGGGCCGGGCACGGCTGAGCGCCTGCAATATATGGTTGATCAACTGAACAGCCGTAAGATTACCTGGAACAAGACCGAGCTCGACATTGAGTTTGGTGCCTCCTGGGGGGAAGTGCCGGATGGGGAAAGCCTGCACCACACGCTGGGTCAGCTGAGCTGGCTGTCCGAGCAATCCTGTGGCGGGCATAACGTTCTGGCGTTAACCAACAGTCTGGATGATGTCTCTGGTCAGACGACGGACAGGGTGCTAATGCTGGCCCGCATAAAACGCGCCCTTGATATCGGCGGTCTTCACCTTTACGCCCAGCCAATCCACAACGCGCGCGGGGAAGGGTATTTTGAAATCCTCTCCAGGCTGGAAAGCGATGGCGAGATCATCACCCCTGACCGCTTTATTCCGCTGATTGCTCAGTTCAACCTGAGCCACCGGTTTGACCTGAACGTACTGGAAAAATTGCTGATGTGGATGCGCAGCCATCCGTCCGGACGTGCAGGAACGCGCTTCTCCGTCAATCTGATGCCGCTGACGCTGATGCAAAATGAAATTGCGGCTGAGATCATTGCCCTTTTTGAACGCTACGCTATTGCGCCGCAAGATATCATCATTGAGATCACCGAGGAACAGGCTTTCTCTGACTCGGGAAGCAGCATCAAAAATATCCAGCAGCTGCGTGATTACGGCTTCCGTATTGCCATAGACGACTTTGGTACCGGCTATGCCAACTTTGAGCGCCTGAAGCGGCTGGAGGCCGATATCATTAAGATCGATGGCAGCTTCGTGAAAGATATCTGCACCGACAGCATGGATGCGATGATCGTGCAGTCCATTTGCAACATGGCAAAAACGAAATCGCTGTGTGTGGTGGCTGAATATGTGGAAACGGCTGAACAACGCGAAATGTTGCTGCGATTTGGCGTAGATTATTTGCAGGGCTATTTGATTGGTAAACCCCAGCCTCTGACGGCGCTGGAAGCATAAAAAAACCGGGAGCGATGGCTCCCGGTTTTCGTTCAGCGGTATGAATTACAGGACCAGTGCCGCGATAGAGGCAGACAGGACGCTCACCAGCGTTGAACCGTAAACCAGCTTCAGGCCAAAGCGAGACACCACGTTACCCTGCTCTTCGTTCAGGCCTTTAATCGCGCCAGCGATGATACCGATGGAAGAGAAGTTCGCGAAGGAGACCAGGAAGACGGACAGGATCCCTTCCGCGCGGGGGGAGAGCGTGCTGGCAATCTTCTGGAGATCCATCATCGCCACGAATTCGTTGGATACCAGTTTCGTTGCCATGATGCTGCCCACCTGCAACGCTTCGTGAGCAGGTACACCCATCACCCAGGCAACCGGGTAGAAGATATAGCCCAGAATGCCCTGGAAGGAGATACCCAGTACGGCCGCAAACAGGGCGTTCAGCGCAGCGATCAGCGCGATAAAGCCAATCAGCATCGCGGCAACGATAACCGCAACCTTGAAACCAGCCAGAATGTATTCACCCAGCATTTCGAAGAAGCTCTGTCCCTCGTGCAGGTTTGACATCTGGATGTTCTCTTCGCTGGCATCCACACGGTACGGGTTAATCAACGAAAGGACGATAAAGGTGCTGAACATGTTCAGAACCAGCGCCGCAACCACGTATTTAGGTTCCAGCATGGTCATATACGCGCCCACGATAGACATGGAAACGGTAGACATTGCGGTCGCCGCCATGGTGTACATGCGGTTGCGGGACATCTTACCGAGGATATCTTTATACGCAATGAAGTTCTCAGACTGACCGAGGATCAGCGAGCTGACTGCGTTGAAGGACTCCAGCTTGCCCATGCCGTTAACTTTAGATAACAGGAAGCCGATCGCACGGATAACCACCGGCAGAACACGGATGTGCTGGAGGATACCGATCAGGGCAGAGATGAAGACGATAGGGCAGAGCACTTTCAGGAAGAAGAAGGCCAGACCCTGATCGTTCATGTTGCCAAAGACAAAGTTTGTCCCTTCGTTGGCAAATCCGAGCAGTTTTTCGAACATTTCGGAGAAGCCTTTCACGAAGCCGAGGCCTACGTTGGAGTTCAGGAAGAACCACGCAAGTAAAACTTCAATGACCAGCAGCTGGACAACATAGCGAATACGAATATTTTTGCGGTCTGTGCTGACCAGCAATGCGAGTGCAGTAACGACAACGAGTGCCAGGACAAAATGAAGGACGCGGTCCATATTTGCTCCAAATATGAGGCAGGTTTAATTTCCGTGCACATTCTATGTAACAAGCACAAAGAAAACGAGATCAAGCCCACACTATAGTTACATCCTGTGACGAGTCTCAAAAATAGTGATCAACAATACATTTTTGTTATGTTAGGTAAATGAGTGAAAAGTTAAGTTTGTGTGCTACGCTTCACAAATGTCTGCGCATTTTCACATTCTGTGACCTTGCTCCACCTGCCTGTCTATTGTTCCTGACTATCAGAGAAATCATGTTAACCATTACAAATGAACTTGATAATCATTCTCATTTTGATAGCATAAAACATAGCAAAGGCTATATTTCCAGAGGCAGAAATGACGAATAGTCGCGTAGAGAGTAGCAGCGGCAGAGCGGCACGCAAGCTGCGGTTCGCATTAATGGGACCGGCATTCATTGCCGCGATTGGCTACATCGATCCGGGTAATTTTGCGACCAATATTCAGGCCGGGGCCAGTTTCGGCTATAAGCTGCTGTGGGTTGTGGTTTGGGCCAACCTGATGGCGATGCTGATTCAGATGCTTTCCGCGAAGCTGGGTATTGCCACCGGGAAAAACCTGGCGGAGCAAATCCGCGATCACTATCCGCGTCCGGCGGTATGGTTTTACTGGGTCCAGGCGGAAATTATCGCCATGGCTACCGATCTCGCCGAGTTTATCGGGGCGGCGATCGGCTTTAAGCTTATTCTGGGCGTCTCCCTGCTACAGGGCGCCGTGCTGACCGGTATCGCCACGTTCCTTATTCTGATGCTCCAGCGGCGGGGACAAAAACCGCTGGAGAAAGTCATCGGCGGCCTGCTGCTGTTCGTCGCTGCCGCCTATATCGTTGAGCTGGTTTTCTCCCAGCCGAATCTGGTGCAGCTGACGAAAGGGATGGTGATCCCATCGTTACCTACCTCTGAAGCCGTTTTTCTCGCGGCCGGGGTGCTGGGGGCGACCATCATGCCGCACGTGATTTATCTGCACTCTTCTTTAACCCAGAATCTGCACGGCGGAACGAGCAAAGAGCGTTACTCCGCCTCGAAATGGGATGTGGCGATCGCGATGACCATTGCCGGATTTGTGAACCTGGCGATGATGGCGACCGCCGCCGCCGCGTTCCATTTTAACGGGCATACCGGGGTTGCCGATCTCGACCAGGCTTACCTGACGCTGGAGCCGTTGCTGAGCCATGCCGCTGCCACTATTTTCGGTTTAAGCCTGGTTGCTGCGGGTCTCTCGTCTACGGTTGTGGGAACGCTGGCCGGGCAGGTGGTGATGCAGGGGTTTGTACGTTTCCACATTCCTCTGTGGGTTCGCCGCTCGGTAACCATGCTGCCTTCCTTTATTGTCATTCTGATGGGGCTGGATCCGACCCGCATTCTGGTGATGAGTCAGGTGCTGCTGAGTTTCGGTATTGCGCTAGCGCTGGTGCCGCTGCTGATCTTCACCAGCAACAAATCGCTGATGGGCGATCTGGTAAATTCAACATGGGTGAAACGCGCCGGCTGGGCCATTGTAGTCGTGGTGGTGGCGTTAAACCTCTGGTTGTTAATAGGCACGGCGGCAGGGCTGTAAAAGAAAAAGGAGCCGTGAGGCTCCTTTTTGCTGTTAATGATGATGGCCGTGACCGTGGCCCCTGCCTTTACCATGGCCTCTGCCGCCGCGGTGGTCGTCACGATCGTGCCAGCCTTCGCGGTAGCCGCGTTCGTAGGCCTTACGCTTA
The DNA here is from genome assembly GCF_004331385.1 of Enterobacter quasihormaechei. Classification (GTDB taxonomy): domain Bacteria; phylum Pseudomonadota; class Gammaproteobacteria; order Enterobacterales; family Enterobacteriaceae; genus Enterobacter; species Enterobacter quasihormaechei. The sequence continues at coordinate 176,613 of NZ_SJON01000003.1, forward strand.
TCCCAGCCACGGTGATAGCCGTTATCGTGTTTCCACCAGCGGTTTTTACGCCACTCATAATGGCGGTGCCAGTAGTCACGGTCGCGCCAGCCGCCGCCGTCCCAGTAGTTACCGTAATTGTCGCGATCGCCAATTTGTAATTTTATCGATGGCAACAGGGTGATTTCGCCAGCGTTGGCGACCAGCGGGGCCGAAGCCAGTAATACCGCTGCAAGAATCAGTGACCTGAACATACTCTTCTCCTTCACGATCGGGGCCGCTGTGCGACCTGTTAACGCAATTTTACGAGTTGGTAAACATTCGTTTCATCGCCTCAACTCCTAAATCATGAAGGAGAGCACTTTTTGCTAAAAGTAATGTTAATCGGAACTGGACAGGATCGCTTCTATCGTCTTCAGCTCGTCTGCGGAGAAATGACAATTTTCAAGCATGCCTGCTGCATCATCAATTTGCCCGGTTTTGCTTGCGCCGATGAGCACTGACGTCACCGTATCGTGACGCAGTATCCAGGCCAGCGCCATTTGCGACAGCTTTTGCCCCCGGCTTTGCGCCAGCGCGTTCAGCTTACGCACTTTTTCCAGCTTATTGTCGGTGATTTGCTCCGGATTAAGGAACTTACTGCCGCTTGCCGCGCGAGAATCTGCCGGGATGCCGTTCAGATAGCGATCGGTCAACTATCCACCGGCCAGCGGAGAGAAGGGGATACATCCCACCCCTTTTTGTTGCAATACCTCCAGCAAACCCGCTTCAGGCGCACGTTCAAACATGGAGTACTTCGGCTGGTGGATGAGACACGGCGTGCCCAGATCCTCCAGTATTTCAATCGCCTGTCGTGCCAGTTCTGCCGGGTAGTTGGACAGACCAATGTACAGCGCCTTGCCCTGACGCACCACGTGGTCAAGCGCTTTCATGGTTTCACGCAGCGGCGTTTGGGGATCGGGGCGATGGTGATAGAAAATATCAACGTACTCAAGCCCCATACGCCTGAGGCTTTGATCCAGGCTGGCGATCAGGTATTTACGCGAGCCCCAGTCGCCGTAAGGCCCGTCCCACATGGTGTAGCCCGCTTTGGTGGAGATAATCAGCTCATCGCGCCAGGGCAGGAAATCCTCCTGCAAAATGCGACCAAAATTACGTTCGGCCGACCCAGGAGGCGGGCCGTAATTATTGGCAAGGTCAAAATGCGTAATACCCAAATCGAACGCGCGCTGTAAAAGTTGACGGCTGTTTTCGAGCAGCGTCGCGTCGCCAAAATTATGCCACAGCCCCAGCGAGATGGCGGGAAGCTTGAGGCCGCTTTGTCCACAGCGGCGATACTGCATTGTCTGATAACGATTTTTGTCAGGTTGATAACCCATTGGCGAGACCTCTGGCGCTGAAAAGAAAAATCAGTGTATACGTTTACACTCACCCGAAGAAAATGAGCATAGCTCAGCTTTTTTCGTAAAGCATTCTTTCCATTCTCGACTTCTCGCCATTTCTGGACAGGCTTCACGCTTATTTAATACTCAGAGTGAGGTCAACGTCAGAAGGACACCTATAATATGCGTACCCCCTATTGCGTCGCCGATTACCTGCTGGACCGACTAACAGATTGCGGTGCCGATCATCTGTTTGGCGTGCCGGGCGACTATAACCTGCAATTTCTCGACCATGTGATAGACAGCCCGGACATCTGCTGGGTGGGCTGTGCCAACGAACTGAATGCGTCTTACGCTGCTGACGGCTATGCCCGCTGTAAGGGCTTTGCCGCGCTGCTGACGACATTCGGCGTTGGGGAATTAAGCGCCATGAACGGTGTGGCGGGCAGCTTTGCCGAACATGTTCCCGTGCTCCATATTGTGGGGGCCCCGGGTATGGCGGCACAGCAACGAGGAGAGTTATTGCACCATACGTTAGGCGACGGCGAGTTCCGCCACTTCTATCATATGAGCGAACCCATTACCGTCGCACAGGCGGTGCTCACCGAACAAAACGCCTGCTATGAAATTGACCGGGTGCTTACCACCATGCTGCGGGAGCGCCGTCCGGGCTACCTGATGCTGCCTGCCGATGTGGCGAAAAAAGCCGCTACGCCCCCTGTAAGCGCTCTCACTCTGCATCCCGCACCCGCTGATTCAGCCTGTTTGCAGGCGTTCCGTGAGGCTGCCGAAAAGCGTCTGTCCATGAGCAAACGCACCGCTCTGTTAGCGGATTTCCTGGTGCTGCGCCACGGCCTGAGAGACGCCGTTCAGAAGTGGGTCAAAGCGGTGCCAATGGCCCACGCAACGATGCTGATGGGTAAGGGCATTTTTGATGAACGTCAGAGCGGCTTTTATGGCACCTATAGCGGGTCGGCAAGCGCCGAACAGGTTAAAGAGGCGATCGAGGGTGCCGATACGGTGCTGTGCATTGGCACGCGTTTTACCGATACGCTCACCGCCGGATTTACCCATCAGCTGACGCCAGCCCAGACGATAGAGGTTCAGCCCCACGCTGCCCGCGTCGGTGACGTCTGGTTTACGGGCATCCCGATGAGGGAGGCGATTGAAACGCTAACGGCCCTGTGTAAAACGCATGTACGTGATACGCGAACGTCATCGGATAACAGCGGCTTTTCGTTCCCCACTATCGAAGGATCTCTGACGCAGGAGAGTTTCTGGCGTACCCTGCAAGCGTTTATTCGTCCCGGCGATATCATTCTGGCTGACCAGGGAACATCTGCTTTTGGCGCTATCGATCTGCGTTTACCGGCAGACGTCAACTTTATCGTCCAGCCGCTGTGGGGCTCGATTGGCTACACGCTGGCGGCGGCTTTTGGCGCGCATACGGCGTGTCCGGACCGACGCGTGATTGTCCTGACGGGCGACGGTGCCGCGCAGCTGACCATTCAGGAGCTGGGCTCAATGCTGCGCGACAAGCAGCGCCCGATTATTCTGGTGCTTAACAACGAAGGGTACACGGTCGAGAGGGCTATCCACGGGCCGGAGCAGCGCTATAACGATATCGCCCTCTGGAACTGGACGCAGATCCCGCAGGCGCTGAGCCTGGCGCCTCAGGCAGAGTGCTGGCAGGTCAGCGAAGCGGAAGCGCTGGCGGAAGTGCTGGATAAAGTGGCACACCACGAGCGGCTGTCGCTGATCGAGGTGATGCTGCCGAAAGCCGATATTCCGCCGCTGTTGAGCGCGCTGACCAAAGCGCTGGAGGCGCGCAATAACGCCTGATTACCTGTCGTTTCGCCATGCCATCAGCATCGGTTTGCCCGCCAGCAGGAGCCAGGCGGGCAACATCACGATACAGAGCAGCGGCAGAAGCGTGGTATCCGGCACGACAACGGCCGCCATAAACAGGCTTAGCCACGCATCGCGCGTGACCACCAGTACCAGCCCCAGAATGGAGCAGGAGACGGTAATCGCCGCAGGGACTGCGTCGACGTGCTCATGCAGCATCAGCCCCAGCGCGACCCCAACAAAGACCGCCGGGAAGATACGACCTCCCCGGAAACCACAGGCCGCAGCGACCACGAGCGCCGCCAGTTTCACCAGCGCGAACAGCAGATAATCTGAAACGCTAAAGACCTGGCTGAAGGCCAGCTGCTGCATCTCGTCCAGCCCCTTAAACAGCGTAACCGTCCCGCCGATGGCGCCTAAAACACCCAGAATAAAGCCGCCCATACCCAGAATCAGCACCGGATGCTTCAGTCTGTGCATCAGGCGATGCAGGCGCGGAAGACACCATACCGCGACCATCCCCAGCGCAATGGCTATCGCGACGACGACGGCACCGCTGAAAATATCGGCGAGCTGCATCTGACCGTAGTGGGGGATGGGCAGCGAAAAATGAGGATGGAAAAACAGGCTGGTGGTGAGCGCCCCCGCAGCGGCGGCCATCAGCGGCGCGAAGAGTTTGTCCCACAGCGGCACGTCATTGTCCCTGCTCAGGGTTTGAGAAAAGATAAGCGCGGCGGCTACCGGCGTGCCAAACAGCGCCCCGATGGTGCCGGCGGAGGCCAGAATCGTCCAGTCCAGCGCGCCAACGCGCGGGAAAAGACGCGCCCCCAGGAAGACCGCCAGCGCGATGTTGACCGCCATAATGGGGTGTTCAGGCCCGAGGCTCACGCCGCCGGCGAGGCCGATAATCAGCGCGATGATAAGACCCGGCAGGGCAGAAGGCGAAACGGGCGCGCCAATCAGTGGTTCCAGCGCCGGGTCCGGCCCGGCGTGTCCCGGGCTATAGCGGATCACCAGGCCTACGGCAATCCCGGTCAGGGTCAGCATCATCATGATCCAACCCGGCGAGTCAATGCTGATGCCGAGCTTTACCGGTAGCGCAGACCACAACAACGATTGCAGCACCGATGCCACCTTCATGACGACGATGAGCACCAGGCTCGACGCCACGCCAATAATCAGCGCCGGGACAGCCAATAACAGCATGGTTCTGGCTCGCGGATGGAGCATGATGATTTCCTTGTACAAAACGGCTTAACGTTACTTTGCACAATCAGCATTGTGGCAATAGTGCAAAAGGTGCTGAAACGGTAAAGTTATTATGTGACGAAGATCGATAATCCATGGGCAGTCACCTTCTGGTCGTTGTTGTTATCACGCCTTGAATTTACAGTGTCCCAAAGATTTATTCTGACTTTAGCGGAGCAGTAGAAGAATGACAAAGTATGCTTTGGTAGGTGATGTGGGCGGCACCAACGCTCGCCTTGCCCTGTGCGATGTGAACAGCGGTGAAATTTCTCAGGCGAAAACCTATTCAGGGCTGGATTACCCAAGCCTGGAAGCGGTGGTACGCGTCTATCTGGAAGAGCATAAAGTGAGCGTTGAGGACGGTTGTATCGCCATCGCCTGTCCGATCACCGGCGACTGGGTCGCGATGACCAACCACACCTGGGCCTTCTCAATTGCCGAAATGCAGAAGAACCTCGGCTTCTCGCACCTTGAAATCATTAACGACTTCACCGCGGTTTCCATGGCTATTCCGATGCTTAAGCAAGAGCATCTGATTCAGTTCGGCGGTACGGCCCCGATTGAAGGTAAACCGATTGCCGTTTACGGCGCGGGCACCGGTCTGGGGGTGGCGCACCTGGTTCACGTCGACAAACGCTGGGTGAGCCTGCCGGGCGAGGGCGGTCACGTGGATTTTGCGCCGAACAGTGAAGAAGAGGGCATTATTCTTGAGGAGCTACGCGCCGAGATTGGTCACGTGTCGGCCGAGCGCGTGCTTTCTGGCCCGGGGCTGGTGAACCTGTATCGGGCGATTGTGAAATCAGATGGCCGTCTGCCGGAAAATCTGCGGCCTAAAGACGTGACCGAACGCGCGCTGGCCGACAGCTGTACTGACTGTCGCCGTGCGCTGTCGCTGTTCTGCGTCATTATGGGGCGTTTCGGCGGCAACCTGGCGCTGAATCTTGGCACCTTTGGCGGGGTCTATATTGCGGGTGGGATCGTGCCGCGCTTCCTCGATTTCTTTACCGCCTCCGGCTTCCGCGGCGGCTTCGAAGACAAAGGCCGTTTCAGGAGCTACGTGCAGGACATTCCGGTTTACCTGATTGTCCACGACAACCCAGGCTTGCTTGGCTCCGGTGCGCATCTGCGCCAGGTGCTTGGTCAGATCCTCTGACGCCCGTCCCCCTCTCCTGCGGGAGAGGGAACGCACTACAGGTGCATAAGCTGGCGGAACTCTTTCACCCTGCTGCGGCTTACCGGCACCTGAAAATCCAGATCCCTCAGACGCAAAATATAGGTGTTATTAAACCAGGGCTCGATTTCGCGGATCTTGTTCAGGTTGACGCAGAACGAACGGTGGCAGCGGAAGAAGCGGGCGGCCGGGAGTTTATTGCAAAATTCGGTGATGTTCATCGCCATGACGTAGGATTCACGCCGCGTATAGACAAACGTCATTTTTTCATGCGCTTCGGCATAGTAAATATCGTCGACAGGCGTGACGATGATCCGTTCGTCTTTCACCAGGTTAATGGTGTCGTTTTCCCGCGCTGCCGGGCTGGTGCTGGCAGGCAGCGTCTGCTGCTGCCATGCGGCTTCCAGCTTGTGCAGCATACTGATAATACGCGACTCCTGGTACGGCTTGAGAATATAGTCAAACGCCTCGAGCTCGAAGGCTTCCACGGCATGTTCTTTCCACGCGGTGACAAACACAATAAACGGCTTGTGGGCGAACTGATTGATATTTTGCGCCAGCAGGACGCCGTCCAGCGACGGAATATTAATATCGAGAAAAATCGCGTCGACCCGGTTATGCTGCAAAAATTTCAGCACGTCCAGACCGTCCTCAAAGCAGCCAACAATCTCCATCTGGCTGTGGGTTTTGATAAGCCAGCTCAACTCCTGCTGAGCCAGAATTTCATCTTCTACAATGATGACTTTCATCTGTTACTCCGGCCTACGGCAACAAGGAAATGGGGGCATTAACGGGCGTTCTTTCATTCGGAACATAAAAAGCAATCTCGGTGCCCGGCTCAAGACGGTGAATGTGCAGCCCGTCACCGAACAGCAGCTTGACCCGGTGGTGCACGTTCAGCAGCCCGATCTTGTTGCCCGGCATTTCGTTTGCCTCGACGCGCTCGATGACTTTCGGATCGATGCCGTGTCCGGTATCGCGCACGGCGATGCGCACGCGGTTACCGCTTTCCGTCACGCTAATCGTGACCACGCCTTTGCCTTTACACGGCTGAATACCGTGAACAATGGCATTTTCCACCAGCGGCTGGATCAGCAGGCTTGGGATCACGCAGTTGACCTCCTCATCAATATCGTAAATGACCGTGAGCTTATCGCCAAAGCGTGCCTGCTCAATCGCGATGTAATCCTTAATTTGATACAGCTCTTTTTTGATGTCGATCTGCTCGTCGTCTTTTAGCTCAATGTTGTAGCGCAGATAGCGTGACAGATTAAAAATCAGCTGCCGCGCGGTGTCCGGATTAAGACGGATGGAGGAGGAGATCGCATTCAGCGCGTTAAACAGAAAATGGGGATTGATCTTGCTTTGCAGGGCACGGAGTTCTGCCTTATTTGCCATCTCGCGCAGCTGCTCCGCACGCGACACTTCGAGTTGGGTAGAGATAATTTGCGACAGGCCAATCGCCATTTCCTGAAGCGAGGAGGTGATTTGGTGCGCGTGACAGTAGTAAATTTTCAGCGTCCCCGTGACGACCCCTTTTTCCCACAGCGGGATCACCAGCATTGAGTGGATCTCTGGCGTACGGTGGGCTTCATCATTATTTTTAATGATGATTTTTCCGTAATTAATTGCCTGTCTGGTGGTCGGGCTGATGGTATCGTCGCTGTCGCGGTAGTTGTGCTCACCGACGCCAACGTAAGCCAGCACGTGGTCAATATTGGTGATAGCGACCGCATCCGCATGAATGTCCCGGCGGATGATATCGCAAACCTGACGTAAAGAGTCGGCGTTAACGTGTCGGAAAAGCGGCAGCGTTTTGTTGGCAATATCCAGCGCCAGCTTGGCCTGACGCGCGGCGCTGGCCTCTTTTTCGCCTTCCACGCTTTGCACCAGCAGCACGATAAAACCGATACAGACGCTCCCGAGGATCATCGGAATCCCGATCTTCGAGACGATATCCAGCCCCAGCGCAACGGTGGGCGCCCAGACGACGACCAGAATCATGGTCAGCGTTTCGCAAACCATCCCTGCGATAATCCCCGCACGCCAGTGCTGCTTTTTCGGAATTTTGCGGTTAATCCAGCCGGAGAGTATCCCGGCAATAATGCTGGTGATAAAGCAGGGTACGGCCGTCACGCCGCCAATATCAATCAGGTATCGGTGGGTCCCGGCGATAATGCCCGTAATAATCCCGACCCAGGGGCCAAAGAGGATCCCGCCTGACATCACGGCGATGATGCGCACGTTTACCAGCGATCCTTCTACCGGCACGCCGGACCAGGTGCTGAACAGGGCAAACATCGAAAAGATAAACGTGACGGCCAGCAGCTCTTTTGGCGAGTGGGCTGATTTATGCAAAAGCTCGCGAAACAAGCGAATGCGGATGAGGAAAAAGAGACAGATCAGCATTAATGCCGCGCGGTCAAACACCGCCAGGAGCATATTGAAGATTTCGTGCACGGTCAGGCCTGGGAAAACGGGAAAAATCTATGATAGAAAACATGGGGCCTGATGACCAGCTATCCGTCAGATTTATCAAATGAGGAAAAACCATAATTCCCAAAGGGGATTGCTTGCTTTTGACTGAAAGTTGGTGCGTTTCCGTTTGAGGTAAAAAGTACGGTAACAATACTGATAACAACGTGTTAAATCGTAGCGCTTAAAACTGCCTGCTCGCGAAAAGAGTTCCGCTTTTCACTGCTATCGCGTTCCCGTTTTAGCGCAAAATATTATTTTGTCATTACCCTCTCGACAGCGTCTTTTTCTTCAGGTTATTTTCTAAGCACGCCACACGGGTGGCAGCGTCGCTCGGACGGTCCGGGCGCTAACGTGACTCTGAGGAATCTATGGCTGAATTCAGTCCTGAACGCCGTTTTACGCGTATCGATCGTCTCCCCCCTTATGTTTTCAACATCACTGCTGAACTGAAAATGGCTGCGCGTCGGCGCGGCGAAGACATTATCGATTTCAGTATGGGTAACCCTGACGGCCCAACGCCGCCGCATATCGTTGAGAAACTCTGCACCGTTGCCCAGCGTCCTGATACCCACGGGTACTCGACCTCACGCGGTATTCCCCGGTTACGTCGGGCGATCTCTCGCTGGTATCAGGATCGTTATCAGGTGGATATCGATCCCGAAAGTGAAGCGATCGTGACCATTGGCTCGAAAGAGGGGCTGGCCCACCTGATGCTGGCGACGCTGGATCACGGCGATACCGTTCTGGTGCCGAACCCGAGCTACCCTATTCATATTTATGGGGCGGTGATTGCCGGCGCGCAGGTTCGTTCTGTTCCGCTGGTGGAAGGCGTCGACTTCTTTAACGAGCTGGAACGGGCGATTCGTGAAAGCTATCCAAAGCCGAAAATGATGATCCTCGGCTTCCCGTCTAACCCAACGGCACAATGCGTTGAACTCGAATTCTTTGAGAAAGTGGTTGCACTGGCTAAGCGTTACGACGTGCTGGTGGTACACGATCTCGCCTATGCCGATATCGTTTATGATGGCTGGAAAGCGCCGTCCATTATGCAGGTACCGGGTGCCCGTGATGTGGCGGTTGAGTTTTTCACGCTCTCGAAAAGCTACAACATGGCGGGCTGGCGAATTGGATTTATGGTCGGGAACAAAACGCTGGTGAGCGCCCTGGCACGTATTAAAAGCTACCATGACTATGGCACCTTTACGCCATTACAGGTCGCGGCCATCGCGGCGCTGGAAGGGGATCAGCAGTGCGTACTTGATATTGCCGCCCAGTACAAACGCCGCCGTGATGTGCTGGTCAAAGGGCTTCACGAAGCGGGCTGGATGGTGGAAATGCCTAAAGCTTCCATGTACGTCTGGGCGAAAATCCCCGAGCCATATGCGGCGATGGGATCGCTGGAATTTGCCAAAAAACTGCTTCAGGACGCGAAGGTGTGCGTCTCTCCGGGCATTGGCTTTGGTGACTACGGTGACACGCACGTGCGTTTCGCGCTGATAGAAAACAGCGACCGTATCCGTCAGGCAGTGCGGGGGATCAAAAGCATGTTCCGCGCGGATGGTTTGCTCGCAGCAAAGAGCGTTACGGAACAAGCTGAGTCTTAACGGACACCAAAAAAAACAGGCGCCAACGGCGCCTGTTTTTTTGACTGCATTTTCTTAACTAGATCATCAGAGCAAACGTTCCGGCCCAAACTAAAACAATAACCGAAATGCCCATAAAGAAATATTTCACGTTTCATCGCTCCGCGTATCTTCCGGTACGCATTAAAAAAACAGAGTCCAACTGAGTATAGAGAGTTGAAATCATGCGAAAGGGGAAATCGGATTTATCCCGTTCCGTCGCTAACTTCAGCCCTGAATTCTGTGCTTTCCTGTCGCCAGACGGCGCTAATGTACGCCTAAAATTCAGGAGTGACAAGAGGCATTTTTTTAAATAATTTCCTATACTTACGAGTGTCGTGGAACGGCGACAGTTTGATTTCAGTACGCAATAAATGCGTATTGAGCGACGGTTGAACGAAACCGTTACGCACGGCGATGACAGGTGTTTGAAAAGGTTAGTTTCTTAGCGAAACTAACCTTCGGAAGGGTTCAGATATAGAGTGAGGCTTCGCCCAGTGGGCGGGTTTTGAAGCGGCGGTGCATCCACAAATACTGCTCGGGTGCACGCATAATCTCGAATTCAATCACCTTATTGATAAAGGTAGCGGCTTCACTTTCGTCTTCAGGATAGTTCGCCATTTCTGGGGAGATGTGCAGACGATAGCCTGACTTATCGGCTTTTCGGACCATGGTAACCGTTAACATCGCGGCGCCTGACAGACGTGAAATCACAAAGGTACCGTTTGTCGTAGCGACATCTTTAACCGCGAAGAAAGGGGCAAAGCTACTGCCTTTAGGACCGTAATCCTGATCCGGGGCAAACCAGACGGCTTCACCTTTTTTCAGGGCGCCCACCATACCGCGCAGATTGTTACGGCTGATCATCGCCTTGTTGGAGCGCATGCGACCCCGCGTTTGTACCCATTCCATCAGCGCACTGTTATGCGGGCGATAGGTTGCCATCATCGGCTGACAGAGGCCCATAACGCGGCCGCCCAGCTCAAGGGACATAAAATGTACGCCAACAACCATCACGCCGCGCTTTTGCAGCTGGGCACGTTTCAGGTTATCCAGACCTTCCACGTCGAACCATTTACGGACGCGTTCGTCTGACCAGAACCAGGCCATACCGGTTTCAAGCAGCGCCATACCGATAGATTTAAAATTTTCCGCAATCAGCGTTTCGCGCTGCTGCGCATTGTAATGCGGAAAGCAAAGTTCGAGATTTTTACGGGCAATGGACTCACGACGTTTGAGGAAGTGACGCGATGCGCTGCCGAGCTTCGAACCCAGAAAACGAATCACAGGATAAGGGAGTTGCACCAGTAGCCAAAGTACGCCAAGGCCGAACCATGTAAACCAGTAGCGCGGATGCAGAAACGCCCGCTGAAATTTGGATTGAGACAAAATAGTGGAACCTTTGTAAAGCCTGTGAAGGTAGCGCAGACTTCGCGATACCACGTGCCATTAAGACCGTAGGACGAGGTCATGGTTGCAGGCTTTACCGTTCTTTACGACGTTGCCTGGCCATTGCTGACTTGGGTGGGCGGCATAATGTAGCACCGTTATACAATATGAGCTATCACTCGTTTTTGCTTAAAAAAGCGACAATTGCGGAGTGGGTTGATTTTGCTATTGTTAAATCTGCGTTCCTGCATGACTCCTTAAGGAGCAGATCATGGAAACCTACCTGCAAACGGTGAAAGAAGAGTGGGTGAAGCTGATTAATGAGACCGATCCCGACGTGCATCGCCTTGCGACTGAGCTTGCCAGGGACAACGCATCGCCGCTGGTTGCTGAATTTTATCGTGTGGTGCTGGCGGACCCTTCGGTGGCTGAATTCCTGACGACCGAACAGGTGGAAAGGCAGCTTCAGGAGGCGCTTCGCCGCTGGCTTATTGATGTGCTCTCATGCCGGGTGGAGCAGGTTGAAGAGCAGATGCGGGCGCAGCAGCGCGCTGCGGATGTTCATGCCCGTATTGGTATTTCGGTTGATTTGGTCGAAATGGGCTTTCGTGTGCTGAAAAAGCTGCTGTTACCCGTCATTACTACCAGCGCCCATACGCCCGAGGTGAAGCTGCATATTTATCACTACGCGATAAACAGTATCGATCTGGCCATGGAAGTGATGTCGCGGGCCTATGTTTTTAGCGAGAACAATGCGGCGAAGGAAGATGAGAATTACCGTATCTTTTCCTTAATGGAGAACGCAGAAGAGGAGAAGGAAAGACAGACCGCGGCGTTACTGTCATGGGAAATGGTGCTGCTGTATAAAATCACCCTTAATTCCAGTATCGGCAACAGTCTTCCGCTGGGTCAGTCTGAATTTGGACTGTGGTTTAGCCATAAAGGTCGTCACTATTTCAGCGGGATCGCTGAGGCCGGGCATATCTCTCGTCTGATTCAGGAATTTGATGACCTTTTTAACGAGGTCCGTCTGTCAGGGCAGGACCTGAATGATAAAGTGCACCGGGATAAATTCTTGCAGCGAATGCGGAATACCCTCTCGCAAATCATCACCCTGCTGCGCGAGCTATTTGATGAAGTTTCGCGGCACGAGGTGGGGGTGGATGTCCTGACCCGTCTGTTGAACCGCCGTTTCCTGCCAACCATCTTCAAACGCGAAATCCTGCACGCCACCCGGGCCGGGACAATGCTCTCAACGCTGCTGATTGATGTCGACAAATTTAAACAAATCAATGATACCTGGGGACACAATACCGGGGACGAGATCCTGCGAAAAGTTTCCGGCGCGTTCTACGACAACGTGCGAACCTGCGATTACGTTTTTCGCTACGGCGGGGATGAGTTCCTGATTGTGCTGACGGAAATCTCGGAAGTGGATACGCTGCGTATTGCCGAGCGCATTCGCAAACGGGTGGAAAAAATCAAGGTTAACTCCCCAACCGGCGAGATTATCCCGCTCTCACTCTCGATAGGCGCTGCGATGTTTAACGGTCATCCTGATTACGAACGGTTGATTCAGGCTGCGGATGAAGCCTTATACGGCGCGAAACGGCGTGGCCGGAACTGCGTGGAGCTTTGGAAGGGGGCATAAGGAAAAACGGAAGTGCCCCCTGCAGGAATCGAACCTGCAACTAGCCCTTAGGAGGGGCTCGTTATATCCATTTAACTAAGGGGACGAAGCGGCAAGAGTATAACGTTATTTACACTTTTCGTTAAGCGCATTGCCGCCTGACTGGTCAAAGAGTCACCGTTCACGCCGATTTTTCGGCTGTTTTATCCTTTTTTTCCTGAGCCTTAAGCTCGGCCTTACGCTTGTTGGACATGTCGTTACGGATTTGCGCATGGCTCAGCAGCGCAAAGATAAAGGTTCCGCCACAAATGTTGCCTGCGAGGGTAGGCAGGGCGAACGGCCAGAAAAAGTCGCTCCAGTGGAGGGTGCCGTTAAATACCAGATAAAGGATTTCTACGGTCCCGACAACGATGTGCGTGGTATCCGCGAGTGCGATAAGCCAGGTCATCAGGATAATCACGACGATTTTCGCGCTGCCCGCTGACGGGAACATCCAGACCATAGTGGCGATGATCCAGCCGGAGATAATGGCATTAGAGAACATTTCAACCGGCGTGTTTTTCATCACATCCATCCCAATCTTCACGAATGCGTCACGGGTCGGTTCATCAAATATGGGCATATACTCGAAGGCCCAGGCGGCTACGCCCGTACCGATGAGGTTCCCCAGCAGCACGACGCTCCACAGGCGCATCAGTAAGCCAAAATTTCCGAGGGTGGGGTTTTGCATGACCGGCAGTACGGCGGTAACGGTGTTCTCGGTAAAAAGCTGCTGCCGCGCCATAATGACGATGATAAAGCCGAACGTGTAGCCTAAATTTTCGAGCAAAAACCCGCCCGGCACGCCTTCCAGCTGCACGTGAAATATCCCTTTGGCAAGCAGCGATGCGCCCATCGACAGACCGGCTGCGATGGCTGACCACAGCAGGGCCATCGCGTCACGCTCCATCTCCTTTTCGCCATCCTGGCGAATATGTTCATGAATCGCCATGGCGCGCGACGGCAGGCGATCCTCATCGACTTCTATCTCCTCGCCCCGGTCTTTCTCCTCGCTCTCAATCTCAGGTTCTTCATTGTTCTCGCCAATTTTTTCTTCGTTAATGTCTTTCATAACTGCTCCTTCGGGGTTATCGCTCATTTAAGCGTAGCGGCTTTTAGCGCCTTGCCCGTGGGGAAGCTCTTAAATTGCAGAAAATGGCAATAAAGGTGAGACATCTCTTTCAAAGCCAATATAAAATTGCCGGCGAAACGAATTCTTAAAGACAGGCTATGCTGAAATTAGCGTGATGACGCGAGCGGGTCGTCATTGTCCTCGTAGACATCGGTAAGCGTGCTGTTACAATCACTTGCACGTTTCAGGCGGAGCGTCACCTGCTCCGTTACAGATGGCATTCAACGATAGCCATATTGAACAGGGAGAAATATATGAAACTTCGGCTGTCGGCGCTTGCGCTGGGCGTGACGATGCTTGTGGGCTGCGCCAGCTCTGGCGAGCAAACCGGACGCTCCGATCCTCTCGAAGGATTTAACCGTTCAATGTACAGCTTTAACTATAATGTGCTGGATCCGTACCTGGTTCGTCCGGTTGCCGTGGCATGGCGTGACTACGTTCCGCAGCCAGCGCGAAACGGCCTGAGCAACTTTACCAGTAACCTCGAAGAGCCGGCGGTGATGGTGAACTACTTCCTCCAGGGCGACCCGTATCAGGGGATGGTGCATTTCACCCGCTTCTTCCTGAACTCCCTGCTGGGCATGGGCGGCTTAATTGATGTCGCAGGCATGGCTAACCCGAAACTACAGCGTGAACAGCCGCACCGCTTCGGCAGTACGCTGGGACATTATGGCGTAGGTTATGGTCCGTATGTGCATCTGCCGTTCTACGGCAGCTTCACCGTGCGTGACGATGGCGGCGACATGGTGGATACGCTGTATCCGGTGCTGTCATGGCTCACCTGGCCGCTGTCGATTGGTAAATGGACCGTGGAAGGGATTGAAACACGTGCGCAACTGCTGGACTCAGACGGTCTGCTGCGTCAGTCTTCGGATCCGTACATCATGGTGCGTGAGGCCTACTTCCAGAACCACGACTTTATTGCCAACGGCGGTAAGCTGAAGCCGGAAGATAATCCGAACGCGAAAGCCATCGAGAACGAATTAAAAGATATTGATTCGGAATAAATAAAAAAGGTGAGCGATGCTCACCTTTTTTAATCGTGTTGGGATTAGAACGCGTAGTTGAAGTTGGTACCGAACAGCCACGCTTTACCTTCAGAGGTAAACTCGTAAGGGCCTTCCTGGAAGGTCACTTTCTGACCGTGCATATAAGAGACGCCCGCGTCGATGGACGCATTCTCGTTAAATGCGTAGGTTGCACCCGCACTCAGCCAGAAGCGGTCCTGATCCGGAATGGAGATAGAACGTTTATCTGCCGGGACCGGGCTGTCATCAAACGCGATACCGGTACGGAACGTCCAGTTGTCATCCATATAGTAGGTCGTACCCAGCGCCAGACGGTATGCGTCGTGGAAGCTCTCGTCCTTATAGAACAGCGTCTGGCCGTTGCTGCCGGTGGCTTTCAGCTCCTGGAACTGGCTCCAGCTGGTATACGCGAGGCTATAGTGAATTGCCCACTGCGGCGCAACGCGGTTGTAACCAGACACTTCCCACATTTCAGGCAGATGCAGCGACAGTGAACCCGGTACGGTTTGATTCGAGGTACCCCATGGAATGGTGGTGCCTGCGCCCGGAACCATACCGTTGACTGGGCTCAGGATGCCGCTTTTGTAATCGCCATCGAAATCAATTTTCACTTCTGAGCGATAGGTCAGACCCCAGCGGTTGTTTTTATCCAGTTCATACAGGATCCCGGCGTTCCAGCCGTAGCCCCATTCATCACCTTTCAGGCTGGCGATTTTGTTGCTGTTTTTCGGCAGCGCAGCGGTTTGCTCGCCGGTGTAACGCTCGATTTTTGCGTCGGCGTAAACGGCATTAAAGCCCAGACCGAAGCTCCAGCTATCGTTCAGACGATAGGCGCCGCTCAGGTTGAGGTTCAGGGTGGTCAGGTCGGTTTTACCGCCGTATTCCCCGGCCGGATAGTCGTTGTTGAATTCCGTCGCCAGGCCATAGTTAGAGGTAACAGAAGCCCCCCAACCAAACTGTTCGTTAATCGGGGCAACAAAGTGCAGGTTAGGCACCCACGCCGTTGGCGCAATGTTATCCGCCTTCAGATCCGCGCCGGTGAACTGTGATTTGCCAGAAATGTTGACATCAGGATCGATGTAAACCGCACCGGCAGAGAAGGTAGGGCGATCGAACATCATGATCAGCGCCGGGTTACGGCTTGCGTTGCCTGCGTCATCGGCAATCGCACCTTCCCCGGAATACGCACGGCCAAGGCCAGAGGAAGAAAATTCGTTTAACTGGAAGCCCGCTGACCAGGCGGACGTTGAGACGATTGCCACTGCAACTGCTAAAGCAGTTTGTTTGAACAGGGTTTTCTGGCTCATGACCATAACCTCATTGAGTTATTTTTATTCAATAATTGTTACATACCGTAACAGGAGCGCGAAGTGTAGGGTCTGAGGTATGACTTACAAATCAGACCAGTGGCGAGAGTATAGGTCTGACCAGCTGGGATGTTGCAAGTTTGTTTATTAATATTTTCAGATATGTTTCTTGAAACGAGATCTGGTTGGCAAAATTGTGACCAGTGCGAATCATCTGAAAAGGTGAATTTTGTTTTAGATCATTTTTTAGTGTGATATTGCTCACTTATCCGATTTTGCGCCATTAACGGCTGGAGGGGGCTCGTCCGGGGGCGTAAAATAGTCGCATCGTGTTTATCTCGCGCGTTGCGCGAATACAGAGGAAATTGAGCTATGAGTAAATGCAGTGCTGATGAAACCCCGGTTTGCTGCTGTATGGATGTTGGCACCATCATGGACAACACCGATTGCACCGCCTCTTACAGCCGCGTCTTCAGCAATCGCGCTGAAGCGGAAGAAACGCTGGCGGCGCTGACCCAGCGCGCGCGCGAAGTGGAATCCGATCCGTGCGAAATCAAATCTACCTTCACGGAAGTGGACGGCGGCGTACAGCTGGATATCGACTTCGTGTTCGCCTGCGAAGCTGAAACGCTGATTTTCCAGCTGGGCCTGCGTTAATTCCTGCGGTCTGGTGCCCTCACCCCAACCTTCTCCCACGGGAGAGGGCGCAAACACTAAAAACGGTAACCCACGGGTTACCGTTTTGCTTTTACCCTGGGCATTTTCTTTTTCTTCTCTGTGCCTTAGCTCGCAATTTTTCGCTTCCCCGATTGGCTCAATGTAAAAAAATAGTTAACACTATTATCAGGTCAGACCACTTAATGTGCGCGCAAAATTTTTTTACAGGGGAGTGTTATGAGTCAGGCATTACCGATTATCACCCGACACGGTGACCGCATTGCCATTGTCAGCGGGTTACGTACGCCGTTTGCGCGTCAGGCAACCGCGTTTCACGGTATACCGGCTGTCGATCTGGGAAAAATGGTCGTGGGGGAGATGCTGGCTCGCAGCGAGATCCCGCCAGAGGTTATTGAGCAGCTGGTTTTCGGCCAGGTCGTGCAAATGCCGGAAGCGCCCAATATTGCGCGTGAAATCGTCCTGGGCACCGGCATGAACGTTCACACCGACGCCTACAGCGTCAGCCGCGCCTGCGCCACCAGTTTTCAGGCGGTGGCGAACGTGGCTGAAAGCCTGATGGCGGGAACCATCCGCGCAGGGATCGCCGGAGGCGCGGATTCCTCCTCCGTGCTGCCCATCGGCGTCAGCAAACGGCTAGCCCGCATCCTGGTGGATGCCAACAAAGCCCGGACCACCGGTGCGAAGCTCAAACTCTTCTCGCGTTTACGCCTGCGCGACCTCATGCCCGTGCCCCCTGCCGTTGCGGAATACTCCACCGGCCTGCGTATGGGCGACACTGCCGAGCAGATGGCAAAAACCTACGGTATTACCCGCGAGCAGCAGGACGCGCTGGCGCATCGCTCGCATCAGCTTGCAGCGAAAGCCTGGTCAGAAGGCAAACTGGCCGACGAAGTGATGACTGCCTACGTGCCGCCTTACCGCGAACCGCTTTCAGAAGATAACAACATCCGCGGCACCTCCACGCTGGCGGATTACGCCAAACTGCGCCCGGCGTTTGACCGTAAGCACGGTACGGTCACTGCTGCTAACAGTACGCCACTGACGGACGGCGCCGCCGCCGTGATCCTGATGACGGAATCCCGGGCGAAAGAGCTGGGCATTACGCCGCTGGGCTATTTGCGCAGCTACGCCTTTACCGCCATCGATGTCTGGCAGGACATGCTGCTCGGTCCGGCCTGGTCCACGCCGCTGGCGCTGGATCGCGCAGGGCTGACGCTCTCCGATCTCACGCTGATTGATATGCACGAAGCCTTTGCCGCCCAAACGCTGGCAAACGTGCAGCTTATGGCGAGCGAGCGCTTTGCCCGCGACGTGCTGGGCCGCGCGCATGCCACAGGCGAAGTCGATCAGAGTAAATTCAACGTGCTGGGTGGCTCCATCGCCTACGGTCATCCGTTTGCGGCGACAGGGGCGCGAATGATAACCCAGACGTTGCACGAGCTGCGTCGACGTGGCGGCGGTTTTGGTCTCGTCACCGCCTGTGCGGCGGGCGGTCTGGGTGCAGCAATGGTTCTGGAGGCTGAATAATGGAAACGACATCTGCATTCAACCTGGCCGTTCGCCTCGATAACGTGGCCGTTATTACCATTGATGTGCCCGACGAAAAGATGAATACCCTGAAGGCCGAGTTTGGCGTTCAGGTGCGCGCAATGCTCAGACAGATCCGCGAAAACAAAGCGATACGCGGACTGGTATTTATCTCGGCAAAGCCGGATAACTTCATCGCCGGGGCCGATATCAATATGATTGCCCGCGCTGCAAGCGCTCAGGAGGCAGAAGATCTGGCGCGTCAGGGTCAGCAGGTGATGGCGGAGATCCATGCGCTGTCGATACCCGTTGTCGCCGCGATTCATGGGGCCTGCCTGGGCGGCGGGCTTGAGCTGGCGCTGGCCTGCCACAGCCGCATTTGTACCGACGATGCAAAAACCGTACTCGGCCTGCCGGAGGTACAGCTTGGGTTGCTGCCCGGCTCGGGTGGAACGCAGCGCCTGCCGCGTCTGGTGGGCGTCAGCACGGCGCTGGAGATGATCTTAACCGGTAAACAGCTGCGCGCCCGTCAGGCCATGAAGGCGGGTCTGGTTGATGAGGTCGTTCCGCACGCTATCCTGCTTGACGCTGCCGTTGAACGGGCGCTGAAGGGGCGTCAGGCGAAACGCCCTCTGCCGGTGCGCGAGCGCATCCTTGCCGGGCCGCTGGGACGCGCGCTGCTGTTCAGGATGGTGGATAAAAAAACCGAGCAAAAAACCAGAGGAAACTATCCGGCAACGAAGCGCATTCTGGAGGTGATTGAAACCGGTTTATCGCAGGGCAGCAGCAGCGGCTATGCCGCAGAAGCGAAGGCGTTTGGCGAACTGGCGATGACGCCGCAATCGCAGGCGCTGCGCAGCATTTTCTTTGCCAGCACGGAGGTCAAAAAAGATCCGGGCAGCGAAGCTGAACCGGCTCCGTTGCGCGCAATTGGCGTTCTGGGCGGCGGGCTGATGGGTGGCGGCATCGCGTTTGTCACCGCCAGCAAAGGCAAATTGCCCGTACGTATTAAAGATATCAACCCTAAGGGCATCAACCACGCGTTGCAGTACAGCTGGCAGAATCTCGATCGCAAAGTGAAACGCCGCCATATTAAGGCCAGCGAGCGCGATAAAACCCTCGCGACGATCACGGGCACCACCGACTACAGCGGGTTCGCACACCGCGATCTGGTGATTGAAGCCGTGTTCGAAGATCTGGCCCTTAAGCAGCAGATGGTGGCGGACGTTGAGCAGCATTGCGCACCGCACACCATTTTTGCTTCAAACACCTCCTCTTTGCCGATTGGCGACATCGCGGCGAAAGCCGCGCGCCCGGAGCAGGTGATAGGGCTGCACTATTTTAGCCCGGTCGAAAAAATGCCGCTGGTGGAGGTGATCCCGCATGCTACAACCAGCCCGCAAACTATTGCCACCGTGGTGAAGCTGGCGAAAAAACAGGGCAAAACACCCATTGTGGTCGCGGACAAAGCGGGCTTCTACGTCAACCGTATTCTGGCGCCGTACATTAACGAAGCGATGCGGCTGCTGACGGAAGGGGAGAAAATTGAGCACGTCGATGATGCCCTGGTGAAGTTTGGTTTCCCCGTTGGCCCAATCCAGCTTTTGGATGAGGTAGGGATTGATACGGGGACTAAAATTATCCCTGTGCTGGAAGCGGCTTATGGCGATCGTTTTGCGCCGCCTGCAAACTTTGTTTCTGCAATTTTGAAGGACGATCGCAAAGGCAGAAAAAATGAACGCGGTTTCTATCTTTACGCCGCGAAAGGGCGTAAAAGCAAGAAACAGGTCGACCCTTCGGTTTATGCGCTTATTCCCGTCACGGGTCAGGGAAAACTGTCGGCAGTTCAGTGCGCTGAGCGCTGCGTAATGATGATGCTCAATGAAGCGGCGCGCTGCTTTGGCGAGCAGGTGATCAAAAGCGCGCGCGACGGCGACATCGGCGCCGTGTTTGGCATCGGTTTCCCGCCATTCCTTGGCGGCCCGTTCCGGTACATGGATACCCTCGGGGTGGGTGAAGTGGTTGCGATTCTGCAACGTCTGGCCTCGCAATACGGTCCACGGTTTACACCTTGTGACGAATTATTGCAGATGGCGGAACGGGGCCAGACATTCTGGTCCGCAAGGGAAACTGATTGCGTAAACTGAAGTCAAAGAAGGGTAAATCCTGAGGTAATGGAACCTGTTCTGGCGAAATTGTAAACAGAGATTGACTATACTTACGCCATTGAGGTAAAAAACAGCGTTTCATTCACCGAATGGATCAGGCACAATGCCCGGCCATCGGGTTTTCTACCTCAGAGCATTAATCGCGGGTAGTTAACGCCGGTGATTCTGGTTAACAAAAGCGGTGCAATATGCAAGTTTTTATCATGCGTCACGGCGACGCGGCACTTGATGCCGCCAGTGACTCAGTACGTCCTTTAACCGTCTGTGGCTGCGACGAATCCCGTCAGATGGCAACATGGCTTAAAGGTCAAAAAGTGGACATTGAACGCGTTCTGGTGAGTCCGTTCCTGCGGGCAGAGCAGACGCTGGATGTGGTAGGGGAGTGTATGAACCTGCCAGCCAGCGTGGACGTTCTTCCTGAACTCACGCCGTGCGGCGATGTTGGCCTTGTCAGCGCTTACCTTCAGGCGCTGTGCAATGAAGGTGTTGCTTCCGCACTGGTCATTTCCCACCTGCCGCTGGTCGGCTATCTGGTATCTGAGCTGTGCCCGGGCGAAACGCCACCGATGTTCACAACGTCCGCCATTGCCAACGTCACCCTCGACGAAACCGGCAAAGGGGTCTTCAACTGGCAAATGAGTCCGTGCAACCTGAAGATGGCAAAAGCCATCTGACGTGACGTGCGATATGGCGGGGGCATAGCGCTTCCCGCCATCCTGTCAGGGCAACTCTGGCGGCTGCCACTCCTCAACTTCAATCAACACCAGCAATGCGGCATCTCCGCCGTACTCTTTTGGTGCCTGATGAAAAGCCATCACGTGTGGATGCTGAGCCAGCCACAGCGGCGTCTGTTGTTTGAGAATATGTTTGCCGTGACCGTGCATCACGCAGGCGCAAAAAACATGCTCGCGTCGGCACGCCGCGATCAACGCCCCCAGCTCCTGCTTCGCCTGCATCTGCGTCAGCCCGTGCAGATCGAGAAACAGCTCCGGCGAATAATCGCCCCGGCGCAGCTTCTTCAGCTCAAAATGGCTGACGTCTTCGCGCACGTATTTCACGGCCCCCTGCGTATTGAGCAGCGGCTGGAATTCATCTGAAAAATAGTGGCTGTTATCGGCCTGCTCCTGGAGCAGACGTTTGACCGGAACCTCGCTGATTTTCTTACGCTGCGGGCGATGGACAATGGTGTCCTGCGTGATTTTACGCGTCCCGGTCATCAGCTGACGGAAGAGAGCCTGATCCTCCTCGCTGAGCGGTGTTTTCTTTTTCATTCGTCATTCTCATCTCGTATTTCCGATAGTGTACCCGACTAAACGCATTTTTTAACCTCAAGCGGTACGCGTCATTGCTGATTTATCCCCGTCTTCATGGCAAACTAGCCGCCGAAAATTATGCGAGCATGCCCTGGAGGAAAGAGTGGATAAAATTTTTGTCGATGAAGCAGTAAACGAGCTGCATACCATACAGGACATGTTGCGCTGGTCGGTTAGCCGCTTCAGCGCCGCCAATATCTGGTACGGTCACGGCACCGATAACCCGTGGGATGAGGCCGTCCAGCTGGTGCTGCCGTCACTCTATCTGCCGCTGGATATTCCGGAAGACATGCGTACCGCGCGCCTGACCTCCAGCGAAAAACACCGCATCGTTGAGCGAGTGATCCGCCGCGTGAACGAGCGCATTCCGGTGGCTTACCTGACCAACAAAGCCTGGTTCTGCGGCCACGAGTTCTACGTTGACGAGCGTGTGCTGGTGCCGCGCTCGCCGATTGGTGAGCTGATCAACAACCACTTTGACGGCCTGATCGCGCACCAGCCGCAGCACATTCTCGATATGTGCACCGGCAGCGGCTGCATCGCCATTGCCTGCGCCTACGCTTTCCCTGAAGCGGAAGTGGACGCCGTCGATATCTCCACCGACGCGCTGGCCGTTACCGAACACAACATTGAAGAGCACGGCCTGATCCATCACGTCACGCCTATCCGCTCTGACCTGTTCCGCGACCTGCCGACGCTGCAATACGACCTGATTGTTACCAATCCGCCGTACGTGGATGCAGAAGACATGTCCGATCTGCCGAACGAGTATCGTCACGAGCCGGAGCTGGGCCTGGCGTCAGGCTCTGATGGCCTGAAGCTGACCCGCCGCATCCTGGCGTGTGCGCCGGATTATCTGACCGACGACGGCGTTCTGATTTGTGAAGTGGGCAACAGCATGGTACATCTGATAGAGCAGTACCCGGATGTGCCGTTCACCTGGCTTGAGTTCGACAACGGCGGTGACGGCGTCTTTATGCTGACCAAAGCGCAGCTGCTTGACGCGCGCGAATACTTCAGCATTTACAAAGATTAATCCAGCGGGCTTCGGCCCGTTTCACAACGCTCAAACACAAACAACAACATCGGAGCCGTGATGGCAGGAAACAGTATTGGACAGGTATTCCGTGTGACCACCTTTGGCGAGTCGCACGGTCTGGCACTGGGTTGTATCGTTGATGGCGTCCCGCCAGGCATCGAACTGACCGAAGCCGATTTGCAGCATGACCTCGATCGTCGTCGTCCGGGTACCTCTCGCTACACCACGCAGCGTCGCGAGCCGGACCAGGTCAAAATTCTCTCCGGCGTATTTGAGGGCCGTACCACCGGCACCAGCATCGGACTGCTGATTGAAAACACCGATCAGCGCTCTCAGGACTACGGCGCGATCAAAGATGTCTTCCGTCCTGGCCATGCCGATTACACCTATGAGCAAAAATATGGCTTCCGCGACTATCGCGGCGGTGGCCGGTCTTCCGCACGTGAAACCGCGATGCGCGTAGCGGCAGGGGCGATTGCCAAAAAATATCTCCAGCAGAAATTCGGCATCGTTATCCGCGGCTGCCTGACCCAGATGGGCGACATTCCGCTGGCAATCAAAGACTGGGATCAGGTCGAGCTTAACCCGTTCTTCTGCGCCGATGCCGACAAGCTGGACGCGCTGGACGAACTGATGCGCGGCCTGAAAAAAGAGGGTGACTCTATTGGCGCGAAAGTCACCGTGGTAGCCGACGGCGTGCCGGCTGGCTGGGGCGAGCCGGTATTTGACCGCCTCGACGCCGACATCGCCCACGCGCTGATGAGCATTAACGCGGTGAAAGGCGTCGAAATCGGCGACGGTTTTGACGTGGTTCAGCTTCGCGGCAGCCAGAACCGTGATGAAATCACGAAAGAGGGTTTCCAGAGCAACCATGCGGGCGGCATTCTGGGCGGTATCAGCAGCGGTCAGCAGATTACGGCCAATATCGCGTTGAAGCCAACGTCCAGTATTACCGTACCGGGCCACACAATTAACCGCGCTGGCGAAGACGTTGAGATGATCACCAAAGGGCGACACGATCCGTGCGTGGGGATCCGCGCGGTGCCGATCGCAGAAGCGATGCTGGCGATTGTGCTGATGGATCACTTCCTGCGTCAGCGCGCGCAGAATGCGGATGTGTCGACCACCATTCCACGCTGGTAACTATGAAAAAAACCGCAATCGCTCTGCTGGCGCTGCTTGCCAGTGGAGCCAGTCTGGCCGCCACGCCGTGGCAGAAAATCACCCACCCGGTGGCGGGTAGCGCGCAGTCTATCGGCGCGTTTTCCAACGGCTGTATCGTCGGCGCGCAGGAACTTCCGCTGCAATCGGATACCTATCAGGTGATGCGCACCGACCAGCGCCGTTATTTCGGCCATCCTGACCTGGTGCTGTTTATTCAGCGTCTTGGCAACCAGGTACATAACCTGGGGCTGGGCACGATGCTGATTGGCGATATGGGGATGCCTGCCGGTGGCCGCTTTAACGGCGGACACGCCAGCCACCAGACCGGACTGGATGTGGATATTTTCCTGCAACTGCCGAAAACACGCTGGAGTTCAGCGCAACTGCTGAAGCCGCAGGCGCTGGATCTGGTGTCGGCCGACGGCAAACGGGTCGTCGCTTCGCGCTGGTCACCGGAAATTTCCAGCATGATCAAGCTGGCGGCAGAAGATAATGACGTCACGCGGATCTTTGTTAACCCGGCCATCAAGCAGCAGCTCTGCCTGGATGCGGGAACGGATCGCGACTGGCTGCGCAAAGTGCGCCCGTGGTTCCAGCACCGGGCACATATGCATGTTCGTCTGCGCTGCCCGGCGAACAGCCTGGAATGTGAAGATCAGCCGCTCCCGCCGCCTGGCGACGGTTGCGGTTACGAACTGCAAAGCTGGTTTGAACCGGCCAAGCTTGGAACCTCTAAGCCTGAGAAGAAGACACCGCCTCCGTTGCCGCCTTCCTGCCAGGCGCTACTGGATGAGCATGTACTTTAATGGATAATTTCGTCGATCTGTTCATGGTGTCACCGCTGCTGCTGGCGGTGCTCTTTTTTGTTGCGATGTTAGCCGGATTTATCGATGCCCTTGCGGGCGGTGGCGGCTTGCTCACCGTTCCGGCGCTGCTGGCGGCAGGCATGAGTCCTGCCCAGGCACTCGCCACCAATAAACTCCAGGCGTGCGGCGGCTCTCTTTCCTCTTCGCTCTATTTTGTTCGCCGCAAGGTGGTGAATCTCGCCGATCAGAAGCTCAATATCCTGATGACGTTTATTGGCTCGACGGCGGGTGCCTTGCTGGTACAGCATGTGCAGTCCGACATTCTGCGCCAGATCCTGCCGATTCTGGTTATCTGCATCGGCCTGTATTTCCTGCTGATGCCTAAGCTCGGCGAGGAAGACCGGGCGCGGCGGCTGCACGGCCTGCCGTTTGCGCTGATTGCCGGTGGCTGCGTCGGCTTTTACGACGGCTTCTTTGGCCCGGGGGCAGGCTCGTTTTACGCGCTGGCGTTCGTGACGCTGGCCGGCTTTAACCTCGCCAAATCCACCGCCCACGCCAAGGTGCTGAATGCGACCTCCAACGTTGGCGGCCTGCTGCTGTTTATCATTGGTGGTAAGGTTATCTGGGCAACCGGGTTTGTGATGATGGCAGGGCAGTTTTTGGGCGCGCGCGCAGGCTCGCGTCTGGTATTAAGCAAAGGGCAAAAGCTGATCCGCCCGATGATTGTTGTCGTCTCGGCGGTGATGAGCGCCAAACTTCTTTATGACAGCCATGGACAGGAGATCCTCACCTGGTTGGGGATGAACTAATGAACAGTACGCATAAATACGAACAGCTGATTGAGATCTTCGATAGCTGTTTTGCTGATGATTTTAATACCCGTCTGATTAAAGGCGACGACGAACCGATCTATCTTCCTGCTGATGACGAGGTTCCGTACAACCGCATCGTCTTTGCCCACGGCTTTTACGCCAGCGGTTTGCACGAGATTTCGCACTGGTGCATCGCAGGGAAAGCGCGTCGCGAGCTGGTGGACTTCGGTTACTGGTACTGCCCGGACGGGCGCGACGCCGCCACCCAGGGGCGGTTCGAAGATGTGGAGGTAAAACCGCAGGCGCTGGAGTGGTTGTTCTGCGTGGCGGCGGGTTTCCCGTTCAACGTGAGCTGTGACAACCTTGAAGGCGACTTCGAGCCAGACCGTATCGTCTTCCAGCGCCGCGTGCATGCGCAGGTGATGGAGTATCTTGAGAAGGGCATCCCGGAACGTCCGGCGCGTCTGATCGAGGCCTTACAGAATTATTACCACACGCCGGAGATCACGGCGGAATGCTTCCCTTGGCCGGAAGATTTATAACAGAGGAAAGAAGATGATCGCAGAATTTGAATCACGCATTCTGGCGTTAATTGATGACATGGTGGAACACGCCAGTGATGATGAGCTGTTCGCCAGCGGTTATCTGCGTGGTCACCTGACGCTGGCGGTAGCCGAGCTGGAAGCAGGTGACGATCACTCTGCCGACGCCGTTCACGCTGAAGTCACGCGCAGCCTGGAAAAAGCCATTCTGGCCGGGGAGCTCTCTCCGCGCGACCAGTCTTTAGTGCTGGGCATGTGGGACAATTTATTCCAGCAGGCTAAACGCTAAGCCGCCGCCTTCTCTTCCCTCTCCCCTTTGGGGAGAGGGTCAGGGTGAGGGGATTCGACCGCACCCTACTTAACCATTTTCCCCTTCAGCAGTTTCCTTACCCACAACCGGTTCGGATTCAGCCCCGCGAGCGTAACCCTGTCCAGCGGAACCGGCTCATCGCTCATTTGCGCAGCCAGCACCTCTGCCAGCAGCGGCGCGGAGCATAATCCCCGCGAGCCTAAACCACCCAGCATAAACAGTTCAGGATAAACCGGCGCACTCACCGCCGTTTCTTTGTTGTCTGCCAGATCCTGATAGAGTTCAAGCGTGGCTTCATAGTCCGGCACGTTTCCCGCCATCGGCAGGTGATCGCGGGTCGCGCAGCGTACGCCGCAGCGCGCTTCGCCCTCGCTGACGTCAACCTCTTTCGCCCACGACGCATCCGGGAAACAGTCGATCAGGCGCTGGCGGTTTTGCTGCTGATCTGCTTCGCTGTACTGCATGTTCGTTTCAGAGCGATGGTAGCTTGCGCCGATGCAGTGATGGCCGTTGGACGGATTTTGCGGCGTCAGGTAGCCGTCGTAACACAGCACCTGGCGCAGCTTGCTCAGCGCGGGCGCGGCAGGAATATGGCTCACCTGGCCGCCGACAGGATAAACCGGCAGCGTCTCGGTCTGGGTAAACTGATTGATGTTATGCCCGTTGGCCAGCACCACGCTGGCATGCTGCGCCTCGTTGCCGTCAGCAAAACGCAGCGTCCAGTGCGCTGTCCGACTAAGCGATTCAACCTTGTGGGCATAATGTACCGTCAAGCCGCGAGACTGCCCGAGAGCAATCGCCGCAGAAGTCAGTTCAGCCGGACACAGCCAGCCGCCGCGTGGATACTGAATCCCGCCGCAGCCGGTGTCGACGCCCGCGGTCTCAGAAACCTGCTGCGCCGTCACGGCATGGGCGATGGCCTCCGGCAGACCCAGCGACAGCATTTGTGTAATTTTCTGCTGGCTCTTCTCGTCCCAGCCGAGCTGCGTCACGCCGCACCAGTCGTGGTCAAACGCAACCGGCAGGCTATCGTAGAGACGACGAGCAAACGTAAACGCCGCCGGGAAGAACTGGAACAGCGCCGGATCGTGTGAACTTAACAAAGGATAAAGTGCGCCCTGGCGGTTGCCTGATGCACCCGTTGCCGGCGCCTCGTCAGCGCAATAGAGCGTCACCTGCCAGCCCCGGTGCAGCAGCGCCAGCGAGAGCAGGGAGCTGGCAATACCGCCGCCCACAATGGCGACCTCACGCGACGCACTGGGGCGGCGAGCAAACCAGGGTGTCTGTGCCGGGATCGCCAGATCCTGCTCCATCACCCCGACCAGCATGTCGCGTTTGCGGCCAAAGCCTTTGGTTTTGCGCATGGTAAACCCCGCCTCCTGCAACCCACGGCGGACAAAGCCCGCCGAGGTGAAGGTGGCAAGCGTCGCGCCGGGACGTGCCAGCCGCGCCATGGCGTTGAACAGATGCTGGCTCCACATGTCCGGGTTTTTGGCGGGCGCAAAACCGTCCAGGAACCAGGCGTCCACCTTCTGATTCATCGAGTCGTCGAGCTTATCGGTCAGGTCGTTAATGTCGCCCAGCCACAGGTCGAGCGTGACCCGTCCATCGTCCAGAATCAGACGATGACAGCCACCGATGTGAGACGGCCACTGTGCCTGAAGCTGTTCCGCCCAGCGGGCAAGCTCCGGCCAGTGCTGATGGGCAAGCCGCAGATCGTGCGCGGTAAGCGGAAATTTTTCGAAACTGATGAAATGTAATCTTTGTAGGGTAGCCTCGGGGTGTGCAGCGCGAAAACAATCGAATGCCTGCCAGAGAGTCAGAAAATTCAGCCCGGTTCCGAAACCGCTCTCCGCCACAACGAACAGACTGCGCGGATGCTCAGGGAAGCGGGTGCCGAGATGATTTCCGTCGAGGAAAACATAGCGCGTCTCTTCCAGTCCGTTATCATTAGAAAAGTAGACGTCATCAAAATCTCGGGAAACAGGTGTACCCTCAGCGTTGAATTCGAGGTTGGCAGGTTGTATGGCGTTTTGTTTCACGTAAGTTACTCGTCCGACAGGCAGTGGCACGATCTTAACGATGTGAGCCTGTCGGTGCAAATTTCCACAGAAAATCGCTGATCGGACTTGTTCGGCGTACAAGTGTACGCTATTGTGCGACTCGAAACTTTTTATAGTGCGACTTACAGAGGTATTGAATGAAACGTGCAGTGATTACTGGCCTGGGCATCGTTTCCAGCATCGGTAATAACCAGCAGGAAGTCCTGGCATCTCTGCGTGAAGGACGCTCCGGGATCACTTTCTCTGAAGAGTTTAAAGATTCTGGAATGCGTAGCCACGTATGGGGTAACGTTAAACTGGATACCACCGGTTTGATTGACCGTAAAGTGGTTCGTTTCATGAACGATGCCTCTATCTATGCCTATCTTTCCATGCAGGAAGCAATCAAGGATTCTGGTCTGAGCGAAGACGCCTACCAGAACAACCCACGCGTGGGCCTGATTGCCGGTTCCGGCGGTTCCTCTAAGGCGCAGGTATTCGGCGCTGACGCCATGCGTAGCCCGCGCGGCCTGAAAGCGGTCGGTCCATACGTTGTGACCAAAGCGATGGGTTCTGCGGTATCCGCGTGCCTGGCAACGCCATTCAAAATCCACGGCGTGAACTACTCCATCAGCTCCGCGTGTGCGACCTCCGCGCACTGTATCGGTAATGCGGTTGAGCAGATCCAGCTGGGCAAACAGGACATCGTCTTTGCTGGCGGCGGCGAAGAGCTGGGCTGGGAAATGGCCTGTGAGTTCGACGCAATGGGCGCACTGTCTACCAAATACAACGAAACGCCAGACAAAGCATCCCGTACCTATGACGCACACCGCGACGGTTTTGTTATCGCGGGCGGCGGCGGCATGGTCGTGGTTGAAGAGCTGGAACACGCGCTGGCGCGTGGCGCCCACATCTACGCTGAGATCGTGGGCTACGGCGCAACGTCTGACGGCGCTGACATGGTTGCTCCATCCGGCGAAGGCGCGGTGCGCTGCATGAAGATGGCGATGCACGGCGTTGATACCCCAATCGACTACCTGAACTCCCACGGTACCTCTACTCCGGTAGGCGACGTGAAAGAGCTGGGTGCGATCCGCGAAGTGTTCGGCGACAACAGCCCGGCTATTTCTGCCACCAAAGCCATGACCGGTCACTCTCTGGGCGCGGCGGGCGTGCAGGAAGCGATCTACTCTCTGCTGATGCTGGAAAACGGCTTTATCGCCCCGAGCATCAACATCGACGAGATGGACGAGCAGGCGGCTGGCCTGAACATCGTGACCGAAACCACCGAACGTGAGCTGACGACCGTTATGTCCAACAGCTTCGGCTTCGGCGGCACCAACGCCACGCTGGTGATGCGCAAGCTGAAAGCGTAAGCGTTTGAAGGTATAGTAGAAGGGAGCCGCGTGGCTCCCTTTTTTATGCCTTAACACGGAGTTATGCATGAAGGCTGTTACCCCTGAGAAGAGCGCTCCTTCCGGGAACCTTTCCCTCTTCCGCATCGCCTTTGCGGTGTTTCTGACCTATATGACCGTTGGCCTTCCGCTGCCGGTGATCCCCTTGTTCGTTCACCATGAGCTGGGCTATGGCAACACCATGGTCGGCATTGCGGTGGGCATTCAGTTTTTAGCGACGGTGTTAACCCGGGGCTACGCCGGGCGTCTGGCGGACCAGCACGGCGCAAAACGCTCGGCATTGCAGGGCATGTTTGCCTGTGCGCTGGCGGGAGGCGCCTGGCTGCTGGCGGCGCTGTTGCCGATAGATGCAGCGTATAAATTCGCGCTGCTGGTAGTGGGGCGCCTGATCCTCGGCTTTGGCGAAAGCCAGCTGCTGACCGGCACCCTGACCTGGGGAATGGGGCTGGTGGGGCCTGCGCGTTCCGGTAAAGTGATGTCCTGGAACGGGATGGCGATTTACGGCGCGCTGGCGGCAGGCGCGCCGCTGGGTTTGCTGATCCACAGCCAGTTTGGTTTTGCGGCGCTGGCAGCAACCACCATGGTATTACCGCTGCTGGCGTGGGCGTTTAACGGTTCGGTACGCAAGGTGCCCGCCCATAAAGGCGAACGTCCTTCGCTGTGGAGCGTGGTGGGACAAATCTGGCAGCCAGGGCTGGGGCTGGCGCTTCAGGGAGTAGGCTTCGCGGTGATTGGCACCTTCGTCTCTCTCTATTTTATGAGCCGCGGCTGGGCGATGGCGGGCTTTACGCTGACGGCCTTTGGTGGCGCGTTTGTATTGATGCGCGTGCTGTTTGGCTGGATGCCGGATCGCTTTGGCGGCGTGACGGTGGCCGTGGCGTCACTGGTCATTGAGACGGTAGGTCTGGTGCTGCTCTGGCAGGCTCCGTCCGCCTACGTTGCGCTGCTGGGTGCGGCGTTAACCGGCTGCGGCTGCTCGCTGATCTTCCCGGCGCTGGGCGTTGAGGTGGTAAAGCGCGTCGCACCGCAGGTGCGCGGCACGGCGCTGGGCGGCTATGCGGCGTTTCAGGATATCTCATACGGGATAACCGGACCGCTGGCGGGCGTGCTGGCGACGTCGTTTGGCTATCCTTCCGTATTTCTCGCCGGCGCGGTTTCTGCGGTGGTGGGGATCGTGGTGACGCTGGTGGCGTTTCGGAAGCGGTAATATGTTGTCGGGTGGCGGCTGCGCCTTACCCGGCCTACGGTTCGAGCCGTTGTAGGCCCGGTAAGCGGAGCGCCACCGGGCAATACCTCAGACAACCAGCCAGAAAAGCGCGAGCGCAATCATCAGCGCGATAAACATCAATCCCGGACGGGCAGAGAGCGTTTTAAACGTGTCGACAACCGGGGCAAACAGCGGGCTGTAGATGGGCTGAACGTTACGCACTTCCGGCACGCCGCCTTCCCGCTCGGCGCGGCGAATAAAGATCTGATTCAGTAAATCCTGTACCTGCGCGGTGGTCAGCACCGTTTGCGGCGTGGCCTGCCAGGCCTGCTGGGCATATTCCCTAACAGCTTCAAACTCTTGCCGCTCAAGCGGCTGCTTAAGCGATGCTTGCACCGTATGCAGCGTCGGGGCGGTCTGGGCGCTGAGCGTCTGACGCGCCTGGAGCCAGGTGACCAGATGGGTAAACTGTTTTGCCGGGATCAGCTCGCCCGCTTTCACGCCGGAAAGTTCCAGCATGGATTGCCAGATGAGCTTTGTCGGTTCGCCGGTGGCGGCAGCCAGCTTTGTGACCATCTGCTTGAGCGTATTATGCTCCGCTGGCTGCAATGGCCGTTCTGTCGACGGGCGCTGTTGCGGCTGCGGGATCGAAAGCTGGTTGCTTTGCAGCAGGGTCAGCACGGTTTTCAGCTGGTCCGGCGAAAGCTGGCTCAGGGCGGTATGACCGTACTGTTGACGGATAAAATCACTCACCGCCTGGCGATTATTCCCCTGGCCCAACAGCTCGGTCAGCTGCGAGACAATCTGGCGGGTGGTATGTTGCTGCTGTGCGCTGGTAAGACGCTGGTTCAGGTTTTGTTCAGCGGCAGGGAAATGGCGCGACTGGAGCGGCGCATCGTTTCTGATGCCCAAATCGTGCTTAACGCCGGCCCATACCTCTGCGTTTTGCTGCGAGGTCAACGCAATTAGGCGCGTGATCAGACGCTCCAGCACGGTGCGCTGTTGCGTGGAGAGCGGCTGTTCGCCTGGCGTGTTGGGCGCTACGGGGCCTTCACCCGGAGGGCGCGGAGGCGTACCTGAAATGGGCTGCATCGTCAAAAATCCTTAAAGTCAAACTCTGCGTAACCGGGCGGAGATATATGCCCGGCGGCGAGATTATGGCACACTTGGCAGGTTTACTTCCTCTCAAACAGGTACTCAGACGTGAAAATCCTCGTTGATGAAAATATGCCTTACGCCCGTGAGCTGTTCAGCCGCCTGGGCGAGGTTAAGGCTGTCCCTGGTCGCCCGATTCCGGTCAGCGCACTGGACGATGCAGACGCCCTGATGGTGCGCTCGGTGACCAAAGTAAATGAGGCACTGCTCACCGGCAAAGGGATCAAATTTGTCGGGACGGCAACGGCCGGGACCGATCATGTGGATGACCAGTGGCTTAAGCAGGCAGGGATTGGTTTTTCAGCGGCGCCAGGCTGTAACGCCATTGCCGTCGTGGAATACGTATTTTCCGCATTATTGATGCTGGCCGAGCGCGATGGTTTTGCGCTGAAAGACCGCACCGTAGGTATTGTGGGCGTGGGCAACGTCGGCGGACGTCTGCAAAAGCGTCTGGAAGCCTGGGGCGTTCGCACTTTGCTGTGCGATCCGCCGCGCAAGGATAACGGCGATGAAGGCGATTTCCGCACGCTGGACGAGCTGGTCGACGAGTGCGACGTCATCACCTTCCACACGCCGCTTTTCAAAGAGGGGCCGTACCGGTCTCTGCACCTGGCCGACGAGACGCTAATCCGCCGTCTGAAGGCTGGCACTATTCTGATAAATGCCTGCCGCGGTCCGGTGGTGGATAACGCGGGGCTGCTGAAATGTCTCGACGAGGGACAAGATCTGAGCGTTGTGCTGGACGTCTGGGAGCCCGAGCCGGATCTTAACGTCGCATTGCTGAATAAGGTGGACGTGGGGACCGCGCATATTGCGGGTTATACCCTCGAAGGCAAGGCGCGCGGTACGACTCAGGTATATGAGGCCTACAGCGCCTTTATCGGCCATCCGCAGCAGGTGGCGCTGGATACGCTGCTTCCCGCGCCAGAATTTGGCCGCATTACCCTTCATGGCCCGCTGGATGAGGCAACGCTAAAAAGACTGGTGCATTTGGTGTATGATGTGCGCCGCGATGACGCGCTGCTGCGTAAAGTGGCGGGTATTCCGGGTGAGTTTGACAAGCTGCGCAAAAATTACCTTGAGCGCCGCGAGTGGTCCTCCCTGTATGTGATGTGCGATGACGCCCCTGCGGCGGCGCTGCTGCATCAGCTGGGATTTAACGCCGTTCACCACCCGGCACGTTAATGTCTTTCTGCTCCCTGTTGGAAACGCCGACAGGGACGCGTTTTTATTTCTGGAGTAAACCACCATGTCTGAAGGCTGGAACATTGCCATTTTGGGCGCCACTGGCGCCGTGGGCGAAGCCCTGCTTGAAACCCTTGCTGAGCGCCAGTTCCCGGTGGGCGAAATTTACGCGCTGGCGCGTACCGACAGCGCGGGTGAACATCTGCGTTTCGGCGGAAAATCCGTGATGGTGCAGGATGCCGCCGCATTTGACTGGACCCAGGCTCAGCTGGCGTTTTTTGCCGCAGGTGCAGAGGCGACGGCGTCTTACATTGAAGAGGCGACCAATTCTGGCTGTCTGGTGATCGACCTGAGCGGCCTGTTCTCCCTTGAGCCGGATGTGCCGCTGGTGGTGCCGGACGTTAACCCGTTTGTGCTGGCTGATTACCGCAACCGCAACATCATTGCGGTACCAAACAGCCTCACCAGCCAGCTGCTGACCGCGCTGAAGCCGCTGATTGACGACGGTGGCCTGTCGCGCATTACCGTGACCAGCCTGCTGTCGGCTTCGGCGAATGGCAAAAAAGCCGTAGACGCGCTGGCAGGGCAGAGCGCGAAGCTGCTGAACGGTATCCCGATCGACGAAGATGATTTCTTTGGCCGCCAGCTGGCGTTCAACATGCTGCCGCTGCTGCCGGATCGTGAAGGTTCGGTGCGGGAAGAGCGTCGTAT
Source organism: Enterobacter quasihormaechei (assembly GCF_004331385.1). Classification (GTDB taxonomy): domain Bacteria; phylum Pseudomonadota; class Gammaproteobacteria; order Enterobacterales; family Enterobacteriaceae; genus Enterobacter; species Enterobacter quasihormaechei. The sequence continues at coordinate 210,940 of NZ_SJON01000003.1, forward strand.
CGTCGATGAAGCGCGCAAAATTTTGCAGGATGACGGGCTGATGATCTCCGCGAACGTCGTACAGTCTCCGGTCTTTTACGGCCATGCGCAGATGGTCGGCTTTGAAGCCCTGCGTCCATTGGCGGCTGAAGAAGCGCGCGATGCGTTTGGCCGCGGTGAGGACATTGTCCTTTCCGAAGAGAGCGAATTCCCGACGCAGGTGGGCGATGCCACCGGCAGCGCGCATCTCTCCGTGGCCTGCGTGCGTAACGATTACGGTATGCCGGAGCAGGTGCAGTTCTGGTCCGTTGCCGACAACGTGCGTTTTGGCGGCGCGCTGATGGCAGTCAAAATCGCGGAAAAACTGGTGCAGGAGTATCTGTACTGATGTCAGACGTGGAACAAAAGCCGGTCCACAGAATTGCCCTCGGCATTGAGTACGATGGCAGTAAATACTATGGCTGGCAGCGTCAGAATGAGGTGCGCAGCGTCCAGGAAAAACTGGAAAAAGCGCTCTCTCAGGTAGCGAACGAACCGATCAGCGTCTTCTGCGCGGGCCGCACCGATGCCGGGGTTCACGGCACGGGGCAGGTGGTACACTTTGAAACCTCTGCGGTGCGCAAAGATGCGGCCTGGACGCTGGGTGTAAATGCGAATTTACCTGGTGACATTGCCGTGCGTTGGGTGAAAGCTGTGCCGGATGATTTTCACGCGCGCTTCAGCGCGACGGCGCGGCGCTACCGTTATGTCATCTACAACCAGCGCCTGCGCCCGGCCGTGTTAAGCCAGGGCGTGACGCATTTTTATGAACCGCTGGATGCAGAACGCATGCATCGCGCGGCGCAGTGCCTGATTGGAGAAAATGATTTTACGTCGTTTCGTGCGGTGCAGTGTCAGTCCCGTACGCCGTGGCGTAATGTCATGCACATTAACGTCAGTCGTTATGGCGCGTATGTGGTGGTGGATATCAAAGCCAATGCCTTTGTACATCATATGGTGCGGAATATCGTGGGCAGCCTGATGGAAGTGGGCGCCGGACACCAGCCGGAGAGCTGGATTGCAGAACTGCTGGCAGCGAAGGACAGAACGCTTGCGGCAGCAACGGCGAAAGCGGAAGGGCTGTATCTGGTTTCGGTGGATTATCCGGACCGGTTCGACCTGCCAAAACCGCCAATGGGCCCGCTGTTTTTAGCGGACTAAACAAAGGTGCAATTAAGGCTTAGACAATATGGACGTAATACGTTTTCTGATTGATTTCATCCTGCACATTGATGTTCACCTGGCGGAGCTGGTCGCGCAGTACGGCGTCTGGGTATACGCCATTCTGTTTCTCATTCTGTTCTGTGAAACCGGCCTTGTGGTTACGCCGTTCCTGCCGGGAGATTCGCTGCTGTTCGTGGCCGGTGCGTTATCTGCACTGCCAACCAATGACCTGAACGTCCATCTGATGGTCGTCCTGATGATCGTCGCGGCGATTGTTGGCGATGCGGTCAACTACACCATCGGGCGGGTGTTTGGCGAGCGGTTGTTCAGTAATCCGGACTCGAAGATTTTCCGCCGCAGTTATTTAGACAAGACCCATGCGTTCTATGAACGTCATGGCGGAAAAACCATTATCCTTGCCCGTTTTGTGCCTATTGTGCGCACATTTGCACCGTTTGTGGCGGGAATGGGCCACATGTCCTATCGTCATTTTGCGATGTACAACGTGGTGGGCGCACTGCTTTGGGTGTTGCTCTTTACCTATGCGGGCTACCTGTTTGGCGATCTGCCTGTGGTTCAGGAAAACCTTAAGTTACTGATTGTAGCGATTATTGTGCTTTCCGTTCTGCCGGGCGTTATCGAAATCATTCGTCATAAACGCGCGGCAGCAAAACAAGCGAAGTAAATGCACGCTGGCGGTTCGACCACTTTTTTATCCAAAGTTTCGGGCTGTTATGTTTTAATGTGCAACATTCATGGTCTGTTGGAGGCAAAAATGGCATTATTCGCCTCTTACAGCAAAACTGGCATACGACCAGGTTCAGGCAGAAAGGTTATCAATGAGCTGGATTGAACGAATTAAAAGCAACATTACCCCGACGCGTAAAGCGAGCATTCCTGAAGGGGTATGGACGAAGTGTGATAGCTGCGGCCAGGTTCTGTATCGTGCAGAGCTGGAACGCAATCTTGAGGTGTGTCCGAAGTGTGACCACCACATGCGTATGTCGGCGCGCAACCGCCTGCATAGCCTGCTGGACGAAGGTTCTCTGGTAGAACTGGGCAGCGAACTGGAGCCAAAAGATGTGCTCAAGTTCCGCGACTCCAAAAAATACAAAGATCGTCTGGCCTCTGCACAGAAAGAGACCGGCGAGAAAGACGCGCTGATCGTCATGAAGGGCACCCTGCATGAAATGCCGGTGGTTGCCGCTGCGTTTGAGTTCTCCTTTATGGGCGGCTCAATGGGCTCCGTGGTCGGCGCGCGTTTCGTGCGTGCCGTTGAGCAGGCGCTGGAAGACAACTGCCCGCTGATCTGCTTCTCCGCCTCCGGTGGTGCGCGTATGCAGGAAGCGCTGATGTCCCTGATGCAGATGGCGAAAACCTCCGCTGCGCTGGCGAAAATGCAGGAGCGCGGTCTGCCGTATATCTCGGTACTGACCGACCCAACCATGGGTGGCGTCTCTGCGAGCTTCGCAATGCTGGGCGACCTGAACATCGCCGAGCCAAAAGCGCTGATCGGCTTTGCCGGTCCTCGCGTTATCGAACAGACCGTACGTGAGAAACTGCCGCCGGGCTTCCAGCGCAGTGAGTTCCTCATTGAGAAAGGCGCTATCGATATGATCGTCCGCCGTCCGGAAATGCGCCTCAAGCTGGCCAGCATTCTGGCGAAGCTGATGAATCTGCCAGCGCCTAACCCGGACGAGCCGCGCGAAGGCGTGGTCGTACCGGATCAGGAACCCGAGGCCTGATAACTGAAAAGGGCAGGGCCGAATGGCGCTGCCCTTTTGCTTTCTAAACCGTTAATGACAACCGGGCATCATGGAAAATAAAAGCATTCCTCAAGCCACGTCGCCCCTGGCCGCGTGGCTTTCTTATCTGGAAAACCTGCACAGTAAAACCATCGACATGGGCCTTGAGCGCGTAAGCCAGGTTGCCGCGCGTCTCGACGTGCTGAAACCCGCGCCGTTCGTGTTTACCGTCGCCGGCACTAACGGGAAAGGCACCACCTGCCGCACGCTGGAATCTGTCCTGATGGCTGCCGGCTATAAGGTCGGCGTTTACAGCTCTCCGCATCTGGTGCGCTATACCGAGCGCGTGCGGGTGCAAAACGCCGAGCTGGCGGAATCTGCCCACACGGCATCGTTTGCCGCTATCGAAGCGGCGCGCGGCGAAACTTCACTGACCTATTTCGAATATGGCACCCTGTCGGCGCTGTGGCTGTTTAAGCAGGCGCAGCTGGACGTGGTGATCCTGGAAGTCGGGCTGGGTGGGCGACTGGACGCGACAAACATGGTGGATGCGGATGTCGCGGTTGTGACCAGCATCGCGCTGGATCACACCGACTGGCTGGGGCCAGACCGCGAAAGCATTGGCCGCGAGAAGGCCGGTATTTTCCGGGCGAATAAGCCCGCCGTGGTCGGCGAGCCGGACATGCCGCACACCATTGCTGACGTGGCGAAAGAGAAGGGCGCCCGGCTGCTGCGTCGTGGCGTGGACTGGCAGTATGAGGTTCAGGGCCACGGCTGGCGCTTTAGCGATGCGCAGGGCGTGCTGGAGAATCTGCCGCTGCCGCAGGTGCCACAGCCCAACGCGGCGACCGCGCTGGCCGCACTGCGCGCCAGCGGATTAACGGTGAGCGAGCAGGCGATCCGCGACGGCATTCAGAACGCGCTGCTGCCGGGACGTTTCCAGATTGTGAGCGAGTCACCGCGTCTGATTCTGGACGTGGCGCATAACCCGCACGCGGCGGCGTACCTCGCAGGACGTCTCAAATCGTTACCAAAAACCGGGCGCGTGCTGGCGGTTATCGGTATGCTTCATGATAAAGATATCGGCGGCACGCTGGCCTGCATGGAGAGTGTGGTCGATAGCTGGTATTGTGCTCCTCTGGAGGGGCCGCGTGGCGCGACTGCTGAGCAATTAATGGAACATCTCGGCAAAGGCGAAATCTACGACAGCGTGGTTTCGGCCTGGCGCGCCGCGATGGCGGAAGCTAAACCAGAAGATACCGTGCTGGTGTGTGGGTCATTCCACACGGTGGCACATGTCATGGAAGTGATGGAGGCGGGGAGAACCGGTGGCGAGTAAGTTTCAGAACCGTTTAACAGGAACCATTGTGCTGGTCGCGCTCGGGGTGATTATTCTCCCGGGGCTGCTCGACGGGCAGAAAAAGCATTACCAGGATGAATTTGCGGCTATTCCGCTGGTGCCAAAACCGGGCGACCGCGACGAGCCCGACATGCTGCCCGCGGCAACGCAGGCGCTACCTGCCCAGCCGCCTGAAGGCGCAGCGGAAGAGGTGCGTGCAGGGGATGCAGCCGCGCCGTCTCTTGACCCGTCGCGTCTGGCCGCAAATAACAACGTTGAAATCGATCCCGTACCGGTAGAGCAACCTAAACCGGTTGAAAAACCGAAGCCGGTAGAGAAAACGCAGCCTAAACCGCAGCGTGACAAAACGGCCGAGCAGCTGGCGGCGGCAACGGAAACGCCGCCACCGGCCAGACAGGCCCAGCAGGAGGCTGCCCCGACGGGCAAAGCCTATGTCGTTCAGCTGGGTGCGTTGAAAAACGCTGATAAGGTCAATGAGATCGTGAGTAAACTGCGCGGCGCGGGATACCGTGTTTATACTTCACCCACCACGCCGGTGCAGGGTAAAATTACCCGTATCCTCGTGGGGCCGGATGCGTCTAAAGATAAGCTCAAAGGTTCGCTTGGCGAGCTGAAGCAGATCTCCGGCCTGAGCGGCGTGGTGATGAACTACAGCGCAAACTGATAAGTTTTCCCCCTCACCCCGGCCCTCTCCCCAGAGGGGGAGAAGGTTAGGGTGAGGGGGAATGGCAGACGTCCAAAGAGACGTAATAAGCCAACGGCGTTGAGCATTTTTTCAGCGCCTTTTTTATTTACGCATGGGAAGGAAATCCCTACGCAAACGTTTTCTTTTTCTGTTAGAATTCGCCCCGAACTGGATGACAGGGCGTTAAATCGTGGGACACATATGGTCTGGATTGATTACGCCATCATTGCGGTGATTGGTTTTTCCTGTCTGGTTAGCCTGATCCGTGGCTTTGTTCGTGAAGCGTTATCGCTGGTAACCTGGGGTTGTGCTTTCTTTGTTGCCAGTCATTACTACACTTACCTGTCTGTCTGGTTCACGGGCTTTGAAGATGAACTGGTCCGAAACGGAATCGCTATCGCGCTGCTGTTTATCGCGACGCTGATTGTCGGCGCTATCGTCAACTATGTGATAGGCCAGCTGGTCGAGAAAACCGGTCTGTCAGGGACGGACAGGGTGCTCGGCATCTGTTTCGGTGCGTTGCGAGGCGTGCTGATTGTGGCCGCGATCCTGTTCTTCCTGGATACCTTTACCGGGTTCTCCAAAAGTGAAGACTGGCAGAAATCGCAGCTCATTCCGGAGTTCAGCTTCATCATCAGATGGTTCTTTGACTATCTGCAAAGCTCGTCGAGTTTCTTGCCCAGGGCATAAACCCTGAGATGTGGCTTAACGAGGAAAAGACGAATGTGCGGTATTGTCGGTATCGCCGGTTTCATGCCGGTAAACCAGTCGATTTATGACGCGTTAACGGTGCTTCAGCACCGTGGGCAGGATGCTGCGGGTATCATCACCATTGATGCAAACAACTGCTTCCGTTTACGTAAGGCGAACGGCCTGGTAAACGATGTGTTTGAAGCCCGCCATATGCAGCGTCTGCAAGGTAATATGGGGATCGGTCACGTTCGTTATCCTACTGCTGGCAGTTCCAGCGCCTCTGAGGCTCAGCCTTTTTACGTTAACTCCCCGTATGGCATCACGCTTGCCCACAACGGCAACCTGACCAACGCCCACGAGCTGCGTAAAAAGCTGTTTGAAGAGAAACGTCGCCACATTAACACCACCTCTGATTCTGAAATCCTGCTCAATATCTTTGCCAGCGAGCTGGATAACTTCCGCCACTACCCGCTGGAAGCCGATAACATCTTTGCCGCCGTTGCCGCGACGAACCGCCAGATCCGCGGCGCGTACGCCTGCGTGGCGATGATTATCGGTCACGGCATGGTGGCCTTCCGCGATCCAAACGGGATCCGCCCGCTGGTGCTCGGCAAGCGCGACCTTGGCGATGGCCGTTCTGAATACATGGTGGCCTCCGAAAGCGTGGCGCTGGACACGCTGGGCTTCGAGTTCCTGCGTGACGTTGCGCCGGGCGAAGCGGTTTACATCACCGAGAAGGGCCAGCTGTTTACCCGCCAGTGCGCCGACAACCCGGTGAGCAACCCGTGCCTGTTTGAATACGTCTACTTCGCTCGTCCGGACTCGTTCATCGACAAGATTTCCGTTTACAGCGCGCGCGTCAACATGGGCACGAAGCTGGGCGAGAAGATTGCCCGCGAGTGGGACGATCTCGACATCGACGTGGTTATTCCGATTCCGGAAACCTCCTGCGACATCGCGCTGGAGATCGCCCGCATTCTGGACAAGCCGTACCGTCAGGGCTTCGTGAAAAACCGCTACGTTGGCCGTACTTTCATTATGCCGGGCCAGCAGCTGCGCCGTAAGTCCGTACGTCGCAAGCTCAACGCTAACCGTGCCGAGTTCCGCGACAAGAACGTGCTGCTGGTGGATGACTCCATCGTGCGCGGTACGACGTCCGAGCAGATCATCGAGATGGCGCGCGAAGCCGGCGCGAAGAAAGTGTACCTCGCCTCTGCGGCGCCGGAAATCCGCTTCCCGAACGTGTACGGTATTGATATGCCAACCGCCAACGAGCTGATTGCTCACGGTCGCGAAGTGGACGAAATCCGTCAGATCATCGGGGCCGACGGCCTGATTTTCCAGGATCTGAACGATCTGATCGACGCGGTGCGCGCCGAGAACCCGGACATCCAGCAGTTCGAATGCTCGGTGTTCAATGGCATCTACGTGACGAAAGACGTTGACCAGCAGTATCTCGACTACCTTGATTCGCTGCGTAACGACGATGCGAAAGCCGTCCAGCTGCAAAACGATCTCGAAAGCTTAGAGATGCACAACGAAGGTTGATGCCTGTGCAGGTGAGGGCGCTCGCCCTCACTTGCAACTCCCCGTAAAATCCTGCACAGTCTGCCCTGAAATCAGCAAGGGCAAAAATCATGAAACGACTCATTGTAGGGATCAGCGGCGCCAGCGGCGCGATTTACGGCGTCCGGCTGTTACAGGTGCTGCGTGACGTTACAGGCGTAGAAACCCATCTGGTGATGAGCCAGGCGGCGCGCCAGACCCTCTCTCTTGAAACCGATCTCTCTCTGCGCGACGTTCAGGCCCTGGCTGACGTTGTGCACGATGCCCGCGATATCGCCGCCAGCATCTCTTCAGGCTCGTTTAAAACGGCCGGCATGGTTATTTTGCCCTGTTCGATTAAAACCCTTTCCGGCATTGTAAACAGCTATACCGACACGCTGGTGACGCGTGCGGCAGACGTGGTGCTGAAAGAGCGTCGCCCTCTGGTGCTGTGCGTGCGCGAAACCCCGCTGCACCTGGGACATCTGCGCCTGATGACGCAGGCCGCCGAACTGGGCGCCGTGATTATGCCCCCGGTTCCTGCGTTCTATCATCGCCCGCAGACGCTGGACGATGTCATCAATCAGACCGTTAACCGCGTACTGGATCAGTTCGATATTGACCTGCCTGAAGATCTCTTTGTCCGCTGGCAGGGGACGTGAAGCCGTGCACAATCAGGGTGCATGAAAAGGCAATTTGCCCTGTTTCAGGGCAAAACTGCAACCGCGATCATATCCTCGACATTTAATTCGCTTTTTCCCTTTTTCTCTTTCCGGTTCGTTCGGCAGACCTGCTATCTTTCACCATTAAGGCAGTATCGCAACGTTTTATTAACATATTTAACGTCGTAGTCTGAACCCGACGACAATGTGGCATAAGACCTGCAAGAGCAGCCTGCAACACAACACACAACATAAACCATAATAAAATCACGGTTCTTGAGGGTAAATGTATGAAGAAGACGGTTCTGGCTCTGTCTTTGCTCGTGGGCTTGAGTGCAGCAGCAGGCAGCTATGCAGCGCTTCCACAGACAGTTCGTATCGGTACAGACGCAACCTACGCGCCATTCTCATCCAAGGATGCGAAGGGCGATTTCGTGGGGTTTGATATCGATCTGGGAAATGAGATGTGCAAACGCATGGAAGTGAAGTGCACATGGGTGGGCAGTGACTTTGACGCGCTGATCCCGTCGCTGAAAGCCAAGAAAATTGATGCCATTATCTCTTCTCTCTCCATCACGGAAAAACGTCAGCAGGAGATCGCCTTCTCTGAGAAGCTCTACGCTGCCGATTCACGTCTGATTGCCGCGAAAGGCTCCCCAATCCAGCCGACCATCGACTCGCTGAAAGGTAAGCATGTTGGCGTGCTTCAGGGCTCAACCCAGGAAGGCTACGCGAACGCCAACTGGCGCGAGAAGGGCGTCGATGTGGTCGCCTACCAGAACCAGGATCTGATCTACTCTGACCTGGCGGCGGGCCGTCTGGATGCCGCGTTCCAGGATGAAGTTGCCGCGAGCGAAGGCTTCCTGAAGCAGCCTGCGGGTAAAGAGTACGCCTTTGCTGGCCCGTCAGTTAAAGATAAAAAATACTTTGGCGACGGCACCGGTATTGGCCTGCGTAAGGATGATACCGAGCTGAAAGCCGCCTTCGACAAAGCGTTTAACGAGCTGCGTAAAGACGGTACCTACGACAAACTGGCGAAGAAATACTTCGATTTTAACGTCTACGGTGATTAATGCCTGAACGGGATGCACTGATGTGGTGCATTCCACGGTGTAATGTTCCAGTATGGTGCAGAGAATGCACCGTATTGGATCGTTGTGTGCATAGTTAAGCATTTAAAATGCAAAAATTCCCGTTCAGAGCCATTAATCTTTGCCTGAATGAGGCGATTAATGGCACATTAACGGCACCCCGTGGTCGTAAAATCTCGTATTAAGACAGTTTGTTGAGGACAGATATGAAAAAACTGGTGTTGTCACTTTCTCTGGTACTGGCCTTTTCCAGCGCCACCGCGGCATTCGCAGCAATTCCGCAGAAAATTCGTATTGGAACTGATCCAACCTACGCACCTTTCGAATCGAAGAATGCGAAGGGGGAACTGGTCGGTTTTGACATCGATCTGGCTAACGAGCTGTGCAAACGCATTAAAGCGCAATGTACCTACGTTGAAAACCCGCTGGATGCGCTGATCCCGTCTCTGAAAGCCAAAAAAATCGACGTGATCATGTCCTCCCTTTCCATCACTGAAAAACGTCAGCAGGAGATTGCCTTCACGGACAAACTCTACGCGGCTGATTCACGTCTGGTAGTGGCGAAATCCTCAGACATTCAGCCAACCCTTGAGTCTCTGAAAGGCAAGCGCGTGGGCGTGTTGCAGGGGACCACGCAGGAAACCTACGGCAACGAGCACTGGGCGCCTAAGGGCATTGAAATTGTCTCTTACCAGGGCCAGGAAAATATCTACGCAGACCTGACGGCAGGCCGCATTGATGCCGCATTCCAGGACGAAGTGGCGGCAAGCGAAGGCTTCCTGAAGCAGCCTGTGGGTAAAGATTACAAGTTCGGCGGTCCGTCCATTAAGGATGAAAAACTCTTTGGCGTGGGCACCGGTATGGGCCTGCGTAAAGAAGACAATGAACTGCGTGAAGCCCTGAACAAAGCGTTCGCCGAGATGCGCGCGGACGGTACCTACGACAAGCTGGCGAAAAAGTACTTCGATTTTAACGTCTACGGCGGCTAATCGCCCCGTCTGATAACGTGCGGCCCCTCCCATTACGGGAGGGGAAAAGACACGGTTCCACCACTCACGAGACGACAGGGCACGCGGTATGCTGTACGGATTTTCTGGCGTTATTTTACAGGGCGCGCTTGTCACCCTTGAGCTGGCCATCAGCTCCGTGGTGCTGGCGGTGCTGATAGGCCTGGCGGGCGCGGGGGCAAAGTTATCCGCCAACAGACCGCTGGCGCTGATATTTGAAGGCTATACCACGCTGATTCGCGGCGTGCCTGACTTGGTGCTGATGCTGCTGATCTTTTACGGCCTGCAAATCGCACTTAACGGCGTGACGGACGCTATCGGCATGGATCAGATCGATATCGACCCGATGGTGGCCGGTATCATTACCCTTGGTTTTATCTACGGCGCCTACTTCACCGAGACCTTTCGCGGCGCGTATATGGCCGTGCCGAAGGGACACATTGAAGCGGCGACTGCTTACGGTTTTACCTCCTCACAAACGTTTCGCCGGATCATGTTCCCGGCCATGATGCGTTACGCGCTGCCGGGTATCGGCAACAACTGGCAGGTTATTCTCAAGGCGACGGCGCTGGTCTCCCTGCTGGGTCTGGAAGACGTGGTGAAGGCCACGCAGCTGGCGGGTAAGAGCACCTGGGAACCGTTCTACTTTGCGGTGGTCTGTGGCGTGATTTATCTGGTCTTTACGACCGTCTCCAATGGTGTGCTGCTTCTGCTCGAACGTCGCTACTCCGTGGGTGTGAAGAGGGCTGACCTGTGATTGAGATTATTCAGGAGTACTGGAAATCCCTGCTGTGGACGGACGGCTACCGCTTCACGGGCGTGGCGATCACGCTGTGGCTGCTGATTTCCTCGGTAGTAATGGGCGGCATTCTGGCGGTGTGTTTGGCCATTGGCCGCGTGTCGAACAATAAATTTATCCAGTTCCCGATCTGGCTGTTTACCTACGTGTTTCGCGGTACGCCGCTGTACGTACAGCTGCTGGTGTTCTATTCGGGGATGTACACGCTTGAGATCGTGAAAGGCACCGAGATGCTGAACGCGTTCTTTCGCAGCGGCCTGAACTGTACGGTGCTGGCGCTGACGCTTAATACCTGCGCCTATACTACCGAGATCTTCGCCGGTGCCATTCGTTCCGTGCCGCACGGAGAGATCGAGGCGGCGCGCGCGTACGGCTTCTCCTCCGTGAAGCTTTACCGCTGTATTATTCTGCCTTCAGCGCTGCGTATTGCGCTGCCGGCGTACAGCAACGAAGTGATTTTAATGCTGCATTCAACGGCACTGGCCTTTACCGCCACGGTACCGGATCTGTTAAAGATTGCGCGCGATATTAACTCTGCGACCTATCAGCCGTTTACGGCGTTTGGCATTGCGGCAGTGCTCTATTTGATCATTTCTTACGTCCTGATCAGCCTGTTCCGTAAGGCTGAAAAACGCTGGTTGCAGCATATAAAACCGTCGACGCACTGAGAATTTATGATGGCTGAGAACAAATTAAACGTAATTGATTTGCACAAGCGCTACGGCGAACATGAAGTGCTGAAAGGGGTGTCGCTGGAGGCTAACGCGGGCGACGTGATCAGTATTATCGGTTCATCAGGTTCGGGTAAAAGTACCTTCCTGCGCTGCATCAACTTCCTCGAAAAGCCGAGCGAAGGTTCGATTGTGGTGAGCGGACAGAACATTAATATGGTGCGTGATAAAGACGGCCAGCTTAAAGTGGCGGATAAAAACCAGCTGCGCCTGCTGCGTACGCGCCTGACGATGGTCTTCCAGCACTTCAACCTCTGGAGCCACATGACGGTGCTGGAGAACGTGATGGAAGCGCCGGTTCAGGTGCTCGGCTTAAGCAAGCAGGAGGCCCGTGAGCGTGCGGTGAAATACCTGGCGAAAGTGGGTATCGACGAGCGTCAGCAGATCAAGTACCCGGTGCACCTGTCAGGTGGTCAGCAGCAGCGCGTCTCCATCGCCCGCGCGCTGGCGATGGAGCCGGAAGTTCTGCTGTTTGACGAACCGACCTCCGCGCTGGACCCGGAACTTGTTGGCGAGGTGCTGCGCATCATGCAGAAGCTGGCTGAAGAGGGCAAAACGATGGTGGTGGTGACGCATGAGATGGGCTTCGCCCGTAATGTTTCTAACCACGTTATCTTCCTGCATCAGGGCAAGATCGAGGAGCAGGGGCATCCTGATGAGGTGCTGGCGAACCCGCAAAGCCCGCGCTTGCAGCAGTTCCTGAAGGGATCTCTGAAATAAAGAGGGCATCAGACGGCGGTGCTGCTTAATTGCCCGGTGGCGCTTCGCTTACCGGGCCTACAAAAACCGTAGGCCGCCGCCACGCATTCAGGGCGCACCACGCTCCAGCCGGTACACCCAGTCGTCATACCGCACCCCGTTAATCTCGTATGCCTTCTCCAGCACCTGCGTGCGCACAAAACCGGCTTTCTCCAGCACGCGTACCGAACCGCTGTTATCCGCCAGTACATACGCATTAATCGCCTTCACGCCGATCGGGTTAAAGGCGTAATCACATACCGCGCGCAGCGCCTCACTGGCAATACCTTTACCCTGCGCGGCAGGCACCACGGTATAGCCAACATCCGCCTCTTCACGGTTAGCCGCGCTGATTTGCAGCCCGATATCCCCGAGCGGCGTATCGTCATTATGCAGACGGATCACGAAGACATGCTCCGCCATCAGGCGTGCGGCAAATACGCGGCGCGTCTCTTTTTCCGGCGTGATAGCAGCCATGTAGCGCATGACGGTGGGATCTTCACGCAGTGAGCGGAAGAACGCCCAGTCAGAGGGTTTGAAAGGGGTGAGATGAAGCCGGGTTGTGGTGAGGGTTGCCATAGTTACGCCATATCATCCAGACATGGCGTATGACTGTAACATATTCACCGCACTACATCCCCCAGCGCCTCTTCTAAATCATACCAGCGGAACGTAAATCCGGCCGCTTCCAGCCGTTTTGGCAGCGCGCGCTGGCCGCCCAGCACCAGTACCGACGATTCACCCATCAGCAGCCGAATCGCCGTCGCAGGCACGCGCAGCACCGCCGGGCGATGCAGGGCATGGCCCAGGGCATGAGCAAACTGCTCATTACGTACCGGATACGGTGACACCATGTTAAACGGCCCGCGCAGGTCGTTATCCAGCAGCCAGAGAATGCCGTTGACCATATCGTCGATATGGATCCACGCCAGATACTGTCGTCCGTTACCGATAGGACCGCCAAGCCCCATTTTAAACGGCGGCAGCATTTTACCGAGGATACCGCCCTTCGGAGCAAGCACCACGCCGGTGCGCAGCAGGCAGACGCGTGTCTTATCGCTCTGCGCCGCGCAGGCGATACGCTCCCACTGGGCGCAGAGTTTATGGGTAAACTCGTTGTGCGGTGGCTCCTCTTCGGTCACCACCACTTCACCGAGATCGCCATAGTAGCCTGTAGCAGAACCGGAAATCAGCACCGAAGGCGGCGTCTCGCTGTTGCGAATCAGCTCAACCAGCTTTTCGGTCATGTTCCAGCGGCTGCTGCATAAACGCTGCTTTTGCTCTTCGGTCCAGCGTTTATCGGCAATAGGTTCACCCGCGAGGTTAATGACGGCGTCAAAGCCGTCCAGATCCTGCCGTTCAGCCAGGCCTTTCCAGATCTCAACGCCGGCACCCAGCACCTGACGGGCTTTCTCCGGGCTGCGCGTGACCACGGTGATGTCGTGATGCAACGCCTGCAAGCGTGGAATGAGATGGCGACCAATCAGGCCCGTACCGCCGGTGAGCAGAATCTTCATACAACCTCCAGGTTTACGCCTGGCGCTGCCAGCTTAACGTCATCGAGACGGAGTCGGCGTAGCGCAGAGCGTGAAGTTTATCGATCTCTACTTCAGCATAAGTGACCCAGTGGTGTTCGCGTGCGATATCGAGCACATCCTGAGTTAATTTTTCCAGTAGCGCAAAACGGTTGTTCTCAACGTACTGGATGATGCTTTTGGTGATCGTTCGATAGTTCAGCGCGTCGTTGATATCCTCGCTGGCGCGCGCCTTGTCTGCCGGGTAATGGATCACCACATTCACCACGATATCCTGGCGATTAGCGATCTCCTCCTCTTTAATACCGATGAACGTGCGTAAGCGTAAGTTTTTTATACGAATAATAGCGTCATGCTGGGACATTGCAGGTCTTCTCCGTGTCAGTATTTCTGCCTCATCATACATGAGGAGAACACCTGTACCCAACGGGGCGCAGGCTCAAATCTGATGGATTTTTTGCATCGCGCGTTCGGTGGCCGGTCGGGTCCTGATGCGCTCAAACCAGTTGTTCACCGCCGGATAAGAGGCCAGGTCGATCCGGTGGCGTTCATGGGTGTTGATCCACGGCCAGCAGGCGATATCGGCGATGCTGTAATGCTCACCACCGAGCCACGGTGATTTTTCCAGCCGACGGTTCAGAACACCGTACAGACGCTGGGTTTCGACCTGGTATCGCTCAATGGCATAAGGGATAGTCTGCGGCGCATACGCGGTAAAGTGGTGGTTCTGCCCCAGCATGGGCCCCAGGCCGCTTGACTGCCAGAACAGCCACTGAAGGGTCTGGTGACGCTCGCGCAGTTCACCGCTCAGGAGCTTGCCGGTTTTCTCCGCCAGATAGAGCAAAATCTCTCCGGACTCAAACAGGCTTAACGGTTTGCCGTCGTCAGAGGGCAGGTTATCAATAATGGCCGGAATTTTATTGTTGGGCGATATGGTCAAAAAAACGGGGCGGAACTGGTCCCCTTTACTGATATCCACGCGAACGATCCGGTACTCCACTTCGGCTTCTTCGAGAAAGAGGGTGATCTTATGGCCATTCGGGGTGGGGGCATAATAGAGATCGATCATTCTCAACTCCTGTCAGTGTGAAGAGTGTTGCCATGAAAAAACAGTATAGGTGCTGGCAGAAAATCGTGAGTTTTCATCAGGTGACAGCGAGGCAAAGAGATTATATGTTGAGTGAAAACCAATCAGTTAATGAGGATGTCATGAGCCAGCCTGTAATAACGTTGTGGTCCGATGCGAACTTCTTTTCTCCTTATGTTATGAGCGTTTACGTGGCGCTGGCTGAAAAGGGGCTCGCCGTGAATCTGAAAACTATTGACCTGGACAGCGGCGAACATCTGAAGCCCCAGTGGCAGGGCTACGCGCTTACCCGACGGGTTCCCGTGCTGGAGATTGACGGCTTTGAGCTGAGCGAATCCTCGGCGATTGACGAGTATCTGGAAGATCGCTTCGCTCCGCCAGAGTGGGAACGCATCTATCCTCACGATCTGCAAAAGCGCGCCCGCGCCCGTCAGATCCAGGCGTGGCTGCGCAGCGATCTGGTGCCGATTCGCGTCGAGCGCTCCACGGACGTGGTCTTCGCCGGCGTCAAAAAGCCGGCGCTCAGCGCGGAGGGAGCAGCCAGCGCGCAAAAGCTGATTGAGACGGCCTCCTCGCTGCTGGCTCACGGCAGTCCGAACCTGTTTGGCGAGTGGTGTATTGCCGACGCCGATCTGGCGTTGATGCTCAATCGCCTGATCCTCAACGGGGATGCCGTCCCGCAGCTGCTGGTGGATTATGCCGGGTTCCAGTGGCAACGCGCGTCGGTGCAGCGCTATGTGGCACTCTCCGCTAAGCGCGCGGGCTGATCGGACGAGGCGCTTGAGGTATGATAGGGGCAGTCTGATTTTCGGAGGAGTAACTGATGAAACTGATGTTTGCGTCGGATATCCATGGATCGCTGCCCGCGACCGAACGCGTGCTTTCGCTGTTTGCCCAAAGCGGGGCGCAATGGCTGGTCATCCTGGGTGATGTATTAAACCATGGCCCGCGCAATGCGCTGCCGGAAGGCTATGCCCCGGCGCAGGTGGCGGAAAAATTGAATCAGCACGCTTCGCGCATCATTGCCGTGCGCGGCAACTGTGACAGTGAAGTTGACCAGATGCTGCTGCACTTTCCCATCACCGCTCCCTGGCAACAGGTGCTGATGGAAACCAGCCGTTTGTTCCTGACCCATGGGCACCTGTTCGGCCCGGATAACCTGCCGTCACTCGCCGCTGGCGATGTCCTGGTTTCTGGCCATACTCATATTCCGGTGGCGGAAAAACGTGAAGGCATTTATTACTTCAACCCCGGGTCCGTCAGCATTCCAAAGGGCCGTTACCCGGCAAGCTACGGCATGTACGAAGACGGTACATTAAGCGTTATAGCACTTAATGATCAGCAAGTTATTGCACAGATAGCGATTAATCCGTAAGTTACACCTCAACTGCAAACGCGCCGAAAGAGCGCTTAGACGAGAAGGTTTCCCGATGGTGGAGCAGAATCATTTGGCAAGTACTGAATGGGTTGACATTGTCAGCGAAGAAAATGAAGTGATCGCGCAGGCCAGCCGCGAACAAATGCGTGCGGAGCGTCTGCGTCACCGCGCGACGTACATCGTTGTTCATGACGGCATGGGCAAGATTCTGGTCCAGCGTCGCACCGACACCAAAGATTTTCTTCCTGGTATGCTGGATGCCACAGCGGGTGGCGTCGTGCAGGCCGATGAAGTGCTGCTGGATTCCGCGCGTCGTGAAGCGGAAGAAGAGTTAGGTATCGCTGGCGTGCCGTTTGCCGAGCACGGCCAGTTTTATTTTGAAGATGAGCATTGCCGCGTCTGGGGCGGGCTGTTTAGCTGCGTTTCCCATGGGCCTTTCGCCTTGCAGGAAGAGGAAGTGAGCGAAGTCAGCTGGATGACGCCGGAAGAGATCACCGCGCGTTGCGACGAGTTCACGCCTGATTCCTTAAAAGCACTGGCGCTGTGGATGACCCGCAACGCCAAAAACGAATCCGCTAAACCGGAAAATAGAGCGGAGAAAGAGGAAGAGGCTGAGTAAGCCTTAACAGCTTTCCCGCAGGCACAGGCTGGACGCGATGGGCTTATGGTCGCGCCAGCCCCCGTCGTTCAGTCGTTCCAGTAACGCTTTCCCGGCTTCAATACCAATCTTGCGATGCGGCACCGCCATCGTCGTCAGCGGCGGCTGACAGACGCGGCTGACGTCGCTATCGCCAAAGCCCACCACCGCTAAATCGTCCGGCACTTTGATGCGCCGACGCTGGCACTCATACAGCGCGCCGCAGGCGAGCTCATCGGATACGCACACCAGTGCGTCCAGCTCCGGCCACGCCAGCAGGAACTCGGGCAGCTGCGCCGCGCCGGTAGAGAAGTTTGGCGGCATGGCGGCATTAATCACCCTGTTCGGCGACATGTGGTGGCGCAGCATCGCCTTATACCAGCCCTGCAAATGCTGCTGAAAAATCCACTGCTCCTGGTTAGCACACAGCAGGCCGATATTCTGGTAGCCGCGCTGGATCACCATTTCTGTGAGTTCATACATGGCGGCGACATTATCAATCCCGATATTCATATCAATCGGATCGGCACGCATCGCACCCATTTCCATCACCGGGATAGAGGCGTTTTTAAGCCAGTGCCGCACGGTATCGGAGTGTTCAACGCTAAGCAATATTGCCGCGGCGATATTCGATGCCAGCAGCGTTTCTAGCAGTTTCTCTTCCTGTTCAAGACGGTGCTGAGATTCCGCCAGCATGATCTGGTAGCCCGCAGGCTGAAGCACCTGCTGTAGCCCGGCGAACATCTCGGAACATCCAGCTTCGGAAAGATTGGGAACAACCATCGCAATCGTCCATGACGACGCTGATGCCAGCGCGCTGGCGGCAAGATTGGGCATGTAACCCAGCTCCTGCACCGCAGCTTCAATTTTTTCACGCAGTTTATCGGAAACCTGTTCGGGCGTGCGGAGAGCACGGGAAACGGTCATCGTGCCTACGCCGGCAAGCTGCGCGACATCCGCGAGCGTTACTTTTCCGGTACTGCGGCGTTTTCGGGTTAAAGACATACATCTTCCTGCTGACAGGACGTGAGTCAGTTTCATCCTTATTTTACGTGACAGGCAGTATACGCCTTAAATCCCTTTTTTTGCTGTGATTTCACACCATGATAGCAATTTGATAGCGCTATCACAGTTCTGCATGTTAGTTATTGGTAGCGCTATCTTTGTGATCGCGATCGCAGTCATTGATTGATGGGTTGAATAGAGTTTGCCCATGTCTGGGCTTTAGCGGGAGTGAAGAGTGCTCAAAAAGTGGATATATGATACAACCATAACGCTACAGGATAGCGTTGAAAACTGGCCGCAGGCGCTGGAGCTGTGCGCGAAACCGCTGCTGGATTTGCAGGTGATTGCGCCGGAATACGTCACGGCGATCATCGAGCAGCACCACGCGCTAGGACCCTACTATGTACTGGCTCCCGGCCTGGCAATGCCGCATGCAAGGCCGGAAGAGGGGGCGAAAGGTCTCGGTCTGTCATTATTAAAACTGAAACAGGGCGTCTCTTTTGGTGCCGGTGAGTTTGACCCCGTCGATGTGATTGTAATGCTGGCTGCGCCGGACAAACATAGCCATATCGAAATGATTTCGGCGTTAGCGGAATTATTTTCCAGCGACGAAGATATGGCTGAATTACACCGGGCGAATACGCTGGAGGAGATAAAAACCATCATCGGCCGCTTCTGATTTAATTCTTTAATCCGTTTCATCTCAACATTACGCGTCAGCGTGATGGGGCGTACTCTACTCAAAAAAGGGGATAACAATGAAAATTATGGCTATTTGCGGCTCCGGCCTGGGCAGCAGTTTTATGGTCGAAATGAATATTAAAAAGGTGCTCAAAAAACTGGAGATTGAGGCCGAGGTGGAACACTCCGACCTCTCCTCGGCCACGCCGGGCGCGGCGGACCTGTTTGTGATGGCGAAAGACATTGCGGCCAGCGCCAGCGTGCCGGAAAGCCAGCTGGTGGTCATCAACAATATTATCGATATCAACGAACTCGAAGCGCAGCTGCGCGCCTGGTTCGAAAGACAATAATCCTGATTAGGCGAGGTGGATATGTTTATCCTTGAAACGCTGAATTTCGTTGTTGATATTTTAAAAGTCCCTTCTGTCCTGGTAGGGTTAATTGCCTTAATTGGTCTTGTCGCGCAGAAAAAAGCGTTTTCTGATGTGGTAAAAGGCACGATTAAAACCATTCTTGGCTTTATTGTTCTGGGCGGTGGCGCCACCGTGCTGGTAGGCTCTTTAAATCCGTTAGGCGGTATGTTTGAGCACGCTTTTAATATTCAGGGCATTATTCCCAACAATGAAGCGATTGTATCCATTGCCCTGGAAAAATACGGTGCCTCGACTGCGCTAATTATGGCCTTCGGGATGGTGGCGAATATTATCGTCGCGCGCTTTACCCGCCTGAAGTATATCTTCCTGACCGGGCACCACACCTTCTACATGGCGTGCATGATCGGCGTGATCCTCACGGTTGCAGGCTTCGAGGGAGTAGGGCTGGTCTTTACCGGTTCGCTGATCCTCGGCCTGATTATGGCCTTCTTCCCGGCGATTGCGCAGCGCTATATGAAGCGTATCACCGGCAACGATGAGATCGCCTTCGGTCATTTCGGTACGCTGGGCTACGTGCTGTCCGGCTGGATTGGCAGCAGGGTCGGCAAAGGCTCCCGCTCCACCGAAGAGATGAACCTGCCGAAGAACCTCAGCTTCCTGCGTGACAGCTCGATCTCAATTTCCCTGACCATGATGATTATCTACCTGATCATGGCGGTGAGCGCCGGGCGCGAGTACGTGGAGTCCACCTTCAGCGGCGGGCAAAACTACCTGGTGTACGCCATTATCATGGCGATCACCTTCGCAGCAGGCGTCTTCATCATCCTGCAAGGCGTGCGCCTGATTCTGGCGGAAATCGTCCCGGCCTTTACCGGCTTCTCTGAAAAACTGGTGCCGAACGCGCGGCCTGCGCTGGACTGCCCGGTGGTCTACCCGTATGCGCCAAACGCGGTGCTGATTGGCTTCCTGTTCAGCTTCCTCGGCGGGATTGTGGGCTTGTTGATCTGCGGTCAGTTTAGCTGGGTGCTGATCCTCCCGGGCGTGGTGCCGCATTTCTTCACCGGTGCAACGGCGGGCGTGTTTGGGAACGCCACCGGCGGACGTCGCGGGGCGATGATTGGCGCGTTTGCCAACGGCCTGCTGATCACCTTCCTGCCGGTCCTCCTGCTGCCTGTTCTGGGCGCGATTGGCTTTGCGAATACCACCTTCTCGGACGCTGATTTTGGTGCGGTCGGGATTGTGCTCGGCAATCTTGCGCGCTTCCTGTCGCCGCTTGCCATCACCGGACTGGTTGTTGTGTTGTTCGCGCTGCTGGTGGCTTACAACATCTTCGCTAAAAACAAACCTGCGGGCGGTAACGCGCAGGAAAACCCCGGAGCCAAATCATGAATGAGAATGAGATAACCGAACTGGCGCGTCAGATCCGTCTTGAGACCCTGAAATCCCTGACGCAGCTGGGCTTTGGCCACTACGGCGGCAGCATGTCAGTCGTTGAAACGCTGGCGGTGCTGTACGACGCGGTGATGAAAATAGACCCGGCCGACCCGGACTGGCCAGAGCGCGATTACTTTGTGCTGTCGAAAGGCCATGCGGGCCCGGCGCTCTACAGCACGCTGGCGATTAAGGGCTACTTCCCGGTTGAAGAGCTGAGCACGCTGAACCAGAACGGAACGCGTCTGCCCAGCCACCCGGATCGCCTGAAAACCCGCGGCGTGGATGCCACCACCGGTTCGCTGGGGCAGGGGATCTCGATTGCGGGCGGCATGGCGCTGTCGCACAAGCTGGCAGGAAGGCCAAACCGCGTGTTCTGCATCGTCGGTGACGGGGAGCTGAACGAAGGCCAGTGCTGGGAAGCTTTCCAGTTTATCGCTCACCATCGACTGAACAACCTGACCGTGTTCGTGGACTGGAACAAACAGCAGCTCGACGGTGAACTGGACGAAATCATCTGTGCCTTCGACCTGGAGGGCAAATTCCGCGCCTTTGGCTTTGACGTGGTGACGGTCAAAGGGGACGACATTCCGGCACTGCTGAAGGTGACTTCACCGATCCCTGAGGCCGATGCGCGTCCGCGGGTGGTGATCCTCGACAGCATCAAAGGGCAGGGGGTGCCGTACCTGGAACAGCTCAGTAATTCGCATCACCTGCGATTAACCGAGGAGAGCAAAGCGGCGCTCAACGAGACGATTCGCCAACTGGAGGCTTCACATGATTAAGGTTGCACCGGCAGGACAGAAAGATTCGGTTGAGATGCGTAAGGTCTACGCGGGCTTTGTGGCCAGGCAGATTGAGGCCGGGAGCGAGATCGTTGCGCTCGAGGCGGACCTGATGAGTTCGATGGCGATGGACGGCGTAGCGCGGGATTATCCACAGCACGTCATCAACTGCGGCATTATGGAGGCCAACGTGATCGGAACGGCCGCCGGGCTGTCGCTCACCGGACGTAAGCCGTTCGTGCATACTTTTACCGCCTTCGCCAGCCGTCGCTGCTTCGACCAGCTGTTTATGTCGCTGGACTACCAGCGCAATAACGTGAAGGTGATTGCCTCGGATGCGGGCGTGACGGCCTGCCACAACGGCGGGACGCACATGTCGTTCGAGGATATGGGCATCGTGCGCGGTCTGGCGCATTCTGTGGTGCTGGAAGTCACCGATGCGGTGATGTTCGACGACGTGCTGCGTCAGCTTATCGATCTCGAAGGCTTCTACTGGGTGCGCACCATCCGCAAGCAGGCGCCGAGCGTCTATGCCCCTGGGTCAACCTTCACCATCGGCAAGGGCAACGTGCTGCGCGAGGGAAGCGATATCACGCTAATTGCCAACGGCATTATGGTGGCGGAAGCGCTGGAAGCGGCGCGCCAGCTTGAACAGGAGGGGGTAAGCGCAGCGGTCATCGACATGTTTACCCTGAAGCCCATCGATCGGATGCTGGTGAAAAACTACGCCGAGAAAACCGGGCGTATTGTGACCTGCGAAAACCACAGCATTCACAACGGGCTGGGATCGGCGGTGGCGGAAGTGCTGGTGGAAACCTGTCCGGTGCCTATGCGTCGGGTAGGTGTGAAGGAACGTTATGGTCAGGTGGGCACGCAGGACTTCCTGCAAAAAGAGTATGGCCTGACGGCGCATGACATTGTGTCGGCGGCGCGGGAGCTGCTGTAATAAAAAAAGGCGACCGGTTAAGTGGTCGCCTTTCTTGCCGGATGGCGCTTCGCTTATCCGGCCTACAAAACCATAGGCCCGGTAAGCGCTAGCGCCACCGGGCTTTTTAACATTACTGCTGCTGCTGCGAAGACTGGATCGCCGTCAGCGCGATGGTGTAGACGATATCGTCAACCAGCGCACCACGGGACAGGTCGTTCACAGGTTTGCGCATGCCTTGCAGCATTGGCCCGATGGAGATCAGGTCTGCTGAACGCTGTACCGCTTTATAGGTGGTGTTACCGGTGTTCAGATCCGGGAAGATGAACACGGTAGCGCGACCTGCAACCGGCGAGTTTGGCGCTTTAGATTTCGCCACGTCAGCCATGACGGCAGCATCGTACTGGAGCGGGCCGTCGATCATCAGATCGGGACGTTTTTCCTGCGCAATGCGGGTTGCTTCACGGACTTTCTCTACGTCGCTGCCTGCACCAGAGGTACCGGTGGAGTAGGAGAGCATCGCTACGCGCGGTTCAATACCGAAGGCAGTCGCGGAGTCAGCAGACTGGATAGCGATTTCTGCCAGCTGCTCTGCGGTTGGATCCGGGTTGATCGCGCAGTCGCCGTAAACGTAAACCTGTTCAGGCAGCAGCATGAAGAACACGGAGGAAACCAGAGAGCTGCCCGGTGCGGTTTTGATCAGCTGCAACGGTGGGCGGATGGTGTTCGCGGTGGTGTGAACCGCACCGGAAACCAGACCGTCAACTTCGTCCTGCTCCAGCATCAGCGTGCCCAGCACCACGTTGTCTTCCAGCTGCTCGCGCGCAACGGCTTCGGTCATGCCTTTGTTCTTACGCAGCTCAACCAGACGGGCAACGTAGCTTTCGCGCACCACTTCTGGGTCAACGATTTCGATGCCCGCGCCCAGCTCAACGCCCTGAGACGCCGCAACGCGGTTGATCTCGTCCGGGTTACCCAGCAGCACACAGGTCGCGATACCGCGCTCAGCACAGATGGCCGCCGCTTTAACGGTACGTGGTTCGTCGCCTTCTGGCAGAACCACGCGTTTGCCCGCTTTACGCGCCAGCTCGGTCAGCTGGTAGCGGAAGGCTGGAGGAGACAGACGGCGGCTGCGCTCGGAGGTCGCGGTCAGGGATTCAATCCAGTCTGCGTCGATGTAGCCCGCAACGTATTCCTGAACCTTCTCGATACGCTCGTGGTCATCAACCGGCACTTCCAGGTTGAAGCTTTGCAGGCTCAGGGAGGTCTGCCAGGTGTTGGTGTTCACCATGAAGACCGGCAGGCCGGTCGCGAACGCACGTTCGCACAGCTTGCTGATACGCGCGTCCATTTCGTAGCCACCGGTCAGCAGAATTGCACCGATTTCCACGCCGTTCATCGCCGCCAGGCAGGCAGCAACCAGCACGTCCGGACGGTCTGCGGAGGTCACCAGCAGGGAACCTGCGCGGAAGTGCTCCAGCATGTGCGGAATGCTGCGCGCACAGAAGGTCACGGACTTCACGCGGCGGGTGTTGATATCGCCTTCGTTGATCACGGTAGCGTTCAGGTGACGCGCCATATCGATTGCGCGGGTGGCAATCAGATCGAAGCTCCATGGCACCGCGCCCAGAACAGGCAGTGGGCTGGAATCTTGCAGCTTAGCCGGG
This sequence comes from Enterobacter quasihormaechei, assembly GCF_004331385.1. Taxonomy (GTDB): domain Bacteria; phylum Pseudomonadota; class Gammaproteobacteria; order Enterobacterales; family Enterobacteriaceae; genus Enterobacter; species Enterobacter quasihormaechei. Next base: position 234,683 of record NZ_SJON01000003.1, read on the forward strand.
TCAACCTTGATAACTTTCGCTTTGGATGAGTCGTCGAAAATTTCGGACAGGTCAGGACGCGTACGGCCCTGTTCATCAACCGGTGCGTTCAGTTTGTTAACGATAACGCCGGTGATGCTGGTATTTTTCGCACCGCCGAAGCTGCTGCGCGTCAGTTCGATACGCTCTTTCAGCTGCTCTGGGGTATCAGTACCCTGGGACATCACGAAAACGATCTCTGCGTTCAGGGTTTTCGCGATTTCAAAGTTCAGGGACTGGGCAAACTGGTGTTTACGGGTCGGGACCAGGCCTTCAACCAGCACCACTTCCGCGTCCTGCGCGTTAGCGTGGTAGTTGGCGATGATCTCTTCCATCAGCACGTCTTTCTGGTTGCTGGAGAGCAGAGACTCAACGTGGCTCATCTTCAGCGGTTCAGCCGCAGGAAGATTGGAATTCTTACGCACAATGGTGGTGGTCTGGTCTGGCGCATCGCCACCGGCACGAGGCTGGGCGATAGGCTTAAAGACGCTCAGACGAACGCCTTTGCGTTCCATAGCGCGGATCACGCCGAGGCTGACGCTGGTCAGGCCGACGCTGGTTCCGGTAGGGATCAGCATAATAGTACGGGACACGGTTTATCCTCTTTCGTTACCGCCGCGTTGGGCGGGCTACAAAACAGCACCGCCAGCATTGCTGGCGGTGTGGAATCAGGCAGTCAGGCGGCACGCGTCTTGCGCGATGACCAGCTCTTCGTTAGTTGGGATAACGATAGCCGGGCGGGTGCCTTCTTTGTTGATGAAGCCAGACTTGCCGAAACGGGCAGCCAGGTTACGCTCGTGATCGACTTCGAAGCCCAGTACGCCCAGTTTGCCCAGGGACAGCTCACGTACCATTGCCGCGTTCTCACCGATGCCGCCGGTGAAGATAACCGCGTCCAGACGACCGTCCATCAGCGCGGTGTAAGAACCGATGTACTTCGCCAGACGGTGGCAGTAAACGTCCATTGCACGCTTAGCGTCTTCTTTGCTGTCGTAGTTGTCTTCAACGTAACGGCAGTCGCTGGTAACTTCGGTCAGACCCAGCAGGCCAGACTCTTTGGTCAGCATTTTGTTGATGTCGTCAACGCTCATGCCCAGGGTGTCGTGCAGGTGGAAGATGATCGCCGGGTCGATATCACCGGAACGGGTACCCATTACCAGACCTTCCAGCGGGGTCAGACCCATAGAGGTGTCAACACACTTGCCGTTGCGGATAGCAGAAACAGAACCACCGTTGCCCAGGTGGCAGGTGATGATGTTGACTTCTTCAACCGGCTTGTTCAGTACTTTTGCGGCTTCCTGAGTCACATAGAAGTGGCTGGTGCCGTGTGCGCCGTAACGACGTACGCCGTGCTCTTTATACAGGCTGTACGGCAGGGCATAGAGGTAAGACTCTTCCGGCATGGTCTGATGGAACGCGGTGTCAAACACGGCCACGTTTTTGTCTTTCAGATTCGGGAAGGATTTCAGTGCTTCAGCGATACCGATCAGGTGAGCCGGGTTATGCAGCGGTGCGAAAGACGCAGAGTCTTTGATGCCCTGGATCACAGAGTCGTCAATCACCACGGAACTGGTGTATTTTTCGCCGCCGTGGACGATACGGTGACCAATCGCAGTCAGCTGAGCAGACAGTTCTGGTTTTTGTGCCAGAATAGTGTTAACGATAAAGTTCAGCGCTTCACTGTGAGCGGCGCCTGCACCTAAAGCCGCTTCTTGTTTGCTGCCGTCCATCTTCCACTTGATACGTGCTTCAGGCAGATGGAAACATTCGGCCAAACCAGAGAGGTACTCGTCACCGTTGAGCGCATCGATGATGGCGAATTTCAGTGAAGAGCTACCGCAGTTCAGAACCAGTACTAACTTACTCGACATGGAAGTACCTATAATTGATACGTGGCTAAAAAAACGTCAATGAGCCTAAAAGCGTAACGCAAGCTGACCCAGACGTTTATGATTAACATCATGCCAAACGAACATTCTGGCAGGATGGAAGAAATACCTATGATTTTAAGCCATTTTGAACATTTTTCAGACAATGGCATAATATGCGATAATTTGACGAGTTAACGCTTCTCGTCTACGGCCCTATCAGGCTGGCACAGGATACCCGATACGGGGTAGCGATGACAAAATATTTTGAACGTTGTCATAGCCTGTTGTGGTTTTGCACGAAAATTTTAATTTTTATATGTGAAGTTGAGGTACAGCCATGTCGACACCCGAAATCCCGTCCGTAAATTTTTTTAGTCTGTTTCGTCGGGGACAGCATTACGCTAAGACGTGGCCGATGGAAAAGCGCCTGGCACCGATGTTTATTGAGAACCGTACCATCCGCGCCACGCGCTATGCGATCCGCTTTATGCCTCCTGTTGCCGTCTTTACCCTGTGCTGGCAGATAGCATTAGGTGGGCAGCTTGGGCCTGCCGTCGCGACAGCGCTCTTTGCGTTAAGCCTACCGATGCAGGGGTTGTGGTGGTTAGGTAAACGTTCCGTCACGCCACTTCCGCCTTCTATTTTACACTGGTTTTATGAAGTGCGTGGAAAACTGGAGGAGGCCGGGCAGGCGCTCGCCCCGGTTGAAGGCAAGCCGGACTATCAGGCGCTGGCGGACACGTTAAAGCGCGCGTTTAAACAGCTTGATAAAACATTCCTCGATGACTTGTGATTGATCATCGAAACGACGATCAAAAGAAGGCACAGTAACAGTCAGTTACCGTGTCTTTTTTTTACAGTGCAATGCGCTACAGGAGTCGAAAGATGGAAATGACCCATGCTCAACGTCTGATTTTGTCTAACCAGTACAAGATGATGACTATGCTTGATCCCGATAACGCTGCGCGCTACAGCCGCCTGCAAACCATTGTAGAACGTGGCTTTGGCTTGCAAATGCGCGAACTGGATCGTGAATTTGGCGAGCTGAAAGAAGAAACCTGCCGTATCGTTATCGACATCATGGAGATGTACCACGCGCTGCATGTGTCCTGGACCAACCTGAAAGATCGGCAGTCCATTGACGAGCGCCGCGTGACGTTCCTGGGCTTTGATGCCGCGACGGAAGCGCGCTATCTAAGCTATGTGCGCTTTATGGTGAATACCGAAGGGCGCTATACCCATTTTGATGCGGGTACGCACGGCTTCAACGCCCAGACTCCCATGTGGGATAAATATCAACGTATGCTGAGCGCGTGGCACGCCTGTCCGCGTCAGTACCATTTAAGCAGCAACGAAATTCAACAAATCATTAATGCCTGACGGAGGTGCGTGTGCAGTGTAAAGGTTTTCTGTTTGATCTGGACGGTACGCTGGTGGATTCGCTGCCGGTGGTGGAACGCTCGTGGTGCCACTGGGCCGACCGGCACGGCATCGACCATCAGGACGTACTGAATTTTATCCATGGCAAACAGGCCATTACCTCATTGCGGCACTTCCTGGCGGGACGTTCTGAGGAAGAAATTCAGGCGGAGTTCAGCTATCTGGAGCAGATTGAAGCCACCGATACCGACGGCATTACCGCGCTGCCCGGTGCGCGCGAACTGCTTGAGCACCTGAATGAAGCGCAGATCCCGTGGGCTATCGTCACCTCCGGCTCGATTCCCGTCGCGCATGCCCGTCATAAGGCGGCCGGTTTACCGACGCCGGACGTCTTCATTACCGCTGAGCGCGTGAAGCGCGGCAAGCCTGAACCGGATGCGTTTCTGCTCGGCGCTGAACTGCTGGGCCTTGCCCCTGCGGAGTGCGTGGTGGTGGAAGACGCGGCGGCAGGCGTTCTGGCCGGTCTGAATGCCGGGAGCCACGTCATTGCCGTTAACGTACCGGCGGGTTCCCCCCGGCTGGAGGAGGCGGATTTTGTGATTAACACCCTGACCGCCATCGACGTCTCAAAGGCCTCTGACGGGATCGTAACCGTCTCGCTAAAAATGTAATCCCATGATTTAGCCCCGCATTACCGGGGCTTTTTTTATGGCAGAATGGCTTCTCCTCCACTGACAAGGACATGTTGTGAACGGTGAACTGATTTGGGTCCTGAGCCTGCTGTTAATCGCCATCATTCTGTTTGCCACGGGCAAGGTGCGCATGGATGCCGTCGCCCTGTTTGTGATTGTTGCGTTTGTTCTGAGCGGTACGCTTTCCCTGCCGGAAGCCTTTTCCGGTTTTAGCGATCCCAACGTCATTTTGATTGCCGCCCTGTTTATCATCGGCGACGGGCTGGTCCGCACCGGCGTGGCGACGATGATGGGATCGTGGCTGGTTAAGGTGGCGGGCAGCAGCGAAACCAAAATGCTGATTTACCTGATGCTGACGGTTGCCGGGCTGGGCGCGTTTATGAGCTCAACGGGGGTCGTGGCCATCTTTATTCCGGTGGTGCTGAGCGTCTGCATGAGAATGCAGATCTCTCCGTCGCGGCTGATGATGCCGTTAAGCTTCGCCGGGCTCATCAGCGGCATGATGACGCTGGTCGCGACGCCCCCGAACCTCGTTGTGAACAGCGAGCTGATCCGTGAGGGGCTTGAAGGATTTAGCTTTTTCAGCGTCACGCCGATCGGCCTGGTGGTGCTGGTAATGGGCATTATCTATATGCTACTGACCCGTTTCGCGCTGAAAGGGGAGAAGCAGGACAAAGCCAAAGAGGGCTGGAAGCGGCGCTCTTTCCGCGATCTGATTAAAGAGTACCGTCTGACCGGGCGCGCCCGGCGTCTGGCCATCCGCCCGGGATCGCCGATGGTGGGGCAGCGGCTGGATGATCTTAAGCTACGCGAACGCTACGGCGCGAACGTCATCGGGGTTGAGCGCTGGCGTCGTTTTCGTCGGGTGATCGTTAACGTGAACGGGGTATCAGAGTTCCGCGCGCGTGACGTCCTGCTGATCGATATGTCCACGGCGGACGTGGATCTGCGAGAGTTCTGTAGCGAGCAGCTGCTGGAGCCGATGGTGCTGCGCGGCGAGTATTTCTCCGACCAGGCGCTGGATGTGGGGATGGCCGAGGTCTCCCTGATCCCCGAATCAGAATTATTGGGCAAAACCGTGCGCGAAATCGGCTTTCGTACCCGCTACGGGCTGAACGTGGTGGGCCTGAAGCGCGATGGCGTGGCCCTTGAAGGGGCGGTCGTGGACGAGCCGCTCCTGCTGGGGGATATCTTCCTCGTGGTCGGCAACTGGAAGCTGATTAGCCAGCTCGGGCAGAAAGGCCGCGACTTTGTGGTGCTGAATATGCCGATTGAAGAGAGCGATGCATCCCCGGCGCACAGCCAGGCGCCCCACGCGATTTTTTGTCTGGTGCTGATGGTCGCGCTGATGCTGACCGACGAGATCCCTAACCCGGTGGCGGCAATAATCGCCTGTCTGCTGATGGGCAAATTCCGCTGTATCGACGCCGAAAGCGCTTACAAGGCGATTCACTGGCCGAGCATTATTCTTATTGTCGGGATGATGCCGTTTGCCCTGGCGCTTCAGAAAACCGGCGGGGTAGACCTGATCGTTAAAGGCTTGATGGATGCGGGCGGGGGGTATGGCCCGTACCTGATGATGATTTGCCTGTTCGTCATGTGTGCCACCATTGGTTTGTTCATCTCCAATACCGCCACGGCGGTGCTGATGGCGCCCATTGCGCTGGCGATGGCGAAATCCATGGGCGTTTCGCCGTATCCGTTTGCGATGATGGTGGCGATGGCGGCGTCCGCGGCGTTTATGACGCCGGTTTCTTCTCCGGTCAATACGCTGGTGCTGGGGCCGGGGAACTATAAGTTCAGCGACTTCGTGAAGATTGGCGTGCCGTTCACCGTGCTGGTGATGCTGGTATGCGTGGTGCTGATTCCGGTGTTATTCCCGTTCTGAGAACATCGCCGGGTGGCGGCTACGCCTTACCCGGCCGTAGGCCCTGCAAGCGCAGCGCCGCTGGGCAATAAATTACAGCGGCGAATCCTGACTGATCTCATCCAGCGACAGATGGAAGCTTGGCACAAACACGCGCATAAAGTAGTCCATCTCCTCGCTGCGGCGGGATTCCAGCGTTTTCTCCAGGCGCGATTTCGCCAGCAGGAATTCGTTATTCCCGGCGGACAGCTCTTCCAGACATTTCAGGTAGGCGCACAGCGCATCGGCCTGCTTGACCAGGGATTTTTCCTCATCCGTGTACTGATGCTCGTCGATCAGCGGCTCGAAGATATCGCGCAGCTCTTCGGGCACCATGTCGATCAGTTTCTGCTGGGCAATCTTCTCAATGGCCTTATATTCCTGCGCAATCTGCGAATTGAAGTATTTTACCGGCGTGGGCAGATCCCCGGTCAGCACTTCCGAAGCGTCGTGGTACATCGCCAGCAGGGCAATACGCTCGGCATTCACCTGTCCGTTGAATTTGCGGTTTTTAATCGCGGCCAGCGCGTGCGCGACCATGGCAACCTGCAAACTGTGCTCTGACACGTTTTCAGTGCGTACGTTGCGCATCAGCGGCCAGCGGTTGATGAGTTTCAGGCGGGAGAGGTGGGCAAAAAAATGACTCTGACTCATAGGTTACCTTATGTCTTCACTGCGACAGACTTCATTGTGCGGGGAGGGGAGGGAAGATGCAAATTTGCGGATGGTGCAGGCCGGGCAGGCGCAGCGCCACCCGGCAGAAAGGCCAGTTACTGATGATACCCGGAGAGGAAGCGCCCGAAGCGGCTGATGGCCATCTCAAGATCGTCTTCGCGCGGCAGGGTCACGATACGCACGTGATCCGGCCACGGCCAGTTAAACGCCGTACCCTGAACCAGCAGCACTTTTTCCTGCAACAGGAAGTCGAGCACCATTTTCTGGTCGTCGTGAATATTAAAGCGCTTCGCGTCGATTTTCGGGAACATATACAGCGCGCCGTTAGGCTTCACGCAGGAAACACCCGGGATGTCGTTAATCAATTCCCATGCGCGGTTGCGCTGTTCATACAGACGGCCGCCCGGGACGATGAACTCGCTGATGCTTTGATAGCCACCGAGCGCCGTCTGGATCGCATGCTGTGCCGGTACGTTGGCGCACAGACGCATGGATGCCAGCATCTCCAGCCCTTCAATGTAGCCTTTCGCATGTTTTTTCGGACCGTTCAGTACCATCCAGCCCTGACGGAAACCGGCCACGCGGTAGGTTTTAGACAGTCCGTTAAAGGTGACGGTCAGCAGGTCGGGCGCCAGCGCTGCGATAGAGTGGTGCTGCGCCGCGTCGTACAGGATCTTGTCGTAAATCTCGTCGGCAAAGATGATCAGGTTGTGCTGGCGGGCGATCTCGACGATCTCCATCAGCAGCTCTTTTGAATAGACCGCGCCCGTCGGGTTGTTCGGGTTGATGATCACAATACCCCGGGTGCGTGGCGTAATTTTCGCGCGAATATCATCCAGATCCGGGAACCAGTCCGACGACTCATCGCACAGGTAGTGCACCGCTTTACCGCTGGACAGAGAGACCGCAGCCGTCCACAGCGGATAATCTGGCGCGGGAACCAGCATCTCATCACCGCTGTTCAGCAGCGCCTGCATCGCCTGAACGATCAGTTCCGAGACGCCGTTGCCAATGTAAATATCTTCAACGGTGACGTCGCGCATTCCACGAGCCTGGTAGTGCTGCATAATGGCTTTACGGGCGGAGTAAAGGCCTTTTGAATCACAATAGCCTTGTGCCGTTGGCAGGTTACGGATCACATCCACCAGGATCTCATCCGGCGCTTCAAAACCAAATGGCGCGGGGTTGCCGATGTTGAGTTTCAGAACCTTATTGCCTTCCTCTTCAAGGCGTTTTGCCTCTTTGAGTACCGGGCCACGGATGTCGTAACAGACGTTGTCGAGCTTGCTGGATTTTTCGATAGGGGACATGAACCTTTAACCTTTTCGCTATTATTGCAACTTCCTGCCGTGGAAGCAGCACGGAACAATGTACTCCCACCGCGCCTCGTTTTGAAGGGCGCACAGAAGAAGATTTTGTCCAGTCGGGCAGCGCCGCTGTGATCGCTTAATCTAATGACGGAGTGATTTTGTGCCTGAAATCACCGTGATTACGCTTATTTCTGGGTTTTTTATGCTGAAAATAGCATATAAGTATTAATATTATTCTGGGTAAATAAAAAGACGATCCGGGCTGAGGCAGTAGTCCCTCTGAGTGACCATTCGTAAAACCTGAATGCTCAGATACAGATTGCCATATTAGCAAAGCCAGGTTAAAAGTTACTCATGTGAAATTAATGTTAAGGGTTATTAATGATTGGCCTGAATCTAAATTAAACTTTATTTATTATTAACGACGAAAATGCAACTTTCGTTAATTTTAATAAAAAGAGTGTAGTTGCTTATCATTGGCGTTAAATCCGTATTAGTGCAATAAGACTTATAAATATAGTGGATTTGGGTTAAGATGTGTTTCGGGAATGCAGCAGAGCGATAGGCCTGTTACGTATATCGGATTCTGCTTTCCTGTATTAATCGATTGTTATTGTTAAAGTTATCTCTGGCCGATTGGGTAAGTCACATCTTGCGACGTTGGCAACGCTGCGATATAGATGGCAGAAAACATGTCTTACTCTTTATGGAATTTACATCTACCTGCACACAACGAAATAACCTGAACGCAAGAGAATAAAAATAACGTCATGAAACGTGATTTCTGACTGTTGATATACCACAGTACAATAACTATCTGTCAGGCAGTCTGCCGGGCCGGGATGCGAGGGAAACACTTCAGAAGGAATTGCTTAACCGTTACACACAGCTTCAACCCGGGCAGCTCCGCACGAGCAACCTGAAAGTGAAAAGATATGATAAATGCAAATCGTCCGATAATGAATCTCGACCTCGATCTGCTGAGAACGTTTGTTGCGGTCGCCGATCTCAACACTTTTGCAGCAGCTGCTGCCGCAGTATGCCGTACCCAGTCCGCCGTAAGTCAGCAAATGCAGCGACTGGAACAACTGGTTGGTAAAGAGCTTTTTGCGCGCCATGGACGTAATAAGCTTTTAACAGAACATGGTATTCAGCTTCTGGGTTATGCCAGGAAGATACTGCGCTTTAATGATGAAGCCTGTATGTCATTAATGTTTAGCAACCTTCAGGGAGTGTTAACATTAGGGGCGTCAGATGAATCAGCAGATACCATTTTACCTTTCCTTCTCAATCGAATTAGCTCGGTTTATCCGAAGCTTGCCCTGGACGTTAGCGTTAAACGCAATGCCTTCATGGTTGAGATGCTGAAAGAGAACGAGGTTGACCTGGTGGTCACCACGCATCGACCCGGCCAGTTTGACTGCCTGACGCTGCGTACTTCTCCTACGCACTGGTACTGTGCCGCGGAGTACGTATTGCAACAAGGTGAGCCAATACCCCTGGTTCTGCTGGACGATCCCAGTCCGTTCCGCGATATGGTGCTGGCTGCGCTCAACGAGGCCAGTATCCCCTGGCGTCTGGCGTACGTGGCGTCCACGTTGCCCGCAGTGCGAGCGGCGGTGAAGGCCGGGCTTGGCGTAACGGCCCGTCCGGTTGAGATGATGAGCCCCGACCTGCGCGTGCTGGGCAAATCAGAGGGGCTTCCCTCGCTGCCGGATACGGAGTACATGCTGTGCCATAACGCCGGCAGCAACAACGAGCTGGCAAAGGTGGTATTCGAAGCAATGGAAAACTACCATAATCCATGGCAGTACGCGCATGCTACTCCTGAAGGAGGGGATGACTCGCTGATCGTGGAAGGGGATTTTGAGTGATCGTTTCCTCAAAATTCTCGTAACAAAATGTAAGTGTAAAAAAGAGCCACTCGCATGATTTTTTCATGCGAGTGGTTTTTTTTGCTATTCATAACCGCAGGAGGCGTGTGGATAAGTGAAATAGCGCTTAATTATCAATAAGACAAATGCTTTTGATTAATATGTGAACAATAGCTGTTCTATCTTCCCTCTTACCCTGCCGATGTTAAAAAAACAGGAAATATGTTGCTGTTTTTTTGATTGAATTAACAAAAGCGTGTCTCAGATCAAGAAAATACTCCTATTTAGGGGGAGGAATCGTTGGCAAATCCTGTCAAAATAGGAGGGTTATTTTTTTTACTTCCAAAACGGACACGATTCAACAAGATGCATTTGACGTAAAGTCACCTGGCCACCAAGGTTAAAGGGCACCAAATGTTAATGAGAATCGCTCGATGTAATTTAATGTGAAGAAACCTTTGTTAAAGTTGACAAAAGGTTATAGATAGGAGTAAAAAACCCCATCATTTTGCTGTCTATGTCTCATTTCTGACAGTTAGTGTAAGGTTATTTTGTTCCTCCCCATGAATCGATGTGATGCCCATCTGCCAGCAAGAGCAGTGTCGTCGGTATCACTTTTGATGAGTAAGCAATGAGTATGTCAACATCCACAGAAGTCATCGCTCATCACTGGGCATTCGCAATCTTTCTTATTGTAGCCATTGGCCTGTGCTGCCTGATGTTAGTCGGCGGCTGGTTCCTGGGCGGTCGCGCCCGCGCAAGGCACAAAAACACACCTTTCGAATCAGGTATTGATTCCGTAGGTACCGCTCGCTTACGCCTGTCTGCCAAGTTCTATCTGGTAGCCATGTTCTTCGTCATTTTTGACGTGGAAGCGCTTTACCTCTTCGCGTGGTCTACTTCCATTCGCGAAAGTGGTTGGGTGGGCTTTGTCGAGGCCGCAATTTTCATTTTAGTGTTACTGGCCGGTCTGGTTTATCTGGTGCGTATTGGCGCGCTGGACTGGACACCTGTGCGTTCACGCCGTGAACACATCAACCCGGAAAACAGTATCTCTAATCGTCAGCAGTAACAGCGAGGCAATAAGATGGATTATACGCTCACCCGCATAGATCCTAACGGTGAGAATGACCGTTACCCCCTGCAAAAACAGGAGATCGTAACTGACCCCCTGGAGCAAGAAGTCAACAAAAGCGTGTACATGGGCAAGCTCGAGCATGCCATGCACGATATGGTCAACTGGGGTCGTAAGAACTCCATCTGGCCCTACAACTTTGGCCTTTCTTGCTGCTACGTTGAAATGGTGACGTCATTCACTGCGGTGCATGACGTTGCGCGTTTTGGGGCCGAGGTACTGCGTGCTTCTCCACGTCAGGCTGACCTGATGGTGGTGGCCGGGACCTGCTTTACCAAGATGGCACCGGTTATTCAGCGTCTTTATGACCAGATGCTGGAGCCAAAATGGGTTATCTCCATGGGTGCATGTGCAAACTCCGGCGGTATGTACGACATTTATTCCGTTGTGCAGGGCGTTGATAAGTTCATTCCGGTGGATGTTTACATCCCGGGCTGCCCGCCGCGTCCAGAGGCCTATATGCAGGCGCTGATGCTGCTCCAGGAGTCAATCGGTAAAGAACGCCGCCCACTTTCATGGGTTGTTGGCGATCAGGGTGTCTATCGCGCGAACATGCAGTCCGAGCGCGAGCGTAAACGTGGTGAACGTATTGCCGTCACCAACCTGCGTACGCCTGACGAAATTTAATTTGCGCCTGTGGGCCTGGAGAACACCTTCGCATATCACTACTCAAATAGCGCGAAGCCAGGCTTAACAGTCACCACGGACCATTTGCAATGGTGAACAATATGACCGACTTAACCGCGCAAGAAGCTGCCTGGCAGACCCGGGATCATCTCGATGACCCCGTCATTGGCGAACTGCGCAACCGTTTTGGGCCGGATGCCTTTACTGTTCAGGCCACCCGCACCGGGGTACCCGTTGTTTGGGTGAAGCGTGAACAATTACTGGAAGTTGTCGATTTCCTCAAGAAATTGCCAAAACCTTACGTCATGCTGTTTGACTTACACGGCATGGACGAACGTCTAAGAACGCACCGCCAGGGCCTCCCTGCTGCGGATTTTTCCGTTTTCTACCACCTGATATCAATAGACCGCAACACGGATATCATGCTCAAGGTGGCATTGTCTGAAAACGACATGCATCTGCCGACGATCACCAAACTTTTCCCTAACGCTAACTGGTACGAGCGTGAAACCTGGGAAATGTTCGGCATGACCTTCGACGGCCACCCGCACCTGACGCGCATCATGATGCCGCAGACCTGGACCGGCCACCCGCTGCGTAAAGACTATCCGGCACGTGCCACCGAATTCGACCCGTTTGAGCTGACCAAAGCCAAGCAGGATCTGGAGATGGAAGCGCTGACCTTCAAGCCGGAAGACTGGGGCATGAAGCGCGGTACCGAAAACGAGGACTTCATGTTCCTCAACCTCGGTCCGAACCACCCGTCTGCGCACGGTGCATTCCGTATTATTCTTCAGCTTGACGGCGAAGAGATTGTCGACTGCGTCCCTGACATCGGCTACCACCACCGTGGTGCTGAGAAAATGGGTGAGCGTCAGTCCTGGCACAGCTACATTCCGTATACCGACCGTATCGAATACCTCGGCGGCTGCGTGAACGAAATGCCTTACGTGCTGGCCGTTGAGAAACTGGCGGGTATCACCGTCCCGGATCGCGTTAACGTGATTCGCGTGATGCTGTCTGAACTGTTCCGTATTAACAGCCACCTGCTGTACATCTCCACGTTCATTCAGGACGTTGGCGCGATGACCCCGGTCTTCTTCGCCTTTACCGATCGTCAGAAAATTTACGATCTGGTGGAAGCGATTACCGGCTTCCGTATGCACCCGGCCTGGTTCCGTATCGGCGGTGTGGCGCACGATCTGCCGCGCGGCTGGGACCGCCTGCTGCGTGAATTCCTCGACTGGATGCCGAAACGTCTGGCGTCTTACGAGAAAGCCGCGCTGCGTAACTCCATCCTGAAGGGCCGTTCCCAGGGCGTTGCGGCCTACGGCGCGAAAGAAGCGCTGGAGTGGGGGACCACAGGTGCAGGCCTGCGCGCGACCGGTATTGACTTCGACGTGCGTAAAGCCCGTCCTTACTCTGGCTACGAGAATTTCGACTTTGAAGTCCCGGTGGGCGGCGGCGTTTCCGACTGCTACACCCGCGTGATGCTGAAAGTGGAAGAGCTGCGCCAGAGCCTGCGCATTCTTGAGCAGTGCCTCAACAACATGCCGGAAGGCCCGTTCAAGGCGGATCACCCGCTGACGACGCCGCCACCGAAAGAGCGCACGCTGCAACATATCGAAACCCTGATCACCCACTTCCTGCAAGTTTCCTGGGGCCCGGTCATGCCGGCACAAGAATCCTTCCAGATGATTGAAGCGACCAAGGGTATCAACAGCTACTACCTCACCAGTGACGGCAGCACCATGAGCTACCGTACCCGCGTGCGTACGCCAAGCTTCGCGCACTTGCAGCAGATCCCGGCCGCCATTCGCGGCAGTCTGGTCTCCGACCTGATTGTGTATCTGGGTAGTATCGATTTTGTTATGTCAGATGTGGACCGCTAATTATGCACGAGAATCAACAACCACAAACCGAGGCTTTTGAGCTGAGTGAAGCAGAGCGTGCCGCCATTGAGCATGAGATGCACCACTACGAAGACCCGCGTGCGGCGTCCATTGAAGCGCTGAAAATCGTACAGAAACAGCGTGGTTGGGTGCCGGATGGGGCGATCTACGAGATCGCAAAAGTGCTGGGCATTCCGGCAAGTGACGTAGAGGGCGTAGCCACGTTCTACAGCCAGATCTTCCGTCAGCCGGTAGGCCGCCATGTGATCCGCTACTGTGACAGCGTCGTCTGCCACATTACCGGCTATCAGGGCATTCAGGCTGCGATTGAGAAAAAGCTCAATATCAAGCCGGGCCAGACCACGTTCGATGGACGCTTTACTCTGCTGCCAACCTGCTGCCTGGGTAACTGCGACAAGGGGCCGACCATGATGATTGATGAGGACACTCACAGCCATCTGACGCCGGAAGCGATTCCTGACCTGCTGGAGCAGTACAAATGAAAACTGTAATTCGTACTGCTGAGACGCATCCGCTGACCTGGCGTCTGCGCGATGACAAACAGCCGGTATGGCTCGATGAATATCAGAGCAAAAACGGCTACGCCGGCGCGCGTAAGGCCCTTGGCGGCATGGCGCCGGATGAGATCGTAAACGCAGTAAAAGACGCTGGCCTGAAAGGGCGCGGCGGTGCGGGCTTCTCCACCGGTCTGAAGTGGAGCCTGATGCCAAAAGATGAATCCATGAACATCCGTTACCTGCTGTGTAACGCCGATGAAATGGAGCCGGGCACCTATAAAGACCGTCTGCTGATGGAGCAGCTGCCGCACCTGCTGGTGGAAGGCATGCTGATCTCCGCGTTCGCGCTGAAAGCGTACCGTGGCTACATCTTCCTGCGCGGTGAGTATATCGAAGCGGCTGAAAACCTGCGTCGCGCCATTGCCGAAGCCACCGAAGCCGGCCTTCTGGGTAAAAACATCCTGGGCACCGGGTTTGACTTCGAGCTGTTCGTGCACACCGGTGCCGGGCGTTATATCTGCGGGGAAGAAACCGCGCTGATTAACTCCCTGGAAGGTCGCCGTGCGAACCCGCGTTCCAAGCCACCGTTCCCGGCAAGCTCCGGCGTATGGGGTAAACCGACCTGCGTCAACAACGTCGAAACCCTGTGTAACGTCCCGGCTATCCTCGCGAACGGCGTGGAGTGGTATCAGGGCATCTCCTCAAGCAAAGATGCGGGTACCAAGCTGATGGGCTTCTCCGGGCGCGTGAAGAACCCTGGCGTCTGGGAACTGCCGTTTGGCACCACCGCACGCGAAATTCTTGAAGACTACGCAGGCGGCATGCGCGATGGCCTGAAATTCAAAGCCTGGCAGCCGGGCGGGGCGGGGACGGACTTCCTGACCGAAGCCCACCTTGATCTGCCAATGGAGTTCGAAAGCATTGGTAAAGCGGGCAGCCGTCTGGGTACGGCGCTGGCGATGGCCGTCGACCACGAGATCGGCATGGTCTCGCTGGTGCGTAACCTGGAAGAGTTCTTCGCCCGTGAGTCCTGCGGCTGGTGTACACCGTGCCGTGACGGTCTGCCGTGGAGCGTGAAGATCCTGCGTGCTATCGAGCGTGGCGAAGGTCAGCCGGGTGATATCGAGACACTTGAGCAACTGTGTCGATTCCTGGGGCCAGGTAAAACCTTCTGCGCCCACGCACCGGGTGCCGTCGAGCCACTGCAAAGCGCGATTAAATATTTCCGCGACGAATTCGAAGCAGGCATCAAGCAGCCGTTCAGCAATACCCATTCGATTAATGGTATTCAGCCGAACCTGCTGAAAGCGCGCTGGTAACGACAAGAATTTTGATTAACGCTCGGTTTCGACTGAGCCAACTGGAAGCATGCTAATGGCTACGATTCATGTAGACGGCAAAGAATACGAAGTCAACGGGGCGGACAACCTGCTGGAAGCTTGTCTGTCGCTTGGCCTCGATATTCCGTACTTTTGCTGGCATCCGGCGCTGGGCAGCGTCGGTGCTTGCCGCCAGTGTGCGGTGAAGCAATATCAAAACGCGGAAGACACGCGTGGTCGCCTGGTGATGTCCTGTATGACGCCAGCCGCCGAAGGCACCTTTATTTCGATTGATGACGAAGAAGCCAAACAGTTCCGTGAAAGCGTGGTGGAGTGGCTGATGACCAACCACCCGCACGACTGTCCGGTTTGTGAAGAGGGCGGTAACTGCCACCTTCAGGATATGACCGTCATGACCGGTCACAGCTTCCGTCGCTATCGCTTTACCAAGCGTACCCACCGTAACCAGGATCTGGGGCCGTTCATCTCGCACGAAATGAACCGCTGCATCGCCTGCTACCGCTGCGTGCGTTACTACAAAGACTACGCAGACGGTCAGGATCTGGGCGTGTATGGCGCGCACGACAACGTCTACTTCGGTCGTCCGGAAGACGGTACGCTTGAGAGCGAATTCTCCGGTAACCTGGTAGAAATCTGTCCGACCGGCGTATTCACGGATAAAACCCACTCCGAGCGCTACAACCGTAAATGGGACATGCAGTTTGCGCCAAGCATCTGCCAGCAGTGTTCCCTCGGCTGTAACACCAGCCCGGGCGAGCGTTACGGCGAACTGCGTCGTATCGAAAACCGTTACAACGGTACCGTTAACCACTACTTCCTCTGCGACCGCGGTCGTTTCGGCTATGGCTACGTGAACCTGAAAGACCGTCCGCGTCAGCCGGTTCAGCGTCGTGGCGACGACGTCATCACCCTCAACGCCGAGCAGGCGATGCAGGGCGCGGCAGATATTCTGCGCCAGTCGAAGAAAGTGATCGGCATCGGCTCCCCGCGCGCCAGCATCGAAAGCAACTTTGCGCTGCGCGAGCTGGTGGGTGCGGAAAACTTCTATACCGGTATCGCTCAGGGCGAGCAGGAACGTCTTCAGCTGGTGCTGAAGGTGCTGCGTGAAGGCGGCGTTCATACGCCTGCGCTGCGCGAAATCGAATCCTATGATGCGGTTCTGGTGCTGGGTGAAGACCTGACGCAGACCGGCGCCCGCGCGGCTCTGGCGGTTCGTCAGGCGGTGAAGGGTAAAGCACGTGAAATGGCAGCGGCGCAGAAAGTGGCTGACTGGCAGATTGCGGCGATCCTCAACATCGGCCAGCGCGCGAAACATCCTCTGTTTGTGACTAACGTCGACAACACCCGTCTGGACGATATCGCCGCGTGGACCTACTGCGCGCCGGTTGAAGACCAGGCGCGTCTGGGCTTTGCCATTGCCCACGCGCTGGACAGCAACTCTCCAGCCGTTGAACTGGATCGCGACCTGCAAAACAAGGTCGACGTGATTGTTCAGGCCCTCGCAGGTGCGAAAAAACCGCTGATCATCTCCGGTACCAACGCCGGAAGCGCTGAAATCATTCAGGCCGCCGCGAACGTTGCTAAAGCCCTGAAAGGCCGCGGCGCTGACGTCGGTGTGACCATGATTGCCCGTGCGGTAAACAGCATCGGTCTGGGCATGATTGGCGGCGGCTCGCTGGAAGAAGCGTTAAGCGAACTGGAATCCGGTGCCGCTGACGCCGTTGTGGTGCTGGAAAATGACCTGCATCGCCACGCGTCTGCCGCACGCGTTGACGCAGCGCTCTCCAAAGCGCCGCTGGTGATGGTCATTGACCATCAGCGCACCGCGATCATGGACAAAGCGCACCTGGTACTCTCTGCGGCAAGCTTTGCAGAAAGTGACGGTACGGTTATCAATAACGAAGGCCGCGCACAGCGTTTCTTCCAGGTTTATGACCCGGCGTACTACGACAGCAACACCGTGATGCTGGAAAGCTGGCGCTGGCTGCACTCCCTGCACAGCACCGTGCAGAGCCGTGAAGTGGACTGGACGCAGCTCGACCACGTTATCGACGCGGTTGTTGAGAAATTGCCTCAGCTGGCGGGTATTAAAGACGCCGCGCCTGACGCAAGCTTCCGCATTCGCGGTCAGAAACTGGCGCGTGAACCGCACCGCTACAGCGGTCGTACCGCGATGCGCGCCAACATCAGCGTGCACGAACCGCGCCAGCCGCAGGATAAAGACACCATGTTTGCCTTCTCGATGGAAGGGAACAACCAGCCGTCTGCGCCGCGTTCGCAAATCCCGTTTGCATGGGCACCGGGCTGGAACTCCCCGCAGGCATGGAACAAGTTCCAGGCTGAAGTGGGCGGTCACCTGCGCCACGGCGATCCGGGCGTGCGACTGATTGAAGCCTCCGAAACCGGTCTGGACTTCTTCACTACCGTTCCGGCGAGCTTCCAGGCTCAGGAAGGTCAGTGGCGTATTGCGCCGTACTACCACCTGTTCGGTAGCGACGAAATGTCCCAGCGTTCTCCGGTATTCCAGCAGCGTATGCCGCAGCCGTACATCAAGCTCAACCCGGCGGATGCCGCGAAGCTTGGCGTGAACGCGGGTGCGAACATTGCCTTTAGCTACGACGGCCAGACCATCAGCCTGCCGCTGATTATTTCTGAACGTCTGTCAGCAGGGCAGGTGGGTCTGCCGATGGGGATGCCTGGCATCGCGCCGGTTCTGGCGGGTGCGCATCTTGATAACCTTCAGGAGGCAAAAGCATGAGTTGGTTAACGCCGGATCTTATCGATATCCTGCTGAGCATTCTGAAAGCGGTTGTGATTCTGCTGGTGGTCGTCACCTGCGGCGCGTTCATGAGCTTTGGTGAACGTCGTCTTCTCGGTCTGTTCCAGAACCGTTACGGACCGAACCGCGTGGGCTGGGGTGGTTCACTCCAGTTGGTGGCGGACATGATCAAGATGTTCTTCAAAGAGGACTGGGTTCCGCGCTTCTCGGACCGCGTGATCTTTACGCTGGCACCGATGATCGCCTTCACCTCGCTGCTGCTGGCGTTTGCTATTGTTCCCGTCAGCCCGACCTGGGTTGTCGCTGACCTGAACATCGGCATTCTGTTCTTCCTGATGATGGCAGGCCTCGCGGTTTACGCGGTGCTGTTTGCAGGCTGGTCCAGTAACAACAAATACTCGCTGCTGGGCGCGATGCGTGCTTCCGCGCAGACGCTGAGCTACGAAGTGTTCCTGGGGCTCTCCCTGATGGGCGTGGTGGCGCAGGCCGGTTCATTCAACATGACCGACATCGTCAACAACCAGGCCGACATCTGGAACGTTATCCCGCAGTTCTTTGGTTTTGTGACCTTTGCTATCGCGGGCGTGGCGGTGTGTCACCGTCACCCGTTTGACCAGCCAGAAGCCGAACAGGAACTGGCCGACGGTTACCACATCGAATATTCCGGCATGAAGTTCGGTCTGTTCTTCGTGGGCGAGTACATCGGTATCGTCACCATTTCCGCGTTGATGGTAACGCTGTTCTTTGGTGGCTGGCATGGCCCGTTCTTACCGCCGTTCATCTGGTTCGCGCTGAAAACCGCGTTCTTCATGATGATGTTCATTTTGATTCGTGCGTCCTTACCGCGTCCGCGTTATGACCAGGTAATGTCCTTCGGCTGGAAAGTGTGCCTGCCGCTGACGCTCGTCAACTTGTTGGTAACGGCGGCTGTCATTCTCTGGCAGCAGCCATAAGGGGCTTTGAGATCATGACCTTAAAAGAATTATTGGTAGGTTTCGGCACCCAGGTACGCAGTATCTGGATGATCGGCCTGCACGCGTTTGCTAAACGCGAAACCCGGATGTACCCGGAAGAGCCGGTATATCTGCCGCCGCGCTACCGTGGCCGTATCGTGCTGACGCGCGACCCGGACGGTGCCGAGCGCTGCGTTGCCTGTAACCTGTGTGCGGTAGCGTGCCCGGTGGGCTGTATCTCTCTGCAAAAAGCGGAGACGGTAGATGGCCGCTGGTATCCGGAGTTCTTCCGCATCAACTTCTCACGCTGCATTTTCTGCGGTCTGTGTGAAGAAGCGTGCCCAACCACGGCGATTCAGCTGACCCCGGACTTCGAGCTGGGTGAGTACAAGCGTCAGGATCTGGTGTACGAGAAAGAGGATCTGCTGATTTCCGGTCCGGGCAAATACCCGGAATATAACTTCTACCGGATGGCGGGTATGGCAATCGACGGCAAAGATAAAGGCGAAGCAGAGAACGAAGCTAAGCCTATCGACGTCAAGAGCCTGTTACCGTAAGGAGAGGGCAATGGAATTCGCTTTTTATATCTGTGGCCTTATCGCCATCCTGGCTACGCTGCGAGTGATCACGCACACCAATCCGGTGCATGCGCTGCTGTACTTGATCATTTCGCTGCTG
The DNA here is from genome assembly GCF_004331385.1 of Enterobacter quasihormaechei. Taxonomy (GTDB): domain Bacteria; phylum Pseudomonadota; class Gammaproteobacteria; order Enterobacterales; family Enterobacteriaceae; genus Enterobacter; species Enterobacter quasihormaechei. The sequence goes on from NZ_SJON01000003.1 coordinate 254,331, forward strand.
GCCATTTCCGGGGTGTTCTTTGCGCTGGGCGCGCACTTCGCCGGTGCGCTGGAAATCATCGTCTACGCCGGGGCCATCATGGTGCTGTTCGTGTTCGTGGTGATGATGCTGAACCTGGGCGGCTCTGAAATTGAGCAGGAACGTCAGTGGTTGAAACCGCAGGTGTGGATCGGCCCGGCAATTTTGTCGGCCATTATGCTGGCGGTCATTGTTTACGCCATTCTGGGCGTCAACGACCAGGGGATCGACGGGACGCCAATCAGCGCGAAAGCCGTGGGTATCACCCTGTTTGGTCCGTACGTTCTGGCGGTTGAGCTGGCCTCAATGCTGCTGCTGGCGGGTCTGGTTGTGGCCTTCCACGTTGGCCGCGAAGAGCGTGCTGGCGAGGTGCTGAGCAACCGCACTGACGACCGCGCGAAAAGAAAAACGGAGGAACGCGCATGATCCCCTTAACACATGGACTGATCCTCGCTGCGATTTTATTCGTTCTGGGCTTAACCGGTCTGGTTATCCGCCGCAATCTGCTGTTTATGCTGATCGGTCTGGAAATCATGATCAACGCTTCCGCGCTGGCCTTCGTGGTCGCCGGCAGCTACTGGGGCCAGACCGATGGTCAGGTGATGTACATTCTCGCCATCAGCCTCGCGGCTGCTGAAGCGAGTATTGGCCTGGCGCTGTTGCTACAGCTCCATCGTCGCCGCCAGAACCTGAACATCGATTCAGTAAGTGAGTTGCGTGGATGAACATGCTTGCCTTAACCATTATTTTTCCGCTGATTGGCTTCGTGCTGCTGGCATTTTCTCGCGGCCGCTGGTCTGAGAATCTGTCCGCGACCGTGGGCATTGGCGCTATCGGCCTGTCGGCGCTGGTCACAGCGTATGCGGGTATCGACTTCTTTAACAACGGGCGTCAGGCCTACAGCGTACCGCTGTGGAACTGGATGTCGGTCGGTAACTTCAACATCGGTTTTAACCTGGTGCTGGATGGTCTGTCTCTGACCATGCTCTCCGTGGTCACCGGCGTGGGCTTCCTGATCCACATGTTCGCCTCCTGGTATATGCGCGGTGAAGAGGGATATTCCCGCTTCTTCGCCTACACCAACCTGTTTATCGCCAGCATGGTCGTTCTGGTGCTGGCCGATAACCTGCTGCTGATGTATCTGGGCTGGGAAGGCGTGGGCCTGTGCTCTTACCTGCTGATCGGTTTCTACTACACCGATCCGAAGAATGGCGCAGCGGCCATGAAAGCGTTCGTCGTGACCCGCGTGGGTGACGTGTTCCTCGCTTTCGCGCTGTTCATTCTCTACAACGAACTGGGCACGCTGAACTTCCGCGAAATGGTGGAACTGGCGCCGGCGCACTTCGAAGCAGGCAACAACATGCTGTGGTGGGCAACGCTGATGCTGCTGGGTGGCGCCGTGGGTAAATCCGCGCAGCTGCCGTTGCAGACATGGCTGGCCGACGCGATGGCGGGTCCAACCCCTGTCTCCGCGCTGATCCACGCCGCGACCATGGTTACCGCCGGTGTCTACCTGATTGCGCGTACCCATGGCCTGTTCCTGATGACCCCGGAAATTCTGCATCTGGTGGGTATCGTCGGTGCGGTTACGCTGGTGCTGGCTGGCTTTGCCGCGCTGGTGCAGACTGACATCAAGCGCGTTCTCGCGTACTCCACCATGAGCCAGATTGGTTACATGTTCCTGGCGCTGGGCGTTCAGGCGTGGGACGCAGCCATTTTCCACCTGATGACGCACGCGTTCTTTAAAGCGCTGCTGTTCCTCTCATCCGGTTCGGTGATCCTGGCCTGCCACCACGAGCAGAACATCTTCAAAATGGGCGGACTGCGTAAGTCCATCCCGCTGGTCTATGTCTGCTTCCTGGTGGGCGGTGCGGCGCTGGCGGCACTGCCGCTGATTACCGCGGGCTTCTTCAGTAAGGACGAAATCCTTGCGGGCGCCATGGCGAATGGTCATATCAATCTGATGGTTGCGGGTCTGGTCGGTGCGTTCATGACCTCCCTGTACACCTTCCGTATGATTTTCATCGTATTCCACGGTAAAGAACAAATTCACGCTCACGCAGGGAAGGGGATTACCCATCACCTGCCGCTGATTGTGCTGCTGGTCCTCTCCACCTTCGTTGGCGCGATGATTGTGCCACCGTTGCAGGGCGTACTGCCGGCGACAACCGAGCTTGAGCACGGTCGCGTTCTGACGCTTGAAATCACCTCCGGCGTGGTCGCAATTGCGGGCATCCTGATTGCCGCCTGGCTGTGGCTGGGTAAACGCACGCTGGTGACCGCCGTTGCCAACAGCGCGCCGGGCCGTCTGCTGGGCACCTGGTGGTACAACGCGTGGGGCTTCGACTGGCTGTACGACATGATCTTCGTGAAGCCGTTCCTGGGCATTGCGTGGCTGCTGAAGCGCGATCCACTGAACAGCCTGATGAATATCCCGGCGATCCTCTCTCGCTTTGCAGGTAAAGGCCTGCTGTTCAGCGAGAACGGTTATCTGCGCTGGTATGTGGCGTCCATGAGCATCGGTGCGGTTGTTGTACTGGCGCTGCTGATGGTGTTGCGTTGATCGTTAAGTGAATTTTATTCGAATTCGTTGAAAATCAGGCCCCTGTTGGGGGCCTTAAAAAGGAATATAAATCGCCATGTTACTACCCTGGCTAATATTAATTCCCTTCATCGGCGGCTTCCTGTGCTGGCAGACTGAACGCTTTGGCGTGAAGATGCCGCGCTGGATCGCGCTGATCACCATGGGATTGACGCTCGCGCTTGGCCTGCAACTGTGGTTGCAGGGTGGCTACTCACTGACTCAGTCTGCGGGCCTTCCACAGTGGCAGTCTGAGTTCATTCTGCCGTGGATCCCCCGTTTCGGTATCACGATCCACCTTGCGATTGACGGTTTGTCGCTGCTGATGGTGGTACTGACCGGTCTGCTCGGCGTTCTGGCGGTACTGTGTTCCTGGCGAGAAATCGAAAAATACCAGGGCTTCTTCCACCTGAACCTGATGTGGATCCTGGGCGGCGTAATCGGCGTGTTCCTGGCCATCGACATGTTCCTGTTCTTCTTCTTCTGGGAGATGATGCTGGTGCCGATGTACTTCCTGATCGCGCTGTGGGGCCACAAGGCCTCCGACGGTAAAACGCGTATCACGGCGGCCACCAAGTTCTTCATCTATACCCAGGCGAGCGGTCTGGTGATGCTGATTGCCATCCTGGCGCTGGTGTTTGTGCATTACAACGCCACCGGCGTCTGGACCTTCAACTATGAAGATCTGCTGAAGACCCCGATGTCCCACGGCGTGGAATACCTGCTGATGCTGGGCTTCTTCATCGCCTTCGCGGTGAAAATGCCGGTAGTACCGCTGCACGGCTGGCTGCCGGACGCGCACTCACAGGCGCCAACGGCGGGTTCCGTTGACCTGGCGGGTATCTTGCTGAAAACCGCGGCCTACGGTCTGCTGCGCTTCTCCCTGCCGCTGTTCCCGAACGCATCCGCAGAGTTCGCGCCGATTGCCATGTGGCTGGGCGTGATCGGTATTTTCTACGGCGCGTGGATGGCCTTCACGCAGTACGACATCAAACGTCTGATTGCGTACACCTCCGTTTCCCACATGGGCTTCGTGCTGATTGCCATCTACACCGGCAGCCAGCTGGCGTACCAGGGTGCGGTGATCCAGATGATTGCGCACGGCCTGTCCGCAGCCGGTCTCTTTATCCTGTGCGGTCAGCTCTACGAGCGTCTGCACACCCGCGACATGCGCATGATGGGCGGCCTGTGGGGCAAAATGAAATGGCTTCCTGCGCTCTCCATGTTCTTCGCGGTGGCAACGCTGGGTATGCCGGGTACCGGTAACTTCGTCGGCGAGTTTATGATCCTGTTCGGCAGCTTCAAGGTGGTTCCGATGATTACCGTCATCTCTACCTTCGGTCTGGTGTTCGCGTCCGTGTACTCACTGGCGATGCTGCACCGCGCATACTTCGGTAAAGCGAAGAGCGAAATTGCTGCACAAGAACTGCCGGGGATGTCGCTGCGTGAGCTGTTCATCATCCTGCTGCTGGTCGTACTGCTGGTGCTGCTGGGCTTCTATCCGCAGCCGATTCTGGATACCTCGCACAGCGCGATGGGTAACATCCAGCAGTGGTTTGTTAATTCTGCTTCTACTACAAGGCCGTAATTCGCCATGACAATAACTCCACAACAACTGATCGCGCTGCTACCGCTGCTGATCGTCGGATTGACGGTGGTGGTTGTGATGCTCTCCATTGCGTGGCGACGCAATCACTTCCTGAATGCGACCCTGTCCGTTCTGGGTCTGAACGCTGCGTTAGTCTCCCTCTGGTTTGTTGGCCAGGCGGGCGCGATGGACGTCACGCCGCTGATGCGCGTTGACGGCTACGCCATGCTCTACACCGGTCTGGTGCTGCTGGCGAGCCTGGCAACCTGTACCTTTGCCTACCCGTGGCTGGAAGGTTACAACGACAACAAAGAAGAGTTTTACCTGCTGGTACTGATTGCCGCGCTGGGCGGCATTCTGCTGGCGAACGCGAACCACATGGCCGCGCTGTTCCTCGGTATTGAGCTGATCTCACTGCCGCTGTTCGGCCTGATTGGTTACGCCTTCCGCCAGAAACGCTCGCTGGAAGCGGCAATCAAGTACACCATTCTGTCTGCTGCCGCGTCGTCGTTCCTGCTGTTCGGTATTGCGCTGCTGTACGCGCAGACGGGCAACCTCTCGTTCATGGCGCTCGGCAAGAGCCTGGACGACGGCATGATGCACGAGCCGCTGCTGCTGGCGGGTCTGGGCATGATGATTGTTGGCCTTGGTTTCAAGCTTTCTCTGGTGCCGTTCCACCTGTGGACGCCAGACGTATACCAGGGTGCGCCTGCACCGGTCTCTACCTTCCTGGCGACGGCGAGTAAAATCGCTATCTTCGGCGTGGTTATGCGTCTGTTCCTGTACGCGCCGGTGGGTGACAGCGAAGCGGTTCGCGTGGTGCTGGGCATTATCGCGTTCGTGTCCATCATCTTCGGTAACCTGATGGCGCTGAGCCAGACCAACATCAAGCGTCTGCTGGGCTACTCCTCTATCTCCCATCTGGGCTACCTGCTGGTGGCGCTGATTGCGCTGCAAAGCGGTGAGATGTCGATGGAAACCGTGGGTGTATATCTGGCCGGTTACCTGTTCAGCAGCCTCGGCGCCTTCGGCGTGGTGAGCCTGATGTCCAGCCCGTACCGTGGACCGGATGCAGATTCCCTGTTCTCCTACCGTGGCCTGTTCTGGCACCGTCCGATTCTGTCGGCGGTAATGACCGTGATGATGCTCTCGCTGGCGGGTATCCCGATGACGCTGGGCTTTATCGGTAAGTTCTACGTGCTGGCCGTCGGTGTGCAGGCGGGTCTGTGGTGGCTGACTGCCGGTGTCGTTATCGGCTCCGCGATTGGTCTCTATTACTACCTGCGCGTAGCGGTGAGCCTGTACCTGAGCGCGCCTCAGCAGCTTAACCGCGATGCGCCATCCAACTGGCAGTACAGCGCCGGCGGGATTGTGGTGCTCATCTCCGCGCTGCTGGTGCTGATCTTCGGTATCTATCCGCAGCCGCTGATTGAGATTGTTCAGCGCGCGATGCCGCTGATGTAAAAACAAAAAACCCGCCTCGGCGGGTTTTTTATTGTCCAGCGGCGCTACGCTTGCAGGGCCTGCGGGTTTTGTAGGTCGGGTAAGCGTAGCGCCACCCGACTAAGCCAGCTGCTTCCGGCTAATTAACGGCCCGTCAATTTTCTTCATCGACCGCTCCAGCACTTCCTCAATCACCGACGACAGCTCGTTCAGCTCAAACTTCGCCACATAGCCGTCCGCCTTCACTTTGCGAATATGATCTTCGTTGGCGTTGCCGGAAAGGGACGAGTGGATCACCACCGGAATATCTTTCAGAATCGGGTCGGTTTTGATTTTGCGCGTCAGCGTAAAGCCATCCATCTCCGGCATTTCGAGGTCGGTTAATACCAGAGCGATCTTGTCGGTGACGGGGACACCCTCAGCCTGCGCCTGCGCGGCCAGCTGGGTGATTTTCTCCCATGCGTCTTTGCCGGTGATATGCAGCTGAGCCGGGATCTCCATCGCCTGCAAACCCTTCTCCAGCATCGAACGCGCCACCTTCGAGTCTTCTGCAACAATCGCGACGGAGCCTGGCTTGATGTTGAATTTGGTGGTTTCCAGATGGGTGGCGTGCAGATCGTGATTCGCCGGGGTGATGTCATACAGGATCTGTTCCACGTCCAGCACCATCGCCAGATCGTTGGTGTCGGTCTTGTCATCCAGGCAGGCAATGCTGGTGATATAGCGACCGCTGACGGCGGTTTCGGCGGCGTGCACCTGCTTCCAGTCAAGACGCATGATGTTCTCCACCGATTCCACGGCGAAGGCCTGCACGCTGCGGGCATATTCGGTGATCAGCAGAATGTTCAGCCCGGTGGTTGGCTTGCAGCCAGCGACGGCGGCCAGATCGATCACCGGGATCACCTGGTCGCGAATGTTTACCATCCCCATCAGCGGCGACTTCATGCCCGCCGGTTTGGTGAAGGTCGGCATCGGCACAATTTCGCGCAATTTGAACACGTTGATGCCGAACAGCTCGGATTTATTTTCGTTAAGAGAGGTGCCAAGACGGAACAGCAACAGTTCAAAACGGTTGGACAGGGTGAGATTCGCCCTGTCATCAATATCTTTCTGGAAATTATCCATTCTACCCTCAAGAGAAATGCTGGCCTTTTAATCGTTATCGGCATCCTGAGGGAAAAATAAAGGACTAAACGCTGACCTGAGCGAAATCTTCCGCCAGCTCGCAGGCGGGAAACACCTCCCGACACTCTGCCAGCAGGCTTTCACAGCCGCGGACGTCATAGCGTGAACTGACGTGCGTGACAATCAGTTTCCCAACGCCAGCCTCACGCGCCAGCCGCGCCGCCTGACGCGTTGAGCTGTGCCCCCGGCTGTTGGCTTTCTCTTCCATCGCCGCTTCCAGCGTCGCCTCGTGCACCATCACGTCCACGCCCCCGGCAAGCCGAAGCGCCGAAGGGCAGGGGGCGGTATCACCAAAAATAGCCAGTTTTTTGCCCGGCTGCGGCGGCGCGAGGTAATCCTGACCGTTAATGACGCGCCCGTCGTCCAGCGTGACGGTTTCACCAAGCTTAAGGCGCTGGAACAGCGGGCCGGGCATGACGCCATCGGCCCGCAACGCGGCGGCGTTCAGCGCGCCGGGCTTATCGTGCTCCTCAATGCGATAGCCGTAGCATTCCACCGGATGGTTAAGCGGGTAAGCGTGCACCCGATAATCACCGTCGTCGAACACCTGGCCTTCGGCTATCTCAATCACCTCCAGCGGATAGTCGGTCCACGAGCCGCTCAGGCGCAGCGTGGTTTCAACAAATTCCTGAATGCCCGCTGGGCCATAAATTGTCAGCGGGTTGGCGTTACCCGCCATTGAACGGCTGCACAGCAGGCCCGGCAGGCCGAAAAGATGATCGCCGTGCAGATGCGTAATAAATATTTTATCCACTTTCCCTGGGTGATATGAGGTGTGCAGCAGCTGGTGCTGCGTGCCCTCACCGCAGTCAAACAGCCATAGCCCACCCCGGGTAGGATGCTTAAGATCCAGCAGAATTGCCGTCACGTTTCGTGAGCGGGTTGGCACGCCGGCGGACGTACCCAGAAAAATCAGTTCCATAACGCAATCAGCCCTTTGCCCAATGGGAAGAGGTTTAGTATAACGTGATGAACCCCAGGAAGGAGAAACACATGATCCAGTGGCAAGATCTACACCACAGCGAACTGACCGTGCAGTCACTCTACGCCCTGCTCAAGCTGCGCTGTGAAGTCTTCGTGGTTGAACAAACCTGCCCGTATCAGGATATCGACGGCGATGACTTAATCGGCGAGAACCGGCACATCCTCGGCTGGCGGAATAACGAGCTGGTGGCGTATGCGAGGATTCTGAAAAGCGACGACGATTTTGACCCTGTCGTCATTGGCCGCGTCATCGTCAGCGGCAGCGCGCGCGGTGAAAAGCTGGGCTATCAGCTGATGGAAAAGACGCTGGAAGCATGCCAAAAACAGTGGCCAGACAAGGCGTTATACCTGGGCGCACAGGCGCATTTGCAATCTTTCTATGCCCATTTTGGCTTTAGCGCGGTCACCGGGGTTTATGACGAAGATGGCATCCCCCATGTCGGCATGGCGCGCGAAGCGAAACAGGCGCAATAGCGAGACGTTGTCTATAGTTATCGGACTGGTGTACTAACATGGAGAAAAATATGTCATTTCAATCCTGGGAAACCCGAGCAGACGACGACCTGACGCTGCTAAGCGAAACGCTGGAAGAAGTGCTGCGCTCGTCAGGCGATCCTGCCGATCAGAAGTACATTGAGCTCAAAGCCCGCGCCGAGCAGGCGCTGCATGACGTTAAAAACCGCGTCAGTAACGCGTCCGACAACTACTACTACCGCGCCAAACAGGCGGTGTATCGTGCCGACGATTATGTGCATGAAAAACCATGGCAGGGTATTGGCGTCGGTGCGGCCGTAGGGCTGGTGCTGGGTCTGCTGTTAGCCCGCCGTTAAGCCGCTAAACCCCTCCCTACACGTGGGTACTGCTATTTATTGTCAGTACCCCGTATAATATAAGGTTTTAACAGGGAGAGGTTCGCGTGCACTCGATTTTCCTCGCGCTGCAAAGCCTGCGCACTCAGCTTGCGCAAGCGTTGCCTGATACACCCGGTTTCCGTCATTTCGACGTCTCTTTCCCGTTAAACGATGCCTTCGATCCCCTGGCCTGGCTGGGCGTACAGCGGTGCTATCCCCAGTTTTACTGGCAACAGCGCAGCGGTGATGAAGAACTTGCCGCGCTCGGAAGCCTCGCCCATTTTGATTCTCTGGCCTCGGCTTCCCGGTTCCTGCACACCCATGCCGTGGCAAATGACACCCGTATCTGCGGCCTGAACGCCTTCAACCCGGCGCAGGGCACGCTGTTTTTACCGCGTCTTCTCTGGCGACGGTCTGCCGGGGTCGCCACGCTGCGCCTGCAACTGTGGAGCGAAACCTCGCTGCGCGAAGATGCCCGTTTGGCATTGAATTTTGTCGATAACCTGCGCGACGCCGCGCCGATCCGCCCGTTGTCCGTTCAGATTGAGCAGGAAACCCATCATCCAGAAAAACCGGAATGGCTGGCGCTGATCCGTCAGGCAACGGATACCATTGCTCGCGGCGACGTCGAGAAAGTGGTGCTCGCACGCGCCACCGATGTGCAGTGCCGGCAGCCCGTAGACGCCATTGCGCTGATGGCCGCCAGCCGCGCGCTGAACCTCAACTGCTACCATTTTTGCATGGTCTTCGATGCCGACAACGCGTTTCTTGGCTCGACCCCCGAGCGCCTGTGGCGGCGACGCGGCACGCTGCTGCGCACCGAAGCGCTGGCAGGCACCGTTGCCAGCCATTCTGACGATAAGCAGGCCCAGCGTCTGGGGGACTGGCTGATGAACGACGACAAAAATCAGCGGGAAAATATGCTGGTGGTGGAAGATATCTGTCAGCGTCTTCAGCACCAGACCCGGACGCTGGAGATCCTGCCTGCGCAGGTGCTGCGTCTGCGCAAGGTGCAGCATTTACGCCGCTGTATCTGGACCGAACTCAAACACGCTGACGACGAGCAGTGTTTGCATATTCTGCAACCGACGGCGGCGGTGGCCGGGCTGCCGCGTCAGGCGGCGCGAGAATTTATTGAGAAAGTGGAGCCGTTTGACCGGGAGTGGTACGCCGGATCGGCAGGCTATTTGTCGGTCGATCAAAGTGAATTCTGCGTGGCATTACGCTCCGCCCGCGTTCACGACGCCGCGCTGCGTCTTTATGCAGGGGCGGGCATCGTCAGCGGCTCTGATCCGGAACAGGAGTGGCAGGAGATCGAAAACAAAGCCGCCGGGCTGCGTTCCCTTCTCCTGAAGGATTAATACTGATTCGTGCAATCCCGATTCATATCAAAATTCTGACTTTTTCTATTATTTATACTGTGTCGCATTCTTGATACTGGACAATCTCATGTCAGTAAGTTCTTTTAACCGACGCTGGGCGACGGTGATCCTTGAAGCCCTGACCCGGCATGGCGTCAGGCACGTGTGTATTGCCCCGGGCTCTCGCTCCACGCCGCTCACCCTTGCTGCGGCGGAAAACCGGGCTTTTATTCATCACACCCATTTTGACGAGCGTGGACTCGGTCATCTGGCGCTCGGCCTGGCGAAAGTCAGCAAAGCGCCCGTGGCGGTGATAGTCACCTCCGGCACGGCGGTGGCGAACCTCTATCCGGCGCTGATTGAAGCGGGGTTAACCGGCGAAAAGCTGATTTTACTCACCGCCGATCGTCCCCCTGAACTTATTGACTGCGGCGCTAACCAGGCGATTCGTCAGCCCGGCATGTTTGCCTCGCATCCGTCACGGACGGTTTCGCTGCCGCGCCCCACGCAGGATATTCCTGCCAGCTGGCTGGTCTCCACTCTCGACCACGCCATGAACGCGCTGCGCAGCGGCGGGCTGCACATCAACTGCCCGTTTGCCGAGCCGCTGTACGGCGAAATGAACGATACCGGCCTCGCCTGGCAGCAGCAGCTCGGCGACTGGTGGGAAAGCGAAAAACCGTGGCTGCGCGAGCAGACGCATCTGGAAAGCGCGAAACAGCGCGACTGGTTCTTCTGGCGTCAGAAGCGCGGCGTGGTCATTGCCGGGCGGATGAGCGCGGCGGAAGGCAGGCTGGCGGCGGAGTGGGCAAACACGCTTGGCTGGCCGCTGATTGGCGACGTGCTTTCCCAGACGGGCCAGCCGCTGCCCTGCGCGGACCTCTGGCTGGGGAACGCGAAGGCGGTCACCGAGCTTGCGCAGGCGCAGATTGTCGTCCAGCTGGGATCGAGCCTGACGGGCAAGCGCCTGCTCCAGTGGCAGGCCACCTGCACGCCGGAAGAGTACTGGCTGGTGGATCCGCTCGAAGGACGCCTTGACCCGGCGCACCACCGCGGTCGCAGGCTGGTCAGCGACGTTGAGCGCTGGCTAGAGCTTCATCCGGCAGAAAAACGCAAGCCCTGGGCGGTTGAGATCCCCGAACTTTCGCGTCAGGCGTGGGAGCTCACCAAAGCGCAGTGCGAGGCGTTCAGTGAAGCCGGTCTGGCGCACCGTATCCGCAAATACCTTCCCGAGCAGGGGCAACTTTTTGTCGGCAATAGCCTGGTGGTGCGCCTGATTGACGCCTTCTCGAAGCTGCCCGCAGGTTACCCGGTGTACAGCAACCGGGGGGCGAGCGGCATTGATGGTCTGATCTCCACCGCGGCGGGCGTACAGCGGGCCAGCGCGAAATCCACGCTGGCGATAGTGGGCGATCTCTCAGCCCTCTACGATCTCAACGCGCTGGCGCTCCTGCGTCAGGCGTCGGCTCCTTTCGTGTTGATTGTCGTTAACAACAACGGCGGGCAGATTTTCTCCCTGCTGCCGACGCCGCAAAGCGAACGTGAGCGCTTCTATCTGATGCCGCAAAACGTGCAGTTCGAACACGCCGCCGCCATGTTCAGCCTTAAGTACCATCGCCCGGAAAGCTGGGACGCGCTGGAAACGGCGCTGAACGCCGCCTGGCGACAGCCTGGCGCAACGCTGATTGAGCTGGTGGTTAACGATTCGGACGGCGCGCAGAAGCTGCAACATCTGCTGGCGCAGGTGAGCCACCTGTGATCCTCACAGGCGTCACTCAGCGCGGAAAACCAGGCTACCCCTGGCTGGTTTTCCTGCACGGCTTTTCCGGCGACTGTCACGAGTGGCAGACCGTTGGGGCGTCGCTGGATGACTATCCCCGGCTCTACCTTGACCTGCCCGGACACGGTGGTTCAGCGGAGACGGGCGTGGCGGGGTTTGCAGAGATGAGCGAGCTGCTCATACATACTGTTATTAGTTACAACATACTAAACTACTGGCTGGTGGGGTACTCCCTCGGCGGCCGCATTGCGATGTTTCATGCCTGCCAGCATCCGGCGGGGTTAGACGGGGTGATTGTGGAGGGTGGACACCCTGGCCTGCAAGATACCGATGCGCGTCAGGCGCGGCTGATCGCTGACCGACGCTGGGCGTCACGTTTTCGCAGCGAGCCGCTGGAAGCTGTCTTTACAGACTGGTATCAACAGCCGGTCTTTGCCTCCCTTACGGAGGAACAGCGCAAGGCGCTGATCGCGCTGCGCAGCCGGAACAACGGCCCGAGGCTGGCTGATATGCTGGAAGCCACCTCGCTTGCCGTTCAGCCTGATTTACGTCCCGCGCTCACCGCGCGTGATTTTCCTTTTTACTTTCTCTATGGCGAACGTGATGAGAAGTTCAAAGCCCTTGCCGCTGAACTCAACGCCACGCGCCATGCTATCCCCCATGCCGGACACAACGCCCACCGGGAGAACCCGGATGCGGTTGCCGCGAGTCTGGCTCAGATACTGCGTCATCGAACAAAGGACACGCTATGATCTATCCTGATGAAAACATGCTCTACGCGCCGGTTGAATGGCAGGACTGCTCCGAAGGCTACACCGACATTCGTTACCACAAATCCGCCGACGGTATCGCCAAAATCACCATCAACCGTCCGCAGGTGCGCAACGCGTTTCGTCCACTGACCGTCAAAGAGATGATCCAGGCGCTGGCGGATGCCCGCTACGACGACAATATCGGCGTTATCGTTCTGACCGGTGAAGGCGAGAAAGCCTTCTGCTCCGGCGGCGATCAGAAAGTGCGTGGCGACTACGGCGGATACCAGGATGATGCGGGCACGCACCACCTGAACGTGCTGGATTTCCAGCGCCAGATCCGCACCTGTCCGAAACCGGTCGTGGCGATGGTGGCAGGGTATTCCATCGGTGGCGGTCACGTGCTGCACATGATGTGTGACCTGACTATCGCGGCGGAAAATGCCATCTTCGGCCAGACCGGCCCGAAAGTGGGCTCTTTCGACGGCGGCTGGGGCGCCTCCTACATGGCGCGCATCGTCGGCCAGAAAAAAGCCCGCGAAATCTGGTTCCTGTGCCGTCAGTACAACGCACAGGAAGCGCTGGATATGGGCCTGGTTAACACCGTGGTGCCGATCGCCGATCTCGAAAAAGAGACCGTGCGCTGGTGTCGCGAAATGCTGCAAAACAGCCCAATGGCGCTGCGCTGCCTGAAGGCGGCCCTGAACGCGGACTGTGACGGTCAGGCGGGCCTTCAGGAGCTGGCGGGTAACGCCACCATGCTGTTCTACATGACCGAAGAGGGTCAGGAAGGGCGCAACGCGTTCAACGAAAAACGCCAGCCAGACTTCAGCAAATACAAACGGAACCCGTAATGCGTCGCGCGCAGGTTTACCGCTGGCAGATACCGATGGACGCGGGCGTGGTGCTGCGTGAACGGCGGTTAAAAACCCGTGACGGACTTTTTGTGCACCTCCGGCAGGGCGAGCGGGAAGGGTGGGGCGAAATCGCCCCGCTTCCGGGCTTTAGCCTGGAAACGCTGGACGAGGCGCAGGCGGCGCTGATGGCCTGGACGCACCAATGGCGCGAGGGAGTGGCTCCGGCACTGCCGGACGTTCCTTCCGCCGCGTTCGGCATCAGCTGTGCGCTGGCCGAGCTGGACGGCAGTTTGCCGGACGCGGCGAACTATCGCGCCGCGCCGCTCTGTACCGGCGATCCGGATGAACTCTTCGCGCTGCTCTCCGCGATGCCGGGCGAGAAGGTGGCGAAAATTAAGGTTGGCCTGTACGAAGCGGTGCGCGACGGGATGGTCGTCAACCTGCTGCTGGAAGCCATTCCCGATCTACACCTGCGCCTGGACGCCAACCGCGCCTGGACGCCGCTGAAGGCACAGCAGTTTGCGAAGTACGTCAACCCGGCGTACCGCAGCCGCATCGCGTTTCTCGAAGAGCCGTGCAAAACGCGCGACGATTCCCGCGCCTTTGCCCGGGAAACCGGCATTGCTATCGCCTGGGATGAGAGCCTGCGCGAAGCCGATTTCACGTTTGCCGCCGAACCGGGCGTCAGCGCCGTGGTGATTAAGCCAACGCTGACCGGCAGCCTCGACAAGGTGCGCGAGCAGGTTGCAGCGGCCCATGCGCTGGGGATGATGGCGGTGATCAGCTCGTCCATAGAATCGAGCCTCGGGCTGACGCAGCTGGCGCGCATTGCCGCCTGGTTAACGCCAGAGACTGTACCCGGCCTTGATACGCTGAGCCTGATGCAGGCGCAGCTGCTTCGCCCGTGGCCGGACAGCACCTTACCGTGCCTTGACGTCGGGGCGCTGGAGCCGTTGCGATGAGCTTTAACGACTGGCCGTGGCGGCACTGGCGCGCCCGGAGTGGTGATAAACCCGCGCTGCGTTTAGACGATGTCACGCACAGCTGGTCTCAGCTGTGCGAGCGCATCGATCGTCTTGCCGCCGGTTTTCAGGCTCAGGGTGTCAGGGAGGGCGACGGCGTCATGCTCCTCGCCCACAACCATCCGCGCACGCTGCTGGCCTGGCTTGCCCTGCTTCAGTGCGGCGCCCGCATTTTGCCGGTAAACCCTCAGCTTCCCCGCCCGCTGCTGGACGTTCTCCTGCCGCAGATGACGCTGCGCTTTGCGCTGGTGCTTAACGGTGAGTATGACGGTCTGCCCGCGCTGGCGTTGAGAGAGGGCGAGGAGCTTGCCAGCGTGGCGTGGCGGGCTGAACGTCTGGCCTCAATGACGCTCACCTCCGGCTCCACCGGCCTGCCAAAAGCGGCGGTGCACACCTGTGCTGCCCACCTTGCCAGCGCACGAGGCGTGCTGTCCCTGATGCCTTACGGCGGTGATGACGACTGGCTGCTGTCCCTGCCGCTGTTTCACGTCTCCGGTCAGGGGATTCTGTGGCGCTGGTTGCAGGGCGGAGGCCGCCTCACCGTGCGCGAAAAACAGCCCCTGGAGCAGGCGCTCCAGGGCTGCACCCACGCCTCGCTGGTGCCGACGCAGCTGTGGCGGCTGGTCAATTCACACCATCCCGTCGCGCTGAAGGCCGTGCTGCTCGGGGGGGCGGAAATCCCCGTTGAGCTGACGGAACAGGCGCGCGAGCAGGGTATTCGCACCTACTGCGGCTATGGCCTGACCGAGTTCGCCTCCACCGTCTGCGCCAAAGAGGCCGACGGCGCGCCGGACGTGGGCCGCGCGCTGCCGGGCAGAGAGGTGCAGGTGGTGAACGGTGAAATCTGGATCCGGGCAGAAAGCATGGCGGCGGGCTACTGGCGGGACGGCGCGTTACTGCCGCTGGTCAACGAGCAGGGCTGGTTTGCCACCCGCGATCGCGGTGAGTGGCATAACGGCCGCCTGGCCGTTCTGGGCCGCATGGACAATCTCTTTTTCAGCGGCGGAGAAGGGATCCAGCCGGAAGCGCTGGAACGCGTCATCGTTACGCATCCGCAGGTAAGCCAGGCGTTTGTCGTTCCGCTGGACGATGCCGAGTACGGACAGCGACCGGTGGCGGTAGTGGAATGTGCGCCGGGCACGGATATCACGCTGTTGCCAGAGTGGGTTCAGGGCAGGCTGGCGCGCTTTGAGCAGCCGGTGCACTGGCTGGCGCTGCCGTCAGAACTGAAAAATGGCGGGATTAAAATCTCCCGCCAGGCGTTAAGGCAGTGGGTCAATGCCCTGTTTAGGGGCTAATCAGCCGATATCCGGCTGCGGTTTGTGCTGGCGTCGACGGACCCAGCGCAGCACCGGCGGCACGACAATCACCATAATCGCCATTGCCAGCAGGATCTTCGTCACGTTGCTCTCCCACAGGATCGCCATGTTGCCGTTGCTGATGGAGAGCGCGCGGCGCAGGTTCTGCTCCAGCATTTCCCCCAACACAAATCCTAAAATCAGCGGCGACATCGGGAAGTGCATCTTGCGCAAGATGTAGCCCAGGATCCCCAGCAGCACCATCAATACCAGGTCGAAGGTGGTGCTGTGCACCGCGTACACCCCAACCGCAGAGACGGCGGCGATGGCAGGAACCAGGAACCACAGGGGAATGGTCAGCATGCGCGTAAACAGGCCGATCAGCGGGATGTTCATCACCAGCAGCATCACGTTGGCGATCAGCAGCGCCGCAATCAGGCCCCAGACGATATCCGGCTGCTCGGTGAACATCGCCGGCCCCGGGGTGATGTTATAGAGCGTAAGCGCGCCCATCATCACCGCCGTGGTGCCCGAACCCGGCACGCCGAGGGTCAGCATCGGGATGAACGAACCACAGGCCGAAGCGTTATTGGCCGCCTCCGGCGCCGCCACGCCGCGAATATCGCCTTTGCCGAAACCGTCGCTGTTACCGCTCAGCTTCTTCTCGGTCATGTAGGTGATGGCGCTGGCGATGGTTGCCCCGGCGCCTGGCAAAATGCCGACAAAGAAACCGATCACCGACGACCGCAGGGTGGCACCCACGCACTGCGCCCCCTCTTTGGCATTGAACAGCATACGTCCGGTTTTACGCACCAGTGTCTGCCCGCTGCTGGTATGCTCCAGCATCAGCAAGATTTCTGAGACGGAGAACAGACCAATCACCACGACGATAAACTGCACGCCGTCGGAGAGGTGAACGCTGTCGAAGGTAAAGCGGTAAACCCCGGTGTTGGCATCCACGCCGACGGTGGCTAACCCCAGGCCAATCAGCGCAGATAAAAACGACTTCAGCGGGTTTTGCGCCATCATGCTGCCGAGGCAGGCAATGGCGAATACCATCAGCGCGAAATACTCGGCAGGACCAAACGCCAGCGACCACTGGGCCAGCGCCGGCGCGAACAAAATGATGCCGCCAATGGCGATCAGGGAGCCAAAGAACGAGCTGACGGCGGAAATTGAGAGTGCCACGCCGCCGCGTCCCTGCTGCGCCATCGGGTAGCCGTCCAGCGCGGTCATAATGGCGGCGGCATCGCCGGGCACGTTAAGCAGTATCGACGAAATTCGCCCGCCGTACTCGCAGCCGATGTACACCGTCGCCAGCAGGATCAGCGCCGACTCCGCAGGCAGGTGCAGGGCAAAGGCCAGCGGCAGTAAAATCGCCACGCCGTTGATCGGGCCAAGGCCCGGCAGCAGGCCGACGATGGTCCCGACGAAGCAGCCGATCAGGGCGATCACCAGGTTTTCCGGGGTCATCGCTACCGCGAACCCCTGAGAGAGATAGATCCAGGTATCCATAGCGTGCTCCGTTAGTTAAACCATGCGCCGAGCGGCAGCGTCACGTCCAGCAGGCGGTCGAAGGCGTACCAGAGCAAAATGCCCAGTACGACCCCGGAGATCCCCGCCGCGGGCAGCGAGGCGTTAAACAGCATGCCAATCACCATCGTCAGCAGGGCAGTGGCAATCGGGAAGCCGAGCCACTCAAAGCCCCACGCATACATCAGCAGGACAATCACCATCACCAGCAGACGTTGCAGGGTGCGGCGTGGCGGCCACTCTACGGTGTCCGGATGGCGCAGCAGTAGCGCCACCGAGCAGAGCAGCATCAGGCCGACAATGCCGACGGGGAAGGGGCGTGGCCCTACGGGTTCATAGCTGTATTCGCTGTGGATCTGCCAGGCGACGAACAGCCCGCCAATGCAGAGCAGCAGCCATATCCCGGCAAAAATGCGATCGCTCATAGCGCCTCCGGTTATTTCGCCAGGCCAAAGGCTTTCGCCTGTTCGCGGTAGTCATTCACCTGTTTTTTCACGTACTCGTCCAGCTGCTTGCCGTTCAGGTTGAATTCAAACAGTCCGCGCAGATCGCGCTGTTTTTTGAACTCGTCGGTTTGCTGGAGTTTTGTGAAGGTATCCACCCACCACTGGTACTCGGCGTCGGTCACTTTTGGCCCGACAAAGAAGCCGCGGATGATCGGCCAGACCAGGTTATAACCCTGCTCTTTGGCGGTTGGGACGTCTGCCAGCTGGCCCGGCAGACGGTTTTCCGAGAAGACCGCCAGCACGCGGATCTTATCTCCGCTCAGGTAGGGCACCATTTCGCTGAGATCGCCCGAAACCGCCTGCACGTGATTGCCCATCAGCGCCGTCACCGGCTCGCCGCCGCCTTCAAAGGCCACGTAGCGCATCTTGTGCGGATCCACTTTGGCCTGCTGCGCGAGCAGCGCGGCTTTCATCCAGTCCTGGCTACCGATAGACGCGCCCGCGCCAATCACCACGCTGTTCGGATCTTTTTCCATGGCGGTCAGCAGATCTTTCAGGGACTTCCAGGGAGAGTCGGCGCGAACGGCGATCATCCCGTAATCGGTGCCCACGGTGGCGAGCCAGCGCACATCATCCACGTCATAACGACCAAATTTCCCCTGCGACAGGTTCAGCAGCGAGCCGCCGGAGAAGGCCACGACGGTACCGGGTTCGGCAGGGCGCTGCGCAACAATGGCGTTATAGGCTACCGCGCCTACGCCGCCGGGCATGTAGGTGACACGCATCGGTTTTTCGATGGCCTTCGTCTCCAGCAGGCTGACCTGAATCAGCTTGCAGGTCAGGTCGAAGCCGCCGCCGGGTTTGGCCGGGGCGATACATTCGGTGCGGGACGGCGCCTCCTGCGCCCGGACGACAGAGGCACTCAACAGCAATACGCTTGCAGCAACAGCAGAAAGTAATTGTTTTTTCATCGTTTATCCTCACGCCGGAGAACCGGGAGTACGGGTACGGGTGTCTTTTTTCTGATTATGTGAACCACCTTGTAGCGGTTCCGTTGCGTGATTGTTAAAACAATAACCTTTCATTTCCCTTTCACTGCGACACCAACTTTACAGGATGTGATATGCGTCTCTTACTGGCGGAAGATAATCGTGAGCTGGCTCACTGGCTGGAGAAAGCGCTGGTACAGAACGGATTTGCCGTGGATTGCGTCAACGACGGGCGGGCGGCCGACCACCTTTTGCAGGGGGAAAACTATGCCGTCGCCATTCTTGATATCGGCATGCCCGGCTTCGACGGGCTGGAGGTGGTGCATCGCCTGAGAAAGCGCGGGCAGACGCTTCCCGTGCTGTTTCTTACCGCCCGCAGCAACGTGGCGGACAGGGTTAAAGGGCTGAATGCCGGGGCGGATGACTATCTGCCGAAGCCGTTCGAGCTGGAAGAACTCGATGCCCGCCTGCGCGCGCTGCTGCGCCGCAGTGAAGGGCGAACCCAGGAGCGCCAGCGGCTGGGAGAGCTGGAGTACGATGATGAAGGCTTTTTTCTGCTGCGCGATGAACCCCTTTCCCTCACGCCGCGCGAACTCTCTCTGCTGAAGGTGCTGATGCACCGCCGGACCCGTCCCGTTTCCCGACAGCAACTCTTCGACCAAGTGTTCAGCCTGAACGACGACGTTAGCCCCGAGAGCATCGATCTCTATATTCACCGCCTGCGCAAGAAGCTGACCGGCAGCGGCGTGCGGATCACCACGCTCCGTGGGCTGGGCTACGTGCTGGAGTGCGGCGATGAAGTGGGTTAAGCCGCAGTCGCTTTACCTGCAACTTTTGCTCTTTCTGGGGTTGCCGCTGCTGCTGTTATGGGGGCTGTCGGCTTTTAACAGCTACGTTAGCACGCTACAGGCGGCAACGCAGGCCTATGACCGCACGCTGTTATCCTCGGCGCGCACGGTGTCAGAGCGGCTGGTGGTGCACAACGGCAAGCTCCAGGTGAACGTGCCCTGGGTGGTGCTCGACAGCTTTGAGCTGAACATGAACGATCGCCTCTATTACAAGGTTGTTGATCCTGACGGGCGGACGATCTCCGGCTATGACGATCTGCCGAAAATGCCACCCTCCACGTCGCGCACCACCCACTATCCTGCGCTGGCCTGGTTTTATCATACCGAGTATCGCGGGCAGGCGATCCGCGTGGCGAAGCTGCTCCAGCCGGTTAACGAAGACAGCGTGTTCGGCATGGCGGAGATATACGTTGCCGAAACCTTGCAGTCGCGGCGCTATCTCGCCACTCAGCTGCTGTTTTCCTCGCTCGTGTCGCAGGGGCTACTGGTGCTGCTGACGCTGATTTTAACCGCCTGGCTGCTTCGCCGCGTGCTGCGCCCGATGCGCCAGCTCTCCTCGCTGATGGTGCGCCGCGAGCCAGGGCTGCTGGCCCCGCTGCCGGAGCTGTTGCCCTGGTCGGAAACGCGGCTGCTGATTGTGGCATTTAACCGCTATATCGACAGGTTGCGCGGCGTACTTTCGCGGCAGGCGCGCTTCAATGCCGATGCCTCGCACCAGCTCAAAACGCCGCTGGCGGTGCTGAAAACCCAGGTGTCCGTTGCCCTGACGCGTAACGATCCGGCGCTGTGGCAGGAAAGTTTACGGGCAATGAACGTGACGCTGGATAACACCATCGTGCTGACCGAAAGGCTGTTACAGCTTTCGGCGGTGAAGCGAAAAGAGCAGGGTGAGCGACAGTTTGCCCCTGTCGATCTGGTTCAGGTGGTGCAAAACAGCGGCTTTTCCCGGCTGGCGCAGGCGCGCAGCAAGGCTATTGACCTCGGTTATGACGGCGTACAGCAGCCGGTAATGATTGAGGGAGATGACGTGCTGCTGGGCGAACTTTGCGCCAACCTGCTGGAGAACGCGATCAAATACACGCCGGAGCAGGGCATCGTCACGGTGTACCTGCGCACGGATAACGATGCCGTTGAGCTGAGCGTGGAGGACAGTGGACCGGGGATTGCCGAAGATCAGATCTCCCAGGCCATGCTGCCGTTTCATCGGCTGGATAACGTGGGCGATGCCGCCGGGTCCGGCATTGGTCTGGCGCTGGCCAACGATATTGCCCGCCTGCACCGCAGCCATCTCCAGCTGATGCCCAGTGAAAATCTGGGCGGGCTGTGCGTGAAAATGCGCTTTTTGTTGATGATGTAAATGTCGATATTATCAAATCGTTACAAACTAATTGCCCGACGCACGCAGAGTCCATTGATCCCCCTGAAAGTCAGGTTAAAATCTCGCGGTTTTTGGACATCTCTGAATAAATTGTGCGGGATCACGACAATGAAAAAAGTGGCATTAATGGGCTTAGGCCTGATGTGTGTATCGGCGGCGGCCAACGCTATTTCCTTCAACGGCTCGGCGGGCGAGGACTATACCCACCTGGGCTTCGGTCTTGGCACGGACAGCGCAGGCCTGGCAATGACCGGCGGCTGGACGCATAACGACGACGACGGCGATGCGGCAAGCCTGGGTCTCGGCTTCAACGTTCCTCTCGGCCCGTTCCTGGCGACCGTCGGCGGTAAAGGGATCTACACCAACCCGAACGACGGTGACGAAGGTTACGCGGCGGCAGTGGGCGGCGGCTTGCAGTGGAAAATTGGCGACAGCTTTGGCCTGTTCGGTGAGTACTACTACTCTCCGGATTCCCTCTCCAGCGGTATCGACAGCTATCAGGAAGCTAACGCCGGCGCGCGCTGGACCATCATGCGTCCGATCACCATCGAAGCGGGCTATCGCTATCTGAACCTGGCCGGTAAAGACGGCAACCGCGACAACGCCCTGGCAGACGGCCCGTACGTTGGCGTTAGCGCAGGTTTCTGATCCTCTCGGCGCGGCGTTCTGTCGCGCCAGTTTCTCTCTTCCTCCGGTCTTCGATTGCGCTATAGTGTTTTGACCATTGAAATGGGAGAACACAATGATAAACGTGGAAATGTTATCCACTGGCGACGAAGTGCTGCATGGGCAAATCATTGATACCAATGCCGCCTGGCTCGCCGATCTCTTCTTTGAGCAAGGATTACCGTTAACGCGCCGCAACACCGTGGGTGACAATCTTGAGTCGCTGGTCAACGTTCTGCGCGAGCGCAGCGAACGCTGCGACGTACTGATTGTGAACGGCGGGCTCGGACCGACCAGCGACGATCTCAGCGCGCTGGCTGCCGCCACCGCCAAAGGCGAAGGTCTGGTTCTCCACGACGCGTGGCTGACGCAGATGGAGCGTTTCTTCTCCGATCGTGGCCGCGTGATGGCCCCCAGCAACCGCAAGCAGGCCGAGATCCCCGCCAGCGCGGAGCTGATTGATAACCCGGTCGGCACCGCCTGCGGGTTTGCCGTTCAGCTGAACCGCTGCCTGATGTTCTTCACCCCGGGCGTGCCGTCGGAATTTAAGGTGATGGTCGAGCAGCAGATCCTGCCGCGCCTGCGCGACCGTTTTACCCTGCCGGAACCGCCGCTGTGCCTGCGTCTGACCACGTTTGGCCGCTCGGAGAGCGATCTGGCCCAGAGCCTCGATCATCTGCAATTGCCTCCCGGCGTGTCGATGGGCTATCGCTCCTCCATGCCGATTATTGAACTGAAGATGACCGGACCGGCGTCTGAGAAAGCCGCCATGCTGGCGCTGTGGCCCGAAGTGCAGCGCGTCGCCGGGGAAAGCCTGATTTTCGAAGGCACGGAAGGGCTGCCGGCGCAGATCGCCCGCCATTTGCAGTCTCGTCAGCTGAGCGTGACGCTAAGCGAGCAGTTTACCGGCGGGCTGCTGGCGCTCCAGCTGACCCGGGCGGGTGCGCCGCTGCTGGCCAGCGAAGTGGTGCCGTTCCAGCAGGAGACACTCGCGCAGACCGCGCGCTGGGCGTCCGAGCGCAGAGTGAAGCATTTCGCGGGGCTGGCGCTGTTCGTTGGCGGGCTGGATGAGGAGCATCTCAACTTCGCCCTGGCAACCCCGGAAGGAACGCACGCCCTGCGGGTGAAGATGAGTATTACCCGCCACAGTCTGGCCGTGCGTCAGGAGGTGTGCGCGATGATGGCCCTGAACATGCTGCGCCGCTGGCTGAACGGCAAAGAGGTCGCCAGCGAGCACGGCTGGATCAACGTCGTCGAGTCGCTGTTCGTGGAGTGAGAATCTGCCGGGGCGGTGGCCCCGGCAACGGTTACGCCAGCGCGTTTGCCAGCAGGGTAATAGGATGTTCGCAGCGTTTGCTGGTGGACATCTCAATCTGCCATTTACAGGTTTCACAGTCGGTCACGACGATATCCGCGCCGCTCTCTTCAATTTGCCGGAACAGCGGCGCGCCAATTGCCTGTGACGTTGGGTAGTTTTCGCGCTTAAAGCCGTAGGTGCCTGCGATGCCGCAGCAGCGTGAATCCAGCACCGTCAGCTCCAGCCCCGGGATCAGCCGCAGCAGCTCAAGCGTATAGAGCGACCAGCCCATCTTTTCCATATGACATGGCGTGTGATACACCACTTTCAGCGGCAATTTGCCCAGCGGCAACGTCTGCCCGCCGTCCAGTTTGCGCCAGAGAAAACGGGTCGCCAGCTCGATGTGCTCGCACAGGCCGGTGTTATCCACATCCAGCAGATGCGGATATTCATCGCGCAACGTGAAGGTACAGGTTGACGAGGTCGCCAGTACCGGTATGCCTTTGTCGACGATCGCTTCACGTAAAGCGGTGACGTTGCTTTTCGCCTGCCTGCGCGCTTTGTCGATAAAACCGTTGGCAATCAGCGGAACGCCGCAGCACTTCTCTTTGCTCAGCAGCTGAACGCCCGTTCCCATGGCGTTCAGCACGTTCAGCAGGTCTTTCCCCAGCTGCGGATGGTTGTAGTTCACGTAGCAGCCGTGGAAGAAGGCGACCTGCTCGGCGAACCGCGCCTGTTTTGCCGCCACGGATTTATACCAGCGGCGGAAGGTACCGTGAGAATATTTCGGCAGGCTGCGGTGATGGTCGATTTTGAGCGTTGCATCCAGCAGCCTGCGCACCGGCTTCAGGGCGGTGGCGGCATTGACGACCGGCGCGAAAGGCGTCGAGATGCTGCCCATCAGATCGGTATGGCTCAGTATCGCGTCACGTAGCGTCGGTTTCTGCGTGCTGTAGCGCGCGCGGGCGCGCTGGATGATATCGCCAATTTTCACGTCCGACGGGCAGGCAACTTCGCAGCGCTTGCAGTTGATACAGAATTTCAGCGCCTCGTCGTAAAGCGCTCCGTCCTTCAGGCGCAGACGTTCTCCGTCGGGACCGGCCTGCTTCGGGCCGGGATAGCGCGGATCGACGCCGCTGACCGGGCAAACCGTGGTACAGACCGTGCATTTGATGCAGTTTTCAAACCGGGTGTCGTTCATTGTGCTGCCTCCCTGCGCTGAATAATCTGCTCCGCAACGTGCAGCGCGGTGACGGCGCAGACGCCGCCGCCGCAGCCCTGCGCCACGGGATCGTACCCGCCCAGAACCGAGCCGATGGCGTACAGGTTTTCAACCGGTTGCCCGTCCAGCCGCGGGTGCAGCTGGGCGTCGACAATCACCCCGAACTGCTGCCAGGGCTGCGGAGTGAAAAAATCGCTCTGATACCAGTCCGCGCGGGAGGCGCTTTGCCGGACGTCCAGCCCGAGGATCGCCTCGCGCACGCCCTCCCGACTGCTCAGCAGACCGTTACTGAAGAAGCTGCCGCTTGCCAGCACCGTATAGCGTGCGCGAAGCGGGATATCGCCGTGGTTGCGGGTCCAGATTTCGCTTGCCGCGCCTTCTGCCAGGGTGATTTTTTTCACCTCGTCGCCCGCCATCCAGACGCCACCCTGGGCGACAAACTGACGCTGAAGCTGGGTATGCAGACGGATGCCGGGCACAGAAGGGGGGAGCGTCGGCAGTAAACCGAGCGTACAGGGCAGACGCGCCGAGAGCCAGCGCCAGAGCCGGTTATCCGTTAAGCCAAAGCAGGCGGGCATAAACAGGGCGTCGCAGGTCTCGCCGAGCGGTCGAAGCGCCGCGTACAGCTGCGGCCAGTAACGTTCATTATCCAGCAGGCGGGCAATGTTCACCGCCCGAAACTCGCTGGGGTTTTCGCGCAGCACGTCGAGTTCAGGGAGGTCAATCTCGGCGGTATCTGTCTGAACACCCTGCTGCCTGAGAGACGCGGCGGCCAGATGCGGCTGAAAGTCGAGGAATCCGCTGATCCCCACCACCAGCACGCGTTCCGCAGTGATGGGGGCGACAGGCACCTCTTCCGGGCTAAGCCAGGCGGCGCGCAGGGTGCCGAGCGGCGTGACGCGCTGATGGTTAAGCTCCGCGTCACCCTGCATACGTGCGCCGCAGGTGGTGAGCAGATATTCGGTTTCACAGGCAAAGCGGGCCATATTCTCTGCGCCCGTCAGCCGGTAGGGATGTTCAGGCGGCAGATCTTCGAACGACAGCGCGCCCAGTAAATCCAGCGATCCGGAGGAGAAGTGCAGGGCGCTCTGACCACGAGTCACAATGGCGCAGCGCAGACCGCGCTGCGTCAGCTTAAGGCCGCACAGCAGGCCCGCCAGCCCGCCGCCGACGATCACGATATCAAATTTCATGGGGGTGCTCCTTCTCCAGACCGCAAAGCCCCTGATAGACCCAGCGGGTAAACTCGCTTTCGCGCAGGGCATCGCCCCAGGCGACGGGCTGAATGCCTTTCCAGCGCTCGTTTAAAAAATCGCTGAGCTGGGCAAGCGACTGGGTTGACGTGGTGGCGTGAAAACGTTGCAGCAGCCCGGCGGCACGGCAGGCGCACAGCTCCCCCTGACAGGTGCCCATCCCGACGCGCGTGCGGCGGCGTAAATCAAGCAGGCTGTTCACCGTCAGGTTTTCCACGGCATATTGCACCTCGCCTGCGGTCACGGCTTCGCATTCGCACACCAGGCTTCGGCTGAGTCGCCCTTCGCCAAGCCAGGTCGGAGTGCGGTCGCCGTGGCGGTAAATCGCCGAGCCGCGAAGCGGTGCGGGGAGCGAGATGATTTTATGCAGCGTTTTTTCTGTCGAGTGCTGCGAGCCGGGCAGGGCCCGCTCCGCCGTCACGCACGGCGTGGTATTGCCGAGCTTACGGCAGACAGCATCCGTGGCCCACTGCGCCATCAGCCGGTAGGTCATCAGCTTGCCGCCGGTAATGGTGATAAACCCGTCCATGCCGTCACGTTCGGCGTGATCGAGCAGCACGATGCCGCGGCTGACGTTACGTCCGCTCGGATCGTTATCGCTGGCGACGAGGGGACGCACGCCCGCGTAGGCACGCAGAATACGGGTCTGCGCCATCACCGGGGCCAGCTTTTCCCCTTCGCGCAACAGAATATCCACCTCTTCGGCGGTAACCCGGTTGACGTCAATGTCGCTGTAGTCGACGTGCGTTGACGTCGTACCGATGAGCGAAATGGTGTCGCCCGGCACCAGAATGTCGGCATCGGACGGCTTGCGGCAGCGGTTGATGACGTGGTTATTGATGCGGTGATCGAGGATCAGCAGCGAACCTTTGGCCGGGAACATGCGGATGGATAAATCGGCGTATTCCGCGATGCGCTGGCCCCATATCCCCGCCGCGTTAACCACCACGGCGGCATACAGCTCGCGGTGTTCGTTGTACTGCGCATCAAACACGCGCACGCCGCGCACGGTATTGCCTTCACGAATAAGTCCGGTAACGTGGTGCCCGGTCAGGATATGCGCCCCGTGTTCCCGCGCGTCGAGCATATTGGCGGCGGTCAGGCGGAAGGGATCAACGGTTCCGTCAGGCACCTTCACCGCGCCAAGTAACGCCGGGTTCACCGAGGGTTCAATACGACGCGCCTGCGCCGGATCGATCGCCTCAGCCTGAATGCCTGCCGCCGTGCAGGCGGTAATAAAGGTTTGCTGAAAGTCGAGGTCGTCTTCGGGAAGGGTGATAAAAAGGCCGTTGGTGGGTTCAACGCAGTGGCGGGCGATGCGCCTGAGGATTTGGTTTTCAGCGATACATTCGCGCGCGGATTCAGCATCAGTGACCGCATAGCGGGCGCCGCTGTGCAGCAGGCCGTGGTTACGCCCCGTCGCGCCGGTGGCGATATCGTGGCGTTCCAGAAGCGTGACGCTCAACCCCCGCAGGGCGCAGTCGCGTGCGATGCCGGCACCCGTCGCGCCACCGCCAATGATAATCACATCGCTAGAGCGTGGATCGTGAATTGTCATTGCCTTTCCTCTATGTTCGTTTTTTAGCATTTAGCCACAGCGATCGTGTGGTTTGTTTGATTTCGAACATAAACGCGCGAAATTCGAAAGTGAAACGTGATTTCATGCGCTTTTTTGCGCATCCTGTCATATTTCTGTAACAATCTGTGCGTTGATTCACAGTAACATTCACCGTGATTTCTTAACATCGCCGCCTCTGTAGCCGGGCGCGAGATGCCCGGTCATTATTTGAAAGGCCACGGAGGCTGTTATGCTCAGTATCTTTAAACCTGCGCCACACCGGGCGCGACTGCCAGAGGCAGAGATCGATCCTCTCTACCGCCGTCTGCGTTGGCAAATCTTCCTCGGGATCTTCTTCGGGTATGCGGCGTACTATCTGGTACGTAAAAACTTTGCGCTCGCCATGCCGTATCTGGTGGAGCAGGGCTTCTCTCGCGGCGACCTGGGGTTCGCGCTGTCGGGGATCTCCATCGCGTACGGTTTTTCGAAATTCATTATGGGGTCAGTGTCGGATCGTTCGAATCCGCGCGTGTTCCTGCCCGCCGGGCTGATCCTCGCGGCAGCGGTCATGCTGTTCATGGGCTTCGTGCCATGGGCGACCTCCAGCATTGCCATCATGTTCGTGCTGCTGTTCCTCTGCGGCTGGTTCCAGGGGATGGGGTGGCCGCCGTGCGGACGCACCATGGTTCACTGGTGGTCACAGAAGGAGCGTGGTGGCATTGTGTCGGTGTGGAACTGCGCGCATAACGTTGGGGGCGGGCTTCCGCCGCTGCTGTTCCTGCTGGGGATGGCCTGGTTCAACGACTGGCATGCCGCGCTCTACATGCCTGCTTTTGGGGCGATCCTGGTGGCGATTATCGCCTTTGCGCTGATGCGCGACACGCCGCAGTCCTGCGGCCTGCCGCCAATTGAAGAGTACAAAAACGACTACCCGGATGATTACAGCGAGAAGCACGAAGAAGAGCTGACGGCAAAGCAGATCTTCATGAAGTACGTGCTGCCCAACAAGCTGCTGTGGTACATCGCGGTGGCGAACGTCTTCGTTTACCTGCTGCGCTACGGCATCCTCGACTGGTCGCCAACCTACCTGAAAGAGGTGAAGCATTTCGCGCTGGATAAGTCCTCCTGGGCCTACTTCCTGTATGAGTACGCGGGCATTCCCGGCACGCTGATCTGCGGCTGGATGTCGGATAAAGTGTTCAAAGGTAACCGTGGCGCGACGGGCGTGTTCTTTATGACCCTGGTGACCATCGCGACGGTTGT
The DNA here is from genome assembly GCF_004331385.1 of Enterobacter quasihormaechei. GTDB lineage: Bacteria > Pseudomonadota > Gammaproteobacteria > Enterobacterales > Enterobacteriaceae > Enterobacter > Enterobacter quasihormaechei. The sequence continues at coordinate 282,504 of NZ_SJON01000003.1, forward strand.
TTACTGGCTGAACCCGCCGGGTAATCCGTCAGTAGACATGGCCTGTATGATCGTTATCGGCTTCCTGATTTACGGTCCGGTGATGCTGATTGGCCTGCACGCGCTGGAGCTGGCGCCGAAGAAAGCGGCAGGCACGGCGGCGGGCTTTACCGGTCTGTTTGGCTACCTCGGCGGTTCAGTGGCGGCAAGTGCCATCGTCGGTTACACCGTCGACTTCTTCGGCTGGGACGGTGGCTTTATGGTGATGATTGGCGGCAGCGTGCTGGCGGTTCTGCTGTTGATCGTCGTGATGATCGGTGAAAAACGTCACCATGCTGAAGTGCTGGCGCGTCGTCAATAAGGAGCCTTGTCATGAAATTCACTCAACTTGCAGCCGGCCTGCTGCTGGCTGGTTTGATGACCGGCTCCGCGCTGGCGGCGGATAAAATCGTGATTGCCCATCGCGGCGCCAGCGGTTATCTGCCGGAGCATACGCTGCCGGCGAAGGCGATGGCCTATGCGCAGGGCGCGGATTATCTGGAGCAGGATTTGGTGATGACGAAGGACGACCGGCTGGTCGTCCTGCATGACCACTATCTTGACCGCGTCACGGACGTGGCGGAACGCTTCCCGGATCGCGCCCGTAAAGACGGTCGCTATTACGCCATCGACTTCACGCTGGCGGAGATCCGCTCGCTGACGTTTACCGAGGGCTTCGAGATTGAAAACGGCAAGAAGGTGCAGGTCTATCCGGGACGTTTCCCGATGGGCAAATCTGACTTCCGTATTCACACCTTCGAAGAGGAGATCGAGTTTGTTCAGGGGCTGAACCACTCGACCGGGAAAAACATCGGTATCTATCCGGAAATCAAAGCGCCGTGGTTCCACCATCAGGAAGGAAAAGACATTGCCGCTACAACGCTGAAGGTGCTGAAAAAGTACGGCTACACCAGCAAGCAGGATAAGGTTTTCCTGCAATGTTTCGATGCGGCGGAGCTGAAGCGCATCAAAACCGAGCTGGAGCCGAAGATGGGGATGGATCTCAATCTGGTGCAGCTGATTGCCTATACCGACTGGAACGAAACCCAGGAAAAACAGCCGGACGGGAAGTGGGTGAACTACAACTACGACTGGATGTTTAAGCCGGGCGCGATGAAGCAGATTGCTCAGTACGCCGACGGCATTGGGCCGGATTACCACATGCTGGTGGCGGAAGGCTCAACGCCGGGTCACGTGAAGCTGACGGCGATGGTGAAAGAGGCGCACGCGAGCAACATGCAGGTGCATCCGTATACCGTGCGTGCAGACCAGCTGCCGGACTATGCGACGGACGTGAATCAGCTTTACGACGTACTGTATAACCAGGCGGGAGTGGACGGGGTGTTTACGGATTTCCCGGATAAAGCGGTGAGTTTTTTGAAGGATAAACGCTGAAATTGCCGGGTGGCGGCTTCGCCTTACCCGGCCTACGAACTGCGGTTTTGTAGGTCGGGTAAGCGTAGCGCCACCCGACACTGTTACATCTCGATCTCTATATCGCCTTTTGCCCGGCAGCAGCAGGGCAAAATTTCCCCTTCACTGATAAAGGCCAGCGGTTCGGTCAGCCAGTCCACCTGGCCTGCGACCAGACGGCAGCGGCAGGAGCCGCAATAGCCTTCACGACACTGGTACTCTACCTCCACCTGATGCGCTTCAAGCGCCACCAGCAGGGAAGGGTGCTCTTCCTGGCACAGCACCTCTGTACCCGAAAGGCGTAGCGTTACGCGGGTCATCAGAGCTGGAAATCGCTCAGATCGTCGGTGTTGACTTCAGAGTCAATCTGACCGACCAGATACGAACTCACTTCCACTTCCTGCGGTGCCACCTGCACGTTATCGGACACCAGCCAGGTGTTGATCCACGGAATCGGGTTAGAGCGCGTCTGGAACGGCAGATCGAGGCCAACCGCCTGCATGCGGATGTTGGTGATGTACTCAACGTACTGGCAGAGAATATCTTTGTTCAGGCCAATCATGGAGCCGTCGCGGAACAGGTAGTCTGCCCACTCTTTCTCCTGCTGGGCGGCCTGCACGAACAGGTCGTAGCACTCCTGTTTGCACTCTTCCGCAATTTCCGCCATCTCCGGGTCGTCCGTACCGCTGCGCAGCAGGTTCAGCATGTGCTGGGTGCCGGTCAGGTGCAGGGCTTCGTCACGAGCGATCAGACGGATGATTTTGGCGTTGCCTTCCATCAGCTTGCGCTCGGCAAAGGCGAAGGAGCAGGCGAAGCTCACGTAGAAGCGGATCGCTTCCAGGGCGTTAACGCTCATCAGGCAGAGGTACAGCTGCTTTTTCAGCGCGCGCAGGTTCACGGTAACGGTTTTGCCGTTCACGCTGTGGGTGCCTTCGCCCAGCAGATGCCAGTAGCTGGTCATCTCGATCAGCTCGTCGTAGTAGTGCGCAATGCCTTCCGCGCGCTTCTGGATCTGCTCGTTAGTGACGATATCGTCAAACACCACCGCCGGATCGTTCACGATGTTGCGGATGATGTGGGTATAAGAGCGGGAGTGGATCGTTTCAGAGAACGCCCAGGTTTCTACCCAGGTTTCCAGCTCAGGAATCGAGATCAGCGGCAGCAGCGCCACGTTCGGACTACGACCCTGAATGGAGTCCAGCAGCGTCTGGTACTTCAGGTTGCTGAGGAAGATGTGCTTTTCGTGTTCCGGCAGCGCCTGGAAATCGATACGGTCGCGGGAAACGTCCACTTCTTCCGGACGCCAGAAGAAGGAGAGTTGCTTTTCAATCAGCTTTTCGAAGATGTCATATTTTTGCTGATCGTAGCGTGCCACGTTGACCGGCTGGCCGAAGAACATCGGCTCTTTGAGCTGGTCGTTTTTCGTCTGTGAAAAGGTGGTATATGCCATGAGTGTGTCCTGTGAGAGATTTTGTCAATCGGGCAAACAAAATCGTAGGCCGGGTAAGCGGAGCGCCACCCGGCATTTACATTAGATCTTACATGCGCCGCTTTCGCAGCCGTCGTCCTGAATTGACGGGGCCAGGTCGTCCTGTGCGTCTTCCGCACCGTCACGGGTGTTGTGATAGTACAGGGTCTTCACGCCAAATTTGTAGGCGGTGAGCAGGTCTTTCAGCAGTTGCTGCATCGGAACCTTGCCTGACGGGAAGCGCGTCGGGTCGTAGTTAGTATTGGCAGAGATCGACTGGTCGATAAACTTCTGCATGATACCCACCAGTTGCAGGTAGCCGTCGTTGTTTGGCATTTCCCACAGCAGCTCGTAGTTGTTGCCCAGCGTTTCGTAGTCCGGCACTACCTGACGCAGCACGCCGTCTTTCGATGCTTTGATGCTGACGTGGCCGCGCGGTGGCTCAATACCGTTGGTGGCGTTGGAGATCTGCGAAGAGGTCTCGGACGGCATCAGGGCAGAGAGCGTGGAGTTACGCAGGCCGTGCGTTTTGATGGACTCGCGCAGGCCTTCCCAGTCGAGGTGCAGCGGCTCGCTGACGATCGCATCCAGGTCTTTTTTGTACGTGTCGATCGGCAGAATGCCTTTCGCGTAGGTGGTTTCGTTGAACCACGGGCACGCGCCTTGCTCTTTCGCCAGCTCGTTGGAGGCTTTCATCAGGTAGTACTGAATCGCTTCGAACGTCTGGTGGGTCAGGTTGTTGGCGCTGCCGTCGGAGTAACGCTTGCCGTTTTTCGCCAGCCAGTAGGCGAAGTTGATCACGCCGATACCCAGGGTACGACGGCCCATTGCGCCGCGTTTTGCCGCCGGGATTGGGTAATCCTGGTAGTCCAGCAGGGCGTCGAGCGCGCGAACCGCCAGCACGGCCAGCTCTTCCAGCTCGTCCAGGCTCTTAATCGCACCCAGGTTGAACGCGGAGAGCGTACACAGGGCGATTTCGCCGTTTTCGTCGTTCACATCGTCCAGCGGTTTGGTCGGCAGGGCGATCTCCAGGCACAGGTTAGACTGGCGCACTGGCGCAACGACCGGGTCGAACGGGCTGTGGGTGTTGCAGTGGTCAACGTTCTGGATGTAGATACGACCGGTAGAGGCACGTTCCTGCATCATCAGGGAGAACAGGTCTACCGCCTTCACGCGCTGCTTGCGAATGCTGTCGTCTTTTTCGTATTTGGTGTACAGACGCTCGAACTCGTCCTGATCGGCGAAGAACGCGTCGTACAGGCCCGGGACGTCGGACGGGCTGAACAGGGTGATGTCTTCACCTTTCAGCAGACGGGTGTACATCAGCTTGTTGATCTGCACGCCGTAGTCCATGTGACGCACGCGGTTGCCTTCAACGCCACGGTTGTTCTTCAGAACCAGCAGGCTTTCCACTTCCAGGTGCCACATTGGGTAGAACAGGGTTGCTGCACCCCCGCGCACGCCGCCCTGAGAGCAGGATTTTACTGCCGTCTGGAAGTGCTTGTAGAACGGAATACAGCCGGTGTGGAACGCTTCGCCGCCGCGGATCGGGCTGCCCAGCGCGCGGATACGGCCAGCGTTAATGCCGATACCGGCACGCTGGGAAACGTATTTTACGATGGCGCTGGAGGTGGCGTTGATGGAATCCAGGCTGTCACCACACTCGATCAGAACGCAGGAGCTGAACTGACGGGTAGGGGTGCGCACGCCAGACATGATTGGCGTAGGCAGAGAAATTTTGAACGTTGATACCGCATCGTAGAAACGCTTCACGTAGTCCAGACGGGTTTCACGCGGGTAATTCGAGAACAGGCAGGCGGCCACCAGAATATAGAGGAACTGGGCGCTTTCGTAGATCTCACCGGTCACACGGTTCTGAACCAGGTATTTACCTTCGAGCTGCTTCACCGCCGCGTAGGAGAAGTTCATGTCGCGCCAGTGATCGATAAACCCGTTCATCTGCTCGAACTCTTCTTCCGTATAGTCTTCCAGCAGATGCGTGTCGTATTTGCCCAGCTCGACCATTTTCACCACGTGATCGTAAAGCTTCGGCGGCTCGAACTGGCCGTAGGCTTTCTTGCGCAGGTGGAAAATCGCCAGACGCGCAGCGAGGTACTGATAATCCGGTGCGTCGCGGGAGATCAGATCCGCCGCTGCTTTGATAATGGTTTCGTGGATATCAGACGTTTTGATGCCGTCGTAGAACTGAATGTGAGAACGCAGTTCAACCTGGGAGATAGATACGTTGTTCAGTCCTTCTGCTGCCCAGTCGAGAACTCGATGGATTTTGTCCAGATTGATACGCTCGGTGGTACCGTCGCGCTTTGTCACCAGCAGACTCTGATTCATGTGGGTTTTTACCTGTCCGTGAAATAAAAAATATCCCCCGCTTATCCACAGATCCGTCTTGTGACTAACTCTGTGGATAAATACTACATATAGGGGTTTTGCGATAAGAATAACGCTATATGGTGAGTATTCTAGTAAGGATTCTTTTCAGTACAAGGGTTGATTTTGACGTTAAATTGAGGTTGTGAAAGGGTAAAAAAGGCTAAGTCCTCGTGCCATAAGGCCTGGAAGAGATGTCAATATTCCAGAAAAAAAATTCAAAATTTGATCGAGTGCTGATTTCTTCAACGGGAGGTCAGAATTGCGCAACATGATGTCGCGCAATCATTATAAGAATAACGGATGACGTTAGTCGTTTTTGGCGGTTGTATGCAACATATAGTTAACATCCACGCCCGGGGCAAGTTTGAATTTATCCGTTAGCGGGTTGTAGTGCAGGCCGGTGATGTGCTGCTCCTTAAGCCATGTCTGGTCAACCCAGCCCAGCAGTTCGGCAGGCTTGATAAACTTCTTCACGTCGTGCGTCCCTTTTGGCACCATGCGCAGCACATATTCCGCGCCCACCACGGCCATCAGCCAGGCTTTGCCGTTGCGGTTGATCGTCGAATAGAAGACCTGGCCGCCCGGCTTCACCAGTTTTGCACAGGCGTTGACCACCGACTGCGGATCGGGAACGTGCTCCAGCATCTCCATGCAGGTCACCACGTCGTACTGGTGCGCATGGTTTGCCGCGTGCTCTTCCACGGTTTCCTGAACGTAGTCTACCTGTACGCCGGACTCCAGCGCGTGAAGACGGGCAACCTGTAGGGGTTCGAAGCCCATGTCCAGGCCGGTAACGGTGGCCCCTTCGCGCGCCATGCTTTCCGCCAGGATGCCGCCGCCGCAGCCGACGTCGAGCACTTTTTTACCGAACAGACCGCCGGAACGCTCCGCGATATAGCCCAGACGCAGCGGGTTAATACGATGCAGAGGTTTGAACTCACCTTCGAGATCCCACCAGCGGGACGCCACCGCTTCAAATTTGGCAATCTCTTCGTGGTCAACGTTGTGAGCCACCGGGGATTTTTCGGCATTCATGGGCGCTTTTACTCCTTATTTAGCAAGACAAATGAGTATATCAGGCAATCCCTGTGAATAAAGCGTATAGGTTTACCTGTATCACCGCGGCTGTGTTATAATTTGCGACCTTTGAATCCGGGATACAGTAGAGGGATAGCGGTTAGATGAGCGACCTTGCGAGAGAAATTACACCGGTTAACATCGAGGAAGAGCTGAAAAGCTCCTATCTGGACTATGCGATGTCGGTCATTGTTGGCCGTGCGCTGCCGGACGTCCGCGATGGCCTGAAGCCGGTACACCGTCGCGTACTATACGCCATGAACGTATTGGGCAATGACTGGAATAAAGCCTACAAAAAATCTGCCCGTGTCGTTGGTGACGTAATCGGTAAATACCATCCCCATGGTGATTCCGCGGTGTACGACACCATTGTCCGTATGGCGCAGCCGTTCTCGCTGCGTTACATGCTGGTAGATGGTCAGGGTAACTTTGGTTCTATCGACGGCGACTCCGCCGCGGCAATGCGTTATACGGAAATCCGTCTGGCGAAGATTGCCCATGAGCTGATGGCCGACCTGGAAAAAGAGACGGTTGATTTCGTTGATAACTACGACGGCACGGAAAAAATTCCTGACGTTATGCCAACGAAGATCCCAAACCTGCTGGTGAACGGTTCGTCCGGTATCGCCGTCGGTATGGCAACCAACATTCCGCCGCATAACATCACGGAAGTGATCAACGGCTGCCTGGCCTACATCGACGATGAAGACATCAGCATTGAAGGGCTGATGGAACACATCCCGGGCCCGGACTTCCCGACGGCGGCGATCATCAACGGTCGTCGCGGTATTGAAGAAGCGTACCGCACCGGTCGTGGCAAGATTTACATCCGTGCCCGCGCCGAAGTGGAAGCGGACGCCAAAACCGGCCGTGAAACCATCATTGTTCACGAGATCCCGTATCAGGTGAACAAAGCGCGTCTGATTGAAAAAATCGCCGAGCTGGTAAAAGAAAAACGCGTTGAAGGCATCAGCGCGCTGCGTGACGAGTCTGACAAAGACGGTATGCGCATCGTGATTGAAATCAAGCGCGACGCGGTGGGTGAAGTTGTGCTGAACAACCTTTACTCCCAGACTCAGCTTCAGGTCTCCTTCGGTATCAACATGGTTGCGCTGCACCACGGTCAGCCGAAGATCATGAACCTGAAAGAGATCCTGAGCGCGTTCGTGCGTCATCGCCGTGAAGTGGTGACTCGCCGTACCATCTTTGAACTGCGCAAAGCGCGCGATCGTGCTCATATCCTTGAAGCACTGGCCGTTGCGCTGGCGAACATCGACCCGATCATCGAGCTGATCCGCCGTGCGCCAACCCCGGCAGAAGCGAAAGCCTCGCTGGTTGCGCGTCCATGGGATCTGGGCAACGTGGCGGCGATGCTGGAACGTGCCGGCGACGACGCCGCGCGTCCTGAGTGGCTGGAACCGGAATTCGGCGTGCGTGACGGTCAGTACTACCTGACTGAACAGCAGGCCCAGGCGATTCTGGATCTGCGTTTGCAGAAACTGACCGGCCTTGAGCATGAAAAACTGCTCGACGAGTACAAAGAGCTGCTGGAACAGATTGCCGAGCTGCTGCATATCCTGGGCAGCGCAGAGCGCCTGATGGAAGTGATCCGCGAAGAGCTGGAGCTGGTTCGCGATCAGTTCGGCGACGAACGTCGTACCGAAATCACGGCCAACAGCTCTGATATCAACATTGAAGATCTGATCAACCGCGAAGACGTGGTAGTGACCCTGTCTCACCAGGGCTACGTGAAGTATCAGCCGTTGACCGACTACGAAGCACAGCGTCGTGGCGGTAAAGGCAAATCTGCGGCACGTATTAAAGAAGAAGACTTCATTGACCGTCTGCTGGTGGCTAACACCCACGATACGATCCTCTGCTTCTCCAGCCGGGGCCGTCTGTACTGGATGAAGGTCTATCAGCTGCCGGAAGCGAGCCGTGGCGCGCGTGGACGTCCAATCGTCAACCTGCTGCCGCTGGAAGCGAACGAACGTATCACCGCCATCCTGCCGGTACGCGAGTACGAAGAGGGCGTGAACGTCTTTATGGCGACCGCGAGCGGTACCGTGAAGAAAACCGCACTGACCGAGTTCAGCCGTCCACGTTCTGCCGGGATTATCGCGGTGAACCTGAACGAAGGCGACGAACTGATCGGCGTGGATCTGACGTCCGGTTCTGATGAAGTGATGCTCTTCTCTGCGGCCGGTAAAGTGGTGCGCTTTAAAGAGAACGCCGTTCGCGCCATGGGCCGTACGGCGACCGGCGTGCGTGGTATCAAGCTGGCGGGTGAAGACACCGTTGTTTCCCTGATCGTTCCTCGTGGCGAAGGCGCAATCCTGACCGTCACCCAGAACGGTTACGGTAAGCGTACGGCGGAAAGCGAATACCCGACCAAATCACGCGGCACGCAGGGCGTTATCTCCATCAAGGTCACCGAGCGCAACGGTTCCGTTGTGGGCGCGGTGCAGGTGGACGACGCGGACCAGATCATGATGATCACCGATGCCGGTACGCTGGTGCGTACGCGCGTGTCTGAGATCAGCGTGGTGGGTCGTAACACCCAGGGCGTTATCCTCATCCGTACTGCGGAAGATGAAAACGTCGTCGGTCTGCAACGCGTTGCTGAGCCGGTGGATGACGAAGAGCTCGACTCTATCGACGGCAGCGTCGCGGAAGGGGATGATGAAATCGTCCCGGAAGCGGACACCGATGATGACGCAGCGGATGACGCTGACGAGTAACGTCTCCTGACGCATAAAGGGCCGGTTTCCGGCCCTTTTGTTTTGCGTAAGCAGACAAGTGAACGTTGCGACAAGCCGCGTTTACCGCTACCTTAACCACATTCTTTTTTCCCCGATGGCGGAGCCTCGCCCCTTTGAAATACCTCGTTTCCTTTCGTACCACGCTAAAAGTCTCTCGCTATCTGTTTCGGGCGCTTGCGCTGCTGCTCTGGTTACTGGTGGCGCTGCTCTCGGTGTTTTACATCGTTAACGCGCTGCACCAGAAAGAAGCGGAGATCCGTCAGGAGTTTAACTTAAGCTCGGATCAGGCCCAGCGCTATATCCAGCGCACGTCTGACGTGATGAAAGAGCTTAAATATATTGCCGAAAATCGACTGACGGCGGAGAACGGCATTCTGGCCCTTCGTGGACGAGATGAAAAAACCGAAGTACCTGATTTCGAACCGCTCTTCCCGGACTCCGATTGTTCAGCCATGGGCAAAGCCTGGCGTGGCTCGCTGGAGTCGCTTTCATGGTTTATGCGCTACTGGCGCGATAACTTCTCCGCCGCCTACGATCTGAACCGCGTTTACCTGATTGGCAACGAAAACCTCTGCATGGCGGATTTCGGCCTGCGGGATATGCCCGTCGAACGCGAAGACGCGCTGAAAAGCCTGCATGAGCGCATCGTGAAATACCGTAATGCGCCTCAGGAAGAGCGTGGAAACAACATCTTCTGGATAAGCCAGGGGCCGCGCATGGGCGTCGGCTATTTCTATGCCCTGACTCCGGTTTATCTCGGCAACCGCCTGCAAGCGCTGCTGGGTATTGAACAAACCATCCGCATGGAAAACTTCTTCACGCCGGGCAGCCTGCCGATGGGGGTGACCATTCTGGATGAAAACGGCCACCCGCTCATCTCCCTTGCCGGGCCTGAAAACCGCCTGAAGGTGGAGCCCAGCTGGATGCAGGAGCGGTCATGGTTTGGCTATACCTCCGGTTTCCGCGAGCTGGTGCTCAAGAAAAGTTTGCCGCCGTCGTCGCTGAGCATTGTCTACTCGCTGCCGGTGGACAAGGTGCTGGAGCGCATTCGCATCCTGATCCTTAACGCCATTTTGTTGAACATCGCGGTAGGCGTGGCGCTGTTTATGCTGGCGAGAATGTATGAGCGGCGGATCTTTATTCCGGCGGAAGCGGATGCGCAGCGTCTGGAAGAGCACGAGCAGTTTAACCGTAAGATTGTCGCCTCGGCGCCAGTGGGGATCTGTATCCTGCGTACTCAGGACGGGACGAATATCCTCAGTAACGAGCTTGCCCATAACTACCTGAACATGCTCACGCATGAAGACCGCCAGCGGTTAACGCAGATCATCTGCGGTCAGCAGGTTAACTTTGTGGACGTGCTGACCAGTACCCACACCAACCTGCAAATCAGCTTCGTCCATTCGCGCTACCGCAATGAAAACGTGGCGATTTGCGTGCTGGTGGATGTTTCTGCGCGCGTGAAGATGGAAGAGTCATTGCAGGATATGGCGCAGGCGGCGGAGCAGGCCAGTCAGTCCAAGTCGATGTTCCTTGCGACCGTCAGCCATGAGCTGCGTACGCCGCTGTACGGCATTATCGGTAACCTCGATCTGCTTCAGACCAAGGAGCTGCCGAAAGGGGTCGACCGTCTGGTGACGGCCATGAACAACTCCTCCAGCCTGCTGCTGAAAATCATCAGCGATATTCTCGACTTCTCTAAAATTGAGTCTGAGCAGCTGAAAATAGAACCGCGTGAGTTCTCCCCGCGCGAGGTGATGAACCATATCAGCGCCAACTATCTGCCGCTGGTGGTGCGCAAGCAGCTGGGGCTGTACTGCTTTATCGAGCCGGATGTGCCGCTGACGCTGCATGGCGATCCGATGCGTCTGCAACAGGTCATTTCGAACCTGCTGAGCAACGCCATCAAATTCACCGATATCGGCTGTATTGTGCTGCATGTCTGTAGGGCAGGGGAGTACCTGACCATTCGCGTGCGCGACACGGGGGTCGGCATCCCGGCGAAAGAGGTTGTTCGCCTGTTCGATCCGTTCTTCCAGGTGGGAACGGGCGTACAGCGCAACTTCCAGGGGACCGGGCTGGGCCTGGCGATCTGTGAGAAGCTGATCAGCATGATGGACGGGGATATCTCCGTCGATACCGAGCCGGGTATGGGCAGCCAGTTCACCATCCGTATTCCGCTCTATTCGGCACACTATCCGGCGAAAGCCACGGTCGACGGGCTGAGCGATAAGCACTGCTGGCTGGCGGTGCACAACGCCTCCTTACACGATTTCCTGACCTCGATGCTGACCAGCAGCGGCGTGCGGGTCTCACGCTATGAAGGCCAGACGCCGGACGCGGATGACATGCTGATCACCGACGTTGAGCCAGACCAGGCGTGGGCGGGACGCGGGGTGGTGATGTTCTGTCGCCGCCATATCGGTATTCCGATTGAGCGTTCGCCTGGGCTGTGGGTGCACAGCGTGGCGACACCGCACGAGCTGTTGGGCCTGCTGGCGCGCATTTACAGCGTACAGCTTGAGGACAGCGATGGCGCGACCGCGCTGGCCTCCCCTGATGAGCTGGCGTCGGTGAACGACGATATGATGATTCTGGTTGTCGACGATCATCCAATTAACCGTCGTCTGCTCGCAGACCAGCTTGGCTCGCTGGGCTATCAGTGTAAAACGGCCAATGATGGCGTGGATGCCCTGAACGTTTTAAGTAAGAACCATATTGATATTGTGCTCAGCGATGTGAACATGCCTAACATGGACGGCTACCGTCTGACACAGCGTATCCGACAGCTGGGGCTGACGCTACCGGTGGTCGGGGTGACAGCCAACGCCCTGGCAGAGGAGAAACAGCGCTGTCTGGAGTCCGGGATGGACAGCTGTCTGTCGAAGCCGGTCACGCTGGATGTCCTGAAGCAGACCCTATCCGTGTATGCGGAGCGGGTACGAAAAGCAAGACAATAAAAAAGGCCCGAAAGGGCCTTTTTTATTTCTCCTGCGGCTGTAGGCCGGGTAAGCGCGAGCGCCACCCGGCGTAAACAGCGAAGATCAATCTTTGTCCGTTGCGCTCAGCGTCACGGAAGAGAGATAGTTCAGCAGGGCGATATCGTTATCCACACCCAGCTTCATCATCGCGGATTTTTTCTGGCTACTGATGGTTTTAATACTGCGGTTCAGCTTCTTGGCAATTTCAGTGACCAGGAAGCCTTCAGCGAACAGACGCAGAACCTCACTCTCTTTTGGCGAAAGACGCTTGTCGCCATAGCCACCCGCGCTGATTTTTTCGAGCAGGCGTGAGACGCTTTCAGGGGTGAATTTCTTCCCTTTCTGTAGCGCCGCCAGCGCTTTTGGCAGATCGGTAGGTGCGCCTTGTTTCAGTACAATCCCTTCAATATCGAGATCCAGAACGGCGCTCAGGATCGCCGGGTTGTTGTTCATGGTCAGAACAATGATCGAAATGTCCGGGAAGTGGCGTTTAATGTATTTGATGAGCGTAATGCCGTCACCGTATTTATCTCCAGGCATGGAGAGATCGGTAATGAGCACATGCGCATCAAGTTTAGGCAGGTTGTTAATGAGAGCTGTGGAATCTTCAAATTCACCGACTACATTCACCCACTCGATCTGTTCAAGTGATTTGCGAATACCGAACAGTACAATCGGATGGTCATCGGCAATAATTACGTTCATATTGTTCATGTATAAGGCTACCTTGCTACAGCAAGCTCTTGACGTAAGCGTCAATGTCGCTGATGTATTTTTCAATGCCAGAGGCATCTTTCTCACGAATTAGATGTTCCAGCGTTTCACATAACTGCTTGCCGGGAACCAGATTAAGCATGGCAAACACCCCTTTAAGCCGGTGTGCTGTCTGTGCCAGCGCTGCAAAATCCTGCGCAGCGGACTCAGTATACAACCGCTTAACATCATCTGGTACTGTATCAACGAAGAGCGAATAATATCCGCTGGCATGGAGTTCTGCATTTTCATCGCCGCCTAACGGTGACTCCAGGATCTCTTCCTGCGCCAGATTCTCTTCAATCAGTTGTAATACAGCTTCCTGCATTGCATTGCTCATATTAAAGTTGACGCGCAGCTGCCCAGGGCCAATTTTCCGCACGCCTGGCTCATCATCGCTTAAAAGCAAGCCTGAGGCAGTAAGATTAGACGGATTATCAGTTAAAAATAGATCAAATTCTTGACTCGCGAGCCTTTCGTCCGGGGTGATGCAGGACGCGCCCCAGTTTTCTAACTGACGAACGACGATATTACGGATCTCGCTGGAGGTCACATCCACCATCACGACCACATCATCCAGCAGACGCTCTTCATCCTCTTCCTGTGGATTCGCCGCCATTTTGACGTGTAAAGAGTAGCGGGTACCGAGGGATTCGCGGGCCTTGATGTTCAGATGGCCGCCCAGCTTGCGCGCCAGCTGATCGCAGAGCCAGAAGGTGAGGGCATTCGCCTTACCGTAGTGGTCACGCTGCGTATCGTTCAGGAACGGGAAGTGCAGGTTATCGATTTCGCTGACGGTCACGCCTTCGCCCGTATCAAGAATGCGGAACGTCAGGCGATCGTCGGTGGATTCATCGGTGCTGACTTCCAGGGTGATCTTGCCGATCTGCGTCGTGGTGACGGCATACTGGATCAGCATCATCAGAATGCGGCGCAGGGCATCACGATCGCCGTGACGCTCGTCGTTGGCCGGTAAATGGTTGTTGATCAACAGCTGGAGACCCTTGCGCTTGATCACCGGCAGCACTTCCGGTACCACCTCATCAATCAGATCCTGGATGGAGAAGAGCGTCGGGGTGCCCTTCCAGATGTCGTTCTCCAGCATATTCGCCAGCTGGATTTCGTCCACCAGACGAACCAGCGAGTCGGCCTGGCTGCTTAGCTGTCGGCTTTCCGGCGTGCTTAAATCAGCAATCTGCGTGGCGAGTGACTTCAGCGGTTGTTTAAAGGCATCGCCGATATTTTGCATAAACGCGGCGCGGCCGTGCTGGTTCTTCTCGTACAGCCTTTGCGCCTGCTTGAGCTTTTTATTTACCAGCACTTCGCGGTCCTGATCGCGAATAATGAAGATTTGCGTGCGCGAGGCGACCTGACTGCGGAACTGACGGATCTCATACAGTTCATTATTAATGGTGGCCTGGATAACGCCCTGATGCTGGTCCGCCATGGCCGTAATATTTTGCAGGTTAAGGTGCGGCAGAAGGTGGTCGGCAATTTTATTGCTCATGACCGTGCGGTTTGCTTCCTGATCGTGAACGAGCACCCCCAGCGGCAGCACGGAAATAATCTCTTCGTTTAAGGCACGCAGGACGCGCAGTTCGTTGCTGGTTCCTGAGGATACCGATGTCGAGTCGCTCTGGCGGCCCGACTGGAAACGAAAGGTGCTGTAGCCAAACAGCGCCAGCGCCAGCAGGCCGATATTCAGGAGTAGCGGCAGGAGAATGTTTTGCAGGGTATCAAGCATCAGGGTGCCAAAAGGCACCTGCCACACCAGCCGCATACCGGTTGAATTGAGCGATGAGGCAATCTCGATTTTTGAGCCATTAAAGGAGATCGCGACGCTGTCCGCGCCTTCTTTGTCCGACGGCGTGCGCATATTCTGGGTGCTGTTGTCTGGCTCCAGACGGAAACTGTCCAGCGGCATATCCGGCGGGATGAGATCGTTAATCGGCAGATCGAAGGCAACCACGGTCGCGAGATGGCCCGGCTGGTTAAAGGTGGTGCGCAGCGTAAAGTAATGGCCGTTCTGCCAGGCGAGGCGGCGTAGCGAAGAAAAACTTTCGCGCTCGTCCAGCGCGTTGGCCTGTTGCAACATTTCTGCCCGGCGGGAATCCACAATACTGCCAACGGTGGTCTCTTTAAAGCCGGACGAGAGGTCCTTAAGCGGCAGGGTAGAGACCAGGATCATGCTGTTGTCCTGACCGTTCAGGTAATACATGGACCACGGAACGGTCTCGGCGCCCCACAGGGTGTCCAGATAGGAGGAGATCCGCTGCGTCATCTCCAGCGTTGCGCTGTCGTGCGAACCGAAAATCAGGGCTTCAGTTTTGCGCTGCGGTTTTTCAAGGTAATAAACATCCTGCTTAAGGCGCGTTTCCTGCAACCCTTCGCCTGACGAGGTGGCAGGCGCGGCGGCGATATTGTCGTAGATTTGCCAGGTCGCATAGCGCCACGTATCAATGCGCTTATGCACCGCGTGGGTGATATCGACGATTTGATAGCTTTTATCTTTAAGCCAGGTGTTCACGGCGCTCTGGACCATCACCCCCATTGTGACTAACAGCACAACGATCAATAGAAGAAAGAAACGGGTGATGCTGCCCGGTAGAAGGGAGAATTTGCTCGGGGCGGTAGTTTCTGTCTGACTCATTGATGTGTTTAACCCGTAATGGCCGCGCGGTAATGGGATAGGGCAGTATAAAGGGTAATAACCGAATTTCCAGCGTCGTTATCGGCATGACCTTGACTTTTTATCTGTCGCAACCCGCTTCAACGACATCCGGGTAAAAGATGTACAAAACCCAGTCAAATGTACAAATACGCCGTCACAACGGCTGAAAAATAGCACGAATTAACAAGAAATTAATTGCGGCTACAAAAAAAGAAATTCTGTAAACGCCAACGCTGAATTTAGTTAATAGTCGTTATCATTACAGGCGGGTAGCACATTAAATGTCTGCTGACGTAAAGAAAGGTAAAAAAAAACCGAATGCGAAGCATCCGGTTCAATTAGGGATAAACAGACATTCAGAACTGAATGACGGTAATAAATAAAGTTAATGATGATAGCGAGAGTTATTTTAGTGGTGTTGAAGGGAATTTTTTTGTCATTCAGTGCGGTACTGTTTTTTAAGTTAATTTATTGAAATTTCTACGATATATTTTTGTTTTGATTATCCGTGCTATATTTTTAAACTTTTGATGCTCTGTGAAAGTTCCTTGAAATTTACAAATTGAAACATCTTGATGGTAAAGTGAAACATCTTCAAAGTTTTCGTATCATATTCCTGTTGGATTATTCTGCATTTTTGAGGAGAATGAACTTGCCGACTGGTTAAGAGGGTTGACCAGTAAGCAGTGGTAAATAATAAGGCATATAACAGAGGGTTAATAAAATGAAAGTTAAAGTACTGTCCCTCCTGGTACCAGCTCTGCTGGTGGCAGGCGCAGCAAATGCGGCTGAAATTTATAACAAAGACGGCAACAAATTAGATCTGTACGGTAAAGTGGATGGCCTGCACTATTTCTCCGATGACGACGGTGCAGACGGCGACCAGACCTACATGCGTCTGGGCTTCAAAGGCGAAACTCAGGTTAACGATCAGCTGACCGGTTACGGCCAGTGGGAATACCAGATCCAGGGCAACTCTGGCGAGAACGAAAACAACTCATGGACGCGTGTAGCGTTCGCTGGTCTGAAATTCGCTGATGCGGGTTCATTCGACTACGGTCGTAACTACGGCGTTGTTTACGATGTCACTTCCTGGACCGACGTTCTGCCGGAATTCGGCGGCGACACCTACGGTTCTGACAACTTCATGCAGCAGCGCGGTAACGGCTTCGCGACCTACCGTAACCAGGACTTCTTCGGTCTGGTTGATGGTCTGAACTTTGCGTTACAGTACCAGGGTAAAAACGGCAGCCCAAGCGGTGAAGGCCAGACCAATAACGGTCGTGACGCGCTGCGTCAGAACGGTGACGGCTACGGCGGCTCTCTGACCTACGATCTGGGCGAAGGCTTCGCACTCGGTACGGCTGTCACCAGCTCTAAACGTACTGATGACCAGAACGCGCCAAACTACTTCGGTAACGGCGATCGTGCTGAGACCTACACCGGCGGTCTGAAATACGACGCGAACAACATCTACCTGGCTGCACAGTATTCTCAGACCTACAACGCGACCCGCGTTGGCGATCAGGGCTGGGCTAACAAAGCACAGAACTTCGAAGTGGTTGCTCAGTATCAGTTCGACTTCGGTCTGCGTCCATCCGTGGCTTACCTGCAATCTAAAGGTAAGGACATCGAAGGCTATGGCGATCAGGATATCCTGAAGTATGTTGACGTGGGCGCGACTTACTACTTCAACAAAAACATGTCCACCTACGTTGATTACAAAATCAACCTGCTGGATGAAAACGACTTCACTCGCCGCACCAGTATCAGCACCGACGATATCGTAGCGCTGGGTCTGGTTTACCAGTTCTAATTGCTCATACTGCAACAAAGGGGCCATCAGGCCCCTTTTTTCATGCTTTTTTAGGGTCTTACAAATACGCTGTTTTAGTGTACTCTTGCCGCCCTGGCATGAGGATAATAACCAATGGAAATGACTTTTTTGCGCGCCAGCTTTCTGGCGACTGTTTTACTCCTGACCGCGTGTGACTCTTCTACGCAGCCCGCAAAAATCGAGGCGCCAGCCGCGACGGTGCTGGAAGGGAAAACCATGGGGACCTTCTGGCGCGTCAGCGTGATGGATATTGATAAATCCCGCGCTGAAGAATTACGCGGAAAAATTCAGGCGCAGCTGGATGCCGACGATCAGCTGCTCTCGACGTATAAAAATGACTCAGCGCTGATGCGTTTCAATCGCTCCAGCAGCACCTCGCTGTGGCCGGTGAGCGAAGCGATGGCCGATATCGTCACGGAATCTATGCGCGTAGGCTACAAAACCAACGGCGCAATGGATGTGACCGTGGGGCCGCTGGTCAATCTGTGGGGATTTGGCCCTGACAAACAGCCGGTGGCTACCCCCGATCAGGCCGCCATCGACGACGCCCGCGCCCGTACAGGGTTACAGCATCTGTCGGTGATCGGCCAGTACGGTCAGCAATACCTGCAAAAGGATATTCCCGATCTGTTTGTGGATCTCTCTACGGTAGGCGAGGGGTATGCGGCGGACCATCTTGCGGCCCTGATGGCGCAGGAAGGCATTCCCCGTTACCTGGTTTCCGTAGGGGGCGCGCTCGTCAGCCGGGGCATGAACGCCAGCGGCAGGCCGTGGCGGGTGGCTATTCAGAAACCAACCGACCAGCAGAACGCGGTGCAGGCGATTGTCGACATCAACGGGCACGGTATCAGCACCTCCGGCAGCTACCGCAACTATTACGAACTGGACGGCAAACGTATTTCGCACGTTATCGATCCGCAAACCGGACGCCCCATCACCCACAATCTGGTGTCCGTTACGGTGATAGCCCCAACCGCGCTGGAAGCGGACGCCTGGGATACCGGACTGATGGTGCTCGGCACGGAGAAAGCCAAAGAGGTGGTGCGCCAGGAAGGGCTGGCCGTCTATATGATCACCAAAGAGGCTGACGGGTTTAAAACCTGGAGTTCACCGCAGTTCAACAGCTTCCTGGTAAGCGAGAAAAATTAAAAAGCAAGGTTGCGGGTTTTTGTTCGGTGGCGTTCAGGCAGGCTAAGCGTATGCTTGTAAGAGGAGCCGATGATGAAAAACACAACCTATCTCACTGATGAGGATCGCTGGCAGGCCGTTCTGGCCCGCGATCCTCATGCGGATAACCAGTTTGTTTTTGCCGTGCAGACGACCGGCATTTATTGCCGCCCGTCCTGCCGCGCCCGCCACGCGCTGCGTAAAAATGTCTGCTTCTATCCTGATGCTCACCAGGCAGGGCTGGCGGGCTACCGTCCCTGTAAACGCTGTTTGCCGGACCAGGACGATCCTATGGCGCAGAAAAAGGCCCGTATTGCGCTGGCCTGCCGGCTGCTTGAGCAGGATGCCGCGCTGAACCTTGACGCGCTGGCGCAGCAGGTTGCCATGAGCCCGTTCCATTTCCACCGCTTGTTTAAATCCGTTACCGGCATGACGCCGAAAGCCTGGCAGCAGGCCGCGCGCGAACAACGCCTGCGCAGCACGCTTGCGCAGGGCGGTAAAATCACCGATGCCGTTCTGGCCGCCGGGTTCCCGGACAGCAGCAGCTACTACCGTAAAGCCGATGGCGCGCTGGGCATGACGGCCAGACAGTACCGCAACGGGGATGCCGCGGTTCGCTATGCCATCAGCGACTGCTCGCTGGGCCGCTGTCTGGTGGGGGAAAGCGAGCGCGGGATCTGCGCGATACTGCTGGGGGATGACGACGCCGCGCTGACGGCCGAGCTGCTTTCACTGTTTCCGCTTGCCGTCCGTGAACCGATGGAAGGTGCGTTTGCCGGGCGGATCCGTCAGGTGATTGCCTCTGTCGACAGCCGCGCAATGCCCCTGACGCTGCCGCTGGATATCCGCGGTACCGCCTTCCAGCAGCAGGTCTGGCAGGCGCTACGGGCTATCCCCTGCGGTGAAACGGCAAGCTATCAGCAGGTGGCGAAGGCCATTGGCAAACCCAACGCCGTGCGCGCCGTGGCGGGGGCCTGCGGGGCCAATAAACTGGCGATTGTGATCCCCTGTCACCGCGTGGTGCGTAACGACGGTGCGCTCTCGGGCTATCGCTGGGGGGCAGCGCGTAAGGTACTATTATTAAAACGTGAGGCGAATAAACAGGAGGGATAATGCTCGATCTTTTTGCGGAGGCTGAACCCTGGCAGGAGCCGCTCGCGCCGGGGGCGACGATCCTGAGACGCTTCGCGCTTTCCCGCGCGGCGGCGCTGTTCGACGGTATTGATGCCGTCACCGCCCGTTCGCCGTTTCGCCATATGGTCACGCCGGGCGGGTATACCATGTCCGTGGCGATGACCAACTGCGGCGAACTGGGATGGGCGACGAATGCGCGGGGCTATTTATATGCGCCGAACGATCCGCTGACGGGGCAGCCGTGGCCGCCAATGCCGGAGGCGTTTCAGGCGCTGTGCCATGATGCCGCCGTCGCGGCCGGCTATCCTGATTTTCGACCCGACGCCTGCCTCATCAACCGCTATGCCGTCGGGGCAAAACTCTCCCTGCATCAGGATAAGGACGAGCCGGATCTGCGCGCGCCGATTGTCTCGGTATCCCTTGGGCTGCCCGCTATCTTTCAGTTTGGCGGGCTGCGGCGCAACGACCCGCTAAAACGGCTGATGCTGGAGCATGGGGATGTGGTGGTCTGGGGCGGTGAGTCACGGCTTTTTTACCATGGTATTCAGCCGCTTAAAAATGGCGAACACCCGGTGGCGGGGGCGTTTCGCTACAACCTTACGTTCCGGCAGGCAGCGTACAGAGAATAAAAATAAGAATTATTCTTGATGTGTGTGAAAGGCAGTTTACACTGCTGGCTGATTTTTCTTGTCCGGATTGCTCTGCATGCAACTACTTCTTCTTGTCTGGCGGCAGTACCGCTGGCCTTTCATCGCGGTAATGGCGCTAAGCCTTGCCAGCGCGGCGCTGGGGATTGGCCTGATTGCCTTCATTAACGTGCGTTTGATCGAAATGGTCGACACGTCACTCTCCGTCCTGCCGGAATTTCTGGGATTACTGCTGCTGCTGATGGCGGTCACGCTCGGATCGCAGCTGGCGCTGACCGCACTCGGCCACCATTTCGTTTTCCGTCTACGCAGTGAGTTCATCAAACGTATTCTCGACACCCAGGTTGAGCGCATCGAACAGCTGGGAAGCGCCTCTCTGCTGGCGGGGCTGACCAGCGACGTGCGCGCCATTACCATCGCGTTTGTACGTCTGCCGGAGCTGGTGCAGGGGATCATCCTGACCTTTGGCTCGGCGGCCTATCTCGCCTGGCTCTCCAGCAAAATGCTGGCCGTGACGGCGCTGTGGATTGCGATCACCATCTGGGGCGGGTTCCTGCTGGTCTCCCGGGTCTATAAGCACATGGCGGTGCTGCGCGAAACGGAAGACAAGCTCTATAACGACTACCAGACGGTGCTGGAAGGGCGCAAAGAGCTGACGCTGAACCGCGAGCGCGCCGAGCACATCTTCAACAACCTCTATATTCCTGACGCGCACGAATATCGTCATCATATTATTCGCGCCGATACGTTCCACCTGAGCGCCGTGAACTGGTCCAACATTATGATGCTTGGCGCCATTGGCCTGGTGTTCTGGATGGCGAATAGCCTGGGGTGGGCGGATACCAACGTGGCGGCCACGTATTCCCTGACGCTGCTGTTTTTACGCACGCCGCTGCTGTCGGCCGTTGGCGCACTGCCGACGCTGCTGAGCGCTCAGGTCGCCTTTAACAAGCTGAAGAAGTTCGACCTTGCGCCGTTTAAGGCCGAGTTCCCGCGTCCGCAGGCCTTCCCGAACTGGCAAACGCTTGAGCTGCGTAACGTTACCTTCCGCTATCAGGAGAGCGCGTTCTCCGTGGGGCCGATAAACCTGACCCTTCACCGTGGCGAGCTGCTGTTCCTCATCGGCGGCAACGGCAGCGGCAAATCCACCCTGGCGATGCTGTTGACGGGGCTCTATCAGCCGCAGTCGGGTGAAATTTTGCTGGATGGCAACGCGCTGAGCGCGGAGAAACCGGAGGACTACCGCAAGCTCTTCTCGGCGGTATTTACCGACGTCTGGCTGTTCGATCAGCTGCTGGGTCCGGAAGGGCAGCAGGCCGATCCGGCGCTGGTGGAGAAGTGGCTTGCGCACCTGCAAATGTCACACAAGCTGGAGCTCCAGGATGGCAAAATCCTCAATCTCAGGCTGTCGAAAGGGCAGAAGAAACGCGTGGCGCTGCTGCTGGCGCTGGCCGAGGAGCGCGACATCATCCTGCTGGACGAGTGGGCCGCCGATCAGGACCCGCACTTCCGCCGCGAGTTTTATCAGGTGCTGCTGCCGCTGATGCAGGCGATGGGGAAAACCATCTTTGCCATCAGCCATGACGATCACTACTTCATTCACGCCGACCGTCTGCTGGAGATGCGTGACGGCAAGCTGAGCGAGCTGACCGGTGACGAGCGCGATGCTGCGTCACGGGATGCGGTGGCGCGTACGGCCTGAGTGCGATTGTGCCGGGTGCGCCCGGCACGTTAATTTTTCATATATGCCGATTTTTTCTCCATCCCGACACGCCGTTTATTCTTATTTACATATCCCCGCGCTATGCTTAAAGCCAACCTATTTCATGGATTTATGATTAATGTCGTTATTAAAGAAAAACAGCGCAAGGCAGCGTGACCAGGAGCGTGCGCGCCTCATCTGGCTCCTGACGACCGATAAAGCGGTGACGTCAACGTTATTGGGTAAGCTGACCCTGGCTGAGCAATATGATGTCGGCACGCTGGCCGACGATATTGCTGAGGTAGGTGCGCTGGTAGCACATTTACCGCCCCCGGATCTGGCGGATACGCTGGAGGCGCTGCCTTCCGAGGAGCGCCACGCCCTGTGGCGGCTGGTGCAGGATCACGAGCGCGGTCAGGTGCTGCTTGAAGCGTCGGAAAACGTCTGGGATGACCTTATCGATGAGATGAGCGACCGGGACATTCTCGACGCCCTGCAAACGCTGGATATCGACGAGCAGATCTACCTTGTACAGCACCTTCCGCGAAACCTGACCGGTCGCCTGCTGGCTTCTCTGCCTGCCGAGGAGCGGGCGCGCGTGCGTCAGGTGATGCACTACGAGAAAAACAGCGTCGGCGCAATCATGGAGTTTGGCGTTATCACCGTGCGTCAGGACGTCACCCTGGGCACGGTGCAGCGCTACCTTCGTCGGCTCGGCAGCATGCCGGACAACACCGACAAACTGTTTGTCACCTCGCGGGACAAAACCCTGCTCGGCGAGCTGGAGCTTAAAACGATCCTGCTGAACAGCACCCAGCAGCGGGTCAGTGAGGTGATGGAAACCGAGCCGATGGTGTTCTCGCCGGAAGACGATGCCGAAAAAGCGGCGCGTACCTTCGAACGTGATGACCTGGTGAGCGCCGCGGTGGTGGATTCCGTGGGCAAACTGATGGGGCGTCTGACCATCGATGAGATCGTTGATGTGGTCTATGAAGAGACCGATAACGACCTGCGAGCCCTTGGTGGGATCAGTGCCGAAGATGACGTTCACGCCTCCGTCGGCAAGGCCGTCAAAACGCGCTGGGCGTGGCTCGCCATCAATTTATGCACCGCGTTTGTGGCCTCCCGCGTCATAGATGGCTTCGAACATACCATTTCCCAACTGGTAGCCCTGGCTTCTCTGATGCCTATTGTGGCGGGGATCGGGGGGAATACCGGTAACCAGACTATCACCATGATCGTTCGCGCCCTGGCGCTGGAAAATATTCAGCCGGGTAATTTTTCGTGGCTGATTTTCAGGGAGATGGGCGTTGCGCTGATTAACGGCCTGGTCTGGGGCGGCATCATGGGCGGCATCACCTGGTGGCTGTACGATGATATGGCGCTCGGCGGGGTCATGATGCTGGCGATGGTGCTGAACCTGCTGGTGGCGGCGATGATGGGCGTGATTATCCCGCTGACGATGACCCGTCTGGGGCGCGACCCCGCAGTGGGGTCGAGCGTGATGATCACCGCCATTACCGATACCGGCGGTTTCTTTATTTTTCTTGGACTGGCGACGATTTTTCTTCTGTAGCCAGCGCCTTTTGCTTCAGTCGGGCAGGGAGGATGAACATCATCACAATCCCGCCCAGCACGCCAATCGCCAGGTTACCGGTGGAAACCGTTGCCACAACCGTCACCAGCATCACGACGGTTTCCGCCACCGGCGCGTTTTTCAGCGTTCCGGGCTGAACGCTGTGCCAGCTAAAGGTCTTGACGGCCACAATTGCCATAATACCCGCCAGTACCGCCATCGGGATTTTAGCCATTACCTCGCTGAGCGCCGTGACCAGTACCAGCAGCACAACGCCTGCCGCAAGGGTGGAGATACGGCTTCTGCCTTTGCCCATCTCCACGTTAACGATGGTTTGCCCAATCATCGCACAGCCCGCAATGCCGCCGTAGAACCCGGCCATGATATTTCCTACGCCCAGCCCGATACTCTCGCGGCGCTTGCTTGAAGGGGTCACGGTCAGTTCATCCACCAGCTTAGCCGTCAGTAGCGATTCCAGCAGGCCAACGAAGGCGATACTCAGCGCGCACGGCCAGATGATGCTCAGCGTCTCCAGGTTAAGCGGCACCAGCAGTTGCGTAAAGCCAGGCAAACCGCCGCTCATGGAGCCTTCATCACCCACCGTTGGCAGAATTTGTCCGCTGGTGACGGTAAACAGCGTCAGCACCACAATGGCAATCAGCGGGGAGGGGACGCTTTTGATATAGCGTGGCACCCACAGCACAATCAGCAGCGTCAGCACGAACAGGCCCACAATCAGCGGGCTTCGGCTCCAGAAATGGGGAACCTGGGCAAAGAAAATCAAAATGCCAAGGGCGTTAACAAACCCGGTCATCACCGACTGGGGAATAAAGCGCATCAGCCGCGCCATACCCAGCGCGCCGAACAGGATCTGAATCACGCCCGCCATCACTACCGCAGGCAGAATGTACTGTACGCCGTGTTGATGAACCATCGGACCAATAACCAGCGCGACGGAGCCCGCCGCCGCCGTCACCATGGCCGGACGCCCGCCAAGCAGGGAAAGAGCAAAACAGAGCACCACGGAGGCGATAAGGCTCACTTTCGGGTCCACGCCCGCAACCACGGAAAACGAAATCACTTCCGGGATCAGCGCCAGCGCGGTAATCACGCCGGCCAGGGTTTCGCGCATCAGACGTTGAGGCGAACGTAAAACGGTGGCGACGTGGCCTTCGTGGGGTACAGACGAGTGGGGTAATGACATAACAATTCGCTAGTAGGGGCAGGCTTCCGTGCGCGCGATCACAAAGTGCAGCATGATAGCCAGGAAAATCGCCTGGTGCCAGCCTGCCTGTCAAAACCCCACAAACAATCCATCATTAAATTTCACAATTACAATAATTTCGTAACCTTTAAACAATATTTAAAAGTTGTTACCGTGCCCCCGCAGCGTGTTTCACCTGTAATTTCTACGCATCAAGCACTATTCAACTAAGGCATAAATGATGAAAAAAATGACTGCCGTGCTCTTTTCACTGGCCGTGGGGCTGAACGCCGTCTCGCTGGCGGCGAAAGCTGACGCACCAAAAGAGCAGGAAACGGATGTCCTTTTAATTGGTGGCGGCATCATGAGCGCTACGCTGGGCACGTATCTTCAGGAATTAGAGCCGAACTGGTCCATGACCATGGTCGAGCGCCTTGATGGCGTGGCGCAGGAAAGCTCTAACGGCTGGAATAACGCCGGGACGGGGCACTCGGCACTTATGGAACTGAACTATACGCCGCAGAAAAAGGACGGTTCCATTAGTATCGAGAAGGCGGTAGAGATCAACGAAGCGTTCCAGATCTCACGCCAGTTCTGGTCTCACCAGGTGAACAGCGGCGTGTTGCACAATCCGCACTCCTTCATCAACACCGTACCGCACATGAGCTTTGTGTGGGGCGATCAAAACGTCAATTTCCTGCGCGCGCGTTACGCTGCCCTGCAACAGAGCACGCTGTTCCGCGGGATGAAATACTCTGAAGATCACGCTCAAATCAAAGAGTGGGCACCGCTGGTCATGGAAGGACGCGATCCAAACCAGAAAGTGGCGGCGACCCGCACTGAAATTGGTACTGACGTTAACTACGGTGAAATCACCCGTCAGCTGGTGGCCTCTCTGAAGAAAAAAGAGAACTTCAACCTGCAACTCAGCTCCGAAGTGCGTGGTTTCAAGCGCAACGCGGATAACAGCTGGAGCGTGACCGTTGCCGATCTGAAAAACAACGAAGCCGAGCATGTCATTAAGGCGAAGTTCGTCTTTATCGGTGCGGGCGGTGCGGCGCTGAAACTGTTGCAGGAGTCCGGTATTCCGGAAGCTGACGACTACGCGGGCTTCCCGGTCGGCGGCCAGTTCCTGGTGTCGGAAAACCCGGAAGTGGTTAACCGTCATCTGGCTAAAGTGTACGGTCAGGCCTCCGTTGGCGCGCCACCGATGTCCGTTCCCCATATCGACACCCGTATGCTGGACGGTAAGCGCGTGGTGCTGTTCGGGCCGTTCGCTACCTTCTCTACCAAGTTCCTGAAAAACGGTTCCCTGTGGGATCTGCTGAGCGCGACCACGACGTCGAACGTCAAACCTATGATGGACGTTGGGCTGGATAACTTTGATCTGGTGAAATACCTGATTAGCCAGGTGATGCTTTCTGATGACGAACGCTTCGAGGCGCTGAAAGAGTACTATCCGCAGGCGAAGAAAGAAGACTGGCGTCTGTGGCAGGCGGGTCAGCGTGTACAGATCATCAAGCGCGATCCGAAAGAGGGCGGCGTGCTGCGTCTGGGTACCGAAGTGGTGAGCGATAAGGATGGCACCATTGCCGCGCTGTTGGGGGCATCCCCGGGTGCGTCTACCGCTGCGCCAATCATGCTGCACCTGATGGAAAAAGTGTTTAAGGATAAAGTGTCCAGCCCGGAATGGCAGGCGAAGCTGAAAACCATTATTCCATCTTACGGTACGAAGCTGAACGGTAACGTTGACGCCACGGAGCAAGAGCTGGAATACACCAGCCGCGTACTGCAACTGCAATACGTCAAACCGCAGGCTGCGGATGCGGCGCCAAAGGCGGAGCTGAAGCCACAGGCAGAAAACAAGCCGGTTGCGGATATCGCGCTGTAGCGTAAAAAAGCCGGGTAAGCGTGAGCGCCACCCGGCTTTTTTTTAACGAACTACCGCTTGTCCTACCGTCTCATCCGCCTTCCACACGCGATATTTCACATCTACGTTTTCCGGCGTATAGACGACAATTGGCAGCTTGCTGTTATAGCGCAGCAGACTGTTATCACCCAGATACGCGGTAATAAATTTCTTCTCTTTCTTGCCGTCCGGACACGCCATCATGGTAGAGACCGGTGACGTTACTTTGTCGAAGACATAGTAGTCATAACCCCAGCCTTCCAGCGTTTTGCTTTCCAGCTTGCCGCCCAGACGATGCTGGTTGCAGTCCACTTCCAGCGTCTGGCCGATTAACAGCTCAACTTTGAAATTTGCTTCATCCTGCTGGGCCGGGAGCTGAATAACCTGGCGCTTCATCCCTTTTTCCGCTTGCGGATACGGGGCAACTTTTTCCAGCGGCTGCTCTTTCTGAGTTTCGCTGGCAAAAGCGCTGGTGCTGGCGCACGCAGCGGCAAGAAGGGCGATGGCAAATTTAGGTGCGTTTTTCACTGTCATTCCTTTTTTGTCAAAACGATCCGGTAAAGACTAACATAACGTACGTGAATGGTTGGCGCAATTTACTCATGTTTTCAATTTAAATGGAGTAATACACTGCTTTAGTGTTCTTTTTGTGGTGTTTAATGCTGCGTTGGAGTCGGGGCGGCGATCGTGTTATTTTACGCGTTAATTATTGTTATTTATCTGTAAAGGGGGGAGAGATGGTAGGGGAAAAACTGAAGACACCTGAAGGCCGCAAGTTCCTGCTGGCGTTACTGGTTGTATTTATGATTGCTGCCGCATGCGTGGGGCGCGCAACCATTGTCGGTGTGATCGAGCAGTACAACATTCCGCTCTCTGCGTGGACAACCAGCATGTTTGTCCTGCAATCGGCGATGATCTTTGTTTACAGTCTGGTGTTCACCGTCCTGCTTGCGATTCCGCTGGGGATTTTCTTTCTCGGTGGGCGTGAGAAGCACTGACCCTACTGCATGTGGGTACAGGCAATAAAAAACCAGCCATAAGCGGCTGGTTTTTTTTTGTGTATTTTTGGTCGGCACGAGAGGATTTGAACCTCCGACCCCCGACACCCCATGACGGTGCGCTACCAGGCTGCGCTACGTGCCGACGCATAAAAGGAATACTACTCGATTCCTTTTTGATTGCAAGGGGAAAGCAGCGCTAACTGATTCATAAATAATCAGTTAGCGATAAAGCGCTTCTCGTCTGTCAGCACCTGCAACAGCAAACTGAGCTGCGGTTTCTGATCTTTGAGCTTCTCACCTTCGAGATTATACGTCTGGTAATTCCCGTTGCTGTTGAGCACCAGGGACAGCGTCGGCGTGGTCACCACCAGCGTATTTCCGCCGGCAGCCGTGACCCAGTTATGACGGCGCGTGGCGCTAAAGAGGTCCTGTCCCTGAGAGTACTCATTCGCCGGCGTGCTGACGTGCAGCAGCCGTTGCATTAGCGTGGTCATGACGTCTTTATGGTCGGTCAGCATGTTGATGCGCTGCGCGGGCGTGCCCGGCCAGTGGATCACCAGGGGAACATGCAGGTTGGGACGCGACCATTCCATGCCCTTCGCCTCGTCGCCGAGCGGCACGCCGTGTCCCGCCGTAATAATGACGACCGTATTGTCCAGCTTGCCCGCGTCGCGCAGGGCGGTCAGCACGCGGCCAATCTGCGCATCGACGTCACCCGCCGCACGGCTATAGCGGCGCGCGAAGCCTTTCTGATTGCTGTCATCAAGCGTTGTGCCGTTAAACGCAACCCAGGAGAACCAGCGGTTATCTTCCTGCGCATAGCGCTTCAGCCAGTCTATCCACTGGTCAGCGGTCCGATCGTCAGACTGGCTCTGCGCGGCAGGCAGTGAGAAATCAGACAGCAGCGCCTGGCGGTACAGCGAGCTGTTGAAGCCATCGGAGGCGAACAGCCCCAGCTGGTAGCCCTGCTGATTAAGCCCGGTAATCAGCGCGGCCGGAATACGGGCAGACAGCACGCCGTCCATATAGCTCGGTGAAATGCCGTAGAACAGGCCGAAAATACCCGCGTCGGTCGAATTACCGGAGCTCATATGCTGGGTGAATGCGATGTTGTTCTGCGCGAATTCAGCCAGGGCTGGCATCTGTTTCTCATAGCGAGAATAGTTCAGGCCATCAACGGTAATCAGCAGCACGTTCTGACCGCGGCCCATGTCGCGATATTTCAGATCGCTCAAAGGATACTGCACGCTAACCGCTTCCGGATTACCCTGTTCCACCAGACGACGCTGGTACTCCTGCGCATCCAGCAGGCCGTGTTTTTCCAGGAAACGACGCGCCGTCATCGGATAGGAGAGCGGCAGATTCGCGCGCTGCATGGTAATCGGGCGGTAGAAGTTCGCATCTGCCCAGATATACATCAGGTGCGAACCGATAAATGAGGCAAAAAAGAGCGCCGCGACGGGCTTCGCGTAATGGCGGCGTCGGGTCAGACTGCGGAGTTTTTGCCAGCTCCACGTGGCGAACAGCATTTCAATCAGCAGGATAATCGGCACGCTGATAAACATCAGCTGCCAGTCGCGCGCGGTCTCGTTCTGATCCGGGTTAATCACTAGCTCCCAGACGATAGGGTTCAGGTGCAGGTGGAACCGGGTGAAGACTTCGCTGTCGATAAGCAACAGGGTCATGCCCGCCGTCGCAAGGATAGCGGACAGGAAGCGCATCAGCCGCTGCGACATGACGATAAACGTCAGAGGGAACAGGATCAGCAGATAGGTGGCGAAAACCAGAAAGCTAAAGTGACCAACAAGGCTCATCCACGAGTAGACTCGCCCGGTTAACGTGGTTGGCCAGTCCGCCACAAACAGATAACGGCAGCCGAGCACCATCGCCAACAGAATGTTGAACAGGGCAAACCAGTGCCCCCAGCTGACCATCTGGGAGACTTTTTCACGGTAGCGCTGACGATTCGTCACCATAAACTGTTGTTCGTTTCCCTTAGTGTGCCTGGTCGTCGCTAACGGAGGACTGCAATGCCTGGGCGAAAGATTTGGCGATCGCCTGACGCTGAGCCGGAGCAACGCTGGTATTAATCAGATTGGTAACCATATTTCCCAAAACCATCAGGGAGAGATCGGTTGGCGTTTTATGTTTTTCCAGTACGTTGACCAGCTCACCGAGCAGTTGTTCAACGTGTTCGTCACTGTAGCGGGAATGTTGTGGCATAAATCAAAATCAGTTTGTTGAGAGAAGGGCGACATATTACCGTAGCAACAGCTTTTTTTCCCCTTTTTTATCTTCTGTTGCACACATGCGTTGGTGGTGGTTGAATACCGCCCGGTCTAAAAGGAGAGTTTATCATGAGTCTGGAAATCAACCAGATTGCCTTGCACCAGCTTATCAAGCGTGATGAGCAAACCCTTGAAGTGGTGCTGCGCGATTCGTTACTGGAACCAACGCCTACCGTTGTCGAGATGATGGCGGAGCTGCATCGCGTCTACAGCGCGAAAAATAAAGCCTATGGCTTGTTCAGCGAAGAGAGCGAGCTGGCGGATAGCCTGCGCCTGCAACGTCAGGGCGAAGAGGATTTCCTGGCGTTCAGCCGCGCTGCCACGGGCCGTCTGCGTGACGAACTGGCGAAATATCCCTTCGCCGATGGCGGTATCGTCCTGTTCTGCCACTACCGTTATCTGGCGGTAGAGTATCTGCTGGTAACCGTGCTGAATAACTTAAGCAGCATGCGCGTGAACGAGCAGCTGGACATCAGCTCAACGCACTATCTGGATATCAACCATGCGGATATTGTGGCGCGTATCGATTTAACCGAATGGGAAACCAACCCGGAATCGACGCGCTACCTGACCTTCCTCAAAGGCCGCGTGGGCCGCAAAGTGGCGGATTTCTTTATGGATTTCCTCGGCGCCAGCGAAGGGCTGAACGCCAAAGCGCAGAACAAAGGTCTGCTCCAGGCGGTGGATGACTTTACGGCTGAGGCGCAGCTTGATAAGTCTGAGCGTCAGAACGTGCGTCAGCAGGTTTACAGCTACTGCAACGAGCAGTTACAGGCCGGGGAAGAGATCGAGCTGGAGTCGCTGTCCAAAGAGCTGGCGGGCGTCAGCGAAGTCAGCTTCCAGGAATTTACTGCGGACAAAGGCTATGAGCTGGAAGAGAGCTTCCCGGCGGATCGCAGCACCCTGCGTCAGCTGACGAAATTTGCCGGCAGCGGCGGTGGGTTAACCATTAACTTTGATGCCATGCTGCTCGGGGAACGTATCTTCTGGGATCCGGCCACCGACACGCTGACCATTAAAGGCACGCCGCCGAACCTGCGCGATCAGCTCCAGCGTCGCACCACAGGCGGTAAATAACGGCCATAAAAAAACCCCGCAGTAGCGGGGTTTTTCTCGACAGGTTTGCGATTACGCGCGAACGAAGTCGATGTGAGACAGTTTTGGCTTGAACGGGTGACGCTGAACAGCCTGAACTTTCACTTTTTCTTCTTTACCGCCAACAACGATGGTCAGAACTTCGCTGTAGAATTCAGCTTTAGTCTGCATGTTCCATACTTTGTCGTGATCCAGTTCGATAGCAACTGGAGCAGCTTCGCCACCGTAAACGATAGCCGGGAACTTGTTAGCGGTACGCAGGCGGCGGCTCGCACCCTTACCCTGCACGTTACGTACTTCTGCTTCGATAGTGAACATTGATTTCTCTCTGTATTTAAAACCCTGCTACAGGCGACCCAGCAGCAGGTGAGTGTTCTGCCTCACGGATGTGAAGCGGGCGGCATTTTATACTCAAATGGCGCGCGCATCAACGAAAAGTCCCGCTAACCGCGTAATTCGTTTGCCCGCCGGAAGCGCCCTTCATAGTCAAAGACCTTCTCACGCACCTGCCAGAACTGGCCTTTTTTGCGGGCGACAACGAAATCGGGATGGCGCAGCAGCACCTGCTGGTGCACGATATCCGCCACGGTTATCCAGCGCAGCGGCACGCCGGGCGTGCGGGTATGCGGGCGGATAAAAAGCTGTTCGAATGCGGTTCGCTGGGCGGGCGTCTGAACCCTGAACCGCTCGCTGACGTCTGCACCGTCCTCGTCGTAATAGGTAATCTTTAGCCACTCGCCTTTTTCATCCGCGCCGGGCTGTAGCGCCATGCCGGAACAGCGCAGCACCAGCGCATCCTTCAGCTTCAGCGCCGCTTTCAGCATGTCGTCCGGGTCGACCAGCACCGTGTCGCACTCCCGACAGCGGCGGGCAGCGATGTCGTTCTCGGCGTTGCACTGCGGGCAGTTTTTGAAGCGGAAGCGGAAGTCGCACTGTTCGCGATGACCGTCGTCGTCTTCAAACCAGCCCTGACAGCGGCGGCCAAAGTGCTCAATCAGCGTGCCGTCGGCGGTGGTTTTGCCCCAGAAGGTGTTGGCAAACCCGCAGGCCGGGCAAAATACCTGTACCGGCACGTTGTCGCTTTTGCCTTTTGGCGTGCCCACTTCCGGGGAGTAGAGATCGTGCGGGTTACCGGCGTAATCGAGGATCAGGCAGTCGGTTTTGCCCGGCGCCAGGCGCAGCCCGCGCCCGACAATCTGCTGATACAGGCTGACGGATTCGGTCGGGCGCAGGATCGCAATCAGGTCGACGTGCGGGGCGTCAAACCCGGTGGTTAATACGGAGACATTCACCAGGTAGCGGAACTGCTGGGCTTTGAAGGCCTCAATCAGGCTGTCGCGCTCCGGCCCGGGGGTTTCACCGGTAATTAACGCCGCGTCGTCGGCGGGCAGCAGTTCCGTGATTTCGCGCGCATGTTCGACGGTGGCAGCAAAAATCATCACCCCTTTACGCGTTTGCGCGAACTCTTCAATCTGGCTGATGATATGCGGCGTGATCCGCTTCTGTTTTTTCAGCTCATGGTTAAGATCCGCCTCGCTGAACAGCCCGTTGCTCTGCGCCTGTAAGCGGCTGAAATCATACTGCACGACCGGCATATCCAGCCGTTCCGGCGGCGTCAGGTAGCCGTGCTTGATCATGTAGCGCAGCGGAAGCTCATAGATACAGTCGCGGAACAGGGCTTTTTCGTCGCCACGCACCATGCCGTGATAATGGAACTGATAAATCCAGCCCTTGCCCAGACGAAACGGCGTGGCGGTCAGGCCAAGCAGACGTATCTGAGGATTCACCGCTTTCAGGTGAGTGAGGATTTGCTGATACTGGCTGTCGTCGTCATCGCTGATGCGGTGACATTCGTCGACAATCAGCAGGGAAAACTCGCTGCGAAACAGGTCCAGGTTGCGGGCCACCGACTGTACGCTGCCAAACACCACTTTTCCGTGGCTCTCTTTGCGCTTCAGCCCGGCAGCAAAAATGTCGGCCTCCAGGCCGAGCGCACAGTATTTGGCGTGGTTTTGCGCCACCAGCTCTTTGACGTGCGCCAGCACCAGCACGCGCCCGCGGGCCAGGCGCGCCAGTTCGGCAATCACCAGGCTTTTACCGGCTCCGGTCGGGAGCACGATGGCGGCGGGTTCCCGGTGCTTGCGAAACCAGGCGAGGGTGGCATCAACGGCTTCCTGCTGATAGGGGCGTAGTGTGAAAGTCATGGCTTCTCTATTCAGTTAACTCGCATATAGTATGCCACGAAACTTTTTCCCTTGAGTGGCGCAACCAGACCATTATACTGAACTG
This sequence comes from Enterobacter quasihormaechei, assembly GCF_004331385.1. Taxonomy (GTDB): domain Bacteria; phylum Pseudomonadota; class Gammaproteobacteria; order Enterobacterales; family Enterobacteriaceae; genus Enterobacter; species Enterobacter quasihormaechei. The sequence goes on from NZ_SJON01000003.1 coordinate 315,887, forward strand.
TTTCTGACTGCTTCTTTTTCGGACGCGTAGTCCGACTTCCAGCACCATTAAGGCTAAAAAGATTTCATGCGACTTGATAAGTTTATCGCTCAGCAACTCGGCGTAAGCCGCGCTATTGCCGGGCGTGAAATTCGCGCCAGCCGCGTAACCGTGGACGGCGACATTGTGAAAGACAGCGCTTTTAAACTCCAGCCCGACCACGAGGTGGAGTATGACGGCAACCCGCTGACCCAGCAGAATGGCCCGCGCTACTTCATGCTCAACAAACCGGAAGGGTACGTCTGTTCAACGGACGATCCGGATCACCCGACGGTGCTCTACTTCCTGGATGAGCCTGTGGCGCACAAGCTGCATGCTGCAGGGCGTCTGGATATTGATACCACCGGCCTGGTGCTGATGACCGATGACGGGCAGTGGTCGCACCGCATCACCTCCCCGCGCCATCACTGTGAGAAAACCTATCGGGTGACGCTGGAGTCGCCGGTCTCGGATGACACGGCAGAGCAATTCGCGAAAGGCGTTCAGCTGCATAATGAAAAAGATCTGACCAAACCGGCGGTGCTGGAAGTCATCACCCCAACGGACGTCCGTCTGACCATTAGTGAAGGCCGCTACCACCAGGTGAAACGTATGTTTGCCGCCGTGGGCAACCACGTGGTGGGGCTGCATCGTGAACGTATCGGCGCGATTGAGCTCGATCCCGACCTGGCGCCAGGGGAATATCGCCCGCTGACGGAAGAAGAGATCGCCAGCGTCGGGCTGCCTTCACGCTAAATTCAGGAGAACCCTGTGACCACCAGGCCACACTCGTCGTTTAAAATTGTGTTTATCCTTGGCCTGCTGGCCATGCTGATGCCGCTGTCTATCGATATGTATCTGCCCGCGCTGCCGGTGATTTCCGCGCAGTTTGGCGTACCGGCGGGCAGCGCGCAGATGACGCTCAGCACCTACATCCTTGGGTTCGCGCTCGGCCAGCTTTTTTATGGCCCAATGGCTGACAGCCTGGGGCGTAAACCGGTTATTCTGGGCGGAACGTTGATATTTGCCGCGGCGGCGGTGGCTTGTGCGCTGGCGCAGAGTATCGATCAGCTGATCGTGATGCGTTTCTTCCATGGCCTGGCGGCGGCTGCGGCAAGCGTGGTCATCAACGCGCTGATGCGTGACGTTTACCCGAAGGAAGAGTTCTCGCGCATGATGTCGTTTGTCATGCTGGTCACGACCATTGCGCCGCTGGTTGCTCCCATGGTGGGTGGGGCGGTGCTGGTATGGTTCAGCTGGCATGCGATTTTCTGGATCCTGGCGATTGCCGCGCTGCTGGCCTCGGTCATGATCTTCGTCTTTATCGATGAAACGCTGCCGGTCGAGCGACGCCAGAAGTTTCACGTTCGCACCACGCTTGGCAACTTTGCCTCGCTGTTTCGCCACAAGCGCGTGCTGAGCTATATGCTGGCCAGCGGCTTTAGCTTTGCCGGGATGTTCTCGTTTCTGAGCGCGGGGCCGTTTGTGTACATCGAACTGAACCACGTGTCACCCCAGCACTTTGGCTACTACTTCGCGCTGAATATCGTGTTCCTGTTTGTCATGACCATTATCAACAGCCGCTTTGTCCGGCGGGTCGGGGCGCTTAATATGTTCCGCGCCGGGCTGTGGATCCAGTTCGTGATGGCTATCTGGCTGGTGGTGAGCGCGCTGTTAGGCGTCGGCTTCTGGGCGCTGGTGGTGGGCGTGGCGGCGTTTGTCGGATGCGTGTCGATGGTCTCGTCCAACGCGATGGCGGTGATCCTCGACGAATTCCCGCATATGGCGGGCACCGCCTCGTCGCTGGCAGGGACGTTCCGCTTCGGGATTGGCGCGATAGTCGGAGCGCTGCTCTCAATGGCGACGTTTAATACCGCCTGGCCGATGCTGTGGGCGATCGCCCTCTGCGCGACCAGCTCCATCCTCTTCTATCTGTATGCCAGCCGGCCGCGTAAGACGGCGCATAAATGAACGCTTAAGGCCCGATACGGGCCTTTTTGTTGACCCATATCAACCAACCCTTCGTTCGTTTACCCTGTGTTTGTTTCTTTTATGTAAAATCTATTTATGTAAAAAGTCACATCATTGTATTTAAAAAGGTTGAGTTAGATCGCAGAAACGGGTACATATAGCGCCGACGCGAGCCTGTGACGCCTATAAAATCCGCTAAACAGTGCAGGTTGGCGATGATGTGTTACTATAAATGTAAATAAATTGTGAAGTAAATTTGCTTCCGGGGAACTGAACGTGAATACATTACAACTCTCCATTGTCCATCGCTTACCCCAGAGCTATCGCTGGTCGACGGGTTTTGCAGGTTCGAAAGTTGAACCGATTCCGCAAAGCGTTGCAGGGGAGGATAATTGCCTGGTGGCGCTCAAGCTGCTCAGCCCGAGCGATGAAAACGCGTGGCCGGTTATGGAACGTCTCAGCCAGGCGCTGACGGACATCGAAGTAGACAGCTCCGTGCTGGAATGCGAAGGTGAGCCGTGCCTGTTTGTTAACAGCCAGGATGAGTTTGCCGCGACCTGCCGCCTGAAAAACTTCGGCGTGGCGATTGCCGAACCGTTCTCCGGTCAATATCCCTTCTGAGTGCTAGTCAGCGGACAATAGCTGGCGCGTGTAATCCTGCGTCGGCGCGGTAAATACGCGCTGGCACTCTCCTTGCTCAACAACCTCTCCCTGCCGCAATACCACCACCTGATGGCAAAGCGCACGCACCACCTGTAAATCGTGGCTGATAAAGATATAGGCCAGCCGATGCTTTTCCTGTAGCCCCTTCAGCAGCGTCAGGATCTGCGCCTGCACGGTGCGGTCCAGCGAGGACGTCGGCTCGTCCAGCACGATCAGCTCCGGTTTCAGGATCAGCGCGCGGGCAATCGCGATACGCTGGCGCTGGCCGCCGGAAAACTCTGCCGGGTAGCGGTGGCGGGTTTCGGGATCTAACCCGACTTCCGCCAGCACCCGCTTCACCTCATTTTCGCGCTGCTGTGCCGTCAGCGCGGGCTGGTGGACGCGCAGGCCCTCCTCGACAATCTGCAACACGCTTAGCCGCGGGTTCAGCGAAGAGTTCGGATCCTGAAATACCACCTGCATGCGCGGGCAGACGGGCAGCATTTGGCGGCGGCTCAGGTTTTGCAGCGGCATGCCGTCAAAGAGAATGTCTCCCTGCGAGGCAATCAGGCGCAGCAGCGCCAGGCCGGTGGTGCTTTTGCCCGAGCCGGATTCGCCCACAAGCCCAAGCGACTCACCCGCACGCAGAGAGAAGCTCATGTTTTTCAGGACATGATTATGATCAACCACGCGGCGCAAAATGCCCTTGCGGATCGGGAATGACACCGACAGCCCCTCAACCTTCAGCAACGGCGCGCTGTCGGCGTTAAGCGGAACCGGGTCGCCAGAAGGTTCGCTGTCCAGCAGGCGCCGGGTATACGGGTGCTGAGGCGCGCTCAGCAGGGCGGATGCCCTGTTCTGTTCCACGCAGCGGCCGTTTTGCATCACGGCCACCGCGTCAGCGAGCTTTTTCACGATGCTCAGGTTGTGGGTAATAAACAGCAGGCTCATGTTCAGCTCGTCGCGAAGCTCGCGCAGCAGTTGCAGAATTTGCGCCTGCACCGTGACGTCCAGCGCGGTGGTGGGTTCATCCGCAATCAACAGTTCGGGGCGCGTCAGCAGGGCCATCGCGATCATCACGCGCTGGCGCTCGCCGCCGGAAAGCTGGTGCGGGAAATCGTTCAGTCGTTTCGCCGCATGACGAATGCCGGTGCGCTCCAGGCAGTCCAGAATTTCACCCCGCGCCGCCTCTTTCCGCATCCCCCGATGAAGTGACAGCACTTCATAGAGCTGTTTTTCCAGCGTATGCAGAGGGTTAAGCGACACCATCGGCTCCTGGAAAATCATGGCAATTTTATTGCCGCGAATGCCGCGCAGGGTTTGCTCATCCGCATTCAGCAGCGATTGCCCATGGAACAGAATGTCTCCCTGCGGATAGCTGACCGGCGGGGAAGGGAGCAGGCGCAGCACCGAAAGTGCCGAGACGCTTTTACCGGAACCGGATTCCCCAACCAGCGCCAGCGTCTCTCCGCGCTGGATCTGCAACGATAAATCCGTCACTACCGTGCGTGATTCGCCCTGCTTTGAAAACGCAATCGACAGGTTTTCTATGCTCAGAAGAGGCCGGGTCATGTCATACCGCCTTGTTGGGATCGAAGGCATCGCGCACGGCTTCGCCAATAAAAATCAGCAGGGAAAGCAGCACCGCCACGGAAAGGAATGCGGCGATGCCCAGCCAGGGGGCCTGAAGATTATTTTTGCCCTGTAACAGCAGTTCGCCAAGGGACGGTGAGCCCAGCGGCAAACCGAAGCCCAGAAAATCGAGTGACGTCAGGGTGGTGATGGAGCTACACAAAATAAACGGCAAGAAGGTGAGGGTCGCCACCACCGCATTGGGAAGCATATGGCGGAAGATGATTGCGCGATCGCTCACGCCTAACGCCTGCGCAGCGCGAATATAGTCGTAATTTCGCGTGCGCAGAAACTCCGCGCGCACCACGCCGACCAGCGCCATCCAGCCGAACAGGACGGTGATCCCGAGCAGCCACCAGAAGCCAGGCTGAACCACGCTGGAAAGCAGGATTATCAGAAACAGCGTCGGCATACCGGACCAGACTTCAATCACGCGCTGCCCCCACAAATCGATTTTTCCACCGTAATAGCCCTGCACGGCGCCCGCCACGACGCCCATGATGCTGGAAAAGAGCGTCAGCATCAGTCCAAACAGGAGCGAGATGCGGGTGCCGTAAAGAATGCGCGCCAGCACATCGCCGCCGTTCGCGTCCGTTCCCAGCCAGTTCTGCGAGGAAGGCGGGGAAGGGAAGGGGGTGGAGGTGGCATAGTTTATGCTGTTCGCGCCAAAGCGAATCGGTGCCCAGATCGCCCAGCCGTGCTGCGCGATCTGTTCACGTAACCAGGGATCCTGATACTCGGCTGGCGTCGCAAACGGACCGCCAAAATCGCTTTCGCTATAGGTAGTAAGTACCGGCACGTACCAGCGGTCTTTGAAATGCACCAGCAGGGGTTTATCGTTGGCAATCAGTTCCGAACACAGACTTAAGGCGAACAGGACGGCGAAGATCCACAGCGACCAGTAGCCGCGACGGTTGTGGCGAAAGCGAGCCCAGCGGGCCTGATTGACGGGGCTTAAACGCGACATCAGCGGCCCTCAAAATCGATACGGGGATCGACCAGCGTATAGCTGATATCGCTGATGATATTCAGCAGCAGGCCGATCAGGGTGAAAATGTACAGTGTGCCAAACATCACCGGATAATCACGGGAGACGGTGGCCTCATAGCCCAGCAGCCCTAATCCGTTGAGAGAGAACATCACTTCTATCAGCAGCGAGCCGGTAAAAAACATACTGATGAACGTGGCGGGAAAACCGGCAATCACCAGCAGCATGGCGTTACGAAAAACGTGCTTCCACATAATCTGCTTTTCACCGACGCCTTTGGCGCGGGCGGTGACCACGTACTGCTTGCGGATCTCATCGAGAAAAGCGTTTTTGGTGAGCATCGTAAGCGCCGCAAAGCCGCCAATAACCGTCGCCAGCACCGGAAGGGTGATGTGCCAGAAGTAGTCGGTGATTTTCTGATACCACGGCAGCGTGCTGAAATCTGCGGAGACCAGCCCGCGCAGCGGGAAGAGGTCGAAATAACTGCCGCCGGCAAAAAAGACAATCAGCAGCACGGCAAACAGAAACGCCGGGATAGCGTAGCCAATAATAATGAACGTGCTGCTCCAGATATCGAAACGGCTACCGTTGTGGACCGCTTTGCGGATCCCCAGCGGAATGGAGACCAGATAGATTATCAGCGTTCCCCACAGCCCGAGCGTGATGGACACCGGCAGGCTTTGTTTGATCAGGGTTAACACCGAGGCGCTGCGAAACAGGCTGTCGCCAAAATCGAAACGGACGTAATCCCAGAGCATGTTGAAATAACGTTCGTGCAGCGGCTTGTCGAAACCATAGCGGTGGGTGATCTCGGCGATCACCTCCGGATCCAGTCCACGGCCGCCCCGGTAGTGGCTTTCGCTGATATTGCCTACGCCCGTCCGGGCATGGTTGGCGCCCATCCCTTCACCGCCGCCGCCTGGCATGCCGCCAGCGTGACCAAATTCGATTGCCGCAATCGCCTGGTCCACCGGGCCGCCGGGGGCAATCTGCACGATAAAAAAGTTAATGGTGATGATGGCCCACAGGGTCGGGATCACCAGCAGCAGCCGGCGGATAAGATAAGCGCCCATCGTCACTCCTTAACGCCGCGCTGCGGGCAGTTTTGCGGCTTTATTCACGTCATACCACCACGTATCAAAACCAAGCGTATAAACCGGGCGAACGGCGGGCAGGGAGAATTTGTCCCAGCGGGCCACGCGATCTTCACCCATGTACCACATCGGCAGCATGTAATAGTTCCAGGTTAACACCCGGTCAAGCGCGCGCCCGAGCGGCAGAAGTTTCTCTTTATCGCCCTGAGCGGCCACGATTTTCGCAATCAGCGCGTCAATCACCGGGCTCTTGACGCCCGGTGCGTTGTAAGAGGAGTTGATATAGCCCGATGCCCAGGAGATTTGCAGATCTGAGCTCGGCCACGGCTGCGCGGCCCACAGGCTCTGCATCATGTCGTAATCGCGGCTGCGCTTGCGGTTGGTAAGCTGCGCGATATCGACCTGGCGAATATTCATGATCACCCCAAGCCGGGCAAGGTTCTTCTTAAAGGGCAGCACCCACTGGTCGTTCGCGCCGGAGGCAATCAGCAGTTCGAAGCTCAGGGGTTTACCGGTTTTGGCATTCACCCGCTGCTGGTTTTTCAGCACCCACCCGGCGTCATCCAGCAGCTTGCTGGCTTTCAGCAGATTTTCACGGTCGAACCCGTTTCCGTCGGATTTGGGCGGTTCAAATACGCGGGTGAACACCTCCGGCGGTAGCTGCGCTTTCATCGGGGCCAGCAGAACCAGTTCATCCGCGTTGGGATAATCACGGGCGGCGTATTCGGTATTCTGGAAATAGCTGTTCGCCCGGCTGTAGGCTCCGTAGAACAGCGCTTTGTTCATCCATTCAAAATCAAACGCCAGGGTAATGGCTTCACGCACCCGACGATCGGAAAACACCGGACGCTGGATGTTAAATGCCAGCCAGCGCGTATCTTGCGCAGATTCATTTTTGTGTTCGTCTTTAACGATATAGCCTTTCGCGAAGTTTTTTCCGATATACCGGGTAGCCCAGTTTTTGGCGCTGTTCTCGACACGTAAATCAAACGCGCCTGCCTTAAACGCCTCGAAGGCCACGTTGTCATCGAGGTAGTAGTCGTAGCGGAGGGTATCGAAGTTCCAGCGGCCACGGTTTACCGGCAGCGCGGCAGCCCAATAATCTTTTACGCGGGAATAGATCACATACTGGCCCATGCGCCAGTCGGTAATGCGATAGGGTCCTCCGGCCAGCGGCGGGGTAGAGAGGGGGTCGCTCAGCTTATGGTTTTTCCAGAAGGATTCAGGCATGACGGGCAGGGAGAACAGGCTCAGCATGTTCTCTTTGTTCGGCTCACTCAGTTCGATTCGCACGGTCAGCGGGGCGATGGCTTTCACCGTGGTGCCCTTGTACACCAGACGAAACTGCGGTACGCCCTCGGTCATAAATTTATGAAAGGTGAACGCCACGTCGCGGGCGCTAACCGGGGAGCCGTCATGAAAACGCGCCTGCGGATTGATCGCGATTTCTGCCCAGCTAAAATCATCGGCGTAACGCACGTTCTCGGCAACCAGGGGATAATAGCTGCCGGGCTCGTCGTCGGAGGTGACAAACAGCGTGTCATAGAGGGATTCGGTTCGGGCTGCCGCCACGCCGCGAAGGGCAAAGCGGTTAAAGTTATCAAACGTTCCCGTGGCGGAAAGCGTCACGTTCCCGCCTTTGGGTGCGGCGGGGTTCACGTAATCGTAGTGAGTAAAGTTGACCGCGTATTTCGGCTCGCCTATGACGGCAAAGGCCGTGCTTTCTTTGATGGACTGCGCCTGGCTCGACAGGCTCACCAGCGCCAACAGCATCACTACAACGCGCATAATCATCGTGCGGCGGATCCCTTTGTTCACAGGCAGGCTCGGTTGAGGAGAATAATAAGTGACTGCGCCGCGATTGTGAAATTATTCCCCGAGCGTGACGTCGGGCTGCCACGTCTTAAACTCCTCCAGCGGCATCGGGCGGCCGATCCAGTAGCCCTGAAGATAGTTCACGCCATGCTCGCGCAGCCACGCCGCCTGCTCAGGTGTTTCAACGCCCTCGGCGACGGTTAACATATTCAGGCGTCCCGCCAGCGTCAGCACCGCGTCAAGCACCGGCGAGGTGACGGTCTCCGTCCCGATGGCGTTGACAAAACCGCGATCTATTTTCAGGTAATCCATGGTGAAGCGTTCAAGATAGATCAGCGCGCTGTGGCCGGTGCCAAAATCATCGATGGCGATTTCAAAACCTTCATCGTGCAGCCATTCGAACAGCTGATTAGCCTCGCGGTGGTTAATCATGTCGCGCTCGGTTATTTCCAGCACTATCTGGAAGTGATCGGGTGGCAGGGCAGCGGCAAAGGCGAGCATATCCTCTTTAAAGCTTTCCGCATGCAGATGACCGGGCGCGATGTTTATCCCGAACTTGGCGCCGGGCGGAAGCCGCGTTTGCAGAACCGGGGCATCGCGAACGATCAGGTCAAAAAGGTGCAGCGTCAGCGGAACGATCAGCTTCTGCGCTTCGGCGAAAGTGATAAAGGCGTCCGGTGGGATTTCACCCATCACCGGATGCTTCCAGCGCATCAGGACTTCCAGCCCGGTCATTTTGAGCGACTGCGCATCCACGACGGGTTGATAGACCACGTAAAACTGGTCGCGCTTGATGGCCGTGAGGATCTCTTTCCCGGGATTCAAACGGATAGTGAGAATATAAAAGTTCAGCAGACCCGCCGCGATGCCGCAGACCAGGCCGAAAAAGACGGCGTACAGCACTTCATCTGTCGTCCAGGCCTGCGCATAGACGTTAACGGTCAGAGGAATATTTTTCAGCGTGGCGGTGCGCGCAGGGACGTCAGGCAAATCACTCGCCTGAACCAGCATTTCGGACCGGGTGGATAACGCAGAATCGCCTATGACGATGGCAATGCCGGCAAACTCATCCTGACGCGAGGTGTAGAGAAGGTATGGCGACAGGTTGAGGTTGACGGAAGTAAACACGCCGCCGTCTTTTACCAGCGGATTGCGATACCAGATGGCAATCGCGGGCTTATCCGGCAGCATGGGCGTGCCCGGCAGGAGCGCGATATCAACAGGTTTGCTGATATGTAATTGAGGAATAAGCGTTTCCATCGGGGTATTCATCGGACCTGTTGCCGAAGAGCAGAAGGCCTGTTTATCCCTGACCAGCAAAAAGGCGCGCACGTTAATGCTGAAGGCCGCGCGTGAGGTCAGCGCCGCGCTGACTTCGTCACAGCTGTTCAGCGTGAGCGGCTGGAGCGTATCAATAGACGTTTTGAGCTCGTCAAAATAGCCCTCCATATAGACGCTTAAATCCGTAATGAGGGTGTCGAACCTGACTTCTCGCTTGTGATAACTCCAGTAAAACTGTAACGCACCCAGAAGCAGGGCGGTGAATAACCCCGTAAGAAAACTGAGAAACAGTATTTTGCGGTTGCTGGAGAAGTAGCGGGTAAACATAGATGTCGTGATTCCTGAAATGCCGCTGGATGTCTATCAGTGTAACGGGCAAAAAAAAACACTGCCGGAGCAGTGCTTTTTTTTATCGTATCGCCAGCCAAGGGATAACCAACGATACGACAGCAAGATTAACTACGGCTCAGAACGCGGCGAGCTTCGTTGTAGCGTTTCTTCCAGTAAGGTTCGTTCATGCTGGAAATCGTCACGCCGCTGCTGGTGGAAGCATGGACAAACTGATCGTTACCGATATAGATGCCAACGTGCCGACCGGTTGAACCCGCTCTGAACAGGACTAAATCTCCCGTGCGCAGTTTAGTACGCGAAATGGACTTGCCCATTTCCTGCTGTTCATAGGTAGAACGCGGAAGGTCTAACCCAAACTGCTCGCGGAACGTACGCTGTACGAACGCAGAACAATCGATGCCTTTCTTGGTGCTGCCGCCCAGACGGTAACGCACGCCTTTCCAGTCAGCATACTGATCCATAATGCGCGACTTAACGTCGAGATTACGTACCATATTTTCAAATTCATCCTGAGAGGCTTGCAGTGAAGAGGAATCTTCCATTCCCACAACACGCGTCTCAGGATGCATATTCTTCGCGGTGTTCGTTGTGCTACATGCCGAAAGCAGAACCGCCACTGCAATCGCCGGGATCCCCCGCAAGATATATCTCAAGATTGGTTGAGATTTGACCATTTTGTTTGTTTTCCCTTGAAGTCCTTAACGAAAATATCGTTATAAAAATGCCAACCGTGACGAGACTAATTATCTGTTCACAATGAGACAATTCTTTATGGTGAAAACTGTGGCGCAACGCACAAAATTATTCACCACGATAATAATTGTCTCAGTGGGGCAAAACGAGTTCGAGGTTAACCGATTGCTCAGGGTATTGCGAGCAAAAAAGTCCCTTTTTTTATAAGAAATTGTGATACACAACGTTACAGCGTGGAAATGCTCAAAACGCCGCCATTCCTGACGCTAATCCCTGCAATTGCTTCATTTTAATCATGAATAGTATGACGGGAAGATGACAGGGGTGAATGACGCCGGTAAGAAGGGAGTCAGGGATCGAAAACAATCCCTGATGAATGGTGTTAATTTGCGTTATTTATTTGTTTCCGACTTGTTTAAATTTGCCGGGAAGATAGCGATCAAAAATACCTATTAAGCGATCGCTCAACGGGGTCATCAGTACCCAGGGTAAGCCAATCAATACCGCCGTGAATGAGCCCACGGCGATATCGGTCAGCCAGTGCGCGCCAATCATTACCCGCGGGAATGCGAATACCACAACAATAACCAGGGCGATGGCGAAGGCTTTTTTACCGAAATAGCGCAGCATAAAGCCAGCAAAAATCAGCAGCATCATACCGTGGTCGCCCGGGAAACTGTCCTTCGAGGCATCTTTGGTTGGAATATGCAGCAGCTCGCTGACGCGGTTAATGTTCGGGAAAGAGAGCGACGGACTGGCGCGTTTAACCGGCATCAGATGCTGCGCCAGCTGGTTGATAATCACGGCGGTCAGCAGCATCACCAGGCCGATAATCAGAATACGGCGACGACCCGTTTTGTCTTCTTTCAGCCAGAAGGAGAGCATCAGGCAGCCCATTGCCAGCAGCGAACAGCCGTCAAAGGCGCGGTTGTTGGTGATCGCGACCAGCCACAGGAAGGCCTCGCTCTTCACCAGCGCCTGGTTAAAGAAGTGGAAAAGACCAGAATCCAGCGGGAACCAGAAACCGTGATCCACCGGAAGATACCAGGAGAAAAAGATCGCCAGGCCGGCAGCATTAAGCAATAAAATAGCAGGAAGTCGAGTCGTCATAGTCTTCAGCACTGAATAAAACCAGCGGCAACGTTAGCCGCCCAAACTTAAACGAAGCTTCAACAGGCTTGACTGGAGGGCATTCCAGTCGGTATTAACCGCACTAATTAACTCTATCCGGCTGTCGGGCGGTGCGACGTTCTGGGTTTCTATGAAGAAATCCTCGCCCTGACGGTTAATGCGAACCAGACCATCCGGGGTGCGCATGATCCCTTTTACCCGCTCAACCGGAGCCAGTCTCGCCCACTCCAGTATACCAATGGTGTCGAAAACCGTATCGGCATCGAAGATCCATCCGCACGCCTGGTGCCCCTGGCCGCTGTTCAGATTTCGGCGCCAGCGCTGATGTTCCGGCAGGCTCAGTGCGGCCAGTCCTTGTTTCGCGCCGTGGCTGTGCGAATGCTCTGCGCTGGCGGGCAGTTGCGTCTGGTTGAGGCGGGGAAGGTCGAGCAGGGCGCCATCAATGTTGCCCTGGGTTGTCTGAACATACCGACGTCCACCGCCAGCCTGCTGCCACCAGGCTTCGAACGCGGCCTCGCTCTCGGCCGTCGCGCGATCGGATTTATTCGCCACGATAATGTCTGCCGAGGCGAGCTGATCGCGGAAATTGTCGTTACCGATCGCTTTTTCATCCAGCAGCTGGCGGGGATCAAGCAGGCAAAGCGTCGCGCGCAGCTCAAGCCATGGCTCGTATACCGGGGCGGTGAGTAAATCAAGGATTTGCTTCGGATGACCCAGGCCGGTGGGCTCTATCAGCAGGCGGTCCGGCTTACCCTGGCGCAGCAGCGTATTCAGGCCGACCTGCATCGGCAGACCATTCACGCAGCACATGCACCCGCCCGGGATCTCTTTCACCATTGCGCCGCTGTCGGCGAGCAACGCGCCGTCGATCCCCACTTCGCCAAATTCGTTGACCAGCACGGCCCACTTTTCCGCCGGATCTTTATTGGCCAGCAAATGCAGAATGGACGTAGTTTTACCGCTGCCGAGAAAACCGGTGATCAGGTTGGTTTTGGTCACGTGCGCTCCGATAGATAATTGTGATGTCGTAACAATTATCTATCATCCTGACGAAAAAAACGGGCATTGAGAAGAGGGAGGGCGAACGGAGCGCATAACCGTTCGCCTTAAACGCAATAATCGCTAAATTTTTAACGTTTCGATAACGGCCTGACGCGCGCCGAGCCGGACGAGGCGCTGGTACGCTCCGGTTATCGCCTCGACAAACACCGGGTTTTGCGGCAGGTCATCGCCAAAGATTTCTTTAAGCGCCAGCAGGGCATTAACGCGTTCCGCGTCGCTGCTGGCTTCAGCAAGCGCCTGAAACTTTTCGCTGAGAGGGTCGCGCACGTCGATGGCGTTGCCCTGTTCATCCGTACCGCTGACGTAGCGCATCCAGCCCGCCACCCCCAGCGCCAGAAGTGGCCAGGCGGTCTTACGTTCAAGATGGACGCGGATCCCATCCAGCATGCGTTGAGGCAGCTTCTGGCTGCCGTCCATGGCGATTTGCCATGTACGGTGCTGTAGCGCCGGGTTGGCGAAGCGGTCAAGCAGGCTGTCGGCATACGCCGTCAGATCGACGTTGGTGATGCGCAGCGTAGGGGCCTGCTCATTCAGCATCAGTCTGCGGGCTGCCTCGCGGAAACTGTCGTCCTGCATGCATTCATTAATGTGCGCGTAACCGGCAAGGTAGCCCAGATAAGCGAGGAAGGAGTGGCTGCCGTTCAGCATCCGCAGCTTCATCTGCTCCCAGGGCAGGACGTCGTCAACCATCTGTACGCCTGCAACCTCCCACTCCGGGCGCCCGGCGACAAAATTATCTTCCACCACCCACTGAAGGAACGGTTCACAGCTGATGGCGCAGGGATCGTCAACCCCCAGCTCCCGGGTGATTTCCGCGAGCGAGGCGTCGGTGGCGGCGGGCACGATTCGGTCGACCATGGTGCCGGGGAAGCTCACGTGCGTCTCTATCCATCCGGCCAGCTCTGCGGAACGCTTTGCGGCCATGCCGAGTACGGCGTTTTTCACCACGTGACCGTTGTCGGGGATATTGTCGCAGGAGAGCACGGTAAACGCCGGCAGGCCCCGTTCGCGGCGGCGATAAAGCGCTTCGACCAGAATTCCCGGCGCGGAATGCGGCTCAGACGGGTGCTCCAGATCGTGAAGGATGCGGCTGTTTTGCATATCCAGCTTTCCCGTCGCCGGATCGATGCAGTAGCCTTTTTCGGTTATGGTGAGGGAGACAATTGCTACCTGCGGTTCGCAGAACTTCTCAATAATGGCCGCCAGCGAGTCGAGTTTTGCGTTAAGGCACTCTTTTACCGCACCAATAATAATCGGCTGGTTGCCTTCGGCACCTTTCTCCAGCACGGTAAAAAGATGATCCTGCGCCCGGAGCTGGCTCATGAGGACATCGCCGCTAAAGAGGCTAATCTCACAAATTCCCCAGTCGCCTCCTTTGGCGTTCAGCACCCGGTTTGTTAACAACGCCTGATGCGCCCGGTGGAACGCGCCAAAGCCGAAATGGACGATGCGGGAGCGTAACTGCTGGCGATCGTAGCGGGGCTGCTGGACATGAGCAGGAAGCGCGGTGGAGGCAATAGTCTTCATGTAGTACACACCTGATTAACCATTAATTAACAATGCCAGTGTAAAGTTATATGACAACAAATTAAATTGGTAAGCCGTAAATATCCCTGTTATGTGAGTTTGATCAATCAATGTCGCGCGCTGTGTTGACCACTCCGATTAAACATGTATGGTAGTCGTCATTGAGCTAACACATATTGGTATAACAACTTGAGAGGGTGGGGCAATGGAACAAACCTGGCGTTGGTACGGGCCGAACGATCCGGTTTCTCTTGATGATGTGCGTCAGGCTGGCGCAACGGGTGTAGTCACGGCGCTGCATCATATTCCGAACGGTCAGGTGTGGCCGGTTGAGGAAATTCAAAAGCGTCAGGCACAGCTGGCTGAGAAGGGGTTAACCTGGTCTGTCGTGGAAAGTATTCCGGTTCACGAAGACATTAAAACCCACTCCGGCGAGTGTGAAACCTGGATTGCGAATTATCAGCAGAGCATTCGTAACCTGGCGGCCTGCGGTATTGATACCGTCTGCTATAACTTTATGCCGATTCTGGACTGGACGCGTACCGACCTGGAATATGAAATGGCCGATGGTTCGAAAGCGCTGCGCTTCGATCAAATCGCGTTTGCGGCTTTCGAGCTGCACATTCTGAAGCGTCCAGGCGCGGAAGCCGACTATACCGCCGAAGAGCAGCAGCAGGCGCTGGCGTGGTTTAAAGCCGCCAGTGAAGCGGACGTAGACAAGCTGGTCCGCAATATCATCGCGGGCCTGCCGGGGGCGGAAGAAGGATACACCCTCGACCAGTTCCGCGCGCGCCTGGCGGAATACGGCAATATCGATAAAAACCAGCTGCGTGAAAACATGGCGCACTTCCTGCGCGCTATCGTGCCGGTGGCCGAAGAAGCGGGCGTGCGCCTGGCGGTCCATCCGGACGATCCTCCGCGCCCTATCCTTGGCCTGCCGCGTATCGTGTCGACAATCGACGATATGCAGTGGCTGAAGGAGACGGTGGATAGCATCTACAACGGCTTTACCATGTGTACGGGCTCTTATGGCGTGCGTGCGGATAACGATCTGGTGCGAATGATCGAAACCTTCGGCGATCGCATTCACTTTACCCACCTGCGCGCAACCTGCCGGGAAGAGAACCCGAAAACCTTCCACGAAGCCGCGCATCTTGGCGGTGACGTGAATATGGTTGCGGTGGTAGATGCCATTCTGGCTGAAGAAGTACGGCGTAAACAGGCGGGCGATGTGCGTCCTATCCCGTTCCGTCCGGATCACGGGCACCAGATGCTGGACGATCTGCGCAAGAAAACGAATCCGGGCTATTCGGCGATTGGTCGTCTGAAGGGCATGGCGGAAGTGCGCGGTATTGAGCTGGCGCTGAAAATGACCAAATATCCTGAGCTTCTGTAAACGGAATTGCCCGTGGCGCTTCGCTTACCGGGCCTACGAAAAACCGGCTCTGAAGCCGGTTTTTGTGTATTTGTAGGCCGGGTAAGGCGAAGCCGCCACCCGGCAAACGCCACTATCAGTCAGCGCGACCCATATAGCGTTTTTCTTCGATATGGATGCGGATCTTCTCGCCCGCTGACAGGTATTCAGGCACCTGTACGACCAGACCGGTCGTCAGGGTAGCCGGTTTGTTACGCGCGCTTGCAGACGCGCCTTTGATGCCCGGCGCCGTTTCCACGATTTCCAGATCAACGGTCTGCGGCAGCTCCAGCGCCAGCAGCACGCCATCCCAGGTCAGCACCTGCATGTCCGGCATTCCACCTTCAGGAATAAACAGCAGCTCTTCTTCGATCTGGTCTTTGGTGAAGATATACGGGGTGTAATCTTCTTTATCCATGAACACGTATTCGTTACCGTCGACATATGAGAAATCAACGTAGCGGCGGGTCAGGGTCACGGTATCCACGATATCGTCACCTTTGAAACGTTCTTCCACTTTCAGGCCGGTACGGACGTCGGCGAAACGCATTTTGTACAGCGTTGCTGCGCCACGGGCGCTTGGTGCCTGAATGTCGATATCTTTCACAATCAGCAGTTTGCCGTTGTAATTCAGTACCATACCTTTCTTAATTTCGTTCGCTCTTGGCATTGCAGTAATCCTGTATACGGGAGGTAAAAAATATCGCGCCAAATTACTCGCGCGCGGCCTTTCAGGCAAGCGGAATTCGTGGCTTTTGCTATCAATACATAAAAGGTGTTACTGTGCGCGCAATGCCCGACCACGCGGGCATTTGCCACCCACAGAGAGCATGTATGGATTGTCGTTCCGATTGTGGCGCGTGCTGTACCGCACCGTCCATCTCAAGTCCCATTCCAGGCATGCCGGACGGCAAGCCTGCCAATACCCGCTGCGTTCAGCTCTCGGAATCCAACCTGTGCATGATCTTTGGCTCGCCGTTACGCCCGAAAGTGTGCTCCGGGCTACAGCCAACCGCCGAAATGTGCGGCAGTACGCGCCAGCAGGCCATTACTTATCTGCTTAAGCTGGAAGCGCTCACCGCGCCTTAAACGTCTTTTATGCGCGTCAGGCAGCTCAGCGTCAGGACGCACATCACCAGCGCAATCCAGAACACCGTGTGATAGTTCCAGATTTCAGCCACCACGCCTGCCAGTGAGCCTGCAATAATCCAGCCCACACGGGTGGTATTTGTATAAAGGGTGGTGGCAGAGCCCGCCTGACCCGGCATCAGATCCTGGAAATAGAGCATGCCGATACCGGCCAGAATGCCGATGTAAATGGCGTTCAGCAGCTGTAAAGCAAGAAGCAGCGCTGGCGTATGGACCGTCAGCATACCGACATAAAACAGCAGCCCGGCAGCGGCGGCGATGCGCATCAAAAAGCGCTTGCCGAAGCGCTTCGCGTAATAGCCCGCAATCAGCATGGTTGGGATTTCAAGCCCTGCGGCGGTTCCCATCATGATCCCGGCCAGCTTCTCCGGCAGATGCAGCTCATCAATAATAAACAGCGGCATATTAATGATATAGAGGCTGTTCGTTCCCCACATCAGGGTACAGATAATGAATAACAGCAGCGCGTCGCGCCGGTTACGTCGCGGCGCCTCCAGCGTGCCGGTCGCCACTTTCGGCTCTTTACGCATGGAGGGCAGGAAGAACCAGACCATCGCGCCGCACACCACGAAGGCCACGGCTGCGCTGAGGTACATCACCGTAAAGCCAAAACCCATCGCCAGCGCGTAGGCGAGCGGGGGACCAATTACCCAGGCCAGCGACACCTGAGCACGCAGTATGGAGCTGAACATCACCGCTTCCCGCCCGGTGCGGTCCGCGTGCTCACGGGCAAGGGCGAACATCTGCGGGTTGGCGGTAGAGCCGAAGCTGCTCAGGAAGACGCCCACAAACAGCAGAATGAAGTAGTTACGGTTCCAGGCAAACAGCAGACAGGCAAACACCCCGAGCAGGCAGCAAAAAACGATCAGGCTTTTGCGATCGCCTTTTCTGTCTGAACGACCGGCAAGAAACTGGCTGACGAAAATGCCAATGATGGCGCTCCCGGTAAAGAAGAAGCCGACCATCGCCGGACGGGCGTGAACTTCGTTGGTCAGAAACAGGCTCAGCGTAGGCGTTTGTAACGCACCGGCAATACCGGTGAGGAAAGCAACAATCAAAAACGCCGTTGACGTCAAATCAAAGGGCTTTGGTGAGGCGGCAGCGGGGGTGTTATGCATGTTCAGTCTTTGCGAGTAACAGAGAGAGGCGGAGTTTACGCCGCCCGTCATTAAATAAACAGAGGGTAAAGTCAAGATTGCTACAAAAAATCAAAATGGCATTTCACTTTCGCGCCGCCTCGCTGAAGCGTGCTGAACCTGTTTGCTGAACATCAGCAAATTCCCCTGAGCTGAAGAAGAAATGTGCTGCACTTCTAAATTCTGCAACAAGAAATGTAACTTTTCTTGCAACCTGTTGTAGAAAAGACAAGACTTCTTGAAACGTTTCAGCGCTATCTTGCACGTCGAGATGAAGCAGTTTAGCGCTTATTTTCTCAGTTAAGCTGAAACGATTCAATTTCAGCAGGAGAGGAGAATCATGTTCCAGTTATCTGTTCAGGATATCCACCCGGGCGAACAGGCCGGGAATAAAGAAGAGGCTATTCGCCAGGTTGCTGCTGCGCTCGTGCAGGCAGGCAACGTGGCTGACGGCTACGTCAACGGCATGCTGGCGCGCGAGCAGCAGACGTCCACGTTCCTCGGTAACGGTATTGCTATCCCACACGGCACCACCGACACCCGCGATCAGGTGCTGAAAACCGGCGTGCAGGTCTTCCAGTTCCCGCAGGGCGTACTGTGGGGCGAGGGTCAGGTGGCTTACGTGGCGATCGGCATCGCGGCCAGCGGTGATGAACACCTGGGCCTGCTGCGTCAGCTGACGCACGTGCTGAGCGATGATGCCGTGGCGGAACAGCTTAAATCTGCGACCACGGCTGAAGAGCTGCGTGCTTTGCTGATGGGCGAAAAACAGAGCGAAGCACTGAAGCTGGACAATGAAACCCTGACGCTGGACGTCGTGGCGTCCGATCTGTTGACGCTCCAGGCGCTGAACGCGGCTCGACTGAAAGAGGTGGGGGCGGCGGATACCACTTTTGTGACGCGCACCATCAATGATAAGCCTTTAAACCTGGGGCAGGGCATCTGGCTGAACGACAGTGCTGAAGGCAACCTGCGTAGCGCTATCGCCGTCAGCCGGGCGGCTGTTGCTTTTGAGACAGACGGCGAGCGCGCCGCGATGCTGGTGACTGTCGCCATGGCTGACGACCAGCCGGTTGCCGTGCTGAAGCGTCTGAGCGATCTGCTGCTGAACAATAAAGCTGAAAAACTGCTGAACGCCGACGCGGCGACGGTGCTGGCCCTGTTGACCAGCGACGATGCGCTGACGGACGACCTGCTGAGCGCAGAGTACGTGGTGCGTAACGAACACGGCCTGCATGCCCGTCCGGGCACCATGCTGGTGAATACCATCAAACAATTTGAAAGTGAGATCACCGTGACCAATCTGGACGGTTCGGGTAAACCTGCCAACGGGCGCAGCCTGATGAAAGTTGTCGCGCTGGGCGTGAAGAAAGGCCATCGTCTGCGTTTCACCGCGCAGGGTGCAGATGCTGAACAGGCGCTGAAGGCGATTGGCGATGCCATCGCGGCCGGTCTGGGGGAGGGCGCATAATGAGCAGACGTGTTGCAACCATTACGCTGAACCCGGCTTACGATCTGGTGGGCTTCTGCCCGGAAATTGAGCGTGGCGAAGTCAACCTGGTTCGGACTACCGGCCTGCATGCCGCAGGGAAAGGCATTAACGTGGCGAAAGTGCTGAAAGATCTCGGCATCGACGTCACCGTTGGCGGCTTCCTCGGCAAAGATAACCAGGACGGCTTTCAGCAGCTGTTCAGCGAGCTGGGCATCGCCAACCGTTTTCAGGTTGTGCAGGGCCGTACCCGCATCAACGTTAAGCTGACCGAGAAAGACGGTGAAGTGACCGATCTGAACTTCTCCGGCTTCGAAGTGACGCCGGCTGACTGGGAGCGCTTCGTTGCCGATTCCCTGAGCTGGCTGGGCCAGTTTGACATGGTGTGCGTCAGCGGCAGCCTGCCGTCCGGCGTCAGCCCGGAAGCGTTCACCGACTGGATGACGCGCCTGCGCAGCCAGTGCCCGTGCATTATTTTCGACAGCAGCCGTGACGCGCTGGTCGCCGGTCTGAAAGCCTCTCCGTGGCTGGTTAAGCCTAACCGCCGTGAACTGGAGATCTGGGCGGGCCGTAAGCTGCCAGAATTAAAAGATGTGATTGAAGCTGCCCATGCGCTGCGCGAGCAGGGTATTGCTCACGTGGTGATTTCGCTTGGCGCAGAAGGTGCCCTGTGGGTGAACGCCTCCGGGGAGTGGATTGCCAAACCGCCGTCAATGGAAGTGGTCAGCACCGTGGGTGCCGGGGATTCAATGGTTGGCGGCCTGATCTATGGCCTGCTGATGCGCGAATCCAGCGAACACACCTTACGTCTTGCTACCGCCGTGGCGGCCCTGGCCGTGAGCCAGAGCAACGTCGGCATTACCGATCGTACCCAGTTAGCCGCGATGATGGCGCGCGTTGACTTAAAACCTTTTAACTAACAGCAGGAGAGGAATAATGAAAACGCTGCTGATCATTGACTCCGGTCTCGGACAGGCTCGTGCCTATATGGCGAAGACCCTGCTGGGCGCGGCGGCACAAAAAGCGCACCTGGATATCATTGATAACCCGGGTGATGCCGAAATGGCGATTGTTCTGGGTGACAAAATCCCCGCTGACAGCGCCCTGAACGGCAAAAAGGTGTGGCTGGGCGATATTAATCGCGCGGTGGCTCACCCTGAACTGTTTCTGAGCGAAGCAAAAGGCCATGCGACGGTCTACAGCGCCCCCGTTGAGGCGGCGCCGGTTGCTGCCACTGGCCCGAAACGCATTGTCGCGGTAACGGCGTGCCCGACAGGCGTGGCTCATACCTTTATGGCGGCTGAAGCCATTGAAACCGAAGCGAAAAAACGCGGCTGGTGGGTGAAGGTTGAAACCCGCGGCTCTGTGGGCGCAGGCAATGCCATCACGCCGGAAGAGGTGGCAGAAGCCGATCTGGTGATTGTGGCGGCCGATATCGAAGTGGATCTGGCGAAGTTTGCCGGTAAGCCGATGTACCGCACCTCTACCGGCCTGGCGCTGAAGAAAACCGCGCAGGAGTTTGATAAAGCGCTGGCGGAAGCCAAACCTTATCAGGCAACCGGTGCGGCGAAAACGCCAGCCGAAGGCAAGAAAGAGTCTGCGGGTGCCTATCGTCACCTGTTAACGGGCGTGTCTTACATGCTGCCGATGGTGGTAGCGGGCGGCCTGTGCATTGCGCTCTCCTTCGCCTTTGGTATCGAGGCGTTTAAAGAGCCGGGCACGCTGGCGGCGGCGTTGATGCAGATTGGCGGCGGCTCCGCGTTCGCGCTGATGGTGCCGGTGCTGGCGGGCTTTATCGCCTTCTCCATTGCTGACCGTCCGGGCCTGACCCCGGGTCTTATCGGCGGTATGCTGGCCGTGAGCACAGGTTCTGGCTTTATCGGCGGTATCATTGCCGGTTTCCTTGCGGGTTACGTGGCGAAGCTGATCAGCTCGAAGCTGAAGCTGCCGCAGAGTATGGAAGCGCTGAAACCTATCCTGATCATTCCGCTGATCTCAAGCCTGGTCGTGGGCCTGGCGATGATCTACCTGATTGGTAAACCGGTCGCGGGCATTCTGGAAGGCTTGACCCACTGGCTGCAAACCATGGGAACGGCGAACGCGGTTCTGCTGGGCGCTATCCTGGGCGGTATGATGTGTACCGACATGGGTGGTCCGGTAAACAAAGCGGCTTATGCCTTTGGCGTTGGCCTGCTGAGTACCCAGACCTACGCGCCGATGGCGGCGATCATGGCGGCAGGTATGGTGCCACCGCTGGCGCTCGGCCTGGCGACGCTCATTGCCCGTCGTAAGTTCGATAAAGCGCAGCAGGAAGGCGGCAAAGCGGCGCTGGTGCTGGGCCTGTGCTTCATCACCGAAGGCGCAATCCCGTTTGCGGCGCGCGATCCAATGCGCGTTCTGCCCTGCTGTATCGTGGGCGGCGCGGTCACTGGCGCTATCTCCATGGCGGTTGGCGCGAAGCTGATGGCACCGCACGGCGGTCTGTTCGTTCTGCTGATCCCTGGCGCGATTACTCCGGTGCTGGGTTATCTGCTGGCGATTGTCGCCGGTACGCTGGTGGCGGGTCTGTCTTACGCGGTGCTGAAGCGTCCGGAAGCGGAAGCGGTAGCAAAAGCAGCCTGAATGAGGTGTCGGGTGGCGGTTTCGCCTTACCCGACCTACAAAAAAGCCGGGTCGCGTTAAGCGCCCGGCTTTTTTTATGCCGCCTGTTCAGCGGTCTGCTGGGCCTTCAGCCAGGCAATCTCTTCCGCCCAGATGTCCGGATTAATGGTTTCCAGCACCATCGGAATGCCGTCGAAGCGGGCGTCCTGCATGATGAAGCGGAACGCATCGTGGCCGATATTGCCTTCGCCCAGGCTGTGGTGACGGTCAACGCGGCTGCCGAACCCGCTTTTCGCATCGTTTAAGTGCATACCGCGAAGATATTTAAAGCCAACAACGCGCTCGAACTCCTCGAAGGTATTTTTCGTGGCCTCGGTGGTGCGCAGGTCATACCCGGCGGCAAACGCGTGGCAGGTATCAATGCACACGCCCACGCGGGATTTATCCTCCACGCCGTCGATGATCGCCGCCAGATGCTCAAACATAAAGCCGAGGTTGCTGCCCTGACCGGCGGTATTCTCGATCACCGCCGTCACGCCCTGGGTTTTATCCAGCGTCATGTTGATCGACTCGGCAATGCGCGCCAGACAGGCGTCTTCGTCAATCTGCATCAGATGACTTCCCGGATGGAAGTTCAGCAGCGTCAGCCCCAGCTGTTCGCAGCGCTGCACTTCATCAAGGAACGCCTCGCGGGATTTATCCAGCGCTTCCTGCACCGGATGCCCGAGGTTAATCAGATAGCTGTCGTGGGGAAGGATTTGGCCCGGCCCGTAATGGTATTTTTCACAGGCGGCTTTGAAATCGTCAATCACTTCTGCGGTGAGGGGCGCTGCGCGCCACTGGCGCTGATTTTTGGTGAACAGGGCGAAAGCGGTCGCCTCGATTTCAGCGGCGCGAATGGCGGCATTCGCAAGGCCACCGGCAGCGCTAACGTGCGCTCCAACATATTTCATGAAAAGACTCCTGTTAACCCGAAACGCCTATGATAACGGGTTAACAGGAGAAGGACGAGATGGTTTATGCCATCAGGCTGTGCACGGCAAGGTTAATCGCGCCGCCGCCCACAATCAGCCAGATGAAGAGCACCAGCGCCATCAGCAGCGGTTTCGCACCGGCTTTTTTCAGCGCGCTGACGTGAGTGGTCACCCCCAGCGCCGCCATCGCCATCGCCAGCAGCACCGTATCGAGCGTCACCAGCATCTCCACCACCGCGTTTGGCAGCAGGTGGAAGGAGTTGAAGATAGCGACCACGATGAACAGGATCGCAAACCAGGGGATGGTGATTTTGCTTTTCTCGCTGCCGCCTGCCGGAGCCAGCTGCTTAACCCGCGCCGCGAGGAAAATCAGGAACGGGGCCAGCATCATCACGCGCAGCATTTTGGCGATGACCGCCGCGTTTTCCGCTTCCGGATTGATGGCGTGACCTGCCGCCACCACCTGCGCCACTTCGTGCATGGTTGAGCCGATATAGATGCCGTAGGTTTCCGGGCTAAACCAGTGCGCCACCAGCGGGTACATGGCCGGATAGAGGAAGATCGCCAGCGTACCGAAGATGACCACCGTTGCAACGGCGACCGTCACTTTACTGGCTTCGGCCTTAACGACCGGCTCCGTCGCCAGCACCGCGGCGGCGCCGCAGATGCTGCTGCCCGCGCCGATCAGCCAGCTGGTCTGTTTGTCCAGCCCAAAGATCTTCTGGCCAATGAAGCACGCCAGTAAAAAGGTGCTGGTAAGGGTCAGGACGTCAATGGCAATCCCGCTGACGCCCACGTCCGCAATCTGCGAAAAGGTGAGTCGGAAGCCGTAAAGGATAATCCCGAGACGTAATAGATGCTGCTTGGCGAAAATCACGCCGCCGTCGCAGGATTTCCAGAGGTGCGGATAAACGGTATTCCCCACCACCATGCCGAGCAGAATGGCCAGCGTTAAGGCGCTGAACCCTGCGCCGGCAACCGCCGGTATACTGCCGCCCCATAAGGCAACCCCGGTAACTACGGCGCTGAGCGCGAGACCCGGCGCGAAGTGCCACACTGTACGATGATGTTGTAAGGTGATTTCTGACATAACCTTCTCCTTTGTCTGGCTAAAGGTTACGGCGCTCTGGCTTAAAAATAAAATTGATTATATATTTATAATCAATCTTTATAAGTGGTAAGCAACCATGCACATTACATTGCGTCAGCTGGAAGTTTTTGCCGAAGTGCTTAAAAGCGGCTCGACGACCCAGGCGTCACAAATGTTGGCGCTCTCGCAGTCCGCCGTCAGTGCGGCCTTGACTGATCTGGAAGGGCAGCTGGGCGTCCAGCTTTTCGACAGGGTAGGGAAGCGGCTGGTGGTGAACGAACATGGCCGACTGCTGTACCCGCGCGCGCTGGCGCTGCTGGAGCAGGCGACGGAGATCGAGCAGCTGTTCCGCGAGGACAACGGCGCTATTCGCGTTTTTGCCAGCAGCACGATCGGTAACTACATTCTGCCGGAAGTGATCGCCCGCTACCGCCGTGATTTTCCGACCCTGCCGCTGGAGATGAGCGTCGGCAACAGCCAGGACGTCATTAACGCGGTCATTGATTTCCGCGTGGACATCGGGCTTATCGAAGGGCCCTGCCACAACGTGGATATCATTGCGGAACCCTGGCTGGAGGATGAGCTGGTGGTATTCGCTTCCCCGGCCTCCTCTCTGTTACAGGGCGAGGTCACGCTGGAACGGCTGGCGCAGGCCCAGTGGATCCTGCGCGAGCAGGGCTCCGGTACGCGTGAAATCGTCGATTATCTGCTGTTGTCCCATCTGCCGCAGTTCCAGCTGGGAATGGAGCTAGGTAACTCGGAGGCCATCAAGCACGCCGTGCGTCATGGTCTGGGCATCAGCTGTCTCTCCCGTCGGGTGATTGCCGAACAGCTGGAAACCGGCTCGCTGGTTGAGATCCCCGTTCCGCTGCCGAAGCTGGTGCGTACATTGTGGTGCATCCATCATCGTCAGAAACACCTTTCCAGTTCGCTCCAGCGCTTTCTGCGCTACTGCGCCATTTAACATTTCCCGGTGGCGCTTCGCTTACCGGGGCTATGTTCGCTTACCACCCCACATTTTTATGCTTTACTTATAATCCTGGCCGAGTCATGAAGCTCTCTTATAACTGAGCATTTCTGCCGGAAGGAACGCGGATCGTCTGCTACAATCGCGCCTCATTTATTGAATGGACAGCATTTTCACATGGTTTCAGAAACTAAAACCACAGAAGCGCCCGCGCTACGTCGCGAACTCAAGGCGCGTCACCTGACGATGATCGCCATTGGCGGATCCATCGGTACAGGTCTTTTCGTTGCCTCTGGCGCAACGATTTCGGCAGCCGGCCCGGGTGGGGCACTATTCTCTTATATCCTGATTGGCCTGATGGTCTACTTCCTGATGACCAGCCTGGGCGAACTGGCGGCCTACATGCCGGTATCGGGGTCGTTTTCGACCTACGGACAAAAATACGTTGAGGAAGGCTTCGGCTTCGCGCTGGGCTGGAACTACTGGTACAACTGGGCGGTGACTATCGCCGTGGACCTCGTCGCCGCACAGCTGGTGATGACCTGGTGGTTCCCGGACACGCCTGGCTGGATCTGGAGCGCGCTGTTCCTGGCCGTTATCTTCCTGCTGAACTACATCTCCGTGCGCGGGTTTGGCGAAGCGGAATACTGGTTCTCTTTGATTAAAGTGGCAACCGTCATCATCTTTATCGTCGTCGGTGTGGCGATGATCGTTGGTATTTTCAAAGGGGCCGAACCGGCGGGCTGGAGTAACTGGACCATTGGCGACGCGCCGTTTGCCGGGGGCTTCTCGGCGATGATTGGCGTGGCGATGATTGTCGGCTTCTCCTTCCAGGGCACGGAGCTGATTGGTATCGCGGCCGGTGAATCCGAAAACCCGGAGAAGACCATTCCGCGCGCGGTGCGTCAGGTGTTCTGGCGTATTCTGCTGTTCTACGTGTTCGCTATCCTGATTATCAGCCTGATCATTCCGTATACCGATCCAAGCCTGCTGCGTAACGATGTGAAAGACATCAGCGTCAGCCCGTTCACCCTGGTCTTCCAGCACGCGGGCCTGCTCTCTGCGGCGGCGGTGATGAACGCGGTGATCCTGACGGCGGTACTGTCTGCGGGTAACTCCGGCATGTACGCCTCCACCCGTATGCTCTATACCCTGGCCTGCGACGGCAAAGCGCCGCGTATCTTCTCGAAACTGTCTCGCGGTGGCGTGCCGCGCAACGCGCTGTATGCGACCACGGTGATTGCGGGTCTGTGCTTCCTGACCTCCATGTTCGGCAACCAGACGGTGTACCTGTGGCTGCTTAACACTTCCGGTATGACGGGCTTCATCGCCTGGCTGGGTATTGCCATCAGCCACTACCGTTTCCGTCGCGGCTACGTCATGCAGGGTCATGATCTGAATAACCTGCCGTACCGTTCAGGGTTCTTCCCGCTGGGGCCGATTTTCGCCTTCGTTCTGTGCCTGATCATTACTCTGGGTCAGAACTATGAGGCCTTCCTTGCGGACACCATTGACTGGGGCGCCGTTACGGCCACCTACATTGGTATCCCGCTGTTCCTGCTCATCTGGTTTGGCTACAAGCTGACGAAAGGAACACGCTTCGTTCGCTACAGTGAAATGGATTTCCCTGAACGATTTAAGCAATAACCGCACTTCCTCTCTTTAAGCCCGCTCAACCGAGCGGGCTTTTTTATGGGCAGATCAGAAGCTGTAAGTCATGCCAACCGTATAGCGACGCCCGTCCAGCACGGTGTCATACGTGTCGTAGTCAATCTGCTTATCAAGCACGTTATACACACCGGCGGTAACCAACAGGTTTTTGTTCGCGTTGTAGCGCAGACCAACATCAACCTGAGTGTAGGACGGCGTGCCCTGTGACATTGACGTGCGGCTCAGGTACTCAGACGTTTTACCGCGAAGGTTCAGACGGCTCCAGAAACCGACGTCGGGCGTCGCCTGCCAGTCCAGGGTGGTGTTGAACATGTGCTTCGGCATCTTGTTCAGCGGCTTGCCTGAGAACTGACCGCTCTTCTGCTCGGATTCGGTATAGGTATAGTTTGCGGTCCAGTTTACATCGCGCGAGATTTTCCACCCGAAGGAGGACTCCACGCCGCGCATGTTGGCTTTATCCACGTTGACCCGGTCGCTCACGAAATCATAGCTGTGATCGCCAATCGTACAGGCGGGATCGGCGCTGCTGTTACAGCGGCGAACTTCCGTAATCTTGTCCTTGAAGTCGGTATTGAACAGCGTCACGCCGGCATTCAGGTTATCGTTGTTATCCCAGAGCAGGGCGAGCTCTTCGCTCAGGCTCTTCTCTGGTTTCAGATCCGGGTTGCCGACGATGATACCGTCAAGACGGCCGCCACCCGTTACCTGGCCCCAGCTGGCAGACGACTGACGCAGATCCGGCGCACGATAGCCAGCCGAAACCCCGCCTTTCAACGTCCAGTGATCGGCCAGGTGCCATACGCCGTAACCGCGCGGCGTCCAGTTCGTCCCGTAGTTTTGGTCTTTGTCCATACGCAGGCCGCCGGTCAACGTAAAGCTTTCCGTCATTGACCATTCATCTTCGGCAAACAGGGCCCAGCTCCAGCGCGTCAGTTTGTTCAGGCCGTCCGCCGCTTCCAGCTGATTGCCCTTGTCACGCAGTTTCTCATACCGATACTGCCCGCCGAGGGTCAACGTATGATCGCCGAGGAAAATCTGGTTCTGGTTGTTGAAGGTGGTGTTATACGAGCGCATTTTGCGACCTGGATTATTGGTCTCTTCCTGCTGGATATAGCTGGTGGTATTGAAGTCGTCGTAATACCCGCTGTGGGTTAAGGAGTAGGTCGTGTGCTCATAGCGCGAGTCGCTTTTGGTATTTGGCTTACAGGTTGTTCCCCGGCAGGTTTCAGCCGCTTTCGACATCCCTGGCGTGCTGTTTCTGTCCTGAAGCTCGCGAGCAAAATCAAGATCAAAATCGTTCTTCTCATCCGGGGTGAAGTTCAGGGTAATGCCACCGTTACGCATTTTCTGCTCGTTATACCCGTTCACGATTTTATCTTCGGCGCGGCGTGACAACAGCCCTGTCACTTTTGCGCCAAGCAGCCCGTCAATCAGGGGACCAGAAGCGTAGGCGTTGGTCTGGAAGATATCGCCGGAATCATGGTTTTCCTGGAAGGTTGCATCGCCGTGCAACGAACCGGTCCAGGCTTTAGTGTTTGAGACTTTTTTGGTAATGACGTTGATGACGCCACCCATCGCATCGGAGCCGTAAAGCGAGGACATCGGGCCGCGGATAACCTCAATGCGCTCAATGGACTCCAGCGGCGGCAGCCAGCCTTGTTCAATACCCGAGTTGTCGCTGTTGGGGCGGGTGCTTCGCGTACTGACGCGTTTGCCGTTCACGAGGAACAAGGTGTACTGAGATGCCATGCCGCGAATGCTGATATCACTGCTACTCCCGCCGCCGGTGACGACAACGCCCGGGACGTCTCTCAGGGCATCGGTAACATCACGGTAGGCTTTATCTTCAATCTGCTGTTTCGAAATAACAGAGATGGAGGCGGGGGCATTCTGGATCTTTTGTTCAAAACCCGTCGCGGTGACGACAACGGTGTCCTGATCGGCTGCGTGAACGAGAGGGGTGAATGTGGCAGCGCCAACGGCGACGGCCAGGAGCTTAATGCGGGGTATTGTCATTTGTACATTCCGTATAAAAATGAATAAAACTCCATCGGGATAACCCTGAGAACTGTATGTTTTTGTCTTTTAAGAACTCTTTAAGATGGAGAAGAGCCTGGAATTGTACAAAAGAATGTAGAATTGTAAACACAAATGATAATTGAAATCATTTGTGTTTGACGAAAATGAAAGGAAACCAGCCTGGATTCAAGCGGATAGAATTATGTAAATGAGGGGGAGGGGAAAGGCCCGGTATGCAGGAGGCTTCCGGGCAAAAAGGCTGAACTTACCCGAACAAATGTTCCGCATGGAAGCGGAGATGATCTTCAATAAAGGACGCCATAAAGTAATAGCTGTGATCGTATCCCAGCTGAATGCGCAGCGTCAGCGGCCAGTCCTTCTGGCGCGCCGCTTCAGCCAGCACCGCAGGCTGTAACTGTCCGGCGAGGAATTGATCCGCATCACCCTGATCGATAAGCATCGGAATCGCATCTTCCGTCCGGCTTGCCAGCATCAGCGCGCAGCTGTCCCATTCCTGCCATTTTTGACTGTCGTCACCCAGGTAGTGCGTAAAGGCTTTTTGCCCCCACGGCACCTGCGTCGGGTTCACAATC
The DNA here is from genome assembly GCF_004331385.1 of Enterobacter quasihormaechei. GTDB lineage: Bacteria > Pseudomonadota > Gammaproteobacteria > Enterobacterales > Enterobacteriaceae > Enterobacter > Enterobacter quasihormaechei. The sequence goes on from NZ_SJON01000003.1 coordinate 345,195, forward strand.
GGTGCAAATGCCGACACGCTGACGTACTTACCCGGATTTTTCAGCGCCATGATCAACGCGCCGTGGCCGCCCATCGAATGCCCGCTTATTGCGCAGCGTTCGCTGACCGCAAACTGAGACTGCACCAGCGCCGGCAGTTCGTCGCGAATGTAGTCATACATGCGGTAATGGCTCGCCCACGGCTGCTCGGTGGCGTTGAGATAGAATCCGGCACCTTTACCCAAGTCGTATCCGGCATCGTCGGCCACGTCATCGCCACGCGGACTGGTGTCTGGCATCACCAGGGCGATGCCCAGCTCAGCGGCAATACGTTGTGCTCCCGCTTTGGTGGTGAAGTTTTCGTCGTTACAGGTCAGGCCTGAAAGCCAGTACAGCACCGGTGGATTTTCCGCAGGGGGCAGGAAAATGCTGAACGACATTGCACAATTCAGCGTGGTGGAGTCGTGCCGCCAGCGCTGCTGTCGACCTTCAAAACAACGATGCTCTTCGAGCAGTTCCATGCAGGGCTCCTTAAAGGTAAGACGATTCATAAAACGCATAATACAGCGTTTTCATTGACCTGTGAGCAACTTTCACTTTCGCAGGACGACGAGATGTTGCATCATAAATTTACTTTTCTTTAACAATTGGAGCGATCATGGCGCTGCGTATCGCGCTCAGCGGATTTGTGGTTCTGGTCGTGGCAATGGGGATAGGGCGCTTTGCCTTCACGCCTCAGGTGCCGCTGATGATTGCCGCCGGGCAACTCACGCTTACCAGCGCGGGTCTGGTGGCGGCGATGAACTATCTGGGCTATCTGGTCGGCGCATGGGATGCCATGCGCGCCCATCGCTTCGTTGAAACGCGTCTCTGGCTGGGGATTATCGGCGCGGTGGCGCTGACGCTGCTCTCCGCAGCGGCAGATAACGCCGTCGTTCACGGCCTGCTGCGCTTCGTGATTGGCTGCATGAGCGGCTGGTCGATGGTGCTGATTGCCGCCTGGACCAACGAACGGCTGGGGCAGTTGGGCAAGCCGGGGCTCAGTGCGGCGGTCTTTGCCGGACCTGGCGCCGGCATTGCGCTGAGCGGCCTGCTGGCGGTCTATATTCAGGCCAAATCCCTGTCCGCCGGGGCGGCATGGCAAATCTACGGCGTCCTGGCGCTGGTGCTGATTGCGCTGGTGGCGCGGTATCTGCCGCGCGCGGGTCAGCTTCATCGCCCGGGGTCCGCTCCTGAGCCGCTGCGGCTGACCGCAGATTTAAAGCGTCTGGTCTGGAGCTACAGCCTGGCGGGATTCGGCTATATCCTCCCGGCGACCTTTTTATCGCAAATGGCGGCGGTGCGTTTTCCCGGCAGCCTGTTTGCGCAGTTTGTCTGGCCGATATTTGGCGCCGCTTCGGTGGTGGGAATTGCGCTCAGCATTGCCCTGCGGCATACGTCAAGCGCTAACCGCAGGCTGGCGATTGTCCTTTGGCTACAGGGGATTGGTGTGCTGGCGGCCTGGCTGCTGCCGGGCATTGGCGGTTTGCTGACGGGAGGGATGCTGGTGGGCGGCGGGTTCCTCTGCGCCGTGCAGCTCTCTCTGCTATACGGTCGCGAGCTGGCGCCAGACCACGCGCGCTATATGGCGGGGCTGCTCACTACCGGGTATGCCATTGGTCAGCTGGTGGGGCCGGTCACGTCGGCGCTGTCGACCTGGCTCACGCACCGGCTTGAACCTGCGCTGGGGCTGGCGGGGATCGCGCTGTTCGTTGGCGGGGCGTTAGTCTGGAACCGTCAGGCTGAAAGGCAACAGCAATTGCAATAATTATCGTCGTGAATACTGGATTATGTGCGTCGCCTCACGCACAATGAGCGCACACTTTTGCCACAACGAGGGCAAAAGACGCCACACCTGCAGGAGAAAAGAATGCCATCACTCAGTAAAGAAGCAGCCCTTGTCCATGAAGCGCTGGTTGCGCGCGGTCTTGAAACGCCACTGCGCCCGCCCGTGCAGGAGCTGGACAATGTTACCCGCAAGAGTCTGATCGCCGGCCATATGACGGAGATCATGCAACTGCTGAATCTCGATCTGAGCGACGACAGCCTGATGGAGACGCCGCACCGCATCGCGAAAATGTACGTCGACGAAATTTTCTCCGGCCTGGATTACGCGAACTTCCCGAAAATTACCGTCATTGAAAACAAGATGAAGGTTGATGAGATGGTGACGGTACGCGATATCACGCTGACCAGCACCTGCGAGCATCACTTTGTGACGATCGACGGTAAAGCGACGGTGGCTTATATTCCAAAAGATACGGTTATTGGCCTGTCCAAAATCAACCGCATCGTGCAGTTCTTCGCCCAGCGTCCGCAGGTGCAGGAACGTCTGACGCAGCAGATCCTGACCGCGCTGCAAACCCTGCTGGGTACCAACAACGTGGCGGTGTCCATCGACGCGGTGCACTACTGCGTGAAAGCGCGCGGCGTGCGTGATGCCACCAGCGCGACCACCACCACCTCGCTGGGCGGCCTGTTCAAATCGAGCCAGAACACCCGCCAGGAGTTCCTGCGCGCCGTGCGTCACCACAACTAATCAGACAGGGCAGGGACCATGGAGCGAAACGTCACGCTCGATTTTGTTCGCGGCGTCGCCATTCTCGGTATCCTGCTGCTGAATATCAGCGCCTTCGGTCTGCCGAAGGCCGCTTATCTGAATCCTGCGTGGTATGGCGACATCACGCGCAGCGATGCCTGGACGTGGGCAATTCTCGACCTCTTCGCTCAGGTGAAATTCCTGACCCTCTTTGCGCTTCTTTTTGGCGCCGGACTTCAGCTTCTCCTTAAACGCGGTACGCGCTGGATCCAGTCGCGCTTAACGCTGCTGGTCATCCTTGGCTTTATTCACGGGCTGCTTTTCTGGGACGGCGATATTCTGCTCGCATATGGCCTGGTAGGCCTTATTTGCTGGCGGCTGATCCGCGACGCACCCGGCGTAAAAAGCCTGTTTAATACCGGCGTGATGCTCTATGTCATGGGGCTGGCCGTGCTGCTGCTGCTCGGCATGATTGCCGATGGCGCTACCAGTCGGTCGTGGATCCCGGATGCGGCCAACCTGCAATATGAGCAGTTCTGGAAGCTGAAAGGCGGCATGGAGGCGATCGGCAACCGGGCCGATATGCTCGGCGATAACCTGCTGGCGCTGGGCGCGCAATATGGCTGGCAGCTGGCGGGGATGATGCTGATGGGCGCAGCCTTAATGCGCACCGGCTGGCTGAAAGGGGAGTTTAGCCTGCGACACTATCGTCGTACGGGGGCAGGGCTGGTGCTGCTCGGCGTGATCGTCAACCTCCCGGCGGTGATTATGCAGTGGCATCTTCACTGGGATTACCGCTGGTGTGCGTTCCTGCTTCAGGTACCGCGCGAGCTGAGCGCGCCGTTCCAGACTATCGGCTATGCGGCGCTGATTTACGGCTTCTGGCTGCGGCTCTCCCGCCTGTGGATCGTCAGCGCGGTGGCCTGCGTTGGACGGATGGCGTTAAGCAATTACATTCTGCAAACCCTGATCTGCACCACGCTTTTCTACCGATTCGGCCTGTTTATGAAATTCGACCGCCTGACGCTGCTGGCGTTTGTTATTCCGGTCTGGATTGTCAACGTAGTGTTTTCCGTTGTCTGGCTGCGCTATTTCCGCCAGGGCCCGCTGGAGTGGGCATGGCGCCAGCTAACCGCCCTTGCGTCGGGTACATCATTACGTAAAACATCCAGATAACGATCTGGATCACAATCATTAACAAAACGGATGTAAGCGTTTTCATCTGTGTGAGCTTCTTCACGTAGTCTCCTCTCTCTCGCTGCCAGAATAGCCACCTTGCTAAACACAGGGGGTGTCTGTGAGTTGCTGCAATCCTTTAAAGGATGGTGAATATGATCACCATTCGTGACGTCGCCCGCCAGGCGGGTGTTTCTGTTGCTACCGTCTCCCGCGTGCTGAACAACAGCGCGCTGGTCAGCCCTGAAACGCGTGAAACCGTAATGAAAGCCGTGACTCAGCTGGGGTACCGGCCAAACGCCAACGCGCAGGCGCTGGCGACGCAGGTCAGCGATACCATTGGCGTAGTCGTGATGGACGTGTCGGACGCCTTCTTCGGCGCGCTGGTCAAAGCGGTGGACGTTGTTGCCCAGCAGCACCAGAAATACGTGCTGATTGGCAACAGCTATCACGAGGCTGAGAAAGAGCGCTATGCCATTGAGGTACTGATCCGCCAGCGCTGTAACGCCCTGATTGTACACTCTAAAGCCCTGAGCGATGAGGAGCTGGCCGGGTTTATGGAGCAGATCCCCGGTATGGTGCTGATCAACCGCATCGTCCCCGGTTACGCGCACCGCTGCGTCGGACTGGATAACGTCAGCGGCGCAATGATGGCGACGCGGATGCTCATCAGCAACGGCCATCAGCGCATTGGCTACCTGGCTTCCAGCCACGGTATTGAAGACGACATGATGCGCCGCGAAGGCTGGCAAAATGCCCTGAAAGAGCAGGGCATTGCGCCCCTTGAGAGCTGGGTCGGCACCGGTTCGCCGGACATGCAGGGCGGTGAAGCGGCAATGGTTGAACTGCTGGGGCGTAACCTTCAGCTATCAGCCGTGTTTGCCTATAACGACAGCATGGCGGCAGGTGCACTTACCGCGCTGAAAGACAATGGCATTGCGGTGCCGCAGCATTTATCGCTGATCGGTTTTGATGATATCCCCATTGCCCGTTACACCGATCCGCAGCTGACAACGGTACGTTATCCCATTGCGTCGATGGCGAAACTGGCGACAGAGCTGGCGTTACAGGGGGCGGCCGGGCTGTTAGATCCTGACGCAACGCATTGTTTTATGCCCACTTTAGTACGCCGCCATTCGGTCGCTATTCGGCAAACTGTGGCTCCGATCACTAACTGATAACATCACGTGATGTAACCGTTTTCAATCTGTGAGTAAATTCACAGTATCTTAACAAGCCGCTGTCTATGATGTCAGCGTTTTAGGGGCTGAAACACAATGTAACGGTGATTATTCACTTTTACCGTTGCCAGAACGCCTCAGACAACGAATAAAACGCATTTCTGGAGCGTTACCGAACACGGAAGCTGGACATTTTATAAGTGAACGTCGGCGATCAGTAACGTTTTATTAACATCTGCCCGCCTGCCGTTTTTCACCAGAACTACCCTGCATAAAAAAAACCGGAGATACCATGAATAAGAAGGTGTTGACTCTGTCTGCTGTCATGGCAAGCATGCTTTTTGGCGCAGCAGCTCACGCTGCGGATACCCGTATTGGCGTGACTATCTATAAATACGACGACAACTTCATGTCTGTTGTGCGCAAAGCAATTGAAAAAGATGCTAAATCAGCGCCAGACGTACAGCTGCTGATGAATGACTCCCAGAACGACCAGTCCAAACAGAACGATCAGATTGACGTTCTGCTGGCAAAAGGCGTGAAAGCGCTGGCTATTAACCTGGTTGACCCGGCCGCAGCAGGCACGGTTATCGAGAAAGCGCGCGGCCAGAACGTGCCAATCGTCTTCTTCAACAAAGAACCTTCCCGTAAGGCGCTGGACAGCTACGATAAAGCGTATTACGTGGGTACTGACTCCAAAGAGTCCGGTATTATCCAGGGCGATCTGATTGCGAAACACTGGGCAGCAAACCCGAACTGGGACCTGAACAAAGACGGTCAGGTGCAGTTCGTTCTGCTGAAAGGCGAGCCGGGCCACCCGGATGCTGAAGCCCGTACCACCTACGTCATCAAAGAGCTGAACGACAAAGGCCTGAAAACCCAGCAGCTGGCGTTAGATACCGCGATGTGGGATACCGCTCAGGCGAAAGATAAGATGGATGCGTGGCTCTCTGGCCCGAACGCGAACAAAATTGAAGTGGTCATCGCCAACAATGACGCGATGGCTATGGGCGCCGTTGAAGCGCTGAAGGCACACAACAAATCCGCCATTCCTGTCTTCGGTGTGGATGCTCTGCCAGAAGCGCTGGCGCTGGTGAAATCTGGCGCAATGGCCGGTACCGTGCTGAACGATGCTAACAACCAGGCGAAAGCCACCTTCGATCTGGCGAAAAACCTGGCCGACGGTAAAGGTGCCGCTGACGGAACCAACTGGAAAATTGAAAATAAAATCGTTCGCGTTCCTTATGTGGGCGTAGACCAGTCCAACCTGGCTGAGTTTATCGGTAAATAAGATTTTCGTTTTGTTTTCACTGGGCGCAATTCGTTGCGCCCTTTTATAACGCGATATGCGAGGCCAACAAGGTATAATTATGGTCAGCACAACTACTCAGCCGTCCGGTGAATACTTACTGGAAATGACCGGTGTCAACAAGTCATTCCCCGGGGTTAAGGCACTCGATAATGTTAATTTAAAAGTTCGTCCTCACTCTATTCATGCGTTAATGGGTGAAAACGGTGCGGGTAAATCAACATTATTAAAATGCCTTTTTGGGATCTATCAAAAAGATTCCGGCAGTATTCTTTTTCAGGGAAAAGAGATCGATTTCCATTCAGCGAAAGAAGCGCTGGAAAACGGTATCTCAATGGTTCACCAGGAGTTAAACCTGGTTCTGCAACGTTCGGTTATGGATAATATGTGGTTGGGCCGCTATCCAACCAAAGGTGTCTTTGTCGATCAGGATAAAATGTATCGCGACACCAAAGCCATTTTTGATGAGCTGGATATTGATATCGATCCGCGCGCACGCGTCGGGACATTATCGGTTTCCCAGATGCAGATGATCGAAATTGCCAAAGCGTTCTCCTATGATGCGAAAATCGTGATCATGGATGAACCAACGTCGTCATTAACGGAAAAAGAGGTTAATCACCTTTTTACCATTATTCGTAAGCTGAAAGATCGCGGCTGCGGCATTGTTTATATCTCACATAAAATGGAAGAGATCTTCCAGCTGTGCGATGAAATCACCATTCTGCGCGACGGCCAGTGGATTGCCACCCAGCCGCTGGAAGGGCTGGACATGGACAAGATCATCGCCATGATGGTCGGTCGTTCTCTGAACCAGCGCTTCCCGGATAAAGAAAATAAGCCAGGCGAAGTGATTCTGGAGGTGCGTAACCTGACCTCGCTGCGTCAGCCGTCCATTCGTGATGTCTCTTTCGATCTGCACAAGGGCGAGATTCTGGGTATCGCAGGGCTGGTAGGCGCGAAGCGCACCGATATCGTAGAAACCCTGTTTGGCATCCGTGAAAAGTCGGGCGGCACCATTACGCTGCACGGCAAGAAAATTAATAACCACAACGCTAACGAAGCCATTAATCATGGTTTTGCGCTGGTGACGGAAGAGCGCCGCTCAACCGGCATTTATGCGTATCTCGATATTAACTTTAACTCGTTGATTTCGAATATCCGTAACTATAAAAGTAAAATCGGCCTGCTGGATAATTCCCGTATGAAGAGCGATACCCAGTGGGTGATTGACTCCATGCGCGTGAAAACGCCGGGGCACCGCACGCAAATCGGTTCACTCTCGGGAGGGAACCAGCAAAAGGTCATTATCGGTCGCTGGTTATTGACCCAGCCTGAGATCCTGATGCTGGATGAACCTACGCGCGGTATCGACGTTGGTGCAAAATTTGAGATTTACCAGCTGATCGCGGAGCTGGCCAAAAAAGATAAAGGGATCATTATTATTTCTTCCGAAATGCCGGAATTGTTAGGGATCACAGACCGTATTCTGGTTATGAGCAATGGTCTCGTTGCCGGTATTGTTGACACCAAAACGACAACGCAAAACGAAATTTTGCGTCTTGCGTCTTTGCACCTTTAAGATCAGGGGCTCCTCATGAGTGCGTTAAATAAAAAAAGTTTTCTCACTTATCTGAAAGAAGGCGGTATTTACGTTGTTCTTTTAGTCTTGCTGGCAATTATTATTTTCCAGGACCCTACGTTCTTAAGTCTGCTGAACTTGAGTAACATTCTGACCCAGTCTTCCGTGCGTATTATTATCGCGTTGGGCGTGGCGGGGCTTATTGTTACCCAGGGGACTGACCTTTCGGCAGGGCGCCAGGTCGGTCTGGCGGCGGTCATTGCGGCGACCCTGTTGCAGTCGATGGAAAACGCCAACAAGGTGTTCCCGGAGATGGCGACCATGCCAATTTTCGTGGTGATCCTGATTGTGTGCGCCATCGGTGCGGTGATCGGCCTGATTAACGGCATCATCATTGCTTACCTGAACGTGACGCCATTTATCACCACGTTGGGTACGATGATCATCGTTTACGGTATTAACTCCCTGTACTACGATTTCGTCGGCGCGTCCCCGATCTCTGGCTTCGACAGCGGCTTCTCGACCTTCACGCAGGGGTTTGTTGCGCTGGGCAGCTTCCGTCTCTCCTATATCACCTTCTATGCGCTGATCGCGGTGGCGTTCGTCTGGATCCTGTGGAACAAAACCCGCTTCGGTAAAAACATTTTCGCCATCGGCGGCAACCCGGAAGCGGCGAAAGTCTCCGGGGTCAACGTTGCGCTGAACCTGCTGATGATTTATGCCCTGTCCGGCGTGTTCTATGCCTTTGGCGGGATGCTGGAAGCGGGCCGTATCGGCTCTGCGACCAACAACCTCGGCTTTATGTACGAACTGGATGCGATTGCGGCCTGCGTGGTCGGCGGGGTCTCCTTCAGCGGCGGCGTGGGCACCGTGCTGGGCGTGGTGACCGGTGTGATCATCTTCACCGTAATCAACTATGGCCTGACCTACATCGGCGTGAACCCGTACTGGCAGTACATTATCAAGGGTGCGATCATCATCTTCGCGGTTGCCCTGGATTCACTGAAGTACGCGCGTAAGAAGTAAGCGCTGGAATGAAAAACCCGCAGTGATGCGGGTTTTTCAGGAAAAAAGTGAAGCGATAAGCGATTTTGAAACAGGCACTAGCCCGGTTTGAAGCCCAAAAGGTTTAAAGATTTTATTTATCACGTCAGCGGAATAGTTGCCTCTGTTATTTTCTACATCCGACAGTGTCTTACGCGATACGCTGACCAGCTTTGCATATTCATCCTGCTTTAGCCCCAACACCTCAACCCTGAGTCTTTTCAGCGCCTCTCCCTGTGAGATTTTACCCAGTAAAATGTCCCGTATGGCTGCATGCAGTACGGCCTGGCGATCGAGAGTGCTAATTCGTGTTAAGCCTTGCGAAACGCGTTGCCTCTTTACTACCGATGATGTGCCCGGATCTTCTGCCTCATCATGCTGTCGCTTTTTATTTGCGCTGCGTACTCGGGCTAATGTGTTTAGAAGCTCTGATTCAGTCTTACCAGGTGTTTTCATAATAAACCCCAACGGGAAAGTTTATTCGGAACATAGTGAAAACCAATCGCGGGCATTTCCATTATCTGTTCGGGAACGCCTCGCGCCGCCAGCCTTTCCGGGAGATCGATGAGTTGGACGGCTGTCTCATGCAGCGCGTCAAGTAACGTTGCGGGAGGGATCCACTCCGCCAGCGCCTGCGCGATAGCGTTGAAATTATACTCCCCCCCTGATTCGCAAGATAACGACCACTTCAGGGTTCGCGGTATCCCCTCAGGGTCCGCTTTCATCGGCGCAAAGTCATAAACAGGGGAGAGCCTAATTTGATTTTCAGCTTTTACAAAGGCGGTATTTCGCCCGTGGTTGTCACTATTTCCAAAAATAATATTTAGCAGATCCCGACGTACCCATTCTGTTACAAAGTCTGGAATATTAAATTGATAGCCCTGGTGCTGAACCATATGGCTGGAGGTGATTTTGTTAATTAACGCGCGCAGCGTTGTCTCATGATCCAGGAGAGTACCGGGTGCTTTTTGTAATAGCGAATACACCGACTCCATACCCAGCCTGACCAGCTGGTCCTGCTCATTTCTCACTATGTCGAAACGCGGCAACCACAGAGACGGGTAGTGGCTACCTTCTTCAAGGCGCATCGTGTCTACTGGGATCGTGGAAAACCCCATCGCGTTAAGCTCGTGGTAATAATGAAATTCAGCCCGCAGAATATTACAGTCAACTTCTGTTCTGTTTCCGCGTGGATATTTGACTAAATAATAGCGATCCCGGTTATCCGGCTCGTTTTGCCAGGTATCGATCCAGATGGCATCAGTTTCACTACAGCGCAGCAAAAGTTTAGGCGCTTCACCGCCAGCGCCGGTTGCACCACCCGCAGCCGCGCCTCTTTCCTGGGCATAATCCAGAAAATCGGCTGCACGATCGATGACGTCCGCAACCGTAAATGTTTTAGCGCTCGCGAATTTATTCCATTCAGGAACAGATTCTTTAATTCGTAAATTCCCCACAGGGGATATTGTGCCAAATTTCAGCAATAAGAAATTTTGCTGGCTAACGGGCAATTCGCTGATATTGAGCGCATTTATCCAGTAACGGCGGCTGGCTCCGGCGGGAATGATATCGTCGATAAATCGCAGCCAGCCTGGTTGACCATGGTCATCAAAAAAGAGTGATACAGGGTGATTGACTGAGACCGCGTGAAAATCATCATAGTCGAGAAAATTAATCGCATATTCAGTGAGGTAGTCTAACTGCGTAGTAGTCCAGTCATTTTTTTCACTTCCTGGATATTTGATGAGAGCGATATCCGTCCATGTTTCGTTCAGATATGCCTGTACGGTTAACGTCTCCATCTCACCTCCAGAAAGCCATAATGAGTAAAATACTACGCATTAGGAATGATAAAAGCAAGTAAGGCTACTTATATCACTCATTAGATGACTTGAAAGAGGATAATGCGTTTTATATCACGCATTATTGAACTGGCTTACTTCTTCTGCATTTCCAGCAGCTGCTCCGGCCTCACCGCCGGATAACCTTGCGCATTTTCAGGCACTTCATGCATCGCCGGGATTGGCACCAGCGGGCCTAAGAAGCGCGGTTCACGCTTGAACAGGTACAGGTCAGCCAGCGCGCCAAAACGGGCGCCAAACTCACGTACGCGTACGCTCAGCATATCTTTTGGCGACGGCACGGCGTAGCACTGGGCCTGGATCCCCATATGCAGGGCGATAAACAGCGCCCGCTCGCAGTGGAAACGCTGGGTGATGATGATGAAATCGTTGGTGTCGAACACCTTGCGGGTACGCACGATGGAATCAAGGGTGCGGAATCCGGCGTAGTCGAGCACGATATCGGCCGGGTCAACGCCTGCGGCAATCAAATCTTTGCGCATCGTCACCGGTTCATTATAGCTTTGCAGGGCGTTATCGCCGCTTAACAGCAGATAGTTCACCTTGCCGCTGTTATAGGCGTTCAGTGCGCCCTGAATACGATATCGGTAATACTGATTGATGACGCCGGTGCGGTAATACTTGGCAGTACCAAGTACGACGCCAACCTGACGGTAGGGGAGGTCCTGAAGATCGTCAAAAATGTAGGGGGCTGTTTTCCAGCTCATCCAGCGGTCGAGACCCAGCACGATCAACAGCAGTATGCCGACCAGGACAGACAGGCTGTAAAACACGCGCTTTAACATGCAGATGGCTCGTACCGATGATGAAATTTCCCTCAGGCTACTGTACCCGCCTGGTTAGCGCAAGAAACAGCGAATCAACTGAGGGGTTTTTCGTCAGACTGGCGGGCATTTCTGCCCGCCGGGACGATCAGGCAAGTAGCACGCGGTCGATGGTTGTACAGCCCAGCGCTTTCAGCGTGGCTGCGGTTGCGTCCCACTGGATCAGCGGCGCATCGGCAATTTCAGCCAGGATCGCGCGCTGAATATCCGGATAGTCATACCCGTTCAGGCTGAGCAGGTTCAGAGCGCCCTGAAGCGGAGGCAGCGTCGGGTTGAACGCAGCATTCTCAGCATAGCTCCCGGTGAAGATGCGACCGTCGCGGCACTGAAGGGCGACACCGCTTGGGGATTTACTGTACGGCGTGTGACTTTTGTTGGCGGCAGCAATGGCCGCTTCGCTGAGCGCATCCCCAGAGAGCGCATAACCGTGATCCTGCTCGTCCATCAGCAGGGTTTTGATCTCAAGATCTTTCGGGCCGAAAGCGTCGGGCAGGTAATCGCCCAGCGTATGCGGCGCGCGGCCCGGCAGGTTGATACGCAGTTCCAGCCCGCTGTTCAGCTCATTCATAAACTGGCGGCAGTGGCCGCAAGGGGTGTAGTTGACGGTAATGGCGCGCAGGGCTTTTTCACCGCGCAGCCAGGCGTGGCTGATTGCGCTCTGCTCCGCGTGAACGGTTTGCTGCATGGTCGCACCGAGAAACTCCATATTCCCGCCGAAGTACCAGGTCCCGCTTACGCCGCGCGCAATCGCGCCTACGTTAAAATGGGAAAGGTCAGCGCGGGCGCAGGCAGCCGCAAGCGGCAGCAGGGCGAAAGCCAGCGCGTCTTCGTCCAGCCCCGTTGCCTGCTTAAGCGTCGTGACCTGATCTGCCGTCAGCAGGGCGGGGAAATGCGCATCCGCCAGAACCGGAGCCAGGGCTGATTGCAAATTCTCTGCAAGCTGAGAGAAAGCAGCTTGAAAACGTGGATGCATGACGTTGCCTCATCAAGGTTAATGGATCGGTAGTGTACGGAGCCGAACGGCCTTTATATGTGATCCAAATCTCATTATGTGTGCAACTTATGAAATGAAAATGAAATTTGCGCGACGCATCGCAAATTTTAGCCCATCACGGCCAGAATAATCGGGAAGATGAACGGCGCGACCAGGGAGGTAATAATCCCGCAAATCACCAGCGCCAGCGAGCTGAATGCCCCTTCCTGATAATCCAGTTCCGCACAGCGCGCAGTGCCCAGCGCGTGCGAGGCGGTACCCATCGCCAGACCGCGCGCCGCTTTGGTGCGTATTTTCATGATGTTCAGCAGCGTATGGCCAAACACCGCCCCCAGGATACCGACAAAAATCACGCATACGGCGCTAATGGCCGGGATGCCTCCGATGCTGCCGCCCACGGCCATGGCGATTGGCGTGGTCACGGATTTCGGCAGAATAGAGGCGGCAATCTGCGGCGACGCGCCCATCAAAAGGGCCACTGACGTGCCGGTGATCATCGCCACCAGGCTACCCACAAAGCAGATGGTGATGATGGACTTCCAGCGCGCGCGGATCTGATGCAGTTGCTCATATAAAGGAAACGCCAGCGCCACCACGGCGGGCTGCAATAAATCGTTGAGGATTTTGCTCCCGGCGAAGTAACGTTCATAAGGTATGCCGGTGAACAGCAGAAAAGGAATGATCACCACCATGGCGACCAGCAGCGGGTTCAGCAGCGGCATTTTAAAACGAACCGCAAGCTTACGGGCAGCGAAGAACACCGCCAGGGTTAACGGCAGGGACCACCAGATATTTTCCATCATTTTTTTGTTTTCTCCCCAACCACTTTACGTTCGCCATGCACAATATGTGAGCTCCAGCTGACCACCAGAAAAACCACCAGCGTACTGATGGCGCAGGAGACGACTATCGGGCCGAATTGCGCTTTAAGCACATCGTAATACTGCATAACCCCAACGCCGATAGGCACAAAAAGCAGGGCCATATAGCGAATGAGAACGAAGCACCCCGGGTTGACCCATTTCGCGGGCAGCACCTGTAATGCCAGCAGCACAAAGAGGATCAGCATGCCGATAATGCTGCCGGGTATGGTAATCGGCAGCAGCGACGCGATAAAAATGCCGGCGTACAGGCAGGCATAAATCAGGACGAAGGCCCGAAGGTATTGCCAGATAGTATTCAGTGATTTGCTCATGGTGAAAGTCCTTGCTGAGACGTATTCATCATACAATTAAACCTGAAAATGTGCCACGGATCACAACATGAATTTTGAGCATAACAGACATTCCTGAATGGAACGCCGGGCTTTCCACAGTCATAGAGAGCAGCTACTATAGCGCGTCTTTTTTCACAGGTACTCAGAATGCGTGTTTTACTGGCCCCGATGGAAGGCGTGCTCGACTCGCTCGTGCGCGAGCTGCTGACCGAGGTGAACGATTACGATCTCTGCGTGACGGAGTTCTTGCGCGTGGTCGATATGTTGCTGCCAGAAAAATCATTTTATCGCCTCTGCCCGGAGCTGCATCGGCAGAGCCGCACCCCCTCCGGTACGCTGGTGCGCATTCAGCTGCTCGGTCAGTACCCTGAGTGGCTGGCTGAGAACGCCGCCCGCGCGGTCGCGCTTGGCTCGTACGGCGTCGATCTTAACTGCGGCTGTCCGTCAAAGCTGGTTAACGGCAGCGGCGGCGGGGCAACGTTGCTCAAGGATCCGGAGCTGATTTATCGCGGCGCAAAGGCCATGCGTGAGGCGGTGCCATCGCATCTGCCGGTGACGGTCAAAGTGCGTCTGGGATGGGACAGCGGGGATAAGCAGTTTGAAATTGCCGATGCGGTGCAGCAGGCGGGCGCCACCGAGCTGGTGGTGCACGGGCGTACTAAAGAGGATGGCTACAAAGCCGAGCGCATTAACTGGCAGGCGATTGGCGAGATCCGCAAACGCCTTACCATTCCCGTTATCGCCAACGGCGAAATCTGGGATTACGAGAGCGCACAGGCGTGTCTGAAAGCCACCGGCTGTGATGCGGTGATGATTGGACGCGGCGCGCTGAACGTGCCGAACCTCAGCCGGGTGGTGAAGTATAATGAGCCGCGTATGCCGTGGGCTGAGGTGGTGAAACTCCTGCAAAAATACACGCGGCTGGAAAAGCAGGGCGATACCGGGTTGTATCACGTTGCGCGTATCAAACAGTGGCTGAGCTATTTGCGTAAAGAGTACGGCGAAGCGCTGGGGTTATTTCAGGAGATCCGTACGCTACAGACGTCTGCGGATATTGCCCGCGTCATCCAGTCGAAGGGCTGAGCCAGGCGTGAATACCTTTGCCCGGCGCGGAGCCGGGCAGAAGAATCAGAAAATCATCTTGAATACGCCGGTTACCACCAGCAGCCCTATCAGAAATATAATCAAAATAACCCACAATAATATTTTCATTCGCCTCTCCTGCGTATGTCTGTCGTGAGTAAGTGTAGCAGTCAATTCATAACTAGCATGAATACATGAAATTAAATCATTATCTTGGGGAATAAATTTCCGGATATGAAAATGTATAACATTATGCGGATTGCCACGCGTTACTAAAAAACGGAACGCCAGTAAGCGTAAGTTGCGCCTTTATTTTTTTTGAGTGCATGGCGTAATGAAACGTTCCCATACTTTATCTCTGAGTGCTCCCCTGATTTTTATGCTGGCCGCCTGTGCGCCGGAACATGCCACGGTGTCACCAATTAAAACGCAAGCCACCGCCGCCGCTGTAAATACCCAGCTGAGCCATGCCGACTGGCCAAAAAGCGAATGGTGGAAAGATTATAATGACCCCCAGCTCAACTCGCTTATCGCCAAAGCGATAGCGGATGCGCCGGATATGGAAATTGCCCGACAGCGTATCACCCTGGCGGAAGCGCAGGCGAAAGCCGCTGTCGCCGCTGATGGCCCACAGCTGGACTTTTCCGCCGATGTTGAACGGCAAAAGATGTCGGCAGAGGGGCTGATGGGACCGTTCGCCCTGACCGACCCGGCGGCGGGAACAACCGGCCCCTGGTATACCAACGGCACCTTTGGCCTGACGGCGGGTTGGGATCTGGATTTATGGGGGAAAAATCGCGCCCAGATTGAGGCCCGCATTGGTAAAGTGAATGCGCAAAAAGCGGAGCTGGAGCAGACCCGCCAGCTGCTCGCCAGCAGCGTCGCGCGGCTGTACTGGGAATGGCAGACCGAGGCCGCCGTGGGTGATGTGCTCACGCAGATCAAACAGGAGCAGGAAAATATCATCGGCGCCGATCGTGAACTCTATCAGCACGGGATCACCTCCTCCGTAGAGGGCGTTGAAACGGATATTAATGCCAGCAAAACCGATGAACAGCTCGCTGACGTGCACGGCAAAATGAAGGCCATTGAGGCGCGTCTGAACGCGTTGACCAATACCCCTTCGATCACGCTCGCCCGGCATGCACTGCCTGACGTAGAGGCGTCGCTGCCTTCAACGCTTGGCTATGCGCTGCTGGCTCGCCGCCCGGATTTGCAGGAGGCGCACTGGTATATCGAAGCGTCCATGAGCGAAGTGGAGGCCGCCAAAGCCGCGTTCTATCCCGACGTCAATTTGATGGCGTTCTTGCAGCAGGATGCGTTGCACCTGAGCGATCTGTTCCGCTCTTCCGCGCAGCAAATGGGCGTGACCGCGGGTCTGACCCTGCCAGTCTTTGACAGCGGTCGGTTGAATGCGAACCTGGATATCGCCCAGGCGCAGAACAACCTCTCCGTGGCGAACTACAACAAGGCCGTGGTGGAGGCCGTAAACCAGGTCGCCCGGACGGCGAGTGAAGTGGAAACCCTGACCGCCAAAAATCAGCACCAGCGGAAGGTCGAAAAAGACGCCGCACGCGTCGTTGGACTGGCGCAGGCGCGCTTCAGCGCGGGGATCATTGCCGGCTCCCGGGTGAGTGAAGCAAAAATTCCGGCGCTGAAAGAGCAGATTGCCGGATTAATGCTGCAAGGCCAGTACGTGGACGCCACGCTACAGCTCACGTCCGCGCTGGGCGGTGGATATCATCACAGCTAAAATCGCGCATTATCTATACTTACCTCTTTGCAGATTTTCAGGAGGTGAGTATGACGCGAGTCGCAATTGTTACCGCATCGGATTCAGGGATTGGTAAAACGACGGCCCTGATGCTGGCCGAACGCGGGTTTGATATCGGGGTGACCTGGCATTCAGATGAAAAAGGGGCGCTGGAAACCTGCCGTGAGGTTGAAGCGCGCGGCCAGCGTGCCGAGGCCGTCCATCTCGACCTGGGCACGCTGCCGGAAGGCGCAAAGGCCATCGAAACGCTGATTTCCCGCTTCGGGCGGCTGGACGTGCTGGTTAACAATGCCGGGGCGATGAACAAAGCGCCTTTTCTGGAACTGTCGTTTGATGACTGGCGGAACATTTTCACCGTTGACGTGGACGGCGCGTTTCTCTGCTCGCAAATCGCGGCGCGTCAGATGGTGAAGCAGGGGGAAGGGGGGCGAATCGTGAACATCACCTCGGTTCATGAACATACGCCGCTGCCGGATGCCAGCGCCTACACCGCCGCAAAGCACGCTCTGGGCGGGTTAACCAAATCAATGGCGCTGGAACTGGTGCAGCATAAGATCCTAGTGAACGCCGTCGCCCCCGGTGCGATTGCCACGCCGATGAACGATATGGACGACAGCGAAGTTAAAGAGGGATCTATGCCGTCAATTCCGCTGGCGCGCCCCGGCCACACCAAAGAAATTGCCAGCCTGGTGGCCTGGCTATGCGACAGCGACGCCAGCTATACCACCGGACAGTCGTTTATCGTCGATGGTGGTTTTATGCTGGCGAACCCGCAGTTTAAGCCAGCGGAATAAGCATTCCCCTCACCCCGGGAGAGGGCCGGGGTGAAGGGCAGCAGGCCGCACTCACTCTTCATCCCGGCGCTTTTCACGATGCTTCAGCCACAGCCGCACCCCAATCACCGCCACAACCACCAGGATCAACCACGCCCAGTGCTTCAGGTGCTGGTCAAGATTATGCAGCCACGGGCCAATCACTTCGCCACCCGCGTAGCCAAGCGTGGTGAAAATCAACGCCCAGGCAATCGCCCCGATGATGTTCAGCGGCAGGAAAATTTTCGGCGGTAAGCGGCTCGCGCCAATCAGTATCGGCCCAATGATGCGAAAACCGTACATAAAGCGGGTGCCAATCACAAACAGATATGGATGTCGCTGGATCAGCCGCTGGGCGCGGCGAATTTTCTTCTGATGTTTAGCAAAACGGTGCAAAAGCGTCGGGCCAAAACGCAGCCCCAGAAAGTAGAGCAGCTGATCGCCAATCATACCGCCCAATGCGACGGCGGCGACCACCAGCGGAAATTTCAGCAATCCTTGATGTGCGGCCACCCCGCCCAGCAGCGTGATGGTTTCGCCCTCTGCCACGCTGCCGATCACCAGCGCGGCGTATCCATATTGTTCAATAAGACCGTTGATATCCATTAAGTAAACGTCGTCTCCCTTACTGTGCCTGCGTTAATCATATACCCCATCCATCAACCGCGCGGCAATCAACGGAAATTTCCCACTGTACATAAAATAATCTAAAGCCTGCATTATACTTAAGCTATCGCTGACGGGCCGACAACAAGGGGGCGTTATGAACCATGTCTGGGGACTTTTCTCCCATCCCGATCGTGAAATGCAGGTGATACGTAACGAGAACGAAACGGTCGCGCATCACTACACCCACCATGTCCTGCTGATGGCAGCGGTGCCGGTGGTCTGCGCGTTTATAGGCACTACGCAAATCGGCTGGAACTTTGGTGACGGCACCGTGGTTCAGCTTTCCTGGTTTACCGGACTGTACATGGCCATTCTGTTCTATGGCCTGATGCTGGCCGGGGTGGCGGTGATGGGGCGGGTCATCCACTGGATGGCGCGTAACTATCCGCAGCGCCCGTCGCTGGCACACTGTATGGTCTTCGCCGGATACGTCGCGACCCCGCTGTTCTTAAGCGGTATTGTCGCGCTCTATCCACTGGTCTGGCTGTGCGCGCTGATCGGTACGGTAGCCCTCTTTTACACCGGTTATCTGCTGTATGTGGGGGTTCCCACCTTCCTGAATATCAATAAAGAAGAGGGCCTGAGCTTCTCCAGCTCAACGCTTGCCATCGGCGTGCTGGTCCTGGAGGCGCTACTTGCCCTGACGGTTATTCTCTGGGGTTATGGATACCGTCTCTTTTAAGTTCCCTGCATTGCTGGCGTAAATGCCAGCAATGCAGCATCTGGTCACGATTCTCCGCTGGCGACAACGCACGGTGGCCGCTATGATGCCAAAGCCAGCCTGCGTTTATCCGTCGACGCAGGCGGTGTACGTCATCACGTGCGTGAATCATTATCAGAAGTCTCATCATGCTGAAATTCCGAGTGTCACTCCTTAGTCTTGCGCTGCTGTTCGGCGTGTCCGCTACCGCGCCAGCCATCGCCAAAACGCCCGCAGTCGCAACAACCGCTGCGCAACCCCAGATTGCCTCCGGCAGTGCGATGATCGTTGACCTGAACACCAACAAGGTCATCTACGCCAGCCACCCGGATCTGGTGCGCCCGATAGCCTCCATAACCAAAGTCATGACCGCGATGGTAGTGCTGGATGCACGACTGCCGCTGGACGAAAAGCTGAAAGTGGATATCAGCCACACGCCAGAGATGAAAGGGATCTACTCTCGCGTGCGTCTGAACAGTGAAATCAGCCGTAAAAATATGCTGCTGCTGGCGCTGATGTCCTCAGAGAACCGCGCGGCGGCGAGCCTCGCCCACCATTATCCTGGCGGTTACGACGCGTTTATCCGCGCGATGAACGCGAAAGCCAAATCGCTGGGGATGAAAAATACCCATTTCGTGGAGCCAACCGGTCTGTCGATCCATAACGTCTCGACGGCGCGTGACTTAACAAAGCTGCTGATCGCCAGCAAGCAATATCCGCTGATTGGTCAGCTCAGCACCACGCGTGAGGAGATGGCGACCTTCTCAAGCCCGGCGTATACGCTGCCGTTCCGCAATACTAACCATCTGGTGTATCGCGATAACTGGAATATTCAGCTAACCAAGACCGGATTCACCAATGCGGCAGGCCACTGCCTGGTGATGCGCACCGTGTTTAACGGTAAGCCGGTGGCGCTGGTGGTGATGGATGCCTTCGGCAAATACACCCACTTTGCGGATGCGAGCCGCCTGCGAACCTGGATTGAGACCGGGAAAGTGCAGCCGGTGCCGGCTTCAGCACTGGCGTATAAGAAGCAGAAAGCGGAACAGATGGCGACGGCGCAGAACGACTGAGCCATTAGCGTGTGCCGGGTGGCGGCTTCGCCTTACCCGGCCTACAGCGGCCTCGACACGTAGGCCCGGTAAGCGAAGCGCCACCGGGCGAAAGCGCCTTACTCAGGCAGCGTCCAGTCACCGTCGTTGAGCGGGCGCTGCATCATCACCGTGTCCCGCCAGTCGCCTTTTTTATATCCCACACTTCTGAGCTGACCCACAATGTCGAAACCGTGCTTTTTATGCAGCCGCAACGACCCGGGGTTATTTTGCCCGTCGCCGACCACGGCAATCATCTGCCGCCACGGTCCTTGTTCACACCGGGCGATCAGCGCCTGGAGTAAGATCGAACCAAACCCGCGGCCGGTAGTGCTGGCATCCACATAGATGGATTCTTCAAGGGTATATCGGTAAGCCTGGCGCGGACGATAAAACGTGGCGTAGCAGTAGCCGACGACGATGCCGCGATATAGCGCGACCAGCCACGGTAACCCGCTGTCGGTCACGTTTTTTATCCGCTGGCGCATCTCATCGACGGTTGGAGGAACTTCCTCAAAGGAGGCACGTCCATGAAGCACGTGCCAGGCGTATATTGCCGAGATAGCATGCGCATCGTCAGGAAGGGCGTCGCGCACCTCGATTTCGGTTTCGGGTAAACTCTCTACAGCCGACATGTTCTGCCCGCTCCTCGTTTGGCAAGCCAGAGAAACGTTTCTCTGGCAATAAGCCGTTACTCTAGTACGTTTGAGGAGCGCTTAACAATCTCTTAATTTTGGCTAGAGGCGTTCTTCAGAGGATGGCGTAATGTGCTGCTCTGGTTCGGGACTCTCTTTCCAGTATTTCTTCCGCGTTGTCTTACCAATGCCGGGGTTCATACTGTTTGTCGGGTCATTTTTGCGATAAAACTGTGTAAGCGTCTCCGGCGCTTTATACAGATGCCCCACGTTGTGCTCGGCAGGATACTGTGCGCCACGCGCGTGCAGCAGCGCGAGCATCTGCTCTTTCAGCGCATGCGCATCAACGCCTTTTTTGACGATGTAATCCTGGTGGAAGACATAGCACATAAAGTGGCCGTAATAGAGCTTGTGCACCAGCTTGCTGTCGATCTCCGGCGGCAGGTGTTCAAACCACTCGGTATCGTTGCGACGCAGCGCGATATCCAGCGCCAGAATATCTTCCACCTCTTCGGAATGGACGGCCTGATAACGGATAGCAGCACCCGCCGCAGCGAAGCGGTGCAGGAAGGCTTTACTGCCTTCTTCCGGCGTACAGGCGAAGAAATCCCCGTCGGCGGTTTTGAAGAACTCGGTAAGCCAGCTCTGCGCTTCGGCAATGCCGTCCCCGGCCATTTTCAGCAGCAGGTGATGCTCATACTTGTCACGCCAGGTCTTCATCCGCTCAGGTAAATGCGCCGGGAAGACGTTGCCCAGCTTCTGCATAAAGCGGTCGGTAAAGTGCGGCTTGAACAGCGACACTTTCTCCAGCATCGCGTCGGTGCGGCCCTTCATGGTGAAGAAGAACGGCATTTTGTCGGTGCCGAGCTTGTCGATCATCAGGAAGGTGTCTTTGCCGTAGCGTTCGGCGATGTCGTAAATGTCCCGGTGCATATACTCGCCCGCCACCGGCAGGTGCGTGAAGTCGGCCAGAATATGACGGCGGATCTCCGTCAGCACCTCCGGCTGATTGGTACCGATGTAAAACACCTGCTGCTTTTTCTCTGCCGGGAAGGTATCAAGGCGCACCGCAAACACCGCCAGCTTGCCCGCGCAGCCGGAAGATTCAAACAGACGATCCGGATCGGCGTTATAGCGCGCCGGTGTATCGGCCTCGATATCGCGCACGCGGGTGATGTAATCGTGGTCATGCGCGTGGCGGCCATCGTGCTGAACGTCTTCATCCTTCACGCGGTCATCGTCGAGCTTGCTGAGGATCTGCTCTGGCGTTACGCCCAGATCGATGCCCAGATGGTTTACCAGCGTCAGCTTGCCGTTTTCATCGATACGGGCAAACAGCGACATTTCCGTGTACGCCGGGCCGCGCTGTACCAGCGAGCCGCCGGAGTTGTTGCAGATCCCGCCGATCACCGAGGCGCCAATGCACGACGAGCCGATCACCGAGTGCGGCTCGCGTCCCAGCGGCTTAAGCGCTTTTTCCAGCGAGTAGAGCGTGGTGCCGGGGAAGGCGAGTACCTGTTCGCCTTTGTCCAGCAGGTGCAGTTTGTCGAGGCGCAGGGTGCTGATAATCACGATGTCACGATCGTAATCGTTGCCGTTCGGCGTGGAGCCTTCGGTCAGGCCGGTATTCGCAGCCTGCATTAAAATAATCTTGTCTGCCGCAACGCAGGTGCTCAGCACGCGCCACAGTTCGAGCAGCGTGCCGGGGAAAACCACCGCCAGCGCGTCGCCCTGTCCGGAGCGAAAGCCCTTACGGTAGCGGGCGGTTTTGGCCGGGTCGGTAAGCAGGTGAGAGTGACCCACCAGGCGCGACAGTTCGTTAATAAAAGTAGTGTTATCGTCAGTTCGAACAGAAGACATCTTCCACTCCTTGTGGTGGGGCAAATTTCTCGCTGTAAAGCATAGCGCGATTAGCCGTTAAGCGGTCGGGTATTCATGAGAAAAATCAGAGAATAACCCTGCACGGGTTTACGGGTTTGTGGCACACTGCGATTTTCGTACGGTCTGGCCGGGTGCTTCCCGCGGTTATTGATGAGAGAGAATAACAACATGAAATGGCTATGTTCTGTAGGTGTCGCCGTCAGCCTGGCGCTGCAACCTGCGATGGCAGAGGATTTGTCTGGTAATCACCCGCTCACGCCTGAAGCCCGCGACGCCTTTGTCACGGATTTACTCAAAAAGATGACGGTCGATGAGAAAATCGGCCAGTTGCGCCTGATCAGCGTCGGCCCGGATAACCCGAAAGAAGCGATCCGCGAGATGATCAAAGAGAGCCAGGTCGGAGCGATTTTTAACACCGTTACCCGTCAGGATATCCGCGCCATGCAGGATCAGGTGATGCAGCTCAGCCGCCTGAAAATTCCTCTCTTCTTCGCCTATGACGTGGTGCACGGTCAGCGTACCGTCTTCCCGATCAGCCTTGGCCTGGCCTCCTCGTTTAATCTTGATGCGGTGAAAACCGTCGGGCGCGTGTCGGCATATGAAGCCGCAGACGACGGCCTGAACATGACCTGGGCGCCGATGGTTGACGTCTCCCGCGATCCGCGCTGGGGCCGCGGCTCGGAAGGCTTTGGTGAAGATACCTGGTTAACCGCCACGATGGGCAAAACCATGGTGGAAGCGATGCAGGGCAAAAGTCCGGCAGATCGTTACTCGGTGATGACCAGCGTCAAGCATTTCGCCGCCTACGGCGCGGTGGAGGGCGGCAAAGAGTACAACACCGTCGACATGAGCCCCCAGCGTCTGTTCAACGACTACATGCCACCGTACAAAGCGGGGCTGGACGCGGGCAGCGGCGCGGTGATGGTGGCGCTGAACTCCCTCAACGGCACGCCTGCGACCTCTGATTCGTGGCTGCTGAAAGACGTGCTGCGCGACCAGTGGGGCTTTAAGGGCATCACCGTTTCAGACCACGGCGCGATTAAAGAGCTGATCAAGCACGGCACGGCGTCTGACCCGGAAGATGCGGTACGCGTGGCGCTCAAGTCCGGCATCAACATGAGCATGAGCGACGAGTACTACAGCAAATACCTGCCGGGGCTGGTGAAGAGCGGCAAGGTGACGATGGCGGAGCTGGACGATGCCGCGCGTCACGTGCTGAACGTGAAATATGACATGGGGCTGTTTAACGATCCGTACAGCCATCTGGGGCCGAAGGAGTCTGACCCGGCGGACACCAATGCCGAAAGCCGCCTGCACCGCAAAGAAGCCCGCGAAGTGGCGCGCGAAAGCCTGGTGCTGCTGAAAAACCGTCTTGAGACGCTGCCGCTGAAAAAATCCGGCACCATTGCCGTGGTCGGCCCGCTGGCCGACAGCAAGCGTGACGTGATGGGCAGCTGGTCCGCCGCGGGCGTGGCCGATCAGTCCGTCACGGTGCTGACCGGTATTAAGAGCGCCGTGGGTGATAACGCAAAAGTGGTTTATGCCAAAGGCGCGAACGTCACCGATGATAAAGACATCGTCACCTTCCTTAATCAGTATGAGGAAGCGGTGAAGGTCGATCCGCGCACGCCGAAGGAGATGATTGACGAAGCGGTAAACGCCGCGAAGCAGTCTGACGTAGTGGTCGCCGTGGTGGGTGAAGCGCAGGGGATGGCGCACGAAGCCTCCAGCCGTACCGACATCACCATTCCGCAAAGCCAGCGCGACCTGATCGCGGCCCTGAAAGCCACCGGCAAGCCGCTGGTGCTGGTGCTGATGAACGGTCGTCCGCTGGCGCTGGTGAAAGAAGACCAGCAGGCTGATGCCATTCTGGAAACCTGGTTCGCCGGTACCGAAGGGGGTAACGCCATCGCCGACGTGCTGTTTGGCGATTACAACCCGTCAGGCAAGCTGCCGATGTCCTTCCCACGCTCCGTCGGGCAGATCCCGGTTTACTACAGCCACCTGAACACCGGCCGCCCGTATAACGCCGACAAGCCGAACAAGTACACGTCTCGTTATTTCGATGAGGCGAACGGCCCGCTGTATCCGTTTGGCTACGGCCTGAGCTACACCACGTTTACGGTCTCTGACGTGAAAATGTCGGCCCCGACCCTGAAGCGTGATGGCAGCGTGACCGCCAGCGTGGATGTGACCAACAGCGGCAAGCGCGAAGGCGCGACGGTGATCCAGATGTACGTGCAGGACGTTACGGCCTCCATGAGCCGTCCGGTGAAACAGCTGCGCGGATTCGAGAAGGTCAACCTGAAGCCGGGCGAAACCAAAACGGTCAGCTTCCCGATTGACGTGAATGCGCTGAAGTTCTGGAATCAGCAGATGAAGTACGATGCCGAGCCGGGCAAATTTAACGTCTTCATCGGCGTGGATTCCGCCCGCGTGAACAAAGCCGAATTCGAACTGCTATAATCCTACCTTCCTTCCCATCCCCCGCGTGGCGGGGGATGCCTCTCATCTTCTACTAAAAACGGTTAAATTCCCTGTTTTAAGCTACGCTTTTCTCTCAAGCCTATGAAAAAGGCCGCAAAATAATGAGGAAAGCAGAATGACGATGATTAAGGGGATAACAGGATCGGCGGTGCTTCTGGCGGCGCTGAGCCTGCCGCTACAGGCCGCAGAGCCGGTAAAAGTGGGTTCCAAAATTGATACCGAAGGCGCGTTGCTCGGCAATATCATTTTGCAGGTGCTCGACAGTCACGGCGTAAAAACGATCAATAAAGTTCAGCTTGGCACCACCCCGGTGGTGCGCGGTGCCATCACTTCCGGCGAGCTGGATATCTATCCGGAATACACCGGCAATGGGGCATTCTTCTTCAAGGATGAAAACGATCCGGCCTGGAAAAATGCCAAAGCCGGGTACGAAAAAGTCAAAAAGCTGGATGCGGAAAAAAACAGGCTGGTCTGGCTCACGCCGGCACCCGCTAACAACACCTGGACCATCGCGGTGCGCAAAGATATCGCCGAGAAAGGCAAGCTCACTTCGCTTGACGATCTCAGCCGCTACCTGAAAGAGAAGGGCGAATTTAAGCTCGCGGCCTCGGCCGAGTTTATCGAGCGCGCGGATGCCCTGCCGGCGTTTGAAAAAGCCTATGATTTCAAGCTCGATCAGGCGCAGCTGCTCTCCCTGGCGGGCGGCGACACGGCGGTGACCATTAAAGCCGCGGCGCAGCAAACCTCCGGCGTCAACGCGGCGATGGCCTACGGCACCGACGGCCCGGTCGCGGCGCTTGGCCTGCAAACCTTAACCGACCCGAAAGGCGTTCAGCCGATTTACGCCCCAACCCCGGTCGTGCGTGAGGCGGTGCTGCAAGCCTACCCGGATATCGACAAATGGCTGAAACCGGTGTTTGAAAAACTGGATGCGAAAACGCTGCAACAGCTGAATGCCAGCATTGCCGTTGAGGGGCTGGATGCCAAAAAAGTGGCCGCCGACTTCCTGAAACAACAAGGGCTTGTGAAGTAACGGGATACGGCTGTGCCAATAAAATGTCATAACCGCGTTCTGCTGCTGTTGGCCTGTGTGGCCATCGCGGCGGTCGCGTTACCTTTTGTCAATGTCGCACCAAACCGCCTGGTATCGGGCGAACCGCACGCGCTCTGGCAGATGTGGTCGTTTACGCCGCTGCTGCTGGGCGCGGCGCTGGCGAGCGCGCTGGTATTATCGTTCTCGCCAGGACGTGCCGCACTCTGGCTGACGCTGCTTCTCTGTGAAGCGTTGTTTATCGTGCTGTTCTGGAGCGCAGGGCAGGCGGCAACGCTGATGGCCTCGGTTGAAAGCCCGCTTGCGCGCACGTCGATTGGCAGCGGCCTGTGGCTGTGGCTGGCGCTCTGCCTGCTGGCCTGTAGCGACGCCATTCGTCGTCTGACGCCGCTGCCCGTCTGGCGCTGGCTGCTGAATGCGCAATTCTGGATTATTCCTCTGCTGATCCTCTTCAGCGGCGATCTGAATCAGCTCTCGCTGTTAAAAGAGTACGTCAACCGCCAGGAGGTATTTGACAACGCGCTGGTGCAACATCTGACGATCCTGTTCGGGACGCTGATCCCGGCCCTGCTGCTGGGTGTGCCGTTGGGGATGTGGTGCTACCGGCATCCCAGCCGGCAGGGCGCTGTCTTTACCGCCCTCAACGTGATTCAGACCATCCCCTCCGTTGCCCTGTTTGGCCTGCTGATTGCCCCCCTTGCCGGTCTGGTGAAATCCTTCCCGGCGTTGGCTGCGGCGGGCATTGCCGGTACCGGGCTGACGCCAGCGCTCATCGCCCTTGTGCTGTATGCGCTATTGCCGCTGGTGCGCGGGGTGGTGGCGGGGTTAAGCCAGGTCCCGCCCGACGTGCTGGAAAGCGCCCATGCAATGGGGATGAGTGCGCGCCAGTGTTTCTGGAAAATTCAGCTGCCGCTTGCGCTTCCGCTGCTGGTGCGTAGCCTGCGGGTGGTGACGGTGCAAACCGTGGGGATGGCGGTGATTGCCGCGCTGATCGGTGCGGGCGGTTTTGGGGCACTGGTCTTCCAGGGGCTGCTCAGCAGCGCGCTGGATCTGGTGTTGCTGGGCGTCGTACCCACGATTGCGCTTGCGGTCGTGCTGGATGCCTTATTTGCCCTGTGGCTCGCGCTGCTCGGGAGAAGAGCCAATGATTGAATTTCATGATGTCAGTAAAACCTTTGCGGGCCGTCCGGCGGCAAGCCACCTTAATCTGCACTTTGCCGAAGGGGCGTTCTCGGTACTGATCGGGACGTCGGGGTCAGGAAAATCCACGACGTTGAAGATGATCAACCGGCTGGTGGAACACGACAGCGGGACGATTCGCTTTGCCGGAGAGGAGATCCGCAGCCTGCCGGTGCTGGAGCTGCGGCGTCGTATGGGCTACGCCATTCAGTCCATCGGCCTGTTTCCCCACTGGACGGTGGCGCAGAACATTGCCACCGTGCTACAGCTGGAAAAATGGTCCCGGGCGAAGATCAACGCGCGCGTCGACGAACTGATGGCGCTGCTGGGCCTGGACACCTCGCTTCGCGACCGTTATCCGCACCAGCTTTCCGGCGGGCAGCAGCAGCGGGTCGGGGTGGCGCGCGCGCTGGCCGCTAACCCGCAGGTGCTGCTGATGGATGAGCCCTTCGGCGCGCTGGATCCGGTCACCCGCGGCGCGCTTCAGGCCGAGATGAGCCGCATCCACCGCATTCTTGGGCGCACGATCGTGCTGGTGACGCATGATATCGACGAGGCACTGCGGCTGGCCGATCGCCTGGTGCTGATGGATCATGGCGAAGTCGTCCAGCAGGGTACGCCCCTTGAACTGTTAACGTCGCCGGCAAACGATTTTGTGCGTGAGTTTTTTGGCCGCAGCGAGCTGGGCGTCAGGCTGCTCTCTCTGCGCACCGTCAGAGACTATATGCGCCCGCAGGATGGGCCGGTCAACGGTGAACCGCTGCACGATGGGATGAGCCTGCGCGATGCCCTGTCGGCGTTTGTCGCCCGGCAGTGCGAAGTATTACCCGTTGCGGACGGGCAGGGAACGCCATGCGGGACGATCCATTTTCGCGATCTGCTGGCGGGGGAGGTGACGCGTGAAGTGGGTTCGTGATCCGTTACTCTGGCTGACAGGGCTATTTATCGCCTTACTCTACCTGATGCCGCACAGCGCGGCGCTGTTTAATACGCTCTTCCCCGGACTACCGCGTCCGGTGTACCAGCAGGAGAGCTTTGTTAATCTCACCCTGGCGCACTTCTGGCTGGTGGCGGTGTCAAGCGTGATTGCCATCGTGCTGGGCGTTGGCGCCGGTATTGCGGTGACGCGGCCAGCGGGCAGGGAGTTTCGCCCGCTGGTGGAGACCATCGCCGCAACGGGGCAGACCTTCCCGCCGGTGGCCGTGCTGGCGATTGCCGTGCCGGCGATCGGTTTTGGGCAGGAGCCTGCCATCATTGCGCTGATTTTGTACGGCGTGTTGCCCATTCTGCAAGGGACGCTGGCGGGCATTGCGGCGGTGCCGGCATCGGTGCTGAGCGTAGCGGAAGGGATGGGGATGAGCGCCTGGCAGCGGCTGGTTAAGGTAGAACTGCCGCTGGCCGCACCGGTGATTATCGCCGGCGTACGCACGTCCGTGATTATCAACATTGGTACGGCAACCATCGCCTCGACCGTCGGTGCGAATACGCTGGGGACGCCGATCATCATCGGACTAAGCGGGTTTAATACGGCTTACATTATTCAGGGGGCGGTGCTGGTTGCGCTGGCGGCGATTGTGGTGGATCGCCTGTTTGAACGCCTGGCTGGATACCTCAGCCAACACCGCCGCGAACAATAAAGGAATACCCTGCCAGCATAACGCCACCGATACCGCTGATGGCCATCAGTGCAAAAAGGGTAATTACGGCCAGTTTCGTTGCCTTCATCATGTGCTCCTCTTGTTAACGGAACAATTATACGGTGAAGCGCAGCTGTTAATGAACCATTAAATGCCTTTACGACGCATTTGGCCCCAGCGGATAAACGGGATAACCGTGTTCGCGCCACTCCGTCAGGAGCTGCTGCTGCGAAGCGGAGGGGACTTCGCCGCACCAGACCAGCAGCGTCTGTCCCTCAAACAGTTCCGGCCTGAGCTGGGCCAGCGAGTGGGCAAGGACGTCAACCCGCCAGCCCTGCTGGGTGGCAATCCAGGCTTCGAGCCACAGCCGGGTGGTATCGTGCACGTTCCAGCCGATCACCAGCGCGTCTTTACCGTTTTTATTCCGCGCCGAGGAAAGACAGACGGAAATATAGTTAATCAGCACGCCGTCAAGCATGCTGAGTAGCGCCTGTAAGGTGGTTTGCTGACACTGGAGCCGACGCCGTAAGGGGATAAAAAGATGGGCGATCAGGGTTTGCGCGGGGTAGTCGCGACCCTGTTCTTTGATCCAGCCGCGCAGACGCTGCACATTGCCGGTCTGCAACAGCCTCAGCAGCGTTTCCTGCCGCTCGCGCCAGAGATGCTGGGTGTCAGGATCGTCCTGACACAGAAGCGATTTTACCTTGCCGACCTGCACGCCGTTGTCGATCCAGCTTTTGATCTCGCGGATCCGGTCAATGTCCGCATCGTTAAACAGGCGGTGCCCGCCGTCCGTTCTTTGCGGTTTAAGCAATCCGTACCGTCGCTGCCACGCCCGTAGCGTAACGGGATTGACATCACACAGGAGTGCCACTTCACCTATCGTGTAAAGCGCCATTTTCGCCCCCAGGCTTGCGCGTGCCCAGCTTAACTGTAGACCCACTTTGCTGAACCGGGAAAATTTGATTCTTTTTCGTACAGGTTATGGGAGGAACAGCTTATCTCCGGCAAAAGGTGTGATGGCGGGCACGAATTATCGCTTTTATGGCACGTTTCAAAGAAAGTTAAACGCCTTCAGTGTATGTTACGCGTTTTTAGAATATGCGGTTTGTGAGTATGTACGAGTTTAATCTGGTGCTGCTGTTGCTTCAGCAGATGTGCGTGTTCCTGGTCATCGCCTGGCTGATGAGCAAAACGCGCCTGTTTATTCCGCTGATGCAGGTTACCGTACGTTTACCGCACAAGCTGCTCTGCTACGTCACCTTCTCCATTTTCTGCATTATGGGTACCTATTTTGGTCTCCATATCGAAGACTCTATCGCCAATACGCGCGCCATCGGCGCGGTTATGGGCGGGCTGCTCGGTGGCCCGGTCGTGGGCGGTCTGGTGGGATTAACCGGCGGCCTGCATCGTTATTCCATGGGCGGTATGACGGCGCTGAGCTGCATGATCTCCACCATTGTCGAAGGGCTGCTGGGTGGCCTCGTCCACAGCTATATGATTAAGCGCGGTCGCCCGGATAAAGTGTTCAGCCCCCTTACCGCCGGGGCGATCACCTTCGTGGCGGAAATGGCGCAGATGGCGATCATCCTGCTGATTGCGCGCCCGTTTGACGATGCGTTACACCTCGTCAGCAACATTGCCGCACCGATGATGGTCACCAATACCGTAGGCGCGGCGCTGTTTATGCGCATTCTGCTCGACAAACGCGCCATGTTTGAAAAATACACCTCGGCTTTTTCTGCCACCGCCTTAAAAGTTGCGGCGTCGACGGAAGGGATCCTGCGCCAGGGATTCAACGAAGAGAACAGTATGAAGGTGGCGCAGGTGCTGTATAAAGAGCTGGATATCGGGGCCGTGGCGATTACCGATCGCGAAAAGCTGCTGGCGTTTACCGGCACCGGCGACGACCACCATCTGCCGGGTAAACCCATCTCCTCGGCCTATACCCTGCGCGCCATTGAAACGGGTGAAGTGGTGTATGCCGACGGGAATGAAGTGCCGTACCGCTGTTCCCTGCATCCGCAGTGCAAACTTGGCTCGACGCTGGTCATCCCCCTGCGGGGTGAAAACCAGCGCGTGATGGGCACCATTAAGCTTTACGAAGCCAAAAATCGCCTGTTCAGCTCCATCAACCGCACGCTGGGGGAGGGGATCGCCCAGCTGCTTTCGGCGCAAATCCTCGCGGGGCAGTATGAACGGCAAAAAGCGCTGCTGACGCAGTCAGAAATTAAGCTCCTGCACGCCCAGGTGAATCCGCATTTCCTGTTTAACGCGCTCAACACGCTGAAGGCGGTGATCCGCCGCGACAGCGATCAGGCCGCGCAGCTGGTGCAGTTTCTGTCGACGTTTTTCCGCAAAAACCTGAAGCGGCCGTCGGAGATCGTGACCCTTGCGGACGAGATTGAACACGTAAACGCCTATCTGCAAATCGAGAAAGCGCGCTTTCAGTCACGTTTGCAGGTGTCGTTATCCGTCCCGGACGAGCTGGCGTATCAGCATCTTCCCGCTTTTACCCTGCAACCGATTGTAGAGAATGCCATTAAGCATGGAACATCGCAGCTGCTGGGCACGGGGGAGATTGTGATTTCCGCGTCTCGTTTTAACCACCATCTGGTGCTGAATATTGAAGATAACGCGGGGCTGTATGAAGCCTCTGCGTCAGGCGGTCTGGGCATGAGCCTGGTGGATAAACGCCTGCGCGCGCATTTCGGGGACGACTGCGGAATAACCGTCGCCTGTGAGCCAGACCGCTTTACCCGAATTACCTTACGATTGCCGCTGGAGGAGAACGCATGTTAAGAGTGCTGATTGTTGATGATGAGCCGTTAGCACGGGAAAACCTGCGTGTCCTGTTGCAGGAGCAGAGTGACATTGAGGTCGTGGGTGAATGTGCCAATGCGATTGAAGGCATCGGCGCGGTGCATAAGCTGCGTCCGGACGTCGTATTTCTCGATATTCAGATGCCGCGCATCAGCGGGCTGGAGATGGTCGGCATGCTTGACCCGGAGCACCGTCCCTATATCGTCTTTCTGACCGCCTTTGACGAGTACGCCGTAAAGGCGTTTGAAGAGCACGCGTTCGATTATCTCCTGAAACCGATTGAAGAGAAACGGCTCGAAAAGACCCTGGCCCGTTTGCGGCAGGAGCGTACCGTGCAGGATGTATCGCTCCTGCCAGACCATCAGCAGCCCCTGAAGTTTATCCCCTGCACCGGACACAGCCGGATTTACCTCCTGCAAATGGACGACGTTGCCTTTGTCAGCAGCCGTCTGAGCGGGGTATACGTTACCAGTGCCGAAGGCAACGAAGGCTTTACCGAGCTGACGCTGCGCACGCTGGAAAGCCGCACGCCGCTGATCCGCTGCCACCGTCAGTATCTGGTGAACATGGCGCACCTGAAGGAGATCCGTCTGGAAGATAACGGCCAGGCCGAGCTGGTGCTGCGCGCCGGACAGACCGTGCCCGTTAGCCGTCGCTACCTGAAAAGTTTGAAAGAGGCGATTGGCCTGTAAAACTGGTACACTGCGCGCCATTGCATCATCGACATTCGAAGGCTCTATGCTAAGTAACGATATTCTTCGTAGCCTGCGCTACACCCTGAAGGCGAACAACAATGACATGGTGCGCATTCTTGCGCTTTCCGATATGGAATCCACGTCCGCCAGTTTCGACACCTGGATGACCAAAGAAGATGAAGAGGGCTTTGTTCGCTGCCCGGACATTATTCTGTCGGGCTTTCTGAATGGCCTGATCTACGACAGACGCGGCAAAGATGCGTCTGCGCCCGAGCTGGCGCTGGAGCGTCGGGTGAACAACAACACGGTGCTGAAAAAACTGCGTATTGCGTTCTCCCTGAAAACTGACGACATCCTGGCGATCGTGACCGAGCAGAAATTTCGCGTGTCGATGCCGGAAATCACCGCCATGATGCGCGCGCCGGATCATAAGAATTACCGCGAGTGTGGGGATCAGTTTCTGCGCTATTTCCTGCGTGGGTTGACGCAGCGGATGCACAGCACGAAGGCGTGATTTTAGCCGGGTGGCGGCTTCGCCTTACCCGGCCTACATAACCCGTAGGCCTGAGCAAGCGTAGCGCCGCCGGGCAAAAAAAAAGCCGGATTCTCATCCGGCTTTTTTATTATTTCACCTGCTGACCCGGCTTCGCGCCTTCGTCAGGGCTTAACAGGAAGATGTCTTTTCCGCCCGGGCCTGCGGCCATCACCATCCCCTCAGAGATGCCGAAGCGCATTTTACGCGGAGCCAGGTTTGCCACCATCACGGTCTGACGACCAATCAGCACCTGCGGGTCAGGATACGCGGAGCGAATGCCGGAGAAGACGTTACGCTTCTCACCGCCCAGATCCAGCGTCAGACGCAGCAGTTTGTCAGAACCTTCCACGAACTCCGCGTTTTCGATCAGCGCCACGCGCAGGTCGACCTTCGCGAAATCATCAAAGGTGATGGTCTCCTGAATCGGATCGTCAGCCAGCGGGCCGGTCACCGGTGCGGTCGCCGCTTTCACCTCTTCCTTAGAGGCTTCCACCAGGGCGTCAACCTGCTTCATCTCGATGCGGTTGTACAGCGCCTTGAAGGTGTTCACCTTGTGGCCGAGCAGCGGCTGCTGGATGGCATCCCAGGTCAGCTCGGTATTCAGGAACGCTTCCGCGCGGGCTGATAGCTGCGGCAGAACCGGCTTCAGCCAGGTCATCAGCACGCGGAACATGTTCAGACCCATGGTGCAGATTGCCTGCAAGTCGGCGTCGCGGCCTTCCTGTTTCGCCACCACCCACGGTGCCTGCTCGTCCACATAGCGGTTGGCCACGTCTGCCAGCGCCATGATTTCGCGAATGGCTTTACCGAATTCACGGCTTTCCCAGGCTTCGCCAACCGCAGCGGCGGCGTCGGTGAAGGTTTTGTACAGTTCAGGATCGGCCAGCTCGGCAGAGAGCACGCCGTCAAAGCGTTTGGCAATAAAGCCCGCGTTACGTGACGCCAGGTTCACCACCTTGTTGACGATGTCCGCGTTCACGCGCTGGACGAAATCTTCCAGGTTCAGGTCGATATCGTCGATGCGGGAAGAGAGCTTCGCGGTGTAATAGTAGCGCAGGCTGTCCGCGTCAAAGTGGTTCAGCCAGGTGCTGGCCTTAATAAACGTCCCGCGAGATTTAGACATCTTCGCGCCGTTCACCGTGACGTAGCCATGTACGAACAGGTTAGTCGGCTTGCGGAAGTTGCTGCCTTCCAGCATCGCTGGCCAGAACAGGCTGTGGAAGTAAACGATGTCTTTGCCGATAAAGTGGTACAGTTCGGCATCGGAATCTTTCTTCCAGTATTCGTCGAAGCTTACGGTGTCGCCGCGCTTGTCACACAGGTTCTTGAACGAACCCATGTAGCCGATTGGCGCATCCAGCCAGACGTAGAAATATTTGCCCGGCGCGTTCGGGATTTCAAAGCCAAAGTAGGGCGCATCGCGGGAGATATCCCACTGTTGCAGACCGGACTCGAACCACTCCTGCATTTTGTTCGCAACCTGCTCCTGCAACGCACCGCTGCGGGTCCACGCCTTCAGCATTTCGCTGAAGGACGGCAGGTCGAAGAAGAAGTGCTCGGAGTCACGCATCACCGGCGTCGCGCCGGAAACCACGGATTTCGGTTCGATAAGCTCGGTCGGGCTGTAGGTCGCGCCGCACACTTCGCAGTTATCGCCGTACTGGTCCGGGGATTTACATTTCGGGCAGGTGCCTTTGACGAAACGGTCCGGCAGGAACATGCCTTTTTCCGGATCGTACAGCTGAGAAATGGTGCGGTTTTTAATGAAACCATTCTCTTTCAGACGGGTGTAGATCAGCTCCGACAGCTCGCGGTTTTCGTCGCTGTGTGTGGAGTGATAGTTGTCATAGCTGATGTCAAAGCCAGCAAAATCGGTCTGATGCTCCTGACTCATTTCGGCGATCATCTGTTCCGGGGAGATCCCCAGCTGCTGCGCTTTCAGCATGATCGGCGTGCCGTGGGCATCGTCCGCACAGATGAAGTTCACCTCGTGGCCGCGCATTCGCTGGTAACGGACCCAGACATCAGCCTGGATATGCTCCAGCATGTGGCCGAGGTGGATTGAGCCGTTGGCGTACGGCAGGGCGCACGTTACCAGAATTTTCTTCGCGACTTGAGTCATAGTAGGCATTACTTCTTTTAACTGTGAAAAGGGTTTTCGATATTACCAAAAGGGGCATTATTAAGTAAGCACAAACCGCGGCCTTTCAGGTAAACTTGTTGGCCTAAGGTCTTATTCACAAGAACAAAGGAGTCGGGATGAGTTCTCAATCCCAGGCCAAATCACCGGAAGCCTTACGAGCAATGGTCGCCGGGACGCTGGCTAATTTTCAGCATCCAACCCTGAAGCACAATCTCACGACGCTGAAAGCGCTTCACCACGTCGCATGGCTGGACGATACGCTGCACATCGAGCTACAGATGCCGTTCGTCTGGACCAGCGCTTTTGATGCCCTGAAAGAGCAAACCAGCTCTGAGCTGCTGCGCATTACCGGGGCAAAAGCGATTGACTGGAAGCTGAGCCACAGCATCGCCACGCTCAAGCGCGTGAAAAATCAGCCGGGCGTTAACGGGGTGAAGAACATCATCGCCGTCAGCTCTGGCAAGGGTGGGGTGGGTAAATCCTCAACCGCCGTTAACCTGGCGCTTGCGCTGGCGGCAGAGGGGGCCAAGGTCGGCATTCTGGATGCGGATATCTACGGTCCGTCCATTCCAAACATGCTGGGGGCGGAAAACCAGCGTCCAACCTCGCCGGACGGCACCCACATGGCGCCGATCGTGGCGCACGGGCTGGCGACCAACTCCATTGGTTACCTGGTGACGGACGATAACGCGATGGTCTGGCGTGGCCCGATGGCCAGCAAAGCGCTGCTGCAAATGTTGCAGGAGACAATGTGGCCTGACCTTGATTATCTGGTGCTGGACATGCCGCCGGGCACCGGGGATATCCAGCTGACGCTGGCGCAGAACATTCCGGTCACCGGCGCCGTGGTGGTAACCACGCCGCAGGACATCGCCCTGATCGACGCCAAAAAAGGCATTGTCATGTTCGAGAAAGTGGAGGTGCCGGTCCTGGGCATCGTCGAGAACATGAGCATGCACATTTGCAGCAATTGCGGTCATCACGAGCCCATCTTTGGCACCGGCGGTGCGGAAAAGCTGGCGGCGCAGTACCATACGCAGCTGCTTGGGCAACTGCCGCTGCACATCACGCTGCGTGAAGATCTCGATAGCGGGAAACCGACGGTGGTCAGCCGTCCGGACAGCGAGTTTACGGAAATCTATCGCCAGCTGGCAGGGCGCGTTGCGGCGCAGCTGTACTGGCAGGGTGAAGTGATCCCAAGCGAGATCGCCTTCCGCGCGGTGTAAATCCTTCGCGTCGAATTGCCGGGTGGCGCTGC
>NZ_SJON01000030.1 GCF_004331385.1 Enterobacter quasihormaechei
TCCGGTGGCGGCTGCTTTATAAAGATAAGGGGTAGAGCTATCCACCTCTTTTTCGATCCTCATGGAAGAGTGCTGACGTGTACCGGTAATCGCTCCGTTTGCGCTGTTTACCGGAAGATTGATACCGTGACTTAAACCGATTATCTCAATGCTTCCTTCGCGGTCCTGGACATCTACTGAGCCTTTGATATCCGCGCCGCCGTCGTCTTTGAGCCACATATAGGGAGGGATGGGCATATTATTTGTTCCTTATTTTATTGAATAACTTCATTGTTAATTGGTAGAGGATCGTTGTAATAAAAAGGATGGCTATTAGCCCAATATAGGTATAAACCTCATAAAGAGCGTCCTGACCTATCTCGCCCGGGCCATAAAACACTTCACCAATCCGATGCGCTGTTTCATAGTCAAACCAAAATTCAGCTGGGCCCAAAGTGCGTCCGACGGGGAAGGACAACGCGACGAAGTAAATCGTCTTCACAACTCTACGTACAAGTTTTTGTAAAGCCACCGTCAATCACCTCGATCCATCCCCTGGCCATAAGAGAACGCATGCAGGGGACTTGCATTGGCGTTGTGTTCATCAAAGCATCTCTGATTATCCCGTAATCAGAGTTATGAGCGATTGTGATGCAGCCCTCGGAGATTGTTCCCGGGTGAAGCCTGAATAGACCTCGATGAACGTGATCGACCCATGTTCCATCGTCTATACCGAAGTCATCCTTGTATAAAGCAAACCACTCATCGCGGTTAAACTCTGCACCGTAAAAAAAACGATTGACGAGGTCTTGTGATTTCGCTTTCACCCATGAGAAAAGTCCGCCGCTTCCACGCTCAATAATCCAGTATTTGCCGGGTGGCAATGGGCCTAGGGTGGGGATGGCTGCGCAACTGGCATTATTTCTATAGGTGCCCTGCCCGGAGTGGGCCATAAACACACCCACCCCATAGAGGTTAAATGGCGCATAGTCTGCTCCGTTAAGTATCAACGTTCCATTCAAAGCCATATTTACCAGCCTTTCCTCTCACCTTTCGATTCGATGTTCGGCATTGGGTCACATCCTTCCATCAAGTATGTCAATTCGCTCCAGCGTATGCCCGCTGCCCGCATGGAAGGTGAAACTGGATCATGTATACGCTCAATCGATGTACTTTTAAGACATTGACCAGGCAGATTTTAACCACAAGAAAGAGTAAACCCATGAAGCTTTTAGAAAAGCATCGCGTTAAAACCGATTCTCTCAGCACTACCGTTGAGGATGGCAATTACCCCAGTCGCTCCATCCTCGTCTCCCCCTCCACCATCGACAGCTGATACAGCGAAAACGAACGGTGCTTCTCAATCAACTGCGCCAGCTCCGGCGAGTGGCTGGTGAGCCAGATCTGCGAGTAGCGGCTGGCCTCGGCAATCAGGCTCGCCAGGGCGGGCAGCATCTGCGGGTGCAGGCTGTTTTCCGGTTCGTTAAGGGCGATAAAGGCTGGTGGACGCGGGCTGAGCAATGCCACCGCCAGGCACAGAAAACGCAGCGTGCCGTCGGAAAATTCAGCCGGTTCCAGCGGTCGGCTCAGGCCTTCGCGCTGCATCATCATGCGAAAGCGTCCGCCGGTGTTGTCGCTGTAAAACACGCAGCCGGGGAAGGCCTGGTCGAGAATGCGCATCAGCAGCAGCTCGTCGCCGATTTCGACAATGGTCTGAAACGCGGCGGCAAGGTTCGCGCCGTCGCTGGCCAGCACCGGCGAGCGGAAGCCCACCTGCGGCGCACGTATAGCCGAGCCGGACGAAACGGAAAATTCATGATAAAAGCGCCAGTTACGCAGGGACTCGCGCATCTGCGACACTTCGGGGTAGAGGTGCGGCTCGCCGAGCTGCCCGAACACCGACTCGTTCTCATACAGCGTACCGCTGTGGGTCACTTTTTCGTGATGCACGTTGTTCAGGAAGACCGCCTGATTCTTACGCTTCATCAGCTGTGACGACGGACGACGGTGCTGCCCGCTCAGCCAGATGGACTCCTCTTTGATCACCGGGTCGAGCTGAAACTGTGACGGGTAGGGCAGCTTTTCCACAAACCCGACCTGGAGCTCATATTCATACGTTTCCGTTTCCACCGCCAGGTTCATGCGTCGCAGCTGATCGCTCCGGGTTTTGCCCGCCCAGAACACCTTCAAAATGCCGCCCTCGTTCGCCAGCGCCTGGGAGAATTGCCCCTGCGCCGCGCTGTGCATCAGGTAAATCGCTTTATAAATATTGGATTTTCCCGTGCCGTTGGGGCCGAACACGATGTTGAGCTGCTCCAGCTCAAGCGACATATCGCGAATCGAGCGGTAGTTCTGAATATGCAGGTTTTTGATCATCGGGGTACTCCGCTGTGCAATCTTAACCTGTACAGAATTACAGTATTTTGCGCTGAGCGCAAAAAAAAAGACGACAGTGAGGGTGTCGTCTAAACGGGGTACAGCTTTGGGCCTCTGTGGGTCAATGGGGCCTTCGCTTCTTTCTCATCAGGTAACGGCCAGACGCAGACCCAAATCATCAGGATAGGGATCAAAGTAGTTTTGCGTCATCAGATACCGGTCGGGGTATTCGGCCAGGTAATGCTTCAGCAGCGTCAGCGGCGCGAGGATCGGCAGCAGGCCGTCACGGTAATGCAGGATCACATCACGCAGTTCTCCGCGCTGGCGGCTGTTCAGCTGGTTACGGAAATAGCCCTGAATGTGCATCAGCACGTTGGTGTGGTTCTTCCGCGAAGCGGGTTTTTTCAGGATCGTCATCAGCTTGTCGCGATACGCCACGAAAAACGCGTCCAGATCGTCCCACTCATGCAGTGATGCCACGAACGGGCCAATTTCACGGTAGCCCGCCTGATGGTGCGCCAGAAGCTGAAGCTTATAGCGGCTGTGGAAGTCGAGCAGGGCCCGGCGCGTCACGCCATTTTTACGCAATATGTTCAGTTCATGCAGGGCGAAAACGCGCTCTACAAAGTTTTCCCGCAGCACCGGATCGTGCAGGCGACCATCTTCTTCGACGGGCAGCCAGGGTAAAGTGTCAAGGAGGGCGGCGGTGAACAGCCCGACACCCTCCTTGCGGCCCCGGTTGCCGTTTTCATCATACAGCCGCACGCGCTCCATGCCGCAGCTTGGGGATTTTGCACAGACGATAAAGCCCGACAGATCGCCGATTTTCGGCAGATAATCCGCTGTGAATGCGGCCATCTTCTGCGTGACGTCATCATGCGGCGCTTTGCTAAAACGCATTTCTGTCTCGCCGCGGGTGGTCATCACCAGACGCAGCGCCGGACGAGGCGTTGGCAGGCCAATCGCCATTTCCGGGCATACCGGACGGAAAGTGACCCACTGAGCCAGCTCATCCATCACAAAGCCCATACGCTTATGCCCGCCGTCAAAGCGAACGGCGGAACCGGTCAAACATCCGCTAATACCCAGCACAGGTTTCGTTGTCATGGTGTGCACCTCCCGATCTCATATCTAAAAGTTACACAACAATGCGAGTTTGTCCAAGTATTGGCGAGATTATTTTTTAATCTGCTTTAAAATCAAGGGCAATCAGCTGCCCTTGTAGGTCGAGTAACCGTACTGGCTTAGCAGAAGCGGGATGTGCA
The DNA here is from genome assembly GCF_004331385.1 of Enterobacter quasihormaechei. Lineage (GTDB taxonomy): Bacteria > Pseudomonadota > Gammaproteobacteria > Enterobacterales > Enterobacteriaceae > Enterobacter > Enterobacter quasihormaechei. The sequence continues at coordinate 3,621 of NZ_SJON01000030.1, forward strand.
GTTTTTCGTTGGTGCGGGTGACGGTGAACAGCACCGGCACTTCCGGGAAGAAGGATTCCAGCTTTTTACCGTGGAAGTAATCTGCGGTTTTGAAGGTCACTTTATACACGCCTGGCGCCATATCCTCATCCTGCGGATAGAGCGATTTGATGCGCCCGTCGTGGTCGGTTTTACCGCTGGCAATCTGGGTCCACTTGTTCTGCTCCTGCTTCTCCAGCGTGACGGTTACATCCGCAGGCGGCATACCGGTTTGCTGGTCCAGAACGTGCACGCTCAGGGTGCCTGCCGGCGCACTGAACGCGGCAGGAGCGAAAGCCATTGAAGCCAGCATCATCAGAGGGAGTGTCTTTTTCATCGTGTTTTCCTGTTAAGTTGTGGTTGACAGGAAAACGTTAGCACTCGCTGCGCGAAAAAATATTCAACTTTTCGTGAAGATTGCCACAGCAGAAAATAATCAGAGGATAATGACCTCAAGGGAAACCTGCTGCTGCCACTGTGCAACCTGCTTTTTCCGTGCGGCGTTAAGCTTGCCGCTGGTGACTAAAAGCCATTTGCGGTCCGGGAAAATTTCCGGGGCCAGCGCGGCAGGGGGAACCGGCAGTATGTCGATGCGGTGGCCCTGGCCGGTGCGCGTTAAGGCTTCAAGCCAGATCTCACACGGGTCGTTCAGATACCAGCCGCTGATGAGAATGTTATCGCCCGGCGCTTTTTTATCGCCTTCAAGGCAAAACGAGGTGTAGGCGATGAGGATGCCGTCGAGGATCTCACGCAGGGTCATGGCGGCGGCAACGTTGGCCGACATCTGGCCGCGTAGCGGACGCAGCACGTTAGCCACCAGCTCTGGCCGCGGGTATTCGCGCCCGGCGTCGTAAACCATCTGACGCAGGGATTCGATTTTTCCCTCCTGCAATTTTTGCAGCATGGCCTGTTGCAGGGTTTGCCAGTTATTGGCGCGGCGCGGAGCAGGGCGTTCCAGCAGGGATTTTACCTGGCCAATGGGTACGCCTTTTTTTACCCAGTCGAGGATTTTCAGCGCCTGCTGAACGTCCTCATCGCTGTACAGGCGGTGGCCGCCGTCCGTACGCTCGGGCTTGAGCAAGCCATAGCGTCGCTGCCACGCCCGGAGCGTGGTGGCGGTAATGCCGCTGAGTCTGGCGAATTCGCCGATGGAGTAAGCCATGTCTGCATCCGAAGAGGAGGAATAATCTCAATATACTACGAATATTTCCCGACGGGATGAAGCGCCGCATTGGTGCACTACACTTAACATCCAACCGCGTAAATGAAAGGAGCTCTCATGAGGCTATGGCCTGTTGTCACCGGTGTCGCCATTGCGCTGACGCTGGTTGCCTGTAAATCTCCCACGCCGCCGAAAGGCGTGCAGCCCATAACCGGCTTTGATGCCAGCCGCTATCTCGGCAAATGGTATGAAGTCGCCCGACTGGAAAACCGCTTCGAGCGCGGTCTGGAACAGGTTACCGCGACCTACGGCACGCGCAGCGACGGCGGGATCAGCGTGCTTAACCGCGGCTACGATCCGGTGAAGAACAAGTGGAATGAGAGCGAAGGTAAGGCGTACTTTACCGGCGAACCCACCACGGCCGCGCTGAAGGTGTCGTTCTTCGGCCCGTTCTACGGCGGCTATAACGTGATCAAGCTGGACGATAAGTACCAGTACGCGCTGGTCAGCGGTCCGAACCGCGACTACCTGTGGATTTTATCGCGTACGCCGACCATCCCGGATGCGGTAAAACAGGACTACCTGAACACCGCACGCGGTCTGGGCTTCCGTGTCGATCAGCTGGTGTGGGTTAAACACTGACCTACTGGTACGAAAACGTAATGCTCGCCAGGGCGTTAGCCGAGCCGGGGACCAGTTCTCCGGTTCGGATGTACTGCGCCTGGAACGGCAGCGACAGCGTTTGTGCTGCGCTGGTGGTCTGGATGAAAAACTGTCCCGTCGTGCCTGCGGCCGAGCTGTCCGGCCCCATCATCAGCGGCCCGATGCCGTTATAGAAGAACTGCACGCCAATGCCGGAGGCCGTGGAGTCCCCGGTCAGCGTCACGATCGACGAGGTATTTGACGGCGTGGTCTGATCGGTCATCACGGCGTTAACCGCCACGTTCTCATCACAGGTCAGGCTGACGTTAAACTCGCCCGACGGTGAAGTGCTGCCTACGGTGGGCAGCGTGTGAACGTCAATGGTGCCCAGTTCGACGCTGGCGCTTTTCGTTCCCACCGTGCAGCCACTTGCCGTCACCGTGATAGTGGTCGGGTTGATGATCACCTGTGCGGTTTTCACTTCGTTGTTATAGGCCGTCAGGATCGCCGCGTTAATGGTTGGAGTCTGGTATACGCCGGATTTCAGCGGAACGCCGGTCTTGATAAACGTCACTTTTGCCGACCAGCCCAGTGCGGTGGCATACCCGCTTGTCCCCTCGGCCGGATAGCTCTGCGTAATGCCCGTCTGCATCGGGACATAGGTCGTCCCGTTATAATCTTTAAGCCCAAGAATGAAGCCGATGCCGGGCACGCCCGTTTCAAATACCATGTAACTGGCGCCATCGAGAATCACCGTGATGCCGGTAGCCGTTACGCTGCTGCTCGGCTCCAGCGTTCCTTTGGAGCAGGTAAATACCAGGCCGCACCAGAACACTTCCGATACGCTCGCGCTTGCACTCCATTCAGAGCCGATCGTCTTTCCGGGCACGATGGAATCTGCCGGGCCTGACCAGGCCATGGGCGTGGGTGAAAGTGTGATATCCGATGTCCAGGAGAGGGCAAACGCCTGAGACGTCATGAATAACAGGGCTAAAAACAGTAAACGCATTATTGGTACTCCGTCGTCCAGGTCGCCACTGCCGAAACGTCTCCGGCATTGACCGGCGCACCCGTGGCGGCCAGTCGCGCATAGAAGGTCATTTTTACGCTGTCATCCCCCGCCGCGCCGTAGGCGGTGGTCTGCGTGTCCAGCGGGATGAGCTCGCCATCTTTATCCAGAATCTGCACCGCCACGCCGGTCGCGCCGCCGTCAGCAACTTTCAGAAGCTGCGGGTTTTCGTTATCCGGCGTGCCGCTGAAGCGGATTTTCACGCCAGCAAAGGTGGGACCGCACGCTTCCAGGGTGAGCGTGAAGGGCGTTTTAACAGGGCTGACCGCACCCGCCTCGCTAAACTGTTTCATGCCGACGGTTCCGAGCGGCACGTCTTGTTCCTTTGAATCTTCCGCGACAATGCAGGTATTGCCGATCACACTGCCGGTCACGGAAACCAGCACGTCATAGCCGCGCACGGGGACGGTGATGAACAGCAGCAGGATCAACGGGAGGAACCGAAGGGTTACTGACATAGAACCTCCTGGGAATAAAGCCCGGTGCGGGCGTGATAATTCTGCGGGTTCAACGCATAGTGGATCGTGCAGCGCTGGGTGCTGTTGCGCCCCCACACGGCGCGTAACGTTCCCTTCGCGGACAGGCCGGTCAGATACACGCTGCCGCCATCGCCGACGATACCGCTGGCGTTGTCATCCTCTGACGAGACCAGCGTGCCGAAGGGGAGCACGTCCCTGGCGTGACGCACGATAAACATCGCTTTTGCCCCCTGACGCGTGGTGAGGGTGGCGCGAACCAGCGCCCCGTCGGTGGGTATTTTATTGGCGATGGCGTTCTCAAGCTCCACGTCATTGCCCACGGTGGTGACATCCAGCGCAACCTGATTGACGCGATACGGCGTGGCGTACGGGATCACCGCATAGCCCCGGCTGTCGGTTTTAATGCCCTTTTGGTTGAGCACAGCGACGTTGCTGGCGCCCGGGGCTTTCACCAGGATATTGGTGTTGCCGAGCGGCTGGCTCAGCGTCAGGCCATCCTCATGCAGCACCGCAGCGCCGCTCATCCCGTAGCTGAGGTTGCGGGCGTCGCCAGAATAGCTGTAGCCCAGGTTGTAGTCTCCCCACGCGCCCTCGTATTGCAGCGCGGCATCGCCGCCGTAGTGCTGCTGCGCGCTGTAGCGCTGGTTGACGCTATAGAAAAGATCTTCCTGTCCCGGCAGATAGCCGCTTATGCCCGTACTGGCGGTGGTGCCGGCGGGATCCGCATGGGTGGTGGTAAAACGAAGGCGGGTCGACAGCGCCGGGTTACCCAGCGGTACCGACAGGGATAACGCCAGGATGTTGTCTTTCTTGTTGTCGTACAGGCTTGCGCTACGCTGGGCGCTGATGCCAAGCGACAGGTTACGAAACGTTGCGTTCCACGCGAACTGCAAACTCTGCGTGGTTTTTGACGTATTCCAGTAGGTTTGTTGATCCCATGACAGCGACAGCGCCCCGTATTCGCCCATCGGCTGTGACAGCAGCAGCTGATTTTTTGCCTTACGCGACATATGCAGGTTGTAAACCGTGTCGTAGCGGGTGGTGACGGTGCCATCGTCTTCTACGGTCTGTTCTGGCGCTCCGCCCGTCATGCCTTTGTAAGTGGTATCGCTGAGGGTATAAAACCCTTCCGTTGAATAACGCAGCGAGAAGAAATTAACCCGCGTACCGGTATCGTTCAGCAGCTTGCTGTACCGCAGGCGCACCGAGTCACCGGTGTAGCGCTGATTATCGGCCAGCTGGCTCCGGGCATGGGTAAGGTCGAGGGAGTACGCGCCAAAGCGGCCGAGATTCTGCCCGATGCCGAAGGCCAGGCCGTTGTAGCGATCGGAAAACTGCGCCCCGCCATAAAACGTGAGGCCATATCGCCAGCCGAGGAACAGCTCGCCCTGCGCGAAGGAGGGCGACTGCTGATTGCTCGTCGGACGGTATTTCCCCGCCCCCAGGGCATATTTCATCTGGCCGTTACGCACCAGATTCGGCACGCTGGCAAAGGGCAGGGTGTATTGCGTCTGGCTGCCGTCGCTCTCCTGAAGGGTGACTGCAAGATCGCCCCCTGAAGAGGTCGGATAGAGATCTTTCACCACAAACGCGCCCGGCGGAACGGAGGTTTGATAGATGATGTTACCGTTCTGGCGAACCGTCACCGTGGCGTTGCTGCGCGCGATGCCACGCACTTCAGGCGCGTAACCGCTCAGGCTGGCGGGCAACATGTTGTCATCGGTCTTCAGGGCGATGCCACGCAGGCCAACGGCGTCAAACACCTGAGATGACGTGAACGTTTCACCGGCATAAGCCTGAGCACGCAGGGCGCGAATATCCCGCTGTAGCCAGGTCTGCACGTGGGTAAGCTCGTGACTCCCTTTGGTCCACGTGGTGAAGTCACGCAGCCGCCATGCGCCCAGGTTGGCACCGCTGTTGAGGCTCACGAACAGCTGTTGTTCCCGCGTGCGCGTCTCGCCCCGATACGCATTATTCGCCCCATTGACCACGTAGTTCAGCCACGCGGCAGTGATGCCGGATTCCCAGCTCGCCGGGTTGACGTACCCGCGCGGCAGAGTGCGCATCGCGCTTTGCGGTACGGTGAAGTTGAGGGTAAGCGTCCTCTGGTCAAAATCAAACCGGGTATCGGCGAACGACTGGGTTAAAAAAATGCAGCGCTGCGCAGGCGACAGCTCACCCCCTTTCGCCTGACGGCTATCGATGCCAAGTGCGGCGAATTGCGCAGGCGTCAGGCACGGCAGTGCTTCACCGGAGGTCTTTTCAGCGGCGCGAAACGTGACGTTACCTGTGAACGCGAACTGGGTGTTGATGTACACGTTAAGGTTGTACTCGCCCGGCGGCAACGCGCTCCCGGCGTTGACCCAGGCGAGGTCGGCGCTGTTTGCCTGTTCGCCGTTAAGAAACGCAGGATTAAAGTGCAGCTCGCTTTCGGCAGCCACGGCTTGCCGAATCACCAGGGCGATCGCCGTGGCGCACAGGATTTTTATTTTCATGTGGTCACGCCTTACCGTTTTTATTATTGAGACAACGACGTGCGGGTGACGGGCGTCCAGGCCCCATAATCGTTAATGGTCTGGTAGCTCAGGCTGCTCGCCTGGCTGAAGGTGTCTGCCAGCGTCACGCTGGCTTTCGGCGGCACCATGACGGGCGACACCGGCCTGCCATCAATTTTAAGGTTAATGGTGGTGAGGTAATACGGCGTTGGGTTGGTCAGCGTGACCTTCCCCGCGCGGTATGTGCCAGCAAGGTTTTTCCATGCCTCTCCTGCGCCTTCCCGGAGCGACTCAGGGCGATAAAAGACCTTGATGCGGTTGGCTGAGGCAAATTGCAGTGAATTGCCGGAACCGTTTTTAACCTGCTGTGGGATGGCTTTGACCGTCATCCAGTACAGCGTTTCGCGATCGTCTGGCAGGGTTTTGCCGCTGAACATGATTTTCACCGCGCTTTCGCTGGCGGGCTTCATCACGTACAGCGGCGGCGTGATGACGAAGTCGTGTGTACGGCTCCCTTTCTCGTCTTCCATCCAGGACTGGATCAGGAAAGTGGCATCAGGATGGGTATTTCTTACCTGCATCATCGTCTGCGTCGTCGCGCCTGCGTAGACCAGCCGCGTTGCACCCAATCCCACGCCGCCCGCATACACGGCGGATGAACATAACGTGCCAGCCAGACAAATCCATGTGTTTACGCGCATTGTGCATCTCCTGAAGCTGAGTCAGACCCGACCAACAGGCCGGGCCTGAAGATCACGAATAGGTCACGGTGTAGGTAGCGACCGCGCTGGCATCACCCGCCGTGGCGTTGCCCTGCGGTGAGTAATATTTCGCGCTGAAGTTGAGGGTGTTTTCCCCTTTACGCAGAGGGATCGCTGCTGCCGGTTCACCCAGCCTTACGACGTTGCCCTGTTCGTCATAAAGACGGATAGCGACATGCTGCGCCGAGCCGGCACCGCCGTTTACGCCCGCGGCCAGGCTATTCACATCGGTGCTGTCCGGCGTACCGGTGAAGGTGATAGCCACGGTCGTTGCGGCAATGGGGTTCTGTTCCGTGGAAGCGGAGGTATCGGCGATTTCGCAATCCTCCAGCGTGATGGCGAAGGTTTTTGCGGTACTGGCTTCACTGCCTGCGGCGGCAAGCGTTGCGGTACGCACTTCACCCATGTCGACGTCAATATTGGCGCTGCCGGCGCTGATGGCGCAGGCGGAGGTCACCACTTTACCGCTGAAGTTGACCGTGCCGCCGCTGGTGGTAGCGGCCAGTGCTGAGCCCGCTGGCAGCAGGGCGGCAATGCTTAATGCCAGCAGAGAATGGCAAGTAAGGCGTGCTTTCATTTCATAGTTCCTTGGTTTTTTTTTATTACGAGATTTGCTCTGAAAGCGGCAGGTCTAACTGGTTAAAAAGACCAGCAAATCTGTCTTATTCCTGAGCCCGAGTTTTCTTATTGCTGAGCTTTTTAAGGCGCTCACGCGGCGATAAGAAAGTTTCTCCAGTTCTGCGATGTAACGTATATCCAGTCCGTTCCTGAGTTCCTTTAATACCCTCCTTTCTCCTGGCGTCAGCGATAACGCCGCTGGCTGCTTTTGGGGCCGATAATGGCTATCAACCATTTTTGCTAGCTTCATCCGCCACTGATAAACCGTATTCTGTAGCGAGATATAGGCATCAATATTTTCCCGGACCCATAACAGACAATGGGCAGAGGTGGAGTACAGGCAGATAATCACCTCGGGATGTGCGGCCTTGATTTTTTTTAAATATTTCAGGGAGTCATACCCTGTATGATATTTCTCTGCGCCTGATATAAATAAGATATCGATACGAATCGACGACAGTACCTTATCCAGTTCGTGATAACCTCCTTCTACGATATTGATCTGAAGGTCATCGCGAATGCTGCTTAATAACGTTTTAATACCATTTCTTGCATAATGATCGCCGCCCATCAGTGCAACTGTAATATGCTGTGTTATTTGGGTAGTGTGCGTCATGTTATCCCCTCGATTTATAATAGTAATCAGGCGAATTATATACAGCGTTATCGCCAGTATTCTCGAAGCAATGACGTATTGCATAGTGTAGGCCTACTATACGTCGGCCAATAAAGAGGTAATCTGAATTAATCTAAAATTGTATTAATTACTAAGATCGAGACCGGTTACGACGTTTCCCTCTGATTGGTCTTATTCCGCTTCGCTTTCTGTAAATTATGATAACCGCAATTTTTCATGAAAATTTAGCTTTGATAAATGTTTTGTAAGGAGTTTGTCTTCTGGTGTCAGTGCGGGTGTGAAGTTGCTGACGGGGGATAACAATTTACGAGTGTTATCATCGATAAAAACTGATGAAAAGGTGGTTGGATAGTATACGAAAAGGTTGAAAGCTATTGATATCACTCAGGTTAAGAAAAGTTAAGCCTTCAGGGTGCTGAATATTTCGGACACAGATGTCCGTGGCGTACAATCTTTTTTTATGTCGGGATTCGTCAATGTCAAGAGGCGAGCAGAGCACCAAAAGGAGAGGTGCTGAATATTGAGATGCTGCTGGTAGTCAGATAATTCTCGTGAGTGAAAATTCACTTCATAAAAGATCATAACGGGAGAGGATGCTGATACGGAGGCTCTGCAAGCCGCATTCTGCAAGGGTTGAGTACTTATGCAGGTTCAGTGAAGCTTAAGAGAAGCAATATAAAATAGGATTTTTCGCCAATTGCTGAGATATACAGCGTGCCGTTAATCAGTCACATTGATCCCGACGCGACTGTCATCACATAAATGCGGTGACTCAGGTTCAACATATGTTAACCGGAGAATTCATACTGCCCCTATGCATAAGCATTACATAATAAATAATATCGTCGAATTTCATCCTGCGGCCAGCACGTTACGTGATATTAACAATCCTGACCGCGTGGTTGTGTTAAATTCGCCAGCAGGCCGATGCCTGTTGCTATTAATCGACAGAGCAGGGTCGATTGTCACTCAGCAAGAGTTCCTGGATATTGTCTGGCAAAGCCGTGGCATGCTTGTCTCCTCCAATACCTATTACCAGAACATCTCAATCCTGCGTAAAGGGCTCAAAAAGATTGGTTTTGAAACTGATCCTATCGTTACCATTCCTCGCATTGGGTTGACGCTGGCAAGCGATACGCAAATAACCGTCAGAGAGCCTTCGCCTGCTGCGGCTCAACCCGTTGATGAACAGTGCGTGGAGGCACCGGCGTTCGAGGAGGCGTCAATAACTCCCGCGCCAGCAGCCCCTGTTGCTAAAAAGCACACGCGCTGGATGGCTGTGATCATAGGGTTATTGCTCGTGCTGGCGGTGGCAGGCGTGACGGCGTATCTGAACGCCAGGGAAAATCGTTTTGTTGAGGACTACCGCTTCGCGGCATCCATCGGCGCCTGTCGCGTTTATCTTGCGAACGACATCCAGACCCACGCTGAACGTGCCTCCGCGCTGACCTATGTGGAGCAATTCAAGGCTGAATGCGCGCAATATTCCTGGGTTTATATCAGCTGGTACGCTCTGCTGCCCCGTGCGTCGGTTATTCGCTGCGATCGGCCCATGAAAGAACCGAACCGCTGTATATCTGATTATTTCCTGAAGGATAGCTAGCATGACTCGTTTTCGGCAGATGCTGTACCTCATTGCGACGTGCCTCGTCACGGCAGGCGTGCTGATGGGCTATTACCTGTGGCACCGTTCCTATGTTCAGCCTTTCTCATGCCAGGCTAATCTGGTACAGCACCATCCGGATGAGACGCTGATGGTCTGGCTGAATTATAACTTTGACGGGAAATTCGGTACCCTGAGCATGAATGCCCGCGCGCAGAGCGATCCGGGTAAAACCATCGACAGAAAAATTTCCTTCCGGGTGGAGCGAAAGGATCACCTGTATTTGCTGACGTCAGAAAAAAACATGACCTTCCCGGACGATAATGTCGAAGACCGCTGGCTGGAAAAATACGAACCGCAATTTTTTGTGTACCCGGGAAAAAGTATTTATATGCGTATCAATGAACAACATAATGGTAACTATATCTTTACGTTAGGAACATTACCGACATATGTGTGCCGGGGAACAAAAAAAGAATGATATAAACGAGAAAAACAGTATATTTTCCTCCCGTCTCATTTATGCTTGATTTAAAATATCAGGATTACCTTAGAAATATAAAGTGCGACATCTCATGTTGCGATAATGTAATTAATTTTAAATTTGGCAAGTAAATGAAAACTGTATTTGACTCTCCCGATGGGGGGAAATCAGTACCGGCAAAGTGTCTGCATATTGGGTTGTTATTATGGCCCCGTTATTCACTTCTGGCGGTATCTGGATTGCTGGAAGCGCTGCGTTATGCAGCGAAAGCGCAGGAAAAATTAGCATTTAAAATCAGCCTGATAAGTGAGTTTCCAGATATCCCGATTATCAGCAATGCGGGAATAATCATGAGACCGGATTCCCCTCATGCCCCGCCGGAAAGTTTTAACTACCTTGCGGTTATCGGCGGTGAATTGCAGTATCTGGATTTAGGGTATCGGGGAGATAAAGCATATCTGGCGTATGCCCACCATGCCGGCGTTCCGCTTATTGGCATTGGCACCGGCAGTTTTGTCCTCGCGCAGGAAGGATTGCTGAATGAACGAAGAGCCTCTATACATCCTTTCCACCTGGACGCGTTTCGACAGGCATTCCCGCTGGTCTACGCTGAGCAAGGGTATGACTTTATTGATGATGGCGATGTGCTGACCTGCCCGGGCGGCATTTCCACCCTGACGCTGGCAACTGAGCTTATCCGCGCCCATGCCGGGGATGATATCGCCAGCACCACCTGCCAGCGTTTGTCGCTCGTCCCGCATGAAATTGCCACCCCCCGCCCGGCGAATCTGGCGCTGATCCCCGACTGCCGGCTGCGTCGCGCCGTCATGCTGATAGAGCAGTTCCTGACCCGGCCGCTCACAACCGCCGGGCTTGCGCGAGAAGTGGCACTGAGTGAACGCCAGCTTAACCGGCTGTTCACCGCCGAGTTTGGCAAAACGGCCCGCGAGTTTATCCGCAGCGCCAGGCTGCGCTATGCTTGCTGGCTGCTGAAGAACTCACAGCAAAGCGTGACGGATATTGCGCAGCGGATGGGGTTCAGCGACTGCGCGCATTTTATTCGTCATTTTCAGATGGAGTATGGCTGTACGCCTGGCGTGTGGCGCACGTCGCAGAACTGATTTTTATTGCGTTGCCGCCCCGAAACTCTACACAACCGGAATTTGAACATGAAAATAGAAGCTGCACACCCCGCACAATTTGAACGCCTCGTCGCCGTCTGGGAGTCGTCCGTTCGCGCCACGCACCACTTTTTGCTGGAAAGCGATATCGCGGCGCTGCGTCCGCTATTGCTTAATGCCTATTTGCCTAATCTCACGGTTGTGGTTGCACGTGATGAAGATGGTGTTATTCACGGCTTTTTAGGCGTAGATGAAAATCGTATTGAAATGCTGTTTGTGGATGATGCAAGCCGGGGGAAGGGCGTCGGGAAAATGCTGCTGCAATATGCCATCGCAGAATTTGGCGTAAATGAAGTGGATGTGAACGAGCAGAATCCGCAGGGCGTCGCGTTTTATAGACATATGGGATTTGAGCAGGTCGGGCGTTCGGAACGGGATGGACAGGGAAATCCGTTTCCGCTGCTGCATATGCGGTTGGGTGGGCTGGCTTAACTCCCTCTTCTGTAAAAGAGGGAGCCTGCAAGCTAGTTACTGGTTATTTGCCCGATAATTACGCCGCGCAATTTTTCGCCATCAAAATAATAAGAGACGGTATTGCTCTGAACAAATCCATCCTGTACAGGTGTCTCCTGATAAAGCAGGATCTTTTTTCTGTTGCCGATTGCTTTTTTGCCGAACAATTCATCTAAATCCCCGTGAGTGGCATTTAACAATGGAACGCCAGAGACTGAGACACTGACTCGTTCCGTTGTATTCACACACTCTTTATGGATGCCATCCCTGGCTATGGCTAGCGCAGTTAACAGCCCTGCACCCATTTCGTTATCTGAAATGAACCAATAATTGGTGCCATCGTCGTCATGAAGGCAGATCCAGTGCGCGGAGCTGTCTTTCTCAACTGGTGCATTGGTAGTATCTGATAGCAGAGACATTTCCATTTGAATGTTTTTCTTGCCGATGGAAATGGTGGGATAAAGGGGCACTTTTGTGGGTTCTTCCGGCGTTGTTCCGTCATCCAGATAGTAACTGGCTGCGAATCCGGACATTTGGGCTGCTGATGCATTTTGAACCAGGAATAGCAATCCAGCCATAATTACCAGTACTTTCATTTTTGATACCCTAATACGTAGCCCGATTATTCCATTCGTCAGTGTAGAGAATGTTCCCATCGCAATGCTTCCATGTAATCTTCTCGTAACGGAGTTGAATCTCTTCGAGATGCGTGCTCGTCAAGCCGGTGGGGTGCAACAGGGGTGATATAGAGGTGATCTTCACGTTCTCCATTATCATATTGAAATATTCACTCTCGATACCCTGATCAAGGATTCGATACATTTTCAAAACTGCCTTTTTGAGTGTTCTTCCTTCACACATAGCACGATACAAAACAGGCGTTGAAGCATCAAATTCCTTGTGCAAGTTTAAGGGGGAATGAACTCTTGTGCCTGTCAAACGACCAGTGTTCGAGTTCTCAGGGATCCATACTTGATGGTTAACTGAATGGATTTCAAACGATCCTAATCTCGCTGGCAGTAATGATGGACCAACTACGGGCGAACCATTTTCATCAAATAACCATAGATGAGCGGGATTTGACATAATTTACTCCTGTTAGATAGTAGCTATCTTTTTTTACGTAAAAGGATATAGAGGCCAACAATCACTACCGTTGACCATATTGCATTCATTGCGATTTTTTCCGGTAGCCAAGTTACGGCAAATAATGAAAATAATATGACGAACAGAAGGGGGATTGCGCCTCTCAGGAAAAATATAAACTGGCTTTTTAACCAGTCTTTAATAGCATTGATCATCCCTTTATCATCCTTGAAATCGCATATGCAATGTCACTGTCTGAAGCATAAGCTTGGTTAAGTATAGGGGATTTCATTATTATGGGCTCAATCAAGAAAAACATCATTTCAAGTTCTTCCTGATAAAGTAGATTATAGTAATAAGCATTATAGTTTTTTAGATGGTTGGCGCTTCTGGCTGCCTGCTCAACGATGCCATAAACTTTCAAACCAAGGACAGCATAAGTAGAAAACGATGTGATCTTTTCTTTCATCCAAATGTTGGTATGAACACTACTACAAATTGCTATAGTTGCCGAATATACGAAAGCCTGGCTGGACAGCATCGATGATGAGACTGATACGCCTAAATTCATAAGGTTTCGTTGTATGTTATGTATTCTTTTTTCACTCTTGTTGCTTAATAAGCTTTTAATATAAATATAAAGCATCTTGTAGATTACGTTTCTGTGTTTTATTAACTGGATGATGCCTGTCAAAAATCGTGAATCTTCTTTCCGTAATCGTAAACATACGTCCTGATAGTTATCAGTAAAGCACGAAAGCTGATAGCTTAATCGCGTTGCCCCATCATCTATATGGTGCGCTTGTTTTAATATTTCATCTTTTACGCCTGTTAAGGCGTGATCTAACTTTAGTGCCAATATTTTATGCGCATTCATTGATGTTATTAATGAGTCACTGTAATACATATTGCACCCTTTAATAGGAAACGTAAGCACAAGTTTCTATTAATATTGGCGTTCTGCTGTGATGCATATCGCAATAGTTTATCTTTAATGAAAAAGATAGAGTTTTTAACCTTCACATTATATTTATTGTGAATAATGGTTGGCTATCAATTTAGTGGTTGTATGAGCGTGTGAGTGAGGGCGTTAGAACGGTTGAATGTTAGTTCAGTAACCGTATGGCCACTAAAGGCGTAACTGGCTGCCATTAGCCGAACGCAGCTGCGAGTATTGCGTTGAAATTGTAGTGATCTCTCCCTTGAAATCATATGTCTTCTTTTCTGGCTAACTATCCGGATTTTCCGGATAGTTAGATGCTGATCATTTTCACATCTACATCGTCTGACGCGGCTGGCTGGTTGTATGCCAGAAACAGCTACTAAGCCGGGTGGTTTGTATTTGATTTTGCGAGGCGCTTTCCAGGAAGCTGCGTTTGAATCGCTGCAAGCGCGTCTTCTATCTCGGTGAGCTTTGTCTTCGTCCTTTTATAATCGTCCTGCAACCTCTGCTCCTGCTCGTTATACGCCACCAGTACGATGCACCCTTTCATGACCTTTACTGTGACCTGCTGTCCGGTATCAAACCCCGCCGCGCGCAGCCACTTTCCGGAAAGGATGATTTTCGGCGTGGATTTGTCGTAAACATTCGGGCGGTATCCCACAATTAACGAATGCTCGGTTCCTGATTGGTCGGTGTCTGGGGTAGAATGCGAATCAGCCATAATCAACTCCTTGATAGTTGGTGAGGTTAGACGCTCCGGTTGTGTTCCCGCACATCGGGGCGTTGCAAATACAGGAGGTTTAGGTGGCCTCCTATATGTATCAGGGTAGATGGATAGGTGGCCTCATGTCAATCATATCGCGCGAAAAAAAACCAAAAGGCGGCGGGCAGTCTCCGCAGTTTAAGATGCGTATTGATCCGGCATTGAAGGAACAGTTGGATGCTGTGGCGGCTGAGGAGGGGGTGAGCCTCGCCAGCTGGTTGAAGGAACTGGCGAGGGAGGCTTTACGATTAAGGAAAATTGAACCTAAGGGTTAACAATATGAATAAAGGATTCAGCCATGCCTAAAGAAATGGATCGATATGGTACCGTTAAAGTAATATCTGGAAAATTTAAAGGACGTATTGGTTATTACGATGATGATGATTCTATTTTTCCAGAAAACTATGAATGGAATGAAGAAGATGACGATGATGAAACAATAGAAGGTATAATCCATGTCGCTATCGTATATTTCGGTCATTTTTCTCTAGCGACTGAGCATCATGGAATCCCTTATGATGATTTAGAATATGCATCAATGCACGATTTAGTAAATCGTAAAGCTGAACTTACTAAACTGTGCTCTCCATACAATAAAATATCATATAAGAAATTGTGTAGTTATTTTTCAGAATTACATTACATTGAAACTACTCTTCTGGACCAAATTGTGGAGCAGCGCTATATGAATAAACCTAACGGGGCAAAAATTTTCATCTCTCATTCATCATTGGATAAACCGTTTGCAAAGATGTTATGTATGGACCTTGAAGCAAATGGGTACGCTCCTTGGTTGGATGAATGGGACATAAAAGTGGGGGAAAGTATTCCAGAACGAATTTCAGACGGACTAGAAGAAGCTGATTTTGTAATTGTTATTCTTTCTGAAAATGCGGTTTCATCAAAATGGGTAGAAAGAGAATGGCAAACAAAATATTGGAATGAAATTCAACATAATAGTATTCACGTGCTTCCTTTACTTTTGAAAGATTGCAAAATACCTGAGTTGTTAAAAACAAAAAAATACGCAGATTTTAGAAATGATTTTAATAGTGGATTAAGGGACTTATTGGCAGCACTAGAAAGTTTGTATAAAAAGAAATGAACTTTTGGCGGAAGATCACAGGAGTCGAACCTGCCCGGGAACGCTGGCGCCCCCAACTGGATTTGAAGTCCAGCCACCTCACCGGAGATGACGATCTTCCGCGCCTGCATTGCTACATGGAGGCGGGCGCATTATAGCTACTTTCAGGCATTTACCACATACCCCACACCACTTTTTTCACCGCTCTTTTGACCTTAACCCCCCTGTTTCAGCTAATTCTTAAGAAAATCCTCAGGTTAGCATTTTGTGCTCACCAACCTTTATCCCGATCACAAAAAACAAGAAACGTAATCTGCTAACCAGAAAACGCAATACCCGCTACTGAAACAATGGTTTAAAAAACGGTAACCGGTCTCAGCGCCCCCTACAGCGTGAAGGATAAAAAGATGAGCGAAGTCCTGTCAGTAAAAGAGAAGATTGGCTACGGCATGGGAGACGCCGCCAGCCACATCATTTTTGATAACGTTATGCTTTATATGATGTTTTTCTACACCGATATTTTTGGTATTCCCGCCGGGTTTGTCGGCACCATGTTCCTGCTGGCGCGCGCGCTGGATGCGATCTCCGACCCGTGCATGGGGCTGATCGCCGACCGCACCCGCAGCCGCTGGGGCAAGTTCCGCCCGTGGATTTTGTTCGGCGCCATTCCGTTCGGTATGGTCTGCGTGCTGGCCTACACCACGCCGGACCTCAGCCTCAACGGCAAAATGATTTACGCCGCCATCACCTACACGCTGCTGACCCTGCTTTATACCGTCGTCAACATCCCGTACTGCGCGCTGGGCGGGGTGATCACCAACGACCCGACGCAGCGCATCTCCCTGCAATCCTGGCGCTTTGTGCTGGCGACGGCGGGCGGCATGCTCTCCACGGTGCTGATGATGCCGCTGGTGAACCTGATCGGCGGCGACGATAAGGCGTTCGGCTTCCAGGGCGGGATCGCCGTGCTGTCGGTGGTCGCGTTCCTGATGCTGGCGTTCTGCTTCTTTACTACCAAAGAGCGCATCCAGGTGCCGCCAAGCACCACCTCCATGCGGGAAGACCTGCGCGATATCTGGCAAAACGACCAGTGGCGCATCATCGGCGTGCTGACCATCCTCAACATCCTCGCCGTCTGCGTGCGCGGCGGCGCAATGATGTACTACTGCACCTGGATCATGGGCTCGCCGGAAGTGTTCGTCGCGTTCCTCACCACCTACTGCGTCGGCAACCTGATTGGCTCCGCGCTGGCGAAACCGCTCACCGACTGGAAGTGCAAGGTCAGCATCTTCTGGTGGACCAACGCCGCGCTGGCGATGGTCAGCGTGGCGATGTTCTTCGTGCCGATGCATGCCACCGTGCTGATGTTCGCCTTTATCTTCGTCATCGGCGTGCTGCACCAGCTGGTGACGCCAATTCAGTGGGTGATGATGTCCGATACCGTCGACTACGGCGAATGGACCAACGGCAAACGCCTGACCGGCATCAGCTTTGCGGGCACGCTGTTCGTGCTGAAGCTCGGCCTGGCGCTGGGCGGAGCGATGATTGGCTGGATGCTGGCAGGCGGCGGCTACGACGCGGCGGCCAAAACCCAGAACAGCGCGACCATCAGCATCATTATCGGCCTGTTTACGCTGGCGCCGGCGATCTGCTACGTGCTGAGCGCCATCATCGCCAAACGCTACTACACGCTGAAAACCCCCTTCCTGACCAAAATCCTGAGCGAGCTGGCGCAGGGCGCGCGCCGCAATCAGCAGGATTTTGAAAACCTGCCGGTCAGTAAAGAATTGCAGAACTAAGAGGACGAAAGCATGAAAATCAGTGATGGAAACTGGCTTATTCAACCGGGCCTGAACGTGACGTATCCGGTTCAGGTGTTCGACGTGGAGCAGCAGGGCAATGACCTGGTGGTGTATGTGGCGCCGCGTGACGTGCGCGAACGCACCTGGCAACTCGACACGTTGATGTTCACGGTGCGCCTGTTTGCTCCGCAGGAAGGGATTGTCGGGGTGCGCATCGAGCACTTCCAGGGCGCGCTGAATAACGGCCCGCACTATCCGCTGAACGTTCTGAAAGACGTGAAGGTCGAGATTGAAAACAACGCCGACTTTGCCGAGCTGAAAAGCGGCAGCGTCAGCGTGCGCGTCACCAAAGGCGAGTTCTGGGCGCTGGATTTCCTGCGCAACGGCCAGCGCATTACTGGCAGCCAGCTGAAAAACAACGGCTACGTGCAGGACAGCAACACCGACCGCAATTACGTGTTCGAGCGGCTGGATCTCGGCGTGGGTGAAACGGTCTACGGCCTGGGCGAGCGCTTTACGGCCCTGGTGCGCAACGGCCAGACCGTCGAGACATGGAACCGCGACGGCGGCACCAGCACCGAGCAGTCCTACAAAAATATCCCGTTCTACCTGACCAACCGCGGCTACGGCGTGCTGGTGAATCACCCGGAAAACGTCTCGTTTGAAGTCGGCTCTGAAAAAGTCTCCAAAGTGCAGTTCAGCGTGGAAGGGGAGTATCTGGAGTATTTCGTGATCGACGGCCCGACGCCGAAAGCAGTGCTCAACCGCTATACGCAGTTCACCGGGCGTCCGGCGCTGCCGCCTGCGTGGTCGTTCGGCCTGTGGCTGACCACCTCGTTCACCACCAACTACGAT
The DNA here is from genome assembly GCF_004331385.1 of Enterobacter quasihormaechei. Lineage (GTDB taxonomy): Bacteria > Pseudomonadota > Gammaproteobacteria > Enterobacterales > Enterobacteriaceae > Enterobacter > Enterobacter quasihormaechei. The sequence goes on from NZ_SJON01000030.1 coordinate 21,756, forward strand.
GAAGCGACGGTCAACAGCTTTATCGACGGCATGGCCGAACGCGACCTGCCGCTGCACGTGTTCCACTTCGACTGCTTCTGGATGAAGGCCTTCCAGTGGTGCGACTTCGAGTGGGACCCGGTGACCTTCCCGGACCCGGAAGGGATGATCCGCCGCCTGAAAGCGAAAGGGCTGAAGGTCTGCGTGTGGATCAACCCGTACATCGGCCAGAAATCCCCGATTTTCCGCGAGCTGAAAGAGAAGGGCTACCTGCTCAAGCGTCCGGACGGCTCCCTGTGGCAGTGGGACAAATGGCAGCCGGGGCTGGCGATTTATGACTTCACCAATCCGGACGCGTGCCGGTGGTATGCCGACAAGCTGAAAGGCCTGGTGGATATCGGCGTTGACTGCTTCAAGACCGACTTCGGCGAGCGCATCCCGACGGACGTCCAGTGGTTCGACGGGTCCGATCCGCAGAAGATGCACAATCACTACGCCTACATTTATAACGAGCTGGTGTGGAACGTGCTGAAAGAGACGGTGGGTGAAGAAGAGGCGGTACTTTTTGCCCGCTCGGCATCCGTCGGGGCGCAACAGTTCCCGGTACACTGGGGTGGCGACTGCTACGCCAACTACGAATCGATGGCGGAAAGCCTGCGCGGTGGGCTGTCGATTGGCCTGTCCGGCTTCGGGTTCTGGAGCCACGATATCGGCGGGTTCGAAAACACCGCTCCGGCGCACGTCTATAAACGCTGGTGCGCGTTCGGGCTGTTCTCCAGCCACAGCCGCCTGCACGGCAGCAAATCCTACCGCGTGCCGTGGGCGTACGATGACGAGTCCTGCGACGTGGTGCGCCACTTCACGCAGCTGAAATGTCAGCTGATGCCGTACCTGTACCGTCAGGCGGCGCTGGCCCGCGAGTTCGGCACGCCGATGCTGCGCGCGATGATGCTGGAGTTCCCGGACGATCCGGCGTGCGATTACCTCGACCGTCAGTACATGCTGGGGGATGCCCTGATGGTCGCTCCGGTGTTCTCCGAGGCGGGCGACGTGCAGTTCTACCTGCCGGAAGGCCGCTGGACCCACCTGTGGCACAACGACGAGATCGCGGGCAGCCGCTGGCATAAGCAGCAGCACGATTTTATGAGCCTGCCGGTCTACGTGCGCGATAACACGCTGCTGGCGCTGGGTAACAATAACCAGAAGCCGGACTACGCGTGGCACGCGGGGACAGCCTTCCAGCTCTTTAACCTGAGCGATGGCGCAACGGCAGTGAGCGAGGTGCCGGCCGCGGACGGCTCGGTGATGTTTACGCTGAAAGCGTCACGTCAGGGCGACATCGTCACCTTTACGGGCGCAGGCGAGGCGCGTAACTGGTCCGTTTGCTTGCGCAACGTGCAGAAGGTCGGCGGCGTGAAGGGCGGCTCGCACGCGGGCAGCGAGTGGGGCGTGGTGGTGAAAGCGGAGGGGGATGAGGTGGTGGTTCACTTCTGAGCCGTAAAAATGCCCGGTGGCGCTTC
>NZ_SJON01000031.1 GCF_004331385.1 Enterobacter quasihormaechei
CTGCGTTCGGTAAACTTGTCGGGTGGCGCTCGGCTTACCCGACCTACGAATTCCAGGCCGGGTGAGTGGTATGCGTGATGTGTCCTTGTTATCAGCGGAACGGTGGCTCATTAAAGGTGCGCAGCTTGCGGGAGTGCAGTTTATCGCCCTCGGCACGCAGTAAATCTATAGCGCGGATACCAATCTGAAGATGCTCTGAGATCGCCCCTTCGTAAAAACGGTTCGCCTGGCCCGGCAGCTTGATCTCGCCGTGCAGCGGTTTATCGGACACGCACAGCAGCGTGCCGTAAGGGACGCGGAAGCGGTAGCCCTGCGCCGCAATGGTGGCACTTTCCATATCGATCGCCACCGCGCGGCTGAGGTTAAAGCGCAGCGCGGAGGCGGAATAACGCAGTTCCCAGTTACGATCGTCGGTAGTAACCACCGTGCCGGTGCGCAGGCGCTGCTTCACCTCTTCACCCGGCATACCGCTCACCTCTTTAGTGGCGTCATACAGGGCGCGCTGGACTTCCGCGATGCTCGGGATAGGAATGTCCGGCGGCAGAACCGCGTCAAGGACGTGGTCGTCGCGCAGGTACGCGTGGGCGAGAACGTAATCCCCAATCAGCTGGCTTTCGCGCAGGCCGCCGCAGTGGCCAATCATCAGCCAGACGTCCGGGCGCAGAACCGCCAGGTGGTCGCAGATGGTTTTCGCGTTCGACGGCCCAACGCCAATATTAATCAGCGTAATGCCCTGGCCGTCGGCGGTGATCAGGTGCCAGGCCGGCATCTGGTGCTTTTTCCACGCCAGGTCGGAAATGGCCTGCTCCGGCGCTTCGGTTTCAGCGGTGATCCAGATCCCGCCCGCGCAAGACAGGGCGACGTAAGGGCTATCCGGATCGAGGATCTGGCTACAGCCCCAGCGAACAAACTCGTCCACGTAGCGGGTGTAGTTGGTAAACAGCACGAACGGCTGGAAATGCTCGGCTGGGGTGCCGGTGTAGTGGCGCAGGCGCGCCAGCGAAAAATCCACGCGGCGGGCGTCAAAGTGCGAGAGCGGTGAAAATTCTGCCGGGTGATAAATTCCGTCCGCCGTCTCATCGCCAATCTGCGAAAGCTCGGTGGTCGGGAAGTGGCGCGTCAGCCCCGCGCTCATGGAGCGGTCCAGCGTTAGCGCCGAGCCGTCAATCACGTACGGGTAAGGGATCTCGTGCAGCGACGGTTCCACGGATATATGCGCACCGTAATCCTGATACAGCAACGTGAGCTGTTCTTCCAGGTAGGGGCGGAACAGCGCAGGGCGGGTGATGGTCGTGCTGTAACAGCCGGAGTGGGTAAAACGTGCATAGGCGCGGGTTTTCGGATTGCTGCTGGCGCTGCCGTCCCAGGTGACAGAGAGCGATGGATAAACAAAAAGGCCCTCAGTTCTGGCCTTTTCATCGGGAAGTTTCCCTGTTTCGATATATTCACTGATGGCGCTGCGCAGTGCGTTGACGGATTGCTCATACAGCGCGTCGAGTTTTTCCAGCGCCTGAGCCGGGGTCAGGCTGGAGCCCTTATTATTCATGTCTGTCTCCTTGTTCCACAGGTGTGCGGCAATACCCGATAGTATGTCACACGCCCGTGAAACTAAAGTGAGGAGATCGGCCTAGCGCGTTTCCTTCATGAACAGGGCGGTCGCGGCGGAGAGCAGGCAGCCTGCCAGCAGATAAATTGCCACGCTGTGCCAGTTCCCGCCGGAGAAGGTCACCAGCGCGGCGGCGATAAACGGCGTAAACCCGCCGCCGACCACGCTCGCCACCTGATATCCCACGCCCGCGCCGCTGTAGCGGTAGCTGGCGCCGAACAGCTCGGTAAAAATCGGCTGCTGCACGCACACCACCATATCGTGGGCGATGTTGGCGAGCATGATGGCGAAGAAGACGATCCAGAACACCGACTGCGCCTCCAGTGCCATAAAGAACGGCCAGGCGCTGAGCGTGCCGATAAGCGCGCCCGTGATGTAAACCCGGCGGCGGCCAAACCGATCCGCGAGCCAGGCGAAGCAGGGGATGGTCAGGCAGCTGATCCCGCCCACCACCAGGCCAATGTTCAGAAACAGCTCACGCGGCAGGCCGAGGTTCTGGGTGGAGTAGTTCAGGGCGAAGGCGGTGACGATATACATGGTCAGCAGTTCGCACAGGCGCAGGGCGATGATTTTCAGAAAAGCGCCAGGGTGCTGCACCAGCGCTTCCATCACCGGCAGCCTTTTTTTCGCGACCGGTTTTTCGCGCTGCTGCTGCTCAAACTCAGCCGACTCTTCCATGCCGTTGCGGATCCACAGGGCCGCGATGACCAGCACAATGCTGAAAATAAACGGAATGCGCCAGCCCCAGCTCAGGAACTGCTCGTCTGTCGTGAGCTGGCTAATGAGCGACACCAGCCCGGTGGAAAGCAGTAGTCCCACGCCATAACCCACCTGCACGCCGCTGCTGTAAAACGCCTTCCTGTGCTCCGGCGCGCTTTCCACGGACAGCAATGCCGCGCCGCCCCATTCACCGCCGACGGCAAAGCCCTGAATGGCGCGCAATGTTACCAGCAACGCCGGGGCCCACCAGCCAATCGACGCAAAGGAAGGCAAAATACCGATAAGCGCGGTGGCAATGCCCATCATCCAGACGGTGAGCATCAGCATCCGTTTCCGGCCAAGGCGGTCACCGAAGTGGCCGAAAATGATGCCGCCCAGCGGACGAAACAGAAAACCGACGCCAAAGGTGGCAAACGCGGCGAGCGTGCCCATGGCGGGGCTAATCTGGGGGAAAAATTCGCGGTTAAATACCAGCGCAGCGGTAATACCGTAGAGCAGAAAGTCATACCAGTCGACGACGGCGCCCGCGAAGCTACCTAAAGCGGCGCGGCGGGCGCGGTTCAGCGAAAGCGTCTCCTCGCTGCGGCGAGCGGAGATGAGGGTGGAGTCCATAGTTGTCCTGTCTGTACTGATTTTTAATTATTGGTATAAGAAAAGGTCACTCACATTGCGGCCGTCATCGTGACGGAAGGTATGAGACTACCGCGACGGGCGGCCAGAGAAAACGTTTTTATCTTTCCTGAAAGCGCTGAATAAATAAATTTCATCTTAACCGGGCCCAATATAAATCAGCCTGTTTGGCTCCGGTTAGGGCTGAATGGTTTACAGTAATAGTGATCGCTGCGTGACGTAAGCTGAGGGAATAACGATGCAACGCCTCTTTCCTGCACTCTGGGTAGTCCTGTTTTTGGTGGTTTCGCCGCTGCATGCGGAGCCGAAAGTCTATGGCGAACAGCGCATTCACCGCTGGTGGGATGCGGTCACGGACGATATTTCCCAGACCTGGGAGCAGCCGGAGCGTTACGATCTCTACCTGCCGTTTCTGAGCTGGCACGCCCGCTTCATGTATGACAAAGAGAAAACAGACAACTACAACGAAATGCCGTGGGGCGGTGGGCTGGGTGTGTCTCGTTACAACGACGAGGGCAACTGGAGCGCGCTCTTCGCCATGATGTTTAAAGATTCCCACAACGAGTGGCAGCCCGCGATGGGCTACGGCTGGGAGAAGGGCTGGTATCTGGATAACGCGAAAGATTTCCGTCTGGGGCTGGGCGCCGCGGCGGGGATCACCGCGCGCGACGACTTTGCCAACTACGTACCGCTGCCGTTTATCTTTCCCCTGTTCTCAGCTGGATACAAGCGCGTTACCGTCCAGTTCACCTATATTCCCGGCACCTACAACAACGGCAACGTGCTGTTTGCCTGGCTGCGGCTGGGCTTTTAAAGGGTAATGACCTTTTTGGCCACCGCGTTGGAGAGGATGAGCAGCGAAAACAGGACCGACGTAATAAAGGTGAGCACAATCAGGGCCAGCTTGATGCTCAGAGAGGTCACCGGAATGAGCGCCGTCAGCAGGTGAAACACCGAGTAGTGCATAATATAGACCCCGGTCATCGTTTTGCTAATGGCGGCCAGCACGGACTCTTTAAACTCCGCATTGCGGCGAAAGCGCACGCCGTTGGCCGCGATCACCAGGGCGATAATCAGAATGTAGATTTGCGATCCGGTGAGGATAAAGGCGTTTCTGTCCGCTTTAAACAGGGCAAAAAAGAAGTGCCGCTCGTAAAACCACGTGAACAGATAGATAAACGGGATGGCAATCACCGCTGCCCTGACCACGTTTTTGCGGCCGATCCACGCCGCGATGTGCGGATCGCAAAAGAGTTGTCCCGTCAGATAAAACAGCAGCCACGTCCACAGGCGATACTGCGGCGACAGCGAAAGGACATGTACGTCAGGATAGAGTGCTGACAGCAAATCGTACCCGTAGGAGAAAAGCAGCAGGGCGGCAATTACCCCAACGAAAAGCGTTCGCCGCTGGCTGAGCCACTCCACCACCGGATGAAATGTGTAAATTACGATAAACGCGAACACGAACCAGGGCTGGATCAGATACCCGCGCTGATAGGGCTCCCACAGGTAGTAAATGGTCACCCAGAACAGAAAGACGATCACCAGGCTTTTGATCTTATCAAGCTGCCAGCGGGTGCCGTGGCGGGATTGCCCATCCAGATAGCCCGCCACCACAAAAAACAGCGGCGTGGCGATGGTCGAGATAAACGTTAAAAAGCCGAGGATCCAGTGATAGTCATAATCATACCGATCCCAGGTATTGTAGATGGTGAAGAAAGTCACCGCCGTCATACAGCCCAGCGTCTTGATGATGTTCAGCCCTGTCGCATTCATTGTTGTTCAGCTTCGTCCTTACGATGGAAACACGCGTAAATTACCGGGAGTACCAGCAGCGTCAGGATTGTAGCAAACCCAAGTCCAAACATAATCACAACGGCCATGCTCTGGAAGAACACATCCAGCAGCAGAGGAGCGAGCCCGAGCACGGTGGTAAAGGCGGTGAGCAGGATGGGGCGCAGGCGCGAGGTGGCGGCGTAAACGATCGCGCTGTGCTGATCCTGCTGCGCTTTCTGCTGTTCTATCTCCTCTACCAGCACAATGCCGTTGCGGATCAGCATCCCGCTCAGGCTCAGCAGGCCAATCAGCGCCATAAAGCCAAAGGGGATCCCGGTCAGTAAAAACCCCGGCGTCACGCCGATCAGCGCCAGCGGCACGGTCAGCCATATAGCGACGGCGTTTTTCACCGAGCTGAACATCAGCACCGTGATCACAAACATCACCAGATAACCGAGCGGCAGCGTGGTGAACAGCCCCTGCTGCGCTTCGCTGGAGTTCTCCGCGTCCCCGCCCCACTCGATGCTGTAGCCGTGGGGCAGGGGGAGCGCATCAATTTGCGGCTTCACCCGGGCGAGAATATCGCCGGAGGTTTGCTGGCTTAGGGGGTCGGGATCGGTCTGCACGGTCAGCACGCGGGAGCGGTCGCGACGCAGAATAAGCGGATCTTCCCACTCCAGCGCGAAGCCGCTGACGACGTTGCTCAGCGGGATATACTGCTGCCGGGTCTGGCTCCAGACCAGGACGTTATTCAGGTGATTGGCGTCCAGCCGCTCGCTTTCCGGCGGGCGCACCACCACGGGCAGCAGATCGCTGCCTTCACGGTACAGCCCCGCCCGGCTGCCGGAGAAATTCATCTCCAGTGCGTTATCCACGTCCTGCTTATCCACGCCAAGCTCGCGGCCCAGCGCGGTAACGTACTGCGGGCGGATCACTTTGCTGCGGTTTTGCCAGTCGTTCCTGACGCTGTCCGTGGCCGGATCGCGCGTGAGGATATTGTCTACCTGGCTGGCGATCAGGCGCAGCCTGTCCGGGTCAGGACCTTTAATACGCACTTCAATAGCGCTGTCGCCGGAAGGACCAAACATCACCCGTTTCGTGCTGGCGTTAACCTGTGGATAGTTCCGGGCGATGTACTCATCAACGTGACGGGTCAGGGCGGAGATATTACGCTGGTCATCCATCCGCACCATGATTTGCGCATAGTTGCTGTACTGGCGCTGTCCGCTGTAGGTCAAAATAAAACGCATACTTCCCTGACCGATCGTCGAGACCGTGGTTTCCACGCCTGGCTGGCCGTTGATGGTTTTCTCGATATCGCCGGTCATCTTCTCGGTCCATTTAATGTCGGTACCGTAAGGGAGCCAGAGGTCGACAAAGAAAATCGGCGTACTGGAAGAGGGGAAGAAGTTCTGCCGCACCGAGCCAAAGCCCCAGATGGCGGCTGCCAGCAGCGCGGCCATCACCACCAGCGTTGGCGCTTTACGCCGCAACAGCGCCTTAAGCAAACCCTGGTAAATGCGATAGATGCGTTTGTCGTAGGGGTCCGTTTTGTCGGCCTCTGGCGGCGCAGCGTCGTGTTTAAACAGCCACCATTTGATCAGCACCGGCGTAATGGTGAGGGCAGAGAACCAGCTCAGCATGAGCGAAATCAGCAGAACCTGAAACAGCGACTTACAGTATTCGCCGGTGGAGTCCTGCGACAGCCCGACGGGCGCGAAGGCCAGGATGGCGATGACCGTCGCCCCCAGCAGCGGCAGCGCAGAACGGCGAATAATGTGGTTAATGGCGCTCAGCAGGGGTGAGCCCTGCTGCCGGGCGATCAGTACCCCTTCGACAACCACGATGGCATTGTCCACCAGCATGCTGAGGGCGATGATCAGCGCCCCCAGCGAAATGCGCTGAAGTTCAATGCCCCAAAGATACATGATCAGCAGCGTGCCCAGCACGTTGAGCGCGAGGGAAAAGGCGATAATGATCCCGCTGCGTACGCCCATAAAGATCAGCAACACACCGACGACAATCGCCAGCGCCATCAGGAAATTAATGATAAATCCGTTAACGGAATCACCGACCTCCGCCGCCTGATCGTAAAACAGGTCGATATGGATGCCTGCCGGCTTTTCGGCTGACATCTGCTCAAGCTTCGCCTCCAGCGCATGCCCCACGTCGATCACGTTTACGCCGGGGATAAAGGAGACGCCCATGGTGACGGCTTTTCTGCCGTTGGCATGGTAGATGCTGGAGGGGGAGGCATCCAGCCCGCGCGACAGGGTGGCAATATCCCGCAAGCGGGTAGCCGCCCCAGCGCCGGGCGGGGTTACGATCAGATCGGCAAGCTCGTCAATATTCTCGAATTCCCCGGTAGGATGCAGGCGAATGGACTCGGTCCCGGCGGGAATGTCTCCGGCGCTGGAGACCACGTTCAGCCTGCTCAACAGGCCGGAAAGCTGGTTCAGCGTTATCCCGCGGGCGGCCATTTTGGTCAGAGAGATGTCCACGTTAATCTGCTGGGTGATGGCACCCCCAATGGCAACTTTGCCCACGCCCGGTACAAGGACCAGCTCCCGGCGCAGCTGCTCGGCATACCGCACCAGTTCCGGATTGCTGAATTCATCGCCGGAAATGGCAAAGAAAAAGCCGAACACGTCGCCAAAATCGTCATTCACAAACGGGGCGACTACGCCCGGCGGAAACTGTCGGGCGGCATCTCCCACCCGGCGACGCAGCTCATCCCAGATTTGCGGTAGCTCATCTGAGTGGTAGCGCGAGGCAATATTGACCGTGATCTGCGACAGGCCGTTGGAGGAGATGGAGCTGACGTTATCGAGGTAAGGGAGCTGCTGTAGCGCGTTTTCCAGCGGCAGGGTGACCTCTTCCTCAACCTGCTGCGCCGACGCGCCCGGATAATGGGCGATCACCACCGCAGTTTTGATGGTAAACGCCGGATCTTCCAGCCTGCCGATGTTCAGCAGGGCAATAATGCCGCCCACGCCCAGCAGCAGAATAGTCAGCCAGACGCGAACCGGATTACTGATAAACTGACGAGAGATATCCATTACAGTCCCCGTTCACGCGTCCAGATGCGTACCGGCTGATTGGCGTGTAGCTCGCCCACGCCTGCGGCCACCACGCGTTCACCGGCCTTAAGCCCGTCGACGACGACGATGCCCTCAGCGCTAACTTGCCCCACGCTGACCTTTCGATCTTCCAGGTGCAACGTTTCGCCTTCGCCCGTTACCACCCAGACGTGCGGCTCATTGCGCGGGCGGTTATCCGGGCTAAAGACCGCCTCAACCGGCACCACCAGCGCCTCGCTGCCCACGCCCGCCGGAAGGTCGGTTAAATTGACGGTGACCGTCCCGCTGACGCCGCCCACAACGGGAAAATCATCCGGGCGGGGCATGGTTAAAATCACCTGCCAGGTCAGGGTGTTGCTGTCGCTACTGCCCGAGTGTTCTTTGTACACTGCGGTGAACTCGCGCCCGGGCAGGGCATTGATCCTCACCACCGGTCTGTACTGCGCATTGCGGATATCGAAGGTTTTAAACAGATTTTCCGGAAGGCTGAACACCACGTCCAGCAGGTCTGTACGGGTCAATGTGACGATGGGCTGGCCGGCTGACACGACCTGATGATTTCGCACATGGACGCTGGCCGCTGTCCCGCTAAAGGGGGCGACGAGCGTCATCTGGCTCAATTCTTCTCGCGCAATCTGTAGCGCGGCGTTTGCAGAATCGCGGCTGGCGCGCTGGACATCCATCTCGGCCTTCGACACGGCCTGGCGTCCCGCCAGCGTCTGGAAGCGGTCAAATTGCCTCTGCGCCAGGGTTGCCGCCGTTTGCCTGTCGTTCAGACGCTGCCGGGCTTCACGATCGTTAAGACTGGCGAGCCGTTGCCCCTGTTTGACAACGGCGCCCTGGCGAATGTCCAGGGTCTCAATCTGCCCGGCACGTTTGAACGCGAGATCCGTAGCGTCGCCGGATTCGATGCGGGCGGGAAAGACGCGCTGCTGCGCGTTGCCGGCCTTCACCACCTCTGCGACTTTTACCATTTTCGGCAGGGGCGCGGCGCGATCGGGTTTAGGATCGCACGCCGTCAGCAGTAATAACACAGCGGGCAGAAGAGAGACGTAGCGCTTCACAGTATTCCCCTGATAATAATTGTTTTATTTATTTCGTCATCAATGCTGGGGTGGCGCTATTCTGCCAGGGCCGAGACGACCACATAGGTAAATAAACCGATTGCTGTGCTGGCGATAATGGCAAGCGCGATAAACAAACCAAGGCGAATCAGGCTTAAACCGTACATGCATTCCTCCATGAGGTAGAAGGTGGCGCAGGGTAAATATGAATAAACGTATTGCATGCCTGACTATGAGCATAGTCGGTGAATAAATAAATGTTAAATAACCATTATTACTGGCGTGGCAGGCTAAGGCGAAACATGTGTGACGATAGCGTATTCGCTTTGAATAACAACCTGATATTCCTGTGCTACGTTTAATAGCATTCATCCCTTTTTTCCGAAAAGGCCTTTGCGCATATACCCCCTGGTTTGATGCGATCTCTCCTGATTCACTCACAGCTGTGTTGGTTATAAAAAGGATGCTTGATATGTATAAAACGATTCTGGTGCCGGTGGATGTTTACGAAACAGCGCTGTCAGATAAAGCGCTACAGCATGCCCAGTTCCTCGCGCAAAGCGCATCGGGTGACGTTCATCTGCTGTACGTTATGCCAAAGTTCTCGGCTGAACTGACCCGCGGTTTTATTGCAGACGCGAGAAAGATGGATGAATATATGGTTAATAATGCTAAAGAAAAACTTGCCGCGCTGGTAAAAAAAATCAACCTGCCGGAAGAAAATGTTCATCTTCACGTTCGCAGCGGGAATATACGTGATGAGGCGATCAAACTGGCGGATGAACTTAACGCCGGCGCAATTATTGTGGGGTCGCGCAATCCAAATATTCAAACCCACTTATTAGGGTCAGAGGCGGCGAGTATCGTTCGTTATGCGCATGTTCCTGTTTTCGTTATTCGTTAATTGCATGAAAGCAAGGTGATTTCTGAAAAGAACCCGAGGAAGGAACGATGATAACAGAAAAGCCTCACCGTCCGTATTATCAACAGACCGTTGATGAAACCCTGACAAATATCCAATCCAGCCTGGACGGACTTAGCAGTGCGGAAGCCACCGTCAGGCTGGACAAATATGGTGAAAATGCCTTACCGCAAAAACCGGGTAAACCCGGCTGGCTGCGCTTTCTGGCCCATTTCAACGATGTTCTCATTTACGTTCTGCTGGTGGCGGCGCTGCTGAAGCTGATAATGGGACACTGGGTGGATATGTTTGTCATTCTCGGGGTGGCCGTCATTAACGCCCTGATTGGCCATATTCAGGAGAGCAATGCGGAGAAATCGCTGCAAAGTATTCGCAATATGCTCTCCAGCGAGGCGGTGGTCATCCGGCAGGGCAGCCATGAAACCATCCCCACCACGGCGCTGGTGCCGGGAGACATCGTGGTTATACGCGCCGGAGATCGCATTCCTGCCGATCTTCGCGTGATAGAGGCGCACAACCTGCGGGTGGAAGAGGCTATCCTCACCGGCGAATCCACCGTGGTGGAGAAAAGCAGCGATGCGCTCAGCGGCGAACTGCCGTTAGGCGACCGTTACAACCTGCTGTATTCCGGCACCACGGTCAGCTCCGGCGGGGGGAAAGGGCTGGTGGTAGCGACCGGCGGCGAGACCGAGCTCGGCCATATCAACCAGATGATGTCGGACATTGAAAAACACCGTACCCCGCTGATGGTGCAAATGGACAAGCTCGGCAAGACCATTTTCATCACCATTCTGGTCATGATGCTGGCGCTGTTTGTTTTCAGCCTCATCTTCCGCGATATGCCCGTTTCAGAGCTGGTGCTGTCGCTGATTAGCCTGGCGGTGGCCGCGGTGCCGGAAGGATTACCGGCCATTATCTCGATCATCCTCTCGCTGGGCGTGCAGGCGATGGCGCGCCGCAAGGCGATTATTCGCAAGTTGCCTACCGTGGAAACCCTGGGGGCGATGACGGTTATCTGCTCGGATAAAACCGGCACCCTGACCATGAATGAGATGACGGTAAAAGCGGTGATTACCGCAGACACCACCTACCGCGTGGAGGGCGACAGCTACGAGCCGGTGGGCACTATTCACCCTGTTGACGATCCGACGCCAGTCAGCGTGACCCAGGGATCCGTGCTGGAGCGCTATCTGCGCACCGTCGATCTCTGTAATGACAGCCAGCTGATCAAAGATGAGCAGGGGTTATGGAAAATCACCGGCGGCCCCACCGAAGGCGCGCTGAAGGTGTTGGCGGCCAAAATTCCGCTGCCAGCAGTTGATGCCGAGTTGCGCAGTAAAATCCCATTCGATTCGCAGTACAAATACATGTCCACCCTGTATCGTCTGGGCGACGAAGAGGTCATGTTAATTACCGGTGCGCCGGACGTCCTTTTCCGTCTTTGTCAGCACCAGCAGACCCACAGCGGGCTCGAGCCGTTCAACCTGCACTACTGGGAAGAGAAGATTGAAGAGTATGCGCGCGAAGGATTGCGCATGGTGGCTGCGGCCTGGAAGCCGGCCGCCAGCGGCCAGCGGGAGCTGACCCATGCCGATCTGCAAGAGGGCGTTATTCTGCTCGGCATCGCGGGCATGATGGATCCCCCGCGCCCGGAAGCCATTACGGCCATTGCCGACTGCCTACAGGCGGGCATTCGCGTGAAAATGATCACCGGGGATCATCCGCAAACGGCGATGAGCATCGGGCAGATGCTGGGTATTGGCAACGCGGCGAGCGCCATCACCGGGCGCGAGCTGGAGGCGATGGACGACCATCAGCTGAGCGACGCGGCGCAAAAATACGATATCTTTGCCCGAACCAGCCCGGAAGATAAATTCCGCCTGGTGCAGGCGCTGCAAAGTAAACAGGAAGTGGTCGGGATGACCGGGGACGGGGTGAACGATGCGCCGGCGCTGAAGCGGGCGGACGTCGGCATCGCGATGGGGATCAAAGGTACTGAAGTCACCAAAGAAGCCGCCGACATGGTGTTAACGGACGATAACTTTGCCACCATTGCCAGGGCGGTCCATGAAGGGCGTCGGGTCTACGACAACCTGAAAAAGACCATTTTGTTCGTGATCCCCAGCAACATCGCCCAGGCTCTGCTGATCATTATCGCCCTGCTGGCGGGGAACCTGATCCCGCTAACACCGGTACTGATCCTGTGGATGAACATGGCAACCTCGGCAACGCTGTCGTTTGGCCTGGCGTTTGAAGCGGGTGAGAAGGACATCATGAACCGGCCGCCGCGTAAGTCTAACCTGCACGTGATGGACGGTTACGCCATCTGGCGCGTGGTGTTTGTCGGCCTGATGATCGCCATCAGCGCCTTTGTGCTGGAGGCCTGGCTACAACCGCGCGGCTACTCGCCGGAGTTCATCCGCACCGTGTTGCTGCAAATGCTGGTGACTGCCCAGTGGTTTTACATGCTCAACTGCCGCGTCACCGACGGCTTCTCCCTGAGTAAAGGTCTGCTGGCTAACAAGGGGATATGGATTGTGAGCGGCGTGCTGCTGGCGCTTCAGCTTCTGATCGTCTATGCGCCGTTCATGCAAATGCTGTTCGGTACCGAGGCGCTGCCGTTCCGCTACTGGATCATTACTTTCCTGGTCGGGTTTGCGATGTTCATGATCGTTGAAGCGGAAAAAGTCCTTACCCGGAGATGGCGCACGACGAAAAAGTGATTGCGTGAGTATGATAAGCCTGCCCACCGGCAGGCTTTCTCTTTTGGATGAGTACAGAACACTATGATTCGATTTGTCGCGTTCGTTTTTACGCTTTGTATGCTGGTTCCCGCTGCATCTGCTGTCACTTACCCGCTGCCTCCCGAGGGGAGCCGCCTGGTGGGAGCGCCGATAACCGTCACCGTACCTGAAGGCAATACCCTGCCGCTCGAAGCGTTTGCAGCGCAGCACGGGCAGGGGTTGAGCAATATGCTGGAAGCTAACCCGGGGGTAGATCCGTTTTTACCGCGTGCCGGTACACAGCTGGTGGTGCCGCAGCAGTTAATTTTGCCGCCAACGGTGCGCGAGGGGATTGTGGTGAACGTCGCGGAAATGCGTCTTTACTATTATCCACCCGGCAGCAATACGGTTGAGGTCTTGCCTATTGGCATTGGTCAGGCCGGGCGCGAGACGCCGCGTAACTGGGTAACCGCCGTAGAGCGCAAGCAGGAAGGCCCAACCTGGTCACCGACGCCCAACACGCGGCGCGCTTACGCGAAAGAGGGGAAAACGTTGCCCGCGTTCGTTCCCGCCGGGCCGGATAACCCGATGGGGCTGTATGCTCTCTATATCGGCAGGCTGTACGCTATACACGGTACCAATTCGAATTTCGGCATCGGCCTGCGCGTCAGCCAGGGCTGCATTCGCCTGCGTAATAACGATATCAAATACCTGTTTGATAACGTTTCGGAGGGGACGCGGGTACAGCTTATCGATCAGCCCGTAAAAGTGACAACCGAGCCGGACGGCAGCCGCTGGGTTGAGGTCCACGAGCCACTTTCACGCAATCGTGCTGAATTTGAATCGACCAACAAGGTGCCGCTACCCATTACGGCTGCACTGCGGTCGCAGCTTGTGAGCGAGGGTGCAGCCGCTGAGCTGGAACGGCGGTCGGGGATGCCGGTGAAGCTTGCTATGCCCGGTGGCGCTGCGCTTACCGGGCCTACAGGACCGTAGATCGGGTAAGGCGCAGCCGCCACCCGACAAACTTACCGAACGCAGAAAAGCAAAAAGCCTGCTTTAAAAGCAGGCTTTTCAAATTTGGCTCCTCTGACTGGACTCGAACCAGTGACATACGGATT
>NZ_SJON01000032.1 GCF_004331385.1 Enterobacter quasihormaechei
TATTTTTCCCCCTCTCCCCGTGGGAGAGGGCCGGGGTGAGGGCATCAAACCGCACCATCCCCTCCTTGAAACTTTCTCACCTTCTGCTTGCAGACTCGACATTAAGCCCGTTTCTGGGTATCGTTAGCTGTCTGGATGTCTAAACGTTTATACGTATGCTGTGAGGATTTTAGGTTATGCCGATTCGGGTGCAGGACGAGCTACCAGCCGTCAATTTCTTGCGTGAAGAGAACGTCTTTGTCATGACAACTTCACGTGCTTCTGGTCAGGAAATTCGCCCGCTGAAGGTGCTGATCCTCAATCTGATGCCAAAGAAGATCGAAACGGAGAACCAGTTCCTGCGTTTGCTTTCAAACTCTCCGCTTCAGGTTGATATCCAGCTGCTGCGCATTGATGCACGAGAGTCACGCAACACGCCCGCCGAGCATCTGAATAACTTCTATTGTAATTTTGCGGACATCCGCGATGAGAACTTCGACGGACTGATCGTCACCGGCGCACCGCTGGGTCTGGTGGAATTTAATGACGTTGCCTATTGGCCGCAGATCAGGCAGGTGCTGGAGTGGGCAAAAGATCACGTTACATCCACCTTGTTTGTCTGCTGGGCGGTACAAGCCGCGCTCAATATTCTTTATGGCATCCCTAAGCAAACCCGTAGCGAAAAGCTTTCTGGTGTGTATGAACATCACATCCTTCATCCTCACGCGCTGCTGACACGCGGCTTTGATGATACTTTCCTTGCGCCTCACTCCCGCTATGCCGATTTCCCGGCACAGCTGATCCGCGATTACACCGACCTGGAAATTCTGGCCGAAACGGAAGATGGCGATGCCTACCTGTTTGCCAGTAAAGACAAACGTATCGCGTTCGTTACCGGCCATCCTGAGTATGATCCCGACACCCTCGCGTCAGAGTATTTCCGGGATGTCGAGGCGGGTCTTAATCCGGATGTCCCGTACAACTATTTCCCGAAAAACGATCCGCAAAACAAACCAGGAGCCACCTGGCGCAGCCACGGAAATCTGCTGTTCACTAACTGGCTCAACTATTACGTCTACCAGATTACGCCGTACGATCTTCGCCACATGAATCCGACGCTGGAGTAATCGTCTGCATTAAACGATCCTAAAGCGTTTCAGCTATTCAGATCAGGCACCTTCGGGTGCCTTTTTTATTTCCGAAATCCTGTTCAACATGCCAGTAAACTTTAACTCCATATTAATCATCAAGTTGCGTTGTAATTAAAATTAAAATGGAAATTGTTTTTGATTTTGGAAAATTTATAGATAGTCTTAATTCTGCTGAGCGAAAACTACACAACGATCTTTCGTTCGCATTGGGGGCGTGATTTTGGATCTTTGATGAGGAGCAGAACGATGACTCAACAGGCAACCACGGTCGATGAATTGACCTTTACCCAGCCGAATGGTGAGCAAGAACAGCAGGTTTTGACGGCCGAAGCGGTAGAGTTCCTGACTGAACTGGTGACCCGCTTTACGCCACAGCGCAATAAACTGCTGGCGGCACGCATTCATCAGCAGCAGGAAATCGATAACGGCAAGTTGCCAGGCTTTATTTCGGAAACTGCTTCCATTCGCCATGGTGAGTGGAAAATTCGCGGAATTCCTGAAGATTTACAGGATCGTCGCGTGGAGATCACCGGCCCGGTAGAGCGCAAAATGGTGATCAACGCCATGAACGCCAACGTCAAAGTCTTTATGGCCGATTTTGAAGACTCGCTGGCACCGGACTGGCGGAAAGTGATCGACGGGCAGATTAATCTGCGCGATGCCGTCAACGGCACCATCAGCTACACCAACGAAGCCGGTAAAATTTATCAGCTCAAACCGAACCCGGCGGTGCTGATCTGCCGCGTACGCGGTCTGCATCTTCCTGAAAAACACGTCACCTGGCGCGGAGAAGCGATTCCGGGGAGCCTGTTCGACTTTGCGCTCTACTTCTTCCACAACCACGAAAGCCTGCTGGCGAAAGGCAGCGGCCCCTATTTCTATCTGCCGAAAACCCAGTCCTGGCAGGAAGCGGCGTGGTGGAGTGAAGTATTCAGCTACGCAGAAGACCGCTTCAGCCTGCCGCGCGGCACCATTAAAGCCACGCTGCTGATTGAAACCCTGCCTGCCGTATTCCAGATGCATGAGATCCTCCATGCGCTGCGCGACCACATTGTGGGCCTGAACTGCGGCCGTTGGGATTACATCTTCAGCTACATCAAGACGCTGAAAAACCATGCCGACCGGGTATTGCCGGATCGTCAGGTTGTCACCATGGATAAACCGTTCCTCAGCGCCTATTCGCGCCTGCTGATCAAGACCTGCCACAAACGCGGGGCGTTTGCGATGGGCGGCATGGCGGCGTTTATCCCGAGCAAAGACGCAGAGCGAAACAATCAGGTGCTCAACAAGGTGAAAGCCGACAAAGAGCTGGAAGCGCGTAACGGCCACGACGGAACGTGGATCGCGCATCCCGGCCTGGCCGATACGGCGATGGAGGTCTTTAACCGCGTGCTGGGCGACAACAAAAACCAGCTGTTTGTCATGCGCGAGGATGATGCCCCAACGGCTGAAGAACAGCTGCTGGCACCGTGCGCGGGCGAGCGAACGGAAGAGGGGATGCGCGCTAACATCCGCGTCGCCGTGCAGTACATCGAGGCATGGATCTCAGGCAACGGCTGCGTGCCAATATACGGCCTGATGGAAGATGCTGCCACGGCGGAAATTTCCCGCACCTCTATCTGGCAATGGATCCACCATCAAAAAACGCTCAGCAACGGCAAACCGGTCACCAAAGCCCTGTTCCGTCAGATGCTGGCCGAAGAGATGCGGGTCATCCAGGACGAACTGGGCGAGCACCGCTTCAGCAGCGGGCGCTTTGACGACGCTGCGCGCCTGATGGAGCAAATCACCACCTCAGATGACTTAATCGACTTCCTGACCCTGCCGGGCTACCGCTTCCTGGCGTAATTCACCACATAACAATATGGAGCATCTGCACATGAAAACCCGTACCCAACAAATCGAAGAATTACAGAAAGAGTGGACTCAACCGCGCTGGGAAGGCATCCGTCGCCCGTACAGCGCAGAGGAAGTGGTGAAGTTACGCGGCTCGGTAAACCCGGAATGTACGCTGGCGCAGAATGGCGCGGCGAAAATGTGGGATCTGCTGCACGGGGGATCTAAAAAAGGCTATATCAACAGCCTCGGTGCACTGACCGGCGGTCAGGCATTGCAGCAGGCGAAGGCCGGCATAGAAGCCATCTACCTTTCCGGCTGGCAGGTCGCGGCGGACGCCAACCTGGCCTCCAGCATGTATCCGGATCAATCTCTTTATCCGGCCAACTCGGTGCCGTCGGTGGTGGATCGGATCAACAATACCTTCCGCCGCGCGGATCAGATCCAGTGGGCCGCAGGCATTGAGCCCAACGATCCGCGTTTTATTGATTACTTCCTGCCGATCGTGGCGGATGCGGAAGCGGGTTTCGGCGGCGTGCTTAACGCCTTTGAACTGATGAAATCGATGATTGAGGCCGGTGCAGCGGCCGTTCACTTCGAAGATCAGCTGGCGTCGGTGAAGAAGTGCGGGCATATGGGCGGAAAAGTTCTCGTCCCGACCCAGGAAGCGATTCAGAAGCTGGTTGCCGCGCGTCTGGCTGCTGACGTGCTCGGCGTGCCGACGCTGGTGATTGCCCGTACCGATGCGGATGCGGCGGACCTGATCACCTCTGACTGCGATCCGTACGACAGCGAATTTATTACCGGCGAGCGCACCAGCGAGGGGTTCTATCGCACGCATGCCGGTATCGAACAGGCCATCAGCCGCGGTCTGGCCTATGCCCCTTACGCCGACCTGGTCTGGTGTGAAACCTCCACGCCGGATCTGGCGCTGGCGAAGCGTTTTGCCGATGCGATTCATGCGAAATATCCGGGCAAGCTGCTGGCCTATAACTGTTCGCCGTCCTTCAACTGGCAAAAAAATCTGGACGACACGACCATTGCCAGCTTCCAGCAGCAGCTGTCGGATATGGGCTACAAGTACCAGTTCATCACCCTGGCGGGTATCCACAGCATGTGGTTCAACATGTTCGACCTGGCGCACGCCTACGCGCAGGGTGAGGGCATGAAGCACTACGTTGAGAAGGTACAGCAGCCAGAATTTGCAGCAGGAAAAGAGGGCTATACCTTCGTTTCTCACCAGCAGGAAGTGGGAACCGGCTACTTCGACAATGTGACCACGATTATTCAGGGCGGCACTTCCTCCGTCACGGCATTAACGGGTTCAACCGAAGAAGCACAGTTCTAATTTTTCCCCCTCTCCCCTTTGGGGAGAGGGCCGGGGTGAGGGGGAATCTATGTCGCGTGGTCTGGAATTATTGATTGCCCAAACCATTCTTCAGGGCTTTGACGCCCAGTATGGCCGTTTTCTGGAAGTGACCTCCGGCGCGCAGCAGCGCTTTGAGCATGCCGACTGGCATGCGGTTCAGCAGGCTATGAAGCAGCGTATCCATCTTTATGACCACCACGTAGGCCTGGTGGTGGAGCAACTGCGTTGTATTACCGACGGTAAAAGTCCGGATGCGGCATTTTTACTGCGCGTGAAAGAGTGTTACACCCATCTGTTACCCGACTACCCTCGCTTCGAGATTGCGGAGAGCTTTTTCAACTCCGTCTATTGCCGGTTATTTGACCACCGCTCATTATCTCCTGAGCGGTTATTTATCTTCAGCTCCCAGCCTGAGCGCCGCTTTCGTACTATTCCGCGCCCGCTGGCGAAAGATTTCTTTCCCGATCGCGGGTGGGAAAAGCTCCTGCATCGCATCTTAACGGATTTGCCGCTGCGCCTGCCGTGGGAGAACAAACTCCGGGATATCGGCTATATCCATGCGCATCTCCGTGAAACCTACGGCGAGGAGGTGCTCAGCCGCAGCCATGTGCAGGTGGCTAACGAGCTGTTCTACCGGAATAAGGCCGCCTGGCTGGTGGGCAAACTGATTACGCCGACGGCCATTGTGCCGTTTCTGCTGCCCATTCACCGTACCGACGACGGCGAACTGTTTGTCGATACCTGCCTGACCACCAGCGCCGAGGCCAGCATCGTTTTTGGTTTCGCCCGCTCCTATTTCATGGTTTATGCTCCGCTGCCGGCCGCCCTGGTAGAGTGGCTGCGCGAGATCCTGCCGGGCAAAACCACCGCCGAGCTGTATATGGCGATCGGCTGTCAGAAGCATGCCAAAACGGAAAGTTATCGTGAATACCTGCGCTATGTCACCGCGGCGGATGAGCAGTTTATCGAAGCGCCGGGCATCCGCGGCATGGTGATGCTGGTCTTCACGCTGCCGGGCTTCGATCGGGTGTTTAAGGTGATTAAGGATAATTTCGCCCCGCAGAAAGAGATGACCGCCGCCCACGTCCGCGCCTGCTATCAGCTGGTAAAAGAGCACGATCGCGTCGGGCGAATGGCCGATACCCAGGAGTTTGAAAACTTTGTACTGGATAAGGGGCAGATCGATCCGGCGCTGATGTCGCTGTTAATGCAGGAAGCGCCAACGAAAATCACCGATCTGGGCGATAAAATAGCGATTAGCCATCTCTACATTGAGCGCCGTATGGTGCCGCTCAACATCTGGCTGGAACAGTCAGAGGGCCAGGCTTTGCGTGATGCCATCGAAGAGTACGGCAACGCCATCCGCCAGCTCGCCGCCGCCAATATTTTTCCCGGCGATATGCTGTTTAAAAACTTCGGCGTCACCCGTCACGGGCGGGTGGTGTTCTACGATTACGATGAAATTTGTTACATGACCGAGGTAAACTTCCGCGACATACCGCCGCCGCGCTATCCGGAAGACGAGCTGTCCAGCGAGCCGTGGTACAGCGTTTCGCCGGGCGATGTGTTTCCCGAGGAGTTTCGCCATTGGCTGTGTGCGGACCCACGCATCGGGCCGTTATTTGAAGAGATGCATGAAGATCTGTTCCACGCCAGCTACTGGCGCGGGCTACAAACGCGGATCAAAAATGGACATGTGGAAGATGTTTACGCTTACCGCCGCAAGCAGCGGTTTTGTGTGCGGTTTAACGAATCCCACCATACGCCAGCGTCACCTCTTTCGCGGCCTTAATCACCAGCGCGCCCAGCTCGGTGACGCGATCGTCGGTCATGCGCGAAATTGGCCCGGAAATCGAGATCGCGGCGAACGGCTCGCGGTGCTCGTCGAAAATACAGGACGCGAGGCAGCGCAGGCCAAGGGCGTGTTCTTCGTCATCAAACGAATAGCCGCGCTTGCGGGTCAACGCCAGATCTTCTTTCAGATGCACCGGCGACACCAGCGTGGCGTGGGTGTAGGCGTGCAGCCCTTTACGGTGCAGCAGCCCGGTCACCTGCTCTTCGCTCAGCTGCGACAGAAACGCTTTACCCGCCCCGGAGGCATGCATCGGCAGCTTGCCGCCAATCGGCGCGGACATGCGCATCAGCTGCGTGCACTGCACCTGGTCGATAATAATGGCCTGATGATCGCTCTGGTCCAGCACCGCAAGGTTGACCGTCTCGCCGGACTCTTCCATCAGCTTGCGCAGGATCGGGTGAACAATCGCCAGCAGGTTGCGGCTTTGCAGAAAACTGCTGCCGACAATAAACGCATGCGCGCCCACTGCCCAGTGTCCCAGCTCGCCCACCTGACGCACGAAACCCAGCTGCTGCATGGTCGTCAACAGACGGTGGGTCGTGGAGTTCGGCAGGCCAGCCTGCTGGGCCAGCTCCGTCAGGGCCACGCTACCATGCGATTCGGCTATCCATTCCAGCAGCTTCAGGCCGCGGGTCAGGGACTGAACCTGTCCACCGGGCTGTGCGGCAGGGTTTGCAGCAGGTTTTCTGCCGCGTTTAGCGGGAACGGTCGTAACCATGACGAACTCCTTTTTCTGTATCGTGGAAATCATTTTCGTTTTATTTGGTGAATTTGCAACCGCTTTCCTGACTGATCGGAGGAGTGATGGTGAACATGTCTCATGTTCCCGCCGTGTGGCTTTTCGGCCCTGCGAGATTATGCCAGTATGGAACGCAGCCTTTTGGCCATGTTGAGCGTTGTCGGGAGCAAGTGTGAGCAGCAAAGTAGAGCAACTGCGTGCGCAGTTAAATGAACGCATTCTGGTGCTGGACGGTGGCATGGGCACCATGATCCAGGGCTATCGTCTGAGCGAAGACGATTTCCGCGGCGAGCGCTTTGCCGACTGGCCTTGTGACCTGAAAGGAAACAATGACCTGCTGGTGTTGAGCAAACCGTCCGTCATCCGGGATATCCACAACGCCTACTTTGAAGCGGGGGCGGATATTGTTGAAACTAACACCTTCAACTCGACAACCATCGCCATGGCGGATTACCAGATGGAATCCCTGTCGGCGGAGATCAACTTTGAGGCGGCCAGGCTCGCCCGCGCCTGCGCCGACGAATGGACCGCCCGTACCCCGGATAAACCGCGCTACGTTGCCGGGGTGCTTGGCCCGACGAACCGCACCGCGTCAATTTCACCGGACGTAAACGATCCGGCGTTTCGTAACATCACCTTCGACCAGCTGGTGGCCGCCTATCGTGAGTCTACTAAAGCGCTGGTGGAAGGCGGTTCCGACCTGATCCTGATTGAAACCGTATTCGACACCCTCAATGCCAAAGCCGCGATTTACGCGGTGAAAGAGGAGTTCGAGGCGCTGGGCATTGACCTGCCGATCATGATTTCCGGCACCATCACCGACGCCTCGGGGCGCACGCTTTCCGGCCAGACCACCGAAGCCTTCTATAACTCGCTGCGCCACGCTGAAGCCCTCTCCTTCGGCCTGAACTGCGCGCTGGGGCCAGACGAGCTGCGCCAGTACGTGCAGGAGCTTTCGCGCATCGCCGAATGCTACGTCACCGCCCATCCGAACGCCGGTCTGCCGAACGCGTTTGGCGAATACGATCTGGATGCCGACACCATGGCAGCGCAAATCCGCGAGTGGGCCGAGTCTGGCTTCCTGAACATCGTTGGCGGCTGCTGCGGCACCACGCCGGAGCACATCGCGGCCATGAGCCGCGCCGTGGACGGGCTGCTGCCGCGCAAGCTGCCCGAGCTTCCGGTTGCCTGTCGCCTTTCCGGCCTTGAGCCGTTGACCATCGGCGACGACAGCCTGTTTGTGAACGTGGGTGAACGTACCAACGTTACCGGTTCCGCAAAATTCAAGCGCCTGATCAAAGAAGAGAAGTACAGCGAAGCGCTGGACGTCGCCCGCCAGCAGGTCGAGAGCGGCGCGCAGATTATTGATATCAACATGGACGAGGGGATGCTCGACGCCGAAGCGGCGATGGTGCGTTTTCTCAACCTCATTGCCGGTGAGCCGGACATTGCCCGCGTGCCAATCATGATTGACTCCTCCAAATGGGACGTCATCGAAAAGGGGCTGAAATGCATTCAGGGTAAAGGCATCGTCAACTCCATTTCGATGAAGGAAGGGGTCGATACTTTTATTCACCACGCGAAGCTGGTGCGCCGCTACGGGGCCGCCGTGGTGGTGATGGCCTTCGATGAAGTGGGCCAGGCCGATACCCGTGAGCGCAAAATTGAGATATGCCGCCGCGCCTACAAGATTTTGACCGAAGAGGTGGACTTCCCGCCGGAAGACATCATTTTCGACCCGAACATCTTCGCCGTCGCGACCGGTATTGAAGAGCACAACAATTACGCCCAGGACTTTATCGGCGCGTGTGAAGACATTAAACGCGAGCTGCCGCATGCGCTGATCTCCGGTGGCGTGTCGAACGTCTCGTTCTCGTTCCGTGGTAACGACCCGGTGCGTGAGGCGATCCACGCCGTGTTCCTCTACTACGCCATCCGCAACGGGATGGACATGGGGATCGTTAACGCGGGCCAGCTGGCGATTTACGACGATCTGCCGGCGGAGCTGCGCGACGCCGTCGAGGACGTGATCCTTAACCGCCGCGACGACGCCACCGAACGCATGCTGGAACTGGCGGAGAAATATCGCGGCAGCAAGTCGGATGAATCAGCCACCGTTCAGCAGGCCGAGTGGCGCGCCTGGGACGTGAAAAAGCGTCTGGAATACTCGCTGGTGAAAGGGATTACCGAGTTCATCGAGCAGGATACCGAGGAAGCGCGTCAGCAGGCAGCCCGCCCGATTGAGGTGATCGAAGGGCCGCTGATGGACGGCATGAACGTGGTCGGCGATCTGTTCGGCGAGGGCAAGATGTTCCTGCCGCAGGTGGTGAAATCCGCCCGCGTCATGAAGCAGGCTGTGGCTTATCTGGAACCCTTTATCGAAGCCAGCAAAGAGAAGGGCTCCAGCAACGGTAAAATGGTTATCGCTACCGTGAAGGGCGACGTGCACGACATCGGCAAAAACATTGTTGGCGTGGTGTTGCAGTGTAATAACTACGAGATTATTGACCTCGGCGTGATGGTTCCGGCGGATAAAATCCTCAAGACCGCACGCGAAGTCAACGCTGACCTGATTGGTCTTTCAGGGCTGATCACGCCGTCACTGGACGAAATGGTCAACGTGGCGAAAGAGATGGAGCGTCAGGGCTTCACCATTCCGCTGCTGATTGGCGGGGCCACCACCTCGAAAGCCCACACGGCGGTGAAAATCGAGCAAAACTACAGTGGGCCGACGGTGTATGTCCAAAACGCCTCGCGCACCGTGGGAGTGGTCTCCGCGCTGCTTTCCGATACCCAGCGCGATGAGTTTGTCGCCCGCACCCGCAAAGAGTACGAAACCGTCCGCATTCAGCACGGCCGTAAGAAACCGCGTACGCCGCCGGTGACGCTCGCCGCCGCGCGCGATAACGACCTGGCCTTTGACTGGGCAAGCTACACCCCGCCGGTCGCGCACCGTCTGGGCGTGCAGGAGGTGGTCGCCAGCATCGAGACGCTGCGCAACTACATCGACTGGACGCCGTTCTTTATGACCTGGTCGCTGGCGGGCAAATATCCGCGCATCCTGGAAGACGAGGTGGTAGGCGAAGAGGCGAAACGCCTGTTTAAAGATGCCAACGACATGCTCGACAGGCTGAGCGTAGAGAAAGCCCTCAATCCGCGCGGCGTGGTGGGCCTGTTCCCGGCAAACCGCGTGGGCGACGACGTGGAAATCTATCGCGATGAAACCCGCACCCACGTGCTGGCCGTGAGCCATCACCTGCGCCAGCAAACGGAGAAAGTGGGCTTTGCCAACTACTGCCTGGCGGATTTTGTTGCGCCGAAGCTGAGTGGGAAAGCCGACTATATCGGCGCGTTTGCCGTCACCGGGGGTCTGGAAGAAGATGCGCTGGC
Source organism: Enterobacter quasihormaechei (assembly GCF_004331385.1). Taxonomy (GTDB): domain Bacteria; phylum Pseudomonadota; class Gammaproteobacteria; order Enterobacterales; family Enterobacteriaceae; genus Enterobacter; species Enterobacter quasihormaechei. The sequence goes on from NZ_SJON01000032.1 coordinate 10,320, forward strand.
GGATGCGTTCGACGCACAGCATGATGATTACAACAAAATCATGGTGAAAGCGATTGCCGACCGTCTGGCGGAAGCCTTTGCTGAATACCTGCACGAACGCGTACGTAAGGTGTACTGGGGCTACGCGGCGAATGAGAACCTCAGCAACGAGGAGCTGATCCGTGAAAACTACCAGGGCATTCGTCCGGCACCGGGGTATCCGGCCTGCCCGGAACATACCGAGAAGGGCACTATCTGGAAACTGCTGGACGTAGAAGCGCATACGGGCATGAAGCTCACCGAGTCATTTGCCATGTGGCCGGGCGCGTCCGTTTCCGGATGGTACTTCAGCCACCCGGACAGCAAGTACTTCGCCGTCGCGCAGCTTCAGCGCGATCAGATTGAAGATTACGCCCAGCGTAAAGGCATGAGCGTGTCAGAGGTAGAACGCTGGCTGGCACCGAATTTAGGCTACGACGCAGACTAACGTCACTTTTCCTTACAACAAACAGGGCACCTCCAGGGTGCCCTGTCTCTTTCTTACGTTTAAACCCTTATACTGGAAGAAGGTTCTTACCACA
>NZ_SJON01000033.1 GCF_004331385.1 Enterobacter quasihormaechei
TCGCCCTGCCCGTTTTTTGGGTTATGGCCACGGAGCTGCAGCTGAAAAAGTTAACCGGCAGGACGCCGGATATGACGCCCGGGATGAAGAACACAGGGAAAACCAGGCCGAAGCCAGATACAGGCAGGTAACTCATGGCGCTCTGACTTCAGCAAAATCAGGCAGGAAAGGCAGGAATGTGGGCAAGGCGGAGGGAGCAGAGGGGCAGCGCCGAAGGCGCGTCCCCCTTCCCCCGTTCCCCGCAGGGGAACAGCCCTTCCCGGAAGTTCAGGCGTGCGGTCGCGTCAGGAAGGAAAAAGGGGCTACCGGTAAACCGGTAACCCCTTCATAAAGGCGCTTCAGGCATGTCCAGACAGCCTCAGCCCCTTAGTGGCGGGGGTTTCCCCCCGCCGGGGTTGGCTACTTAGCGGATTCGTAAGCCATGAAAGCCGCCACCTCCCTGTTCGTATCCCTGTAACGGATTTCGCAGAGCGATTTCCGTGTCAGGTAAGTGAATATCAGTAGTGTGAGACACACTATTAATACACACCAGATCAGGGTATTTCGTGGCAGTTTCATAGCCGTCTTCTCCTTGCCTTGCGGCTGCTAAGAGGCTATTCTGTTGGTGTCTAGTCAAGCAGATGGCCTCGTTTGGTTGGTTAATGAAAATTAACTTCCTACGGGGCTTTCTTCTTTTTGCCACACAACCGGTAACAAACCACCTTCACGTCATGAGGCAAAAAGCCTCAAGCGCCACGTCGATTATACCGGGCAGGTGCTCTTTCTTACCAGGTATATCCACGCTTTATGCTGCTTAACGCCTGAAATATCTCACGTATCCCCATGCCGCGATCACTACGCCGATGACCAGCGCAAGATTGGGCAAAATCACGTCCCCGGCACTTACAAATACGGCATCAGAATTACTTTGCCCCCAGAATGCCAGCTTGTACCCGACGCCCCAGACAAAGAAGATAATCCCGGCACTCAGAACGCCGTATTTCATTACGCCGAGCAGGACTTTATCGAACCAGCCTGGCGTATCACGCCATGTGATAACCATCGCTATCAGACTGCATATGAACAGGCCAGCATAATAGCCTGTCGTGCCTTCCCATTCTGGCGCAGCATGCCTGACGATTAAAAAGAACAGCGCGTACAGTAATATAACGAGCAACCAGTACCTCATAGTCCTGCTTTCCTTTTGTATGGCCATCTGTTCAGTCAGACAGCATTGTATCTGATTCATCGGGCAGACTTGCCATTGAAATACGCCGGACGCGCTGCCAGTTCCCGCTCGATTAACTCATCGGCAAACAAAGGGGCAACACGATTAATCCGTGCCTGCATGTTGCGCCTTCTCACCGCTGCTTTCCGTTCATCGCTCCAGCGCTGGATCTGTTTCTGACCGAGAAAATCCACGCATACAGCGTAACCTGAGCCAGCTACCCAGCGTGACATTACCTCTTCAGGTGCCGCCTGCCCTGCCTCCACGACAACTGAAACCAGCTCCAGTGGACCTGGGCAGGGCTTGTGCGGCAATTTCCAGCGCAGGGAATAGCGCCACTTCATACACCGCTCCGGTCAGCCAGCTTATTTGGCACCTGCCAGCGTTCAGCGACACGAACATGCTCAGGTGTTTCCCGGACAATAAACGGGATTTCATACATCACTGTATACAGCGGCTCACCGCTGATGCGAAGCCAGTCAAGTTCCTTCAGCGACGCGAACCGCGACTGCCAGCGCCAGAACGGTGCAGCAAGCTCTGCCGCGTCAAACTCGTCGCTCCACCGGGTGTACCAGGTGCAGACGGTTTCCGGAGACTGAAAATTCAGGTCGATTTTCGCCTGCTCCAGCAGGTTCTGGCGCAGTTTCCAGCGCTGTTCGTACTCACGAGACTGGCGGCGCATCTGACGCGTGGTCTTAATGCCGGACCTGTGCAGCCGTCGACCCGTGCGGGTGTGCATGACCTCAGGGAATAGCTCGGCCTGTACGTCAATTGTGAGCGGCAGCGGGCAGGCTTCGCCACTGGTGGCGATCATGGTGTTAAGCGCCTCCTCGACCTGTTTCAGGTTCGAATGACGGTTATTTGGCACCCAGTGCAGACCAGGTATTTTATTAGCTACCGTGGCGTTGAGGCGTCCGCTGCCCGTGAGAAGACGCAGAAAGGTACGCACATACGGCATGGCGGGCAGTCGTGCGCCGCGTTCGCGGGCAGACTCAACATGGCTGATAGCCTGTATTGCAGCCTGACGGGCGGGCTTCAGGGAAACGAGCGCGTGTGAGGACGGGATCATGCTGTCACCTCCACATTCATCAGCTTCGCCACGGTGCGGGCAGTGCAGTTAAAGCGGCGCATACCTGCCAGCTGCGCGATCAGCTGGTTTATCCGTTCAGGCTGAAGCGTGTCGCTCTGGTAAAGAGTACGCACCACTTCACCGCCGGAGGACAGCAGCACCAGAAGCCAGTAAGGCGAGACTTCGCCCGGGCTGCACACGCACAGATGCCAGTCATCACTGCCGTCCGCGCTGAAGCGGCACTGGACAGGGAAGAAGCCGCCGAACTCGCTGCGGTATTCGGCGCAGACGCGCCATCCTTCAGGTGTCGACAGGAGGCCGGTCACGGCATCGCTGAGGGCGCGGCGCGCGTCCTCCCCCTGCTGACGGATAAACTCCAGGTCTGTGGCGGTCAGGGTGTTGATTCGGTTCAGGTCATATTGCATGGTCATGTCTGTTCCCGCCGCCCGAAGGCGGCGGCCTCCGGTATTATGCAGCGTGGTCAGTGGTGTTAGCGTCGGATTCGGTGGCTTCTCCAGCCTCGGCGGCTGGCGCTGTGCGCACCATCCAGTCAGGCAGCCAGCCCTGAGCATTCAGATCCTGCTCGGCGGCCTTCGCCGCATCGCGGCGCTTGAGCTTCACAATCTCTCCGGCGCGGGTACTCAGTCCGGCTTCTTCGTAGGCTTTGCCGATCTGGGCGATGGTGAGCTTGCCGAAGTAGCTCTCTGCACCCGGTTGCCACCATTTGCGCAGGTCAAAGTCCAGCGCCGCTTCCAGCCCGTCCAGTTCGCTTTTCTGCGTATGGTTGTACATACGCTCCTGAATACCGTTGATACCGTGTGCCGCACAGAATCCCAGCAGGGTGTTCACCTGCTCTGCTGACCATGACAGCAGCCAGGTGAAATCGAGATGCCAGTTTTCTGGCAGCGTTGCCTGAAGCGCTTTTTTCTGTGCATTGAGCGCCGTCAGCGCCTTCCCTTCTTCACCGGATGGCGCCAGTGATGCAAGGTGATACTGATTCGAGGTCACATAGGCTTTCAGCGGTTGGCTGCGCTTGCCGTGGGTGCGATCAAAGAGCGCAAGACACAGCGTCCACGTCAGCAGCGCCACCGACACGTCAGGACGACCCGCCAGTTCGGCCTGAACAGCCAGAGTCCGTTCGGCTGACATGGCCTTAACCAGCGTTGCCGGATAGGCGTCTGCGGGAATGTCAGGCGTGGTGTATCTGATCACATTGCTTTCACGTTCCTGACGCGCCTGTTCTTCTTCTGCCCGGTCTTCGTCGGTCAGCTTGCGGATACCAGGCTGAACCTGAAAATTGCTACCGTCCCATGACACCCAGATTCCGTGCGCGGCGCGAAATTCCGGCGTGGCTTCGCGGTACTGCGCCTCGCAGTAAATGTCATCGATATCCTGCTGAAGCTCGTATTCGTCATCGTAGCTTTCAGTAGCATCCCTTTGTTCTTCCAGCTCGCTGACGCGCTTCTGTTCTTCTTCCGTCAGGACAGCTTTTGGCATGGCAAAACGGTACAGTTCACCGTCCTCACCGCTGAAGCTGAGTTCCGTCATACGGAACTCAGCCCAGCCCCAGCCCTGCTCCTGCTTAATACGGGCGGCGAGCACGGTGAGCTTGCCAGCCAGCAGTGATTTCACCAGCGCCGCATCGGCAAAGGTGCTGTCTTTATCGCTGAACAGATCGGCGGTCAGCGTACCGCCAGCGGCGGTATAGGCTTCCTCGCCCACATACTCAAACATAGGGTGACTGATGGCCATCTTGTCGTCGGTCACCATTTTGCGCAGAGTCTGTACAGCAGGATCGCGCCACTGTACAACAGCCTCTTTCCAGACCTGCTCCTGACGCTCATGGGTATCAGCAAGTGTCAGGACTTCACACTGTTCAAGGGAGATTTCATCCCGCGCCAGCGCATCCAGCAGGGAGGGGGCAAGATTCGCCAGCTTCAGGCAGCGCTGAACATGGCGCGGGTGGTAGCCCATCAGTGCGCCGATCTGAGAGGCCGTTTTACCTTCCTGCTGAAGGGTACGAAAACCGATAATCTGCTCGGCGGGATGCATGTTTTTACGTCGACCGTTCTCGATCATCGAGGCCGCCACCGCCATCTCAACGGGCAGGACTTTCACCGGAACAAACGGCGTGTCCGCATCGAGCACACCGCGCATCACCAGAATGCCTGTGCCTCTGCGACGACCTTCCCCGCCGACAATGCCGATCGTACCGTCCGGCAGTTCTGCACCAATCAGGTTTTGCAGGATGCCCATTGCCTGAATGCTGTCTGCCATCTCTTCCACTTCCTGATCGGTATGCGGAATGATGCGCGTGTTTAAGCCAGTGTGTGACAGGCGGGAGTACGGGAAGATTTGCACGGGCGTATCAGCGAGCAGCTGGACGAGCTTCTGCTCGGTAGACTGCGCGATTTTTTCCGCAGATTTTGTCTGACGGGCGGGCTTAGCTGGTTTTTTTGCCGTAGTATTGGTGGCGACCATGATTTTTACCTCTCAGTGATAGTTGTGGTTAGCCGTGGCCGGAGTGCGATCCGGTCACGGCACTCGGTTAACCGGTAATGCGTTTCGGGTGTGCTGCCAGTGCTGCAAAAGACGGATAGCCATCAAGAACCTGCATCATGACTTTTGCCCCTTCCAGCATCGCTTTATCCGTTACGCTGCCGCTGTTTTCACACACGTTGATCGTTGCCACGATCCCCGATTTCACATCTGAAAAACGCTCATACATGCGGTTGCTGCACAGGACGCGTTTGCCTCCTGCCATCACCTGCCAGTTGTTGCAGTCATTAAATCGGGTGTCCACGTTGTCAAACTCGACCACGTGGGTGTCGCTGGCCTGAATGCGCAGCAGCTTCACGATTTCGGTGCTCTGCCCGACCTTACGGGTTGCCGGACGGGTGTTAAGGTTCTGCATGTTTCCTCCTTCTCTGGGTTAAGGCCGGACATCCGGCCTCCGGTTAAAGCTGCACGTGTTGCAGATTGCGTTTCAGTTCCAAAAGAAAATCCGGGTCAAATGACCAGGCACGCCAGTTAAGCGTTCCGTAGGTTCTGATCTCCACCTGAACGTCTCCGTATCGGGACACATCGGACAGGGTGACGGTGACACCATCTTTCAGCGAAGTGGCCTGAGCCACCCACTCCCGTGCGACAGAAACAGGGTTTTGTTCTTCCCCTATCTTCCTGGA
>NZ_SJON01000034.1 GCF_004331385.1 Enterobacter quasihormaechei
TTTTTTCATGAATCTTCCTCACTTAATCGTTGTCATCAATACCGTGTCATATGAAACAGTCTGTTTATCTGCCAGATGTACTGCCCTGAATTCATCGCTGTTATTGATTAATACCGGCGTGTCCAGCAGACATCCTGCGCTTTGAATAAAATCGAGATCAAATTCAATCAACAGATCACCGGCTTTTACCGAATCACCCGTTTTTACATGTGCCGTAAAACCTTCACCTTTCAGATTTACGGTATTGATCCCGACGTGGATCAGCAGTTCCACACCATCATTACTGACCAGGTTGATAGCATGTCGGGAATTAAATATTGACGACACAACTCCGTCAAAGGGCGCAATAACTTTACCGGAGGTTGGAATAATCCCCACTCCGTTACCCAGCAGGCCACTGGCAAAGGTCGGATCGCGGATTTCGGCAATATCAATAACCTTCCCCTGTAGCGGAGAGAGAATAACGATCTCTGCTGTTTCTGGTGCGATACCTGGGTTAGCACTTGGCGATTCTTTTGATGCCGGTAAACCGAAGAAATAGGTCAGTAAGGTAGAAAGCACGAGCGATAAGGCCGTGCCGATTATGGCCCCCCACACGGTCATATCCATACCGGTAGGTGGGATCATCTGAGCGAGAGTGAAGAAGCTGGTCAGACCGAAAGAATAGATACTACCGTGGAATGCTCCGACTATTGTCCCGCCTATGGCTCCGGCCGTGCAGCCGAAGATGAATGGCCGTCGGTTTGGGAGGTTAACACCATATACTGCAGGTTCCGTAATACCAAAAATGGCCGCGCTGACTGCCGAACCCGAAAGAGTTTTCAATTTTGGATCCTGGGTTCTCAGGAACACACCCAGCGCTGCGCCCAACTGGCCTACCACGGCCGGTACCAGTAATGGCTGCATAATATCATGGCCTAACACGCTGATGTTGTTGATCATGATGGGGACAAGACCCCAGTGCAGACCAAACATGACGCAGACCTGCCACAGTCCCCCCATGATCGTACCCGCTAAAGCAGGCGCAAACTCATAAGCGGCCAGAAACGCATTTGCCATAAGGTGGCTGAGGCCGGTAGCGAGCGGTCCAATAAGCAGGAACGCAGCAGGAACGACGATGAGAAGCGCTATCAGAGGGGTGAAGAGGTTTTTGACCGCTGAAGGGAGAATTTTATTACAGAATTTCTCCACCACACTACTGAGCCAGGCAGCAAATATGACCGGAATAACCGAGCCGGCATAATTAATATAAGTGACGGGAATTCCGAGGAAGGCATCAACTGACGCGCCGTGCTGTAACTGAGCGTCGAACGCCGCTATCATTGCCGGATGCATCAGTGCGCCGCCAATCGCCATCGACAGGAATGGCGACCCGCCAAAACGCTTGCCTGCAGTGTAACCCAGCACGAGAGGGAAGAAATAAAACAGGGCATCACCAGCTGCCGCCAGTATTTTGTAGGTTCCGCTCGACTCAGTCGTAATTCCGCAAACGATAGCAAGGGCTAGCAGCCCCTTCATAATCCCGGAAGCGGCCAGGATCCCCAGAAAAGGGGTAAAAATCCCCGAAACCACATTAATCAGCCTGTTAAAGATATTTTCTTTTATGACTGCCTCGTCGCTGCTCCCTGCAGCTAGATCAGTCTCATCCGTAATGCCTGTAGCTTCGATAGCCTTATAAACTTCAGAAACATTATTACCCACAACCACCTGGAGTTGGCCCCCGCTTTCTACCACCATAATAATCTCTGGATGGTTGCTCAAATCATCCTTCAGAACAACATCATATTTTCTTAACTGAAAGCGAAGCCTTGTTGCGCAATGGGTCAAACTTTTAATATTTTCCGGGCCGCCGACCCGGTTAATTATAAATTCAGCAAGTGACTGATATTTCATAGGGACATTTACCTTTCAAAAAGCAAAAAAAAACCCACTCCGCCCAGATAATACTGGTCTGAAGTAGGTTTTGCCTGCAAACGCAGTAACAATCCAGTTTCTAAAAATTCGTCTGAGAAATGTATAAATAACTGGGGTTTCCAGATATCTAATTGTATCCTCAAAAATGTTATACACCGTGCCTGAGTTCATATGAATAGCAGAAATGCAGTATGGCGGATTACCGATATCAATCGTCGTAAAATATACAGATAGCAAAAAATAAAGCCTCATATGATATGAGGCTTTATTTATACAGATCTATTAGCATGCAGGGTAAAAGTGAGGTGGCGGGATCACATGATATGTTTTTACCGGTATGCCCTGCATTCACTCTGAAATCCGGTTCTCTATTTTCCGCTACGGAAATCAGGAACATTTCCTGAAACGAGGGCGAAATCAGAGAATTCTACTTCGCATCCGGAGGCGTTAGGCGCTTGTGCCTCGAACCCTATGTGTAAAATCTGTTCCGCGTCGTTCAGCACATCAAGGGGAAAAGCGCGCACAAATATCCATTTTTGACCATCCAGCGAAGCATGGAAGGCAAATACATTATCTTTGCGGGAGATCCGTAAATGCACTTCCTGTCCACTGACGGTAAAAGCATTGGCATCATCAGAGGTATATCCGTTGTTCACCACAGAGACAACCATGGGTTCACGTTCGGGTGAATATTCAAAGCACAACTTCGCCCATGATCGTTCGTTAACGTAAAGAAGCAACACGCCGGCATCGAAGGTGTTACCGAATTCGACTTTTACCGTTGAACGAAATTGAAAGTCTCCGCCAGGAGCCGGACGTAAAAGTGTTGCTGCATTACACCGGCTTGCAGACGTTACCTGGCTTGTGCCCCTTCCCGGATCGATGAAAATATCACTGTACGGCAATGCCCTAACGGCTATCTTCCGGGATAGCGTATCAATGTTCCAAACGGAGCCTTCTGACGGCTGTAAGAGGCTAATGTTGTCATGTGAAAGATGGTTCATAGCTATTCCTTTCATATATTCTATTAATTTTTAATGATCTACATTTTTTTTTTCAGAGAAAATAGGGATGATGGTCAGGGAAAAGAGCATGACCAGGGCGGACAGGAAACAAAACGCATTGGCCAGTCCTGTATAATGTGCAATAAATCCGACCGCTGCGGGCCCCATAAGCACCCCCAGATATCCCAGCATGCTTGCAGCGGAGATAGCCAAAGAAGGGGCCATTGAATCCTGTTTGCCTGCACGCGTGAACAAAATAGGCACCACGTTACCGGCAGCAAAGCCCGCTATCGCAATCGCACTAAAGACAATGGCAACGGATGAGGACAGTGAAATAACCAAAAGTCCAATTGCCGTAAATATTACACCAAGAGTCAGTATCCAGCGCTCTCCTGCAAGTGAGACGAGCCTGTCACCGACGAAGCGGCTTAATGTCATCGCCACCGCAAAGACAACATACCCCGATCCTGCTATGTTTGCCGGTAAACTTTTTTCCTGAATCAGGAGCAATGCACCCCAGTCAAGCATCGCACCTTCTGCCAGGAACATCACCATTGCCAGAAGGCCTACCACAATCACTTTACCTTTAGGAAGTACAAATAATGGCGCGTCGTTAACCGTAACTGTTCTGAGGAACTTGTTTCTGATAACTGAGAGGCATATCAGTATCGTAAATATTGCGATCATCGATGCCACAAAAACGTGTAATCCCGTGGCAATCAGCAAAGTCATAACCACAGCGCCGGCAAGCCCTCCAACGCTGTAAAAACCATGAAATCCTGACATTAAAGGCATACCCGCCCGATCCTGAACTTCAGAACCGTGAATGTTGGCTGCTACATCAGTCGCACCAATCGAAAGGCCAAATAAGAAAAGTGCAGCACCAATTCCCAGGGGGGTGGAAAGCAGGGCAAGAAGGGGTAAAGCAACCACAATACCCACAGCACCCATGATGATGACCATCCGGCTGCCGGCTTTAGCAGAAATGCCACCGGCAGCAGGCATCCCTATTAATGCCCCCAGACCCAGACATAACAATACGGCACCCAAAAGAGCGGGCTCCGCCTGCATACGGCTTTGGGCGAAGGGTACCAGGGGAGCCCAACAGGCGAGCCCAAAACCAGCGATAAAGAATGCCAGTCTGGTGGCAAGTTTTGCGTCCGTGAGTTCTGTGAACTTAATATTGTCTGCTGAATAAGCCAGCTCATTTCCTTTCCCTGATATCATTTCTTCACTACTTTTCATCTGATACGCCCTGTGCGACGGTGTAAAAACAACCTAAAAAATACCAGTAGCATGCGTGTCATGATTCAGATAGGATGACAAATTATGTCTAATATACGCCAAAACACTATGAATCCAGATTTCGCTATCTCGCCTCTGGTAGGTCAGCCAGAACAATGGGGGGCTGATGTTCTTGAAAAGCATACTCATGCGCGCCACCAGTTAATTTTTTCCTCCCGGGGCGTCATTCACATCAAAACACATGTCGGCGAGTGGGTTCTTCCACCCAGCAGGGCACTCTGGATTGATGCCGGTACTGAACATTATGTTGAAACCAAGAAGCCAGCCTCGCTCTTTGTTCTGTATATTTCTCCCGCTTTTTTTTCCATGGATAAGCCTGAACACTGCTGCGTGGTTGAAGTGAGCAACCTGGTCAGGGAGCTCATCATGGCGTGTGCAAAAATGGGGTGGACCTATGATGAAAATAGTCACAGTCACCGACTGGCAGAGGTGTTGGTAGGCAGTCTTTCAGGTTTACAGCTCGCATCACTGGAACTGATCAAGCCGAAAGATCCCAGAGCCATCCACTTAATAAAATTACTGGAGCACGACCCGGGATCACGACGGTCGCTGCACGACCTAGCCAGAGAAGCAGGAGCTAGCGGAAGAACGATAGAACGACTTTTTGCTCAGGAGACAAATCTTCCCTTCGGAGCCTGGAGACAGAGACATCGAATGCTGTTTGCGCTGGAACGTCTGGCTTATGGCCAGAGTGTCATGAATGTCGCGCTGGAGTCAGGCTATGAGTCTGCTTCAAGCTTTATTGCTGCTTTCAAGGCAATGTTTGGTACCACGCCATCTAAATATTTCTCATAACCAGATTCATATGAACAGAACGGTCTGGCTCCATTTCAGCTCCGTCAGGGCGGGACCATAGATACTCTTTTATTCGCTATTTCCCTTTCATGCAGATACATCGAATAAACGACAAATTATAATCAGGATCTGACAGAACTGGAAAAAATGACTCTGCGTTCAGGCATTTTAAATTAAATACGATTAACCTTTTATCATGGCAGGGTTTACAGGAAGGTGCAGGATATTAAGTTGTTATATGAATCCATTCAGACAAAATGAAGCCTTCTCATAATACATAACGATTTTCTCTCTATTGGACCGTCCTTAAGCATTATATGTTTATTCCAGCCCTAGTATACAGGTTAGCTAAAATGTCAGATACAGCGAATAAACACTTCACAATAACAGTG
>NZ_SJON01000035.1 GCF_004331385.1 Enterobacter quasihormaechei
ACTGTGGGCTAATCTCAGTGCAAGAAGTAAAATAATTTTTGAGTTCGCTGGCGGCTAAGCTATTGATATGACAATGCGTAGCGGTAAGGTTTATTCCCATGCAACAAAAATAAAACCACATTTTCTGTGGTTTTATTTGGATGATATTAAATTAATATTGCGAAGTCACAATTTTTCCACATGAAACGTAGAAAGAATGATTTCCATACATCGTTTATTGGTTTCGTAATAATAATCCCGATGATTACGATGGGGCCCAACTACCTCAACGTAACACCATAAATCATTAATTTTGAAGATACGCATGTCGTAATAAGCCCTGATATTCTCAGCAGCGCTGACAACCTCTCCAGTACAGCTATAAAGATCGCCTGTAAACGTGAGGTTGATATCATTTGGAATGCTGGCAATGTCCGACGTCGTAAGAGAGACCGCACTATCGTGACGGTTAAAGCGCGCAGTTGCTTCTTCGAAAATAGCCTGCGCAGAAGGATAATCAGTCTGACGGAAAAGACAGAAATTAATCACTCCATGGTTGACATTACCTAACGTGTGTTCAATTACCAGACGATTATCATCCAGTGTACTCACCTGCCATGAATCCGGAATTTTAAATCCACTGTCATTTTTGTTGCTAAGGCTAACTGTTTTCAACAGTTCTGAAAGCATCATATTGCTGCGATGCATTAAATCCCAGTTAATAGCAATCAGGAAAATAGTATCGGCGATCGCATTGTAATCCTTAGAACCACAAGCCGTTTTCAAAAGGAAGTAATTCCCTCCACCATTTACAGGATTATAATCCTTTTGCACCGTATACCGTGAAACGACCTCATCACCCGATGGCATCTTTTTAATGGACAGGATATCCGCAAATTTCCCACTTCCTGAAGGATGCGTAATTATCCTCTGGCTCAATACTTTCTCGCCCATTAAGTCGAGCTTATTGATAAGCCAGTCTGACGCATTCATCTCCCACTTGCAGTGTTCATATGCAGCCCAGACTTCAATATAGGGGCCGGTGTCATCGGCGATGTATCGTCCAATATTCGTCAGTCCAACCTCCTGAAACGTGACCGGTTTTAACTCTGCTGGCTTAACATTCTGTGGTAACAGTAGCCAGTAATGAAACATCTCTTTTTCTGCGGAGGTATAGAGACATTTCCAGAATTTTTCCCGAATCTCTTTTTCCTGATCCTTCATCTCGAGAGGAAAAAGATATTTTTTTTCAGTAACCATAATGCAACCTCATTCGTCGCGCTTACTTAAGCCATAAACCCGAAAACATAAGGAAGCTTCCGAGGGTAATTAAGCTTTTAGCAAAGATAAGTAAGCCAGGCGCCACGGCACGTGTCATAGACGATAATTTTTCATAATTTTCTGCGTTGTATCTTTTGTGCCCCCCCATAATCCCGGAAAATAACGTACACAGCAGGACTACTGTGACCTTTAATCCCCAGACGCACAGGAAAGACATGGATAAGATGATCGAATAATGTTTGGCCGTTGCCACGGAAAATAATGACATTGACTGAGCAAGCCATTTCAACGTAAAGCCAATGACGACTGTAGCCACTAGCACCAGAACGAACATCAACCCAGCCAAGAGCCATTGTTTTTTGTTAAATAAATCTTTTCCATTCCAGATTAGCGCTAGCGTCCAAATCATAAAGAGAATAAAGAAAAACCAATGCATCACAACGTTCCCCATATACACATTTTAATCTCCTACCAGGACTGTAACACAGCCCGTCTTAATCACACCATCGCCACTGCCCGCCGCTGGAGAAGGCTTGCTCTCATCATCGTCATAAATCCAGTCAAGGATCGGTTTGAGAGCCAATTTGATACTGGCATCCCCTCCCAGACCAAGCGCCACTGCAAGCTCACCTGACACCTTGAGGTTAAACGAATAATCTGTACTATCAATCCAGGTTCCCACGCCAGCAGAAGCGCCAGCGCTCCCTGCACTTCCTGAAAGTTTGCCATCGGCAACGACTACGCCATAAAAATCGGCTTTAGCCGTCGCTTCTCCTTTGACCGCCGCTGCTTCTGCGCCAAGTTCCACATTAAAACCATAACGTCCTTTATTACCGTCGTACATTTCACTGACAGCCTTCGCTTCAGCGGTTGCCAGATACACGTCCCCACCAACCCCGCCGTATTGCTCCCCTTCTTTTCCAATGCTACCCGAGGCGCCATATTGTATCGCGGTAGCATTAGCATTGAGGTTGATAGCCCCGTAATCGGCCCTATCTGTCACTAACGTGCCGCTGGCATTCGCCACCCCTACTTTTGTACGAACCTCGCCTTTATATTTATCCTGGCTTTTTGTATTCCCGACCGTGATATCGGCAAGCGCAAATCCGACTGAAGCCGTATCGGGTTTTCCAAAGCCGGATTTATCTTCGAGACTCGCATAGGCGCCGAGCACCCGGGCGTCGTAAACATCACCATGTATAGCACCATCTTTACCCGCATCCTTCGCCGCGGTTCCTCCCCAATATTGCGGAGGTGCAGGTTGTGTGGTTGCAACCGCAGGGGTCGCTGAAGTATTGCAACCCGTCTTGTCGCCTTCCCTGGCGAGAGGTAAACCGTTCACAAATACCGTTGTTGAACCGCTGAGAATACTTCCCTGACCATGTTGAGAACATGAAAGCGGGTCGCCTTTTCGTGCCGCCGGAAATCCGCCAATAATTACGTTGGGACTTCCGCTTTGAATTGGGCCAGTATGTGCGCTGGAATCAATGCGCGCTCTGGCGGCTGGTTTTCCCATAATAGCGTTCTCTGTACGCAGATTAACTGTTAACTTTTACAATCGCGCCCTTAATATCGGTAAGGTTAGTTCCCGTGATACTCACCGTATCATTTGCCTTGAGCTCGGTATTAATACCATCACCCAGTTTTGTAAGCACATCACCTTTGAAGACGGCTTGCTCTACAGCCTCTGCTTTGAGGTTGCCTTCGCCTACATGAATCTCAATGGTATCCGGGGCGATTAGAAGATAGTTGTCTTTAACTTTGAGTTTAATCGTGGTCACAGATTCCAGCAGCGCGTTACCTTCTTTATCCATGGTCAAGACGGTTTGATCTTTCCCAACGTTTATAACGTGCTTGTTAGTAATATTATGCGTTTCATTATTACCTACATCTGATTTCAGGTTCCGCTTAATCGTAATATTTTCATCCTGTCCAATGGTCTTTCTACGATCGACACCGACATCATGGGTTTCAGAATTTTCGATATCCGTATCCATATTTTTCTCTGCATGGATCCAGATCTGCTCGTGCCCAGCTTTATCTTCAAAACGGAGAATATTGGCATTGTCTTTATGGCCATCTTTGCTGCGGCTATAAAAACCCATCTGCGTTGCCGCTGCGGGCAGTGCCCACGGCGGCATGCTCGCGTCGTTGTATACGCGCCCGGTGATAATCGGACGGTCCGGGTCGCCGTTGATAAAGTCCACCACCACCTCATCGCCGACGCGCGGAATTTGCACCCCGCCGTAGCCCTGGCCCGCCCACGCGCTCGACACACGCACCCAGCAGGAGCTGGTGTCATCGCCCTTCGCCAGACGGTCCCAGTGGAACTTCACCTTCACGCGGCCATATTTGTCCGTCCAGATACTCTCCCCCTGCGGCCCCACCACTTTCGCGGTCTGCGGGCCGTAGGTACGCGGCCACGCCGTGGACTGCGCCGGACGATACGACACCGCCGCCGGAATGACGCTGAAATCGGTGCGGTGAATGGTTTCCCCCTCGCCGCTTGCGTAGCGGTTCTCTTCAAAGTGGTAGCCCGCCGCCGTGACCAGATACTCCCCGTTA
>NZ_SJON01000036.1 GCF_004331385.1 Enterobacter quasihormaechei
TGTGAACTCGAAGAGTAGGGCGGGACACGTGGTATCCTGTCTGAATATGGGGGGACCATCCTCCAAGGCTAAATACTCCTGACTGACCGATAGTGAACCAGTACCGTGAGGGAAAGGCGAAAAGAACCCCGGCGAGGGGAGTGAAAAAGAACCTGAAACCGTGTACGTACAAGCAGTGGGAGCCTCTTTTATGGGGTGACTGCGTACCTTTTGTATAATGGGTCAGCGACTTATATTCTGTAGCAAGGTTAACCGTATAGGGGAGCCGAAGGGAAACCGAGTCTTAACTGGGCGTTAAGTTGCAGGGTATAGACCCGAAACCCGGTGATCTAGCCATGGGCAGGTTGAAGGTTGGGTAACACTAACTGGAGGACCGAACCGACTAATGTTGAAAAATTAGCGGATGACCTGTGGCTGGGGGTGAAAGGCCAATCAAACCGGGAGATAGCTGGTTCTCCCCGAAAGCTATTTAGGTAGCGCCTCGTGAACTCATCTTCGGGGGTAGAGCACTGTTTCGGCTAGGGGGCCATCCCGGCTTACCAACCCGATGCAAACTACGAATACCGAAGAATGTTATCACGGGAGACACACGGCGGGTGCTAACGTCCGTCGTGAAGAGGGAAACAACCCAGACCGCCAGCTAAGGTCCCAAAGTCATGGTTAAGTGGGAAACGATGTGGGAAGGCACAGACAGCCAGGATGTTGGCTTAGAAGCAGCCATCATTTAAAGAAAGCGTAATAGCTCACTGGTCGAGTCGGCCTGCGCGGAAGATGTAACGGGGCTAAACCATGCACCGAAGCTGCGGCAGCGACACTATGTGTTGTTGGGTAGGGGAGCGTTCTGTAAGCCGTTGAAGGTGGCCTGTGAGGGTTGCTGGAGGTATCAGAAGTGCGAATGCTGACATAAGTAACGATAAAGCGGGTGAAAAGCCCGCTCGCCGGAAGACCAAGGGTTCCTGTCCAACGTTAATCGGGGCAGGGTGAGTCGACCCCTAAGGCGAGGCCGAAAGGCGTAGTCGATGGGAAACAGGTTAATATTCCTGTACTTGGTGTTACTGCGAAGGGGGGACGGAGAAGGCTATGTCAGCCGGGCGACGGTTGTCCCGGTTTAAGCATGTAGGCGGAGGTTCCAGGTAAATCCGGTACCTTTTAACGCTGAGGTGTGATGACGAGGCACTACGGTGCTGAAGTGATAAATGCCCTGCTTCCAGGAAAAGCCTCTAAGCATCAGGTAACACGAAATCGTACCCCAAACCGACACAGGTGGTCAGGTAGAGAATACCAAGGCGCTTGAGAGAACTCGGGTGAAGGAACTAGGCAAAATGGTGCCGTAACTTCGGGAGAAGGCACGCTGATATGTAGGTGAAGTCCCTGCGGACGGAGCTGAAATCAGTCGAAGATACCAGCTGGCTGCAACTGTTTATTAAAAACACAGCACTGTGCAAACACGAAAGTGGACGTATACGGTGTGACGCCTGCCCGGTGCCGGAAGGTTAATTGATGGGGTTAGCGGCAACGCGAAGCTCTTGATCGAAGCCCCGGTAAACGGCGGCCGTAACTATAACGGTCCTAAGGTAGCGAAATTCCTTGTCGGGTAAGTTCCGACCTGCACGAATGGCGTAATGATGGCCAGGCTGTCTCCACCCGAGACTCAGTGAAATTGAACTCGCTGTGAAGATGCAGTGTACCCGCGGCAAGACGGAAAGACCCCGTGAACCTTTACTATAGCTTGACACTGAACACTGGTCCTTGATGTGTAGGATAGGTGGGAGGCTTTGAAGCGTGGACGCCAGTCTGCGTGGAGCCGACCTTGAAATACCACCCTTTAATGGCTGGTGTTCTAACGTAGACCCGTTACCCGGGTTGCGGACAGTGTCTGGTGGGTAGTTTGACTGGGGCGGTCTCCTCCCAAAGAGTAACGGAGGAGCACGAAGGTTGGCTAATCCTGGTCGGACATCAGGAGGTTAGTGCAATGGCATAAGCCAGCTTGACTGCGAGCGTGACGGCGCGAGCAGGTGCGAAAGCAGGTCATAGTGATCCGGTGGTTCTGAATGGAAGGGCCATCGCTCAACGGATAAAAGGTACTCCGGGGATAACAGGCTGATACCGCCCAAGAGTTCATATCGACGGCGGTGTTTGGCACCTCGATGTCGGCTCATCACATCCTGGGGCTGAAGTAGGTCCCAAGGGTATGGCTGTTCGCCATTTAAAGTGGTACGCGAGCTGGGTTTAGAACGTCGTGAGACAGTTCGGTCCCTATCTGCCGTGGGCGCTGGAGAATTGAGGGGGGCTGCTCCTAGTACGAGAGGACCGGAGTGGACGCATCACTGGTGTTCGGGTTGTCATGCCAATGGCACTGCCCGGTAGCTAAATGCGGAAGAGATAAGTGCTGAAAGCATCTAAGCACGAAACTTGCCCCGAGATGAGTTCTCCCTGAGACTTTAAGTCTCCTGAAGGAACGTTGAAGACGACGACGTTGATAGGTCGGGTGTGTAAGCGCAGCGATGCGTTGAGCTAACCGATACTAATGAACCGTGAGGCTTAACCTTACAACGCCGAAGATGTTTTGGCGAAGAGACAGATTTTCAGCCTGATACAGATAACAGAATTTGCCTGGCGGCTTTAGCGCGGTGGTCCCACCTGACCCCATGCCGAACTCAGAAGTGAAACGCCGTAGCGCCGATGGTAGTGTGGGGTCTCCCCATGTGAGAGTAGGGAACTGCCAGGCATCAA
>NZ_SJON01000037.1 GCF_004331385.1 Enterobacter quasihormaechei
GTGGGTTCGGTAAATGTGCCGGGTGGCGGCTGCGCCTTACCCGGCCTGCTGATTAGCGACTAAATCTGATAATCAATCGCCACTTCTTCCGGCTCCATCACCTGACGTTTGATCTCATCCACGGAGAGCCCCGCATTGCAGAGCTCGATAAATCGCCACACGTAGTTGCGCTGAAGTTGCCCGCGTTTCAGACCCAGCCAGACGGTATTCGCGTCGAACAGGTGACGCGTATCGAGACGCACCAGATTTTCGGCTTCACGCTCTGCGCCAGATTGCTCGGCCACCAGGCCAATCCCCAGCCCTAACTCAACGTAGGTTTTGATCACGTCTGAATCCTGTGCGCTCAGCACCACGTCCGGCGTGAGCCCTTTACGCTTGAACGCTTCATCAATGCGCGAGCGTCCGGTAATGCCCTGCCGGTAGGTAATCAGCGGCCATTTGGCGATCTCTTCCAGCGTCAGTGGTGAAACCTGGTTCAGGGGGTGATCGGCGGGTAACAGCAGGCTGTGATGCCAGCGGAACCACGGGAATGCCACCAGCAGCGGGTCATTGCTCAGCCGCTCGCTGGCGATACCGATATCTGCCCCACCGTTATGCAGCAGCACTTCGATTTCCTGCGGCGTACCCTGGATGAGCTCGAGCCGTACGTCAGGAAAGATTTCACGAAAGGCTTTGATCACCGTCGGAAGGCTGTAGCGCGCCTGCGTATGGGTGGTGGCGATGGTCAGCACCCCCGAAGCGTCGTTGGTAAAGAGATCCGCCAGCCGGCGAACGTTGCTGGCCTCGTTGAGAATGCGCTCAGCGATGGTCAGCAATGCCTTGCCTGGTTCCGTCATGCCCAGCAGGCGCTTGCCACGACGGATAAAAATCTCAATGCCTAACTCCTCCTCCAGCTCGCGGATATGCCGGCTGACGCCCGACTGGGAGGTGTAGAGCATGTTGGCGACTTCGGTCAGGTTGTAATCCCGCCTGGCCGCCTCACGAATAATTTTAAGTTGCTGGAAATTCACGATTCACTCCGGCGCATCTGACATAAGGCTATTGTTAGAGTCAGCCGGGCTGTAGAACAAATAATAAAAACCAGCATCTTATGCTTATTTGGAATATCAGCTCACCAGTTGCAGCTCGCGGTTTTCCAGCGACGGCTTGCTGACCAGAGACATCAGGATCTCTTTCACCGCCTGCGCCTGCGGTGTCAGTGAGCCCCGCGCGGACATATTCAAAGAGAGCGGTAAGCTCATGGATGGCGTAGTGATACGGGCCATCCAGCCGTTCGCCGCGCTGCACAGTGAACGTGCGGCAGACTCGGGCAGTACCGTAACCCCCATACCACTGGCAATGGCGGCAGTCAGCGTGGAGATGGAGTCAATCTCTCCGATAATTTTCGCCGTCAGACGACGCAGCGAGAACGCTTCGTCGACGCGCACGCGCACGGCGCTGTAGTCGCGCGGCAGGAACAGATTCATCTCCGCCACGGCGGTTAAATCAATGCTCTGCCCCGGGCAATCACGGGTCCCGACCAGATAAAGATCTTCCTTCAGCAGCGGCTGGCTGGTGATCCCGGCAACCGGTGAGCGGTCGTACAGCACGGCCATGTCCAGCTGACCGTTGAGCAGTTTGTCATTGAGCACGGAACCGCTGTTCTCATGCAGATAAACCAGCACTTCCGGTAGCTCAGCGCGCACCGCCTGAAGCAGCGGCATGGTGACAGACGATGCGGCCGTTCCCGGCGCCAGGCCGATGGAGACATGCCCGCTCAGGGTCTGCCCCACATTATGAACGGCCAGCTGCGCCTGTTCGCACTGACGCAGGATCGTCCGGGCATGGGTGTATAAAATTTTTCCCGCTTCGGTAGGCGTTACGCCGCGCTTGGTGCGGATCAACAGTTGCTGGTCCATTTCGCCTTCCAGAGTCGCGACCTGCTGGCTCAGCGCAGGCTGCGCGATATGCAGCACTTCAGCCGCCTGGGTCAGGCTGCCGATATCGACGATTTTTACGAAGTATTTCAGTCGTCTTAAGTTCATGTTGCCCCCTGTTCGAAAATAGCGTGCCGGTAACGGCTGTGTTGTTAAACAGGTTTTGCAATATGGATGCCAGTTTTTGGCGGCGGGAAAATATCTGTGCTAAGCGGCTGAAAATAAGGAAAGCCAATCGCTAATGCCAGTTTTGAGTCCGGGACAGTGGTTTCCGATCTGCCCCATTCGGGGTATATCTGCACAAATATGGTGCATTACGTTGGCCAAAACGTCACTTTGCTGGTTTTGTCAGCAAACAGTTAAAAGTCAGCGATCCAACCTTTGACAAGGCGTACGCAGG
>NZ_SJON01000039.1 GCF_004331385.1 Enterobacter quasihormaechei
CGCCGCGGACGGCACATGGAGCCTGACGGTTCCGGCTGCGGATCTGGCCGGTCTCGGTCAGGCCAGTTACACCCTCAATGCGACCGCCACCAACGGGGTGGGCAACAGCGTGAGCAGCGCAGCGAACCTGCTGGTCGACACCGCGCTGCCGACCGTCACCATCAACACCGTGGCGGGCGATAACGTTATCAACGCGGCGGAAGTGGCGGCAGGCCAGACCCTGAGCGGTACCGTGGCGAATGCTGAAGCGGGCAACACCGTAACCGTGACCATTGGCGGCAACAGCTATACCGCAACGGTGCAGAACGATCTGAGCTGGTCCGTGAACGTACCTGCTGATGTGCTGACCGCCCTCGGCAACGGCAGCCTGAGCGTGACGGCGACCGTCACCAACGGCCACGGCAACACCGGCAGCGGCGAGGGCGATATCACTATCGACGCTAACCTGCCGGGCCTGCGCGTGAACATCGTGGCGGGCGACGATGTGGTTAACAGCATCGAGCATGCGCAGAACCTGATCGTTTCCGGCTCCAGCGACGGGCTGGCGCCGGGCACGGCGCTGACCGTTTCCGTGAACGGCAAAGACTATGCGGCGACGGTGCTGGCGGACGGCACCTGGAGCGCGGCGGTTCCGTCTGCGGACGTGAGCGCGTGGCCGGAAGGCACCGTGAAAATCAGCGTTACCGGCGACAGCGCGGCGGGTAACCCGATTACCATCAGCCACGACGTGACCGTCGATCTGGCCTCTGTTGCCATCAGCATCAACGCCATTGCCACCGACGACGTGATCAACGCGGCGGAGAAAGGGGCGGATCTGGTGCTGTCCGGCGCGACCACCAACGTGGAAGCCGGGCAGACCGTCACCCTGAGCCTGAACGGTAAAATTTATACCACTACCGTAGAAGCAGACGGCAACTGGACCTATACCGTGCCGGCTGCGGATCTGGCGGGCCTCAAGGACGGCGACGCCAGCGTGCAGGTGAGCGTCACCAACGTCAACGGCAACAGCGCTTCGGCTGGCCGCGAGTACAGCGTGGATGCCACCGCGCCGTCCGTCACTATCAACACGATTGCGACTGACGACATCCTGAACGCCACGGAAGCGCAGTCTGAACTGGCGATTTCCGGCACCAGCACCGCTGAGGCGGGCCAGACGGTCACCGTGTCGCTGAACGGCAAGGACTACACCACAACCGTCGGTACGAACGGCAGCTGGACGCTGAACGTTCCGGCAGCGGATCTGGCGGCGCTCAGCGACGGCAGCGTCACCGTAACCGCGAGCGTGAGCGACAAGGCGGGCAACCCGGCGTCGGCAAACCACAACCTGACGGTGGATATGACCGTTCCGGCGGTCACCATCCACGCTATTGCAGATGACGACGTGATTAACGTCGCCGAGCACGGTCAGGCGCAGATTATCAGCGGCACC
>NZ_SJON01000004.1 GCF_004331385.1 Enterobacter quasihormaechei
TTGCCTGTATAAAAACTTTTATTACCACGGTAGGGAGTGGCTCCGCTGGAGCAGGATTCAATGAGATCGTTGAATGTGTACACATCCCAATCTTCCGGGATTACGCCCATTTCAGTGAGCTTATAACCAGCTGGGACCGCCTTATCAACTTGCATCTTTAATACATTATCCATCATGCCCAGTCCAATCCCATTGCCTTCAGATGGGCCGCTACTTTAGCTTCCAGTTCAGCCACATGATTGGATAGATGCGGTAGAGTTACACTATAACGTTCTTCCAGCTCTGTTACACGATTGGCCAGCCGCTGCGTAACACGCTCAATCTCAGCTTCTAGACTACCAGCTAGGCTGGCCTGCCATTTATCTTGAACTAGCAGACTTTTAAGGTCGTTATCAGTGAGTTTTGGATAATGAGCAAACACCGCAACATCCAGTTTTTCCTGTGCTTCTTTATATTCTTTTTTAGCTCGAGTTTCGGCATCGAACAACTTCTGAGTAGTTTTCAGCACCTCCTTTTCTTCTTTATCTGTGGCGACTTTAAGTCGAGCTTTAATGCTGGCGGCTGTAACTTTCTCTTTGTCGTTCATCGCATCAGCAAGTAGCCCATCTTCACCGCTATTTTCTTCAAGGAAACTTTCAAGTGTTTGCACTGTTTCGTCATAAGCGACTTGTAGCTGGTCTAGCTGTTCCTGCTCGGTAGCAAAATAGCGAGCCACTAAAAGTGCTGGCGGCAACAGTTCTGCCTTATATTTCTTCTTACCAATGACCAGATCCGGCGTTTCTTTGAGTTTTTCGCCTTTTTCCACAACCAGCTCACGTAGCACTTTGCCCGCCTGCCAGCCATCCTGACTCAGAACATAAACATCGTCCTGCATCACATCCATCCAGTAGTCCATCAGTAACTGATAGATGGCGTAGTTTTCAAGCAGCGGCACGTCAGTTGTGGCTTCAGAAGCATAGGCAGCGAGGAGACGCTCACCAATCTCTTCAATAAGCTGTTTCGGTGAGTCACCGCGAGAAATTTCTTCAAGCTGACAACTTGTAAACCATTTTTCAAATGGTATCAGTGCTCCTGTTTTGAAAGCGGCAAATTCCGGGTGCGCCAGAATAGCACTCTTAACTTTATCGGCCTCGACTCGGGCATTGCTGTAGCCAGGGCGATCAGGTTCAAACAGATCCTGTCGTAGCGTTGGGAAAACTTTCCAGTAAGCACTGAGAGCATCAATATCGCGATCGGGAATGCCACCAGCCAAATGGCCAGAAAGGTCGTGCAGATCTTCAGGATCACTGCTGTCGATATAGCGAGGGATATTGAGGTTGAAGTCGTTGGCCGCAATTTCTGACAGCGGTACCATGCGGCTGAAACGGGGGATTTCCTGCTCACGATTAAATGCATCGACAATTTTATGGATGTCCTGGGCGCGTAGGCGATTTTTATTGCCGTCTTTAATAAAGCCCTTACTGGCATCGATCATAAAGATGCTTTGCTGACTTTCGCCATTAGCATTGAAAGCTCGGAGCTGGGCATTTTCTTTATCGATGACAATGATGCATGCCGGAATGCCTGTGCCATAAAACAAGTTCGTGGGTAGGCCAATAATTCCTTTGATATAACCCTGTTTGAGCAGATTTTCACGAATGCGCGCTTCAGCGTTGCCCCGGAATAGAACGCCGTGAGGCAGGATCACTGCGCCTTTACCTGTGCTCTTCAGACTTTTGATGATGTGCAACAGGAAAGCATAATCACCATTCTTTTCTGGCGGTGTACCCCAGATAAAACGGCCAAAAGGATCATTCGCAGCATCAAGTCCGCTGGTCCAGTTTTTGTTGGAGAAAGGGGGGTTGGCTACAGCAAAGTCGAAAGTTTTTAGGTTGTCGTTGCTATCTTTCCAGTATGGATCGGCTAGGGTGTTACCTTTCCAGATTTTAGCGGTGGCGTTGTCATGCAGGATCATGTTCATGCGTGCCAGTGCGCTGGTCGCATAATCCATCTCTTGCCCATAGATGGTTAGTCCCTTGGGACCTGCTTCGTCACTGGCTTTCAACAACAATGAGCCTGAACCACAGGTAGGGTCATAAACGGTAGCATCCTGTGGTGTCTGTTTGCTGATACCAATCACTTTAGCCAGAATGCGTGACACCTCTGCAGGGGTATAAAACTGCCCCTTAGATTTACCTGACTCTGTAGCAAAGTGACGCATCAAATATTCGTACGCATCACCCAGCAGATCGTCTCCGTCAACGCGGTTGGCTGAGAGGTCCAACCCTTCGAAGATTGCCACCAGCTTGGAAAGGCGGTCGATCATTTCCTTGCCTTTACCCAGCTTGTCTTCATCATTGAAGTCGGCAATGTCGATAACACCTTTCAGGTCATTAGCTTCAGCCAGTAATCTGATGGTTTTGTTAATTTTTTCGCCAATTTCTTTGTTGCCCTTGAGAGCAACCATATCGTCGAAACTTGCACCTTCCGGCACTTCAATCATCGCGTAATGGTTGCCCTTAGCTTTGTCAGAGACGTACTTCATAAACAGTAGAGTCAACACATAGTCTTTGTACTGTGAAGCATCCATTCCGCCACGCAACTCGTCGCAGCTCGCCCAAAGGGAGGAGTAAAGTTCGTTCTTCTTGATAGCCATATGGTGTCCGGTGAAAACAATGCATGTAACGCGGCAAAGAGGTGACGACACAATCGTCCAAATAGTTTCTGCCCCGTAAGAATTTACGAGAGAGTTTATCAAGTTGGTGGGGCTTCGACCATGGGCCTCGGCCTGCCGTAAAGGGGATTTTGATGACAGCATAAATGCTTTTACAGAATCAGTTATTCCGAAAACAACGTTTTGAATTCTGTTTCTAGGGTAGCCAGATGTAGATTGATATATGCTCGCGACATAGCTGACCATTCTTCCTGACTATCTTCATATGCCTTTAATGACGCGATCTCATCAATAAAATGGGCTTCAAGGACATGGCGTTCTGTCGGTTTTAGCTGTGCAATGCTGTAGGCTAACCGACGAATACTGGTTACTCTTAAACTGATATCATCCAGTTTCTTTTTGCGTTTTTCCAGCAGTCGCTTGCGATTCAGTCCGCACAGACTGATGGTGGTTTCTGCCCGTTCATCTAGGGGTATGAGAAAAGGATAATTCAGTTGAGTAAAAATCCATTTTAGATGCCGGGTAGGATCATCCTTGCACGGGTTTAGGAGCAAAGGTTGTTCTCGGATTAAATGATGGCTGGGCCGGGTGCATCGCGCAGACTCACATGCAATCGGAAAATGATTCTGTTTACCGCTTAATCTCTCTATTGTTTCTAGATGTACTTGCCTATCAGACGTAAGAACATAATGCAATTTGCCACGATGGCTGTTGCAGTCGTTACAGCTGGGCAATAAATTATCCCAGTCAGCTGCCAGCCACCAATACCCAGGGTGTTTCGGCGCGCCAGTAACACCGCCTTTAGGACGGTAGTGTTCAACGGCCATCGGCTGAGTGGCTGAATAATCCGTTTCGCAGTAGGCACACTTGTTATGAAAGAGGGTATTTAACGCTTTAACAACATCTGGTGCTTTGTACACTGCAAAAGGATAAGCCGATGTACCTGGTTTTTTCTGGTTATAATGGGCTTTTGCTTTTGTAAGCTCTGTCGCAGCAGCTGACTTGCTTCCTACTAGTGATGCTGGTTTTTTGATAAGACGCTTTTCAACAAGGATCATCGCTGTGCCTCCTGCAAGCTTTTGACAATCATTCTTACCGCATCCTGATGGAGTTTCTCGCGTTCCAAAGGCGTCTGGCGCGCCTGCTCGACATAGCGGGCAATACCCTCTGCGATAACACGCTGCACAGGGTTTCCGGACAATGCTCGGTATTGGCTCAGTTCTCTTTCAATATCATGGATCAATCTCTGCTGACCTGGCGTTCGTTGTATTGCATGCTCGTAACGTTTAAGTAGATTTTCAAGCTTACCGTCGAGCGTACTTAATAGCCCGAAATAGTCAGAGGTTAAAAGTTGTTCAATATCCATGCCTTGCAAAAGAGGCAACTCACTCAATTCGACAATCTGCTGATGGGGATCTCGGAAAAGCACGCGAACTTCATGTTGGGTTAGACCTCTAAGGCATAGTGGGTCATGTGTGGAAAAAATGAATTGAACACCAGGCATCGCGCGGCGTAATGCTGACACGACCTGAATCTTCCAGCGGGGATGTAGATGCGTTTCAATTTCATCAATAAGTACGACTCCACGAGCCGATTCAAGACTTCTCCAGTAATGGGTCATTCTGAACATAATATCGAGGCTCATGGCAAACAAGGACTGATACCCGTCGCTCATCTTGCTGAGTGGTGTATCACGACCATGAGCGCGAACCAGAATATTGCGATGACTATCCCGCAGGAGAAACTCTCCTTGTTCCAGTGACAGAATTTCTTTCATTGCACGAGCAATAGAGGCAAAGAATTCATCATCTTTGTCCGCTAATTCGTTCGTAACATCCCGCAGCAGAGCAGTGGGATAAAATAGTGACTTCCCTACGGCAGTCCTCCGGGTTCGTTCACAGAAATACCGACGTGCACCGTAAGCGAGAACCATGAAGTCAGGCCAGTCATTGTCACTAAACACGAGCCCTTCATCCGAAATCGTTAATGTGCGCGTACTACCATCCTCTAGGGTGAGGGTAATGCTGGCAGGTTTCATATGGCTACGTTGCCAGCCTTCACGATCGCGTTGCAGGTAATTTTCGTAATCTAGGCGTAATAGATTACGTTGCTGTCGACTCATCAGGGCCAGGCAAATTCCCTGTAAAATACTGCTTTTCCCGGTGGAATTTTCTCCTACTAACGCCACGCAGGGAGCTAAGTCTTCTGGTGGAGTAATATTAGTGAAATCAAGAGTAAAATCTTCAAAACTCTTAAAATTATGTAGTGTAATGCCTGTAACGAGTTGTGAGGCAAGACTACGACGTCTCTCATTTACTGCTTCGTTCGCCCAGTCTGCTTTTTGGTTTTTATCAGGAAGAGGAAAGGAAAAGTCAGACCAGAGACGTATAAGTTCGTTGAGTGGCAATGAAGAGTTCAGCACAGCATCTAGGGCACGGTTAAACGTAATAAGTGGTTTATAGCGTAGATTTGTGTACTCACCAGCAACTATCCGCAGCAGGGTGTTGAGAAAAATAATCGCTACACCGGGGCGTTCCGTGTGAATTAGATAATGCTCCATGGTAAGCGTATTTGTATGCTGATTAAGTTCCGAGATTAAACTGATTATCTCCTCTTCACGCTTATATCGTAGTGGCTCCCGATTAAGCTGTAAAATTTCAATAGTGGTATGACCTTTCTCAGTGAGAGGTAACAATAAACCGTCACGTTGGATACTGAGATGCTCACAGGGATTATCGGCAGAGGGGTTCAGGAGTAAACTTTTTTCGGTTCTCTGCGCCTCTGACCACGTACACTGGATCTGAGCTGGACGTCCACTCAGGGGAAACCAGTTTGATCTCGCCCTATTACATTCTCGACAGACCAATAGGAGATTTTGCCATTGATAGGCGAACCATCCGTAATAATCGGGGGCTACCTGACTGTTGATACCAAACCGTGCTCCTCCACGGGGTCGGTAGTGATCAATTTCTGGAGTGTCGACACGTTGTTCACACCAGGCACATCGCCCCTGAAACTCACGCATCAACCTCATGCGAACCTCGTTGTTATATAACGGCTCAGGATCAAATGGCGGGCGGGAAAGCACGCGTTCTGCGGGCAATTGCTTGTAGTACTCTGCCAGCTCACGTCGTTGTTCACGAATTCTGCTAAAACTTAATGCTTCAGGCGGCACCCTGGATCTTGTGATTTTTCTCATGAGGTAATTCCCAATAAAAATGACAGGATAATACACCGCGTGAGAGGCGTAAATTATAGCTCATATTTCCCCTCTCGATTCTGATAGTAAAAGTCGGTCAAAGCGGTTCACAACTGGAACGGAGGAAGCAATGAGGTAACTGACATATCATTGGCCTAAATTAGATGTTGCCCCACCGACGTATTATTGCTGTCAACAGGTGGTACTAGAAACTTTCACGATAATGTAATGACTGGGGGGCAACACGGTCTTTACAAACCTGAGGTGAGACACCGTAATAGCAGGAAAAATCACGTAGAAGTGGAACTGACCCCCTGAATGCTATTGGCTTATCTGATACTTCCCCCGAATGAGCGTTCTTCCTTGTTGTAGGACTTGGTGTGTTCTTTGGCAAAATAGCTTAAGTGGCTCCGTAGTTTCAGTAACTGTTGCCCAAAGCGGTCCACCCGAAGGCGCTCCAGATAGTGTGGCGTGTTGTTGAGGGAAACCAGCGTTCTGTACTCAGGGTATCCGAGCAGACCCAGCGCACTTAGCCAGGCCTCGCAGATGTAACTCCCCAGGTTATGGCCTTCCTTTGAATAATTCCCCAAGCCGTTAAAAGTATCTTTGTTAACGAATATCGCCATGTGGTAATGAGACTTACCGCTTTTCCCCACTTCTCGTACCCACAGATTTCTAAGTTCAGTTGGACATACCTGGTTTTCTTCCCGCTTACGTCGTTTCTGATGGGTTGCTATACGGGCATTCAGCGCCCCTTTGAAGCGTTCCATTAATCCTGGCCTGAGGTCAGGGTTGCAGACGGTGCTGTCACCGTTATCGCGGTACTCAGGCAGTCTGAGAACGAAGGTGAATACGGCTGTTCTGGCATGGGCATTTGTTGCAAAGTTGGTGACATCCGTCATACGTTTCATATAACCAGAATTCAATGGGCCAAATTTACTGTCGGTCATAAGTATTACTCCTGTTAGTTTGTTTCAGACGAGCGAATCTCCTGCCAGAGCGAATGGCAGTGATGAATTTACGGATGGGGATTAATGTGTCAGAGGGTGAAAAAGGCAGAGTGCTGCCGGATATTTATCAACAAACGCAGATGCGATTACTGGTGGTGAATGTTTCACTGACAGATATTCATGCAATGCTGATTAGTATTGACAACAACCATTACCAGTTATCGTAAGTCAATATTCATCAGGATAACGTCAACCCTGTCTGGCATCTCGGTTAAATATTGACAGGCACTTCCTCATCAGTTTTATCATTAATTAACAGCGTACTCTCACTCCGTATACTTAACGTTTTATATATTAAGCTCTACCACATACTTAACTTGGTAAAAGAGCATATTGTAAATATACATCATAAGTATTTATAAGTACTCGCATGCGTTTATACTTATAAGTGCATGAGTTTACACATGCCCTTATATATGAGTTATATATAACCTTATATAATATATATACTGTGCAAATGACCACATCAAATATATAACAAAGCCTTCTCTGGTGCGGGGCCGTTTATTTATCACGCTCATTTTTTACTCCAGGGTTAACTATTCAGAACACAATAAATAAATCTTATTTCGAGGTTCTTTCAGACAGACATACTCCGTTACCGCGTGAATTCGCAATACGTTGCTGCATCCAGGTTTCGACTTCACTCTTCAGCCAGCGGGAGCTGCGACCCAGCTTGATGGGCTTCGGGAACTGGCCTTCGCTGATGAGTTTGTAGAACCATTTATCCGTCATTTCGGTATAGGTGGTGATGAATGCCATATCGACAAGCTGGTCGCTCAGCAATGCGGGGGATGTGTTCATGGGGATATCTCCTTTACGTTAAAAGTGAAGGAGGAATGACTATGCTCCGGGTTGTGTTGCAGCCTTCCTCAGAGGATAGGAAGGTCGTGTAAATAAATACGTCGCATGCTGCAGGACAGGCATCTTATCCTGCCCCAGGAAAAGGTTACCCCTTATGTATTCAAAGCACCTGAGTGTGCTATCTTACTGAAATTAAAATGCAGTAAAAAAGGTGCTGCACTTTTTTGTTATATAAAGTGCCACACTTATGGAGACAAAAGTGCCCAGCCATCATCGAATCACTGTCAACCTGCCAACCCGAGAGTTCTGCAGTTCCCTGAAGGGACTGGCACAGAAGCGAGAGTTGACGATGTCCAGACTTGTCCTGGACATCGTCATTGCATGCCTGAGGTTTGATGCTTCCTCAGCCCGCTTTCTGGAAGAGTTACGTCATGACTTAAAAGAAGGGAATTCAGGTGAAGAAAGCTTTAACGGAAATGAGACGGGGATTTTACATCGCACAACCAAAGTGGTACCGAAAAAGGATGCCGGCGATACCTGGGAGCAGATTGTACTGAAAGCTCAGGAATGTCGACTTCCTGATTATGTATTCACAATGTCTGAAAAAAGCAGTCAGGGCGGGTTCCACTCTGACGCTAAAAGGAAAATGAGTGATACCGCCAGAGAAGAAATGCGGAAGGTTTTGAAAAAATATATTTTGAGTAAGGTACCTGCGATTACCAGTCAACTTGGTGGAACCCCTGCTTTTCTTCATATGTTCGTCAAAAAAGCAATGGTTAAGTATTATGAGGATAATGACACAGGCTGTAATGTCAGAATTCAGATCACATTGCATGTGTTACCTCTTTTTTTGAATGATGTCAGGAATAGCAGACTTGATTTTCCCGGGATCAGATTCCGACAGTTCAAAGCTCTGGCTGTTAAAGGCTGGGATAAAAGTAAATATGAAAAGATGGTGTTTATTGAGAATGCTTCAGAAACGAAGTCAGGAGGGTATTTTACCGGTATGGCCTGGAATAAGGTGGGGAATACAGATGAAATTTATGAGGGCTATGAGATTTTTAATACAGGCAGTGCAGAAGAACTACATAATATATATTGCAGAGTTCATATGAACGACCGGGATGTGAAACTCAAAAATACAATAACGGTTTCACTTCCAGGAAAAGATAACCCGACATTACCAGAGTGAGCACGGCAGCCAGTATTGCTGCTGCACTGTTGTTTAACTCACGGAGGTAAAGTTGTCAGACCGTATTCTTACCGGGCAAATTCCTGATGCCCTGAAACAGCCCCTTTCCTGTCTCCCTGCCACTGTATCGGAAATGATGGTCGAACGAATACTCCGGTGTGTTCACTACGAGCCGGTGATTGGCATTATGGGAAAATCGGGAGCCGGAAAATCAAGTCTGTGCAATACCCTTTTCAGTCCGCCACCTGCCAGCGTGGATGCCGTCAGGGGCTGCACCCGACGTGTTAACCGGTATCATGTCCGGCGCGGGCCACATACTCTTCATATCGCAGACTTTCCCGGCATTGCTGAAACCCCGGAACTCGACAGGCAGTATCGTCGGCTGTACCGGGCATGGTCCTCAAAACTGGACCTGATTGTCTGGGGACTTAAAGCGGACGAGCGCGCCTGGAAAGATGACCTGCGCTGCTACCGTGAACTGCTGAACACAGGAGCAGAGCCGGAACGTTTTCTGTTTGTCCTCACGCAGGCCGACAAAATGGAGCCCTGTCGCGAATGGGACAATTCAAATCATCAGCCTTCTGCAACCCAGTCTGAAAACCTCGCCACCAAGACAGAGCTTGCCATGACACTGTTTGCCGCAGTCCATCCGGTCATTGCGGTATCCGCCACGGAATACTACAACCTGGAGCTGTGGGCGGAGGCACTGATTCAGGCCCTGCCGGTTAACAGCTGCAGTGCCGTTTCACGCTACCTGAACGCAGAGTTACGCACTGAACGTGTTCAGCATACCGCACGGGAAGGGTTCGTCAGTGTCGCCGGAACGATTTTTGACGAAGCGGCTTCAGTTGTGCAGACCTCAGGGAAACTGGTGCGTCAGTTACGGCGACTCCGTCGGCGGTTTCTGTCCCTTATTCATGTCGTCTGGCATCTTCTGTTCTGATTTTTCCTTTCTTTTATCACTGCCGTTTCGATCTGTTTCGACGATCGAAATTGCAACGTACGATAGCATTAAACTATTGAAAATAGTTTATTGATCGTGATTATCGATAGATATCAACGATCGGTTTACGCATATCGATCTGAATTAACAATTATCCCGCCTTCTGATTAGCCAGTACGATCTGTGCTGTCTGTGAAGATACCTCCGGTTATTAATTTTATTTAATCAATTGTTTATAAAGGAATATTTTATGCTTCATCTTATCTCCGTGATGACGGGTGCCTGTATTCACAGGGAGACCCTGAAATGAAATCATATCCATTACTGCGTCAGGACATTTTTGCCTGGTGCCTCGCGGCCGTACTCCCTGCAATCTGGGTCGTGCTGTTCCTGAATTTTCCACAGACAGTCGCACTTGTCATTTACATGGCTGTTGCCCTGGCCTGGGTATTGCTGGACCGGACAAACCTGATGAAACAGGGCGTCACGCTCCCTTCTTTTCTCTGGTTCTGGTTCCCGGTGGTGTATCTGCGCCAGCGCGACCAGATGCAGGGTAAACCCTGGCGGCTGATGCAGGTCTGGCTCTTGTGTACCGTGCTGTCATTCGTGGCGATATACCTGCTTAACCAGCGCTCTGGTACGGAAAACCTCGCGCAGAGTGCCTGCAGCGTGGTGACAAAAATCCTGCGGGATGAGGGGTTTGATGAGCGTTGTATTCGCATAACCGGTATGCAGGAAGAAGTGAAGGGTCGATTCTGGCGGGCACAGGCCCTGCTGAACACCGGTGTAAAGGAGCCGGTGACCATTGAGGTCAGGGGCCGGGATATTTATGTCGTTTTACCTGAAGCAGGAGAGTGAAGAAAATGAAAACCCTGAAAACCATTACCCGGCATCTGCTGATGAGTGCAGCCGTGTTATTCACCGCGACATCAGTTTTGCATGCAGCGACGACGGACGCGCTCCCTCAGGCAACTGGCCCGCGCTGTGCAAAACCGGTGTTTTACGCGCAGACTGTGAACCATAAAAAAGAAGTGGAGATTTGTATTGTAACCCCGTCAGTGTCGTATTCGTTCGGCAAAGTGGGGGCAAAAAACAAAGAAATGGATATTACCGTTCCTGCAGGCAATACCATTTATGCATACCAGAGCAATCAGGTTATCAGTATTCAGAACTTTACTGTCAGAAATGGCGATACCCGCTATCAGGTCTCAGCAGGCTCGAATGATGCCGGAGAACCATTCGTTTCCCTTTATGTATATAAGGGCACCCCGGAGATCGGCAAGCTCCTTGCAGAGATAAGACTTGACCCGGATACAGTAGTCAACAATATCAGTCATTCGCTGGCTGAAGAGGGGGTTATACAGGCAGACAGCCTCTGACAGCAGTATTGACGTTAACGGATAACAGCTGTATTGCAGCCGGAATTAAACAGTCCCAGGCGAATACGCCGTCATTTATCTATCACCGCACTGACAGGGCTGTTCCTCCTTCGGGAGGAACAGCCCTTTTCTGTTTCTGCCATTTAAGGAGTCACACATGCGCTTAGCCAGTCGCTTCGGACGAATTAACCAGATACGCCGAGACCGTCCTTTAACCCGTGAAGAACTGATGCAGGTCGTTCCCAGTGTTTTCGGAGAAGACAAGCATGCATCACGCTCTGAGCGTTATAGCTATATCCCCACCATCACCCTGCTGGAAAACCTGCAACGCGAAGGCTTTCAGCCGTTCTTTGCCTGCCAGACCCGTGTTCGGGACCTGAGCAAACGTGAACACACCAAGCATATGTTGAGACTGCGCCGTGCCGGACAGATTACCGGTCAACAGGTCCCGGAAATCATCCTGCTGAATTCTCATGATGGTTCATCAAGTTACCAGATGCTGCCCGGCATATTCCGCAGCGTCTGCACCAACTCTCTGGTCTGCGGCCAGTCCTTTGGCGAGATACGTGTCCCCCATAAAGGCAATGTGGTGGAAAAGGTCATCGAAGGCGCTTACGAGGTTCTCGGGGTCTTTGACCGGGTGGAAGAGAAACGCGATGCCATGCAGTCACTGCTGCTTCCTCCTCCGGCACAGCAGTCGATGGCGAATGCGGCGCTGACATACCGTTTTGGTGAAGAACACCACCCGGTGACCGCCACGCAGATACTGACACCCCGACGGTATGAAGACCGTCAGGATGACCTGTGGACAACGTACCAGAGACTGCAGGAAAACCTGTTGAAGGGCGGCCTGCCCGGACGTACAGCAAAAGGTAAACGCAGCCATACCCGTGCCGTGAACGGTATTGACGGCGATGTGAAACTCAATCGCGCCCTGTGGGTGATGGCAGAAAACATGCTCGAGTTTTTCGGGCGTTAAACAACCTTTCCGACATAAGGAGATAGTTTAATGAATACACAACACTTTGAGTTCGCTGAGCAGGCAGCAATTACTGCCTCAGTGGTCCCGGATGAGTTACGCATCGGCTTCTGGCCGCAGCACTTTGGCTCCATCCCACAATGGATAACCCTTGAACCCCGCATTTTCGCCTGGATGGATCGGCTGTGTACCGATTACCACGGTGGTATCTGGCGCTTTTCGACACTCAGCAACGGCGGCGCTTTTATGGCTCCCGAGTCAGATCACGATGAGAAGTGGACATTATTCAACAGCATGAACGGCAATGGCGCAGAGCTTACCAGTGAAGCTGCAGGGATGGTCGCCTGTCTGATGGCATTTAGTCACCACGCCTGTCGTACCGAGAGTGACGCGATGACTGAGCATTATTATCGCTTACGAGACTACGCGCTGAAGCATCCGGAATGCAGCGCCATTATGCATCTAATCGACTGAGGAATGCCTGTCATGAATACCGCATTATCCCCGGTGTCATCTCAGCCTGAATTCTTTCCACTGGCGGTTATGACCCAGCATAGTTGCCTGCTCCCAGCGACCTCCGGATTAACCCCCTATGCCCAACGCACCATTCGCCGCGCTATCAATCTACTGGATAAATATCTGCGTCAGCCCGGCAAATCCTTTACCTCCAGTACTGCTGCCCGTGACTGGCTTCGGCTACAGCTGGCCGGACAGGAGAGGGAGGTATTTATGGTGCTCTCTCTCGATAACCAGCACTGTTTACTGGAGAGCGAAACGCTGTTTGCCGGTTCGATTAACCATGTCCAGGTCCATCCCCGTGAGCTAGTGAAGTCAGCGCTTCGCTTCAATGCTGCAGCTGTCGTGTTGGCGCATAACCATCCATCCGGTGACCCGGAGCCCAGTCAATGTGACCGCAACATTACGGGCAGGCTTAAAGAAGCGCTGGCACTGGTTGATGTGAGCACGCTCGATCATCTGGTCATCGGTTCAGAGGGCATTGTGTCGTTCGCGGAGCGAGGCTGGATATGAAAATCATCAGTAAACGCCAGGCAATGACCCTATACCGGCAACATCCTGGCTCCCGACTGTTTCGCTTCAGTACGAGCAAATATAAATGGTCAGGTAGTATCTGCCATTATGCTGGCCGCGAGGTGGAGGACATACGCGGCGTTCTGGCCGTGTTTGCTGAACGTCGTCAGGACCGCAATGGTCCCTATGTCATTCTTCGAAGCGTTACTCTCAATTAATCCTTCCCTTTAATCAGGAACAATAATGAACAATCACTCAGAATCCGGTACAAAGCCGGAGAATCCCGCCTGCCAGCAGTGGGGGCTACAGAGTACGATAACACCCTGTTTTGGCGCTCGTCTGGTGCAGGAAGGCAACCGACTGCATTTTCTCGCTGACCGCGCCGGATTTAACAGTGCTTTCAGCGACGATGACGCGTTGCGTCTCGACCAGACATTTCCCCTGATACTCAAACAACTTGAACTAATGCTCACCAGCGGAGAACTCTCTCCCCGGCATCAGCACTGCGTCACGTTTTACCACAACGGACTCACCTGCGAAGCCGATACGCTTGGTAGTTGTGGCTACATATACATCGCTGTTTATCCCACTCAACGTTAATTACTTTCACGAGAGCCATAATGAAATTTCTACCTGCAACAACTCTGCGTGCAGCGAAGACATCCCGTCACCTGTCGCTATCTGGTAAATGTTACTTACTTATCTGCTATCGGCATAGTCTTTACTAAGATGACTGTAAACGATGACTTAGAGTCCGCTTCGTTCCAGAAGCGGACATGTTGGTTAATTAATGTTCAGCATGTTTAAAGTTATGTCACACGCAAAATGATAACTTAATATATTTAGAAGATTACTAATTCAAAAATAGCGTTGTAATTCAATGAACTCTACCTATAATCTAACATAAAAAATCATATGTCATTGAAAGGATAAGGCTTTGAATATTTACATTGATGAGTCGGTACACGAGGAGTTTGGGTTTATGATCATGGCTTATGTAGTTTGTGATCAAGATCCTCAGTCTGATATAAACAAAATTCTTTCAGAGCATTCAGTTGATGAACATCACTCATGCGCAAGAATGGATCAATCTGAATCTTTAAGAGATTTGAGGTGTAAACTTATTTCTTACTTGAACTCAAATTGTCGATGGGGATCATTTATTATGCCAAGTGAGTATCGCCATCGTTGTTATTCGGATGTGTCATTTTTATTAAGCTTATTGATTAAGAACTTTCCAGATGGGAAAGGGAATGTTTTTTTCGATGAAGGTATCATAAACTCTACAGAAGCTCTCAGTCTATGTTCTGATGAAGTAAAAGTTATAACATGCTCATCTCATGAAGTTTGTGGGATACAACTTGCTGATTTGGTGGCATCTTTTAGTGGTGTTAGGTTTAGAGAAACAATAACTGGAAAAGCAAAAATCTTAACTTACGGTTACGACTGCGGCTATGAGCCCCCAATAG
Source organism: Enterobacter quasihormaechei (assembly GCF_004331385.1). Classification (GTDB taxonomy): domain Bacteria; phylum Pseudomonadota; class Gammaproteobacteria; order Enterobacterales; family Enterobacteriaceae; genus Enterobacter; species Enterobacter quasihormaechei. The sequence continues at coordinate 14,658 of NZ_SJON01000004.1, forward strand.
AAGCCCCTCTTGGATTTGAGCTTTTTGCTACGCTTCGACAGTCTATGCTCAGGGAAAATGAACCTCTCGGGGATGAGATGCCTGAGTTTGCCACATTTAAAACTATCAACAAAGGGTTGGTTTTGTCGAAAAACTTAACAACTGAATTTAGTCAGTTGGCATTAAAAACCTTTGGGGAAGTGTACTTAGGTTGCATCCATTAAATGTAATATCACTATCAATTAATAGCAAAATAAAGCGAGGTGTACCTACGAATACAGGAGACGATGATACAACTGACTTTCGCTTCTCGTTCATATCGAACCTTAGGCTTCGTAAGCTTGTTCGCTTAGTGCCAGAAGCGGACTTTCTGTTATTATGTTGCGACAACTAGCACACAGACTAGTAAGACAATCCGTTTCTGGGATAATAAAAAGCTAGGTTGCTTATAACCTTCCTGCGCGCACAAAAGTTATGCATAACTCCGTAGGAATAATTACACTTTTCCATGCCCCATTGTTCTTTCCCAACCCAGCATTAACTAGACTATCTAAAAAGGCCTCATCCATTTCCACTGGTTGGTCAGGGTCGATGGCAACAAAAGCCGCCAGTTCACTGATATCAAATGAGGGAATACGTTCAAGAGCAACGAGCAAACGCCGAAGAACATTAAAATCTATCTCTTCTCGTGCGAATGACTTGAGAAATTCTGCCGCAACTTCAGGCTTGCTTTCGCTTTCCATCCGGTCAATGATTTCAATCAGTCTTGCACCTGCCTGGCCAGCAAACTTATCGTTTTCATTCAACCTTTCAGTCATTTTAATCCGTTCAGCGTCGGGTAGGTCTGAGAAGTGAGTGAGGAAACGAAAAATCTTTTCAGTAAATAGCTGACTCCTGACAGAACTGGCAACTTTGTATACTCCAACCACAGTGCTAACAAAAGGGATAGATTCAAGCGTTTTTGATTCAATCAAAGCGTCAATGCTAAGCTCAGCGTATTCCTTGCTCAACTCGACTACCTCGTCAGATTTTAAAGCGCAGATTAATGCGCTACCGCGTTTGGAGTCTTCTGTCATGATTCCTCAATTACACATTTCTATGGATAGTTTAGGTTGAGACTATTGAATCAAACGCAGGAAGAGTATGCGACTTTTTTTATAAAAAATAGGTGAAGTATTTTATTCATTCATCGTTACCAATAAGATGTTATTACTTACAATCTGATAGTAGCTATTATTTCGGATAGATTGATCTACTCTTCGCTTAAATCTGTCTGTAATGCTGCTTAAGAAATAGGCGTAGCATAATTCTCTAAACGATCCCCATTTAGCACGTATGCGCAAAAAAACTACGGTAGATATGAGTGCATAATGCAACACACACATTTAAAGAGGGCTTTTTATGCCTGTTATTGAGAGTATTTTACGCATACAGCTAGACAGAGATGTATTTCATGGAGAAGAACAAATGGTTAGCGGTATAGCCCAACTAGCTGTAGATCGGGGATTTAACGCGTTATCCCCTCGCCAAAAAATAGTATTAGAGCCGTTCTTAACACAACACTGTTCAGGCGTAATCGATCCAGGTGGTCACCATAACAACTGTACTACAGTTCTGACTGGTGAGGCATTATTAGATGCGTATGAGAATTGTGATGATACGGAAAGCCTGGAGTGTGAAAGCTGCCGTGAGGAAAGTTCTTTTCACGCCCACCAGTGGGCAAGAATAGAGCGAGAATAGGAATAAGTATCCTCCGGCTTAACCGGAGGTTTTTCAGATGCTCTTATAAGGCTCTGTTACCAGTCGTGCCCTAACAGGAGTATATGATCTGGCATTTACATCTGAATTCGTTACTTACGGCCCATTGTTCCTGAATCTTCGTGGTGTTCTTGCCTACAATATTATCTAGTATGACCGCCCCTGTTGATAAACGCACGGCAATGTCAGTATTTCTCGCCAAGATATGGGGGCAATTTCGTCGGTCTGCTCTTCGCTCATAGCAGACTACAAGCGCTTAGATTCTGCCCACCTTGTACCAGAAGCTGTCAATGCTAGTATTGCGATGTATCGATCAACGAGTGAAGGTAAGGATAAATGATTGTAACTAGGGAAAGCATGAAACAATGGATCATTGAGTGTCTTCGTGAACGTGGAGGTAGTGCTTGGCCACGCGAAGTTTCAAAGTATGTATGGAACAGCTACGAGACTGAGCTTAGAGATTCGGGCGATATGTTGTATACGTGGCAATATGACATTCGTTGGGCCGCTCAACAATTGAGAAACGAGGGCACTCTAAAACCAGTAAATAGACGCAGAGATTTGCCTTGGGAACTAGCATAGCAAAGCAAGGATTAACGTTCATTTCGCGGCCATATCTGACTTTGTTCTGAGTGGATGAGAATTGATACCTCTGAAGAAAACTTTCCTTCCTGCCTGAACCTTGCTTTGATGGCCATATCGGTGTTCTACTGGTATGGCTTTATACCCCACTAGTAATGTCTATTTTTTGTACGGATTTTCACTTGTGGGTACAGGTGCGGGTATAACTATTTACCCCTGTTTATAAACAACATTGATATCAGTCTATTAGGTGTGTAATTCGAGTCCGGCCTTCGCACCAAAAGATGCAAATCAAAGTCGCTTAAGGGCGGCTTTTTTTGTTTCTGAATCCATGCAAATTTTTTCTTTCAGCAGAAGACAATCTGATTCAACCAACATCAAATTTCTTGTGTGTATAGAAACGAATATATTCTAATGCGATAACTTTTATATCTATGCATCAGCATTTCGGTGATTATTAAATGAATATTTTTCTTAATTTGCACGCTTTCCGCTTTATCCTGGAAAAGGAATGTATGCTGTCCCGCATGGTTTAAACATCTCACATCTGCTGTAACGAACCTCAAACTTTCTCCATCATTGATTAACTTGCTGTGACTTTGGTCATTGCTCCGGAATCTTCAGATAGTTAAAGTAACAGTTATGTTCCTAAAATGTATGCGCAGGCCTGCATAACAATGATGAATAAATCCAATTTTGAGTTCCTGAAGGGTGTGAACGATTTCACCTATGCCATCGCTTGCGCGGCGGAAAATAACTACCCGGATGATCCCAATACGGCGCTGGTAAAAATGCGTATGTTTGGCGAAGCGACGGCAAAACATCTTGGGCTGCTGCTGGATATTCCTCCCTGTGAAAATCAGCACGAACTCCTGCGTGAGCTTGGCAAAATTGCCTTCGTTGACGACAGCATTCTTTCCGTGTTCCATAAATTACGTCGTATTGGTAACCAGGCTGTCCACGAATACCATAACGATCTTGATGATGCTCAGATGTGCTTAAGGCTGGGCTTTCGGCTGGGGGTCTGGTACTACCGTTTGGTTACGAAAGATTATGACTTCCCTGTGCCTGTTTTTGTTTTACCGGAGCGTGGAGAAAATCTTTACCGTCAGGAAGTACTGACGTTAAAACAAAAGCTAGAAGAGCAGTCACGTGAGAAAGCACTCAGTCAGGCTGAACTCGAAGCACAGCAGCAGAAACTGATTGCTCTGAACGGCTATATTGCCATTCTTGAAGGTAAGCAGCAGGAAACTGAAGCACAGACATTGGCTCGTTTCTCAGCTCTGGAAACGCAGTTAGCTGAGAAAAATGCGAAGCTTGCTAAGCTCACGGAACAGGAAAGAAAAGCCTACCATAAAGAAATCACCGACCAGGCCGTCAAGCGTACACTGAATCTCAGTGAAGAGGAGAGTCGCTTCCTGATTGACGCTCAGTTACGTAAAGCGGGTTGGCAGGCGGATAGTAAAATGCTGCGCTTTGCCAAAGGTGCTCGCCCGGAACCGGGTATCAATAAAGCGATTGCCGAATGGCCTACGGGTATAGATGAAACGGGTAAGCAAGGATTTGCGGATTATGTTCTGTTCGTTGGCCTCAAGCCCATCGCCGTTGTCGAAGCAAAACGTAAAAATATTGATGTTCCCGGCAAGCTGAATGAGGCTTATCGATACAGTAAATATTTCGATAATGCATTTTTGCGCGATACGCTTCTGGAGCAATTTACCCCCGACGATATACACGAAACCCTACCGGTTTACGAAATCAGCTGGCAAGATACCAGCGGCACACAGCGTTTTAAAATCCCCTTTTGCTACTCCACCAACGGGCGTGAATACCGCGCGGCGATGAAGACCAAAAGCGGTATCTGGTATCGCGACGTCCGCCACACCACCAATATGTCGAAAGCGCTGCCGGAATGGCATCGCCCGGAAGAGCTGCTGGCAATGCTGGGCAGCGACCCGCAGAGACAAAATCAGTGGTTTGCCGAAAACCCCGGAATGAGCGAGCTGGGCCTGCGCTATTACCAGGAAGATGCCGTCCGCGCGGTGGAACAGGCTATCGTAAACGGTCAGCAACACATCCTGCTGGCAATGGCGACCGGTACCGGTAAAACCCGTACCGCCATTGCTTTAATGTTCCGCCTGATCCAGTCGCAGCGTTTCAAACGCGTCCTGTTTCTGGTCGACCGGCGCTCGCTTGGCGAGCAGGCGCTGGGGTCGTTTGAAGACACACGAATTAACGGCGACACCTTTAACAGTATTTTTGATATCAAAGGCTTGACCGACAAATTCCCGGAAGACAGTACCAAAATTCACGTCGCTACGGTTCAGTCTCTGGTTAAACGCACATTGCAATCCGATGAACCGATGCCGGTTGGCCGCTACGACTGTATCGTGGTCGACGAAGCACACCGCGGCTACATTCTTGATAAAGAGCAGACCGAAGGCGAGCTGCAGTTCCGTAGCCAGCTGGATTACGTTTCTGCCTACCGTCGCATTCTCGACCACTTCGACGCGGTAAAAATTGCGCTGACCGCCACGCCAGCCCTGCACACGGTTGATATTTTCGGCGAGCCGGTTTACCGCTACACCTACCGAACGGCTGTGATCGACGGCTACTTGATCGACCAGGATCCCCCCATTCAGATTGTCACACGTAACGCGCAGGATGGGGTCTATCTTTCTGAGGGCGAACAGGTGGAGCGCCTGAACCCGCAAGGCGAGCTGATCAACGACACGCTGGCTGACGATCAGGATTTTGAGGTTGCCGATTTTAACCGCGGCCTGGTGATCCCGGCGTTTAACCGTGCGGTATGCGGTGAGCTCACCAAATACCTGGATCCCACCGGACAGCAAAAAACGCTGGTGTTCTGCGTCACCAACGCCCATGCCGACATGGTGGTTGACGAGCTGCGCGCCGCGTTTAAGAAAAAGTATCCGCAGCTTGAACACGACGCCATTATCAAGATCACCGGTGATGCCGATAAAGACGCGAAGAAAGTGCAAAGCATGATCGTCCGCTTCAACAAAGAGCGGTTGCCCAATATTGTGGTCACCGTCGATCTGTTGACCACCGGCGTGGATATTCCGTCAATCTGTAATATTGTGTTCCTGCGCAAAGTCAAAAGCCGCATTCTATACGAGCAGATGAAGGGTCGTGCTACGCGTCTGTGCCCGTCGGTGGGGAAAACCAGCTTTAAGATTTTCGACTGTGTTGATATCTACAGCTCGCTGGAAAGCGTCGATACCATGCGCCCGGTGGTTGTGCGTCCACAGGTGGAACTGCAAACACTGGTCAATGAAATTACCGACTCAGAAACCTACAAAACCATTGAAGCGGATGGCCGCAGTTTTGCCGAGCACAGCCATGAACAGCTGGTCGCTAAGCTGCAGCGAATCATCGGCCTCGCCACCTTTAACCGCGATCGCAGCGAAGCGGTGGATAAGCAGGTCCGCCGTCTGGATGAACTGTGCATGGATGCCGCAGGCGTCAACTTTGGCGGTCTGGCCTCACGCCTGCGGGAAAAAGGACCGCACTGGAGCGCCGAGATTTTCAATAAGCTTCCTGGCTTTATCGCCCGCCTCGAAAGGCTGAAAACCGATATCAATGCTCTGCGCGACGCCCCCATCTTCCTCGATATTGATGATGAGGTAGTGAGCGTTAAATCGCTGTACGGTGATTACGATACGCCGCAGGATTTCCTCGAAGCGTTCGATGAGCTGGTGCAGAACGCTCCTAACGCTCAGCCCGCACTGCAGGCGGTGATCAATCGCCCCCGCGACCTCACCCGTAAAGGGCTGGTGGAATTGCAGGAGTGGTTTGACCGCCAGCATTTTGAAGAATCCTCCCTGCGCAGTGCGTGGAAAGCGACGCGCAATCAGGATATCGCCGCCAGGCTGATTGGCCACATCCGCCGCGCGGCGGTGGGCGATGCGCTCAAACCGTTCGACGAACGGGTCGATCACGCGCTGGCGCGTATCAAAGGCGAGAACGACTGGAGCGATGAGCAGCTAAGCTGGCTCGACCGTTTAGCGCAGGCGCTGAAAGAGAAAGTGGTGCTCGACGACGACGTGTTCAAAACTGGCAATTTCCACCGTCGCGGCGGTAAGCCAATGCTACAGCGTACCTTTGACGACAACCTTGACAGCGTGCTGGATAAGTTCAGCGATTACATCTGGGACGAGCTGGCTTAACGCGTTATCATCTACAGCAATTATATCTTCTGCGGCCCTACTGAGGGCCGCTGCTTTTCAGGGAATCAGATATGAACAATAACGATCTGGTCGCTAAGTTATGGAAACTCTGTGACAACCTGCGCGATGGCGGCGTCTCTTATCAAAACTACGTCAATGAACTCGCCTCGCTGCTGTTTTTGAAAATGTGTAAAGAGACCGGTCAGGAAACGGAGTATTTGCCGGTGGGCTATCGTTGGGACGACCTAAAATCCCGCATCGGCCAGGAGCAATTACAGTTCTACCGTAACCTGCTGGTGCATTTGGGGGCGGACGAACAGAAGCTCGTGCAAGCGGTTTTCCAGAACGTTAACACCACCATTACTCAGCCAAAACAGTTGACCGAACTGGTCAGCAATATGGATTCGCTTGACTGGTACAACGGAAATGATGGCAAATCTCGCGATGACTTCGGCGATATGTACGAAGGGCTGTTGCAGAAAAACGCCAACGAAACCAAATCCGGCGCGGGCCAGTACTTCACCCCGCGTCCGCTGATTAAAACTATCGTTCACCTGCTTAAGCCACAGCCGCGTGAAATTGTCCAGGATCCGGCTGCGGGCACGGCTGGATTTTTGATTGAAGCTGACCGCTACGTAAAATCGCAAACTAACGATTTGGATGATCTTGACGGTGACACTCAGGATTTCCAGATCCACCGCGCGTTTATCGGCCTCGAACTGGTACCAGGCACCCGCCGTCTGGCATTGATGAACTGCCTGCTACACGATATTGAAGGCAACCTCGATCACGGTGGTGCCATCCGCCTTGGCAATACGCTCGGTAGCGAAGGTGAAAACCTTCCGCAGGCGCATGTGGTGATGACCAACCCACCGTTCGGCAGTGCCGCTGGTACTAACATTACCCGTACCTTTGTTCATCCAACCAGCAACAAACAGCTGTGCTTTATGCAGCACATTATCGAGACGCTGCGTCCTGGTGGTCGTGCCGCAGTGGTTGTGCCGGATAACGTGTTGTTCGAAGGCGGCAAGGGCACGGATATCCGTCGAGACCTGATGGATAAATGTCATCTGCACACCATTCTGCGTCTGCCGACAGGCATCTTTTATGCTCAGGGCGTGAAAACCAACGTGCTGTTCTTTACTAAAGGCACAGTGGCAAATCCTAACCAGGATAAGAACTGTACTGACGACGTCTGGGTGTATGACCTGCGCACCAATATGCCAAGCTTTGGCAAGCGTACGCCATTTACCGAGCAGTATTTGCAACCGTTTGAAACCGTCTACGGCGTGGATCCATACGGCCTTAGCCAACGCCCCGAAGGCGAGTGGAGTTTTAACGCCGAAGAGGCTGAAGTTGCAGATAGCGAAGAGAACAAAGACATCGACCAGCACCAGGCCACCAGCCGCTGGCGTAAATTCAGCCGCGAGTGGATCCGTACTGCCAAGTCTGATTCGCTGGATATCTCATGGCTGAAGGACAAAGACAGTATCGACGCCGACAATCTGCCGGAGCCGGATGTATTAGCGGCAGAAGCTATGAGCGAGCTGGTACAGGCGATGGGAGAACTTGATTCGCTGATGCGTGAGTTAGGTGCAGGTGATGAAGCCGATGCGCAGCGTCAGCTGCTGAATGAAGCATTTGGTGAGGTAAAAGTATGAAGCTTTTTTCCTCTCACTCAAGTTGGAGTAAATCTTCTCTAGAAGATATTGCGATTCATATCATCGGTGGTGACTGGGGGAAAGATCCAGAATTCAGCGAAGAAGGGTATGAATCTGTATCATGTATTCGTGGAGCTGAATTTAAAAAATGGAAAGAAAATTTCGGCAATACCGCTGTAATACGAAAGATAAAGGCTTCGAGTTTAACGTCTAGAGAGTTACTTAAAAACGACATATTAGTTGAAATCTCTGGAGGGGGACCAGACCAACCGGTAGGTAGAACTGTATTAATTGATGATAGAGTATTAAACAACCAAACGTTACCTTTGGTGTGTACAAACTTTCTTCGTTTAGTTAGGTTAAGTTCAGAAGTAAGTGCATCTTTTATTAATCGCTACTTAGAGTTTTTCTACAGTTCTGGTGAGGTTACTAAATACCAAGGAGGAAGTAACAACCTAAGGAATCTTAAATTTAAAGATTACTCAAAGATCGAAATACCACTACCATCACTTGCCGAACAAGAAACCATCACTGAAAAACTCGATACGCTGTTGGCGCAGGTTGACAACACCAAAGCACGTCTTGAGCAAATCCCACAAATCCTGAAACGTTTTCGTCAGGCGGTGATGAAACTCGCGATAACAGGTGAGCTAACATCAGAATACCGTAATAATTTTCCTACTAATCTAGTTCAAGAAATCGCGGGTATTGTCGAAAAAGAACGGATAGAAAAGAAGATAAAAAACAGTAAATTATCGAAAGAACCATACCCTGCAAAGATACCATTTTCGATACCAAAAAGTTGGCAATGGTACAGACTGGGTCATATCAGTTTAAAAATAACAGATGGAGCTCATAACACTCCTAAAGTGTTAAGTGAAGGCTACCCATACATTATGGCTAAAGACCTAACAAAAGGTAAGCTCGATTTTTCTGAGGAAAGATTTATTTCAGAAAAAGACCATAAAGAACTTTATTTTAAATGTGCCCCAGAAGTAGGTGATCTTCTTATTGTTAACATCGGGGCTGGAACAGGGAACAATGTTTTAATAGACAGCGACATTGAGTTCAGTTTTAAAAACATCGCGATAATAAAAAAATCCAAACTGATAACACCAACTTATCTAAAGATTTTCTTTGATTCTCAAAAAAATAGAATATTCAATGAGCAGACAAAGGGAGGAGCGCAGCCTTTTCTTAGTTTATCTGTATTAAACGATATTCCTTTTGCCCTCCCTCCTTTACCCGAACAACACGAAATCGTCCGCCGCGTCGAACAACTCTTCGCTTACGCCGACACCATCGAAAAGCAGGTCAACAACGCCCTGACCCGCGTCAACAGCCTCACCCAGTCAATCCTGGCGAAGGCCTTCCGCGGCGAGCTTACCGCCCAGTGGCGTGCTGACAACCCAAGTCTTATCAGCGGAGAAAACAGCGCTGCCGCCCTGCTGGAAAGGATTAAAGCCGAACGCGCGGCCAGCAGCGGTAAAAAAAACTCGCGTAAAAAAGCGTAATTGGGGTTATCGGCCATCGCTGACTCGAGTCGTTTTAGCGCTCCCAATTCCTTATTGGGAGCGCTAATCCATTAAGACGGCATCACCTCTACCAGCACATCCGTTGCCCAACTATCCTCGCTATTAAGGACTTTGCCCTCCTGGCAGGCTTGCGCCAGTTTTACTAGCTGATAAGTCACATCGTCAGTAAAGTCAAAGTTACGCCATGCATACGGGAAGTCGATACGCCAGTATCCCATTCCCTGGTCGAAGCGAATCTTCAACGTCTGACCATCTTCAAAGGTCACCGTCAGCTTACGATGATGTGGAATATCACGTGGTGAATCGAACACCGTCAGTTCTACCGCTCTGCCCATCGCCGCAGTAAACCACTGGTCGGCGAAATCCTGAAAATCCGCATCGCTCATCCAGTCATGGAACGGCCGGTTGCCGGGACGATCCTTGGGCTTAAACAGAGTATGAAGCTCAAGCTCCGCGTCATCGGTCAGCTTTGTTTTTAGCGGTTTCAGTATCGCCCCCAGCAGTGCCAGCGCAACCGGGTTTTGCAGATAGCGATCGGTATAGTGAACGCTGGTGATTCGCTGGTTTTTCATCAGCGATTGTGCTTCTTCATGGCTGTTAAACAGCGTGTCCCAGAAGCGTTGTCCGAACTGCGAAAGTGCACCATTTAACTGTTTATGAATCTCTATGTCTTTGACACGCTCAACAGCGTTCGCTGCTTTCCCCGGCAAAACAAACTCGTTCAGTTTTACCGTTTTATAGCCGAGGCTGCGAACGACCAGTTCGTCATTAAGGTGCCAGCCTGGACCCGGGATAGTTGCCTGCTGGCTGCGTGAAGCCAGCGTCATTATGCGATCGGCAAAGGCGATTTGCGCAACAATCGGCAATTCCAGAATCTGTTCGCTATGACACAAACGCACGCCCAAAGCAGTAAACTGCGAAAGTTCGTGCAACAACTCCGGATCATCGACGCCAGCAGGAATGACAAGGTCGACCGCAACATTGTCTTTAATCCGGTAGTTCTGAATCGCCGCCCGGAATTGACGGGCATAAAGATCCCATTCATGGAGTGGCCCATTCATCCACAGTGTGAGTTTTTCAGCTCCCTCGTTAATCGCCCGACGAAGGGTATCGCTAATCGGTCCCGAGCAATATCGGGCATCCGGTAGCGAGAATGTCTCTTCATCTGGTAAACCAATGTAGAAACTAAAGTCATTCCCAAGCCAGGTCAGCGCCGCTTTACGATCCAGCAGGTCATGATCGTGGCGGGTTTGGGAATCGAGCAAACATTCACTGCATGCGGTATCACAATGGTTGCAGCCCAGCTGTTTCACCATCCCCAGCAGAATGGTCTCAATGTGTAATGAAGCACTGGACGCAAAACCTGCGCCACCGCTAATCACATCGTAAAGTTGAACGGCTAGTACCGATTGTCCATCTTCCTGCCTGACCGGACGCACAGCGTAGCCCAGTTCTGCAGCAGAAATACCCAATACACCCGCCAGCGCCTGACGCAGGGCAACCGCCAGAGTCATGGCGACAAGCCGACCTTCTTCTGTATTATCCGGCAGGTATTCACCGTTTTGAGGCTTTCGCAAAACCATTTCAAATACATCCGTTCGCGCTAATGCACCCAGAGTGACGTTTTTCATCAGTGCCGTCGAACCAGGGCAAATCAGCCGCTGATTTTGGCTATCGCGGTCCGCTTTCCCCGGACGCGGTGGGTAGTGAGCTTCCATACTTCTCGGTGCATCATTCTCATTCAGCATCGACTCTGCACGCCCACAGCTCAGGCATAACGCGTAACCATGCCCACCTTCTCCGAGACTTTGCTGGAAAACATGACCATCAGCACCAGACGTCATATACCCCATTGTCGGGTTAGGCAACGGTACGGGTTCAGCTTTAACAAATACCCAGGCAGGGACAACCGGGATAAATTTCATGGTTTCAATGTTGTTTGTCACAGGTGCATGCGCATCGGTCACAAACCCGGCAGGCTGCAGCACCTGGCGGCGATTATCCATGATGATTTTTTCACCACAGGTGCTGTTGGTACAGCATAATACCCCGGAACTGCTCATTCCCTCTTCATAGCCGATGGTCCCGCATTTGTGGCAGCGCCAGGCGCAATCCAGACGCTGCGCTTCATTCGTATCGGCATTAATATTGTGCCAGTGAAGGGAGACGCCGGCAGAACGGAAGACCCTGCCATCAAGAATAATTTCTGCACCTGGTGCATATTCACGGATAGCAACCCCAAGGTTGCGGGAGGGTAGCCCTTTATAACGCGACACGTTATCTTCGCGATCTTTTTTATCCCGGCTTTTCTGCGATTTTTCGCGAATATAGTCTTCCATTGTGAAGTTATCAAACGTCACCACATCCGTTGGGAAGCCGTATCCGGGAAGGAAGGTTCTGGCCGCCAGATCGCGCAGTAGATATTCGCCGCAATGTCGTTTTTTTTCCAGTTCTATGCGCTTGCGATAAGGCGTTTGCGGCTGCGATTCGCGTTCCTGTGCAACAAGATCGCGATAGACGGAAAGCCATCTCTGTTGCAGAAGAGTAATCGCATCAACTGTTTTCTCTCGCAATTTGTGGGAGCTGGCGCCATGCAGCGCCGTGCCTTTTACCAGCCTTTCCAGCGCCGCGTCAATATCAAGCTCGGGGCGTTCAAGCCAGACTTTAAAGCGTTCACATTTTGATTGATCTTCGTCATCACCGAAAAACCAGAGGCTGTCGAGGCTGGTTTTTTCTTTGTCCGTGTCGCCAATAACGTGACATAAAAAGTCAGAGAGCAATAACGCATTGACGTGGCGTTGCACCAGCCGGGCTGAGTTCATCGCCACCATCGGTGCAGGGATCATCGTTTCAAACGGCCAGAGCGGGTTGGCAAATACCTGTTGATCGTGCGGGTTACCTTTACACAATGTGTAAGATATCGCGCGCGATTCCTTGCTACGTCCGGCTCGTCCGGCTCGCTGTAAATAATTTGCCGGATGCGGCGGTACGTTGTTCATCACCACGGCGGTAATGCCACCGATATCAACCCCCATTTCCATGGTGGTGGAACAGTTGAGAACATTAAGCTGCCCGTTCTTAAACATCTTTTCGTAGCTTTGCAGGCGTTCTGAAGACTGCTGGGCAGAGTGCTCTGCAGTGCGGTAGTAGAAGCCACCTTCTACGACACGATCGTTGATATCCGTCCAGACATTTTCCGAACGCAATTGTGCGATCAGCGGCTCGTTGCTGACCCAGTCACGTACTTTAGCCAAACCCGGAGCGTAGTCTTCTTGTGAGCGATCCACCTTCCAGATCTCTGGCATGGTGACCTTTTGCGCGACAAATGCGTCATATTGCGTCTGGGTGAGTTGTTCAAAGGAAATGTGAGTGGGTAGATATGGGGTTAACCCTTTAAAAGCAGTGTCCAGAATTTTATTGGTGACAGGACAAATCCAGGCATCCGTTATTAAAGAGAAGGTCAAATGCTCTTTCGGCAAATAGAAACGGTTACCATCAGGCTTCAGTACGGCAAGTGACCCGGTAAGCTGGTTCCATGCTTCTTTTAACCATGTATTGATAATATCAATCGTCGCCGTATTTACTTTTTTTAATCCCGCACCAAGCATTAATAACTTCACCAAACGATGGGACAAATTGCCATTACGAATTTGTGGCCAGCGTCTGTTCTGATTATCTTCAGGATCTTTTGTTTCCGGGTTACGGACGAATTTTGACGAAAAACGACTACCAATCCAGTTTTTTAACTCATCGTCCAGTTGTGTGAAGTTGCTTTCACGTACGTACAGATCCAGAGTAACCTTAAGAAAATCTTTCCAGTCATCCAGCGTCAGCCCTTGCTCTTGCCAATGCATCGGCATCTTATGAATCTTCTCTAGCCCCTGATAACCAACCCGCACCAGCCCTTGCGTTTCCAGGCTGTTAGTTCGTTTAGGACGACGCATGAACTCCCGGAAAAGCAACATTTCCGAAAGCTTCAGCGGCCCGCCGTTTTCGTTGAAAATTTCAGGCTTCAGATAGTGATTATATTGCAGAATAGGGCCGCTAATATCGGCTTTCTCTCTAAGCTCATTGACTATTTCTGTCCAGGTTCGGGAAATGAGAATGGTCGCTACGTTACCTCCGGTCGCAGCCTGAAAAGCTTGTTCAAGCTGCTCGGCCTGTACTTCTGCCAGCTTCGCTTGTTCAGGTAATCCCCAGCTTCTAAATTCATCGGCCTGTTCGCGTGCCTGTTTTGCCAACGCTGCTAACTTTTCAAGATCTGTATTGGCATTTGGTGTGGTGGAAGTCTGTGTCCGTTGATGCCAGCCCAATATTTCTACTACGCTGCCACGTAAGCGACTGCGTTCAGCTTCTTGCTGCATGCGTACCGCCATGCGCGCTGTTCCCTGACGGCTGTCGGTGAAGGTAATGAGACGGCGGCCTCTACCTGGCAGTGAATCAGGCCCCACTCCCTCCTTTCCATCTTCGCTGACAAAGTCCTGACAATACTCCAGAACGGTTGGCACAATATTGGTGACATAAAACGGTCCACCCAACAATGCGCGGCGGAAAGGTTGTTTTCCACTCGTGCCTCTGTAGCCGCAGCTGCTGGCACTACATACCTGTTCAATATCGTTAATAATCAGTTCAATACTTTCATTATTAACTACACCAATACGACGAGTCTTGCGATCGAGTCGCTGTAGAATATAACCAGTTTCACTGGCCTTTTCTGCCGCAATAATAAGTGGAGGGCGGTAACTACTTTCTTTCTCAACTTTTTCTTCAGTAGCGTCGTTTTCAACATTCACCTCATCCTGCAAAGAGAATTCATCGCCACCTTTATTTTCCCATTGGACAAGTTTGCCATTTTTATCCCGGGCCAGAAGATGCGGTTCGTTACATTCATTGCAGAATGCCAGTTCGTAGACCGGGCTCCCGCATTCACAATTTTGCCGTTGATTCACATACACATAACCAAAGGGCCAGCCCTTTTCCAGCGGAGTGCCATGCTTTTGTCTGCACTCTTTATCAACACAAGCCCATACTCCCTGGGTATTGCGCTGGAAAATATGCGCTCTTATCTTCAGGAATGCCGGATCTTTAGGATTAGGTTGTGTACCAGAGCAGACGTCGATCCAGCGAAGTACTTCCTGCTGGCTATAATTCTGCTTGGTCAGCGTATTCAACCGCTTCGTCATCGTATCCAGCTTCATTGGATCCGGCTGAGTAACTAACATCTCACGCAAGTAATGTGCTTCAGGTGAATGCGTAAGAGCTTCAAAGCGGTCTGGGCTTACGCCCTTCATGTCCGTATCAGGGATTTGTTCAATTTCTTCTAAAGGGATATAAACGTGTTTGCACGATGCCAGTTTCGGAATCACCCGGCTTCCGTCCAGTACATCGATGCGCTCCTGCGGTATACCGGATAATTCAGAGAGGAATTTTTTCAGTTGTTTTTCGGCATCGCTTCCGGCAATAGTTGCAGAGGTTGCCACGAAACGCACATCGTCTGGCGTCACTCCAAAGGCCGTCATCACGCGGCGTAACTGCAGAGCTAATTCAGCGGCCTGCGATCCGACATAGGTATGCGCTTCATCCAGTACTATCCAGCGTAATGATTTTTGTGCTTTAGACTGTTGAATAATTGGAGCATCAATCTGGCGGACCATCATATATTCCAGCATCGTGCCGTTTGTTACCAGAATTGGTGCGGGTTCTTCACGCATCTTTTCGCGTGAAAGCACTTCATTTGGCCTTTTTGCCTGCTCGCTTTTTACCGAAGCGTGAAGATTTTCTGTATTGCCATTATAAAGACAGTAACGGATCCCAGTACCAAATCCACGTGTCCACGCATCCAGGCGCTCCCGCTGTGAATTAATTAGGGCATTGAGGGGGTAGAGGAAAAGGGCCCTGACGCCGACAAGTGGGTTGTTGCTATTTTCATGTAATTCTCTGTAGAGGTCTTCCAGCACAGGAACCATAAAACATTCCGTTTTGCCTGACCCCGTACCACTTGTCACCACTACCGAATGTTTATCTTCCAGTAAAGCCTTCCAACTGGCTAGCTGGTGAGTGAAGGGTTTCCAGTCTGCACCAAAACGGTAACGACCGTTGTTATGATCATCTAGTGAATCAACAACAGCTTTACTCAGTAATGCCTTACCTTCGGTCAGGTTGCGCATTGTATAATTTGACTCTTTCCAGCCAAACATTTGCTGGAATACTGGTGAGGCAAGAAATGAGCCTGATTTCCCACAATCGGCACCCATTTGCTCTGCGAGATGCTTGCGTAAGTTCGGGTTTGTGATCCCCATAATACTGAGCGTTGCTTCGGTTGAGCGAGACAACGATTGTTCAATAAGCGACGAAAAAAAGCGTGTAGTCATCTTTAATCCTTTTTATTTTTTGAAATATAACGCAGAAGGCTGCACTGGAATATGGCCTTGAACCAGCGAGAATCGAAGTCCCGAACTTGTCTCAGGAAAAATACGGCGCCAGGTTTGTGTTCAAACACAGTTTCAAAGGAAGTTTTACCGCTTGCCACTGCAGCCGCGAAAACAGGTAACCAGGCAACTGAATAGCGATAATCAGCCTCGGGATAAATATCTATCACTACATCTGTTTGTGATGACATCCAGTTATGCAGTCGCTTACAGCCATATTCTGGCCACCGAGCTTCACTGTGTTCACGTAAAAGCTCCTGATACCACTCACGGACAAAGGATGTTGGAATGGGAGGAGGGAATTTCCCATAACTTAACCATTTTTCAACTTCATCGGCATAAGTTGGAAATACGATCCCTAATTGTCGATACATCTTACTCAGCAGTGTTACCAAAACTTCATCTGGTGCCCCTTTTTGGGTCAGGAATCGTTTGAAGGTTTCTGCTGCGGATTTGATTTCTAATATAGGGAAAAACTCCCAAAAAACAGGGAATTCATTCTCAATGCGGTTTAAATACTCGGCGGACATTTCAAATTTGAAGAGCGACATCGCCAGCGCTCTTGGATGTTGTACGAGTGCTCGCCATACTTCAAATGTAGCCAGCGGAAGATAGCCAAAATGTTCATAAAGACTGTGCATAAACTGCCAACCGGAGTGCGCAGGATCGGTAGCCATCTGATCAAGCACCAGCGTTATGGTATTCACTTTTGCCTGGGGATTAAAAAGTTGGGTGGCTTTCTGAAGTGAACGAACGCTACTTTCATCGCCATGTAAGGAAGATTCGCCACGAATGAAGCATGGACGAAACGCCATTTCATCACCTTCCTTTGGGACTACTAGCCAAGGCCCGTTTTTGCTAACGATTGAACTCAGTTCATATTCACCAACAGGTACACCCTCACTTAGCCTCGATGACAACGAGACTGCTTTTCGCTCTGGCTCGCTCAATAACATGATGACAGGAGAAGGGAGTTGCCCGGCACGATAGCTTGTCGACTGGCTGGTGAGAACTTCTTTTTCATAATCATAACGCAAACTGTATTTGTAGCGCCTAATCTGCCAGCTCATCGCTACGCCAGCACCTCTGATTCGCATATCCACAACTTGGTCAATTCCTGACTCAAGAGATAGCAAATTTTCAATATGCTCTCTTAGACTGTATAAATTGAGTTCAATAGGGCGTTCTCCTGCCGTATAAAACCATTCATGCCATGCCTGTTGACCATTTATAGTGCGTAGATGTAATTCCAGTGAAAATCGAGTCGGTTCACCATTTTTACCAAACAAGTAAGCTCTTGAACCAAGTAAATCATGCAAAGTGATATTTTTTTCAAGAAGGTCTCCATTTGCATCAAAAACCAAACAACCTTTAGCAGGATAAGGCAAAGTCAATTCAATTGAGTCAGCCCCCAAATTAGGATAAACTTCCAGAGAGATAAAGGCGGGAGGGATGCCTTCGGCTTTGAGTAATATCTCGGTGCGTCCTGCTGCGCGTTTTCGAGCAATCTCGAATGTTTTATTTTTTAAGACAGACATGCAGGGATGTTGCGTTGAGATGACAATGGTACCTTCATTAGCCTGATCGCCACCATGAATCTGAACATTAAAGTCTGCCGGTAATATTCCAATTTTTCGACGGAGTATCGTCTCATTATCACTATTCCTGACGGAAACAAATTGAGATCCCATCATCTCCTGTAACTGGCATTCTTCGATTGATTTACTATTAAAATAAGGTTTAAATTGGATATGTTTTACATCAGGATTTTTCGAGGTGACTTTAGGGACCCCAAGGAATGTTTCAGTAGGGTTGCATACCCAATTTACTCTTTTACCATAAAACTCAACCCCACCAGGGTTAGTCTGTTCTTTTCCAGTGCGTATACGATATATTTCATCTCCGGAAATAATTAATTCATGGCAACCTTTTACGGAGAGTGTTTCGAAGCCTAAGACTGAAATTGTATTCAAAGTCGTTTCATATCCTGAAACAGTTGTCTTTTCTCGAGGTAGAACAATAAGGACATCGCTGTTACGAACATTGCACGAAGCTTGCCCGTGTAATAGCCATCGTTCTCCATCAGCAACAAAAGTAAGTGGAACCTCACCAATGGCGATTTCGCTATCATCCAGTTTTATTGCGCCAACATTCATTCCGCCTGCCCGAGCAACTAACGATAAACTCGCAGAAGGGGCATGTCTGGCAAATCGTGATTCATTTTTACGGATGCGAATTCTGGCATGCGATTTTTCGAGGGACGCATAGACTACACCAAGGCTTGCAACTTCGTTAATGCCTTCGTAAATAGCAAGTTCAAATCGTGTGGTTGAAGGTTCACTAATAATTGGAAAAGTGAGTTCATCTGGTAACGAAACTATCGCACGTATTTGGTCCGGCGATTTTTCTGTCCAAAAGAACTGACAACTGGTACATTTATTTTTTTGTGAACGAGGTTTTGTTTCTATAGATGCAGTACGTAACAATCCATTTAGAAAGCGGGTGCCTGTTTCATCATCAAGTGGCATAGGGAATTCATCCCGCCATTTTGGATGCGTTTTATCAAGCTGCGCTACTGGTTCAGAGTCATCGCTTAGATTATACATCAGTACCAATGAGCTGAGTTTTTCTGCCATATGACTGATGAGCTCTACTGATGTGTCTTCAATAAAAACGGCTGGAAGCGAAGATCTTTCTATAATGTTTCTTACCAGCGAAAGCATGGAAAAACCTGCTATCTGAGCTTGTTCATACTGATTAAGGATCCGGGAAAATACGGTTTGAAAACTACTATCTGATTCCTTCAGTAAACGAAAAGGTAGACCACCCTCACTGAACAACGTTCCTAGAAAGTTACGTCTATCCGATTCATAAAATCGAATTGGTCGCATCCAGTAACTCTCCATCCCTTTAGGAACGATATGCCTTAGTTCCGTCGCCGTTAACGATGTACCTAGCTTTTTATAAATGGGCTCCCAAGTCCACCCACAATTCCGCTCATAGTCTCTGCGGTACCATTCAGAGCAAAAAAACACAAAACATGAAGCATAGCCTTTATCATCAACAATATTTGTAGTTTGGCTAACCGCTCGAAGTAACTGCGTTAAGTCCACATATTCTTCATTCGTCGCTTGATATTCATAAAGCGGGCGGCCATCGGGTTGTCTCAATCCTCTACGACTAAGAAAGTTTGTTAGCCATGAAGTACATTTTGTCCATGAAATGCATTCTGATTGAACCAAAGCATTCTCCTTATAGTCAAGCGAGACAAGACTTAATGAATGTTTAATTTAAATAACCGATTAGCGTACCCTCGAAGCGTTTGTATGGCAATACCTAATTTTTGTAGGTGGCCAGGAGGAACACTACTGATATATGACATATCAAATATTGATTAATTGCTTGATCATCATTGCTTTCAGTTATGATTTCTAAGTAAAAGCAAATTTCACTTTAGTGACGAGCAAATATAATATCTAAAAAACCACCTATTACGCTATATAACAATTATGGTGATGGTTCAATAGTAAAATACGAAATTTGTATAACTTGTCAAAAAAAGAGAACGAGCTAGCTGTTTGGATTATGAATTTCTAAGTTCATTAGAGCTGTGATAAGATCTTTGTTGAGGATAGAGTGATATAGCCATTTATGTCGGTATGAAGATGAGATGTGTGCAACTCAACATATCAATATGAGTCCTTCACCGATAAGTAAAAGCCACTCTAAAAAATAGTGTTTTTTTTATGTAATATCCCATTTAACCATCTCTCACTTCTTTCCTGCCGATAATCCTTCGTAACCCAAAGCGAAGTTATCGCCACATCTGTTATATTACTTATTCCCATCCGCAGCCCCTCTTCATCCAGATCCGTAAACCGTCTTATACCCTGCACGCGTTCACCGTTGCCATACTTAAAGGACACATACCAGACTCCGCCAGGCTTAAGCGCATCCGCAAGCTTCTGCATCACCGCAGGCAGCTCAGAAGAGGGGACATGCAACAAAGAGGCACAGCACCAGATCCCATCGTACTGCGCTTTACCGTCGATTTCTGAAAACGTCATCAACTGCACGGGTAACCCGGTATGTTGCCTTGCCAGTTCCACCATGGCGGAAGAGGCATCAAAAGCATCCACCTGATAACCCATCTCATGAAATGCCTTTGCGTCCCGCCCTGAACCGCAGCCCGCATCCAGAACCCGGGCACCGTGCGTCAGATGTTGGGTGAAGGCCTCGTATAGCGGGGTCATATCGACATTGACCGTGCCATCGAAGAAATCCTGCGCGTGGTTCTGATAGTAGTGAAGTGTCATTAAAACGTTGCCTCGCCTTCCGCGTTGGGTTTCCAGGTATGGATAAGTTTATCCAGCGCAGCCTGCCAGTTACGCTGAAGAAAGCTTCTCCGTGCTTCGGGACGCTGCCCTGTCTGTAGAACAATCGTCTCATGTAACGGCAGTTTGCTTTGAATAAAATACTCATTGCGGGTTTGTAACCGCTGCAGGAGCCTGAGCTCGGGAATGCCTGCATATTTGCCTTCAGTGCCACGGTTACAGCAACGGCAGGCCAGCACTAAGTTCCATACGCCGTTAATATTGCTCACTTCATGGTGGGCAGCCCAGGGAATAAAGTGGTCGACGTCCGCCAGTTCTGCGTCTCCCGGTACCAGGCTGATGGGTTTGAAGCAGTAAAAGCATCGTCCTTTCTGGTAACCATTCAGGCTGTCGCGACAGCTGGTGATGTCTACGCGACGCGCGTTCACCTTCGTGAACAGCAGCTGATTATCTTCGTCAAACTCCACACCTACAAGGTTACGTGAAATCCCCATCGACCAGGCCTGTTCTACCAGGTTCCAGCGGGCATTGGTTTCAAAGGCGAGGTTTTTATACTGTTGGCGTTCGCCCAGTAAAAAGAAATTATCCGTCAGGCGGATCCCGTTGTGGGTTTTGCGCTCATCAAGGAAAAAACGTTTATCGATCTCGCCCTGGTTCACGTAGTGAAAGGCATCAATCACGTTGTTAAAGCCAAGGCGCACCGTCGCTTCAATGAGCTGAGCGTGGGGGATTTCACCTCTGTTGAACTTCAGACAGGTTTCCAGAAATTGGCTGCTGCGGGAGGTGATCTGTTTTGGCGCGTGCTTCAGGTGCTCGCAAAGATAGCGGCTGAACGGCACAGCAAGCTGGTCGAGCGTAATCAAATCGCTGCCCGTCTTATCCACTTCATACAACGCTGACGCCAGCGCAAATTTGTAAGATGCGACGTTCCTTCCAAAGAGGATCACACCACGCCAGTAGTTCTCAAGCGTCGGATCGGCCTGATAAAATTCCATCGATGAAGTCCTGTTACGGTTGGCTGGGCAGGGCGTTACTAAAGCCTGTAACAGGATCACATAACAAAATCAGGGTGATGTAAATCGTTAATCTATAGGTTTGATGAATTTTTGTGGGATCTGAGAAGAAGGGCTGGATGCTATGAATTTGTCGTCTAAGGTAATTTAGCGAATGAATAGATTTCTGGATGAGGAAAATAAGACTGATTTTCAAGCCAGCGATTTACCAGTATCCCCCAAACCCATTCCCTGAATCCCCCTCGTATTTCCCAAATTTACCCATCGCAAAACCGCTGTATTTATATTCAGCTGTGTATAATATGGCAGCAGTAATTACGCCAGTCGGAAAAACGCCTCTTCATAGGGATATCCTCATGTGGCTTATGAAGACATTACTAACATCATGGAGCAGGTCACTCTGCCAGCGGTTCGGTCTCGCCCCTTAGGGTACAGGTCAACTTGATAAACTTCGCTTCCTGATACACCTCTGATGTTACCGCAACGGCCTTACACGTTGTCTTACCACCAACGGGCTATTATCTGAAAATCAGAGGTCTCTCGGAAGAAAACCTTCTTCTGTCCGATTGCGCAGGAGTACGATAAGCCAACAAATCATTATAGATAAAAGGGTTATCTATGGCTCTACATGGAAAGTTCGTAATTAATGATGCGTACTACTCCCCGTTATCGTTTCCTGGTATAGGCACGTTTTTAGCATTCTCTGGTAATGGTACCTACCGTAACCGTGGGGCATGTGGAATGATCCCCAAAGAGGGGCCTGTACCAGCGGGTAAATACTGGATTGTTGACCGCCCTCAAGGTGGACTCAAGTCACAGCTAAACACAGTGGGAAGAGACATTTATAATCACTTCGCCAATGGTGCAACATTCAAACATTCTGAATGGTTCGCATTATGGCGTGATGATTGGGGCATCGACGATTACACATGGATTGAGAGCGTTCAGCGTGGCAATTTCCGTTTGCATCCAGGCGTATTATCAGAAGGTTGTATCACTCTCCCACATGATTCTGATTTTGCCATGTTGCGTAATGCTCTGTTGA
Source organism: Enterobacter quasihormaechei (assembly GCF_004331385.1). Lineage (GTDB taxonomy): Bacteria > Pseudomonadota > Gammaproteobacteria > Enterobacterales > Enterobacteriaceae > Enterobacter > Enterobacter quasihormaechei. The sequence continues at coordinate 37,183 of NZ_SJON01000004.1, forward strand.
GAAGCCAAAAAATAGATGTTCCTTGCATGAGGAAGCTACAGGCATACGGCACGATTGAGGTGATCTCCAATGGCAAAACATGCCCTTAGTTTATTCATCAAGATAGTGCTGTTCGCTGTTGTTATGCTGATCGTTGCTGAAATGGTTCCGTATGATGGATTAGTTAATTCTATTACGGAGCTTTTCGATTTCCAAAGCGCCGACAAGTTTACCCGCTTCATTTTAGGTGAACCTGATTTAGAAGTTTGGGAATCGTTAGATGGCTATTTTAGCATCTTAATCAATACATTAATCAGCGTACCTGTCATGAGCGCCATTACCACGGCGTACAGTGGCGCGACACACAAAGTTAGTCCAGCTGGTATCCCCAGAGAGTGGTTCAGTTCCACATTGCGACGGTTAGCTAAAATCTTCGGGTTTACCTTCCTTTTTTGGGCGTTATTTCGCTTGCTGCCTTATCAGTCTTTATTCCCGGATCAAACGTATTCAAATTTCACAATGGCGGCGATTGTGGGCTTTCAGTTGCTCTTAACGATTGTTTGCTACTGGTTCATCACGAAGAAAATCACAACTAAAAGGAGTTTGTAAAATGCCTATTCCGGCTTACATGTGGCTTAAGGACGATGGCGGCGCAGACATTAAAGGAGCTGTAGACGTTCAGGATCGTGAGGGGAGTATAGAGATTGTTGGCTTTAGTCATGGTCTGAACATTCCAGTAGACAGTGCCAACGGGAAGATTACTGGCAAGCGTTCACATTCTCCGATGATGATTGAAAAGGAGTTTGATAGCTCCAGCCCGTACCTATACAAAGCCGTTGCCACCGGTCAAACGTTGAAAAGTGCGGAGATTCGCTGGTATCGCATTAACCATGCAGGACAAGAAGAGTGCTACTTCGTCATGACCATTGAGGGCGTGAAAGTGACGGGCATTAACCCAGGGATGCCAAACGCTAAAATGGCAGGAAACTCGCAGATCAACCACATGGAATCTGTTTCCCTGATGTATGACAAAATCACCTGGCGTTATGTTGATGGTAATGTCCAGTATACGGACGATTGGAACGTAAGAGCGTAACAAATAGAACGGAGGCATTGAGTGCTTCCTCTTTATTAACGCTTATCCTCTCAAAGGATCCTGTCCGTAATGCTGTGTAACTGCCATCGTATTAAAGGTGATCGCTCAGTCGGTCACCGAACTTGATAATAAAACAACTCATTGCCAGCCCGCAGATCGGCGAATGGTTGCTCTGAGTTCCATGCGGGCGCTCACCTTATATTCTGATAGTCCTCGCTGCGTAATTTCCCTGACCCAACCCTTTTCCTGAATCCCCCTCGCAAAATTCAAATTTCCCCCACTCAAAACCGCTGTATTTATATTCAGCCCTGTATAATAAGCATCAGAAATTACGCCTAACGGCAAAGGAAGTATCAAAGAATATTTAACGAGGATTTCGCGATATGAAGGTGCTGCAACACCCCCATACCGCTAACCACAACCAACTATAAGGGAGTTGAAAATGGCTGCGACGAATTTTAAGCCAGAGTTTACTGTTTGCAAAACAGAATCAGACGCTTTCACCGACATGATTGAAAACCGCGAGCTGGTACGCAAAAACAGCGCCCGCCGTCTTCACGGCAACCCGCCCAACGCGGCACCCATTCATCTCCGCGCGGAAACGCCGCAGGACAGTGCAGCCTGCTGCGAACTGTATGCGCGCATAGACATGAAATACCTTCTTCTGGGCGGCGACTGGTTAAAACGCGCGGGTTTCATCAACGGTATGCCAGTGAAAATCCGCGCCATGAAAGACTGCATTGTGATTACGCCACAGCATACAAGAGAATTATGGGGATGCCTGGAGGGTATGAGCGTGGTGAATATAAATAAAAAGAAAGTGGCGCAGTGGTTGAAGACCTTTCCAGGAGCGCTGAATGATACAGGTGATGTTCCGGTGATTAAGCGTGGGAGTGGGAAGGCCGTTTAAACTTAAGACTAACGAGTGCGGGCATATGAGCACATGCCCGCACTATGCTAAAAATAACTCAATCATGATCTACCTGTTCTTTAACTGCCTTAACCAGCACAGCATGAAGCTCGCCAACGGTTAAATCGCGTATCACCGGTTCCTGAATGCCTCGCAACCTGCGAATCAAGCGGCAGATACCAAAGTAATCTATGCCCTCGGTGCTAAAAAGAAACTCGTTTTCAGCGAGGGAAAAAGTTTTCTCATAGCCATCTTCTTCAGTGACAAGCGTAACGCCAAACGCTTCCTCGCAGTCTTCTATCAGGGCATCGCCATCCATGCCGCATATATCGAGGTCGGCTTCGATTAGGGTGTTCTCATCAATGCGCTTGCGATGATGTCCCGAGGACTGACGTACAACCTCAATGACCTGCGAAAGAGTGGGGTACATTATGTTGGATTCCGTGGGTGAAAAAATGACGTAGACACTTATTAATAGACCGAGTTAACGCCTGGGACTGATTATTGATGGTACAAAGAAAATCAAAATAATCCACGCAAACATCCCAATGATTTTTAACGGCCAGGGTTCGAATACATCAAAGCACACAATTGCTCCTATAACTAATAGTGGTCCTCCCAATAATTCCAATATTCCTTCTAAAATAGATAACTTATGAGGCAATACATGATTCAGTAAAACGGCCATGAAATGTGCGCATCCTAAAATGATGATTATAGCTATAGTGCATTCTTTCCAGTTATCAGTGACGCCCACGCATATGAGGCATAACACAATTACAAAAACACAAAGTAACGTATTCAGCATGGAAATAATAAACTTGCTCATAACAGTTATCGTGACGTTTAAAATAAAAAGAGTCTATGAATATAGCGCTCTCAACAGAATGACAAACGACATTGGCTAATAATGCATTTAAGAATTTATTGCGCCTTGCTTATTTTCGTAATAAACGAGTTAGCGGCTTCATGCCAATCCCACGCACTCCACCGCTAAACCTAACTTAACTAAACACCGGCACCCCCAGCCCCACCTTCACCTCCCTCAACGTCGCCTGCGTCACCCCCTGCGCCCGTTCCGTCCCGCACTTCAGCATCGCCATCAGCTCCCCCTTGTCCTGCATATACATCGTCCGCAGCTCCCGCATCGGTGCAATCAGCTCCTGCAAACACCCCTCCAGCTCGTTCTTACATACCCGGTCACCCAGCCCGCCCGCCTGATAGTGCGCCTTCATCGCCGCCACTTTCTCCTTGTCCGGATGAAACGCGTCGAGGTAAGTAAACACCACGTTCCCCTCAATCTGCCCCGGGTCGCTCACCTTCAGGTGGTTCGGGTCGGTGTACATGGCGCTGACCGCACGGTGAATGGTCTCTTCACTGGCCGAAAGGTGCAGCGTGTTGCCCAACGATTTCGACATCTTGGCGCTGCCGTCGATGCCGGGCAGGCGGCTGGTGTCGCTCAGCATCGCCTTACAGTGGCGCAGCACCGGGGCGGGCAGCAGGCTGTTCATCTTGTGCACAATCTCGTTGGTCTGCTCAATCATCGGCAGCTGGTCGTCGCCGACGGGCACGCACTCGGCCTTAAACGCGGTGATGTCCGCCGCCTGGCTGATGGGGTAGGCCATAAACCCGACCGGCAGCGAGCGGGCAAAGCCTTTCTGCGCAATCTCGTTTTTCACCGTCGGGTTACGCTCGACGCGGGCGACGGTGACGATGTTCATATACAGCATCGTCAGCTCGGCGAGGGCGGGCAGGGCGGACTGGAGGCAGATCGTTGTCAGGTTCGGATCGATGCCGGCGGCGAGGTAGTCGGCCAGCACTTCGGGGATGTTGTCGCGAATTTTTTGCGGGTTGCTGCCGTTGTCGGTCAGCCCCTGAAGGTCGGCAATCAGCACAAACTGGTTGTGCGTGTGCTGGAGCGCCACGCGCTGGCGCAGCGATCCGACGAAATGGCCAAGGTGCAGCGGGCCGGTTGGGCGATCGCCGGAGAGGATGGTGGGTGCGTTCATAAAGACTCCTTAACGTTGTAATGCCGAAAGGGGTCTTGGAAATATGAAAGCCGCCTTTCGGCGGCTATCTGAAAATGGGGAAAACTACTCCGGGCCGCCTTTAAGAAGGCAGCCACCAGCGTTTAACGGTGAGTACGGCGGAGCGTGTGTTCATCCAGTTAACCTATCATGCGAAAGCGCAGGGGTAAAGCGCCTCAGGCGCCGCTGCTTGAGGCGCGCACCTTCAGCCTGCCCGCCAGCGTCACGTGCGTTGCGGCATCTTCCTGATTGCACAGGTACTCCACCGCCAGCCGTCCCAGCTCGCTATAGGGCAGCTGGATACTGGTCAGCGGCGGGGTCAGTTGCTCGGAGATCTTCTGGTCGTCGTAGCCCGCCAGCAGCATGTCCTGCGGGATGCGCACGCCGTTCACCGCCAGCGCCTGATAGCAGCCAATCGCCAGCCAGTCGCTGGCGCAGAAGATGGCGTCCGGGCGCTCGGCAAGTTCAAGCAGGGAAGCTGTCGCGGTAAAGGACTCGCTGAACTGCCAGTTGGTCTGGCGCACCAGGCCGTCGTCGCACGCGAGTCCGGCCTGCTGTAGCGCCGCCCGGTAGCCCGCCAGACGCTGGCGGGAGGCCTCCATCCAGCTCTCGCCGGTGATGTGGGCGATGCGTGTTGCGCCGCAGGCGATGAGGTGTTTAGTGACCTGGAAGGCGTTGGCGTAGTCGTCCGGGATAAACGACGGCAGCAGCGGCGAGCCGGGGTCGCGCTGGTTGAGCAGCACCAGCGGGATGCGGGTGCAGTCCTGAAAAGCCGTCATATCGACGACGTTCGTGACCGGAGAAGCCAGGATAATCCCGATGCAGTTGCGCTTGTCCAGCTGGCGGATGATGTTCAGCGCCAGCTCGATATCGTCGCCGTAGTCGTACACGGTGAGCAGGGTCTCGTTGCGCCACGCCGCTTCCCGCGCCTGGCTGATGGCGTCGATAAACGGGTCGAAGCTCTGCAACGAGCTGACGAGCAGGGCGATCTCTTCCTGGTTGCGCGGGGCGTGAACGGCGGGGAGGCGGTCGTAGCCGAGCTCGGTGGCGACGCTAATCACCCGCTGTCGGGTGTCGTCGCTGAGCTTGATGTTGCGGGACTGGTTAAGCACCAGCGATACCGTCGCCTGCGACACGCCCGCCGCCCGCGCAATATCGTTCATCGTTACCTTCGTTTTTCGCTTCATCCGTCCTCTCCCTTTCGCGACTTCGCATCATACCCTAACCGCACGCTTTAGCGCCGCCGATCACGTTTCTCATTCATCGAAGCGCGAACTTTGTGAGAGCCGTCGCTTTTCAGAGCGTCGCGGTTTGCGCATTTATCCCGCAACTAATATTTATTAGCTAAACATTATCAGTAAGAGGGCGCGTAATGAAAGAGCAGTGGAGCAGGGAGCAGGCGCAGGCGTGGTATCAGCAGAAGGGCTGGCTGTGCGGGTTTAACTATCTGCCGTCGACGGCGGTGAACTGGACCGATATCTGGCAGGAAGAAACCTTCGATGCCGCAACCATCGAGCGCGAGTTAGGCTGGGCAGCGGACGCAGGCTACAACACCCTGCGCATCAACCTGCCGTTTATCGTCTGGGAGCACGACCGCGACGGGCTGATGGCGCGTATCGATCGTTTTTTGACGATTGCCGACGGTCACGGGTTCAGCACCATGCTGACCCTGATGGACGACTGCGGCTTCTCCGGCGACGAGCCGTACCTCGGGCCGCAAAAGCCGTCCGTGCCGGGCAAACATAACAGCCAGGCGGCGGCGAGCCCCGGTCGCGATAAGGTGTGCGATCCTGACTGCTGGCCGCAGATTGAGCGCTATATCCGCGACGTTGTCCGCCAGTTCCGCGAGGATAAGCGCGTGCTGCTGTGGGATCTGTACAACGAGCCGGGCAACCGCGGCATTTTCGCGACGGGCACGGAAGAGGTGCTGTACGACCAGAAGCTGGAAACCTGCGCCCACGAACTGATGAAGCTCGCGTTTCGCTGGGTGCGCGAGGAAGACCCGACCCAGCCGCTTACCGTCTGCGCGTGGCGTCTGCCTGCGGAAGAAGAAGGCGAGACGTTCTTCCGGCATCCGCTGGACCAGACTGCGCTGGCGCTCTCGGACGTGGTGAGCTTCCACGCCTACACCCACACCGGGCGCATTACGGCGATTATCCAGCAGCTACAGGCGCTGGGCCGCCCCATCTTCTGCACCGAATGGCTGGCGCGCCACGTGGGCAGCACGATTGAAGAGCAGCTTCCGCTGATGTACATGGCGAAGGTCGCGCCGTACCAGTGGGGGCTGGTGCGCGGCAAAACCCAGACGTGGCTGCCGTGGCCGGTGGTGATGAAGGAGTCCACGGACTACTGCCGCCTCTGGTTCCACGACGTGTTTGAGGAAAACGGTATCCCGTTCTCGCGCGCTGAAATCGCGCTGATGCAGAAGCTACGCAAAATCGCCCCGAAGGTGCAGGGCTAATAATAACGACCCGGCGCGCTGTCGCCGGGCAACCAGGTACGCACTATGGCAACGACAATGAAAATACCGTCTCGCGAGTTATGGTCTTATTTTGGCTATGGTTTAGGTCAGTGTTTTAGCTTTGGTTTAGTGGGTTCGTTTATTAACTATTTTTACACCGACGTGCTGGGTATCTCTGCGCTGGCGGCGAGCACCATCTTCCTGATTGCCCGCGCGTGGGACGCGGTTCACGATCCGCTGTTTGCCAGTATTATGGACACCATTAACAGCAGGTTCGGCAAGTTTCGCCACTTTTTGCTGATCGCGCCGTTGCTGATTACCGGCGTCACGCTGCTGTCGTTTTATAAAATCGAAGCGGACATGACCACCAAAATCCTCTACGCCGGGGTGACCTACATCCTGTGGGGGACGCTGTACGCCATCTCCGATATCCCGTTCTGGTCGATGTCGTCGGTGATGACCAATGACTCCGGCCAGCGCACCCGCGCGGTAACGGCGGCGATGCTCGGGGTGAACGCGGGGATTGCCTGCGCCAACATCTTCTTCCCGAAGCTGGCGGCGTTTTTCGCCCAGTACAGCAACGATAAAGGCTACTTTATGGCGGCGCTGGTGATGATGCTGGTGGGCCTGCCGCTGATGCTCAACGGCTTTATGCAGATCAAAGAGCGCGTGCCGCCGAGCCCGGAAAAGGTGACGATGCGCGACACCTTCCACAACCTGCGCCAGAACAAGCCGCTGTTTATCGTCCTGCTGTCGTTCTTTTTCTGCGTGTTTCACAACGTCGCGGGCGGTCTCTATATCTATTTCTTTATCAACAATATGGGCGACGGCAGCCTGCAAATGGCCATTGGCGTGATGGGCATTGTTGCGGCGGTGCTGTGCCTGGTTGCCCCGATGCTGACGCGCCGGATGCAGAAGCGAAAGCTGTTTATGATCCTCTGCGGGCTGGACGTGGCGGTGCGTGTGGTGATGTGGTTTGTTGGGTATCAGCAGGTGACGATGCTGTTTATTCTGCTCGGCCTGAGCACGCTGTTCGTGATGATGACCAACATTCTCACCTCGTCGATGATCGCCGACACCATCGAGTACGCGGAGTACCACACTAACAAGCGCTGCGCGGCGATCACCTTCTCCGGGCAGACCTTTACCGGCAAGATGTCGGTGGCGGTGGGCGGCGGGCTCATCGGCGTGTTCCTGACGATGATTGGCTACGTGCCGCAGGCGCAAATTCAGAGCGAAGGCGTGCTGTCGGGGCTGTTCTTCGGGATTTGCCTGCTGCCGGCGATAGGGTCGCTGATCCGCATGGGCTTTATGTCGCGCTTTACCTTTACCGAGGAGAAGCATGCGGAAGTGTGTCGGCTGCTGGCGGAGCGCAGGCGGGGGAGCGAGCAGAATGGCATCGGGGATGAGGCGTTGACCCGCCCGGTATCGGTCAATTAATCGCTTCAGACGCCTGCTTTGCAGGCGTCTGTTTCTAATTCCACAGCTTCAGGGACTCGGGGAGGTGGAGTATCGAGCTCTGAATACTGGTTCCGATGGTAAAAGGGACGACCCACAAACGTAGCGCATGGCTGTCCGGCTTATGAAGTTCGAAGGGATGGGGAAGCGCATCGCTAAAACCGTCATACTGCGGGTAGATCAGGATCATATCGCCGCGGCTATCGAGATATTTCGTTCCGTAGGCCAGCATCTGGTAAAGATCGCTTTGCGAAATGTTAAAGCCAGGTTTATGAGGCTTAATCTTTTTCCATTTCGTATCGCAAATAATTGAAGAATGTTTCGACGTGTTATACGGGCGAAGCCAGATATCCGGCTTGAGTCTAAACATATACCTGGTGTGATATCGAGCCAGAGTGTGTGTTTTTGCTTGGGTATCAATTTGGTAACGTTGATGATGATGATGCCTCATCCACGCCGCAACAAAGGATTCAAATACCGCTTCCATTGGAAAGAGCAGCGATATGGCATCAGCATGACCCTGCATACAAAGTGGTGACTCCCCATGTAGGATCAATTTGGCCCATTCCAGCGCCTGTTCATAGTGATGCATATGCCTGTCGAGGCGAACCAGATCGAACGCGTGAGCGGTATCAACAACGGGAGGAATACCTTCGAAGGCCGACTGCAAGGGGTGAAGCTGCTGGATGAGCTGAGGGTTGCGGGTCAGGCGCGAAACCGTATCGATGGCCGTTTTGAGAATGCGGTTCTCCGGTCGGTCAACACTGTACTCGTCATACTCCACCTGAAAGCGATCCCGGCGAACGCTATTTGTCGACAGTTGTGCTGAAACCCGCAGTTTTCCCTTCATCCACGGTAGATTCTCCTGCTGGCGAAGGTAGTCACGCTTAAGACCCTGCTGCAGGACCGCCTGGACGCTCTGGATAAATTGATGAATAAAGATATCCATCAGCGGCATGCGCGAGGTTTTGATACTGGCGGAGGTTGTGGCGATGTGCCGGAAGGTTTTCAGCGTGCGCAGCATCATCATCAGCTGTTCGCGGGCGTTATCATGGCCGGTCTTTGGCAACACCTCGATGAACGCTCCTCCCGGCAGCGCAATGACGCCGACATAGTTTTTCACCTGCAGCACCTTCACGCGCCCGACCGTTTTCAGCGTCAGCAGGCGCGCGTCGTATTCCGCATCGTCGTTCAGGCAGCATTGCTCCAGCCACGCAAAACAGGCCGGAGGAAGCTCCACTGCGTCCTTAACCCGGCCGCTGTCCTCTTTACTGACCAGATAACCGTATTCAAAGGTGGACCACTGCCGCCGCCCGGTCATTCGTCGTTCTCCGCGCCTCGCGCACCTGCATCGTAAATCTGACGCCAGGCGATGGCATTATTCCAGACAGGATCGTCTTCGCCTGCAAGGTGATAGCGCTCTCCCTCTTCCTGCAGATCGTCCGATGCATCCGTTCCAAACAGCCGCTGAATATTTCCCTCGTTTTTGATCGAACGGATGAAGCACAGGGCGGGATCCTGCTTCTGGTTATCTCCAAGGACCAGACGAATTTTCTGCCAGTCGTTGTAAAAGTACTCCTCCAGCAGCGGCAGCACTTTATTTTTCATCACCCGCTGCAGACGGGCGAAAGCAATGTCATCGTCCTCCGTCTCAATTACCGGTATGAAAAAAGCGTGCCCGAGCGTGTGCTCGCTATCGTACAGTGCCTCAATGCGTTCATTGAGCATCTGCAGTAGCCGTTTGAGATCGATACCTTTGATGACGTGGCCTTCCAGAATGGAGGCTTTCGGCAGCATGGCCTTAAACTCGAAGCGGCGGCGCAGGGCGGTGTCCAGAGCGGTCAGGGAACGGTCCGCGGTATTCATGGTGCCGACCAGGAACAGGTTGTTTGGCACGCTGAATTTTTCGCCCGAATAGGGTAGCGTCACGCTCAGGGCCTCGGGTTCACCCATGCGCTTGGATTTCTCAATTAAGGTGATGAGCTCTCCGAAAATTTTGGAGATATTGCCACGGTTAATCTCGTCAACAATCAGCACGTAGTTCTGGCGTTTTGCCGGTGCATTTTTTTTCGGTGTGACGGGAAGATTATAATTATCATGAAGATAGTTGAGGATACCCCGGACATACGACTCGTTGTGGATATCAATCCCGTTGTTCTGATACCAGGCTTTGATGTCCTTCACGTAGGCGTTGTATCCATTCCCCAGATCCCCTTTTTTGCTGTTTAAAGGGAAGATGCCGAAATTCGTTTCACTTTTATAGGTGACGCCGAACGGTTTACCTGATGTCGTTTTGAGCGTGGCGGCTTCGCCATTCAGCAGTTCTTTTTGAAACTTTGATAGCGCCTCGTTCAGCGCCAGCTGTTCACCTGCGTAACCAAACGCCGCATCCTCACAGATTTGCTTAAAGACGCCGGATTTAATGTCATAGCGAACGTTACCGTCACGGGTGGTATCGGCGCGTAGCCCTTCAATAAACTCTTCATAACCAAAGCTTTGGTGGAAAGTGACAAAGCGGATGCGCTGTTCGGAGACCAGCCGGTCATAAAGCGCTTTAAGTGCGTTTCGGTAATCACTGCCCTGAAGGCCATCCAGCAGGCGGGAATACTCAGCGGGTTCACAGGCGCGAACGGCATGCTCAACGGTGGAATAGGTTTTACCCGTCCCCGGAGGGCCATAGAGAATGACGTTCAGTGGAACATCCGCCACGCTCTCATCCGTATCCTGATCGTCGTCTTCGGCCCAGGACTCGCTACCTACCAGGCCGATATCGCTCTTATCTTTGATGAAATGCGTGTAGAGATGCCACAGCGACATATTGAGTTCGACAGGGTCTACATGGCCGCCCAGCTCGCGGTTCAGAGCCGCCTTCAGCTCCAGGTTTTTTTCAAACCACGTCCCTTTCCCGGCGAGCCCAAGCCCGAAGCGGTTATTACAGTAGTTATAAATGCGGGAAAACATTTTGGTATTTACCACGTTCGAAACCCGCTCAGGGTACAGCGTGGCAAAAGCCCGGTGACACAACGCCCAGTACTGTTTCTTGAGAATGGATTTGGCCTTAAGCGCCTGTAGCTTGTTGACCACCTTTTCATATACGGCCGGGGTGCAGCCCTGTGCCATCAGGGTTGTGATTTCCCGCAGGTGAATCTGGGCCGCATTGTATTCGTTCTGCGACATTCCACCCTGTTTAATGCTGGCGACGCCGTTGGAGCGTTCATACCAAAGTGCCTTGATAAGGCTTTGATCACGAAACTCGGGCCGCTCTGTCGCTACGCGTTTGACCATCTGGTGATAGGCTGGCCCCCATTTAGGGCTGTATCGGCTGTTGTTATTGATATGCTCATTAAAGAAGGGGGCTAACGCGGTGCGATCCTGAACCATCATAAACTCCGGAAGTCGGGTAAAGGCGGTAAAGGTCAGTATTTTATAGGATTAATCTGAATAGTGTCACTGCTTGTTCAGGTGGGTTGAGGTGAAAAGGGGGCTGTCGCCGTTGGCGTCAGCCCTCAGAATTACAGCGACTTCACAAACGCCAGCAGATCTTCGTTGAGCTGGTCCTGGTGGGTCAGCGCGAAGCCGTGCGGCGCGTTGTCGTACACCTTCAGCGTGGCGTTGTTGATCATCTCCGCCGCCAGCTTGCCGGTGGTTTCAAACGGTACGATCTGGTCGTTGCTGCCGTGGATCACCAGCGTCGGCACGTCGATTTTCGCCATATCCGGGCGGAAGTCGGTCTCGGCGAAGGCGGTCACGCAGTCGATGGTGCCCTTCAGGGACGCCAGCAGGGCGATGTTCAGCGTCTGCGTCAGGGCACCTGCGGAAACGGTCTGCCCGGCGTTGGTGCCGTAGAACGGAGTGGCGAAATCGCTGATGAACTGGGCGCGATCTTTACGCAGTCCGTCGCGAATACCGTCGAACACGCTCTGATCCACGCCTTCCGGGTAGCTATCGGATTTGCCGAAAATCGGCGTTACCGCGCCCAGCAGCGCAAGCCCGGACACGCGTTCGCTGCCGTAGTTGTTGATGTAGCGCGTCACGTCGCCGCCGCCCATGGAGAAGCCCACCAGCGTCACGTCGCGCAGATCCAGGGTGGTAATCAGGTCGTTAATGTCGGACGCAAAGGTGTCGTAGTCGTAGCCGTTCCACGGTTGTTCGGAGCGGCCAAACCCGCGACGGTCAAAGGCGATGGCGCGGAAGCCGCGCTCCGCCAGGTAGTTCAGCTGGCTGTCCCACATATCGCCGTCCAGCGGCCAGCCGTGGCTGAAGAGGATCGGTTTGCCCGCGCCGCAGTCTTTGTAGTAAATCTGCGTGCCGTCTTTTGCCTTAAACAGTGCCATAGTGTGTTCCTGTGCAGGTGATTGTTATGGTTATACCGGCGCGACCAGATAGCGAATTGCCGGTGATGTTGTGCCCTGATGAAAAGCCAGAACGCGGCTTTGCAACAGGAGGTCATTCATGGTGTGGCGTTCCTGCTGGCGCAAATGCTCGATCCAGGAACCCATCAGGAAAGTCTCGATAAACAGCCCCGGACGTTCGATATCCTCGTACACCGCCCAGCTCATCGCTCCGGCGCGGCGGCGCACCCGGCGTAGCTCGTGCACGGCCTGCAAAAACGCTTTCGCGTTCTGTGGGTCGATGATGTACTCGTGCGACACCAGCACCGGGCCGCGCTCGTTCGGGAGTTCAATCTCCACGCCGTCCAGCGGCTGGCCGCTGAGCTCGAGATTTAAATCCGGATCTTTCTCCAGCTTCCAGCGGAACACCGTTGCGCTCGCCAGCACCATGCCCAGCGTGGCGACCACCAGCGAGGTCGGGGTGCCAAACTGCGAGGCGAGCTGGCCCCAGACGGCGCTGCCTGCGGTCATCGAGCCGAAGAACACCGTCAGATAAACCGCCAGCGCCCGGGCCTTCACCCAGCGGGCGGCGCTGCGCTGCGCGCCGAGGTTGAGGGTGGAAAGCACCGCAATCCACGCGAAGCCGGTAAAGAACTCAAACAGGTTCAGCAGCCAGAAGTGGCGCACGAACGCCAGCGCCAGCATGGTGATCGCAAACGTCAGGCTGGCGGCCACCATCAGGCGGTCGGCGTTCAGCCGCTGGCGCAGGCGCGGCAGCAGGATGGCTCCGGCAATCGCCCCCAGGCCGATACACGCCAGCATCACGCCGTAGCCCGCCGGGCCTAAGCCCAGCTCGCGGCGCGCCACCAGCGGCAGTAACGCCCAGCCCGCGCTGCCGAAAACGAAGAAGGCCACGGTCCGCACCAGCACGTTGCGCAGCACCGGGGCGGCGTGCACGTAGCGGATGCCGGACCGCACCGCAGAGAAGAAGTGCTCCGGCGGCAGGCGCTGCACGGACGGCGCCGGACGCCAGCGCCACAGCACCCACGCCACGCCCATTACGGAGAGCGCGTTCAGGGCAAACACCATCCACGGCCCGGCCAGCGACAGTAGAAAACCGCCCAGCGCGGGGCCAATCGCCCGGCTGATGTTGACCCCGAGCGAGTTAAGCGCCACGGCGGAACCCAGCTCGGGCTTGCTCACCAGGTCAGGCACAATCGCCTGGAACGGCGGCGAGCTCATGGCCGCGCCCACGCTCAGCAGAAACGTTGCCGCCAGCAGAACGGTGGGGGTGACGTGTCCGGTAAAAGAGAGCACCGTCAGCCCGGCGGCGGCGATGAACACCCACAGCTGGGAGAAGAGCAGGTATTTACGCCGGTCGACGATGTCCGCCATCACCCCGGACGGCAGGGCGAAGAGGAACATCGGCAGGCTGCTGGCCGCCTGCACCAGCGCGATATCCAGCGGATCGGCGCTGAGCGTCAGCATGCTCCAGTTGATGCCGACGTCACTCATCCATGAGCCGACGTTAGAGACCACCGTGGCGATCCACAGCATGCGGAACACCGGCTGGCTCAGCGGCTGCCATGGCGAAGCCGCCGGTGCGGGCGTCGTCTCGACGTGTGCGTCGCGAACGTCGTTAACCTGGGTCATGCGAACCTCTCCGTCGCCTTACGCTGCAACCGCCACTGGCCTGGCCCGGTGAGGGCGAGAGTGGTGAAGATAATCAGCAGCAGCCAGCCAAACTGCCCCTCGGCAATCGACCAGCCCGGGTGGACTACCAGCATCGCCACCAGCAGCACGGCGATAATCGGCAGGCAGGCCAGGCGGGTATAGACGCCTGCAATGATAAACAGCGGGCAGATGACCTCGGCGACGATCGCCGGGATCAGGCTGGCATACGGTCCGAAGCCAAACGGATCTTCGATGCGCGTCAGCTCTTCGCTAAAGTGGAGCACCTTCGGCAGGCCGTGCACGTAAAGCAACAGCAGGCTGCCGGTCAGGCGCAGGAAAAACAGCCCCGGATCGATCCGGGGCGAAGCGTCATAATGTTTCATCAGAATGCAAAGCAGCTGCAACCCAGCGCCCCCCAGAAAGCGTTATCGTCGGATACCGGCATCTCTGACGTGCGGGCAAAATCATGCTGGTGGCTGTGAACCCCGCACGGGCCGCTACAGTGGTGAGCCACACTCATACCCACGCGTGCGGCCTGCGGCGGCGCGCTGCGGTAGTGGCCGGGCACTTTCACCACCGGGGACCACTCGGGCAGGACCGGAATGGCCGGCGGCGCGAGCGGGCCAAAGGTGCCAGCGGCATAGACGATATCGCCGTTCACCACGGTGAGGACGGACTCAATGCCCTTGATCTCCTCTTCCGGCACGCGGAAGTAGTCTTTGCTGAGCACCGCCAGATCTGCGAGCTGGCCCGCTTTGATCTGCCCCTTCTGATTCTGCTCGCTGGAGAACCACGCGCTGCCCTGGGTCCAGAGCATCAGGGCGGTATCGCGGTCCAGACGGGCGCTGTGATCGTACATCTGCATCCCGCCAACGGTACGACCGGAGACGAGCCAGTAGAGCGCGGTCCACGGGTTGTAGCTCGCCACGCGGGTGGCGTCCGTCCCTAAGCCCACCGGCACGCCGGTCTCAAGCATTTTGGCCACCGGCGGCGTGTGGCGGGTGGCTTCAATGCCGTAGCGCTCGGCAAAGTACTCGCCCTGGAAGGCCATGCGGTGCTGCACGGCAATGCCGCCGCCCAGTTCTTTGATGCGGTCGATATTGGCCTGCGATACGGTTTCGGCGTGGTCGAAGAACCAGTGCAGCCCGTTGAACGGAATGTCGCGGTTCACCTTCTCGAACACGTCCAGCATACGGCTGATGGATTCGTTGTAGGTGGCGTGCAGGCGGAACGGCCAGCGGTGCTCCACCAGATGGCGCACTACGCGCTCCAGCTCGTCCTCCATGCCCGGCGCGAGATCCGGGCGCGGCTCGAGGAAATCTTCAAAGTCGGCGGCGGAGAAGACCAGCATCTCGCCCGCGCCGTTGTGGCGGAAGAAGTCGCTGCCCTGGCCCGGCGTGAGCATGTCGGTCCATTTTTCAAAGTCTTCCAGCTCGTGGCCCGGACGCTGGGTAAACAGGTTATAGGCGATGCGGATAGTCATCTGCTTTTTCTCGTGCAGCTCGGCAATCACCTCGTAATCTTCCGGGTAGTTCTGGAAGCCGCCGCCCGCGTCGATGGCGCTGGTCAGCCCCAGGCGGTTCAGCTCGCGCATAAACTGGCGCGTGGAGTTGACCTGCTGCTCCAGCGGCAGCTTCGGCCCTTTGGCGAGGGTTGAATAGAGGATCATGGCGTTCGGGCGGGCGATCAGCATCCCGGTCGGGTTGCCGTTGGCGTCGCGCTGGATCTCGCCGCCCGGCGGGTTCGGCGTATCCCTGGTATAGCCAACCACCTTCAGCGCGGCGCGGTTGAGCAGGGCGCGGTCGTACAGGTGCAGAATGAAGATCGGGGTATCCGGCGCGGCGTCGTTAATCTCATCCAGCGTCGGCATGCGGCGCTCGGCAAACTGGAACTCGCTCCAGCCGCCCACCACGCGTACCCACTGCGGCGACGGCGTGCGCAGGGCCTGCTCTTTCAGCATCCGCAGGGCATCTGCCAGCGACGGCACGCCTTCCCAGCGCAGCTCGAGGTTGTAGTTCAGCCCGCCGCGGATAAGGTGCAGGTGCGAATCGTTCAGGCCGGGGATGGCGGTGTGGCCTTTCAAATCAACCACCTTAGTGCCGTCGCAGTGGTGTTGCATCACCTCGGCGACGGTACCCACTTCCAGAAATTTCCCGTCGCGCACGGCAACGGCTTCCGCGAGGGGATTCTCGCGATCGACGGTGTGAAACTGGCCGTTAACCAGAATAAGATCGGCTTTACCGAGGGTAACCATAATAGCTCCAGACTAAGAGGGGAATGGTCAGGATTATGGGAACCGGTTTCGGGAAAGATCCAGTTATACAATAGGATAGGTATACCAAAGTATAACTATACCTAAGGTTAACTATACGAAGAGATAATTACGCCCCGGCGGCGTGGGTCATAGGATTAATGCGATTTTATCGGCGTGCCTTTCGCGACGATTTTAACCTTTAACCTCACTGGATAATCTTATGACCACTTCAAAGCTCGAAGTCTTAACCCCTGCCAACTGTCAGATCATCTTCATCGACCACCAGCCGCAGATGGCGTTTGGCGTGCAGTCTATTGACCGCCAGGTGCTGAAAAACAACACCGTGGCGCTGGCGAAAGCGGCAAAAGTGTTCAACATCCCGACCATCATCACCACCGTTGAAACCGAAAGCTTCTCCGGCAACACCTATCCGGAGCTGCTGGACGTGTTCCCGGGCCAGGACATTCTGGAGCGTACCTCCATGAACTCCTGGGACGACCAGAAAGTGCGTGACGCGCTGAAGGCCAACGGCAAGAAGAAAGTGGTTGTCGCCGGTCTGTGGACCGAAGTGTGCAACAACAGCTTTGCCCTGTGCGCGATGCTGGAAGGCGACTACGAAATTTACATGGTGGCAGATGCGTCCGGTGGCACCTCCAAAGAGGCCCACGACTTCGCGATGCAGCGCATGATCCAGGCGGGCGTGATCCCGGTGACCTGGCAGCAGGTCATGCTGGAGTGGCAGCGTGACTGGGCGCACAAAGAGACCTACACCGCGGTGATGGATATCGTGCGCGAGCACTCCGGCGCCTACGGCATGGGCGTGGACTACGCCTACACCATGGTGCACAAAGCGCCGTCTCGCCAGAAGAGCGAGCACCGCACCTTAGCGCCGGTCCCGGCACGCTAAGCCTCGTCGGCGGGCTGGTCCCTCATCCGGCTCGCCGCGCCTTTTTCTCTGGAGTTCTCAATGAGTACAGGGTTGATATCCCTCGCGGCAGGCGTATTGATTGGCCTGATGTACGCCGTGCTGAAGGTGCGGTCCCCCGCGCCGCCCGCGCTGGCGCTGATTGGCCTGCTGGGCATGCTGGCAGGCGAACAGGCGATGCGTCATCTTTTATCCCGCGATAATCCGGCTGCCGTGCAGGTGACGGTTCCCCACGTTCAACACCCTACCGGAGCGTCATCATGAAGGCCTGGATTATTTCGCTGGTGTGCGGGGTCGTGGCTGGGGTACTTTACGCCCTGCTTGACGTGCATTCTCCGGCGCCGCCGGTCGTCGCGCTGCTAGGCCTGTTCGGCATGCTGGTGGGTGAACAGCTGATCCCCATTGGGCGTCGTCTGGTGAGCCGCGAACCGCTGACCCTGGCCTGGTTTCGTCATGAATGCGTACCGAAAATCAGCGGTACTGCGCCCCCCGCGCCCGCGAAGGAAAGCCGCGACGCGTAACGATTTGTTTGAGGAAAGACAGCATGACGCTGCCGTGGCGCATTGCCATCATCGATGACGAACGCTCTGTTCGCAGCGGGCTCAGTAATCTGCTGCAATCGGAAGGGTATGCTACCGATACCTTCGATTCGGCAGAGGTGTTTTTAAGCCACCCTCTCGCCCTGACCGGCGCGTCGCTGGTGATCGCCGACATCAAGCTGCGCGGCATGAACGGCATCGAGCTGTTTGAGAAGCTGCGGTTGCTGGCCGCGCCGCCGCCGCCAATACTGTTTATCTCCGGCCATGCTGATGAAAATATGCAGCGGTATGCACTCAGTCTGGGCGCCGCTGCATTTTTGCGTAAGCCGATTAACATCGATATTCTGCTGGATCATATTCAGCGGGAGCTGACCCGCCGACAATAAGGATCGCGGATGAACGAACATACGTCGCCTGCATTTTGGCCCGCCCGGGGAAGTCTCCATGAAGGGCGGGCTTTTGTTCTGAAAGAGGATGTTATTTTTACCGTGCTGGCGCAGGAGGGCGGCATCTCCTGGATGAACGCACGGCATCCCCAGTCCGGCGGTTCGTTTATTATTGCCACCGCGGTCAGCGATGAAGAAGAGGAGCGGGCAACCCGCCTGCTGAAGAACGAGTTTGCCCTGCGCGATCGGCTTCATGACGGCTGGGCCATCCGGCCCGTCGCTTCTACCCAGTACCGCGGACGTTTTGCGCTGGTCTACGCGCCGTTCTGCTTTGAACTGCTGGCGTGCCGGGCAGGCAAGGCGATTTCCGGGATCGCCCGCTTTATTGAGATGGCAATCCGCATCTGCGGTCCCCTGCGCCAGATGCATCTGCACAACCTGATCCACGGCGATATCAAACCCGGGTCGATCTTCGTTCACCATGACGCCACCTGCCGTCTGTGCAGCTTTGGCCTCGCCTGCGGCACCTCCGACGCGTTCTCCCAGACCCGGCTTGCCGCGTCTGGCGGCACGCCCGCCTACATGTCACCGGAACACACCACCCGTACCCGTCGCGCCGTCGACAGCCGGAGCGATCTCTACAGCCTGGGTATCGTGCTGTATGAACTTCTGACCGGGCGATTACCGTTTGAACTGAGCGCAGATGACCAGACCAGCTGGGCGCATTACCACATTGCCTCTGAGCCGCTTGCGCCGGGCCGGGTGCGCCCGGACGTCCCCGGCATGCTGTCGACCATCATCCTTAAGCTGCTGGAGAAGAATCCGGAGAACCGCTATCAGACCGTCGACGGGCTGATTGCCGACCTCAGGCGCTGCCAGGCGACGCTGACGGTTGAAGGCGAAATTGTCGACTTTATTCCCGGCCAGCAGGATCGCTCTCCGGCGATCCATCTGGCCGATTCGCTTTTTTCCGCTCATCCGCAGGCCAGCGACGTCATCGCTGCGTTTGAGCGGGTGAGCCAGAGCGGTGCGCCGGAACTGGTTACGATTGGCGGACCGTCGGGGATCGGCAAATCTTCCGTGATCGCCACCACGCTGAAATCGCTGCAACAGCGCATGGTGCTGCTGGCGGTGGGCAAGGTCGATCAATATTCCCCCACGCTGCCCTACGGCGTGCTGAGTTCGGCGTTTCGGACGCTCACGCTGCACCTGCTCGGGCTGCCAGCCGGGGAGGTGGCGACGTGGAAAATCCGCCTGACGCGCGCGCTGGAAGGCTACGAGGAGCTGGCCGTCAGCCTGGTGCCGGAGCTGAATTTACTCCTGGAGAACAAACCGCGTTTCTCAGCGGATACATTTTCCATCGATGCGCGGGCGCGCTTCAGCCATATGGTGCTGGCGCTGGTGAAAACCTTCACCACCCAGGGGACGCCGCTGGTGCTGCTGCTGGATGATGTGCAGTGGATCGACGTCGCCAGCCTGCAAACGCTCGATCACCTGCTGCGTACCTGCGGCGCCATTCCGCTGCTGGTGGTGGTGGCGCACCGCGATCTCAGTTCGCTTTCTGACCCCAGCTTGCAGACCGCGCTGGCGAGCCTGCCGGAAGCGGCGCAGCACGCCACGACGATCGTTCCGCAGCCGCTGTCGGTGAAGGCCGTGGCGCGCTGGCTCGGAGGAATTTTTCATGCCCGCAGCGCCGGCACCACCGATCTTGCCACGCTGATCCATGAAAAAACCGGCGGCAACCCGCTGTTCGTGCAGGAATTTTTCCGCCGCATCGTCGATGACGGGCTGGTAGTGCACAACAAATATCAGGGTAAATGGCATTACGATCTTCAGGCGATCCGCGCCCGGCACTACACCGAAAACGTGGTAACGCTGGTGCTGGAACAGCTCAAGGAGATGCCTGACGAAACGCGCCGTCTGCTGGGCAGCATCGCCTGCCTCGGCTGCACGGGCGAGCTGGAGATGCTGTGCCGCGTGGTGGGGCTGTCGGCAGCGGAAATCCGCTACGCACTTCACCCGGCTGTGACCGCTCAGCTGATTGTGCTGACGGAAAAAGAGTACGCCTTTACCCACGATCGGGTGCAGGAAGCCGCCTTTGCCCTGCTGGATGAGGGCGAGAAAAGCCATCTGCACCTGACCACCGCCAGCCTGCTGGCGGACGCCGCGCGCCAGGCGGCAGGCAATGAGCTGCTGTTCCGCGCGGTTCACCACGTCAGCGCCGCGCTGGACTGCATCCAGCCTGCGCCGCAGCGCCAGAGATTCCGTGAGCTGAGCCTCCAGGCCGCGCGGCGTGCGAAGCGTACCGGGGATTACCTCTCCGCCCTGAGCTATATCCAGACTGCCAGAGCGCTCGGGAATGCGGGTCCGGTCTCGGACTTTATGCTGGATATTGAAGAGGCGGGCTGCGAGTTTGCGCTCGGGCACCTGGAGCGTACGCGCGCGCTGTGCGATACGATCCTCGGCTCACCGGGCGGGCTGACGGAGAAAGCGCTGGCGGCCAACCTGCTGGCGGAAGTCTATATGCGCCAGTCGGAGATCCGCCTGGCGCTGGAGGCCTCGTTGTGCTGGCTGGGCGTGTTCGGGATCCAGGTCAGCCGCTACCCGGAAAATGCCGATTGTGACGAGGCCTGGCAGCAGTTCTGCGAACGCATCGCCGACGCGCCGCAGAACCCGTTTTCTCAGCTGACGCTGATGAAGAATGCAGAGACTGAAGCGGTAATGAACCTGCTTTACAGCGCCAGTATGTTCGCCAGCTTTACCTGCCCGCGGCTGCACTTTCTACTCCTGTGCCGGATGATGCACCTCACGCTCGACCACGGCATTACCGGGGCATCCACCACGGCGATGGCCTGGTTTGGCGTGCTGATTGGCCACCGCTACGCCGAATACCGTCTCGGGTTTGAGTACGGCACGCTGGCTCGCGAGCTGGTAAACCGCCACGGCTATGATGCCTATGAAGCCAAAACCCTGCTGCCGCTCGACCAGCTCAGCGTCTGGACCCAGCCGCTGTCGTACACTATCGAGTGCGCGAAAGCCTGTTTTACCTCAGCGGTGACGCACGGCGACACGACGATGGCCTGCTTCGCAGCCTGTCATCAAATCATTAACTTCCTCTCCCGGGGCGATCATCTGGACGGCGTGCTGACCAGCATCGATCGCGGTCTGGCCTTCGTGCGTAAAACGGATTTCCAGGACATTGAAACCGTTCTGCACATTCAGCGCCGCTACGTGGAGTTTTTACGCACGCCGGTGACGGGCACCTGGAGCGCCGCCCAGGCGCTGCCTGACGATCTGCTGCCCGCACCGCCGGAGCAGGCGCCCGAGCAGACGTCGACCATGCTGTTCTGGTACTGGCTCTATCGCGGGATAGCGCACTTTACCTGCGGCGAATATGCCGACGCGCAGGCGGATTTAGAGATGGCGGGCTGGTATGCGTGGTCCGCGCCGGGCCATATCCATCTGCTGGATTACCATCTTTACAGCGCGCTGGCCCTCTCGCGCCAGCTCACGCCGGAGACCTTTTCGGCTGATTATCGCCGCAGCATTCATCACCACTACGACAAAATTGCCCTCTGGGCGCGGATCAATCCGGGCACGTTTGCCGATAAAGAGGCGCTGATTTACGCCGAAATCGTCCGTCTGGACGGCATGAACAGCATCGCGCTGGAGCAGTATGAAAAGGCGGTGCGCCTCTCGCGGGAGGGCGGGTTTAACCCGATCAATGCCCTGGCGCACGAGCTGGCGGGGCGTTTCTCGCTGGCCTGCGGCTACCCGACCGCCTCCGACGCCCATTTCCGCGGGTCGATTGCCGCCTGGGGCCGCGCCGGGGCGCAGGCCAAGGTGCGCCAGCTGGAGCAGGATTTCCCGCACTTGCTGGCCTCCGGGCAGAGCCGGGCGTATGAGTCGGTGGCGTTCGCCCAGGACGAGGTGATCCGCGATTTACAGAGCGTCATCAAAGCCTCGCGCGCCCTGTCCGAAGAGATTAACCTCGAACGCTTAATCGAAAACCTGATGACGCTGCTGCTCGAACGGGCCGGGGCGCAGCGCGGCCTGCTGCTGCGCGTCAGCGATAATCATATACCGGAAATTGAAGCCAGCGCCTGGACCAGCACCGACGGCGTGCGGGTGCGCATCGTGAAAGAGTCACCGATGGCGACGGACATGCCGCTGTCGGTGCTGGCTGCGGTGATCCGCACCGGGCAGGAGATCCGCACCGGCAAGCCGGAGGCGTTCCACCCGTTCAGCCAGGATCCGTATCTGGTGACGTCCGGCGCCGCGGTGATGTGCGTGCCGATGTTCAAGCAGGCGCGGTTGGTGGGCGTACTCTATCTGGAAAACCGCCTGATGCCGGAGGTGTTTACCGCCGAGCACTCGCGCGTGGTCAGCCTGCTGGGCGCGCAGGCGGCGGTTTCGCTGGAGACGGCGCGGCTTTACGCCGAGCTGCTGGCGGAAAATATCCACCGTCGGCGCGTGGAGAAAGAGCTGCGCGCCAGCCAGACGTCCCTCATGCTGGGCGAGCAGATCAGCCACACCGGCAGCTGGCGCTGGGAGCTGGTGCAGGATCTGATGTTTATCTCCGAAGAGTACGCCCGCATTCTCGGCCTGCCGGAACAGCAAAAAATGCTGTCAATGGCGGAGTTTTTGACCTACGTCCATGAGGACGACTATGGCCGGATTGGCGCCCTCGTTAACCAGAGCGTGCGCGACGGGCTGTCCATGCGCGCGGAGTTTCGCATTATCCGCACCGACGGCTCCGTGCGCTACATTCTGGGGATTGGCGATCCGGTGGGCGTGGGCAGCGAGGTGAACGAGTATTACGGCATCATCACCGACATCACCAGCCAGCGGGCGGCGGAGGATGCGATGCGGGTGGCGCAGGCGGATCTGGCGCGGGTGTCCCGGGCCACCACCGTCGGGCAGCTGACCTCCTCGATCGCCCACGAGATCAACCAGCCGCTGATGTCGATTGTCTCGAACGCCGGGGCGAGCCTGCGCTGGCTTGGCCGCGATCCGGCGCGGCTCGACAAGGTGCGCGAGGGGCTGGAGGAGATCGCCGCCGAGGGCGAGCGGGCGGGGGAGATCATCCGCAGCATTCAGTCCCTGACCCGCAAGCAGGATCCCACGCTTACGCGCATCGATCTGCACTTCCTGATCCACCACATTATTATGCTTTCCCGCAGCGAGCTTGAGCTGCGACACATTAGCGTTGATTACCTTTTAAACGCTCACGACAGTTTTATCATTGGCGACAGCGTGCAGATCCAGCAGGTGCTGCTTAACCTGGTGATGAACGCGGTGGAAGCGATGGCGGAGATAAAAGATCGCCCGTGCAGCATCACGATCTCCACCGCGAACGGCATTGAAGGAAAGGTGATCTTCGAGATTGCCGATACCGGCAGCGGCATTGAGCCGGAGCTTACCGAGCGGATCTTCGACTCGTTCTACTCCACCAAGGCGCAGGGAATGGGGATGGGGCTGACCATCAGCGCCAGCATCATTGAGCGGCACCGGGGAAAACTGAGCGCGCGCCGCAGGGAGCCGCACGGCACGGTGTTTGCTTTCGCGCTGCCGCTTGCCGGCCCGGAGGCGTAAGGGTTATTCCACGGTTTGGCTTTGGGTCAGGCGCTCGACGGCCCTGACCAGCTCGGCCACGGAACGAACCTGCATTTTCTCCATCACCCGGCGGCGGTGCACTTTCACCGTGATCTCGCTGACGCCCAGCTCGGCGGCGATCTGCTTGTTGAGCTTGCCGATGATGGCAAGCTCAAGCACCTCACGCTCGCGCGGGGTGAGGGACATATGGCGCTGCTTCAGGGCGTAGTGCTCTTTGTTGCGCACGGCGTTGTTTTCCGCCAGCTGAAGGGCGGATTCAATGGCGTCGAGCAGCGCGCTGGATTCGACGGGCTTGGTGAGAAATTCATAAGCCCCGCCTTTAATGGCGCGCACCGACATGGGAATAGTGCCGTGCCCGGTGAGAAAGATAATCGGGATCTCGCGTCCGCTGTCTTTGAGCGCGTCCGCCACCTCAAAACCCGAGATGGCGGGCATTTGCATGTCGAGGATCACGCAGGAGGGCAGATCCTCAAAGCGATGTTGAAGAAACGTCTCTGCCGATGAAAAGCCGATGGCGTTCAGGCCCGCTGATTCCAGCAGCCCGATTACGGACTGCCTGACTGGGTCATCGTCATCAACCACATACACAATGTGTTCCATTCACCGCCCCGGTGCTGATTTAAATGTCGAGGATGCAAACAGTCCCAACGGTGGCGTAAGAGACTGTTTATGCTGACTTTCATCTTAACACATTAAATATCATTATCATTTAACAATATGATAACCATATGAAGTATAGCGAGCCGGGGCGGGGGCAGTGAAGGAACGAAACGCTGTTTTTATGCACCGACAAGCTCAATGCGGTTGCCGTCCGGGTCCGCGATCACCGCTTCATAGAAGCCGTCCCCGGTCATGCGCGGGGCGCTGAGCAGCGTGCCGTTTGCCTGTGCCCGCTCGGCCATGCTGTCCACTTTTGCCTTGCTGCCGACGTTGATGGCGATATGCGCCCAGCCGATAAACTCCGGGTGCGACGGGGCGTCGGGCAGGTCCGGCAGCGTCATCAGCTCAAGGGTCGGCCCGTCATCCAGGGTAATAAAGTGGGATTCAAACCCTGGGCGGTTTTTGCTGACGTAGCGTTCGTTACTGCGGCCATTAAAAACCGTTTCCCAGAACTGAACCTGGGCCTCAAGGCTGCGGGTCCAGAGTGCGACATGTGCAATATTCATTGTAACCCTCGTTGTTTGTATTGCGCGGTTATGCAACATTATGCGCATTGATACTCGATTAAAAATCACAAAGGACTTTCAATGCTCGATTATGCAGCTTTTCCTGAGCAGCGACAAGAGCGGATCCGACAGATCCTTCAGGAGAGCGGAAGGGTGATCTGTACCGAGCTGGCGAGCCAGATGAAGGTGTCCGAGCACACCATTCGCCGTGATTTACATGAACTTAGCAAAGAAGGCTATTGCAAAAAGGTCTATGGCGGCGCGGTGCTTCAGCTCCCGGATGCGGGCAGTTTTTTCAGCCGCGAGCAGAAAATAAGTGCAGAAAAGCACACAATCGCGCAGAAAGCTGCAACGCTGGTTCAGGCGGGCGGGTGCATTTTTATCGACGCGGGGACGACAAATCTGGCGCTGGCGAAAGCCCTTCCGGCGGATCTTAACGTCACGGTGGTAACCAACTCCCCGGCGATTGCCGCGGAGCTGCTGCATCATCCTCTGTGCGACGTGATCGTCACCGGCGGGCAGATCCAGCGAGCGTCCGGCGGAACGGTTGGCGCCACGGCGGCGAACCAGATCCAGGGCATTATCTTCGATCAGGCCTTTATCGGCGGCTGTGCGATGGATCCTGAGACGGGGCTTACGGGGTTTGATTTTGCCGACTGCGAGTTTAAAAAAGCCGTGATTGCCCAGAGTACCCAGACCATTGTGGCCCTGACCGCAGACAAAATTCCCGGCGTAGCGCGCTTTGTGGTAGCGAAGAGCCGCGACATTGATGTGCTGGTGGTAGAAGAGAGGATAGAACAGGGCGTTTTTGACGCGCTGGCGGCGCAGGATGTTCGCATTGTGTGTGCCTGAGGACTTTCACGGGTAAAACAGGCTACACTCTGGTTTTGAGCGCTAAATGCTGAGGACGTAACAATGCACTACACACTGAAAGAAAGCGACAAAGACAAAGCGGAAGGGTCAAGCGGCGCGGGCGCTCTTCAGCAAAAACTGCTGGAATCCCGTTCGATTGTCATCTCCGGTGAGATTAACCAGGAGCTGGCCCAGAAGGTCATCACCCAGTTGATCCTGCTGCAAAGCGTCAGCAACGATCCGATCAAGCTGTACATCAACAGCCAGGGCGGCCACGTGGAAGCGGGCGACACCATCCACGACTTCATTAAGTTCATCCGTCCGGAAGTGCACGTGATCGGCACCGGCTGGGTGGCGAGCGCCGGGATCACCATCTTCCTGGCAGCGAAAAAAGAGCACCGTTACTCGCTGCCGAATACTCGCTTTATGATCCACCAGCCGCTGGGCGGCGTGCGCGGTCAGGCGACGGATATCGAGATCGAAGCGCGCGAGATCATCCGCATGCTGGAACGCGTGAACAAGCTGATTGCTGACGCCACCGGCCAGCCGCTGGAGAAAGTGAAGAAAGACACTGACCGCAACTTCTGGATGTCCCCGGCGGAAGCGCTGGACTACGGGATTGTGGGCAAGCTGATTACCCATTATGACGAGCTGAACCTGGATTAAGTTTTAGCCCGCGCGTGCGTCGGGTGACGGCTTCGCCATACCCGACCTACGCGCGCTCGTTTGACCCATGACAAGTTCCCCCCCAGCCGTCTCCCCTATAATCGCGCCTGTTTACCCTCTCACTGGTGCTAACCATGGCGTATCAACTGAACCTGAACTGGCCGGAATTTCTTAAAAAATACTGGCAAAAACAACCTGTTGTGCTGAAAAATGCCTTCCCGAATTTTGTCGATCCGATTACGCCGGACGAGCTGGCGGGTCTGGCGATGGAGCCGGAAGTCGATAGCCGCCTGGTAAGCCATGCCAACGGCAAGTGGCAGGCGAGCAACGGTCCGTTTGAGCATTTCGATAACCTCGGTGAAACCGGCTGGTCCCTGCTGGCGCAGGCGGTGAACCACTGGCATATGCCCGCCGCCGAACTGGTGCGTCCGTTCCGCGTGCTGCCGGACTGGCGTCTTGATGACCTGATGATCTCCTTCTCCGTTCCGGGGGGCGGCGTGGGGCCGCATATCGATCAGTACGATGTGTTTATCATCCAGGGGATGGGTAGCCGTCGCTGGCGCGTGGGTGACAAGCTGCCGATGCGTCAGTTCTGCCCGCATCCGGCGCTGCTGCATGTCGATCCGTTTGAGCCGATCATCGACGAAGATCTTGAGCCGGGCGATATCCTCTATATTCCGCCTGGATTCCCGCATGACGGCTTCACCCATGAAACCGCGCTCAACTACTCCGTCGGCTTCCGCGGGCCGAACGGCCGCGATCTGTTCAGCAGCTTTGCTGATTACGCGCTGGAAAACGATCTGGGCGGCGAGCACTACAGCGATCCGGATCTGACCTGCCGCGAACACCCGGGCCGCGTCGAGCAGTATGAACTCGATCGTATCCGCCAGATGATGATCGACATGATTAGCAAACCGGACGATTTCACGAAATGGTTTGGCAGCTTCGTCTCCACGCCGCGTCACGAGCTGGATATTGCCGCCGCCGAGCCACCGTATTCAGCGGAAGAGGTTCTCGACGCGCTGCAAGGGGGCGAAACGCTCTCCCGTCTGAGCGGGCTGCGCGTGCTGAACGTCAACGGCAGCGTCTTTATCAACAGTGAACAGCTGGAAACGGCGGATATGAACGGGGCAGACGCGCTGTGCCGCTACACCGAGCTCGGCCAGGCCGAGCTGGGCGACGCGCTGAATAATCCGGCGTTTGTGGACGAGCTGACCGGATTGATTAACCAGGGCTACTGGTTCTTCGACGAGTAACAGCAGGCGGCGTTTAGTCAGCCTAAACGCCGCTACGTTCAAACCAGCATGTTACACGCCTTCCAGTAGTTCAAAAGCCGCTCGTCGTCGCGCTCTTTCTCCGCTTTGATTTTCATCGCCTGGGCCAGGTTCTCTCGCGATACCTCATGGCCTTTTTGCACGATGTCTAACACCGCTTCACCAAGAGCCAGCGAAATTTCTGCCCGATTATTGTTGCGAATCGTCATAAATACCTCCTCGTTGGTTGCGATAATTTAATTATGAACGGGAAATAATCAGTCGGTAATAATTCATCTCATTCTTATTTTTTCAATTCGGCGTTAAATAGACATAATATTCCATTCTGTCAATGATGTTTCAAAATGCTAATAAGCCTTTTAAGCCTGAATTTATGCGCTACAGTTAATTTCGTGCAACAGGCAAATAACCGAAACAGGAGAATGATTATGGTAGATAAAAGCGCAATTAAGGATCACACTCAGGTTGTCGCCAGCTGCGGAACGCACGTCGGGGTTGTGGACCATTTAGACGGTGAGCGTATCAAGCTTGCGAAGAGCGACCCGGAATCGGGCGGCAAGCACCACTTTATTCCTCTCGGCTGGGTCGATAAGGTCGAAGATAATAAAGTTGTCCTGACCAAAAACCATAAAGAGGTTTTTGCTGAGTGGCAGGAAGCATAAAATATATTTCTCGTGAAGAAATATACGCCTTCGCTCCGGCTTTGTCCGGAGCGGAATAGTGTCTGCGCCCGGTGATTGCTGACATGGCAAAGGGATGGTACTGTTTTGCCTGACCTTTCCCCGATGCAGGCCCCGAATTATGCTCCAGAGCGAAAATAGATCAGCGAAACGCCTATTTTTTGTTGAAGATTTTCAGATATTCGGCGAGCGCTACGGCATCGACTACCGTTTCCCGCTGTTACAAGGGGAGCAGGTCAGCGGCAGCCCGGTGTTGCAGGGGAATGTGGAAGAGATGACGCTCTCGTCCGGCATTTCGCTGACCCATTCCGACGTGCATGTATTACAACCCTACGAAACCACATCCCGCCACAGCAGCCCGCTCTATATGCTGGTCGTCCTGGAAGGGTGCGTTACGATCGCGCTCAATGGCATCGACTATCACGTGCGTCCCGGCATGGCGTTCAGCGCCCGTCTGAGTGAGGAACAGGTGATGAGCGCGCGTCACGACGCCGACAGCGCGCTGAAAACACTCTCGTTTGGCGTGTACCCGCATGAAGCCGGGCGTGAAGCCCTGCTTGAGTCGCTGCTGCTGGAATGGCAAAACCTGAATACACCCACGTTTGTCTGGCACGTTCCCGAGTTTGTTATGTCAGGCATTCAGCATGCGCAGCAGCAGAGGGGAAGCGTGCTCGCGCGTAAGCTGCTGCTGGAGGGACTGATGTACCAGCTGCTCGGCCACGGCCTGAACCAGCGCCAGCAGCCCTGCCCGAGCCGCCCTGAGCATGCGCGCCTGGAACGCGTGCGGGGCATGCTGGAACAGTCTCCTGAACGGGATCATACTCTCGCGCAGCTGGCGGCCCTGGCTGCCATGAGCCCAAGCAGCCTGCGCAGCAAGTTCCGTCAGCGCTACGGCTGCACGCTTTTCGATTATCTCCGCGACTGTCGCCTTGCGCTGGCGCGCCGCTATCTGCTGGAGGGCCACAGCGTGCAGCAGGCGGCCTGGATGTGCGGGTATCAGCATGCCACCAATTTCGCCACCGCGTTTCGTCGTCATTACGGGATTTCACCGGGCGACGTGCGCAAACTCCGCTAACGTAATTTCGCCCATCGCGCGAACGCATCCCGTGCGGTTTAGCATCGCGCATACGTAACCTGGCGGCGCGCATAGCCGTTTGCACTCTCAAAAAGGTAATAATTCTTATTAACAATAAGAAATATCTCTGGAGAGGGTTATGTTTGCTAAATCGCGTCTGGCACTGCTGGTGGGATGGGTTACCGGTAGCGTCGCTTTTCCTTTACTGGCGCAGGATGCGCAAAAAACTGACACCGTGGTGGTGACCTCGCAGATGCAGTCTGCGGCCACCAAGCTTGAAACGCCGGATATTGAAACTCCGCAGTCGGTCTCTATCGTCACGCGCGAGCAGTTCGAAGAGCAGGGCGCAACCAGCGTGCGTCAGGCCGTGAGCTACACGCCGGGGGTCTACAGCAACCAGATTGGGGCGTCTAACCGCTTTGACTACATGGTGCTGCGCGGCTTCTCTGACGGCAGCCTGGACAACGTCTACCTGGACGGCCTGAAGATGATGGGCGACACCAACTCCCACAGCTCGCTGGTGGTTGATCCCTGGTTCCTGGACAGTATCGAAGTCGTGCGCGGCCCGGCCTCCGTGCTCTATGGCCGTTCATCGCCGGGCGGGATTGTGGCGCTTACCTCCCGTAAGCCGTCGTTCGATCCGGGCGGGGAGATCAAGCTTTTTGCCGGGAACAATAGCCAGCGTGGGGCGATGTTCGACGTCACCGGCCCGGTTGATGATAACGACCGCGTGGCGGTGCGCCTCAGCGGGATGACCCGCTATGCCGATTCCCAGTTCGATCCGCTGAAGGAAGAGCGTTATGCGCTGATGCCGAGCCTGACCTGGCGTATCACCGATAACACCCGTCTGGATCTTATGGCCTACCTGCACCGCGATCCGGAAGGCGGCAGCCACTCCGGCCTGCCGTATGAGGGCACCGTTGTGCCGCACAGCGGGAAGAAAATCTCCAACACGTTCTTTGAAGGTGAAGACGATTACGACAAGTACGATCGTCGGGAAAACATGGTCGGCTATAACCTTGAGCACCTGTTTGACAGCGGCTGGTCCGTGCGCCAGAAGCTGCGCTACCTGCACACCAAAGTGGAGCTGAACCAGGTGTATGCCGCAGGCTGGTTGAATGACACCGAGCTGAACCGCGGTTATTCCGGCTCCGACGAGAAGATGAACGCCATCACCCTGGATAATCAGGTCGACGGCAGCTTCGACACCGGGGCGGTAAACCACCGCGTGCTGATCGGCATGGACTACCAGGACCGCACCAACAACGTGACCGGCTACTATGGCGGCTTCCCGCCGATTGACGCCTTCCACCCGGTTTACGGTGCGAAGCCGGATTACATCACCCAGTACAGCAGGGAAAAGCATAAGCTTCGCCAGACCGGCTACTACCTACAGGATCAGATGTCCGTTGACCGCTGGCGCCTGACGCTCGGCGGGCGTTACGACCAGGTGAGCGTGTCGAACGTCGACAACTTTAACCACACCCGCAGCGATCTGGATAAAAACAACTTCAGCAGCCGCGCGGCGCTGCTGTATCTGTTTGATAACGGCGTTGCCCCGTACGTGAGCTACTCCACCGCCTTTACGCCGACCAGCTTTGCCGACGAGCAGGGCAATATCCTGGATCCGATGAAGGGCAAGCAGTGGGAAGCGGGCGTGAAGTATGAGCCAGAAGGGATGAACAGCCAGTTCAGCGCCTCGGTGTTCCGCATCAACCAGAAGAACATTGCCACCAAAGAGGAGCCGACCGATCCGTACCGTTCCATCGGTGAAATCGAATCCGAAGGCGTTGAGCTGGAGGCGATTGGTCAGCTGACCGACAGCCTGCGCATGCAGGCGGCGTATACCTACACGGATATTCGCTATAAGAAGAGCAGCCCGGAAGAGGAGGGCAAGCGCGCGGTTTATGCCCCGCGTAACATGGCCAGCGCCTGGCTGAGCTACGACGTCAAAACCGGCCCGCTGGACGGCCTGACCGTCGGCTCCGGCGTGCGCTATGTCAACGGGATCGCCAGCGATCGCCAGAACACCCATACGCTTCCGTCGTATACGCTGGTGGACATGGTCGTGGGGTATGACCTGTCAAAAGTGGGGCTTACGGGCGTGAGCGCGCAGCTGAACGTCAATAACCTGACGGACAAAAGCTACGTTGCGGCGTGTAACTCGCTCTCTTACTGTTATTTCGGCGCAGAACGCAGCATTGTGGGCAGCGTTTCGTGGAAGTTCTGAATCGTTGATTTTGCCGGGTGGCGGCTTCGCCTTACCCGGCCTACTCTATTCCGTAGCGCCACCGGCGCTAAAAAACGTACTACTCCTCCATCGCAATCACAATCGCCTCGCCCATCTTCTTCAACGCCTCGCGATGTTTATCCGTCGGCGGCAGCGCCACGTTGATCCGCAGGCAGTTGCGGTACTTCCCTGATGCGGAAAACAGCGACCCGGCCGCCGCCTGGATCTTCAGCCGACACAGCTGCTTGCTGACGCACACCATATCCACCGTTTCCGGCAGCTCGACCCACAGCAGAAAGCTCCCCTGCGGGCGCGTGACGCAAATCTCTGCCGGGAAATATTGCCGTACCCAGCAGGTGTAGGTTTCCATATTGTGCTGATAAATCTGGCGCATCCGCCGCACGTGGCGATGGTAATGCCCGTCGCGAATAAACGCCGCCACCGCCATCTGCGTGCCCGGCACGTTAAACCCGCCCGCGGCGTACTTCATGTGCATCACCCGGTCGTAATAGCGGCCCGGGACAATCCAGCCGACGCGCAGCCCGGGTGCCACGGTCTTGGTAAATGAGCTGCACAAGATCACGCGGCCATCAATGTCCATCGAGTGAATGGTGCGCGGGCGTGGGTACTCCGCCGCCAGCTCGCCGTAGATATCATCCTCCACAATCACGATATCGTGCCGCTGGGCGAGCGCCAGCACCTGCTTCTTGCGCGCTTCCGGCATGATAAACCCGAGCGGGTTGTTGCAGTTGGGTACCAGGATCACCGCTTTTATCGGCCACTGCTCCAGCGCCAGCTCTAACGCCTCAATGCTGATCCCGGTCTCGGGATCGGTAGGTATCTCAATCGCCTTGATGTCATACCCGCGCAGCATCTGCATGGTGCCGTGAAACGACGGGGACTCCACCGCCACGATGTCCCCCGGTTTACACACCGAGAGCAGGGCGATCGACAGCGCGCCGTGGCAGCCGTTGGTGATGACAATCTCGTTTGCCGCGACGGTAGAGCCGCCGTCCAGCATCAGGCGGGCGATCTGTTCGCGCAGCTCAAGGCGGCCATCGAGCACGTCATAGCTCAGCATCTCGCTCGGGTTATGCTGCGCAAGGCGGCTCATCTCGCGCCACAGGGGCTTCAGGCTTGGCTGATTTACGTCCGGCGAGCCGCCGCCAAACGAAATCATCTCTTTGTCGGCGCGGGCGTCCAGCAGCATCATCACCTCATCCCACTGGGTGACGTCAACCGGGCGCTGTACCGGGCGCGTCATCGCCGGAACGGGCGGCTGGGCTTTGCGTTTCGAGACAAAATAGCCGGAGCGCGGCTGGGGGGTGATCAGCTGAAGATTTTCGAGGATCTGGTAGGCCTGCTGTATGGTGCTGATGCTCACGCCGTGCTCCTGGCTCAGGGCTCGCACCGACGGCAGACGCTCGCCGCTGCGATACAGCCCTTGTTCAATGCGTTCTGCCAGAAGGTTGGCGAGGTGTTGATAGCGCGTCATGCTGTATCCTTTATTTTCACCATACAGATTGTTAAACCAGTACAGATTGCCGCAAAAAACGGCATGCAGATACCGTTTTAGCGGATCTGTATGTTAAACAAAAGTTGTTTTTGCATCTGTATTGCGCAGGCCGATTTCCAGGATGATAACCCCACTGGCACAGTGAGGAGAGCATCATGGAATTCTACGAGAACCGTTCAAAACGTCCGTTCGTCGTGTTTGTCTGGATCGGCAAAACGATCCGCAACTGGTATCGCATCAACCGGACCCGCCGCATCCTGAGCCAGATGAGCGACGAGCAGCTCAGGGACGTAGGGTTATCGCGACATGATGTATAACGCGGATCGTAGGCCGGGTAAGGCGCAGCCGCCACCCGGCGATGTTCAGCTCAACAGTTCAAGCATCTGCCGTTTCGGCCTTTCCAGTAAATCCACCGCCTCCTGATACGTCCGCACGTTGTTATAGCCCATCACCAGCCCGTAGCGTTTGCCCGAGCCGCGATACCACGCTGAGAGGGCATTTACCTGGAGCTGGTGTTCCTGCCAGCAGCGGGCGATCTCCCGGTCCGCGCTTCCCTTTGCGAGAAACGCGACAATATGCATCCCGCCGTCGTTTTGTTCGGTGAAGAACAGGTCACCATAGACCTCACGCAGGGCGGCTATCATCCAGTCGCGGCGGGTCTGATAGAGGGAACGCATCTTCTTGAGGTGGCGAAAAAAATGCCCCTCGTTGAGAAACGCGGTGAGAATTTTTTGCGTCAGGATTGGCTGGCCGCTGGTGAGGATGTCCGCGCAGTCGGTAAACGCGTCGACAGTGCTGGCGGGCATCACCACGTAGCCCATGCGCAGCGACGGCATGATGGTTTTACTGAAGGTGCCCATAAAGATCACCCGGTCGTGCTGGTCGAGGCTCTTTAGCGACGGCAGCACCTTGCGGGTGTAGTGAAACTCTCCGTCGTAATCGTCTTCGACGATCCACGCCTCGTTCTGGCTGGCCCAGTCTAGCAGCTGCTGCTTGCGCGGCAGGGAGAGCGTTACCGCCAGCGGGCTCTGGTGCGACGGGGTGACAATGGCGAAGCGGGCATCGGGGTGATTGCGCAGCAGGTAGTCCGTATCCATCCCTGCGCGATCGACCGGCACGGTATGCAGGCGGGGCACAATTCGCTTGAGCAGTTGCTGGCCCATAAAATAGCCCGGATCCTCAAACACCACCTTGTCGCTGCGGCTGGCGAGCGTGTCGAGGATCAGGCGCAGGCTGCCGCTGTAGCCGCTGGTAATCAGCACCTGTTCCGCAGTGCAGGATAACCCGCGCGAGATATTCAGGTAGCGGGCAATCGCCTCGCGCAGCGGATACCAGCCCAGCACCGGCGGATTGAGCATTTCATCCTGACGCATGGCGCGCGTCGCCTGGCCCGCCAGCAGCAGCCATTTTTTGTAGGGGAAGCTGTCGAGCGCGGGAATGCCGGGACGCAAAAAACCGGCCCGTTCGCGCTGGCTAATCAACGACGGTGGCAGCGTGCCGGTCGCTTGTTCTGCGGGGGCGTTTTGCGCGGGCAGCAGAAGATCCGGGTTCACCCGCGTCCCGCGCGCGCCCTGGCTTACCAGATACCCTTCCCCCGTCAGAATGGCATAGGCCGTTTCAACGGTTTTTCGCGCGACCTTCAGCTCTTCCGCCAGCACGCGGATGGCAGGCACCTTGTCGCCGGGCTTCAGCACGCCGCGCGTGATGTTATCGCGGTAGCGGGTATAAATCTCGTGATAGCCCGGCTTCATGTCCTACCTCATTTCATGTTTTTTGTGTCTTTTTACTATGTCATTAACGGCGTAGATTTGCCTCATCGCATGACAAAAACGGCAAAAAAAGAGGAAAGACAATGAGCACTCGCGTAAACCACCACAAAGCCACACCTGCACTCGCCAACGCGCTTTCCGCCCTGAGCATGGAAGTGGCGAAAACCTCCATTGACCCGGCGCTGAAGCACCTGATTGACATTCGCGTGTCGCAGCTGAACGGCTGTACCTTCTGCCTGGATATGCATTCGAAAGAGGCCAAAATTGCCGGCGAGCGCGAGCTGCGCCTGTACCATCTGGCGGCATGGCGTGAATCCCCGCTGTTCAGCGCCCGCGAGAAAGCCGCGCTGGCCTTCACCGAAGCGCTGACCCAGATTGGCGTTCACGGGGTGAGCGACGCGCTGTACCGCAGCGTGGCGGAGCACTTCTCGGACGTGGAGATTTCAGAGCTGAACTTCGCCATTGTCGCGATCAACGCCTGGAACCGCCTGGGCATTACCTCCCGCATGGAGCCGGGCTCGCTGGATGCGGCATATGGGCTGAATAAGGCTAATCTGGAATAATCCCGATAACGTTGCGCTTACCGGGCCTACAGTGCGGCCTGATCCCCTCACCCTAACCCTCTCCCCAAAGGGGCGAGGGGACTGATCCGTGCATATCATTCAGCCCACACTGAGAGGGCGAACTCTCTTTCGCAATTCCTGCGCTTTAGCTTCTCGTTTCTTGATACTTACCCTGATAACTATTATCGTAGTGGCGTATTACGAGAGGATTCCCCATGCGTGAAGAAGATCTGTTTAGCCGCAGGCCGATGGGCATGCGGATGGCGATGATCGTGCGTCAGTGGCGCGCCGTCATCGACGACGCCATTCTCGACACCGGGCTAACCCAGTCGAGCTGGACGGTGATGATGCAGCTTCATCAGCTCGGGGATAACGTCTCGGTCAGCGAGCTGGCGGAAGTGCAGGGTATCGAACTGCCCCCGCTGATGCGCACGCTGACGCAGCTGGAAAAGCAGGGTTATCTGCTGCGCACCGTCTCGCCATACGACAAGCGTATCCGGCTGCTGACGCTGACGCCCGAGGGCAAAGCCATCCTTGAAAGGCTCACTCAGGTGATAGAGACGTTTCAGGCGCGCGTATCGCAAAACATTGCGCCGGAACATATCGACATTTTCAGCGCCACACTCAATCAAATCGCCTGCAATTTGCGGACAATCCGCGAAGAAG
Organism: Enterobacter quasihormaechei; assembly: GCF_004331385.1. GTDB lineage: Bacteria > Pseudomonadota > Gammaproteobacteria > Enterobacterales > Enterobacteriaceae > Enterobacter > Enterobacter quasihormaechei. Next base: position 73,296 of record NZ_SJON01000004.1, read on the forward strand.
ATAATAAGACCGAAAAATAATGACTCCTGAACAAAAGTTTGCCCGCTGGGTAAGGGTGAGTATTGCCTCTTTCCTGCTGATGTTTGTCTACTTTATCGTCGCGGATATCTGGATCCCGCTGACGCCGGACTCCACCGTGATGCGCGTGGTGACCCCGGTGTCCGCGCGCGTCTCCGGCTATGTGGCGGCGGTACATGTCCACAATAACAGCCAGGTCAAGAAAGGCGATCTGCTGTTTGAGCTCGACCCCACGCCGTTTCGCAATAAGGTCGAAGCGGCGCAAATCGCGCTGGAGCAGGCGCGTCTGTCTAACGATCAGCTGGATGCGCAGATTGCCGCGGCGCAGGCCAGCCTGAAAACCGCCGTGCTGACGGCGCGTAACGACAAGGTGACCTTCGACCGCTACCAGAAACTGAGCACCTTGCAGAACGTGTCGCAGGCGGATCTGGATAAAGTTCGCACCACCTGGCAGAGCAGCGAGCAGTCCGTCAGCTCGATTCAGGCGAATATTCATAACCTGCGCATTCAGCGCGGCGAGCGGGACGAGCACCGTAACGTGACGCTGCAAAAATACCGTAACGCGCTGGATGACGCGGAGCTGAACCTTGGCTGGACGAAGGTCTACGCCGAGGCGGACGGTACGGTCAGTAATTTGCAATTAAGCCCCGGTTTTTACGCCTCGTCCGGTTCGGCCGCGCTGGCGCTGGTGAACACCCAGACTGATATCGTGGCGGATTTCCGCGAGAAGAGCCTGCGTCATACCCACCAGGGGACGGACGCTGCCGTGGTGTTTGACGCCTTCCCGGGGCAGGTCTTCCGTGCCCACGTGACCAGCAGCGACGCGGGGATCCTCGCAGGCCAGGAGGCGGTGAACGGCCAACTTTCTGAACCGGAAACGTCCAACCGCTGGGTGCGTGATGCCCAGCGTATGCGCATTCACGTGGCGCTGGATGAAGCCTTACCGAAGCCGCTGCCAACCGGCGCGCGCGCCACCGTGCAGCTCTATAATAGCGAAGGGCCGTTTGCGCGATTCTTCTCCGGGATGCAAATCCATCTGGTGAGCCTGCTTCACTATGTCTATTAGCACCCTGGCGCGGGTCTTTACCCCGCACGGCAACATTGTCTACACGGCAAATGACTTTCGCCAGACCCTGCGCATCGTCTTCGCCGGGATGATTGCGCTGAGCATTTCGAGCTTCTACAACACCAGCTACGGCGTGTTTTTCGTGGTCTACCCGATCATGCTCCTCTCGCTGGTGCCGGTATTTAACCGCCACGTGGCGAAGCAGTTTATCTTCAGCGCATCGCTGAACTGCGTCGAAATGGTGATTATCATCGGCTATTTATCGCAATGGCCGGTCATTATGACGCTGGTGGTGTTCGCCCTGTACGTGATGCGTTTTCGCTTTATGAGCAAGGGGCCGCTGTTCCTGTTCGGTTCAATGGGCGTGGTATGCCAGAGCGTGATGCTCAACTTTATGAGCTACCCCACCACTAACTGGCACACGCTTTTGTTCTCTAACATCGAAGCGAGCGTGATGGCGGTGTGTCTGAGCGCGCTGATGAATTACCTGCTGCCGGACGTTGAGCCGCGTAAGCCGCCGCCGCTGATCGAGAAAAACGATGCCCGCGTGCGCCACGAGTCGCTGCTCTCCGGCACCGTGGCGACGCTGATTTTCGTGGTTTTCCAGATAAGCGATCTCAGCGATTCCCTGTCGGCGCTGATGGCGGGCATTTTGATCCTGTTCCCGATGCACTATCGCGGCTCGGTGATCAGCTCTATCTGGCGCGTGGTCGGCGTGGTGCTGGGGTGTCTCTATATCCTCGTCGTTCAGCTTATTCTGTACGATCACAGCAGCCATATGCTGCTGATGATGCCGCTGATCGGCCTTGGGCTGGCGTTTGGGGCACGTCTGCACGTGATGGAGAAGGTCGGCGCCGGGGTAGGCTTCGCCAGCATTACCACCATCGGCATCATGTTCGGACAGAACATGCATCCGGACAGCGACCTGGTGTTCAGCGATCTGTACCGCATCACCTCCGTCACCTTCGCGCTGGTGGTCACCCTGACGATGGTCTTTCTGGTGCACCTGATCCTGAACCGCTTCGAGGCGACGCGCTACGTTATCGCGCCGCCAAAAGCGGATTAGTGCGCCAGCACGGCGGGCAATTGCGAGAGTAAAAACAGGATCAGGCCAATCGTCCCGCCCACTAATGTGCCGTTGACGCGGATAAACTGTAGGTCTTTGCCTATGTTAAGCTCGATCTGACGTGACATATCTTTGGCGTCCCAGCTTTTCACCGTGTCGCTGATATGGCGCGTCAGGAACGCCGCAAAATCCGGCGCGACGCGGTGCGCCGCCTGTTCCAGATGCTCGTTCAGCGACGCGCGCAGGCTGGCATCATTCGATAGCGTCTCACCAAACCACAGCCCGGCGTTGGCAATGCGCTGCTTCACGCGCGAGTCCTCGCTTTGCATATCCGCCTTTAGCCACTGGCGAAGGTCGGCCCACATTTCACCCAGATAACGGTTAAACGCTTCATCATTCTTCAGATAGTGCTTGATGTTGTCGGCTTTGGCCGCCATCTCCGGGTCGTTTTTCAGGTTGTCGATAAGCTTCAGCGTGGCGCGGTCGAACGCCTGGCGGATCTGGTGCGTGCGGTCGTGGCTGATATCGTCCAGCAGCGTGTTCACCGCGTTCGACACCATCTCTGCACTCTGATCGCCCAGCCACTCGGTGGGCAGCACCATCGCCTTGCGGGGGTGCTCGGTCTTCAGCCAGTGGACAATCTGGTCAGAGATAAACTCCCGCGTGCTTTCCCGCTGAATTAGCGTAATCAGGCGGTTGATGATGGCGTCCAGCAGCACCTGATGGCGGTTGTTTTTAGTCATGCTTTCCAGCATCACGGCGCTGGTTTCGGTGAGATCGACCTTGTCGATAGCCTTATGCACCGCGCGTTTGAGCAGGCGCTGAATGCGCCCGTCGTCGGTCAGCTCAAGAAAACCGCTCATCACCTGCATCAGATGCAGCCCGACGCGCTGGGCGTTGTCGGGCTTGCTGAACCAGGCACCAATCATCTGCGCCGGCTCGTAGCGGCGAATTAACGCGACCAGCGACTGGGTATCCAGAAACTTCTCCTGCACGAACTGGCCGAGATTGTCGCCAATCCGGTCCTTATTGCGCGGGATGATTGCCGTATGGCGTGAAATGAACGGAATGGGCACCCTGCGAAACAGCGCGACGACGGCAAACCAGTCCGCCAGCGCGCCGACCATTGCCGCCTCGGCAATAGCCTTCACGCCGCGTACCCAGAAGGTCTGCGGCAGAAACAGGGTGGTGATAAAGGCCGCAGCGGCAATCAGCAGCAGCGACAGCGCCAGAAGCTTGGCGCGTTTGAGTTCAGCTATTTTTTCCATGGGTTAAGGATAGAGGGAGACGGGGGGAATGTGCAAAAACCGCCACAGCACCCACCCACCAAACCCCATCAGCACCACGCCCGCCGTGCGCTCAATCCACCACAGCGAACGGCTAAGCTTCTGTTGCACCGCCGATAGCCCCATCATCGACACCAGTGCCAGATCCCACACCAGCACCACCGTCACCATCCAGACGCCGCACGTTGTCTGCTGAAGCAGCGTGACGTCCGGCCCGAGTAACGCCGTCATCAGCGCCAGGTAGAACAGCGCATTTTTCGGATTTAACAGCGCCGACCCCAGCCCCAGCAGGATCTGCTTCATCAAAGAAGGGCACCGCTGTCGGGTTTCAGCAAGCGCCAGCGCCTGCGGTTGGCTGCGCACCAGATGCGAGCCGATCCACAGCAGATACAGCGCCCCGCAGAGCTCTATCAGCGTAAACAGCCAGGCAAACTGGCGCAGTGCGCTCCAGCCGATAATCACCAGTAAGATATACAGCCCGTTACCCGCGGCGATACCGAAGCACAACCCGGCGCTGCCGCGCAGTCGGTAGCGCGCGGCGTAGCCCACCAGCAGGAAGAAGTCCGGGCCAGGGCTTAACAGGGCGACAAAATGCGCCAGCGCCAGGGCGAGAAAAGCGGAAGGGAAGAACAGTTCCATAGCAACCTCGGTTAACAATCTGAGGTCAGCCTACGGTGATGCAAACGCTATTTATTGTCAGATATTGATCGGCCTGTCGCATACTGACGCGGCGTGGCCGCGGTATAGCTGACAAAGGTCTTATGAAAATGGCTCTGGTCGGCAAACCCGCTCTGGTAGCCGACGTCGGCAATGTCGTCTCCGGCACGCAGCCGCGCTTTGGCGAACTCCACGCGGGAGACGTTGAGAAAGCTGACCGGCGTCAGGCCGGTGTCCTGCCGGAAGGTGCGGATCAGCGTCTCCTTGCGCAGCGAGAATCGTTGGGCAAGTTCGTCAAGCGAAGGCGGTGCGGCCAGGTCGGCAAGAAATGCCTGCTGAAGGTGCTGACTGGTTGAGCGAAGCGCGTCTGCGTTTTCCACGCAGCGGGGAAGGGCAGAAAGTAGCGTGTCCACGGATGCAGATGACATCGTCTCAACAACATCAAGGTAGCGCTTGAAGAGCGCAGGGTCGCGAATCACCTGGAACGCCAGAGGAAGATCGGTGTCGATATAGAGCATATGGTAGCTGCGCGGTTGCCCGTTGACGGGGTTGCAGCTGTGCGGCGCGTAAGCCGGGATGACAATGAGATCGCCGGGGTTCAGGATAGACTCTCTGCCATGACTGACGCAGCAGGTCTGGCCTTCCATAATCGCGCCGATGGAGAGCTGCGGATGACAATGACGTTTGTACGCCCGGGTGCTCTGCCACGTACTGCGCAGCTCAAGACCTGCGGCGCGATGAAAGGTCTGGCGGATGTGGCGGGTATCGGTCATAAGAGCTCCAGTGATGAGCTTTTTTTATACCATGTATGCGTCTGCCCTGGCAGCGTCTTACTAAGAACCTTCCGTATATACCCAACTTTACCTTCATAGCCAGTCACATTGACTACCCTTAATACCCTAAGCGGTAAAACAAGGAGATTCGATATGGCTTACCAGACAGTAAATCCTGCCACCAACCAGCTCATCAAAGAATACCCCTCACATACCGACGCGGATGTAGAAGCGGCGCTGAAGGCGGCCGATGCGCTCTATCATTCTGACTGGGCCAAAGGCGACATCAGTCAGCGCCTGCCGGTACTGCATAAGCTTGCCGACCTGATCGACGAGCGCACCGAGGAGCTGGCGAAAATTGCCAGTCAGGAGATGGGTAAGCTCATCGAACAAAGCCGCGGCGAAGTGAAGCTGTGCGCGCAAATTGCCCGCTACTATGCGGACAATGCGAAGCAGTTCCTGGCCCCGGTGAAATATCCGTCTGAACTCGGGGAAGCGTGGGTGGAACATCACCCCATCGGCGTGCTGATGGCCGTAGAGCCGTGGAACTTCCCGTACTATCAGCTGATGCGCGTTCTGGCGCCAAACCTGGCGGCAGGTAACCCGGTGATCGCCAAGCACGCCAGCATCGTGCCGCACTGTGCCGAGACCTTTGCCCATCTGGTACGTGAAGCGGGCGCGCCGGAAGGGGCGTGGACCAACCTGTTTATCTCGTCCGATCAGGTAGCAAACATCATCGCCGACGATCGCGTACAGGGGGCGGCGCTGACCGGTTCTGAAAAAGCGGGTAGCGTGGTTGCGGCGCAGGCAGCGAAGCACATCAAAAAATCGACCCTTGAACTGGGCGGGAACGACGTATTCGTGGTGCTGGACGATGCGGACCTGGAGAAGGCTGTGAAGATCGGCGTTAACGCGCGGCTTAATAACGCCGGTCAGGTCTGTACCGCGGCGAAGCGCTTTATCCTGCACGAGAGCATCGCAGACGCGTTCCTCGAGAAATTCACCGAGGCGTTTAAGCAGGTGAAGATCGGCGATCCGCTGGACGAAAGCACCACGCTGGGGCCGCTGTCGTCGAAAGACGCGCTTGAAACATTGACCAAACAGGTCAACGAGGCGGTGAAAAACGGCGCAACGCTGCACTATGGCGGTAAACCAGTACAGCGTGACGGGAGCTTCTTCGAACCGACGATCCTGACGAATATATCGCGTGAGAACCCGGCGTACTTCGAAGAGTTCTTTGGCCCGGTGGCGCAGATCTACGTTGTGAAAAACGACGACGAGGCGGTCGCTCTGGCGAACGACTCGCACTACGGTCTGGGCGGCGCGGTGTTCAGCCAGGATATCGAGCGCGCGAAGAAAATGGCGTCGCGTATTGAGACCGGGATGGTGTACATCAACTGGCTCACCGATACGGCGGCAGAACTGCCGTTCGGCGGCGTAAAACGTTCGGGTTACGGACGCGAGCTGTCGGACATGGGGATCAAAGAGTTTGTGAACCAGAAGCTGGTGGTTGTTCGCAAGTAATGTCGGAAATAAAAAAAACCTGCCATCCGGCAGGTTTTTTATTAACAGTTTCATCGCCTTTCTTGCCGGGTGGCGCTGCGCTTACCCGGCCTACAATGTGCAATAATTTTACTCTATTGCACCCTTCATTGTAGGCCCGTGCAAGCGTAGCGCCGCCGGGCGAAACGGGCAATCAGTCTTAGAAGGACACGCCGCCGCCAACATATGCGCCGTCAATCAGCGTGTGGTTTGGACGACCGTCTTTGCCATCAACGCTCACGTGGCGGTAGCCCACTTTCAGCGTAACCGGTTTGACCGGGGTCCAGCTTACGCCGCCGTTAGCTTCAACATAGTTCTTCACGCTGTTGTTCAGGCCGTCTGGCGCAACGTAGCCTTCACCGAATACCCTGATGCTGTCGGTCAGGGCAACGTTCACACCGCCACCGACCGGGAACGCCACGCCGTTATCGCCTTTCTTCGGGCCAACGTAGAGGGCCTTAGCGCCTGCGTTCAGCATCACCGGGCCGACCTCGAAGTTGTAGCCTGCACCCACGCCACCGGTCGTGGTGCCGTCGTCGGTGTTTTTCAGCCAGTTACCTTCGGTGTACAGACCAGAGGTAGATTTGCCCATTTCCACATTCAGGTTGGTAAAGTTTTTACCCTGCTCAATGCTGCCGCCCATTGCCAGTGCGGAGCCCGATACGGCGGTGAGAGCAGAAAGGATGAGAACGTTAAGCTTTTTCATGAGTGTTTCCTCGTCATCAAATTAATCTGAGGGCACCTTAACAAGGGATGTTTATGACTGCAAATGTGATGGGTATCGCAGTTTTATGCTGTTTTTGTTGGGTTTTTTAATCTTAAATGTTGATGAGATGTTTGTAAGGCAAATCGTCAATCCCCAATCCATTCGCGTTTAGGGAAAGTTTATATTTTTGGCTAAACGTTTAATGAACGAGGCGAAGAAAGCCGTTTGAGGTGAATTAATTAAGTTTCTAATAATTTCCAAAAATATTTCAGCTGTCACAGATAAAGACAGAGGTTTACATTTCTGGTGGTTGCTATACGTATTTCTTTGCCGATCCGCTGTCGTTACATGTCATTTTTCTGACACGTTTCTTCATTACGTTGTTGGCTTCACTTACTGGATGCTAACAATATGAAAAGAAGTATCATTCCTGTGCTAATCGGTTGTGCGCTCTCTTTCTCTGCCCTGGCGGCACAGCCAACCGCGGAGCGCTACGTCGTCAGCTTCCCCGAAGGATCGCATGTTAAATACAGCGGTGCGTTTGCCAGCGCGTTTCCGAACGGGCTTCCTGTGGGGGTGGGTTCTGGTTTGCTGTTCACCGGCAAGCAGGGCGATACCCTGACCTTCGCGACCGTGACCGATCGCGGTCCAAACGCCGACGCGCCAAAGAAGGGCAAAAACGAAGCCAAAATTTTTGTTACGCCGGATTTCGCTCCGTTCTTAATGACCATCCGCGTCCAGAACGGCAAAGCGGAGGCCGTGGATGCCCGCCCGCTGCATGATGATAAAGGCGAGATTAACGGCCTGCCGCTGGAAAGCGGCGTGATTGGCTCGACCAATGAAGTGGCGTTCAGCGACACCTTAAACGTGCTCAAAGGCGATAACCGCGGGCTGGATACGGAAGGCATCACGCCGGACGGGAAGGGCGGTTACTGGCTGTGCGATGAGTATGGTCCGTTCCTGATCAATATCGACAGCAAAGGGAAAATTCTCGCGATCCACGGCCCGCAGGCGACTGAAGGTGAGAAATCCATTGCGGGCGGTCTGCCAAACATCATCAAATGGCGCCAGGCGAACCGTGGTTTTGAGGGCCTGACCCGGATGCCGGACGGGCGTATTATCGCCGCCGTGCAAAGCACGCTGGATATCGACGGTAAGAGCAAAAAGCAGGCGCTGTTTACGCGTCTGGTTAGCTTCGATCCGGCGACCGGGAAAACCGCGATGTACGGTTACCCCGTTGACAGCGCGGCCTACAGCAAAAACAGCGACGCTAAAATCGGCGATATCGTGGCGCTGGATAACCACACGATCCTGCTGATTGAACAGGGTGAGGATAAAAACGACGCGATGCGTAACCTCATCTACAAGGTGGATCTGAGCAAAGCGAGCGACCTGACCGCCTTCGACAAGCCGGGCGACTACCCGGAGTTTGACGATGAGAAAACGCTGGCGCAGCGCGGCATTACCCTTGCTGCAAAAACGCAGGTGGTCGATCTGCGTGCCCTGGGCTGGCAGCAGGAAAAGGCCGAAGGGCTGGCGCTGATAGACGGCAAAACGCTTGCGGTGGCGAACGATAACGACTTTGGCGTGAAGGTCGCGATGCAGAACCCGGTCGACGGCAAGAAGCTGAAGGATTATCGGGTAAACGCGGAAGGCAAGCTGACGCTGGATGACAAACCGGTGGAGACCACGCTCAGCGTGAAGCCGCTGAAGAAGCCGGAATCTGACAGCGAATTGTGGATCGTGACGCTGCCGGAGGCGTTGAAATAATACCAGGGCTTACCCCTCACCCTAACCCTCTCCCCGAAGGGGAGAGGGGAAGCAAGGCGGTTATTTCTGTAGCCCCGCAAACGCCGCCCGAATCTCCTCTTCCGGCAGCTGTATTCCAATAAACACCATCACGCTGTGCGGCGCTTCATCGCCCCACGGGCGGTCCCAGTCGGCGCTGTACAGGCGCTGTACGCCCTGAAACAGCAGGCGGTTCGGCTCGCCGTCGATCCACAGCATCCCTTTGTAACGCAGCAGCTTATCGGCAAACGACAGCAGCAGGTTCTCCATCACGCGGGAGACCTCGCTGATATCCACCGGGTAGTCCAGCTCCACCACAATCGACGCCACGTCGTTTTGCCTGTCTCCCATAAAGTGGAAGCGCGGTTTCGTGGTGACGTTCTCTTCCAGCATAAAGCCGTTGGTGTTGAACAGCTGTGACAGGTCGATATTGCCGTGCGTTACCGTGTAAATCGGCGCGCGCGAGTTAATGCGCGTCAGGCGCTCGCGCAGTTTTTCGCTGTCGCCCGCCACGTCGGTTTTGGTCAGCAGGATGCGGTCGGCGTAGCCAACCTGAGACTGGGCGATGGTGAACTGGTTCATCTGCTCGTCGGCGTGGACCGCATCCACCAGCGCGATGACGCCGTCCAGCAGGTAGCGCTGGCACAAAACGTCATGAGAGAAGAAGGTCTGGATAATCGGACCCGGGTCGGCCATGCCGGTGCATTCGATCACCAGACGGTCAAAGTCGATGTCGCCGCGATCGCGGCTGTCGAGCAGATCCAGCAGGGCGTCTTCCAGCTCGTTAGAGCGGGTGCAGCAGATGCAGCCGTTGGTCAGGGTTTTGATTTGCGTGGCGCGATCGCCAATCAGCTGGTCGTCCACCGAGACTTCACCGAACTCGTTTTCGATCACGGCGATTTTGAAGCCGTGCTGCTCGTTCAGGATGTGGCGCAGCAGGGTGGTTTTGCCTGCGCCGAGAAAACCGGTCAGCAGGGTAACGGCAATCGGGGTCATGGTCTCTCCTTTAGCAGCAGCGGACGCCGCCTTCTCCACTTCCGCCATAGCGCGCTTCCTGACGCTCGCGGAAGAATTCGGTGTAGGTCATGTACGGCTTATCGGGATGGTTGGTCTTCATATGCTCAACGTAGTTGTCATAGTCCGGAATGCCAATCAGCATCTTCGCCGCCTGACCGAGGTATTTTTTCGCTTCGCCTAAGTTACCAAACATAATGCATCCTGATAAGACAACGCCCGGTGGCGCTACGCTTACCGGGCCTACAGTACCGTTGTAGGGCGGGTCAGCGTAGCGCCACCCGCCATTTTTTTAATGGTGTGAAGAGGTCTTCACGCCGCCTTCCGGCACTGGCACGTACGGGGTCTCTTTATCCGTACGGCCATCGGCGTTGCGCACTTTCATCCAGGTTTTAATCCCGTAGAAGATAATGCTGTACACCACCACCAGGAACAGAATGCTCAGACCCGCGTTGGTGTAGTTGTTCACCACGATATGGTTCATGTTGGCAATCTGCTGCGCGGTCAGATCCGCGTCGCCTGCGGCAATCTTCTCTTTGTACTGGTTAGCCATGAAGAAGAAGCCTTCCAGCTGCGGGTTGGTGCTGAACAGCTTCAGACCCAGCGCCCAGGTGGTGCAGAGCAGCAGCCACAGCGCAGGAACCACGGTCACCCAGATGTATTTGGTGCGTTTCATCTTCACGAGAACAACGGTGCCCAGCACCAGAGCTACGGCTGCGAGCATCTGGTTAGAGATGCCGAACAGTGGCCACAGGCTCTTCACACCGCCCAGCGGGTCGACAACGCCCTGATACAGCAGGTAACCCCACAGGCCTACGCAGCCCGCCGTACCCAGAACACCCGCCACCAGAGAGTCGGTTTTCTTCAGGAATGGCACGAAGTTGCCCAGCAGATCCTGCAACATAAAGCGGCCTGCACGGGTACCGGCATCCAGCGCGGTGAGGATGAACAGCGCTTCGAACAGAATACCGAAGTGGTACCAGAAGCCCATGTCCGCCCATGGCAGCACTTTATGGAACACGTGTGCGATACCTACCGCCAGCGTCGGCGCGCCACCGGCACGGTTCAGCACGGACGGTTCGCCGATGTCTTTCGCGGTCTGCATGATCTGCTCAGGCGAGATCACGAAGCCCCAGGAGCTGACGGTTGCCGCCGCGTGTGCGCTGGCCTCTTTCAGCTGGGCCATGATCAGCGCGGTATTTTCGCCGCCCATCTCATGCAGGTTTGGCATGGTGATGCCAAGACCCGCCGGTGGAGTGTTCATCGCGAAGTACAGGCCTGGCTCGATAATCGACGCCGCCACCAGCGCCATGATCGCCACGAAGGACTCCATCAGCATCGCGCCGTAACCGATAAAGCGCGCGTCGGTTTCGTTGGCCATCAGCTTCGGCGTGGTGCCGGAAGCGATCAGCGCATGGAAGCCTGAAACGGCGCCGCAGGCGATGGTGATAAACAGGAACGGGAACAGGGCGCCTTTCCACAGCGGACCGGTACCGTCAATGTACTGGGTCACCGCCGGCATTTTCAGCTCCGGGTTGATGATCACAATCCCGATCGCCAGCCCGACGATCACGCCGATTTTCAGGAAGGTTGCCAGATAGTCACGCGGAGCCAGAATCAGCCACACCGGCAGCAGGGCGGAGATAAACGCGTACCCGATCAGCGCGAAGGTGATGGTGGTGTCTTTAAAGGTCAGCGCCGGGCCCCAGTACGGGTCGTGCGCAATCACGCCGCCGAAGTAGATCGAGGCGACCAGCAGCACGATACCAATGACCGACACTTCACCCACGCGGCCCGGGCGCAGGAAGCGCATGTAGATGCCCATGAACAGCGCAATCGGTACGGTCGAGCAGACGGTGAAGACGCCCCACGGACTTTCGGCCAGCGCTTTCACCACGATCAGCGCCAGCACCGCGAGGATGATGATCATGATCAGGAAGCAGCCGAAGAGGGCGATAGTGCCCGGCACGCGGCCCATCTCTTCTTTGATCATCTCGCCCAGTGACGAACCGTTACGGCGCGAGGAGATAAACAGCACCATAAAGTCCTGCACCGCCCCCGCCAGCACCACGCCCGCCAGCAGCCAGAGCGTGCCCGGCAGGTAGCCCATCTGCGCGGCCAGCACCGGGCCGACCAGCGGACCCGCGCCTGCAATGGCGGCAAAGTGGTGACCAAACAGCACGTAGCGGTTGGTTGGCACGTAGTTCAGGCCGTCATTGTTAATGACCGCCGGGGTGGCGCGCGTCGGGTCGAGCTTCATGACCTTTTGCGCGATGTATAAGCTGTAGTAGCGATAAGCCACAAGGTAGACGGAAACCGACGCGACCACGATCCACAGGGCGCTGACGTGCTCGCCCCGGCGTAATGCGACAACCGCCAGACAGAAAGCACCGAGGATCCCGAGTAAGGCCCAGGGCACGTGCTTGAGTAGTTTTTTAGTATCCATAGTAAGACCTGGTTTTTTATGTAAAGAAAAAAGGGTCAGGGTTCGTTGTGAGGAGGTATTGATTAATGCTGGAGCGATCGTGCCAGATCCCCGCGCGCGTAAAGCACGGTAAATGGGTGAGTGGTTGAAAGCGATGCGTGAGCGGTCAAAAGCGGGGGCGAGTGGTTAAGGCTCACCCCCGGCGGAAAGAAATATGTGATTGAGATCACTAAGGATAATCTGGCGCTTCGGGCGTGGCCGTTCACGCCTGTGCGGAAACGCAGCGCTTTTTGTGCAATGGGATCAAACCGCGGCTTCCATCTCCATCATCACCGGGTGGAAACGGCGTTTGAAGTAGATCAGGCCGTGCCCCTCGCTGCTGAGAATGATGTTTTTTATTTCCACGAGATAGACCAGATGGGTGCCGATAGTTTGCACCTGGGTTATCTCCCCTTCCAGACTTGCCAGCGCGCCTTTCAGCACCGGCTGCGCCAGTGGGCCTTTCTGCCAGCAGGAGAGCGCGAAGCGCTCCTCCATGGCCATGCCCGTCATTCCGGCAAAGTGGCGGGCCATGATCTCCTGCTCGTGGTTCAGCACGTTGACGCACAGTTTGCCGTTGCCCTGAAAGACCGGGTTCATGGCGCTGTTGGCGTTGATGCAGACCATGACCGAGGGCGGGGTATCCGTTACCGAACAGACCGCAGTGGCGGTAATACCGCAGCGACCGGCGTCGCCCTCGGTGGTGACCACATTGACCGCCGCCGACAGGCTGGCCATCGCGTCGCGAAAACGCAGGCGTTCTTCAGATTGCATTGAAACCTCCCGCTGCGCTATTTCAGCAGCTTATCCAGCATGTTGATATCAGTGTTGTTGTGCAGGTGCGGCACGGTCCAGCCGTGCTGGTCGTACTCGGACATGCAGCGGTCAACCATCGCCATCATCTTGTCCATGTTGCCGGAGCTTTGCGCCTGACGCAGGCATTGCAGGCGGATCTCGTCCTGGCTTCCGGAGTAGTTAATCTCGTACAGCTCGTGGCGACCGCCAAACTCGCTGCCGATGGCGTCCCACATCAGTTTCAGGATCTTGATGCGCTCGACGTGATCCATCCCGTTGGAGCCGCGCACGTACTTCGCCAGATACTGGTCGATCTGCGGGTTGTTCAGGTCCCGCGCGCTGGACGGCAGATAGATCAGCCCGGAGGTCACGTTGCGTTCGATAATGTTCTTGATCTTCGCGTAGGCCATTGGCGCCATCACGCGGTAGGTCTGCAACGCCGCGTGGTCAGGCAGGAACGCGCCGTTCACCCACGGCGTCGCTTCAGAGCACATGGAGTCGCTCAACGCCCAGAACATGTTGCGCCACGCCACCACTTCGCCGAGATCCGCCTGCACGCCGCGGAACTCCAGGGTGCCGGTGCACTCCAGGGATTTTTTCAGCAGGGCGGTGATGAAGTCGAGCTTCACCGCCAGACGCACGCAGGCCTGAAGCGGGTACATGCGGGCGAAGCCGCCCTCCATCGTCCAGCGACGGCAGCGGTCGAAATCGCGGTAAATCAGCACGTTTTCCCACGGGATCAGCACGTGATCCATCACCAGAATCGCGTCGTTCTCGTCGAAGCGGCTGGAGAGCGGATAGTCATACGGGGATCCGGTCGCGCCTGCCACCATCTCGTACGAGGCGCGGGAGATCAGCTTCACCCCTTCGGCGTCCATGGGAGCGACGAACATCAGCGCGAAGTCCGGGTTTTCGCCCATCACCTGCGCGGAGCCAAAACCGATCATGTTGTAGTGGGTCAACGCCGAGTTGGTCGCCACCACCTTCGCGCCGCTGACAACGATCCCGGCGTCGGTCTCTTTCTCTAGCTTGATGTAAACGTCCTTCACCTCGTCCGCCGGCTTATGGCGATCGATTGGCGGGTTGACGATGGCGTGGTTAAAGTACAGGCCGGTTTCCTGAATGCGGGTGTACCAGTTGCGGGCGTTCTGCTCGAACTGACCGTAGAAGGCAGGGTTCGCTCCCAGCGCGCAGCCGAACGCCGCTTTGTAGTCCGGCGTGCGCCCCATCCAGCCGTAGCTCAGGCGCGACCACTCGGCGATGGCGTCGCGCTGCTGGCGCAGGTCGTCGGCGCTTTTCGCCACGCGGAAAAATTTGTGGGTGTAGCCGCCGCTGCCGGTGTCGGTGCCCCAGCACAGCGTATCCTGCATGTCTGGCTTGTGCAGGGCGTCGTACATCTGGGCGATGGACGCCGCCGCATTGCGAAATGCCGGGTGGGTAGTGACGTCCTTAACGCGCTCGCCGTAGATATAAATCTCACGGCCATCTTGCAGGCTTTTTAAATACTCTTCGCCGGTTAACGGACGTTTGGCATCAGCGCGGAAATCTTCAGGCTTCATAGGGACCTCGTATCGGAAGATGGTTGTTAAATTTATGTTTTGTTTTTGTTGTTTAATTGAAGCGTGAGAGGGGCGGAACGTGAAGGGACGATTGGGACAACGGCGGGTACTTTTCGGGCGGGATTGGGATTTGTGATCTGTGCGGGTTTTTGGCGGGTAGCGCTGCGCTTACCCGCCCTACATACCGCGATGCGCTCAGGAAACCGGTACTTTCTGCGCCCGATACGCGCTGGGCGAGCAGCCCGTCAGGCGATTGAAAAACCGGGCGAAATAGGCCGGATCTTTAAATCCCAGCTGCCAGGCAATCTCGCTGACCGCGCTGTCGGAAAACAGCAGCAGACGCCTGGCCTCGCGCAGCTGCCGGTCGAAGATCAGCCGTTTCGGCGAGCGGTTGGCGAAGCGGCGGCAGATGTCCGTCAGGCGGGATTCGGTGAGGTGCAGTTCGCTGGCGTATTCCGGTACCGTCCAGTGCTGGTGATAGTGGGTATCGATCAGCTGGGTAAAGCGCTGAAACAGCTTCAGCTCGCCGCGCATGCCGCTGGCCGCGTGGTCGTCGAGCTTCGCGTTGCGCAGCAGCAGGGTAAAGACCGCCTGCGCCAGAAGGACCAGCGTATGCTCACGGCCCGGCAGCTGTGCCGTGGATTCCCGGGCAATGAGCTGCCAGTAGTGCTTCAGCGCCGCCAGCTCGTCAGGCTTGTCGGCAAGCGACAGGCAGATCCCCGGCAGGCCGAACGCTTCCCGCGTGCCGGGGTAGAGCACTTCTAACAGCGGCCAGATGAGATCCTCGCGCACCGTCAGCACGTGGCCGTCGCTGTCGGATTCGGTGATAAACGCGTGCGGCACCGACGGCGGCGTCAGCACAAACAGCGGCGCCTGCACCGAATAGCGGTGGTCGTCGAGCTGGAGCTCAATCTGCCCGGTGTCGAGAAAGTGCATCTGAAAATACTGGTCGTGACGGTGCGCCTGCATGTCGCGGCCAAAAAAGGCCGCCATGCGCGCGAACGACTGGTAGTGCACATCGTCGGAGCCCAGACTTTCGTCGTACTCCTTGCTGATATCAATGTTGGCGATAGGGCTCTGGCACATGCTCGTTCCTCTGTTGAACCCGCTGCGTCATCGGGATGCGCGTCAGCACCAGCGCGCCGACCACCAGCAGACCCGCCACGAACCACAGCCCGGAGCTGAAGCTGCCGGTCGCGTCGCGCAGAATACCAATCAGTAGCGGGCTGACGGCAGAGCCGACGTTGCCGATGGCGTTGATCACCGCCAGCGCCACCGCGCGGGATTGCAGGCTAATAACCTGGTCCGGCGTGGTCCAGAATATCGCCATGGCGGTAAACGATCCGGTTGAGGCCATGATGATGCCAAGCAGCTGGATCAGGCTGTGATCGGTCGCGGAGGCCAGCATCCATCCCGCCGCTGCAAACAGGTACGGCAGGATAGTGTGCTTTTTTCGCTCTTTCAGCCTGTCGGAGCGGCGACTCCACCAGATCATCCCGAGAATGGTACAAAACTGCGGGATCGCCGCCAGCAGGCCAATCACGATATTGCTGCTGCCGGTATTGAAGCTTTGCAGGATCTGTGGCGTCCAGATGTTGATCGCACTCAGCGTATTGGTCAGACAGAAGTAGGCCAGCGTGTAGAGCAGCACGGCGGGCGTAAGCACCTCGCGAAGCGTCGATCGCGGCGTGACGGATTGGGCGATGGCGACCTCCTGCTCGCGGGCGATCATCGTTTTCAGCGCCTGCTTTTCGTCTTCATCCAGCCAGGTGGCCTGATCCGGCGTGTCGTTGAGGTAAAACCAGGTCACCACGCCGAGCACCACCGACGGCAATCCCTCCAGCAGAAACAGCCACTGCCAGCCCTTCAGGTTCCACAGCCCGTCCATCGCCAGAATGTACCCGGAGAGGATCGAACCAAGCATCATGGTCACCGGCATGGCGATCATAAACAGCGCGTTGGCGCGGGCGCGGTGATAGGCCGGAAACCACCAGGTGAGATAGACCAGAATCCCCGGCAGGAAACCGGCTTCCGCAATGCCCACCAGCATGCGCAGGACGTAAAGCGTTTCGGGGCTGGTGGCGAACATGGTGCAGGTGGAGGCGATGCCCCACACCACCATGATCCCGGCGATCCAGCGCCGTGCGCCGACCTTCGCCAGCATGATGTTGCTGGGGATCCCGCACAGCACGTAGGTGACGTAAAACAGCGTCGCGGCCAGGCCAAACATGGTCGACGTGAGGCCCAGATCTTTGCCCATCGTCAGCCCGGCAAAGCCGATGTTAATGCGATCGAGAAACGAGAAAACAAACAGGATAAAGAGAAACACGATCAAACGACGGAACAGCTTATTTATTGCGCGATGTTCTACATCTTTATTATGCAGGGTTGAGGTCGTCATGTTGCGCTCCACATCGTACGTTTAGTAGACGGATTTATTGTTATCAACTGCTGTGGTGACGTCGGTAAAGCGGGCCGCCAGCGCTTCGGCGCTGCGGGCGAGCAGGGTGGTATCCACACCGACCGCCACAAACAGTGCGCCGAGGCCGAGATAGCGTTTCGCCAGCTGTTCATTCGCCATCAGGATGCCGGGCGCTTTACCCGCGCAGAGGATCTGGGCGATCGCCTGCTCAATGGCGGCCTGCACCTCCGGGTGCTGTGGGTTGCCGGCAAAGCCCATGTCGGCGCTCAGATCCGCCGGGCCGATAAACACGCCGTCGACGCCTTCCACGTCCAGGATCTGCGGCAGGTTTTTCAGCGCCTCGCGGGTTTCGATTTGCACCAGCACGCACATGGCGTCGTTAGCCTGATGCAGATAGTCCGGGATGCGGTTCCAGCGCGACGCGCGTGCCAGGGCGCTGCCGACGCCGCGAATGCCCGCAGGTGGGTAGCGGGTGGCGCTTACCGCCAGCCGCGCCTCGTCAGCGTTTTGCACCATCGGCACCAGCAGGGTTTGCGCCCCCACGTCCAGCAGCTGCTTGATCTGCACCGGATCGTTCCACGACGGGCGCACCACCGGCTGGCTGGGATAGGGAGCGATAGCCTGTAATTGAGTTAACACGGTCTGCACGCTGTTCGGCGCGTGCTCGCCGTCGATCAGCAGCCAGTCAAAACCGGCCCCGGCCAGCAGCTCGGCGCTGTAGCTGCTGGTCAGCCCCAGCCATAAACCGATTTGCGGACGGCCCGCCTTTAGCGCCGCTTTGAATGCGTTTTGCATGATCGCCTCCTTACACAAAGCGACAGCTGATGGAGCCCATGTTGCCGTAGTCAACATGGAAGGTGTCGCCTCTGCTGGCGGCAACCGGACGGGTAAACGAGCCGCCGAGGATGATTTGTCCGGGCTCAAGCTGCACGTCGTACGGCGCGAGCTTGTTCGCCAGCCACGCCACGCCGTTCGCCGGGTGGTTAAGCACGCCAGCGGCGACGCCGGTCTCTTCAATTACGCCGTTGCGGTAGAGCAGGGCGGAGATCCAGCGCAGATCCAGCGCGTCGGGCTTAATCGGACGGCCGCCGAGGATCACCCCCGCGTTGGCGGCGTTATCGGAGATGGTGTCGAACACCTTGCGCGGGCGCTGGGTCTCCGGGTCAACGTTGTGGCAGCGGGCGTCGATCAGCTCCAGCGCGGGGATCACGTAGTCCGTGGCGTTGTAAACGTCGAAGATCGTGCAGTTCGGGCCGCGCAGCGGTTTTGCCAGCACGAAGGCCAGCTCCACTTCAATGCGCGGGACGATAAAGCGGTCAACGGGGATGTCGCTGCCGTCGTGGAAGAACATGTCGTCCAGCAGCGCGCCGTAGTCCGGCTCGCTGATCTGCGAGCTGGCCTGCATCGCCTTCGAGGTGAGGCCAATCTTGTGGCCTTTCAGCACGCGGCCTTCGGCAATTTTCAGGCTCACCCATTCGCGCTGGACTGCGTAGGCGTCTTCAATCGTGATCTCCGGGTACTCCAGCGAGATCGCGCGGATCTGCTCCCGGGACTGTTCCGCCTGATGCAGGCGGTGGGCGATCAGGGTATGGGTGTGTTTGTCGAGCATGGCGTATCCTTTGTGCGGCTGTTGCCGGGTGGCGCGTAGCGATCCCGGCCTACGTTCGAGCCGTTGTAGGCCCGGTAAGCGAAGCGCCACCGGGCGAAAAAGATGTCTACTTAAACAACGCGTGTACGTTGTTTTGTTTGTAATTGAGCGTCGGGTGCAGCTCGTCGAGCTCGAAAGACAGCGCCAGATAGCGCTCCGACATCAGCTCCGCGAAGTGGGTTTTGATCAGCGCAAACAGCATCTCCCCCACGGCTTCCCGGCTCTCCAGGCTTCGCCCGGCGCCGATCTTCAGCGTCATATGCACAAAGGCGTAATCATGCTTACCGTCCGCCATCTGCCAGGTGTCCAGCCAGTGGGCGCGGCTGCGGATGCCGCCGAGCGGGAAGATCCCCGTGGCGGCCAGCGCCTCGTTCACTTTGGCGAACAGCCCCGGCAGGTCGGCCTGCGCGCGGAGGTTGTCGGTACATTCAGCAATAAAGTGCGGCATAACGACTCCTTACGCGGGCAGCGGGAAAACGGCGTTAACCTGGCCGGTGCCGGAGCTGGCGAACAGCTCGGTGAGAAACTCCACCTTGCCGTTGTAGTTGTCCCAGCCGAGCATCCCCAGCAGCATCACCGTGTCGTGCATGTTGCCCTCGCCGTAGCAATAGTCGGCATACTCCGGCAGCATGCTGCAAAACTCTTTAAACTGGCCTTCACGCCACAGCTTGACCACGCGCTCGTCCATCTGGCGGTCGAACTCGCGGGTGTAGCTGTTCATTCCTTCCTCGGCGCGCTGGTCGTCGATAAACCTGTGCGACAGCGAGCCGCTGGCGAGCACCGCCACGGTGCCGTCGTACTTTTCGATGGCACTGACGATGGCCTCGCCCAGCCTGCGGCTGTCGGCGAAATCGTGAACCGTGCAGAACGCGGAGATGGAGATCACTTTGAAGTGCTTATCCGCGTTCATGTAGCGCATCGGTACCAGGGTGCCGTACTCCAGCTTGAGGCTCGGGATGTTGTGCGCCTTGGCGCGCACGCCGAGCTTCACCGCTTCGTCGGCGATCAGCTGCCCGAGCGCCGGATTGCCGTCGTAGTCATACGTCATGTCGCGGATAAAGTGCGGCAGCTCGTTGCTGGTGTAGACGCCTGAAAAATGATCCGCACAGTTGATGTGGTACGCGCTGTTTACCAGCCAGTGGGTGTCAAACACGATGATGGTGTCCACGCCCAGCTCGCGGCAGCGCTTGCTGATCTCTTTATGCCCGTCGATGGCCGACTGGCGGCAGCCGTGGTTTTTCCCCGGCAGCTCGGAAAGGTACATCGACGGCACGTGGGTGATTTTTGCCGCTAACGCTAGCTTGCCCATTGTCAGATCCCCCATTTTGGAATCGGATGGTCGCCCATGGAGATGCAGACGTTCTTCATCTCCGCGAACACCTCAAAGCTGTACTCGCCGCCTTCGCGCCCGGTGCCGGAGGCCTTCACGCCGCCAAACGGCTGGCGCAGGTCGCGCACGTTCTGGGTGTTCACGAACACCATGCCCGCTTCAATGTTGCGCGCCAGACGGAGCACCTTGCTGACGTCCTGGGTCCAGATGTACGACGCCAGGCCGTACTCCACGTCGTTCGCCAGGCGCAGGCCTTCCGCTTCATCCTTAAACGGCAGCAGGCAGGCCACCGGCCCGAAGATCTCCTCCTGCGCCACGCGCATGCGGTTGTCGACGTCCGCCAGCACCGTCGGGCGCAGGAAGTTGCCGCCTTTCAGGTGCGCGGGCAGGTCGGTCGGTTTGTCCGGGCCGCCCGCCAGCAGGGTTGCGCCTTCTTCAATGCCGAGGCGGATATAGCCGGATACTTTTTCCCAGTGCTGTTGGCTGATGAGCGCACCAATCTGGGTGTTCGGATCGGTCGGGTCGCCCACGCGCAGGCGGTTGGCGCGCTCGGCAAAGCGTTTGACGAATTCCGGGTAGATGCTCTGCTGGATGAAAATGCGCGAGCCGGCGGTGCAGCGTTCACCGTTAATGGAGAAGATGGTGAACAGCGCGGCGTCCAGGGCGCGCTCGATATCCGCATCTTCAAATATCAGCACCGGGGATTTGCCGCCCAGCTCCATGGAGTATTTCTTCAGCCCGGCGTTTTTCATGATGTTGCGCCCGGTGGCGGTGCCGCCGGTGAAGGAGACGGCGCGCACGTCGTGATGACGCACCAGCGCGTCGCCCGCCGTGGCGCCGTAGCCCTGCACCACGTTCAGCACGCCCGCCGGAATGCCCGCCTCCAGCGCCAGCTCGCCCAGACGGTCGGCGGTCAGCGGCGAAAGTTCGGACATCTTCAGCACCGCGGTGTTGCCCAGCGCGAGACAGGGCGCGACCTTCCAGGTGGCGGTCATAAACGGCACGTTCCACGGCGACACCAGCGCGCAGACGCCCACCGGCTGCACCAGCGTGTAGTTGAGCATCTTGTCGTCGACCGGGTAGGTTTTGCCGTTCATCTTCTGGCACACCTCAGCGAAAAACTCGAAGTTGTGCGAGGCGCGCGGAATGAGCACGTTTTTGGTCTGATGGATCGGCAGGCCGGTGTCGGCGGTTTCCATTGCGGCAATGTCCGGCACGTTCTGGTCAATCAGTTCGCCCAGGCGACGCATCAGGCGCGCGCGCTCCTTCATCGGCAGGTTGGCCCATTTCGGGAACGCCTCTTTAGCGGCGGCAACGGCCTGATGAATTTCCGCTTCACCGCCGGAGGCGACTTCCGCTAATACCTCGCCGGAGGCCGGGTTAGTGGTGTGGAAGTACTCACTTCCGGCGACGTTTTTACCATTGATCCAGTGGTTAATCTTTTTCATTTTGCTGTCTCCTCACTGACAATTCGGTTTACCAGGCGGCCCACGCCTTCCACCTCCACCACCACTTCATCGCCCGGCACCACGTCGGACAGCCCCTTCGGCGTGCCGGTGGCAATCATGTCGCCGGGTTGCAGGGTCATAAAATCGCTCAGATACGCAATCAGGTAGGGGATGCTGAAAATGAGATCGGCGGTGATGCCTTCCTGACGCAGTTCGCCGTTGACGAAGGTGCGAAGACGAAGGTTGTGCGGATCGGGAATCGCTGATTTCGGCACGACGTGCGGGCTGATGGGGGTCAGCCCGTCGCGGCTTTTTACCCGCAGGTTCGGGCGGTAGTAATTTTCCAGGTAGTCGCGGATGGCGTAGTCGTTGCAGACCGTATAGCCCGCGACATACTCCATCGCCTCGGCTTCGCTCACCTTACGCGCGGTTTTACCGATAACCACCACCAACTCCGCCTCGTAGTGCATGTATTCGATATTGTTCGGACGCACCGAGGTCTGGTTGTCGCCGTTAAAGGTATTTGGCGCTTTGATAAACACCAGCGGTTCGGTGGGCGGCTTGAAGTCCAGCTCGCTGGCGTGATCGGCGTAGTTAAGGCCGAGGGCAAACAGCGTGGCGTGCGGCGGCGCGGTACGGGTAAGGGCGACGTCGCGCTCATCCACCACCGGGTTTTCCAGCGGAGGAAATCCTTCTGCCAGAATGCGTACCCGATCGCCCGGACGGATCTCGACGCGGCTTTGCGGCGTGCCGAGCAATATGGCATCGCCGGGATTCAGGGTGGCAAATTCGCTCAGGGCGCTCAGCAGTTCGGCGGCGTTGCGATGCAGATCGGCGGTATTCCAGTGGTCCGCTTCGCGGCCGTTGATCTCGGTAATGATGGTCAGGTTGTCCACGCTATCAACGGCGACAGGCTCGCCGAGCGGGCAAAATCCATCCCGACATTTGGCCTTAATGGCCGGGCGATAAAAGCTCTCCTCCGGCAGGCTGATTTCGTTGGCCAGCGCATACCCGGCGATGTACGCCGCCGCCTCTTCAGCGCGTACTTTGCTGGCGGTTTTTCCCACCACCAGCGCCACCGTCGCACCGCTTAACACCGTTTCCCCCTGCGGAAAAGGAATCGGTTCGCCTGCGCGGATAACGGTGTTGTGTGGCTTGATAAACCATACCGCCGTTTTTGGCGGCGCGTTATAGGGGGCTTTTTCAAACGCCTCTGCCCAGGCAGCACGCTGGCTCTGGTGGTTTAGCGCCACGGCAAAAACAGTACCTTTCATTCCCATACTCCTCAGACCGGATATCCGGTTTGGATTTCATTAATATGTTAATGATCTGGTTTTATGCTTTTGCTGAACGTTTCGCAATCAGAAGTGAATAATTTGTGATATGAGTAACAATAAATTTACATAAACAGGTAAATGTACTATTGAATCAATGCATTAAAAAAAGCGCGTTGTTTCTGTTAGACTTTTTAGGTAAAAAAGTGCTGTTGATAAAAGCATCTGTTTTGAATTGTTTACTTGTTAATGATGTAAGGGGAAGGCTATGCATGATTCATTAACCATCGCGCTGTTGCAGGCGCGTGAAGCGGCGATGGGCTACTTCCGCCCGATAGTGAAGCAGCATAATCTGACCGAGCAGCAGTGGCGTATCGTCCGCGTGCTGGCCGAGCATCCCTCCATGGATTTTCACGATCTGGCGTTTCGCACCTGCATTTTGCGCCCGAGCCTGACCGGCATTCTGACGCGCATGGAGCGCGACGGTCTGGTGCTGCGCTTAAAGCCGGTGAACGACCAGCGCAAGCTGTACGTGTCGCTGACGAAAGAAGGTAACGCGCTGTACCAGCGTGCTCAGGCGCAGGTGGAAGAGGCGTACCAGCAGATAGAGGCGGAATATACGCCGGAGAAGATGAAGCAGCTCACTGCGCTGCTGGAAGAGTTTATTGAACTCGGAAACCGACATATCGCCGCGCGGGACGAAGCGTAAAAACCCTAAATTCCAGGATGATTTTCGTAAAGTTTTCTCATGCCAGGCCGAATATTCTGTATCTGTCTGAGGAAAGAGAAAACATGTTAAACCGAATCAAGATTGTCACCAGCTTACTGCTGGTTTTAGCGATATTTGGCCTTTTACAACTCACGTCCGGTGGTCTTTTCTTCAATGCCCTGAAGCATGACAAAGAGAATTTCACCGTCCTGCAAACCATTCGCCAGCAACAATCCACCCTGAACGGTAGCTGGGTGGCGCTGCTGCAAACCCGTAATACCCTGAACCGCGCGGGTATCCGCTACATGATGGATCAGAACAATATCGGCAGCGGCTCTACCGTCGCCGAGCTGATGCAAATTGCGTCTGCGTCCCTGAAGCAGGCGGAAAAAAACTGGGCGGATTACGAAGCGCTGCCGCGCGACCCGCGTCAGAGCGACGCTGCGGCGCTGGAGATTAAACGTAATTACGATATCTACCACGGCGCGCTGGCCGAGCTGATCCAGCTGTTGGGGGCAGGCAAGATCAATGCGTTCTTCGACCAGCCGACCCAGAGCTATCAGGACGGCTTTGAGAAGCAGTACGTCGCCTACCTGCAACAGAACGACGCGCTGTACCAGACCGCGGTTGAAGACAGCAACAGCTCTTACCGCCAGGCTATCTGGGTGCTGATTAGCGTGCTGGTTGCCGTGCTGGTGGTGATTGTCGCCGTCTGGCTGGGCATTAAGCAGGCGCTGATATCGCCGCTGAACCGTCTGATCGACAGCATTCGTCATATCGCCAGCGGCGACCTGGTGAAGCGCATCGACGTGGAAGGCTCCAACGAGATGGGCGAGCTGGCCGACTCCCTGCGCCATATGCAGGGTGAACTGGTGCGTACCGTGGGTGACGTGCGTAACGGCGCAAACGCCATTTACAGCGGCGCGAGCGAGATCTCAATGGGCAATAACGATCTCTCATCCCGTACCGAGCAGCAGGCTGCCTCTCTGGAAGAGACGGCGGCCAGCATGGAACAGCTGACTGCCACCGTGAAGCAGAACGCCGAGAACGCCCGTCAGGCGAGCAACCTGGCGTTGAGCGCCTCTGAGACGGCGCAAAAAGGCGGTAAAGTGGTGGATAACGTGGTGCAGACTATGCGCGACATCGCCGGCAGTTCGCAGAAAATTGCCGACATTATCAGCGTAATCGACGGCATTGCCTTCCAGACCAACATTCTGGCGCTGAACGCGGCGGTAGAAGCGGCGCGTGCGGGCGAGCAGGGCCGTGGTTTTGCGGTAGTTGCGGGTGAAGTGCGAAACCTGGCGCAGCGTAGCGCCCAGGCGGCGCGCGAGATCAAGAGCCTGATTGAGGACTCCGTTGGCCGGGTGGAAGTGGGTTCAACGCTGGTGGAAAGCGCCGGTGAAACCATGGGTGAAATCGTGAATGCGGTTACCCGCGTGACGGACATCATGGGCGAGATTGCCTCTGCGTCTGACGAGCAGAGCCGCGGTATCGACCAGGTCGGCCTGGCGGTGGCGGAGATGGACCGCGTGACCCAGCAGAACGCCTCGCTGGTGGAAGAGTCTGCGGCTGCGGCGGCGGCACTGGAAGAGCAGGCGAGCCGTCTGACGCAGGCCGTTGCGGTGTTCCGTATCCAGCAGGAGCAGATGAAGGCGCGCGAGTTCGCCTCCGCGAAAAGCGTTGCCGCACCGGTGATAGCGCGTAAACCGGCGACCGCAGATGCGGGCGATAACTGGGAAACGTTCTGATCGCGTGCGTTTTGCCGGGTGGCGGCTGCGCCTGACCCGGCCTACGGGATGTGCGGTTTGCCGGGTGGCGGCTGCGCCTGACCCGGCCTACGGATCGTGCGTTTTGCCGGGTGGCGGCTACGCCTGACCCGGCCTACGGGATGTGCGGTTTGCCGGGTGGCGGCTACGCCTTACCCGGCCTACGGATTGTGCGTGTTGCCGGGTGGCGGCTGCGCCTGACCCGGCCTACGGGATGTGCGTGTTGCCGGGTGGCGGCTACGCCTGACCCGGCCTACGGTGTGGGCTACGGAACGCGTGTTTTGTAGGCCCGGTAAGCGCAGCGCCACCGGGCGATTTTACAGAGGCAGGCGCATGGCGCAGCGGGAACCATACGCTAAACCGTGCGCCGCCTCTTCTTCACGTTTCTGACGCAGCTCCGGCGTCAGCGTTGCCATCATGTCAAACCCCAGCCGCGCATAGAACGGCGCGTTCCACGGGACATCACGAAACGTCGTTAACGTCAGCGAGGCGAGCCCCAGCGCGCGGGAACGCTCTGCAACACGGTTAATCAACCGGCGTCCAATCCCCTGTCCCTGCCAGTCCAGATCAACCGACAGTTCCACGATAAACAGCGATGATGGATGGGCTTCGGCGAGAATAAAGCCCACCGGGCACCCGTCAGCCAGCGCCAGCCAGCTTAATCCCCGCGCGGCATAGCCGAGGTGATCCTCAACCGAAATTACGTCGCCATCGGCAAGCCAGGCCAGCTCAGGAACGTCGCGAAACCGCTGCCCGGCCGCGCGTTCGATCGCGGGCAGGGCGGTTGCGTCATCGCAGGTTGTGGGGCGGATTTCAATATTCATGGCGGGAAGTATAGCCTGAGCGACCGCTATTACTCCGAGCAAACCAGCACCGGTGAGTAAAAATTGCTGATCACCAGCGCGCTCTGCGGCGTGCGCTCTATCGTCAGGAGCCTTTTTTTCCCCAGCGTCAGGCCCGCGACGTACTTTTCAAACACCCCCGGCGGCATGGCGTCATGGCTGAAGCGCTCCACTTTTTGAATGATAATTTCATACAGCTCTCCCTCCACGTGGCGCCATTTAAACATCTCCTGACGAGAAACCTCCCAGCTGTTCGGGGCATTCTCGACGTTGCCGTTTAGCGTGATATAGCCCGTTTTATCCGGGTGAAAACGCATTATGATCTCCCCGTCGAACGTGAATTCATGGTTGTCGCGCCTGTCGGAGAAGGTCAGGTTGCCATCGCAGGCCACCGACAGCGGAGGCGTGTAGTAATACCACGCCAGCGCGGCGCCCAGAAGCAGCAGGTTGAGGACCAGTATTAGCCACACTTTTTTGTGTTTCATATCACCACTCGTAATAGTAAAGCGTACGGCAGGCGCTGGCTTTATCGTGCGTGAGCGAGCACTGGGATAGCACCAGCCGCCCTTCGTGACCGTAGAAAAGCGTTCTCTGAATGTGCATGTAAAAGATCGAATTTTTCAGGCACGGGAGATGGCCGTCCTGCTGAAGCTTTTGCGCCAGGGCAATCGCCCTGTCGTGGAACACATCCGCCAGCGGCGTAAAGGTGTAAACCGGACACGTGTCGATATGGGTAAGCAGGTGAATTTCACTCTGCGGGGCATCTGGCTTAATGGCCGTTATCCAGACGCACAGCGCAACAATCGCCAGCGTGAGCGCGCCGCAGAACAGCAGTTCCGGACGAACGCGCCATGTCGGTTTCGTCGTTTCGCCCGCCGGCGCCTCTTCCTCCAGCGCCGTGACCGTGACGTCCGCGCAGAGCATAAAGCCCGTTTTCGGCACCGTGACGATAAACAGCACGTCGGGAAGCAGGCTGGCCAGCATTTTGCGCAAGATGCTGATGTACTGGTTTAACGAGTTGTTGGATCCCTGAAGCCCGCGCCGATCCCAGACCTCATGGAGGAACGTTTCCCGTTCGACGACGTTCCCGTGATGCTTCACCAGCAGCTTCAGGATGGTATTGGCCGTACAGGTGAGGATCTGCGCATCCTCGTCCGGCGCATTAACAGGAGCAATGGTACCGTCCTCGTCGTTGTAAACGAGGGCGTCAGCAAGCAGGTATTTCATAAGTTGTTGTAATACAAACAGAGATATTCAATTAAAAAAACAGGCATTACGCCTGAGTAAACAGCGTTATTGGTTATTTTAGCGCCACTGTTACCGATAACATTGATCCAGACGGTTTTTTGGTGAGTTTAATAAGTCAGCGTGACTATCACGTCGTCAATGAACTCCCCCGTCCCGCTCAGGGGCTGGGCCGGAACCTCCCCGTAGACGGTGAAGTTCTGCGTGCCGCCGGCGGGGTTGGTGACGTTCAGCGTATCGCCGCTGCTTTGATCGCCCCAGCGCTGCGTCGCCCCCGCATCCTGCCAGAGCCCATAGCGCAGGCACTGCCCCTCATCGTTGCAAAGCTGCCGCCAGTCGCCGCTGGCATGATTGCCTTTCCCCATGGCAAGCGTGAATGCGGTTCCGGCCGGGCAGCGCGTGGTGAGGGTTGCCGTCGAGCGCGTGGGGCGCAGCGCGGTGGTGCTGGTCAGGGTGCCGAAGTTCAGCGGGGTGACACGCTCTATGTAGCATCCCTCGCTGATTTCGGCCTGCGCATTGCTCCCGCCCTGCACCTGTTCCCCCTCCGCGGAGCCGTCTGCACAGCTTTGCAGGGCATCCTGGCGGGTGGCGCTGTGCCAGGCGATGCGCAGGTTCATGTTGTAGTTGTAATAGTGGGTCGCGGGGAGCTGGCTTTGCCCCGCCGGCAGGGTGGCGATAAGCGGAAAGCTGCCGCTGACGCTGGCGTTGCTTCCCGCAGTAATGGTCTGCTGAATGAGATCTCCGCGGCTGGCGGGGCCCAGCTCCTGCGATCGCGCGAGGCCGTTAAGCAGGCGAAACAGCAGGGTGTACTGCTTTCCCTCCTGGTCGCCCGTCGAGAGCATCTGAAAGGGCGGGGCGTCGATGCTGCTCAGACAGACGTTGATGTACTCTGCCGTGCCGAAGTTATCGGCCTGACAGCTAAACTTTACCTTGGTGTTTGTCGAGGCGGCGTTACCCGGCACGACGTTGCCGAAGTTAATCACTGCGGGGGAGGTAATCCAGCACGCTGCCGCCATCGCCTTCATGGACAGCACAAGCAACAATGTTAACGGCGTTTTTATTGACACAGCTGTTCTCCAATATTGATTACGGTTGACGCGGTGCGCGGGGCCGGAAGCGTGACCCGACACTCGCCTTCACCGGTTTTCACCACCAGCTCGCCCGGCAGGGGCGGATCTTCAAGCCAGATAAACCCGTCGCGACCCACGATAGTGGCGCCGTGTGGTGTTGAAACAACGCTGCCCAGCGGCAGCGGCTGGCGGCGCCTGTCGACCAGCCGGGCCTGAACCGTCACGGCGCGGTGGACGTTAAAATCGACTTTTACCGCGCTGCTGTTACCCGGTCTGGCATACATGTCGGTGACGGGGGCGATGACGTCGGGCGGCAGATCCAGCGGATCGATGCTGACTTTGCTGTTGTGGTAGCGCGGCAGGTCGGTCAGCAGAAGGTATCCTTTCTCATCGGTCTCGCCCGCCCGGCGGTTTTCCAGCATCACCGGCACGTGCCCGATACCGCGCGTGGAGACCAGCGCCAGCCCCTGCTGGCTGT
This sequence comes from Enterobacter quasihormaechei, assembly GCF_004331385.1. Taxonomy (GTDB): domain Bacteria; phylum Pseudomonadota; class Gammaproteobacteria; order Enterobacterales; family Enterobacteriaceae; genus Enterobacter; species Enterobacter quasihormaechei. Next base: position 102,262 of record NZ_SJON01000004.1, read on the forward strand.
AGCGTAAAGCGTGCAGGCTGTTGTCCAGCAGCGTCAGGCTGCCTTCGGCCGAGGCGTACTGGTTGACCGCGTTAGTGCTCTGCTCCAGCCCGACGTGCCACTCTCCGGCGCGGCCAAGGTAGCCCACGTCTGCATACCTTTCCCGGTTTTGACCAAAGCCCTGCCCCAGTTGCCAGGACCAGCCGCCCGCCTGATTGTCTGGCTGGTGGCGATAGTCCACGCGCGGCCTGTCCCGGCTGGCCTGAACCGAGAGGGTATTCTGGCGGCCCAGCGGGACGGAGAGCATAAGCTGGATGTTGCTCGACCCGTCCGTAAACGAGCGGGTATAGCTCAGCGTGGTAGAGAGATGGGCCGGGAGCGAAACGGACCAGGAGGAATTGAGATAGCGCTGCCGGTTGCCCTGTATATTTTGCTGCACCCAGCCCGCACCCAGCGTGCCGAAGTGGGGAAATGCGTGGCTGACCCATACGCTGTCGCTGCGCCGGACGGGCTCGGCCCCGCTCATGCGGGCGTTATCGGCGAAGGCGGCGTCGGTACGAACGGTGCTGGCGGAAAATCCTGTTCCGCTACCGTTCCACTGCCAGCCGATGCCCCACTGCATCCCCTTACCGTAGGCGCTGTCGCTCAGGGCAACGTGCGGGCTGAGAATGCCCGCACTGGGGGAGATCAGCCAGTCTGCGCCTGTTCCCACGTTGCGCAGCTTTCGCTGCTGTTCCGTATGCAGGGCCAACGTTAGCTGGTTATTCACGCCATAGCGCCAGCCGGCGTCGAGCATCGGCGAGGCGGCATAATCATCGGAGCGCAGCGAATAGTTTTGCCGCATCCAGCCGATGTCCAGCGAGCCGCTGCTGAGCCCCTCCGCCAGCATTCCCGGCGCGCCGTATAAATCGAGCTGAACGGTGCGCCGCTGGCCGTTGATGTCGGTAATCACCACCTGCGCCTGCCCGCTGCCGGTAAAGGCGGGCAGAGTATCGAGCAGAAAATCTCCCGGCGTTACCTGCTGGCTGCTCTGCTTAAGGCCGTCAATGTAAAGATCGACCGTTGAAGGCAACACGGCCGTGTCGCTGTAGCGGCTGCGCGGTTCGGTGTTGAGCTGCGGATTGAGCTCAAAGTTGCGCGCCCAGTGCAGCCCGCCGAAGCGGACCTGGCGGCTCCAGCGGGTGCTGGTGGTGATGCTGTCCCCCAGCGCCAGGCTGGTCAGCGAGTCTGGGTTATCCCGCTGCCAGCGGGTTTCAAGGCGCGTATGGGTGGGGCGACCCGCGCTGTTTTCCTTCCCGGCATGGCTGGAAAAGCTGCTGCTGAACAGGCCGGGCAGCGGCCCGGAAGCGGACAGCGTGGTTTGCGCGTTAAGCTGGCGTTTTCCCTCGGACTCGCTGGCATAGAGCGCGTACCCGAGCGTAAAGGCGCTGACGGGCTGCGCTTCAGGATAGCGGTACTGCGAGGGAGGCCTCCCGAACGTCACGTGCTGCTCTCCCTCAAGCGCCTTCGCCTCGGCGCTGATGGACACCTGCTGCGAAAGCACGTCGAGGCTGACCTTCAGGCCCGGCAGGGACGTCAATTCAACCCACTCGCTGCGGCCTTCCGGGGCGCGAAGCCCCAGCTTTGCGATGTCGCTGCGGCCAATCCACAGCGCATCGCCCTCTACGCGGCAGGCCCACAGCTCGCCGCGCGGGGCGTGGTTTACGGTAATGGCCAGCCACTGAACGGCGTCAACCGGAGGTTCAGCCCGGGCTGCTGGCAGCATGAGCGGTAGCCAAAGCAGGAGCGCGAGCAGCGAGCGGGCGCAGTGGGATCTGGCTGGCATGGCGATCGTCATTGATGTAGGCGCGTAACGCGCTAAGCGCGTGGCGGGGAGTTTGCTTAAGCGGCACAAGCGCGGTCTGTCCCGGCAGCACATAGCCGGCCAGTCCTTTGACTGCGGCAGCAACCTGCCCGTCGGCCGTCAGCACCTGAAGGTGGCTGAGGCGAATATGGCGGTTTCCGGCGTTATAGCAGCGCAGCGTGGCCGGAATGTCGGCCTGTTCGCAGCTCAGGACAGCCTGGCTGACGGGCGTTGTCTGGCTTCCGGCGATGAAGACCGGAATCGAGTAGCGCAGCAGGAAGTGGACCGCGCTGGGGTTGGCCGCACGGGACGCGGCGTCTGGCAGCTCATCGATGATCAGCCGGTAGCTTTGCTCCTGTTCATGGGCACCCGGCTGCATCACGATAATACGCACCAGCTGCTGCTGGCCCGGCGCCAGCGAGGTCATCGCCGGGCTGCTGACGACTTCCTCGGTCGCTTCCAGCACATCCTTGCCGTTTTTCTGGGACCATTCGTACACCCGTATCTGAGCGTGGATGGCCGTTTTCCCGCTGTTCGTGAGGTAAACGGCCGTTGCGCGTTGACCGCTCTGCATGTCGAGCGTCACGGGCGCGACCTGAAGCGTGGCGGCCAGCGCGTAGCGTGACAGCAGCGCCAGCATCATGAGCCAGATAATGAAGCAGGGAAGAAAGCGACGCACGATCAGTACTCCAGGTTTAAGGTAACATCGTCACTGTAGGTACCCGCCTGGGCAGTCGTCAGGGCGCCCGCATCAATCACGCCATACAGCGTCTCTTCCTGTTTCATCCCGTTGCCGGTATCGGTGAGCCCGCCGGTGCCGGTGATTTGCGTCTGTTTGCCTTCGTCAGCAAACAGCTTCCACGCAATCTTTTGCGCGCCCGTTTCGCCGTTTTCCGGCTTCAGCCAGAAGGTGCCGTTCTCGCTGCTGTCGCTGCTGGTCGCGGAAAGGGTGAACGGGGTACCGTTGGTGCAGACGATATCGACCTGCGTCCTGGCCTCAATTTCACCGGCTTCATCCGTACCGTGGCGCGAGAAGTTGAGATCGTTGGCGTTGAGGGTGCAGGACTTTACCACCTCCAGTGAGACGTGCATCGTCGCGCTCGCGGTGCTGTTGTCTGCGGCGATTGCAGCGGCAGGAAGCAGGAGAACTGAACAACATACAGCGGTGGAGATAATTCTCATGATTGTATTTCCTAACGTGATTAACGGTGCATTGACAAAGAAGAGGACTGAGCGTCCAGCAGGCAGAGCTTCCGATGAAACTCCGCCAGGGTATGGCAGCAAAATTTGTTCATCGCGTTACGCTTGTGGGTGTAGATCGTTTTTGGTGATTTATTGAGGATTTGCGCGATACGTGCCGGGCTAAATCCTTTATGAAACAGCATGCAAACCCGCATCTCCTGATACGTCAGCGTGGCGGTGTTTTCGAAGGTGAAGGTCGTGTCGCTAAAGCAGCGGCTCAGCTGGGCAAGCGATACATTGTCCGCTACCGCTCTCGCCCGCTCGCCGCGCAGGAAGGCGTTGACGTCGCTGACCCGGTCCGCATCGGTAAATACCAGCCAGTCCGCGCCGGCATGGGTATCCAGCAGGCGTTCCTGTAGGCGCACAAGCCCTTCCGGGCTCGCGTTTTTGATCCAGTACATATCAGGGCGAGGGGTGACCGCCGTCGAGATGAGCCACTCGAGGCCAAGCCATAAATAGGCGTTTTCGCTCAGGACGATGACCTGATAGCCAGCGTTAACGATACAAGACGTCACGATCTGCCCCACAGATAACCCTGGCCGTAATCGGCCACGCTGGCGCGGGCCAGTGCGAAATCCCCCGCGGTTTCGATGCCTTCTATCAACACCTTGCCGGCGAGACGTTTGCACTGGCGGGTGAGCTGTAAAAACTTTTCCCGCTCGGTGCGTCCGCTCCAGAAGGTATGCTTGTCAATTTTTACGCCGCAGAAGCGGATCTGGCTGGCAAGCAGGTCGGGAAGAATGTCTTCGTACACATCGTCGGCCCACACTTCTATTCCCCACTGGTGCAGCGTGGCGATGCACGTCCGAAGGGTCCGGCTTTGCGTATCGTCAAGGTGTATCAGCCTGTGAAGATCGGTGACTTCGATAGCAAGCCTCTCCGGGCTGGGCGTCTCTTCTTTCAGCCTGTCCAGGAAGTCCGTTTCCAGCAGCAGATCCGTCGTCGCGTTGAGATAATATTTGTCGCCCGCTTCGCAGAACATGGCATGACGAAGCTGCGCAAAGAAATGCGCTTTACGCTGCGTCGCGGACATTGAGCAAAAATAGTCTTCGAGATCGACGTTAGGCATCGCCGTGGACAATACCTCCCAGGCAATGACGTTTTCGCTGCGCAGTGCCCGGATGGATTCGAACTTGTAGCCGGTTAGCATGATAAAAGTGCGTAACGCTCCGTGGTAAATTCAGAAGCTGCACATTTTATAAATTGTGAATTTGGCGGGATATTTATAAATAAAAATTGCTTATATATAGCGTTTTTATCTAATTTATAATCATTATAAAGGATTATATAATTTCGAAAATGCCCGACTGGAAGCCGGGCTTTGCGCGCGTTAGCCGCTGTTTTTGACGATCTTGATTTCCACCATGCCGATCCCAAGCTGGCGCGGGGCATGGCCGAGGATATTTCCTTCGTTAGTGGACTGCGGGTCTGGCGGCACGATCACCAGCGTATTGCTGCGCGAAGGGTTATCAAAATGCAGCGTGCTGGTGGAGACATCATTGCTCAGCGTCAGCATCTGTTCTTTATCACCGACGCGCACCGGAATCGGGCGGTTTGCATTGGGACCAAATGCCCTGGCGGTGATCACCAGATCGAATTTCTCCGGCAGCGGATGGGTATACTCAATTTTCACCTCATCCCCCAGCTGTGCGTTAGACCAGCGCCCCCAGGATTCGGGACGTGATATTCCGCTGAACTGCTTCACCTCTTCCGGCGCGCCGGCAACATTGAAGATGAAGCTGTCTGCTTTGTAGCGAATGTCGTTGTCGACGATTTTCAGCAGGTCAACGTTGCGCTGATAGCGTGCGGTATCAATGACCGTATCGTTAAACGCGGTTTTTCCCTGCCACTGCGGTTTGTCAACGTGTTGCACGGTCTGCTCACCGCCGAGTTGCCCCTGAGAAACGCACCAGTCGGTGGACAGCGACAGCTGTTGCGACCAGAGCTGGCCCATTTTGTAGCACCTGTCGACCCAGACGAAATTATCGCGCGGGGCGAATTCCGCCAGCTGGAAGCGCAGCGGCGCGGAGTATTCGCTTTCCGGCAGCGGCTCGACGCGCTTATCCGACACGCGCAGCAGCAGAGGCAGGCGGAAATGGCTGCCGGAGAAGGCGATCGTTTTTTTATCCCGATCGATGGTGAAATCGTTTATCTCTTTCGGGAAGTTCCACAGGCGGATGATATCCGGCTTCCAGGCGAGGATTTTTTCCTTCATGTTGAGGAAGATTTCCGAAAGGGACTGCCCCGACAGCGTGCTGCGGCCCAGGCCGATAAAGTTGTCGCCGCCCAGAATGTCGAGCACGGTAGCGCCGTTATCCATCGAGTTACGCTTAGCGGCAATGACCTCCTGCTGCGGTTTATCGCCGCGCAGCACAAAGAACAGGTTGCTGCGATCGCGCTTGTTCAGCTCATCCCAGGCGCTGTTTTTCATCGCCAGATGATCAGACGACACGACGATGACCGTATTTTTGAAATAGGGCGACGCTTTAATTTTCTCGATTAACGCCGCGATATGCTCCTGGCTACAGGTTACGGCGCTGAACGATTTATTGTTTTTGCCGTTAATGTCGTAGCCCTTACGCTTACAGGTGCGCGAGACGAAACCATCCGGGTGGTGCGTGTCAACGGTCAATGCAAACAGCGAGAAGCGTTTACCGGCGCGAGAAAGCTCCTCGAATTTCTTCCAGGTTTCATCCAGAACGGTATCGTCGTAAAAGCCCCAGTCGTTACGGTAAGCCGGATCGGCCACGGTAGTTTTCAGCTCTTCAGAACCGTACAGGTGATCGAAACCGTGGGATTTCAGGAACACGTCTTTCCCGGCGAAGCGCAGGTTAGCGCCCTGCATAAAGTAGTTTTCATAGCCCGAGTTTTTCAGGATATCGCCGAGGCATACGTTCTGCGGGAAGAAGCTCGACATTGAGGCGGAGGCGTTACCCTCAAAGGGGGCGAACAGGGGGATGCCGCACTGGGAGGCCACCATCCCGGCAATGGTGTAATCCGTGCCGGGCAGCTGCGCGGTGTGGCTGAAGTCGAGGCCCTGATTTTTCAGCGCGCCAAGCTCCGGCGTCAGGTTCGGAAATGCCTCGTTGTCAAACCAGGTGCGCTCCAGACTCTCCCCGTAGATGTAGACCAGGTTGAGTTTGGGGTTGTCGATTTTTTTCGCCGGCTCTTTGTAAAAGGCCGCGAAGTCCGGATCGCCATCGCGCGACTGGGATTTTACCAGCTCGGTAATCTGATGGAAGGCCGGGCTGGCATCCACGGAGGCCAGCGCCAGGCACAGCGCCAGCAGGCTGTAGCCATGGTGATGCGGGCGATGACGGCGACGGCGCAGCACCCAGGCCAGCGCAGCGAAAATACCCACCAGCGCGACCACCAGCCCCAGGCCGGGGAGAATGTATTTGCCCACGCCTGCGCCGGTGAGGCTGTTCGTCAGGGTGTAGAGCACCGCGTCGTTAATACCGTCGCCGGTAAAGTAGTCGCTGGCATATAAGGTAATGTTTAAAACAATAAAAATGCCGAGCACGACCAGGGTGGCAACAAACCACCAGGTGTGACGACCGGCTTTCCAGGCATAAACGCCGATGGATGCCAGAAAAAGGACAAGGGATAGTAACTCTGACAACAGCAGATCCTCATCATGCCAGACGCTTAGCCGGCTAATAGCTTATTTTTTTGGGTAATACACTGTAATTGCGATGTCGCTTAGCTGCAATTTTAGTGTCACGAAAGTGTGCTGTGGTTAGGATTTGGTTTATAAAACCGGTTTTTTGAGGACGGTCGCATCCTGACAGACGGACGCTGAGGCGGTAGAGAAAGAGAAAAATGCACGCTTCACGCCGCGCTGAAGGAGTAACGTCATAAACGCGGCGTGTTGTGGCAGAAAACGGGGGTCAGGAGAGGAAATTAACGCCCTGTTTCAGCACCAGATCGCAGGCTTTTGTTTTCACCTGTTTTGCCAGAGAGGAATTTCCAAGGGTGCTCAGGTTCAGCTGCTGACCATTTTGCGCGTTCAGCAGGCCCTGAATACCGTCCATATAGTTGGTATCCGCTTTCTGCTCCTGGGTGTCCAGGCCCAGCTTGCCCAGCACCTGATTCTTAATGTTTTCGGTATCGGTCACGGACGCCAGCTTCTGCTTCGCACAGTATTCCAGGATGCCCGCGGCGTTGTTCATCGTGCCGGCGCTCAGGCTCTGGGAACTGTTGCCCAGCAGGCCGGTGAGGGAAGCAGCGGACAGCCCGCCCTGAGACGTGCCGCTCTCTTTGGTTAACTCATTCGCCGCGCTGGAAAGCGACTCCTGCCATGAAGCGGCCTGCGCTGCGCCAGCCACCAGCAGGGCGCCAGAAAGAATGCTGAAAAGAAACTGTTTTTTCATAATGACTTACTCATTAGGGCCGGAAGGGGCTCCAGTATATACCTCTGCTCCTCCGGCGCTCCCTGGAAATGTCTTAATACTCTTTGCCGGTGACGCGGCTGCGGTAGCTGTCCCAGTCGAAGATGACGTACAGGCTGTTGCCCAGCTTCATGCGGTCCATCACCCGCTCGCCCAGCAGGCGGGTCATCTCGTCGATATTGTGGTTCGTCAGCATACCGGTGGGGCGTTTTGACGACGAACGGCGATCGACAATCTGGTTGATGATCACTTTTTCGTAGCGGGATTCGGTCTGGACGCCGATCTCGTCGATCACCAGCAGATCCACGTTACTTAAATCATTCAGCAGCTGCTCTTCGCTGGTTTCGCGGTTGCTGAAGGTGTCCTTCATGGCTGACATGATGTCGGCCACGGTGATAATCAGCACTGATTTCCCGCGCAGCAGCAGCTCGTTGCAGATAGCGGCCGCCAGGTGATTTTTCCCGGTGCCGGGCTTACCGCTAAAGATGAAGCTGGCGATGTTGCCGTCAAATTCATCCACGTACTGGCGCGCCTGGTTAAGGGCGTTCATCTGCCCCTGCGATTCGACCTTATAATTGTCGAAGGAGCAGTTCTGGTGCAGGGGGCGGATGCCCGAGCGGTTAAAGGTGCGCTGCATTTTCATCGCGCGGTTTTCGCGGGCGAGAGCTGCCGCACGGATTTCACCCTGCTCTTTTTGCCACGCCAGCAGCTCTTCACCGGTGGTGAAGGCGGGCTTCACGTTAGCTGGCATCATCTTCTGCAAACGTTTCATCAGGTCGCCGACGTTTTTCATTTCGCACCTCGGAATCCATCAGGAATTTTTTTGTCCGGTTCTGAAAAGGCATTGATATCACGTTTTGGCTGGCCGTTGGTGCTGGCGCGGTTGATTTGCAGGCTGCGCGCAAGCTTTTGCTGCCACTGAACATGGTGGAATACTTTTCCCTCAGCCTGCCAGTAAGCGGTAAAGGCCGCCAGCTCTTCCGGCGTCGCGGGCTGCGAGAGGGCTATTCCCCATAAGGCCGCCTGGCGCTGAAAATCGGCATCCGGCTGCCAGCCAGCGTACATGGGAAATTTCCCCATCGGCACGGTCACCGGGGCGCTGGTGGGTTCATCAAAAAACTGATTATCCAGCATGACGTCGCTCGCCGGGCGCGAGAGCCTCGCTTCAATGTCCAGAAGCTGCGCCAGACGTTCCGGCGTGACCGCATAAAACGCCGGGGCGTTGTCGGCAAATACCGCGAGCGTGCCGCCTTCGGCGCGCGTCAACGCACCGCGAGGGTCGCGCATAAAGGCATCAATGCCAGCAATGCTGGTGGTCAGGATTCTGGAGGACATAACACTTTCTCAACTGATTACTATGGGCGTGATTGAGGGTTATGGTAGCACAGAGAGAGGGGAGGAAAGGAGAGGATTTCCCCGGCGGCGCTGCGCTACCGGGGCAACAATCAGAGGCGCTGTTTACGCGATGATGTTGAGCGTCACGTCGATATTGCCGCGCGTTGCGTTAGAGTACGGGCATACGATGTGGGCGGCATCCACCAGCTTTTTGGCTTCTGCGGCGTCCATTCCTTCAACGTGGATGTTCAGCTTCGCTTCGATACCGAAACCGGTTGGCAGCGGCCCGATCCCCACTTCGCCTTCAATAAAAGCGTCTTTTGGCAGGGCGAATTTGTCGCGGGCTGCAACGAACTTCATCGCGCCCAGGAAGCAGGCAGAGTAGCCCGCCGCGAACAGCTGCTCAGGGTTAGTGACTTCTCCCCCCATGCCGCCCATCTCTTTTGGCACGCCCAGCTTGACGTCCAGGACACCATCGGAAGAGGTTGCGCGACCGTCACGGCCTCCGGTTGCTTTGGCTTTGGCAGTGTAGACAACTTTTTCTAAAGACATGGCAGGTTCCTCATCTTGTGTTTAAATGCGCTATTAAATAGCGCGCGATGTATATGGTTAAAATTAGGCGCGTAAAGTATAGCCTTACGCGCGATGCAGCTGTTGGCGCAGCAGTTCGAGCTGCTGTTTAAGTGCCAGCATGGTGTCGGTATCACACTGCGCGGCGCAGCCCACGGCATGCGGGATCGTCACGGCCTGCTGTTGCAGATCCCGACCTGCGTCGCTCAGGGTGACGGCAACCTGACGTTCGTCCTGACGGGAGCGCTGGCGGGAGATCAGTCCTGCGCTTTCCAGGCGTTTCAGCAGGGGCGTCAGCGTGGCGGAATCCAGAAACAGCCGCTCGCCAATGTCCGACACCGTAATATCATCCTGCTCCCACAGCACCAGCATCACCAGGTATTGCGGGTAGGTCAGGTTAAGCGGTGCCAGCAGTTGCCGGTACAGCTTGTTAAGCGCCAGGTTTGCCGAATAGAGGGCAAAACAGAGCTGGTTATCCAGCAGAAGCGCATTGGTGGTGTCGTTCGTTTTTGCGTCCATGAAATGAATATAGATAGTGCGCGATACAATTGCAAGCGATTTTATTATACACGCGGACGTTTACGGTAAAGCCATAATCCGGGTATCGACAGACCGATTGAGAGCGCGCCCACAATCGACGAGGCCTTGAGGAAGTTGCTCAGGAGCAGGATCATTTGGGGTTCGCTATAGCCAAAGTGGCTGATTTTTACGGCGGAAATCATGGCCGTATAGGCCGAAATGCCCGGGAACATAGGAATGACTGCCGCCACGGTGAACACCTTCGGGTGTGCCAGATACCAGCGTGACCACTGGATACCGATGCTGCCGACCAGCATGGCGGCAATAAACGTCGACCATTCGATATTAAAGCCCGCGGCCATCATCACCATACGCGAGCCGTGGCCAATGGCGCCGAGCAGCGCGCACCAGGGTAACGCACGCTGAGGGACGTTAAACACCATCGCAAATCCAACGGCGGGAAGGGCTGCCAGAAGCATGTCCTGCGCCAGTGCGAGCAGAAAATCTATCACGCCCATCCGCGTAACCCCCACATCGTCATTGCCATGACCACCCCGATACAGGTTGCCAGCGTCAGCAGGCTGGCTATCGCCCAGCGCGCCAGACCGGTATTGATATGGCCTTTAAACATATCGGCGACGGCGTTGATTAAGGGAAAACCCGGCACCAGCAGCAATACGCTGGCGGCCATCGCAACCGTAGGCGTGCTGGCGAAGACGGGCTGGCGCAGCAGCAGGCCGGAGACGGTTGTCGCCACAAAGGCCGTAATACAGAAGTTAATCTGCGGATGCAGCTGCCTGTGGGTCAGAAGCTGGCGGACGTACATCGCGATACTGCTGGCAAAGAAGGTCACTACCGCGCCGTCCCACCCGCCGTTGTTGAGCTTACAGAAGCAGGCGCAGGACAGCCCCACCATCAAAACAACCAGCCAGCGCGGATAGCGCAGGGGTTTGATTTGGTTGAAACGTTTTTCTATCTCCCGGAGATCGAGCAGCTTGTGTTCAGCGAGGATCACGATGTGCTGCACTTCCGTGACCACGTGCATGTTAATGCCGCGATCGTGATTTTTACGCGTGGAGGTCAGGCACTGTCCGTCCTTAATGGTGGTCAGCACAATGGCATTTGACGAGATGGAACTCTCCACGCTGTCCATCCCCAGCGCCAGCCCGAGGCGCGTGGAAAGTTCTTCGACGAGGGCGCTTTCTGCCCCGTGCTGTAAGAGGAAAAGCCCGCACTGAATACATAGCCGCGTTGCGGCACGCTGCGTAGACCGATCTGCCTGCATGAAACGCCCTGAAAAGAAGAGAGATTGCTTACTTTTAACACAAAGTGCGGTGGCCGTTGTGCTGGGCCAGATCAAGATTTGTGCGATTGGCTGCGCGTCTGAAGTCGGGAAGAGAAAACGTATTTTATTTATTTAATGAATATAAACGGAGAACATATATAAACAATATATTAAGTATTTCTAATTTCATATTGTCGATATTTTCAGGTGTTTTTAATTAAATATTTATGGTCTTTATGCGATATTAAGCCTGTATTGGGCGTTTCATAACCCAAGCGACATATCTTAGCGAGTGCGAGTATTAAGCCGTTTTGTACTTAGGGATACAGGCGTGTTTAACCTCGTAGGGTTTTCACGTTATTAAATTAATGTATTAAAGACATGGAGGGTCTATGTTGCCATTGAATGGTAAACACGGAGTTGTGATCAGTAGAGTACCCGTAATGCAAAATGGGTTAGGGGGCGTCATGACGCGCCATTTTCCCGATTTTGAGATAACGTACTGCCGTTCGATGCAGGAGTTGACGCTGCTCCAGCTGCGTCGCGCTGGGGTCGTTATTGCCGATATTTCGGGTGAATATCGTAATCCGCGTGGCACGCTTGAGCAGTATTATGGATTAATGAATCAGTACCGGGATATTCACTGGATTTTTCTCGTCTCGCGTCCTCTTTATCCGCTTGCGGTAGAGCTGCTTATGCGCCCGGAAAGCACGCTGCTTTCAGATATGGAACCGATTGAAGGCGTTATTAACGCTATTCGCGCGGGCAGTGAACGTGCCGAGCGAATAAGCCAGACGTTATTAATACCAGAAAATCCTGATATTGAAGAGGAGAGTGAGCAAACGATCGCGCTCACCCACTCTGAACGTAAGGTGTTGCGTTTATTAGGTAAAGGTTGGGGAATCAATCAAATAGCCACGCTGCTGAATAAAAGTAATAAAACGATCAGTGCACAGAAAAACAGTGCAATGCGCCGCTTATCACTGCGCAGCAATGCCGATATGTACGCGTGGATAAGCAGTACTCAGGGTATGCGAGAACTCAGTTTAATGTCGGCTTATGGAGAGTTTGAGGAATGGAAAAGACCACTGCAACAAAACATATCGCCGTCATCGAAAGTTGCTCAATGAGCGCTGTGGGGCTGAGGCATCTCTTTGCGATGCCCGCCCTGAGCCATTACCAGGTGCATCTGTTTAGCCGATTCGACAGCTTCAAAGCGGCGCTCTCGGAAATCTCATTCTTTGCGGTAATTTATTCATTGTCTGATGAGCGTGAAGAGCGGCGAAACTGTCTGGCCTGTTTGCGGGATCTCACCTTCACCCACAGCGACGTCCAGCGTATCGTGCTGGCTTCTGATGAAATGGAGGCGAGGCTGGTCAGCCATCTTTCGCCTTCTCGCTTACATGGGATCATCAGTAAATCGGTTCCGCTAAAGCAGTTATTGGAGGGGCTGGAGACACTGCTCAGCGAAACACATCAGGTGAATGACAACGTGTTTAATCATTGGTGTGTGAGCCAGAATCGCATGCTAAGCCCAACCGAAAGGGCCATTCTGCGTTATATGTCATCGGGTTTTTCGATCCCTGAAATAGCGGCACAGCTTGAACGCAATATTAAAACCATTCGGGCGCATAAGTTTAACGCAATGGTAAAGCTGGGCGTCAATTCTGACGTGGGGTTACTGGATGCGGCGGATATCCTGGCGCATCTCCCCGTCAGGGAAGTGCGTCGTTCCGCTCTCACCGTTCCTTCCTTCTCTTAGCGTTAAGAGGTGCGCCAGAGTGCTTCTGGCGCAACGTTCAAATACAGACATCGACCCATTTTGCTGCGGTCAGTTCCGCCATTCTGTCGGGCGAGATACGCACCGCGCTGTGGATGGCACCCGCTGCGGGTAATACTTCCGCGTACTGTTTTAATGTGATGTCACAGTAAACAGAGAGAGGGTTTTCCAGCCCGAAAGGGCAGACGCCGCCCACAGGATGACCCGTCAGGGTGACGACCTCATCGCTGCTGAGCATGCGGGCTTTTGCACCGAATGTCTCTTTGAGCTTTTTGTTATCAAGACGCGCATCGCCTTTTGCGACCACCAGAATCACGTCATTTTTAATCTTCAGTGATAGCGTTTTGGCAATCTGGCCGGGTTCAACGTTGTGCGCGGCAGCAGCAAGTGCAACAGTCGCTGTGCTTTGATTAAGCTCAATGATCTCTATATCCGGAGCGTGTTCGGCGAAAAACTGCTGTACAGACTGCAAACTCATTGATTCCTCCTGACAAATATCCTGCGTAATCTGTCATAAGAATTTAGTCGCTGTAAATATCCCTTAAGTAACAAATATTCGTCAGGGTCGATTTCTGGATCGCCTTCACATTCACAGAAACCGGTTACAGTAACCGGTTGCAGAGCATGATGCAGAGATTAATACTGAGGGTGTAACTTCCCCTGTATCTAATAATAAGAGCTAATTATGAAACCATTCCGTTTGAGCAGTACCGCGGGTACACGATCCGGCAAGGTTGTGACGCTGAATTATGGAACAACGTGTGACGTGAGAACGTCCGAAACGAACGTCTGACAGGAGATCTGCTATGTCTGCCAACCATGCTGCATTTAATCTGATTTTCCGCTTCGTTGAGAATTACGTCAGCCCCGTTGCCGGGCGGATCTCTTCTCAGCGTCATGTGATGGCGATTCGCGACGGGTTCATCTCGGCGATGCCGTTTATGATCGTGGGTTCGTTTTTATTAGTGTTCGCTTATCCTCCTTTTTCGCCTGATACCACCTGGGGTTTTGCCCGCGCCTGGCTGGATATGGCGAAGCAGTTTGAAGGACAAATTCTGACGCCGTTTGATATGACGATGGGCGTGATGTCCCTTTATATCTGTGCGGCTATCGCCTACAACCTGGGCAAACATTACGTTAAAACCCATCAGCTGGATCCGTTCATGTGCGCCATGCTGTCGTTAATGGCGTTTCTGCTGGTGGCGGCCCCTAAAACCAAAGGCGCTTTGCCAGTCGATAGCCTGGGAGGGACCGGGATTTTCACCGCGATTCTGGTGGCGATTTATTGCGTTGAGATGATGCGTTTTCTGAAGGCACACAACATCGGGATCCGCCTGCCGGACCAGGTTCCGCCGATGATCAAAAACTCGTTTGACCTGCTGATCCCGGTACTGGTGGTGGTGTTGACGCTTTATCCGCTGAGCCTGCTGATCCAGTCGCAGTTCGGCATGCTGATCCCGCAGGCCATTATGTCGATCTTTAAGCCGCTGGTCTCTGCGGCTGACTCGCTGCCTGCCATCCTTCTGGCGGTGCTGATTGGCCACCTGCTGTGGTTTGCCGGGATCCACGGCGCAGCGATTGTCTCCGGGATGCTGCAAATGTTCTGGCTGACCAACCTGGGGGCGAACCAGACCGCACTGGCGGCGAGCCTGCCTTTGCCACACATCTTTATGGAGGCCTTCTGGACGTTCTTTATCGTTATCGGTGGGTCCGGCGCGACGATGGGGCTGGTGTTCTGCTACCTGCGCAGCCGCTCCGCGCACCTGCGTTCGATTGGCCGCCTCAGCGTGGTGCCGAGCATATTCAACATCAATGAACCGGTGATTTTTGGCACGCCGATTGTGATGAACCCGGTGTTCTTTATTCCTTTCCTGCTGGCGCCGATGGTCAACGCCGTGCTGGCATGGGCAGCGATGAAGTTTGATCTGATTGGCCGCGTGATTTCCGTGGTGCCGTGGACGGCGCCGGCGCCGGTTGGTGCGGCCTGGGCGCTGGGCTGGGATTTCCGCGCCGCCATTCTGGTGCTGGTCCTGGCCTGCGTTTCCGCCATTATCTATTTCCCGTTCTTCAAGGTGTACGAGAAGCAGCTGCTTCAGCAGGAAGCGGAAGAAGCACAGCGTAACGGGGAAGAGGAAAATCAGCAGATAGCGTAGGTAAAAGCAAAACGGCAACGCAGGTTGCCGTTTTTAGTTTTTGTTGCTTCTCCCCCGTGGGTGAGGGCATCAGGCCGGGCCAGACTACTTAAGCGTGCAATCGCCGCACTGCTGCACGTCCGGCAGACGGTAGCGCTGACAGCAGGTACGACGCACCAGAAGTCCCTCACGCGGTACGACGGTGCGGTAAAGAGGGTTATCCCGTCCATCTGAAAGCTGTTTGGCAAAGAAACAGCTCTGACGCAGTGCATCCACTTTTTCGTCGCCGAGCAGCGGCTTCATCTCCGTCAAATACCAGTGGATAAGATATCCGGTATTACTCCAGATCAGTTTGCCGTTAATCTCTCCCGTCGCTTCCAGGACATCCACCACCGGAACCAGCGCGCGCGTAATCAGCGATTCCATACGCGCCTGCGCAGACAGGTGCATCGCGCTGCGATCCTCATGCACGTCAATCCAGAAACAGGCGGCACGCCCGGTCTCATGAAATTCGACGTGGAAATGCTCCGAAGAGAGATCGAGCATGGTTTCCTGGGTCAACAACGCCAGCATGATCGGCGGCACCATCAGCCCGATGTACCACTGAGCCCAGAGGGAAAGCAGCGGTTTGTTTTCCCGCGCAAGCGTAGGCTGATTACGGTAGATATGATCGGAATAGGCCGCCAGCAGAGAGCGCAGCTCGGCAGGACGTTGCCACTGGGACAGCGTCAGAGCATGATGCGGGGGCGCTTCATCCAGCTTGATAAAATCCAGCAGATGGGCGCGCGTTACGGCGATTTTTTCCCGAATGGCGTCCGCAAGCGTCGTCTCCCCGGCGGAGAGTGGAGCGCGCCAGAGCAGGGGCTCAACGATGTGTGCAGTACGAGTCGCCATAGTGTGGATTACAAATCTAAATGATAATGATTGCCAATCCTAACTATAGATAAAACCGAGCGCAAGAGATTTATCCTGGCTCTGTGAGGGGGGTCAGGCGGTATGCAGCTCTTCGCTCATCAGAATGCTGTTGCGTCCCATGTGCTTGGCTTCATAGAGGGCTTTATCGGCTTTCGCCAGCGCACCCTCAACGTCTTCACCTTCGTACATGGCAATGCCAATGCTGATGGTCACGTTAGTGGCGACGCTTTCGTTAAACATGTGGGGGATTTTAAGATCGTAAACTTTCTGGCGTATGCGTTCTGCCGTCTGGCGTGCTTGCTCCAGCGGAATGTTACTCAACAGAACCATAAATTCTTCCCCGCCAAACCGGGCGACCACGTCGCGTGAACGCACGGCATCGCGGATCGCTGCCGAGACGCGGATCAACGCCTGATCGCCCATCATATGGCCGTAATGGTCGTTATAGGCTTTGAAATGGTCGATATCCATCAGCAGCACGAAGTGCTCGCCGCCGTCGGGCGTGGGGAGATTCTCCAGTCGGCTTTGCAGTCCACGACGGTTATACAAGCCGGTCAGCGGGTCCATCATGCTGAGATCGGTCAGGGTTTCGCGCTCCTCCAGCAGCTCGGAGAGCAGCTCCTGAGCGAAACGGTCGTTGCGCCGCTGGATCACGTGATGAATGCCAATGGCGACCATAGGCAGCGCGAAGAAATAGGTCATTCTCAGCCAGTTTTCGGCAGGGCTTAACCACAGGCAGATAATAAACGCGGGTAATGAATGTAGCGTAAATGCTTTGATATTACTGGCAAACGCCAGAGCCCCTATAAAAAGCACCGTTAAAAGCGCCATCATTAAAAACGGCGCGCGATCGTGGGTGATAACTAAAAATTTAGAGACGATCTGCCAGGCCCATAAAAAGCCGAAAATCGCGGAAACCGCGGGAATATTTATTTTCCGCGCGCTGTTTTTCCAGTGCCAGATGAGTAAGCCGGTGCTGATAGTCAATACGGCAACCAGGGGCACCGATAACACGCGCACGGAATAGAGCGGGTTTGTTATCGAGAACAGCGCTGAGGCGGCATTCAGAAATAAAAACAAACGTAAAGATAACTGATATTTCTTGTTGACCAAAGACAGCCAGGATTGTGATGTCATATGCGTGCGTTTTTATTAAAACTCAATTAAAACAATGCGCCAGGCGTTATTTATTCGTTATGGATGCAAGGAAATTGAATTCTTATTATCAGAAAAACTTTATAGAAAGTTAACAGGTGTGCAATTTATCACCTTACACATTCTCTGTCATTATGGGAAAGCGATTGTCGAGGCAATTTGTGCCCGCGCATGCTGACAGGTGATAATTATTATCATATGATATTGGTTATCATTATCAGTGTGAGAGGATAAACCATGTTGAGCAAAGCGCTGGGAAGTGGGTGGGGGATTTTACTGCCTGGTGTCATCCTTGGCGGCCTGACGTTTGCCGATCTCTCCATTGACGTCTGGAAGGCGATCATTGTTTCAGGGCTGCTGGTGACGTCGGCGATGATCTGGCATAAACAGCTTCGGCATTACGTGCTGCTGCCGTCTTGCGTTGCGTTGGTCAGTGGAATACTGGTGATTTTGATGAGTCTGAAATAGCCGGGAAAAACGAGAGGTACTGCCGGGAGGATGTAAGATAATTGGTGCGAGGGGGGGGACTTGAACCCCCACGTCCGTAAGGACACTAACACCTGAAGCTAGCGCGTCTACCAATTCCGCCACCTTCGCACAGTCATCTTACTGGTTTGATATCGCCTCGTTGGTGCGAGGGGGGGGACTCGAACCCCCACATCCTAAGGACACTAACACCTGAAGCTAGCGCGTCTACCAATTCCGCCACCTTCGCCCAGTGCGAGCAATATCAACGTGATTTATGGTGCGAGGGGGGGGACTTGAACCCCCACGTCCGTAAGGACACTAACACCTGAAGCTAGCGCGTCTACCAATTCCGCCACCTTCGCATACCATCGACACTGTAAAAGTATCGTAACCACGGAGGCGCATTCTAGATGTTTTCAGCTTTACGTCAACAGAAAATTGCGCACGTTGTTTTGATTGCTGCAAAAATGGGCGATGGCAGCGTCAGCCATCGCCGGACAAAGGCGGGGATTACTTTTTCGCCTGGCGCGTCATTACGGTGCGATACACCTTAAAGCGGCCCGTCTGGGCGATCACCTCGTGGAAGCCAAAGGTTTCATCCAGCACTTTCGGATAGGCCAGGAAGGCGTTCGCCACGATACGCAGCTCGCCGCCGCTGTTAAGGTGACGGGTTGCGCCACGGATCAGCGTTTGCGCCGCTTCAAGGCTGGTTTCCATACCGTCGTGGAACGGCGGGTTAGAGATGATCATATCAAAGCGACCGGTCACGTCGGAGAAGACGTTGCTGGCAATAACGTCGCCTTCGATACCGTTCGCCGCAAGCGTGGCGCGGCTGGCTTCCACCGCCGGAGCGCTCACGTCACACAGGGTTAAACGCACCTTCGGCGAGTGGCTGGCGAGAACCGTTGACAGCACGCCCGCGCCACAGCCAACGTCCAGCACCTTGCCTTTGGTGTGCGGCGTCAGGGTGGACAGCAGCAGCTTGCTGCCCGTATCAAGCGCGTCACGGCTGAATACGCCCGGCAACGTTTTGATGGTGAGGCCGTCGAGCTGATACTCGTCCCAGAAGGTGTCGGCATCAAAGGTTGTCTGTTTTTCCAGACGGCCATGATACAGGCCGCAGCGACGGGCGCTGTCGATTTTCGTCAGCGGCGCGTAGGCTTCGAGCATCTGCTCTGCGCTACGCACACCGCTGCGGTTCTCACCGACAACGAAAATATCGCAGCCGACCGGCAGCAGAGAAAGCAGGTTCATCAGCTGGAACTGGGCTTCCGGTTTGTTCTTCGGCCAGTAGTAAATGAACGTATCGCAGTCAGCAATATCGCTCTGCTCCGCCACCAGGCTAAAGCGCGCGCGCTCGCCCATCTGGCGGCTCAGCACCTGCCAGTGGTGGTAGTACTGGGTGTGGGCACGGCTTTCAGCACAGTCGAAACGCGCGGGCAGGTCATCCTGCATATCTCCGGCAAACAGAATACGGCTTTCTTCGAAATCATCACTGTGACGCAGCAAGACTTCACTTGCCGGGGTAAATGCAGACATGAATTGTTCCTCAATAAACTCAGGCGGGGATTATAGTAGGTAGATGGCGCAGTTTCGACACATTTGCTATATTTGCGCGCCTGAGAGACAGGAGTTTTCGCTATGACATCCCGACGAGACTGGCAGTTGCAGCAGCTGGGCATCACCCAGTGGGCTTTGCGTCGCCCGACGGCGTTGCGGGGCGAAATAGCCATCTCCATCCCTGCGCATGTCCGCCTGGTGATGGTGGCAGACGCGCCGCCTGCCCTGAATGAACCCCTGATTGAAGATGTCCTTCGCAGCCTGAAGGTGACAAACGATCAGGTATTACAGCTGGCGCCCGAAAGCGTCGCGATGCTTCCCCCTGACAGCCGCTGTAACAGCTGGCGAATCGGGGCGGTGAATGAGCTACCCCTTGAAGGCAGCCAGATCAGCTCGCCAGCGCTGGACGAACTGAAAGCCAACCCAAAGGCGCGTAGCGCGCTATGGCAACAAATTTGCGAATATGAACACGATTTCTTCCCTCACGACGGCTGACCTGACCACCGCGTTCGCGATTGAAACCCGCGCCCATGCCTTTCCGTGGAGCGAAAAGACGTTTGCCAGCAATCAGGGCGAACGCTATTTAAATCTGCGCCTGGACGTGGACGGTACCCTGGCCGCGTTTGCCATTACGCAGGTTGTTCTGGACGAAGCGACGCTGTTTAATATCGCGGTCGATCCCGCTTTCCAGCGCCGCGGGCTGGGCAGAGAACTGCTTGAGCACCTCATTCGTGAGCTGGAAACCCGTGACGTTTTCACTCTGTGGCTGGAGGTGCGCGCGTCTAATGTCGCCGCCATCGCACTTTATGAAAGCTTAGGCTTTAACGAGGCGACCATCCGCCGTAACTACTACCCCACCGCAGAGGGACGTGAAGACGCCATTATCATGGCTCTGCCGATTGGATAACGAAAATAAGGTTGTAACGATGAAATGGGACTGGATTTTCTTTGATGCCGACGAAACGCTGTTTACGTTTGACTCGTTCGGCGGCCTACAGCGGATGTTTCTCGACTATAGCGTGGCCTTCACCGCTGAAGATTTTCAGGACTATCAGGCGGTGAATAAACCGCTGTGGGTGGACTACCAGAACGGAGCCATCACTGCGTTACAGCTTCAGCATCAGCGTTTTGACGCCTGGGCGGAGCGGTTAAAAGTCAGTCCAGGGGCGCTGAACGAGGCGTTCCTGAATGCGATGGCGGATATCTGCGCGCCGCTGCCCGGCGCCGTTTCCCTGCTGGATTCACTGAAAGGCAAGGTGAAGCTTGGGATCATCACCAACGGTTTTACCGCGCTTCAGCAGATCCGCCTTGAGCGTACCGGCCTGCGCGATCATTTCGACGCGCTGGTGATCTCCGAGCAGGTGGGCGTACCGAAGCCGGATCCGCGTATTTTCGATTATGCGCTGGCGCAGGCTGGCAATCCTGACCGCGATCGCGTGCTAATGGTGGGCGATACCGCAGAATCTGATATTCTGGGGGGTATGAGATCGGGTCTGTCGACCGTCTGGCTGAACGCGCATGGTCGCGAGCTGCCGGAAGGCATCAAGCCGACCTGGACCGTCACGTCATTGAACGAACTAGAGCAGCTCCTGTGTAAACAATGATTGCCTGCCCCCTGTTGATGGGTAAAATAGCCGCATTTTTCGTATTCCATGATGCGCGGCCTGCTGCCGCGCCTACCTAAGAAGAATTGATTATGACGTTGTCTCCTTATCTGCAAGAGGTGGCCAAACGCCGCACTTTTGCCATTATCTCGCACCCGGATGCCGGTAAAACGACCATCACCGAGAAGGTGTTGCTGTTCGGACAGGCGATCCAGACCGCGGGTACCGTTAAAGGCCGTGGCTCCAGCCAGCATGCAAAATCTGACTGGATGGAGATGGAAAAGCAGCGTGGTATTTCGATTACCACCTCCGTGATGCAGTTCCCGTATCACGACTGCCTGGTGAACCTGCTGGACACCCCGGGGCACGAAGACTTCTCCGAAGATACCTACCGTACCCTGACGGCGGTGGACTGCTGCCTGATGGTGATCGACGCCGCGAAAGGTGTTGAAGATCGTACCCGCAAGCTGATGGAAGTGACCCGTCTGCGCGATACGCCTATCCTCACCTTTATGAACAAACTCGACCGTGACATCCGTGACCCGATGGAGCTGATGGATGAAGTGGAAAACGAGCTGAAGATCGCCTGCGCGCCCATCACCTGGCCGATTGGCTGCGGCAAGCTGTTCAAAGGGGTTTATCACCTCTATAAAGACGAAACCTACCTGTACCAGACCGGTAAGGGCCACACCATTCAGGAAGTCCGCATCGTAAAAGGTCTGGACAACCCGGAGCTGGACGCCGCCGTCGGTGAAGAGCTGGCCGCCCAGCTGCGCGATGAGCTGGAGCTGGTGCAAGGCGCCTCTCACGAGTTCGACAGAGAGCTGTTCCTGAGCGGCGAAATTACCCCGGTCTTCTTCGGTACCGCCCTCGGCAACTTCGGCGTTGACCATATGCTCGACGGTCTGGTTGAGTGGGCCCCGCAGCCGATGCCGCGTAAAACCGATACCCGTGAAGTCGAAGCGAAGGAAGAGAAGTTCTCCGGCTTCGTCTTTAAAATTCAGGCCAACATGGACCCGAAACATCGCGACCGCGTCGCCTTTATGCGCGTAGTGTCCGGTAAATACGAGAAGGGCATGAAGCTGCGTCAGGTGCGTATCGGCAAAGACGTGGTGATCTCCGACGCGCTGACCTTCATGGCGGGCGACCGTTCGCACGTGGAAGAAGCCTATCCGGGCGATATCATTGGTCTGCACAACCACGGTACCATTCAGATTGGCGATACCTTCACGCAGGGCGAAATGATGAAGTTCACCGGTATCCCGAACTTCGCGCCGGAACTGTTCCGCCGCATTCGCCTGCGCGATCCGCTGAAGCAGAAGCAGCTGCTGAAAGGGCTGGTTCAGCTTTCCGAAGAGGGGGCTGTACAGGTGTTTCGCCCAATCGCCAACAACGATCTGATCGTGGGCGCGGTGGGTGTGCTTCAGTTTGACGTGGTGGTTGCCCGTCTTAAGAGCGAGTACAACGTGGAAGCGATTTACGAATCGGTGAACGTGGCGACCGCGCGCTGGGTTGAGTGTTCAGACGTGAAGAAATTCGAAGAATTTAAGCGTAAGAACGAAGTTCAGCTGGCGCTGGATGGCGGCGATAATCTGACCTATATCGCCCCAACCATGGTGAACCTGAACCTGACGCAGGAACGTTATCCTGACGTTCAGTTCCGCAAAACGCGCGAGCATTAATTCCCTCTCAGAGCACGGCAGCCGCCGTGCTCTTCTTTAATTCCTGTGTTATTAAACCCTTGCGGAATGTTCTTAATTCAACGCAATTTTTCGCTATTCGTTCGTTTTTTCCCCAATTCTGAATGCACCCCCGTAATTGTGATCTATATTTAACTCAGTGTTTAGCACCGGGCATGGATGAATTAACTGTTCAATGCATGTCCACTGGTTCTCCATTTCGCCCGTGTGTTAATTCGCAATATATAAAACCAAGATTTAGGGAAGTATGTCGCCCAAATAACGGGCAAAACACAGGAATAAATCGATGAATATGACAAGACTGAAGATTTCTAAAACTCTGCTGGCTGTAACGTTGGGTAGTGTCCTGGTAAGCGGTTCTGCTCTGGCAGAAACCAGCACCATGGATAAAGCGCAAAATACCGCCAATACCGCAGGGGAAAAAATCGATAGCTCTATGAATAAAGTCGGTAATTTCATGGATGACAGCTCTATCACAGCAAAAGTGAAAGCCGCACTGGTGGATCATGAATCCATTAAGAGCACCGATATTTCTGTTAAAACCGACAACAAGGTTGTCACCCTGAGCGGTTTCGTTGAAAGCCAGACCCAGGCTGAAGAGGCCGTTAAAGTGGCCAAAGGCGTTGAGGGCGTAAGCTCCGTCAGCGACAAACTGCACGTACGTGACAGCAAAGAGTCTTCGGTGAAGGGTTATGCCGGAGATGCAGCAACTACCAGCGAAATCAAAGCTAAACTGTTAGCGGACGACATCGTGCCATCCCGTATGGTGAAAGTTGAAACCACCGATGGTGTGGTCCAGCTGTCCGGTACGGTTGAGAACCAGGCACAAAGCGATCGTGCTGAATCAATTGCGAAAGCGATTGATGGTGTGAAAAGCGTTAAAAACGATCTGAAAACGAAGTAAAGCAGCACCACTCGCCCGTCTGGCTTAACGCCGCGGGCGAAATAAAAACGACTCTGGAAAAACGCCGGTGAGTGGCCTGAGCGCTCACGTTTAGCGGCCGACATTAACTATGGTAAAGGAGAGGCTTATGTTTCGTTGGGGCATTATATTTCTGGTTATCGCGTTAATTGCCGCCGCATTGGGCTTTGGTGGACTGGCGGGTACCGCGGCATGGGCAGCGAAAATTGTCTTCGTCGTCGGTATTATTCTGTTCCTGGTGAGCCTGTTTACGGGTCGACGTCGCCCGTAGCAAACGCAATATTCATTAAACAAACTCAAGCCAGTCCTCGTGACTGGCTTTTTCTCGTTTGAGAACCGGCAGGGATCTGCGTTACTGTGTCTGAACATAATAATGAAAACAGGAAGGCAGAGGTGGGGCAGCGAATTCCCGTGACGATCGGCAATATTGCGCCGCTGACGTTAAAACCATTCCATGCAGGCCAGCTTGCGCTGGTCTGTGAAGGGGGCGGACAGCGCGGTATTTTCACAGCAGGCGTGCTGGACGAATTTATGCGCGCTGAGTTTAACCCGTTCGATCTCTATTTCGGCACCTCGGCCGGGGCGCAGAATCTCTCTGCCTACGTCTGTAACCAGCCCGGCTATGCGCGCAAAGTGATTATGCGCTACACCACCTCCAAAGCGTTCTTCAACCCGGTACGCTTCGTGCGCGGCGGGAACCTGATCGATCTCGACTGGCTGCTGGATGCCACCTCCAGCCAGATGCCGCTGGCCATGGATACCGCGTCACGACTGTTCGATACCGGAAAAGAGTTCTGGATGTGCGCCAGCCGCGGCGATGACTATTCGCCGGGTTACTTTTCGCCGCAGAAAGAGAACTGGCTGGATATCATCCGTGCCTCCAGCGCGATCCCCGGATTCTACCGCACCGGCGCGCTGCTGGAGGGGATCAGCTATCTTGATGGCGGTATCAGCGACGCGGTACCGGTACAGGAGGCGGCGCGGCGTGGGGCGAACACCATTGTGGTGATCCGCACGGTGCCTTCGCAGATGTATTACACCCCACAGTGGTTTAAGCGTATGGAACGCTGGCTGGGCGACAGCAGCCTGCAACCGCTGGTAAATATCGCAAAGCAGCATGAAACGACCTACGGCGCGATGCAGCGCTTTATTGAAAAACCCCCGGGCAAGCTGCGCATCTTTGAAATTTATCCGCCTAAGCCGCTGCTGAGCATGGCGCTGGGCAGCCGGCTGCCTGCGTTGCGTATGGACTACAAAACGGGGCGGCTGTGCGGGCGTTACTTCCTTGCGACCGTCGGGAAAATGCTGGCCGAGCAACCGCCGCTTCATCGGCATAAAAGCATCATATTGCCGCCCGCCGTTGTGGCCAATGACGCGGTGGCGATGCCGCTGGTGGACGCGCCACAGGCCAACGATGGCTTACTCGATAACGAGGATCTGGCGTGACGCACTGCTTTATCGATACCCATTGCCACTTTGATTTCCCCCCGTTTAGCGGTGAGGAAGCCGCAAGTATCGCGCGCGCGGCTCAGGCCGGCGTGAGGGGCATTATTGTCCCGGCTATTGAGGCGGCGAGGTTTGAGAACGTCCTGGAACTTGCCCGCGTTCACGATGCACTGTACGCCGCGCTGGGTCTGCATCCGATCGTGATTGAGCACCATCTTGATGAACATATCGACAGGCTGGATGCCACGCTGCAAAACGCGGATAAGAAGCTGGTTGCCATCGGGGAGATCGGCCTCGATCTCTATCGTGAAGATCCGCAGTTTGAACGCCAGCAGACGATCCTGGATGCGCAGCTCCGGCTGGCAAAGCGCCACGATCTGCCGGTGATCCTCCACTCCAGACGTACCCATGACAAACTGGCGATGCACCTGAAGCGCATCGATCTGCCGCGCACGGGCGTGGTCCACGGTTTCGCCGGCAGCCTTCAGCAGGCGCAGCGTTTTATCGGGCTGGGCTATAAGATTGGCGTCGGCGGCACCATCACCTATCCGCGAGCCAGCAAAACCCGCGACGTGATGGCGCAACTCCCCCTGTCTTCGCTCCTGCTGGAAACAGATGCGCCTGACATGCCGCTGAATGGTTTTCAGGGCCAGCCCAACCGCCCGGAGCAGGCGGCGCGCGTTTTTGACGTGCTGTGTGAACTGCGTCAGGAGCCTGAAGAGGTGATTGCCGGCGCGCTGCTGGAAAATACCCGCGCGGTCTTTGGCATCACGCTATAGATAAAGAGCCGGGCGGATCACCGTAATGTGCTGCTGTTCCAGCGCCCGCGCCAGCGGCTCGACGTCCTCCGGCGTGGCGCTCCGCCATTGCGCCGCCTCCCCGTAAACCCCATGGGCATGAAACGCGTTGATCCGCACCGGAACGTTCCCCAATGCGTGGATAAAAGCGGTCAGCGATGGCAGATGTTGCAGATAATCACACCGATCGGGGATCGCCAGCAGGCGCAGCTCCGTCAGGCGATGACGCTCGGCCAGCCAGCGTATGCTCTGCTTGATCAGCGAATTTTCGCGCCCGGTCAGAAAACAGTGATGCTCATTGCCCCAGGCTTTCAGATCCACCATCGCGCCGTCAAATACCGGTAACAGCTTTTGCCAACCGGTTTCGCTTAACATACCATTGCTGTCTACCAGGCACGTCAGATGGCGCAGGGACGGATCGGCTTTGATCGCGGTGAACAGCGCCACCACAAACGGCAGCTGTGTGGTGGCTTCACCCCCGCTGACGGTCACGCCCTCGATAAAAGGCGCGGACGTGCGGACCCGGGCGAGGATCTCCTCGACGCTGTAGCGCTGCGCCATCGGCGTCGCCTGCTGTGGACACAGGTGCAGACAGGTGTCGCACTGCTGGCAGTGACTTTCCTGCCACCAGACGCGCCCGGCCTGAAGAGTCAGCGCGTCATGAGGGCAGTGAGGAACACAGTCGCCGCAGTCGTTGCAGCGCCCTATCGTCCACGGATTGTGGCAGGTTTTGCAGCGCAGGTTACAGCCCTGGAGGAACAGCGCCAGGCGACTGCCCGGCCCGTCCACGCAGGAGAAGGGGATGACCTGACTAACTAAAGCGCATCTTCTGTTCATGGCTAATCACGCGCGGCTGACGTTCCAGAATACGGGTATTGCGTGCGGCCTCTTCGCCCAGCCACGTGGTGTTCGTTCTCGAACCCGCTTCCCGGTATTTCTCCAGATCCGACAAGCGAACCATATACCCGGTCACGCGCACCAGGTCGTTTCCCGCCACATTCGCGGTGAACTCACGCATACCGGCGTTGAACGCCCCCAGGCACAGCTGCACCACCGCCTGAGGATTGCGTTTGACCGTCTCATCCAGGGTAAGAATATCGCTGATCCCCGAGTGATAGTGTTTATGGTGCGGCGCTACGGCGAGCAGGTGGCTGATGGGATCCGGCTCGTCACCGTACGGCAGACGCGCTCCCGGCGTGGTGCCCGAATCAGAACTGATCCCTGACTGCGCATGCAGCATTGCGCGATGCTGCCAGCCGTGTTTCACCGGCGTGTTTTCAACAAACGCCGCAAGCTGTTCACTGATGCGGTAGCCCAGCACATTGGCCTGCTCGCTTTTACCGTACCGTCCCGCTATGCCTGCTTTCTCGCACAGTACGTTCACCGCTTCGGCCAGGCCGTACATGCCAAACATCGGCACAAAACGATCGGCATCAATCAGCCCCTCTTTTACCAGGAAGCTATTCTCAAAGAAGCCGGACTGCTCATATAAAAAATCGCAGCGCGCGTCGAGTATTGCGATTTGCTGCTGACAGTAGTGGGGCAGGGTACGGGTGAAAAAGTCTTCCGGGGAGTGGCTGTGCTCCGCAATCGCTTTCAGGTTAAGGCGCACCAGCGTGCTGCCGCCGCCCGCGAGCGGCAGGGAGTTGTAACAGCTCACTACGCCATAGCGACCTTTTGTGAAAATTTTATCATTCACCGGACCGTTGGAAATATGCGGCTTGCTGCACTCACAAATGTTTTTCGCCACGCTCAGCAGCAAATCGTCGGGGGTAACGTCCGGGTCGTAGATAAAGGTCAGATTCGGCGCAACCTGCTTCAGTTCAGCATCTGCGCGCAGAATGGCGCGGGTGACGGGCGTATCCGCCGGGCCGATATTGGCATGCATAAAGGCGTCTGGCAGGGTGCGGTCCAGATAGCGCCAAAAACGTTTTATTCGGCTATCGATTTCATCCTGTGTTAGAATTTTAACATAAGGACTGAGGATTTCATCGAGCTGGCCCAGATAGACCGGCATGGACGTGACGGACGGAACGTGGTGGTAAAGGATAGTGAGCAGCGAGAGGGCATCATCCAGATCGTTCGCCCCTTCCAGCTCCAGCCATTCTGAACCGTTAGCCAGGAATTTAGCGTAATCCGGCAGCACGTAGCGCGGTTTGTAAGGCGCATGGCCTTCGAACATGTCGCAGATAAATCCCTCATCCAGCGCGGCGCGTGCCGCCTCTGGCAGAGCGGGATAGGGCAGATTGTTTTCCGCTTCCAGCGCCAGAAAATGACGTTTTTGTTCCGGGGTTAACACCGGGCTTGTCACAATGTGCTGGCATCGTTGTTGCAGGGCGTCGGGCATGTTCAACTTCCTTGAGGGTTCTGCGGATGGTGAACGAATTGTAGAAAGCCAGCCCGTTGGCGCTTTTGATCCGACAGGGGGTATCGCTGCTTTAGTCGGCGGTTGGCGCATGAAAGTTTGAAGAAGATCTCATTACAGTAATGCAAATTTGCACACAGTTTTCATTAACTGTGATGAATGTCGAAGTGTAGAGGCGGGTGAATGTTAGAATACTCACAGACCCGCAAGGTAAAATTGATACGGCACTGCCGTTGGAGAATGTTATGACCGATTTAACTGCAAGCAGCCTGCGCGCGTTGAAGCTGATGGACCTGACCACCCTGAACGATGACGACACCAATGAAAAAGTCATCGCCCTGTGCCATCAGGCGAAAACGCCAGTGGGTAACACCGCCGCCGTTTGTATCTACCCGCGCTTTATCCCGATTGCCCGCAAAACGCTGAAAGAGCAGGGCACGCCGGACGTGCGCATTGCAACCGTGACTAACTTCCCGCACGGCAATGACGACATTGAGATTGCGCTGGCGGAAACCCGCGCGGCGATTGCCTACGGCGCAGACGAAGTTGACGTGGTGTTCCCGTACCGTGCGCTGATTGCCGGCAATGAGCAGGTTGGCTTTGACCTGGTGAAAGCCTGTAAAGACGCCTGTGCGGCGGCAAACGTGCTGCTGAAAGTGATCATCGAAACCGGCGAGCTGAAAGAAGAAGCGCTGATTCGTAAAGCATCTGAAATTTCCATCAACGCTGGCGCAGATTTCATCAAAACCTCTACCGGTAAAGTGCCCGTCAACGCCACGCCGGAAAGCGCGCGCATCATGATGGAAGTCATTCGCGATATGGGCGTATCCAAAACCGTTGGCTTCAAACCTGCGGGCGGCGTACGTACTGCCGAAGACGCGCAGCAGTTCCTGGCGATTGCCGACGAGCTGTTTGGTGCCGACTGGGCGGATTCCCGTCACTACCGTTTCGGCGCGTCCAGCCTGCTGGCCAGCCTGCTGAAAGCGCTGGGTCACGGCGACGGTAAGAGCGCAAGCAGCTACTGATTGCCAGACAATGCCGGATGACGCTTCGCTTATCCGGCCTACAGGATCGTAGGGCGGGTAAGTGTACCCGCCACAACTCCCCCGATTCCGCATGGAGGTTACCGTGTTTCTCGCACAAGAAATTATTCGTAAAAAACGTGATGGTCTTGCTTTAAGCGACGAAGAGATCCGCTTCTTCATCAACGGCATTCGTGACAACACCGTCTCAGAAGGGCAGATTGCTGCCCTGGCGATGACCATTTTCTTCCACGATATGTCGATGCCTGAGCGCGTGTCGCTGACCATGGCGATGCGAGATTCAGGAACCGTTCTGGACTGGAAAAGCCTTAACCTTAACGGCCCGATTGTGGACAAACACTCCACCGGCGGCGTGGGTGATGTGACTTCGCTGATGCTCGGCCCTATGGTGGCAGCCTGCGGCGGTTACGTTCCCATGATCTCCGGGCGCGGCCTGGGCCACACCGGCGGTACGCTCGACAAACTGGAAGCCATTCCGGGCTTCGATATCTTCCCGGATGACAATCGCTTCCGCGAGATTATTAAAGACGTTGGCGTGGCGATTATCGGCCAGACCAGCTCTCTTGCGCCGGCAGACAAGCGTTTTTACGCGACGCGCGATATTACCGCCACCGTAGACTCTATCCCGCTGATCACCGCCTCTATCCTCGCCAAAAAACTGGCGGAAGGGCTGGACGCGCTGGTGATGGACGTGAAGGTGGGCAGCGGCGCGTTTATGCCGACCTATGAACTCTCTGCTCAGCTTGCCGAAGCGATCGTTGGCGTCTCCAACGGCGCAGGCGTGCGCACCACCGCGCTGCTGACCGACATGAACCAGGTGCTGGCCTCCAGCGCCGGTAACGCGGTTGAAGTGCGCGAGGCCGTGCAGTTCCTGACGGGTGAATACCGCAACCCGCGCCTGTTCGACGTCACCATGGCGCTGTGCGTGGAGATGCTGATTTCCGGCAAGCTGGCCAAAGACGATGCGGAAGCCCGTGCGAAGCTTCAGGCGGTGCTGGACAACGGCAAAGCGGCGGAGATCTTTGGCCGTATGGTGGCGGCGCAGAAAGGCCCGACCGACTTCGTGGAAAACTATGCGAAATACCTGCCAACCGCGATGCTCAGCAAGGCGGTCTACGCGGACAGCGAAGGTTTTGTCTCCGCTATGGACACCCGCGCGCTCGGCATGGCTGTCGTATCTATGGGCGGCGGTCGTCGTCAGGCATCGGACACCATTGATTACAGCGTCGGCTTTACCGATATGGCCCGTCTGGGCGACAGCGTTGACGGCCAACGTCCGCTGGCGGTGATCCACGCGAAGGACGAAGCCAGCTGGCAGGACGCGGCGAAAGCGGTGAAAGCGGCAATATCTCTTGACGATAAAGCACCGGAAACCACACCGACGGTCTATCGTCGTATCACTGAATAGCGGTATACTGATCTGATCGCATTTTTATGAAGCACTAAGTACGGAGAACAATTATGAAACGTGCATTTATTATGGTGCTGGACTCATTCGGCATCGGCGCAACCGAAGATGCAGAACGTTTTGGTGACGTGGGTTCCGATACCCTGGGTCACATCGCGGAAGCCTGTGCAAAAGGCGAAGCGGATAACGGTCGTAAAGGCCCTCTGAACCTGCCAAATCTGACCCGCCTCGGGCTGGTAAAAGCGCATGAAGGCTCTACCGGTAAAATCGC
The DNA here is from genome assembly GCF_004331385.1 of Enterobacter quasihormaechei. Lineage (GTDB taxonomy): Bacteria > Pseudomonadota > Gammaproteobacteria > Enterobacterales > Enterobacteriaceae > Enterobacter > Enterobacter quasihormaechei. The sequence goes on from NZ_SJON01000004.1 coordinate 132,992, forward strand.
AGCCGGTATGGACGGTAACGCGGAAGTCGTGGGCGCCTACGCCTGGGCGCACGAGCTCTCTTCCGGGAAAGATACCCCGTCCGGCCACTGGGAAATCGCGGGTGTGCCGGTGCTGTTCGACTGGGGTTACTTCTCCGATCACGAGAACAGCTTCCCGCAGGAGCTGCTCGATAAGCTGGTGAAGCGCGCCAACCTGCCGGGCTACCTCGGTAACTGCCACTCTTCCGGTACCGTGATTCTGGATCAGCTCGGCGAAGAGCACATGAAAACCGGCAAGCCGATTTTCTACACCTCTGCTGACTCCGTGTTCCAGATTGCCTGCCACGAAGAGACGTTTGGCCTGGATAAACTCTATGAACTGTGCGAAATCGCCCGGGAAGAGCTGACCGAAGGCGGCTACAACATTGGCCGCGTGATCGCACGTCCGTTTATCGGCGACAAAGCGGGTAACTTCCAGCGTACCGGTAACCGTCACGACCTGGCCGTTGAGCCACCGGCACCTACCGTGCTGCAAAAGCTCGTCGACGAGAAAGGCGGTCAGGTCGTTTCCGTCGGTAAAATCGCGGACATTTACGCCAACTGCGGCATTACCAAAAAGGTCAAAGCGACCGGTCTGGATGCGCTGTTCGACGCTACCATCAAAGAGATGAAAGAGGCGGGCGATAAGACCATTGTCTTCACCAACTTCGTGGACTTCGACTCCTCCTGGGGCCACCGTCGCGATGTAGCCGGTTATGCGGCAGGCCTGGAGCTGTTTGACCGCCGTCTGCCAGAGCTGATGGAGCTGGTGGGGGAAGATGATATTCTGATCCTGACCGCCGACCACGGCTGTGACCCAACCTGGACCGGTACCGACCACACCCGCGAGCACATTCCGGTGCTGGTGTACGGCCCGAAAGTAAAACCGGGTTCGCTGGGGCACCGTGAAACCTTCGCGGACATCGGCCAGACGATTGCGAAATACTTTGGTACGTCTGACATGGAATATGGCAAGGCTATGTTCTGATGTCATTGCCGGGTGGCGGCTGCGCCTTACCCGGCCTACAAAACCGTAGGCCCGGTAAGCGAAGCGCCACCGGGCAAAAAAACAAATGAAAAGGAACTGAAGATGGCAACTCCTCACATTAATGCAGAAATGGGTGATTTCGCTGACGTCGTATTGATGCCTGGCGACCCGCTGCGCGCGAAGCACATTGCAGAAACTTTCCTCGAAGACGTGCGTGAAGTGAACAACGTGCGCGGCATGCTGGGCTTCACCGGTACCTATAAAGGCCGCAAGATCTCCGTAATGGGCCACGGTATGGGTATCCCGTCCTGCTCCATCTACACCAAAGAGCTGATCACCGATTTCGGCGTGAAGAAAATCATCCGCGTTGGCTCCTGCGGTGCGGTGCGTATGGACGTTAAGCTGCGTGACGTGGTGATCGGCATGGGCGCGTGTACCGACTCTAAAGTTAACCGCATCCGCTTTAAGGATCACGATTTTGCGGCAATCGCCGACTTTGACATGGTGCGTAACGCGGTTGACGCGGCAAAAGCACTGGGCGTCGATGCGCGCGTGGGTAACCTGTTCTCTGCCGATCTGTTCTACTCGCCAGAAGGCGACATGTTCGACGTGATGGAAAAATACGGCATCCTGGGCGTGGAAATGGAAGCGGCCGGTATCTACGGCGTGGCGGCTGAGTTTGGTGCGAAAGCGCTGACCATCTGCACCGTGTCTGACCACATCCGTACCCACGAGCAGACCACCGCTGCCGAGCGTCAGACCACCTTCAACGACATGATCAAAATCGCGCTGGAATCCGTTCTGCTGGGCGATAAAGAGTAAAAGCTGTAGTGCCGGGGGGCGGCTTTGCCTGACCCGGCCTACGGTTTTCCAGGCCCGCTAAGCGCAGCGCCAGCGGGCTTTTTTACTAGCGTACTGCCTGCGCAATCCACGCCGATAAGTCCCGCAACTCTTGTTCCTGTTCCGGAAAATCAACAAGTAACGCGTCACACTCCTGTTGCAGCATATCCGCCCGATACAAACAGCCCTGCAACCGTGCCGCCAGCGCCTCCAGCGGTGCCGGATTCAGGCTATCGGTAAACACCTGCGTACGGGTGATATGGCCTTTTTCCACGTCAAAGTGCAGCTCTACGCCGCCCCAGGTGAAGCGCTCGTCCAGCAGGTGTGAAAACGCCGGTGCCTGGCCGAAGTTCCACTCCCAGCTGCTCTGGCGGGCAAAGGTTTCAGCGAAGTTGGGCAGGTCAGGGATCTTATCGGGGGAGATCACTTCCGCCTCCACGCGCTCGCCGTAATGCTTAAAGAAGGCTTCACGGATCGCATCGCAAATTTGCTCGTGGGTAATGCCCGGCAGGAGTTCCACCAGATTCGTCACGCGACCGCGTACGGAGGTGATCCCTTTCGCCTGGAGCTTTTTCTTGTCCGGGTTAAGGTAGTTCGCCAGACGGCTCAGGTCGGCGTTCAGCAGCAGGGTACCGTGGTGGAATCCGCGATCCAGGGTTTCGCGGTAGGCGGAGCCTGACACTTTCCGGTCGCCTTCGGGCGTTTTCACGACCAGATCGTTACGTCCGGAGGCTTCGGCCTTCACGCCGAGCGAATTGAGCGCGTTGAGGACAATGGCGGTCGAGATGGTTTTATCGTATTCCGGCTTGCCCGCCATAAAGGTAAAGCAGGTATTGCCCAGATCGTGAAACACCGCGCCGCCGCCGCTGCTGCGGCGCGCAAGACGGACGTTGTCCTCTTCCATACGGCGGGTGTTACACTCTTTCCACGGATTTTGCGCGCGGCCAATGACGACCGTATCGGCGTTGCGCCAGAGAAACAACACGCGCTGAGTGGCGGGCATCTGGCGGAAGATGCACTCTTCCACCGCCAGGTTAAACCAGGGATCGTAAGAGTCAGAGATAAGCAGGCGTAACGTCGTCATGGCAGAGTTCCTTTTCCGAATCATCTGCCTACTTTATCACTATTCTTTCTTCTCGCTCTCTTCCTCTTCGGGAACCGGCTTGCTGGCGGTTAGCAGGAACGGCGACTGCTGCCAGCGGGTGCGCTTGCCCTGGAGCAGCGTACGCGCCAGTACCACGCCAATCGCCAGCGAGAGGAGCAGCATCAGGCGCAAAATATTGGTGGTGTTATCCACCTGTTTGGCTTCGGTTGGCAGGGTGTGGGTATCGAGCGTCAGGCGTAAATAGCCGAGTGGACCATTTTTGCCCTCAATAGGTTCGACGATTTGCTGACTGAAATAACCGCCGGCTTTTTTGCCGTCCAGCGCCAGCCTGTCGCGCACGTCGACATGCTCACCCGCGCGGGCAATCAGGTCGCCCTGTTCATCGTACACGCCCGCATCCAGAATGCGGCTGTTTTCCGTGAGTTGGCGCAACACCAGGGCTATCCGCTTGTCGTCCGGCGTTTCGGTGCGCATAGACGGCGCGACGTTAAGCGTCACCTGGCGCGCCAGCGTGCGGGCCAGCTCTTCAAACTGCGGGTTACGTTGCCGTTGGTGATTCTGGCTAAACCAGGATGCCCCCTGCATCAGCGCCACTAACAGGGCGAGACAGATAAGGACAATCACGGCGCGATGAAGCCGGAATTTCAGTTTTGCGCGAGCCATATTCCACCTGCTGAAAATTTACGGCTTAATGTTGCCAGAAGTGATGGTTACAGGGTAGCCTCATGCGTTATTTTCCCTCTGGAACCTTCCGGCGCGAACGAAATTACAGGAGCTTCAATGCCGAACATTACCTGGTGCGACCTGCCAACGGATGTCTCTTTATGGCCAGGATTGCCGCTCTCGTTAAGTGGCGATGAGGTGATGCCCCTCGATTACCACGCTGGCCGTAGCGGCTGGCTGCTGTACGGACGCGGCCTGGATAAGCAACGCCTGACCCAGTATCAAACCAAACTGGGCGCAGCGATGGTCATCGTTGCGGCCTGGTGCGTGGAAGATTATCAGGTCATTCGCCTCGCGGGTTCCCTGACGCAGCGCGCCACGCGCCTGGCGCACGATGCCGGGCTGGACGTTGCCCCGCTCGGCAAGATCCCGCACCTGAAAACGCCGGGCCTGCTGGTGATGGACATGGACTCTACCGCCATTCAGATCGAATGTATCGACGAGATCGCTAAACTGGCGGGCAGCGGCGAGCTGGTGGCGGACGTCACCGAGCGCGCGATGCGCGGCGAGCTGGATTTCACCGCCAGCCTGAGACAACGCGTGGCGACCCTGAAGGGAGCCGATGCGAACATTTTGCGTCAGGTGCGCGATGAACTGCCCCTGATGCCGGGGCTGACGCAGCTGGTGCTCAAGCTGGAGACGCTCGGCTGGAAAGTGGCGATTGCCTCCGGCGGGTTCACCTTCTTTGCCGATTACCTGCGTGACAAGCTGCGTCTGAGCACCGTGGTGGCAAACGAGCTGGAGATCATGGACGGCAAGCTGACCGGAGAGGTCATCGGCGACATCGTGGATGCGCAGTACAAAGCCAGTACGCTGACGCGTCTGGCGGAAAAATATGATGTTCCGGTTGAGCAGACCGTCGCCATCGGCGATGGCGCGAACGATCTGCCGATGATCAAAGCTGCCGGTCTGGGTATTGCTTACCACGCCAAGCCAAAAGTGAATGAAAAGACGGAAGTCACTATCCGTCACGCTGATCTGATGGGGGTGTTCTGCATTCTCTCCGGCAGCATCAACCAGAAATAACGGTCTGCGCTGTAGGCCGGGTAAGCGTAAGCGCCACCCGGCACGCAGGCCGCACAGAAATAACGAGGTAAACCGTGGCGAAAGCTCCAAAACGCGCATTTGTCTGTAATGAATGTGGTGCGGATTATCCGCGCTGGCAGGGGCAATGCAGCGCCTGTCATGCCTGGAACACCATCACCGAAGTGCGTGGTGTGGCGGCTTCGCCGAGCGTGGCCCGCAATGAACGGCTGAGCGGCTATGCGGGCAATGCAGGCGTGTCGAAAGTACAAAAACTTTCGGATATCAGCCTTGAGGCGCTGCCGCGCTTCTCAACCGGATTCAAAGAATTTGACCGCGTGCTCGGCGGCGGCGTGGTGCCGGGCAGCGCCATTCTGATCGGCGGTAACCCGGGCGCGGGCAAATCGACCCTGCTGCTGCAAACGCTCTGCAAGCTCGCCGAACAGATGAAAACCCTGTATGTGACGGGTGAAGAATCCCTCCAGCAGGTGGCGATGCGCGCTCACCGTCTCGGCCTGCCGACCGGTAACCTGAATATGCTGTCGGAAACCAGCATCGAGCAAATCTGCATGATCGCCGAAGAAGAGCAGCCGAAGCTGATGGTGATCGACTCCATCCAGGTGATGCACATGGCGGACATTCAGTCCTCGCCGGGCAGCGTGGCGCAGGTGCGTGAAACGGCTGCGTATTTAACGCGCTTTGCCAAAACGCGCGGCGTGGCGATTGTGATGGTGGGCCACGTCACCAAAGACGGCTCTCTGGCGGGTCCGAAGGTGCTGGAGCACTGTATCGACTGCTCGGTGATGCTCGACGGCGATGCGGACTCCCGCTTCCGTACCCTGCGCAGCCACAAAAACCGCTTCGGCGCGGTGAATGAGCTGGGCGTTTTTGCCATGACCGAGCAGGGGCTTCGCGAAGTCAGCAACCCGTCAGCCATCTTCCTGAGCCGTGGCGACGAGATCACCTCCGGGAGTTCGGTAATGGTGCTGTGGGAAGGGACGCGTCCGCTGCTCGTCGAAATTCAGGCACTGGTGGATCATTCGATGATGGGCAACCCACGGCGCGTGGCGGTCGGTCTGGAACAGAACCGCCTGGCGATCCTGCTGGCGGTGCTGCATCGTCACGGCGGCCTGCAAATGGCGGATCAGGATGTGTTCGTCAACGTGGTGGGTGGCGTGAAGGTGACCGAAACCAGCGCGGACCTGGCGCTGCTGCTGGCGATGGTCTCCAGCCTGCGCGACAGACCGCTGCCGCAGGATCTGGTGGTGTTTGGCGAAGTGGGGCTGGCGGGCGAAATTCGCCCGGTGCCGAGCGGACAGGAGCGTATCTCCGAAGCGGCAAAACATGGCTTCCGCCGCGCGATTGTTCCGGCCGCCAACGTGCCGAAAAAAATCCCGGAAGGGATGCAGGTTTTTGGCGTTAAAAAACTCGCAGATGCGTTAAATGTCTTTGACGACTTATAATTACGTATTCGATTTTGCAGGAGGCACCGTAATTTATGTCATCATTTGACTACATCAAGACCGCGATCCGCCAGAAGGGCTGCACGTTGCAGCAGGTGGCGGACGCCAGCGGCATGACCAAGGGCTACCTGAGCCAACTGCTGAACGCCAAAATCAAAAGCCCCAGCGCGCAGAAGCTTGAAGCGCTGCACCGTTTTCTGGGGCTTGAATTTCCGCGGATGCAAAAGAATATAGGCGTGGTGTTCGGCAAGTTCTACCCGCTGCATACCGGGCACATCTATCTGATCCAGCGCGCCTGTAGCCAGGTCGACGAGCTGCATATCATCATGGGCTACGACGAAACCCGCGATCGCCAGCTGTTTGAAGACAGCGCCATGTCGCAGCAGCCCACGGTGCCGGACCGCCTGCGCTGGCTGCTTCAGACGTTTAAGTATCAGAAAAATATTCGCATTCATGCCTTTAATGAAGAGGGCATGGAGCCATATCCGCACGGCTGGGACGTGTGGAGCAACGGCGTCAAAGCGTTTATGGAAGAGAAGGGCATTACGCCTAACTGGATCTACACCTCTGAAGAGTCCGACGCGCCGCAGTTCCGCGAGCATCTGGGCATCGAGACGGTGCTGATCGATCCTAAACGCACCTTTATGAACATCAGCGGGGCGCAGATCCGCGAAAACCCGTTCCGTTACTGGGACTACATCCCGACCGAGGTGAAGCCGTTCTTCGTGCGTACGGTGGCGATCCTTGGCGGCGAGTCGAGCGGCAAATCGACGCTGGTTAATAAGCTGGCGAATATCTTCAACACCACCAGCGCGTGGGAGTATGGCCGCGATTACGTCTTCTCGCACCTCGGCGGTGACGAGATGGCATTGCAGTATTCCGACTACGATAAAATTGCGCTGGGGCACGCCCAATACATTGATTTTGCGGTGAAATACGCCAACAAAGTCGCGTTTATTGATACTGATTTCGTCACCACGCAGGCGTTCTGTAAAAAGTACGAAGGACGTGAGCACCCGTTTGTGCAGGCGCTGATTGACGAATATCGCTTTGACCTGGTGATCCTGCTGGAAAACAACACGCCGTGGGTGGCCGACGGCATGCGCAGCCTGGGCAGCTCGGTGGACAGGCGCGAGTTCCAGACCATGCTGGTTGAGATGCTTAACGAAAACAACGTTGAGTTTGTGCATGTGGAAGAGTCGGACTACGACACCCGTTTCCTGCGCTGCGTCGAGCTGGTGAAAGAGATGATGGGGGAGCAGGGTTAGGGTGAGGGGAATTATCCACTCAGAACTCAACCACTACCTCCCCACGCATATACCCCTGCGGCGCAATCATTTCACTGACCTGTGCTCCTCGATGAAATGCGTCTTGTTGAGGCTAGTCTGGTAAGGGGTCAGCTGCGTAATAAGATGGACAATCCAGAGCTCACCGTTCGCACGGGGTGAACAATCATGTTTAAACAGCTTCAGGATATGGCGCTGTTTGCGCTGGTGGCAGAAATGGGCAGCTTTACCGCGGCGGCGCTGAAAGCTGAGCTGCCGAAATCCAGCGTCAGCCAGCGCATCAGCCAGCTTGAACAACAGGTGGGGATCCGTCTGCTGAATCGCACCACGCGCAGGATCAGCCTGACGTTCGCGGGCGAGCACTATCTGGTGCACTGTCGCGAGATGCTGGCGGCCAGCGAGCGGGCGGAGTATGCCATTCAGCGCCTGCGCGAAAACCCCAGCGGACGGCTGCGTATTACGTGTCCGGCGGGGATTGGCGCGACCCTGCTGGCGCATATGAATGCCGAGTTCCAGCTTCGCTATCCTGACGTTTCGCTCGATGTCTCAATTTCAGATGATGTCCTCGATCTTGTGGAGTCGGGTTTCGACGTTGCCCTGCGAACCGGGAAACCTCAGGACTCTTCCCTGATCGGCCGCATGATAGGGCACTGTCCACGCTACATGCTGGCATCGCCTGACTATCTGGCGCGCCGGGAGCCGTTAACCCATCCCCGACAGCTGGTGGATCACCGTTGTATTACCCATAAATCCTGGGCTGAGTGGTTGTTGCAGAGCGAGAGCGAGGATTATCGCTTTCTGCCGGATAACGCCCATCTGACGGATAACCTGGTGTACGCCCGCGAGTGCGCGATTGCCGGGGCGGGGATCACGCTGTTACCCGCATTCCTGCTGGAAGACAAAATCGAAAGGGGCGCGCTGGTGAAAGTGCTGCCGGAGTGGAGCGTTGAGGGAAACGATCTGTGGCTGGCCTATCCGAGCCGTAAGCTCAATTCGCCCGCGCTGATGAGCTATATCGAGTTTGCGATGCAGTTTGACGAGGTGAAGCGGTATTACGTGGGCAAATAAAAAAGCCGGGTGGCGGCTTCGCCTTACCCGGCCTACAAACAGCGCAGAACCGTAGGCCGGGTAAGCGTGAGCGCCACCCGGCTTTTTTGGCACTTACTTAGCAATACGCTTGTACTTAATACGCTTCGGCTCCAGCGCGTCAGCGCCCAGCGTGCGTTTCTTGTACTCTTCGTATTCGGTGAAGTTACCTTCGAAGAACTCCACTTTACCTTCGTCCTGGTAGTCCAGGATGTGGGTCGCGATACGGTCAAGGAACCAGCGGTCGTGCGAGATAACCATAGCGCAGCCCGGGAACTCCAGCAGGGCGTTTTCCAGCGCGCGCAGGGTTTCGATGTCCAGGTCGTTGGTCGGTTCATCGAGCAGCAGAACGTTGCCGCCAACCTGAAGCAGTTTCGCCAGGTGCAGACGACCACGCTCACCGCCGGACAGCTCGCCCACGCGTTTGCCCTGGTCGGTGCCCTTGAAGTTAAAGCGGCCAACATAGGCGCGGCTTGGCATCTCGGTATTGCCGATACGCATGATATCCAGCCCGCCGGACACTTCTTCCCACACGGTTTTGCTGTTGTCCATCGCGTCGCGGAACTGGTCAACGGACGCCAGCTTCACGGTCTCACCCAGGGTGATAGAGCCGCTGTCAGGCTGCTCCTGACCGGACATCATACGGAACAGGGTCGATTTACCCGCGCCGTTCGGACCGATAATGCCCACGATCGCACCTTTCGGTACGGAGAAGGTCAGATCGTCGATCAGCAGGCGGTCGCCGTATGACTTACGCAGGTTGGTCACTTCAACCACTTTATCCCCCAGACGTGCTCCAGGCGGGATAAACAGTTCGTTGGTTTCGTTACGCTTCTGGTATTCGGTGTTGTTCAGCTCTTCGAAGCGCGCCAGACGGGCTTTGCCCTTGGACTGACGGCCTTTCGCGCCCTGACGAACCCACTCCAGCTCTTTCTCAATAGACTTACGGCGCGCCGCTTCCTGAGAAGCTTCCTGAGCCAGACGCTGATCTTTCTGCTCCAGCCAGGAGGAGTAGTTGCCTTCCCACGGAATCCCTTCACCGCGGTCCAGCTCCAGGATCCAGCCTGCCACGTTGTCGAGGAAGTAACGGTCGTGGGTAATGGCCACTACGGTACCTTCGAAGTCGTGCAGGAAGCGCTCCAGCCAGGCCACGGATTCCGCATCCAGGTGGTTGGTTGGTTCGTCGAGCAGCAGCATGTCTGGTTTTTCCAGCAGCAGGCGGCACAGCGCCACGCGGCGGCGCTCACCACCGGAGAGATTCGCGATTTTTGCATCCCAGTCCGGCAGACGCAGGGCATCAGCCGCGCGCTCCAGCTGCACGTTCAGGTTGTGACCGTCGTGCGCCTGGATGATCTCTTCATATTTGCCCTGCTGAGCGGCCAGTTTGTCGAAGTCCGCATCCGGCTCGGCGTATTTGGCATACACTTCATCCAGACCTTTCAGCGCGTTAACCACCTCGGACACCGCTTCTTCAACGGATTCACGTACGGTGTGTTCCGGGTTCAGCTGAGGTTCCTGCGGCAGGTAGCCGATCTTGATGCCAGGCTGCGGACGGGCTTCACCTTCGATGTCTGTATCGATGCCGGCCATGATGCGCAGCAGGGTGGACTTACCGGCACCGTTGAGACCCAGAACACCAATTTTTGCGCCCGGGAAGAAGCTCAGCGAGATATTTTTAAGAATATGACGTTTCGGCGGGACAACTTTGCCGACACGATGCATGGTATAAACGAATTGAGCCACGTTGGACTTCGCCTCTTTTATCGTGATGAGAATGAATTTCAGCCTCGAAGTGTAGCCTTTTTCACGCCCTAATCCCAGCCAGGAACGTCGGGAGTGTTAAAACGCGCAAGAAAGGTAAAAAAGTGTCCACGACGTGGCGCGTTGTGGGATGCCTGGTTAGCATAAGTTGAGGTAACTTTGACGTGGCAAGACGCTGCAACTAACGAAAAACAATGAGGAAGAGCTTGTGGAAAAAGCCAAACGGGTGGTCTGGCGTCTGCTGGCTGCCAGCGTATGCGTAATGGCGGTAAGCCAGGCGGTGCATGCCGATTCACTGGATGAACAACGTAACCGCTATGCCCAGATTAAACAGGCATGGGACAACAAGCAGATGGATACCGTGCAGGCGCTGATGCCGACGCTGAAGGATTATCCGCTGTATCCGTACCTTGAGTATCGCCAGATCACGGACGATCTCATGAATCAACCGACCGTCACCGTGAATAACTTCATTCAGGCGAACCCGACCCTGCCGCCTGCGCGCACCCTGAAATCCCGGTTCGTGAACGAGCTGGCCCGTCGTGAAGACTGGCGCGGCCTGCTGGCCTTCAGCCCGGATAAACCGGGTGCGACGGAAGCGCAGTGTAATTACTATTATGCGAAATGGGCGACCGGTCAGCAGGAGGAAGCCTGGGCCGGGGCGAAAGATCTGTGGTTGACGGGCAAAAGCCAGCCAAACGCCTGTGACCCGCTTTTCAGCGCCTGGCGCGCCTCGGGCAAGCAGGATCCGCTCGCTTACCTGGAACGTATTCGCCTGGCAATGAAGGCCGGAAACACCCGGCTGGTCAACGTGCTGGCGGGCCAGATGCCAGCGGATTATCAGACCATTGCGTCTGCCGTTATCGGTCTGGCAAACGATCCCAACACCGTGCTGACGTTTGCGCGTACCACCGGCGCGACCGATTTTACCCGTCAAATGGCGGCGGTGGCCTTTGCCAGCGTGGCGCGTGACGATGTGGAAAACGCGCGGCTGATGATCCCGCAGCTGGTGCAGGCTCAGCAGCTTAATGACGATCAAACCCAAGAGCTGCGCGACATTGTGGCGTGGCGACTGATGGGCACGGATGTCACCGACGAACAGGCGCGCTGGCGTGACGATGCGGTGATGCGTTCAAACTCCGTTTCGCTGGTGGAGCGCCGCGTGCGCATGGCGCTGGGCACGGGCGACCGCCGCGGCCTCAATACCTGGCTGGCGCGTCTGCCGATGGATGCCAAAGAGAAAGATGAGTGGCGTTACTGGCAGGCGGACCTGCTGCTGGAGCGTGGCCGTGAAGACGAAGCCAAAGCGATCCTCCACTCCCTGATGCAGCAGCGCGGCTTCTACCCGATGGCGGCGGCACAGCGTCTGGGTGAGGAGTACACGCTGAAAATCGACAAAGCGCCCGCCAACGCGAACCCGGCGCTGACCCAGGGGCCAGAAATGGCCCGCGTGCGTGAGCTGATGTACTGGAATCTGGATAATACCGCGCGCAGCGAGTGGGCCAATCTGGTGACCAGCCGTACCGTCGATGAGAAGGCGCAGCTTGCCCGCTACGCGTTTGATAATCGCTGGTGGGATCTGAGCGTACAGGCGACGATCGCCGGCAAGCTGTGGGATCATCTTGAGGAGCGTTTCCCGCTGGCGTACAACGATCTCTTTGAGCGCTACACCCGCGACAAAGATATCCCGCAGAGCTACGCAATGGCGATCGCGCGCCAGGAGAGCGCCTGGAACCCGAAAGTGCGTTCTCCGGTGGGGGCCAGCGGTCTGATGCAGATTATGCCGGGCACCGCGACGCACACGGTGAAGATGTTTAATATCCCGGGATACAGCAGCCCGTCCCAGCTGCTGGATCCGGATACCAACATCAATATCGGTACCAGCTACTTGCAGTACGTCTATCAGCAGTTCGGTAATAACCGCATCTTCGCGTCAGCGGCGTACAACGCAGGGCCTGGGCGCGTGCGGACGTGGCTCGGCAACAGCGCAGGGCGACTCGACGCCGTGGCGTTCGTTGAAAGCATTCCGTTCTCGGAAACGCGCGGATACGTGAAGAACGTGCTGGCGTATGACGCCTACTATCGGCACTTCATGGGGGAGAAAGATGCCCTGATGAGCGATGCCGAGTGGCAGAGACGTTACTGATCGGCGTGGGTTGTGTTATGCTGTACTCGTTAATGAGTACAAGAGGCAGCATAACATGACCCAGCATTCCCCGTATTCCTCGGCCATGGCCGAACAGCGTCATCAGGAGTGGCTTCGTTTTGTGGAGCTGCTTCGACAGTCTTACGAGCAGGATTTGCACCTACCCCTCATGCAGCTGATGCTTACGCCGGACGAGCGTGAGGCGCTGGGCACGCGCGTGCGGATTATTGAAGAGCTATTACGCGGTGAGATGAGCCAGCGCGAGCTGAAAAACGAGCTGGGCGCGGGCATCGCGACCATCACCCGTGGATCGAACAGCCTGAAGTCGGCGCCGGTTGAGCTGCGCCAGTGGCTGGAAGCGGTATTGCTGAAAAACGCCGGATGACGGCTTCGCCTTATCCGGCCTACAAACTTAACGATAAATCGCGTTATGAAACGGGCTCAGCGCCAGGATCACCGCCTGGTGATAAACGCTCGAACGGGTGAGCTTGCCGGCGGTAAAGACGCCAATCGCCCCTTCTTTACGCCCAATTTCATCAATGCCGGTGTACTGTGACATCACCGGCCCGAGCGCTTCACCTGCGCGGACTTTTTCCAGAATGACCTCCGGCAGCGGCAGGGTGGCTGAGCGCGCTTCGCCGCGCTGCTCGCGGCTTTCGATGACAACCCAGCTAAAGGTTGCCCCTTCGTCGATGCCCGCTTCAATCGCGACCCAGAAGTCAGCGTCGGGTGCGGCGGCTTTTGCATTCGCCACGCGATTTCGTGCGCCAGCGCGCGTTTCCTCGCTGCCAAACGGCTGTTCCGGCACGCCACTCTCGACGCCGACGGCGTCCATATGGCAGGATCCTTCGCCGAAGATCTCTTCAAATGCCCTTAGAATTGCCTGAATTTTGGCAGGATTGGTGGTAGCAGAGACAACATGGTGCATAATTAAGCTCGATTAAAAAATTCATCGCAGTATAACGGAAAAAAAGCATGTTACAGGTATACCTTGTTCGCCACGGTGAAACGCAGTGGAACGCCGAGCGACGTATTCAAGGGCAGTCAGACAGTCCTCTCACCGACAAGGGTGTGCAACAAGCGTGGCAGGTGGCGGAGCGCGCCAGAACGCTGGGCATCACTCACGTTATCTCCAGTGATTTAGGCCGCACGCAGCAGACGGCACGCATTATCGCCGATGCCTGTGGCTGTGACGTCACCCTCGAACCGCGCCTGCGCGAGCTGGATATGGGCGTGCTGGAAAAACGTCCTATCGATACGCTGACGGAAACCGAAGAAGGCTGGCGTCGCATGCTGGTGAACGGTACCGAAGATGGTCGCATCCCGGAGGGGGAATCCATGCAGGAGCTGAGCGTGCGTATGCATGCCGCGCTGGCCGAGTGCCTGAAGCTTCCGGCAGGTAGCCGTCCGCTGCTGGTGAGCCACGGTATCGCGCTGGGTTGCCTGGTGAGCACCATTCTGGGTCTGCCGGCTTACGCCGAGCGCCGTTTACGTCTGCGCAACTGTTCCATTTCCCGTATCGACTATCAGGAAAGCGCCTGGCTGGCATCGGGGTGGGTAGTTGAAACGGCAGGGGACATTTCGCATCTTGATGCCCCTGCACTGGACGAATTACAGCGTTAACGACGTACCGGAATCAGGAATTCCATACGCAGATTGATAGGGCCTTCTTCCGGTTTAGCATCCTGTGCCGGATAGTAGCGCTCAATGTCCTGACCTTTACGGCGATTCAGATTCAGCATCGGCATGCAGGTCCCGTAAACGGTCAGGATGAACTCCTGAACGCCCGTTCCTAACCCTTCGTATGAGAACATTACATATTCGCCGCCTTCCAGCACGACAGGCTGCGAGCCATGAATGTACCCGTTCGCCATGTCAGGCGTGAGCGCCGTGGTATAAAACACCTCCTGCTCGTCGTCTTTTTCCTGGCTTGGATGCGTTTCGTTCAGGCCATACAGAATCGGCGGGATCGCCGGCGCGTGGCTTAAAAATTCGCGCCAGAACTGAACGCGCATCTGATGGCGGAACTCGGAGATCTGCTCCAGGGAACAGGAGTAGCTCTGGGTGGTGCCGACCAGGTGCGTTTCCGGCAGGGTGATGATTTCATATTTTGGCATCGCAAATTCGCCCAGACGCAGCGGCGGACGCATACCAAAGGAGCTCCAGTCAGGCGAGCGGCGATAAAGCGCAGGCGTTAACGAGAACTGTTTCTTAAAGGCGCGGGTAAAGGTTTGCTGTGAATCGAAGCGATATTGCAGGGCAATATCGAGGATGGGTCGCGCGGTCAGGCGCAACGCAACAGCAGACTTTGATAACCGACGTGCACGAATATAGGCACCGATAGCATGACCGGTGACATCCTTGAACATCCTTTGCAGATGCCACTTGGAATAGCCTGCTTTTGCCGCCACATTATCCAGTGACAATGGCTGGTCGAGATGACCTTCCAGCCAGGTGAGCAGGTCGCGAATAATTCCAGCCTGATCCATATACTATCCTCATCCTTAAAACTGCCGCAGGTGCCTGTTTACAGGTTAGCGGATAATAGCATTTTTTGACGTTTTAGCATTCAGTGTTTTTTTTGCGCATAAATGCTTTTTGTAGGGGTTTATGTGCGGATATATTCTAATCCTGTGATCTTGCTACATTTTTAGCTAACGTGTTGAATAATCGCTCAGAGTAATTTTTTATGAATGGTAACAATATGAAATACAAGGCTTTACTCTTTACGGCGTTGGTACTCATGGCGGGAAGCGCAGCGCAGGCTGAACAGGTGGGCTCTGTGGATACCGTGTTCAAAATGTTTGGGCCGGACCATAAAATTGTGGTGGAGGCCTTTGACGATCCGGATGTTAAAAACGTCACCTGCTACGTCAGCCGGGCAAAGACGGGCGGGATTAAAGGCGGGCTGGGGCTGGCTGAGGATACGTCTGACGCGGCCATTTCCTGCCAGCAGGTCGGCCCGGTTGAATTGAGCGACAAAATCAAAAACGGCAAAGCGCAGGGCGACGTCGTATTCCAGAAACGGACCTCGCTGGTATTCAAAAAGCTACAGGTGGTGCGTTTCTACGATGCGAAACGCAACACGTTAGCTTATCTGGCTTATTCCGACAAAGTCGTGGAAGGTTCACCGAAAAATGCGATCAGCGCGGTGCCCATTATGCCGTGGCATTGATAAAAAAAACGGCGCAAATGCGCCGTTTTTTACTGCGTGACGTGACGGATTATTCCTGTAGGTCACCGCAGAAACGATAGCCTTCACCATGGATGGTGGCGATGATTTCCGGTGTATCAGGCGTAGATTCGAAATGTTTACGAATACGACGGATGGTAACGTCAACGGTACGATCGTGTGGCTTCAACTCACGACCGGTCATTTTCTTCAGCAGTTCTGCACGGGACTGGATCTTGCCCGGGTTTTCGCAGAAGTGCAGCATCGCGCGGAATTCACTGCGCGGCAGTTTATACTGCTCACCGTTCGGGCTAATCAGCGAACGGCTATTGATATCAAGTTCCCAGCCGTTGAATTTGTAGCTGTCGACGCTACGACGCTCTTCACTGACCGTACCCAAATTCATGGTGCGGGACAGCAGGTTGCGTGCACGAATGGTTAACTCGCGTGGGTTAAACGGCTTGGTGATGTAGTCGTCCGCGCCGATTTCCAGACCAAGAATTTTATCAACCTCGTTGTCACGGCCTGTCAGGAACATCAACGCGACGTTCGCCTGTTCACGCAGTTCGCGCGCCAGAAGAAGGCCGTTTTTGCCCGGCAGGTTGATATCCATAATCACCAGGTTGATATCATTTTCAGAAAGGATCTGATGCATCTCTGCGCCATCGGTCGCTTCAAAGACATCGTAGCCTTCTGCTTCGAAAATGCTCTTTAACGTGTTGCGTGTTACCAACTCGTCTTCAACGATAAGAATGTGCGGGGTCTGCATGTTTGCTACCTAAATTGCCAACTAAATCGAAACAGGAAGTACAAAAGTCCCTGACCTGCCTGATGCATGTCGCAAATTAACATGATCGGCCTAACGTGACTAAAGTACGTAATTGCGTTCTTGATGCACTTTCCATCAACGTCAACAACATCATTAGCTTGGTCGTGGGTACTTTCCCTCTGGACCCGACAGTGTCAAAAACGGCTGTCATCCTAACCATTTTAACAGCAACATAACAGGCTAAGTGACACCGGACACCCAATAAAACTACGCTTCGTTGACATATATCAAGTTCAATTGTAGCACGTTAACAGTTTGATGAAATCATCGTAGCTGAATGCTAGCCTTTGTCACAATTTTTCAATAAACCAACTAGTTGCGGACATTGATTGATAAACGATACGAATCCAATCAGAAAAGAGTATTCATATAGTCATTATCATTACAAAACATAAGGATAATAGACTTCTGTTAACATTCTAACTGATTGTTCAATCACAAAATAGTTTAGCTTTTTTTAATTGTTATGAAACGCTATTTCGGTGATTTGTGTTGCAAAATTGTAAATTCGTGCCGCGTAATATGTTGAAGTGAATCACATTTTTACCTGCTAACTGATTAAAAAGAGAGCATAAATGCATCTGTCGATTGTGCTGGTGGCACCAGCAAGAGCTGAAAATATTGGCGCTGCGGCGCGTGCCATGAAGACCATGGGTTTTACCGATTTGCGTATTGTAGACAGCACGGCGCATCTGGAGCCTGCCGCACGATGGGTGGCGCACGGTTCGGGTGATATTCTCGATAATATAACCACTTACGCGACGCTCGCTGACGCCCTGCACGATATTTCCTTTACCGTCGCGACCACCGCGCGCAGCCGGGCGAAGTTTCACTATTACGCCACGCCAGCTGAACTGGTGCCCATGCTGGAAGAAAAAAGCCAGTGGCTGGAGAAAGCGGCGCTGGTGTTTGGGCGCGAAGATTCGGGGCTGACGAATGAAGAGCTGGAGCTGGCTGACGTGCTGACGGGCGCGCCGATGGTGGCGGATTATCCGTCACTTAATCTGGGCCAGGCGGTGATGGTTTACTGCTATCAATTAGCATCCTTAATACAAATTTCTCAGCCACCGGTGACAGCAACGGATGAAAATCAGCTGGCGGCCCTGCGCGTTCGCGCTGACAAACTGCTTATGCAACTGGGCGTGGCTGACGATCGGAAAATGGTGGACTGGTTGCAGCAGCGCCTGGGGCGTCTGGAACAGCGCGACACGGCAATGCTGCACCGATTGCTCCATGATATTGAAAAAAAATTAGCCGAGTAAAATGCTGTAATAAGTTTTTAATATGGCCGATGTTGCTGATAACTGGGGTTGCATATGGGGTATTCGGATGAAAATAAATCTGCTCGCAGCGGGACGTGAGAATGTCCCGAATTGTGATCAAAGTAAAAATTCATTGACTTAAGGTGCCCGATCCTTTAACCCTAAAAGAATAGAGCACAGACAGATAATAATGACAGAGTACACAACATCCATGAAACGCATCAGCATCACCACCATTACTACAACCACCATCATTACCACAGGTAACGATGCGGGCTGACGCGTACAGGAAAAACAGAAAAAAGCCCGCACCTGAACAGTGCGGGCTTTTTTTTCGGCTAAAGGAAATGAGGTAGAACCATGCGAGTGTTGAAGTTCGGCGGTACGTCAGTGGCAAATGCGGAGCGTTTTCTGCGCGTTGCCGATATCCTGGAAAGCAACGCCAGGCAGGGGCAGGTTGCCACCGTGCTCTCTGCCCCGGCCAAAATCACGAACCACCTGGTGGCGATGATTGAAAAAACCATTGGTGGTCAGGATGCACTTCCGAACATCAGCGACGCTGAGCGTATCTTCACCGAGCTGCTTCAGGGGCTGGCAGATACCCAGCCGGGCTTCCCGCTGGCGCAGCTGAAAACCACCGTTGAACTCGAATTTGCCCAGATTAAACATGTCCTTCACGGTATCAGCCTGCTGGGTCAGTGCCCGGACAGCATCAACGCGGCGCTGATTTGCCGGGGTGAAAAACTCTCCATCGCCATCATGGCGGGCGTGCTGGAAGCGCGCGGTCACCGCGTGACGGTCATCGACCCGGTTGAAAAACTGCTGGCGGTGGGCCACTACCTCGAATCCACCGTTGATATTGCCGAATCAACCCGCCGTATCGCCGCGAGCAAAATCCCTTCTGACCATATGATCCTGATGGCGGGCTTTACCGCCGGGAACGAGAAGGGCGAATTAGTCGTGCTGGGCCGTAACGGCTCTGATTACTCCGCCGCCGTGCTGGCCGCGTGCCTGCGCGCAGACTGCTGTGAAATTTGGACTGACGTCGACGGCGTTTATACCTGCGATCCGCGCCAGGTGCCGGACGCCAGGCTGCTGAAGTCCATGTCGTATCAGGAAGCGATGGAGCTTTCCTACTTCGGCGCCAAAGTACTTCACCCGCGCACCATCTCCCCGATTGCCCAGTTCCAGATCCCATGCCTGATTAAAAACACCGGTAACCCGCAAGCGCCGGGCACGCTGATTGGCGCCAGCGCGAATGAAGATGACCTGCCGGTGAAAGGCATTTCAAACCTGAATAACATGGCGATGTTCAGCGTCTCCGGCCCGGGTATGAAGGGGATGGTCGGCATGGCTGCACGCGTGTTTGCCGCCATGTCCCGCAACGGTATCTCGGTGGTGCTGATCACCCAGTCCTCTTCCGAATACAGCATCAGCTTCTGCGTACCGCAGGGCGATTGCCTGCGCGCCCGTCGCGCGCTGGAGGAAGAGTTCTATCTGGAGCTGAAAGAGGAGCTGCTGGAGCCGCTCTCTATTCAGGAGCGTCTGGCGGTGATCTCCGTCGTTGGCGACGGCATGCGCACCCTGCGCGGTATCTCTGCTAAATTCTTTGCCGCGCTGGCGCGGGCCAATATCAACATCGTGGCGATTGCGCAGGGCTCTTCCGAGCGTTCAATTTCAGTTGTAGTCGATAACGACGATGCGACCACCGGCGTGCGCGTGGTTCACCAGATGCTGTTCAACACCGATCAGGTCATCGAGCTGTTCCTGATTGGCGTCGGCGGCGTCGGCGGTGCGCTGCTGGAGCAGGTGAAGCGCCAGCAGGAGTGGCTCAAGAAAAAGCACATCGATCTGCGCGTCTGCGGAATTGCGAATTCGAAAGCGCTGCTCACTAACGTCCACGGTCTGAACCTGGAAAACTGGCAGGCGGAGCTGGAAGAGGCGAAAGAGCCGTTCAACCTGGGCCGCCTGATCCGCCTGGTGAAAGAGTATCATCTGCTCAACCCGGTGATCGTCGACTGTACCTCGAACCAGGCCGTGGCCGATCAGTACGCGGACTTCCTGCGCGAAGGTTTTCACGTGGTGACGCCGAACAAAAAGGCCAACACCTCGTCGATGGATTACTATCACCAGCTGCGTCTGGCGGCGAGCAAGTCGCGCCGCAAGTTCCTGTACGACACCAACGTGGGCGCGGGCCTGCCGGTCATTGAGAATCTGCAAAACCTGCTGAACGCGGGCGACGAATTGCAGCGCTTCTCCGGCATCCTCTCCGGCTCCCTGTCGTTTATCTTCGGCAAGCTGGATGAAGGCATGAGCCTGTCGGAAGCCACCCGTGCCGCGCGCGAGCTGGGCTACACCGAGCCGGATCCGCGCGACGATCTCTCCGGGATGGACGTGGCGCGCAAGCTGCTGATCCTGGTGCGCGAAACGGGCCGCGAGCTGGAGCTTTCGGATATCGTGATTGAGCCGGTGCTGCCAGCAGAATTTGATGACAGCGGCGACGTCAGCGCCTTTATGGCGAATTTACCTCAGCTTGACGATGCCTTTGCCGCACGCGTGGCGAAAGCCCGTGATGAAGGTAAGGTATTGCGCTATGTTGGCAACATCGAAGAGGATGGCGTCTGCCGGGTGAAGATTGCCGAAGTGGATGGCAACGATCCGCTGTACAAGGTGAAAAACGGCGAGAATGCCCTGGCGTTCTACAGCCACTATTATCAGCCACTGCCGCTGGTGCTTCGCGGCTATGGTGCAGGGAATGATGTGACGGCGGCGGGCGTGTTTGCCGATCTGCTGCGTACCCTGTCATGGAAGTTAGGAGTTTAAGATGGTTAAAGTATATGCCCCGGCTTCCAGCGCCAATATGAGCGTCGGATTTGACGTGCTGGGCGCGGCGGTGACGCCGGTGGACGGTTCGCTGCTGGGTGATACGGTAACGGTTGAGGCGGCAGAGCGCTTCAGCCTGAATAACGTTGGCCGTTTCGCCAGCAAGCTGCCGCCTGAACCACGCGAGAATATTGTTTATCAGTGCTGGGAACGCTTCTGTCAGGAGATCGGCAAAAACGTGCCGGTCGCCATGACGCTGGAAAAAAGCATGCCGATTGGCTCGGGACTGGGCTCCAGCGCGTGTTCGGTAGTCGCCGCGCTGGTGGCGATGAACGAGCACTGCGGCAAGCCGCTGAACAACAGCCGTCTGCTGGCGCTGATGGGTGAGCTGGAAGGGCGCATCTCCGGCAGTATTCACTATGATAACGTGGCACCGTGCTTCCTCGGCGGCATGCAGCTGATGATTGAAGAAAATGGCATCATCAGCCAGCAGGTGCCCGGGTTTGACGAGTGGCTGTGGGTGCTGGCCTATCCGGGCATTAAGGTCTCGACCGCTGAAGCGCGCGCGATCCTGCCGGCGCAGTATCGTCGTCAGGACTGTATTGCTCACGGGCGTCACCTGGCGGGCTTTATTCACGCCTGCTACACCCGCCAGCCGCAGCTGGCGGCGAAACTCATGAAAGACGTGATTGCCGAGCCGTACCGCACGAAGCTGCTTCCTGGCTTTAACGAGGCGCGACAGGCTTCAATGGATATCGGCGCGCAGGCATGCGGCATCTCCGGCTCCGGCCCGACGCTGTTCGCCCTGTGCGACAAACCAGACACCGCGCAGCGCGTGGCGGACTGGCTCTCTAAACACTACCTGCAAAATCAGGAAGGCTTTGTTCATATTTGCCGTCTGGACACGGCTGGCGCACGAGTACTGGGATAACGAATGAAACTCTACAACCTTAAAGATCATAACGAGCAGGTCAGCTTCGCGCAGGCGGTCACGCAGGGGCTGGGCAAAAATCAGGGGCTGTTCTTCCCGCACGACCTGCCGGAATTCCAGCTGACCGAAATCGATGAGCTGCTGAAGCAGGACTTTGTCACCCGCAGCACCAAAATTCTGTCTGCGTTTATCGGCGATGAAATCCCGCAGGAGCTGCTGGAAGAGCGCGTGCGTGCGGCGTTTGCTTTCCCGGCTCCGGTTCAGCAGGTTGAGCCGGACGTTGGCTGTCTGGAGCTGTTCCACGGCCCGACGCTGGCGTTTAAAGACTTCGGCGGCCGCTTTATGGCGCAGATGCTGACCCACATCAGCGGCGACAAACCGGTGACGATTCTGACCGCGACCTCCGGCGATACCGGTGCGGCGGTGGCCCATGCGTTCTACGGCCTGAAAAACGTCCGCGTGGTGATCCTCTATCCGAAGGGCAAAATCAGTCCGCTTCAGGAAAAACTGTTCTGCACCCTTGGGGGCAACATTGAAACCGTGGCGATCGACGGCGATTTCGATGCCTGTCAGGCGCTGGTGAAGCAGGCCTTCGACGACGAAGAGCTGAAGGTGGCGCTGGGTCTGAACTCCGCCAACTCGATCAACATCAGCCGTCTGCTGGCGCAGATCTGCTACTACTTCGAAGCGGTGGCGCAGCTGCCGCAGGACGCGCGCAATCAGCTGGTGGTTTCCGTGCCAAGCGGCAACTTCGGCGACCTGACGGCGGGCCTACTGGCGAAATCACTCGGTCTGCCGGTGAAGCGCTTTATTGCCGCCACTAACGCCAACGACACCGTACCACGCTACCTGAAAGACGGGAAATGGGCGCCGAACGCGACGCAGGCCACGCTCTCCAATGCGATGGATGTGTCACAGCCTAACAACTGGCCGCGTGTAGAAGAGCTGTTCCGCCGTAAGGTCTGGCGTCTGGGCGACCTCGGCTATGCTGCGGTGACGGATGAAACCACCAAAGCGACCATGCGTGAGCTGAAAGCCGTGGGCTATACCTCTGAGCCGCACGCGGCGATTGCTTACCGTGCGCTGCGCGACGCGCTTCAGCCGGGCGAGTATGGCCTGTTCCTCGGAACCGCTCATCCGGCGAAGTTTAAGGAGAGCGTGGAAGCGATCCTGGGTGAAACGCTGCCGCTGCCAAAAGAGCTGGCCGAGCGCGCCGATCTGCCGCTGCTGTCCCATGAGCTGCCGGCAGATTTTGCGGCACTGCGTAAGCTGATGATGACCCGAGCGTGATTCTCTTGCCCGGTGGCGGCTACGCCTTACCGGGCCTACAAGATCCACAACGACCCCAACGAACCCAATCGTAGGCCGGGTAAGCGCAGCGCCACCCGGCAACGACAGCTCCGGTCCGTAGGCCGGGTAAGGCGCAGCCGCCACCCGGCTTTTTTATGGAGAAATTAAGGAGAAAAACAGCAGGAAAAAAGCAGAAATTCCCAATAAATGCGGCCACTTAGCGTTTAGGATTGCAGAGAATAACATCCGCCGTTTCCATCACGTACTCTCCTTACATCGGCCCACGCTGGGCAAGAAGAATAAGGAGTCACCTATGTCTACACTGAAACCTGCACTCATCGCGCTCTCACTGATGCTGGTCGCTCCCATGGCGGTGCAGGCCGCTGAGATCACCCTCGTGCCTGCGGTAAAGCTGCAAATTGGCGATCGGGATAATAACGGACACTACTGGGATGGCGGCCGCTGGCGCGACCATGACTGGTGGAAAGCGCACTATGACTGGCGCGACAACCACTGGCGTCCGCACGATGAACATCGCGATCGTCACGATCGCCACCGTCATGACGATCATCGTCCGGGCCCGGACAGGAAACACCATTAAAACAAACCCCGCCAGCTGGCGGGGTTGTCTTTTATTGCTCGTGACGCTTAAACACCAGCTCGTTTTTGCCTGACGATGCCTCGTCGAAGAAATACCCTTCGCTGTTAAAAGCGGTGAGCTGCTCCGGCTTTGTCAGGCGGTTTTGAATGATGAAGCGGCTCATCAGACCGCGCGCTTTTTTGGCGTAGAAGCTGATCACTTTAAATTTGCCGTTCTTCTCGTCGAGGAACACCGGCTTGATAATGTCCGCGTTCAGCTTTTTCGGCTTCACCGATTTGAAGTACTCATCGGAGGCCAGGTTGATCACCACGTTATCCCCCTGGGCTTGCAGCGCCGCGTTAAGCTTGTCGGTGATCACATCGCCCCAGAAGTGGTACAGATCTTTGCCTTTGGCGTTTTTCAGGCGAATACCCATCTCCAGACGATACGGCTGCATCAGATCCAGCGGGCGCAGTACGCCATACAGGCCGGACAGCATGCGCAGATGCTGCTGGGCAAAATCGAAGTCGGCTTCGCTAAACGTTTCTGCTTGCAGGCCAGTGTAGACATCACCTTTAAAGGCCAGCAGCGCCTGGCGCGCGTTGTCGGGCGTGAAGTCAGGCTGCCACTCGTGAAAACGGGTGGCGTTCAGGTCGGCGAGTTTATCGCTGATGCTCATCAGCGAGGCGATCTGCGGAGCCGACAGTTTACGCGCCTCGTGGATCAGCTGTTGCGAGTAGTCCAGCAGTTCCGGCTGGGTATAACGCTCAGTGGCGAGCGGGCTCTGGTAGTCGAGCGTTTTTGCAGGTGAAATCAGAATCAGCATATCCAGTCCTTGCAGGAAATTTAGAGCGACTTTAACAAAAAATCGCCCTGATTTGATCGATAGCTGTTATTGCCGCGGCAAATCATCCCAGGTGCCAGGGGCAATTTGTGACTCGATTTCGGGATAGCGTGAGGCGTCAAAGACGGGCGGCACGCCGAGCTTGCGCTGACGCAGATAATCCCGCGCGATCAGCGCCACAACCGGTGAAAGCAGCAAAATGGCCGTCAGGTTAGTGATGGCCATCAGCGCCATAATGACGTCCGCTATTTGCCAGACCATCGGCATGCTGAGCAGGGAGCCGACGAACACCATCCCCAGCACAGCCGCGCGAAGGACGTTACGGGCCAGACGCGAATCGACGTTCAGAAAGACAAGGTTGTTTTCGGCATAGATATAGTTCACCGCAATGGAGCTGAAGGCAAAAAGCCCCACGACAAGGGCGACAAGACCGGCGCCCCAGCCGCCAACGAGTGAGACCAGCGCCTGTTGTACCCAATGAATGCCTGCCGTACTGCCGGATGGATGTTCAACGGCGCCGGCCAGCAGCATTATCATCGCACTGGCGGAGCAGATAACAATGGTGTCCGTGAAGACGCCAATCATCTGCACAATGCCCTGCGCGGCGGGATGCGGGGGCCAGGATGCGGCCGCGGCGGCGGCATTTGGCGTGGAGCCCATTCCCGCTTCGTTGGAGAACATCCCCCGCTGGAACCCGGCAGTGAGGGCCTGGCTAACGGTGTAACCCAGCGCGCCGGACGCCGCTTCGCGCCAGCCAAACGCGCTTTTGAAGATGGTGGCGATGACGTTCGGCACCTCGTCGATATGTATCGCGCATACCAACAGGCTGGTGGACACCCACAGCAGCGCCATCAGGGGAACCAGCCACTGCATCAGGCGGGCAACCCCTTTAAGACCGGTCACTATGGTCAGCAGGGTGAGAAGGGCAAGCGCGCCGCCCGTCAGCCACTCCGGACAATTGAAGGCAAAGCGCAGCGCGTGGGCGACGGAATTTGCCTGAACGGTGTTGAAAATCAGGCCATACGCCACCAGCAAAAAGATCGAGAACAGAACGCCCATCCAGCGCATTCCGAGCCCGCGAGCCATATACCAGGCAGGTCCGCCGCGAAACTGGCCTTTGCTGTCTTTTTCTTTATAGAGCTGGGCCAGCGAGCATTCGGCAAAGGCGGTGGCCATGCCGATAATCGCCGTTACCCACATCCAGAACACCGCGCCCGGACCGCCCGCGCCGATCGCCAGCGCAACACCGGCCAGGTTACCGCTGCCGATGCGTGCGGCGAGGCTGGTACAGAGCGCCTGAAACGAGGTCAAACCGCCCGGCTGCGGGGTGACGCTGTTTTTCAGACTTCTGCCAAATTTGCGGATATAGCGAAACTGAATCAGCCCGCTGCGCCACGTAAACCAGATACCTGCCCCTGAAAGCAGGTAAATCATGATCGAACCCCAGAGGACTTCGTTGATAAAGAAAAAGAAATCAGGCACTAACGTCCCTCTTGTTGATGCCAACGTGAATATGTAAGCGCTACCACTGATTGTGCATGCTGTTACTTAGCAGCCTGTTAATATTGTGAGTTTATCATACTCTGCCTAAGCGCACTGTCTGCGGTTGCGCTGCCTCTCACTCGTGTTATCATCAGGGCAGACCGGTTACATCCCCCTAACAAGTAAACCTGTCATTTTTCCGCTGCTGGCAGGCTGTCGGTAGTGTGAATTATCCAGGGAACGTTAAAAGAGAAACACTATCATGACGGATAAATTGACCTCCCTTCGTCAGTTCACCACTGTCGTCGCTGACACCGGAGATATTGCGGCAATGAAGCTGTACCAGCCGCAGGATGCTACAACCAACCCTTCTCTGATCCTTAACGCCGCGCAGATCCCTGAGTATCGCAAACTGATCGACGAAGCGGTGACCTGGGCGAAAGCGCAGAGCAATGACCGCGCGCAGCAGGTTGTGGATGCTACCGACAAGCTGGCGGTGAACATCGGTCTGGAAATTCTGAAACTGGTTCCTGGCCGTATCTCAACTGAAGTTGATGCTCGCCTGTCCTACGACACCGAAGCGTCTATCGCCAAAGCAAAACGCCTGATCAAACTGTACAACGATGCGGGCATCAGCAACGACCGTATCCTGATCAAACTGGCCTCTACCTGGCAGGGCATTCGCGCCGCCGAGCAGCTGGAAAAAGAAGGGATCAACTGTAACCTGACTCTGCTGTTTTCCTTCGCGCAGGCGCGTGCCTGTGCCGAAGCTGGCGTATACCTGATTTCTCCGTTTGTGGGCCGTATTCTGGACTGGTACAAAGCCAACACCGACAAGAAAGAGTACGCGGCGTCTGAAGATCCAGGCGTGATTTCCGTGACGGAAATCTACGAATACTACAAACAGCACGGCTATGAGACCGTTGTGATGGGCGCAAGCTTCCGTAACGTCGGTGAAATTATCGAGCTGGCCGGCTGTGACCGCCTGACCATCGCCCCTGCGCTGCTGAAAGAGCTGGCAGAAAGCGAAGGCGCTATCGAGCGTAAACTGTCTTACACCGGTGAAGTGAAAGCGCGCCCGGAGCGCATCACGGAATCCGAGTTCCTGTGGCAGCATAACCAGGATCCAATGGCAGTAGACAAGCTGGCGGACGGTATCCGTAAGTTTGCTATTGACCAGGAAAAACTGGAAAAAATGATCGGCGACCTGCTGTAATCATTCTGCGTGACCGGGCTCCCGGTCACGCGTCTTTCCCCCGCCTCTGTCTGAATTTTCTCTCTGCGTGTATCATTCCCATTAATCAGTACTTTTTGAATGGAATGGATATGAATACCTTACGCATCGGCCTAGTGTCGATTTCTGACCGCGCCTCCAGCGGTGTTTATCAGGATAAAGGCATCCCCGCTCTGGAAGAATGGCTGGGCAGCGCGCTGACTACCCCGTTTGAGATCCAGACTCGCCTGATCCCGGACGAGCAGCCGATCATCGAGCAGACCCTGTGCGAGCTGGTGGATGAGATGAGCTGCCACCTGGTGCTGACGACGGGCGGAACCGGCCCCGCGCGCCGCGACGTGACGCCTGACGCGACGCTGGCTATCGCCGATCGGGAAATGCCGGGCTTCGGTGAACAGATGCGCCAGATCAGTCTACACTTTGTTCCGACGGCCATTCTTTCCCGTCAGGTCGGGGTGATCCGCAAACAGGCGCTGATCCTGAACCTGCCGGGGCAGCCGAAGTCGATCAAAGAGACGCTGGAAGGCTTAAAGGCCGAGGATGGCAGCGTCATCGTCCACGGTATCTTTGCAAGTGTAC
Source organism: Enterobacter quasihormaechei (assembly GCF_004331385.1). Taxonomy (GTDB): domain Bacteria; phylum Pseudomonadota; class Gammaproteobacteria; order Enterobacterales; family Enterobacteriaceae; genus Enterobacter; species Enterobacter quasihormaechei. The sequence goes on from NZ_SJON01000004.1 coordinate 160,457, forward strand.
CGTATTGTATACAGCTGCTTGACGGGCCATACGTGGAAACTGACGACAACGTGGTAGCAGCATTTCGTCCGAAAAGCGCACGCCGCGAGACAATCTCCTGAAGTTGATTAAAATGTGACATTCGCGCCAGCGGCAGTAGCGTGTAAATGGATTTACGATATAGTAATTTTTTCTTTACGATTGCTGTAAAAATAAATCCACAACACACGCACAATGGTTCGCTATGTCACATAACGCCCGACCTCTGAATCGACAGGACTACAAAACCCTCACGCTCGCTGCCTTAGGCGGCGCGCTGGAGTTTTACGACTTCATCATCTTCGTCTTCTTCGCCGCCGTCGTGGGTGCGCTGTTCTTCCCGGCGGATATTCCGGAATGGCTGCGCCAGGTGCAAACCTTCGGCATTTTCGCTGCCGGGTATCTGGCGCGTCCGCTGGGCGGCATCGTCATGGCGCACTTTGGCGATCTGGTCGGGCGCAAGAAGATGTTTACCCTCAGTATCCTGCTGATGGCCGTGCCGACGCTGGCCATTGGCCTCTTGCCGACCCATGCGTCGATGGGCATTATTGCTCCGTTGTTGCTGCTGCTGATGCGCGTGCTCCAGGGCGCGGCCATTGGTGGAGAAGTGCCGGGCGCGTGGGTGTTTGTCGCCGAGCACGTCCCGGCGCGCCGCATCGGCATTGCGTGCGGAACGCTGACGGCCGGGCTAACGGTTGGCATTCTGCTTGGCTCCGTGGTGGCAACCCTTATCAATACCAGCATGACGCAGCAGGCCGTTTACGACTGGGGCTGGCGTATTCCTTTCCTGCTGGGGGGAGCGTTCGGGCTGGTGGCGATGTACCTGCGTCGCTGGTTGCAGGAGACGCCAATATTTCTGGAAATGCAGCAGCGGAAGACGCTGGCACAAGAACTGCCGGTGAAAGCGGTGGTGGTGCGGCATAAAAAAGCGGTGGTGGTGTCGATGCTGCTCACCTGGCTGCTGTCTGCGGGTATCGTGGTGGTCATTTTGATGTCGCCGGTCTGGCTGCAAAAGCAGTACGGTTTTGCGCCTGCGGTAACGTTGCAGGCGAACAGCATCGCGACGATTATGCTCTGCTTTGGCTGTCTGGCCGCCGGGCTGGCGGCGGATCGTTTTGGCGCCAGCGTGACCTTTATCGTCGGGAGCCTGCTGCTGGCCGCGTCGAGCTGGGCTTTTTATCATCTGGCGGGCACCCATCCTGAACAGCTGTTCCTGCTGTACGGCATCGTTGGGCTGTGCGTGGGGGTCGTTGGCGCCGTACCGTACGTGATGGTCCGCGCCTTCCCGCCGGAGGTACGCTTCACCGGGATCTCGTTCTCTTATAACGTCTCGTATGCCATTTTCGGTGGGCTAACGCCAATAGTGGTTACGGTGTTGATGGGCGTGTCGCCGCTCGCACCAGCGTGGTACGTGCTGGCGTTATCGCTGATGGGGCTGGTATTGGGGATATGGCTTCGTCAGTCTGGGGGGTATCGTGCCCGCGATGCGGGCACGACAGAGGGATCAGTGTTTTTCACCAATCGGTAATACGGTGCGGCCGAACTGCTCGTTCAGCACTTCACCCATTGCCAGGTAGATCGCGCTTGCGCCGCATACCAGACCAACCCAGCCGGCAACGTGAACGATGCCTTCGTTATCCGCCAGGTGCCCCATTGCCAGCAGGGCGAACAGCACGGTCAGACTCAGGAAGACGAATTGCAGTGCGCGGTTCGCCTTCAGGGTGCCGAAGAACATGAACAGAGTGAAGACGCCCCACAGTCCCAGGTATACGCCCAGGAAGTGGGCGTTTGCCGCATCCGCCAGGCCCATTTTAGGCATCAGCAGAATCGCGACCAGCGTCAGCCAGAACGAACCGTAAGAGGTAAAGGCGGTTAAGCCGAAGGTATTGCCTTTCTTATATTCCAGCAGGCCCGCGAAGATTTGCGCGATACCGCCGTAAAAAATGCCCATCGCCAGGATTACGCCGTCCATCGGGAACATCCCGATATTGTGCAGGTTCAGCAGAATGGTGGTCATGCCAAAACCCATCAGGCCCAGCGGAGCCGGATTAGCCAACTTAGTGTTGCCCATAAGTCCTCAAAAAAATCATCATTAAAATGGTGAAATGGTTAAACCCGCGTCAGTTCTACCTGACAGGGCGCGGCATCATAATGGGCGGCATCGGCGCCGTCTATGATCTCATCAGGGTGAAATTAAAAATTTTTTTATGTCTCCCCCTTGATGGATGACGTTGCGACCCCATCTTGTAAGCAACCGCAGTGTGTGGACCTGAAAAAAATCAAATCTGGGCAGTTGAAAAAGCACGTTCTGCCCTTATTACAGGTACACAACCACATGTTGACTGAATTTTTAGTGGAGACGTTTAGATGGGTAAAATTATTGGTATCGACCTGGGTACTACCAACTCTTGTGTAGCGATTATGGATGGCACTACTGCACGCGTGCTGGAGAACGCCGAGGGCGATCGCACCACGCCTTCTATCATTGCTTATACCCAGGATGGTGAAACTCTGGTTGGTCAGCCGGCTAAACGTCAGGCAGTGACAAACCCGCAAAACACCCTGTTTGCGATCAAACGCCTGATTGGCCGCCGCTTCCAGGACGAAGAAGTTCAGCGTGACGTTTCCATCATGCCTTACAAAATCATCGCAGCCGATAACGGCGATGCATGGCTTGATGTGAAAGGCACCAAAACTGCACCTCCGCAGATCTCTGCTGAAGTGCTGAAGAAAATGAAGAAAACCGCAGAAGATTACCTGGGCGAACCGGTAACTGAAGCTGTTATCACCGTACCTGCTTACTTCAACGATGCTCAGCGTCAGGCAACCAAAGATGCTGGCCGTATCGCAGGTCTGGAAGTAAAACGTATCATCAACGAACCAACCGCAGCGGCGCTGGCTTACGGTCTGGATAAAGAAGTCGGCAACCGTACTATCGCGGTGTACGACCTGGGTGGTGGTACTTTCGATATCTCTATTATCGAAATCGACGACGTTGACGGCGAAAAAACCTTCGAAGTTCTGGCAACCAACGGTGATACCCACCTGGGTGGTGAAGACTTCGATACCCGTCTGATCAACTACCTCGTTGACGAGTTCAAGAAAGATCAGGGCATTGACCTGCGTAACGACCCGCTGGCGATGCAGCGCCTGAAAGAAGCCGCTGAGAAAGCGAAGATCGAACTGTCTTCCGCTCAGCAGACCGACGTGAACCTGCCGTACATCACCGCAGACGCGACCGGTCCTAAACACATGAACATCAAAGTGACCCGTGCGAAACTGGAAAGCCTGGTAGAAGACCTGGTGAACCGTTCTATCGAGCCACTGAAAGTTGCATTGCAGGACGCTGGCCTGTCCGTGTCTGACATTCAGGACGTTATCCTGGTAGGTGGTCAGACCCGTATGCCAATGGTTCAGAAGAAAGTGGCTGAATTCTTTGGTAAAGAGCCACGTAAAGACGTGAACCCGGACGAAGCAGTAGCTATCGGTGCTGCGGTTCAGGGTGGTGTATTGACCGGTGAAGTGAAAGACGTACTGCTGCTGGACGTTACCCCGCTGTCTCTGGGTATCGAAACCATGGGTGGCGTGATGACTCCGCTCATCAACAAAAACACCACTATCCCGACGAAACACAGCCAGGTGTTCTCTACCGCTGAAGACAACCAGTCTGCGGTAACCATCCATGTGATTCAGGGTGAGCGTAAGCGTGCGGCAGATAACAAATCTCTGGGTCAGTTCAACCTGGACGGTATCAGCCCGGCACCACGCGGTATGCCACAGATCGAAGTCACCTTCGACATCGATGCTGACGGTATCCTGCACGTGTCTGCGAAAGACAAAAACAGCGGTAAAGAGCAGAAGATCACCATCAAGGCATCTTCTGGCCTGAACGAAGCGGAAATCGAAAAAATGGTTCGTGATGCCGAAGCTAACGCGGAATCCGACCGTAAGTTCGAAGAGCTGGTTCAGACCCGTAACCAGGGTGACCATCTGCTGCACAGCACCCGTAAGCAGGTTGAAGAAGCGGGCGATAAACTGCCAGCGGAAGACAAAACTGCGATCGAAACTGCACTGAGCGCGCTGGAAACGTCTCTGAAAGGCGAAGACAAAGCGGACATTGAAGCGAAGATGCAGGAGCTGGCACAGGTTTCTCAGAAACTGATGGAAATCGCTCAGCAGCAGCACGCACAGCAGCAGGCGGGCGCTGATGCTTCGGCGAACAACGCGAAAGACGACGACGTTGTCGACGCTGAGTTCGAAGAAGTGAAAGATAAAAAATAATCGCCCTGATGCAGGGTAATTAATCGGCACGGGCGTAGGAGAATTCTCCACGCCCGTGCTCGCATGTTAAGGGGCTTAAAAAAACCAATGGCAAAGCAAGACTATTACGAGATTTTAGGCGTTCCGAAAACTGCGGAAGAGCGTGAAATCAAAAAGGCGTATAAGCGCCTGGCCATGAAATATCATCCGGACCGCAATCAGGGTGATAAAGAGGCTGAAGCCAAATTTAAAGAGATTAAAGAAGCCTACGAAGTCCTGACCGACGCGCAAAAACGCGCGGCTTATGACCAGTATGGTCATGCGGCCTTTGAACAGGGCGGCATGGGCGGCGGTGGATTTGGTGGCGGCGGCTTCGGCGGCGGCGCTGATTTCAGCGATATCTTTGGTGATGTATTCGGCGATATCTTCGGCGGCGGTCGTGGTCGCCAGCGCGCGGCGCGCGGCGCAGACCTGCGCTACAACATGGAGCTGACGCTGGAGGAAGCGGTTCGCGGCGTCACCAAAGAGATCCGTATTCCGACGCTGGAAGAGTGTGACGTTTGCCACGGCAGCGGCGCGAAAGCGGGGACTCAGCCACAGACCTGTCCAACCTGTCACGGTTCCGGTCAGGTGCAGATGCGCCAGGGCTTCTTCGCGGTGCAGCAGGCGTGTCCGCACTGTCACGGTCGCGGTACGCTGATCAAAGATCCGTGCAACAAGTGTCACGGCCACGGTCGCGTTGAGAAAACCAAAACCCTGTCCGTTAAGATCCCGGCAGGCGTCGATACGGGCGACCGTATCCGTCTGGCAGGCGAAGGCGAAGCGGGCGAGCACGGCGCACCGGCAGGCGATCTGTACGTTCAGGTTCAGGTGAAGCAGCACGCCATTTTCGAGCGTGAAGGCAACAACCTGTACTGCGAAGTGCCGATCAACTTCGCGATGGCGGCGCTGGGCGGTGAAATCGAAGTGCCGACGCTGGACGGTCGCGTGAACCTGAAGGTGCCGGGCGAAACGCAGACCGGCAAGCTGTTCCGTATGCGCGGCAAAGGCGTTAAATCCGTTCGCGGTGGCGCGCAGGGCGACCTGCTATGCCGCGTGGTAGTCGAAACGCCAGTTGGCCTGAACGACAAGCAGAAACAGCTGCTGAAAGAGCTTCAGGAAAGTTTTGGCGGCCCGACGGGTGAGAAAAACAGCCCGCGCTCCAAAAGCTTCTTCGATGGCGTCAAAAAATTCTTCGATGATTTAACCCGCTAACCCGTCAGCTGGTTACTATCCTTTAAAGCCCGGAAGCGATTCCGGGCTTTTTCTTTACAGCGTTATTGCTCGGTTAAACTGAATCCATACCCAATATTAATCTGTTTTTACCGATCTGTTTGCGCTGATATTATGGTTTTACCGAGGTATTGTTGTAAAAGAGAGAATTAACGTGAAATTACTACACCGTTTCTTTAGCAGTGAGGCATCCGGAGGCGTCATCCTGATTATTGCAGCTGCGGCCGCCATGCTGCTCGCCAATATGGGTATGACGCGCGATCTCTATCACGCATTTCTGGAAATGCCCGTCGAGCTGAAGGTCGGGGCGCTGGAAATCAACAAAAACATGCTGCTGTGGATCAACGATGCGCTGATGGCGGTATTTTTCCTGCTGGTGGGCCTGGAGGTCAAACGTGAGCTGGTGAGGGGCTCGCTTGCCAGCCGTCAGCGCGCGGCGTTCCCTGCGATCGCGGCGGTTGGCGGGATGATCGTGCCGGCGCTGCTCTTCCTCGCGTTCACGTGGCAGGATCCGGTTGCGCGCGACGGCTGGGCGATCCCGGCCGCAACGGATATCGCGTTTGCGCTCGGGGTATTAGCCTTGCTCGGTAGCCGCGTCCCGGTAGCACTGAAAATTTTCCTGATGGCGCTGGCGATTATCGATGACCTGGGCGCTATCGTGATTATCGCGCTGTTCTACACCAGCGATCTGTCCGTTCTGTCGCTGAGCGTGGCGGCCGTGGCTATCGCGGTGCTGGCGTTGCTGAACGTCTTCAACGTCCGACGCACGGGCATTTATATCCTGGTGGGAATGGTGCTGTGGACGGCGGTGCTGAAATCCGGCGTGCACGCCACGCTGGCGGGCGTCATCGTTGGTTTCTTCATCCCACTGAAGGAGCAGGACGGCAAATCGCCTGCCAGACAGTTAGAGCACGTGCTTCACCCGTGGGTAGGCTTTATGATCCTGCCGCTGTTTGCGTTTGCCAACGCGGGCGTTTCCCTGGCAGGGGTGACTTTGGACGGCCTCACCTCCGTGCTGCCGCTGGGTATTATCGCCGGTCTGTTTATCGGTAAGCCGCTGGGCATCAGCCTGTTCTGCTGGCTGGCGCTGAAGCTTAAGCTGGCGTCATTGCCAAACGGGACCACCTTTAGTCAGATTATGGCCGTCGGGGTGCTGTGCGGTATTGGATTCACCATGTCGATCTTCATCTCGACGCTGGCGTTTGGCGCAAGCGCGCCTGAGCTTATCGTCTGGGCAAAACTCGGCATTCTTATCGGGTCGCTGCTGGCCGCGGTTATCGGCTATACCTTGTTGAAGGTGAAGTTGTCCGGACAGGCTGTCCAGGCATAACGGGAAACCGGGAGGAGGGAAGCCTTCTCCCGATAAACTATCAGGGAGTGAAAACGTGATGTCTCATTTGAACTACAACCATCTCTATTACTTCTGGCATGTCTACAAGCAGGGCTCGGTCGTGGGAGCCGCAGAGGCGCTCTACCTGACGCCACAGACCATTACCGGGCAAATCAAAGCCCTGGAAGAGCGCTTGCAGGGCAAGCTTTTTAAGCGGAAAGGGCGTGGTATTGAGCCGAGCGAGCTGGGTGAACTGGTGTTCCGTTACGCGGACAAGATGTTCACCCTGAGCCAGGAGATGCTGGATATCGTTAACTATCGCAAAGAGTCTAACCTGCTCTTTGACGTGGGCGTGGCGGATGCGCTATCCAAACGGCTGGTAAGCGGCGTGCTGGATGCGGCGGTGGTGGAAGATGAACAGATTCATTTACGCTGCTTTGAGTCCACCCACGAGATGCTGCTGGAACAGCTGAGCCAGCATAAGCTGGATATGATTATCTCGGATTGCCCCATCGACTCCACCCAGCAGGAAGGCTTGTTCTCGGTGAAAATTGGCGAGTGCGGCGTCAGCTTCTGGTGCATCAATCCGCCACCGGAAAAACCGTTTCCGGCCTGCCTGGAAGAGCGCCGTTTGCTGGTGCCGGGAAGACGGTCAATGCTCGGACGTAAGCTGCTGAACTGGTTTAACTCCCAGGGGTTGAACGTGGAAATCCTCGGTGAGTTTGACGATGCCGCGCTGATGAAAGCCTTTGGCGAGGCGCACAACGCGATCTTCGTTGCCCCGACGCTGTACGCGCACGATCTCTATTCAGACGACAAGATTACGGAGATTGGCAGGGTGGAAAACGTGATGGAAGAGTATCACGCCATATTCGCCGAAAGGATGATTCAGCACCCCGCGGTGCAGCGTATCTGCAACCGGGACTACTCGGCGCTGTTTACGCCACCGGCAATCTGAAGACATAAAAAAACCCGCGTTAAGCGGGTTCTTTCAAACAAGCAACAACAAGTGGCGATTAAGCCAGTTTGTTGATCTGCGCGGTCAGGTTTGCTTTATGACGCGCTGCTTTGTTTTTGTGGATCAGACCTTTAGCAGCCTGACGATCCACGATTGGTTGCATTTCGTTAAATGCGTTCTGCGCTGCAGCTTTGTCGCCAGCTTCGATTGCTGCGTATACTTTCTTGATGAAAGTACGCATCATAGAGCGACGGCTTGCATTGTGCTTACGAGCCTTTTCAGACTGAACGGCACGTTTCTTAGCTGATTTGATATTAGCCAAGGTCCAACTCCCAAATATGATCTATGTGGACAATTCAAAGGCCGAGGAATATGCCCTCTATACCTTCTTTTGTCAATGGATTTGTGCAAATAAGCGCCGTTAATGTGGCGACGCTACGTTACGTAGTGATGGCGCAGGATTCTACCAGCTTGTCGTCCGTGAATACAGCTTTTCGGCGTAAAAAACGCTGTTCGCGGGCAGATTTTTTTGCTGTGAAAGGTCAGCGTGATGAAATCATACGGCTTTCTGTTTCGCGTGAACAATCGCCGGTTAACCTTAACCGCTGTACAAGGTATACTTTGGCGATTTTCACTGTTTTGAGCCAGTCATGAAGCTGATACGCGGCATACATAATCTCAGTCAAGCCCCGCGCGGGTGCGTGCTGACCATTGGTAATTTCGACGGCGTGCATCGTGGGCATCAGGCGCTGTTGCAGGGATTGCGTAAAGAAGGCGAGGCGCGAGGCCTGCCCGTCGTGGTGATGATTTTCGAGCCTCAGCCGCTGGAGCTGTTTGCGGGCGAGAAATCCCCCGCACGGCTGACCCGCCTGCGCGAGAAGTTACGCTATCTGGCGGAGTCCGGCGTGGACTACGTCCTGTGCGTACGTTTCGACCGTCGCTTTGCCGCGCTGACCGCACAAAACTTTGTCAGCGATCTGCTGGTCAGGCAGCTTGGCGTGCAGTTCCTCGCGGTAGGGGATGATTTCCGCTTTGGCGCTGGTCGTCAGGGCGATTTCTTGTTATTACAGAAGGCTGGTCTGGAGTACGGGTTTGACGTCACCAGTACGATGACCTTCTGCGAGGGCGGCGTACGCGTCAGCAGCACGGCGGTACGCCAGGCGCTGGCGAACGATGATCTGGACACGGCAGAAACGCTGCTGGGCCACCCGTTCACGATTTCAGGTCGCGTGGTCCATGGCGATGCGCTGGGCCGCACGATAGGTTTCCCGACGGCGAACATACCGCTGCGTCGTCAGGTCTCCCCGGTTAAAGGGGTATATGCGGTGGAAGTGGCAGGACTGGGCGAGAAGCCTTTCTACGGCGTCGCCAACATTGGCACGCGTCCAACGGTTGCCGGTGTGCGTCAACAGTTAGAAGTACACCTGCTGGACGTTGTAATGGACCTCTACGGTCGCCATATAGATGTGATACTGCGTAAAAAAATACGCAATGAACAGCGATTCGCTTCGCTGGACGAGCTTAAGGCGCAAATCGCGCGAGATGAATTGACGGCCCGCGAGTTTTTTGGGCTTTAGAACCGGCTTAACTGCCTACGTGATAAATACGGAACCGAGAATCTGATGAGTGACTATAAATCAACCCTGAATTTGCCGGAAACAGGGTTCCCGATGCGCGGCGATCTCGCCAAGCGCGAACCGGGAATGCTGGCGCGTTGGACCGATGATGACCTGTACGGCATCATTCGTGCAGCCAAAAAAGGCAAAAAAACCTTCATTCTGCACGATGGCCCTCCATATGCGAATGGCAGCATTCATATTGGTCACTCTGTAAACAAGATTCTGAAAGACATTATCGTGAAGTCCAAAGGACTCGCGGGATATGACTCGCCTTACGTTCCGGGCTGGGACTGCCACGGCCTGCCAATCGAGCTGAAAGTTGAGCAAGAGTACGGCAAGCCAGGCGAGAAGTTCACCGCCGCTGAGTTCCGCGCGAAATGCCGCGAATATGCTGCCACCCAGGTTGACGGCCAGCGCGCAGACTTTATCCGTCTGGGCGTGCTGGGCGACTGGTCGCACCCGTACCTGACCATGGACTTCAAAACCGAAGCCAACATCATCCGGGCGCTGGGCAAAATCATCGGTAATGGTCACCTGCACAAAGGCGCTAAGCCAGTGCACTGGTGCGTGGACTGCCGCTCTGCGCTGGCTGAAGCCGAAGTGGAGTATTACGACAAAACGTCTCCTTCTATCGACGTGGCTTTCGAAGCGGTCGATCAGGACGCGATCAAAGCTAAATTCGGTCTGCCTGGCGTAAGCGGCCCGATCTCGCTGGTGATCTGGACCACCACCCCGTGGACCCTGCCGGCGAACCGCGCAATCTCTCTCTCCGGCGAGTTCGAATACGCGCTGGTGCAGGTTGACGGCCGCGCGGTTATCCTGGCGAAAGATTTGGTAGAAAGCGTGCTGAAGCGCGCGAACATCACCAATTACACCGTGCTGGGCACCGTGAAAGGCGACGCGCTGGAGCTGATGCGCTTCAAACACCCGTTCCTGGACTTCGACGTTCCGGCGATCCTGGGCGACCACGTTACGCTGGACGCGGGTACCGGTGCGGTGCATACCGCTGGCGGTCACGGTCCTGACGATTACAACATCAGCCTGAAATACGGTCTGGAAATCGCCAACCCGGTTGGCCCGGACGGGTCTTACCTGCCTGGCACCTACCCGGCGCTGGACGGTATCAACGTCTTTAAAGCCAACGACATCATCGTTGAGATGCTGCGTGAGCGCGGTGCGCTGCTGCACGTTGAAAAAATGCAGCACAGCTATCCGTGCTGCTGGCGTCACAAGACGCCGATCATCTTCCGTGCGACCCCGCAGTGGTTCGTCAGCATGGATCAGAAAGGCCTGCGCGAGCAGTCCCTGAAAGAGATCAAGGGCGTGCAGTGGATCCCGGACTGGGGCCAGGCGCGTATCGAATCCATGGTGGCTAACCGTCCTGACTGGTGTATCTCCCGCCAGCGTACCTGGGGCGTGCCGATGTCGCTGTTCGTGCACAAAGAGACGCAGGAACTGCATCCGAACACCCTGGAACTGATGGAAGAAGTGGCGAAGCGCGTTGAAGTTGACGGCATTCAGGCGTGGTGGGATCTCGACGCCCGCGACATCCTGGGCGCGGACGCGGACAACTACGAGAAAGTGCCGGATACCCTGGACGTGTGGTTCGACTCCGGTTCAACCCACGCCTCCGTGGTTGACGTGCGCCCTGAGTTCGCCGGTCACGCTGCCGACATGTATCTCGAAGGCTCCGACCAACACCGCGGCTGGTTCATGTCATCGCTGATGATCTCCACCGCCATGAAGGGCAAAGCGCCTTACCGTCAGGTACTGACCCACGGCTTCACCGTGGATGGCCAGGGCCGTAAGATGTCCAAGTCCATCGGTAACACCGTTTCGCCGCAGGACGTAATGAACAAGCTGGGCGCGGACATCCTGCGTCTGTGGGTAGCCTCTACCGACTACACCGGCGAAATGGCGGTGTCCGACGAGATCCTGAAACGTGCTGCCGACAGCTATCGTCGTATCCGTAACACCGCGCGCTTCCTGCTGGCGAACCTCAACGGGTTCGATCCGGTAAAAGACATGGTGAAGCCGGAAGAGATGGTCGTGCTCGATCGCTGGGCGGTAGGCTGCGCGAAAGCGGCGCAGGAAGACATCCTGAAAGCGTACGAGTCTTACGATTTCCACGAAGTGGTGCAGCGCCTGATGCGCTTCTGCTCCATCGAGATGGGCTCGTTCTACCTCGACATCATTAAAGACCGTCAGTACACCGCGAAAGCGGACAGCGTGGCGCGCCGCAGCTGTCAGTCTGCGCTGTACCACATCGCAGAAGCGCTGGTGCGCTGGATGGCGCCGATCATGTCCTTCACCGCGGATGAAATCTGGGGTTACCTGCCGGGCGAGCGTGAGAAGTATGTTTTCACCGGCGAGTGGTACGAAGGTCTGTTCGATCTCTCCAGCACCGAAGCGATGAACGATGCCTTCTGGGACGAACTGCTGAAAGTGCGTGGCGAAGTGAACAAGGTTATCGAGCAGGCACGTGCTGACAAGAAAGTCGGCGGCTCTCTGGAAGCGGCAGTAACCCTGTACGCCGAACCGGAGCTGGCGGCGAAGCTGACGGCGCTGGGCGATGAATTGCGATTTGTCCTGTTGACCTCCGGTGCGAAAGTTGCGGATTATGCTGACGCGTCTGCTGATGCTCAGCAGAGCGAACTGCTCAAAGGACTGAAGGTCGCACTGAGCAAAGCCGACGGTGAGAAATGCCCGCGTTGCTGGCATTACACTACCGATGTCGGTCAGGTGGCGGAACACGCAGACATCTGCGGACGCTGTGTAAGCAACGTCGCCGGTGACGGCGAAAAACGTAAGTTTGCCTGATGAGTAAAACTCTCTGTTCAACAGGACTGCGCTGGCTGTGGCTGGTGGTGGTGGTGCTGATTATCGATCTGGGCAGCAAGTTCCTGATCCTCCAGAACTTTGCTCTGGGGGATACGGTCCCGCTGTTCCCGTCGCTTAACCTGCACTACGCCCGCAACTACGGCGCGGCGTTTAGTTTCCTGGCCGACAGCGGTGGCTGGCAGCGCTGGTTCTTCGCAGGTATCGCAATGGGTATCTGCGTTGTGCTGGCGGTGCTGATGTACCGCTCGAAAGCAACGCAAAAGCTGAATAACATCGCCTACGCGCTGATCATTGGCGGCGCGCTGGGCAACCTGTTTGACCGCCTGTGGCACGGCTTTGTGGTCGATATGATCGACTTCTACGTCGGCAACTGGCACTTCGCGACCTTTAACCTCGCCGATAGTGCAATTTGCATCGGTGCGGCGTTAATCGTGCTGGAAGGCTTCTTGCCTAAACCGGCGGCGAAAGAGCAGGCGTAACCAAACCAGCCGGGTGACGCGTAGCGATCCCGGTCTACGGTTAATATAGGCCCGGTAAGCGCAGCGCCACCGGGCAAAACAAGCGAGCAATTTGCATGTCTAAATCCGTACAGAGCAACAGCGCGGTACTCGTTCACTTCACGCTGAAGCTGGATGACGGCTCCACGGCTGAATCCACCCGCAATAACGGCAAACCGGCGCTGTTTCGTCTGGGCGATACCTCCTTGTCTGAAGGCCTTGAGCAGCAGCTTCTGGGTCTGAAAGAGGGCGAGACAAAGGCGTTTTCGCTGGAGCCGGACGCGGCATTTGGCGTGCCAAGCCCGGATCTGATCCAGTACTTCTCGCGCCGTGAGTTTATGGATGCGGGCGAGCCGGAAATCGGAGCGATTATGCTCTTTACCGCTATGGACGGCAGCGAAATGCCTGGCGTGATCCGCGAAATCAACGGGGACTCCATCACCGTTGACTTCAACCATCCGCTAGCCGGGCGTACCGTTCATTTTGATGTAGAAGTGCTGGAGATCGATCCGGCACTGGAGGCCTGAAATGCAGATCCTGTTGGCTAACCCGCGCGGTTTTTGCGCCGGTGTAGACCGCGCTATCAGCATTGTTGAAAACGCGCTGGAAATTTACGGCGCGCCGATTTACGTGCGTCATGAAGTGGTACATAACCGCTACGTGGTCGACAGCCTGCGCGAGCGCGGGGCGATTTTCATCGAGCAAATCAGCGAAGTGCCGGACGGCGCGATCCTGATCTTCTCCGCGCACGGCGTTTCGCAGGCCGTGCGTAACGAAGCCAAAAGCCGCGATCTGACTGTCTTCGACGCCACCTGTCCGCTGGTCACTAAGGTCCATATGGAAGTGGCGCGCGCCAGCCGTCGCGGTGAAGAGTCGATCCTGATTGGTCACGCCGGTCACCCGGAAGTCGAGGGTACCATGGGCCAGTACAGCAACCCGGAAGGGGGGATGTATCTGGTTGAGTCGCCGGAAGATGTCCTGACGCTGAACGTGAAAAACGAAGCGCGTCTGTCGTTTATGACCCAGACCACGCTCTCCGTAGACGACACCTCAGACGTGATTGACGCCCTACGCCAGCGCTTTCCGAAAATCGTCGGGCCGCGTAAGGATGATATCTGCTACGCCACCACTAACCGTCAGGAAGCGGTGCGCGCGCTGGCGGAACAGGCGGACGTGGTGCTGGTGGTCGGTTCAAAAAACTCCTCTAACTCTAACCGTCTGGCCGAACTGGCACAGCGAATGGGCAAGGCGGCGTTTTTAATCGACGACGCAACGGACATACAGGAAGCGTGGGTTAAAAACGCGGCCTGCGTCGGCGTCACCGCAGGGGCTTCTGCGCCGGATATCCTCGTGCAAAACGTCATTGCCCGCCTGCAAGAGCTGGGCGGTGGTGAAGCCGTTCCGCTCGAAGGCCGCGAAGAGAATATCGTCTTTGAAGTGCCGAAAGAGCTGCGTATCGACGCCCGCGAAGTGGAATAATTTCTTTTCTGATGAAAGGCCAGCACCTCCTGTGCTGGCCTTTTTTTTGCCCCGGACTTTATCGTGACGACAAAATCATGTCTTTTACTGATATCTGAGTCGGTTTCACGTTAAATTCTAATTATTGGTGTTTTCAGTTGGCAGCCTTTACGAAGGCTGGTTAATCTGAAAACGGTTTACATCATTTTAACGTAAGAGAATAACTATGCATGATGCACAGATCCGTGTCGCCATTGCGGGCGCGGGTGGACGTATGGGTCGCCAGCTGATTCAGGCGGCAATACAAATGGAAGGCGTGGCACTCGGCGCGGCGCTGGAGCGTGAAGGTTCATCCCTGCTGGGATCCGATGCGGGTGAACTGGCCGGCGCGGGCAAGACAGGCGTTACCGTTCAGAGCAGCCTTGATGCGGTGAAAGATGACTTTGACGTGTTCATCGACTTTACCCGTCCGGAAGGTACCCTGACTCACCTGGCGTTTTGCCGCCAGCACGGTAAGGGGATGGTGATTGGCACCACTGGCTTCGATGATGCGGGTAAACAGGCCATTCAGGATGCCGCCACCGACATTGCGATTGTCTTTGCCGCGAACTTTAGCGTAGGCGTTAACGTCATGCTGAAGCTGCTGGAAAAGGCGGCGAAGGTGATGGGCGACTACACCGACATTGAGATTATTGAAGCGCACCACCGTCATAAAGTTGATGCTCCATCAGGCACGGCGCTGGCGATGGGCGAAGCGATTGCTTATGCAATGGATAAAGATTTAAAAGACATCGCAGTCTATTCCCGTGAAGGGCATACCGGAGAACGCGTGCCGGGCACCATCGGTTTCGCAACCGTCCGGGCGGGCGATATCGTCGGCGAACACACGGCGATGTTCGCCGATATTGGCGAACGTGTTGAGATTACGCACAAAGCGTCAAGCCGCATGACGTTCGCCAATGGCGCAGTACGCTCCGCGTTGTGGTTGAAATCGAAAGAAAAGGGTCTTTTTGATATGCGAGATGTGCTTGATCTAACTAATTTGTAAGCGTTATTACCCATCGTGATGTGGTTATTGCAGTCGTAATGTATTGATTGCATAGGGCAATAATTTATTGCCCTCTTATTTTATCTGTTTTAGATGAAATTTTGTTGTTAATGGTCATAAACCTGATTTTTATGCCATTTTTCTGTGAATTGAATGTAAATTTTGACCACTTGGTCCACTTTTTATCACTCTAGCCTCTCAAATTCCAAAAAACCTGCCGCGCAAGCGTTTCCCAGGATGATTTACCTGATCTTTTTGCCCTTTAAATCCCATTCAAGCCGCCAGTCCTGCAAAAGAATAAACAAAATACCCGTTTTAAGTTGACTTTTACATGCCAAATCCCCAGAATGCCGCCGTTTGCCAAAAATCCGCTGGCAACACATTTGCATTGATTCATGACGTGGTTATGAATTAATATGCAAATAAAGTGAGTGAATATTCTCTGGAGGGTGTTTTGATTAAGTCAGCGCTATTGGTTCTGGAAGACGGAACCCAGTTTATCGGTCGGGCCATAGGGGCAACGGGTTCGGCGGTTGGGGAAGTCGTTTTCAATACTTCAATGACCGGTTATCAAGAAATCCTCACTGATCCTTCCTATTCTCGCCAAATCGTTACTCTTACTTATCCTCATATCGGCAATGTCGGCACCAATGCGGCTGACGAAGAATCCTCTCAGGTACATGCGCAAGGCCTGGTCATTCGTGACCTGCCGCTGATTGCCAGCAACTTCCGCAACACCGAAGACCTCTCTTCTTACCTGAAGCGCCATAACATCGTGGCGATTGCCGATATCGATACCCGCAAGCTGACGCGTCTGCTGCGCGAGAAGGGTGCACAGAACGGCTGCATCATCGCAGGGGATAACCTCGACGCGACGCTGGCGCTGGAAAAAGCGAAAGCCTTCCCGGGCCTGAACGGTATGGACCTGGCGAAAGAAGTGACTACCGCCGAAGCCTACAGCTGGACGCAGGGGAGCTGGACGCTGGAAGGCGACCTGCCGGAAGCGAAAAAAGAGAACGAACTGCCGTTCCACGTGGTGGCCTACGATTTTGGTGCCAAGCGCAACATCCTGCGTATGCTGGTTGACCGCGGCTGCCGCCTGACGGTGGTTCCGGCGCAAACGTCCGCTGAAGACGTGCTGAAGATGAACCCGGACGGCATCTTCCTTTCTAATGGCCCAGGCGACCCGGCGCCGTGCGATTACGCTATCGACGCCATCAAGTCCTTCCTCGAAACCGACATCCCGGTATTCGGCATCTGCCTCGGCCATCAGCTGCTGGCGCTGGCGAGCGGCGCGAACACCGTCAAGATGAAGTTTGGCCACCACGGTGGGAACCACCCGGTGAAAGACATCGACAACAACACGGTGATGATTACCGCGCAGAACCACGGCTTTGCCGTCGATGAAGCCTCGATGCCCGCTAACCTGCGCGTGACGCACAAATCCCTGTTCGATGGCACCTTGCAGGGCATCCATCGCACCGATAAGCCTGCGTTCAGCTTCCAGGGCCACCCTGAAGCCAGCCCGGGCCCGCACGATGCCGCGCCGCTGTTCGATCACTTCATCGAACTTATCGAGCAATACCGTAAGACCGCTAAATAATCAGGAGCTGAGAAGACCATGCCAAAACGTACAGACATAAAAAGCATCCTGATCCTTGGCGCTGGCCCGATCGTGATCGGCCAGGCCTGTGAATTTGACTACTCCGGCGCGCAGGCGTGTAAAGCCCTGCGCGAAGAGGGTTACCGCGTCATCCTGGTCAACTCTAACCCGGCCACCATCATGACCGACCCGGAAATGGCAGATGCGACCTACATCGAGCCAATTCACTGGGAAGTGGTACGCAAAATCATCGAGAAAGAGCGTCCTGACGCTGTGCTGCCAACCATGGGCGGCCAGACGGCGCTGAACTGCGCGCTGGAGCTGGAGCGTCAGGGCGTGCTGGAAGAGTTCGGCGTGACCATGATCGGTGCAACCGCCGACGCGATTGATAAAGCTGAAGACCGTCGCCGCTTCGACGTGGCGATGAAAAAAATCGGCCTCGACACCGCGCGTTCCGGTATCGCACACAATATGGAAGAAGCGCTGGCCGTTGCGGCTGAAGTGGGTTATCCGTGCATCATCCGTCCTTCCTTCACCATGGGCGGCACCGGCGGCGGTATCGCCTACAACCGCGAAGAGTTTGAAGAGATTTGCGAGCGCGGCCTGGATCTCTCCCCAACCAAAGAGCTGCTGATTGATGAATCGCTGATTGGCTGGAAAGAGTACGAGATGGAAGTGGTGCGTGATAAAAACGACAACTGCATCATCGTCTGCTCCATCGAAAACTTCGATGCGATGGGGATCCACACCGGCGACTCCATCACCGTTGCGCCAGCCCAGACGCTGACCGACAAAGAGTATCAAATCATGCGTAACGCCTCGATGGCGGTACTGCGTGAAATCGGCGTAGAAACCGGCGGCTCTAACGTGCAGTTCTCGGTGAACCCGAAAACCGGTCGTCTGATCGTTATCGAAATGAACCCGCGCGTGTCCCGTTCCTCCGCGCTGGCCTCTAAAGCCACCGGCTTCCCAATTGCGAAAGTGGCGGCGAAGCTGGCGGTGGGTTATACCCTCGACGAGCTGATGAACGACATCACCGGTGGCCGCACGCCAGCCTCCTTCGAGCCGTCTATCGACTACGTTGTGACCAAAATCCCACGCTTCAACTTCGAGAAATTCGCCGGCGCTAACGACCGTCTGACGACCCAGATGAAATCTGTGGGTGAAGTGATGGCGATTGGCCGCACGCAGCAGGAATCCCTGCAAAAAGCGCTGCGCGGCCTGGAAGTGGGCGCGACCGGCTTTGACCCGAAAGTGAGCCTGGACGACCCTGAAGCATTGACCAAAATTCGCCGCGAGCTGAAAGACGCGGGTGCAGAGCGTATCTGGTACATCGCCGATGCCTTCCGCGCGGGCCTGTCCGTCGATGGCGTATTTAACCTGACTAACATCGACCGCTGGTTCCTGGTGCAGATTGAAGAGCTGGTGCGTCTGGAAGAGAAAGTGGCGGAGCTGGGCATCAACGGCCTGGACGCTGACTTTCTGCGCATGCTGAAGCGTAAAGGCTTCGCCGATGCGCGTCTGGCTAAACTGGCGGGCGTGCGTGAAGCGGAAATCCGCAAGCTGCGCGACCAGTATGACCTGCACCCGGTTTACAAGCGCGTGGACACCTGTGCGGCAGAGTTCTCGACCGATACCGCGTACATGTACTCCACTTATGAAGACGAGTGCGAGGCGAACCCGTCCGTCGACCGCGACAAGATCATGGTGCTGGGCGGCGGTCCAAACCGTATCGGCCAGGGCATCGAGTTCGATTACTGCTGCGTACACGCCTCGCTGGCGCTGCGCGAAGACGGTTACGAGACCATCATGGTCAACTGTAACCCGGAAACCGTGTCGACCGACTACGACACCTCCGACCGCCTCTACTTCGAGCCGGTAACCCTGGAAGACGTGCTGGAAATCGTGCGCATCGAGAAGCCAAAAGGCGTGATCGTGCAGTACGGCGGCCAGACTCCGCTGAAGCTGGCGCGCGCGCTGGAAGCCGCAGGCGTGCCGGTTATCGGTACCAGCCCGGACGCGATTGACCGCGCGGAAGACCGTGAGCGTTTCCAGCAGGCGGTTGACCGTCTGAAGCTGAAACAGCCGGCGAACGCCACCGTAACCGCCATTGAAATGGCCGTTGAGAAGGCGAAAGAGATTGGCTACCCGCTGGTGGTGCGCCCGTCCTACGTGCTGGGCGGCCGCGCGATGGAAATCGTCTACGACGAAGCCGACCTGCGCCGCTACTTCCAGACGGCGGTGAGCGTTTCCAACGATGCGCCAGTGCTGCTTGACCGCTTCCTCGACGACGCGGTTGAGGTGGACGTGGATGCCATCTGCGACGGCGAAATGGTGCTGATTGGCGGCATCATGGAGCATATCGAGCAGGCAGGCGTGCACTCCGGTGACTCCGCCTGTTCTCTGCCGGCCTACACGCTGAGCCAGGAAATTCAGGACGTGATGCGCCAGCAGGTGCAGAAGCTGGCCTTTGAGTTGCAGGTTCGTGGCCTGATGAACGTTCAGTTCGCGGTGAAAGACAACGAAGTTTATCTGATTGAAGTCAACCCGCGTGCGGCGCGTACCGTACCGTTCGTCTCTAAAGCAACCGGTATTCCGCTGGCGAAAGTGGCGGCGCGCGTGATGGCTGGCCAGACGCTGGCGCAGCAGGGCGTCACCAAAGAAATCATCCCGCCGTATTACTCGGTGAAAGAGGTGGTGCTGCCGTTCAACAAATTCCCGGGCGTTGACCCGCTGTTAGGGCCAGAGATGCGCTCTACCGGGGAAGTGATGGGCGTGGGCCGTACCTTCGCAGAAGCGTTTGCCAAGGCGCAGCTGGGCAGCAGCTCTACCATGAGAAAATCGGGCCGTGCGCTGCTCTCCGTTCGCGAAGGCGATAAAGAGCGCGTGGTTGACCTGGCCGCCAAGCTGCTGAAACAGGGCTTCGAGCTGGACGCAACCCACGGTACGGCGATTGTGCTGGGTGAAGCGGGTATCAACCCGCGTCTGGTGAACAAAGTGCATGAAGGTCGTCCGCACATTCAAGACCGCATCAAGAATGGCGAGTACACCTACATCATTAACACCACCGCAGGTCGCCAGGCGATTGAAGACTCCAAGTTGATTCGCCGCAGCGCGCTCCAGTACAAAGTGCACTACGACACCACCCTGAACGGCGGTTTCGCGACGGCCATGGCGCTGAATGCGGACGCCACCGAGAAGGTGATTTCGGTGCAGGAAATGCACGCTCAGATTAGCAAATAATCTGCGTAGGCGCGGCAAGCGGTAGCGCCGCCGGGCAAATGGCGGGTGGCGCTTCGCTTACCCGCCCTACGGTTTTCTTTACCCATCTTAAGAACCTTCTGGTTTTTCATCCGCTTTCAGTCAGTTAGCCTAAAATGGTTAGGTCGATAACGAAAATTCAACTGAGAGCAGGGGAAAACACCATGCAAAATAAACTACTGATCGCTTCCGTTCTGGCTGCCACCGCAATGTTCACCGTAGCGGGCTGTTCGTCCAATCAGGCCGTAAAAACCACCGATGGCAAAACGATTGTCACCGACGGGAAACCGCAGGTGGATGACGATACCGGGCTGGTGTCGTACAAAAACGCCGAAACCGGTCAGACTGAACAGATTAACCGCGACCAGGTGAAATCCATGGGCGAACTGGATAACTAATTCAGTTTTCTGACGTTAGCCCGTCAATAATATTCACTATTAGCCTGTTGAATTACTGTCTACACTCTTCTGGTAAAAGAAGGCAGTAAAACAACAGGCTACTCAATGATTCTGATAATTTATGCGCACCCTTATCCGCAGCACTCTCACGCGAATAAGCGGATGCTTGAGCAGGCAAGGACGCTCGAAAACGTAGAGATACGTTCCCTCTATCAACTCTATCCCGATTTTAATATCGATATCGCCGCCGAACAGGAGGCGCTCTCTCGTGCCGATCTGATCGTCTGGCAGCATCCGATGCAGTGGTACAGCACGCCACCGCTGCTGAAACTGTGGATCGACAAAGTCTTCTCGCACGGTTGGGCATACGGACACAACGGCAAAGCGCTTCAGGGCAAAAGCCTGATGTGGGCCGTAACCACCGGCGGTGGTGAAAGCCACTTTGAGATTGGCGCTTTCCCGGGATTTGAGGTGCTGGCGCAGCCGCTTCAGGCTACCGCCCTATACTGTGGCCTGACCTGGCTTCCGCCTTTTGCAATGCACTGTACCTTTGTCTGCGATGATGAAACCTTGCAGGCGCAGGCTCGTCACTACAAACAACGTTTACTCGAGTGGCAGGAGGCGCACAATGGATAGCCATACGCTGATACAGGCGCTGATTTACCTCGGCGCGGCGGCATTAATTGTGCCGGTAGCGGTGCGTCTGGGGCTGGGATCGGTCCTCGGCTATCTGATTGCCGGGTGTGTCATTGGCCCCTGGGGCTTCCGCCTGGTGACGGATGCCGAGTCGATCCTGCATTTTGCAGAGATCGGCGTGGTGCTGATGCTGTTTGTGATTGGTCTGGAACTGGATCCGCAGCGGCTGTGGAAGCTGCGCGCCTCGGTGTTTGGCGGAGGTGCTCTGCAAATGCTGGCCTGCGGCCTGCTGTTAGGCGGATTCTGCATTTTGTTAGGCATGGAGTGGAAAGTCGCGGAGCTGATCGGCATGACGCTGGCGCTCTCCTCGACGGCGATTGCCATGCAGGCAATGAACGAGCGTAACCTGACGGTCTCGCAAATGGGGCGCAGCGCCTTTTCCGTTCTGCTGTTCCAGGATATTGCCGCGATCCCGCTGGTGGCGATGATCCCGCTGCTGGCAACCAGCGGCGCGTCAACGACGCTGGGAGCATTTGCCCTCTCGGCGCTGAAGGTTGTCGGCGCGCTGGCGCTGGTGATCCTGCTGGGCCGCTACGTAACGCGTCCGCTGCTGCGCTTTGTTGCGCGCTCTGGCCTGCGCGAAGTGTTCAGCGCCGTTGCGTTATTCCTGGTGTTTGGTTTTGGTTTGCTGCTGGAAGAGGCCGGACTGTCGATGGCGATGGGTGCCTTCCTTGCGGGCGTTTTACTGGCAAGCTCCGAATACCGGCACGCGCTGGAAAGCGATATCGAGCCGTTTAAAGGGCTGCTGCTGGGGCTGTTTTTCATCGGCGTCGGGATGTCTATCGACTTCGGAACGCTGGTCACCCATCCGCTGCGCATCATTATTCTGCTGGTGGGCTTCCTGGTTATAAAAATGACCATGCTCTGGCTGATTGCCCGTCCGTTAAACGTACCAAAACCGCAGCGCCGCTGGTTTGCCGTGCTGCTGGGGCAGGGGAGTGAGTTTGCGTTCGTGGTCTTTGGCGCGGCGCAAATGGCTAACGTACTCGATCCGGAATGGGCAAAAGCCCTGACGCTGGCGGTCGCGCTGTCGATGGCCGCAACGCCGATCCTGCTGGTGCTGCTGACGCGTCTGGAAAAAGCGGGAAGCGAACAGGAGCGAGAAGCCGACGAGATCGACGAAGAGCAGCCGCGCGTAATCATCGCTGGGTTTGGCCGCTTCGGGCAAATCACGGGCCGTTTACTGCTCTCCAGCGGTGTGAAAATGGTTATCCTCGATCACGATCCCGACCATGTCGATACGCTGCGTAAGTTCGATATGAAGGTGTTTTACGGCGATGCGACCCGGGTTGACCTGCTGGAATCCGCCGGCGCGGCGAAGGCCGAGGTGTTGATTAACGCCATCGACGATCCTGAGACCAGCATGCAGATGGTTGAGTTGGTCAAAGAGCACTTCCCGAACCTGACGATTATCTCGCGTGCGCGCGACGTGGATCACTACATCCAGCTGCGTCAGGCGGGAGTGGCGGCACCGGAGCGTGAAACCTTTGAAGGGGCGCTCAAATCGGGCCGCATGGCGCTGGAAAGCCTGGGGCTTGGCGCGTATGAAGCGCGTGAGCGTGCCGATCTGTTCCGTCGTTTTAATCATGAGATGGTGGAAGAGATGGTGGCGATGGCGAGCAGTACGGCAACCGAACGCGCAGCGGTGTTTAAACGCACCAGCACCATGCTGACGGAGATCATTAACGAGGATCGTAATCACCTGTCGCTGGTTCAGCGCCACGGCTGGCAAGGAACGGAAGAGGGCAAGCATACCGGTAATCCGGAAGATGAACCGGAGAGTAAACCCTCTGCGTGAAGTGGAGTTGCCAGCAATATTAAAAAATTTCTAATTCTTTACCCTGCCGCCAGTCGACGAAAGATTAAGCTTTCCGTATAGTGGCGGCAATTTTTTGCATCCGGGAAATTTTCAATGATCAGTCTGATTGCAGCGCTGGCGGTAGACCGCGTTATCGGCATGGAAAACGCCATGCCGTGGAACCTGCCTGCCGATCTCGCATGGTTTAAACGTACGACGTTAAACAAGCCGGTAGTGATGGGCCGCCTGACCTGGGAGTCGATTGGTCGTCCATTGCCAGGGCGTAAGAATATTGTGATCAGTAGCCAGCCGGGCACAGACGATCGCGTTCAGTGGGTTAAGTCCGTTGATGAAGCGATTGCCGCCTGCGGTGATGCCGAAGAGATCATGGTCATCGGCGGCGGTCGTGTTTATGAGCAGTTCCTGCCAAAAGCGCAGAAGCTGTATCTGACCCACATTGATGCGGAAGTGGAAGGGGATACGCATTTCCCGGATTACGATCCGGATGAGTGGGAGTCCGTGTTCAGCGAGTTTCACGATGCGGATGCGCAAAACTCACACAGCTACTGCTTCGAAATTCTGGAACGTCGTTAACGGTTTTATCCTCTCCCGATGGGAGAGGATAAACATCCTCAGGAAGCGACCGCTTCACCCTCACCTAAGTCCAGCTGTCGGTTGGATGGCTGCACAAAGTAAGCTTTATCTTCCCAGCGTAAGCAGGTTAAATCCCCACCCCAGCAGCATCCGGTATCCAGCGCATAGATATTTTCCGGCGTACCTTTCCCTTCCAGCGAGGCCCAGTGGCCAAATACCACGCTGTATTCATTCGTCACGGGGCCCGGAATGGCAAACCACGGCTTAAGCGGCGCAGGGGCATTTTCCGGCGTATCTTTGCAATACATATCCAGCTGCCCGTTCGGGAAGCAGTAGCGCATCCGCGTAAACGCATTGGTGATAAAACGCAGTCGCGCCAGGCCGCTGAGGTCATCACTCCAGTTGTTCGGCATGTCGCCGTACATCGCATCGAGGAAGAACGGATAGGAGTCGCTCGCCAGCACCGCTTCCGCGTCGCGCGCGCAGGTTTTTGCCGTCTCAAGATCCCACTGAGGCGTGATGCCGGCATGGGCCATCACCAGTTTTTTCTCTTCGTCAATCTGGAGCAGCGGCTGGCGACGCAGCCAGTTGAGCAACTCGTCGGCGTCCGGTGCTTCCAGCAGAGGGGTAATACGATCTTTCGGCTTATTACGGCTGATCCCGGCGTATACGGCCAGCAAATGCAGATCGTGGTTGCCCAGCACCAGCCGCACGCTGTCGCCCAGAGATTTGACATAGCGGAGGACGTCCAGCGAGCCTGGACCGCGCGCCACTAAGTCGCCTGTGAGCCAGAGCGTGTCCTGCCCGGGAATAAAGTCGACCTGTTTTAATAATGCGATCAGTTCATCGTAGCAACCGTGAACGTCGCCAATCAGATATGTAGACATTAGATTAATGAATAAGTGTAGGTACGGCGAGACGGAATACGGGAATGGCAATGCGGAAGGCATTACCGTCGGCATCGACCATTTCGTAATGGCCCTGCATGGTGCCCAGCGGCGTTTCAATTACCGCGCCGCTGGTGTACTGATACTCTTCGCCAGGGGCGATATGAGGTTGTTCACCGACCACACCTTCACCCTGGACTTCAATTTCGCGGCCATTGCCGTTGGTGATAAGCCAGTAGCGCCCGAGCAGCTGCACGGGCATCCGCCCCAGATTGCGAATGGTTACGGTATAAGCAAAGACAAAACGTTCTTCATCCGGTGTGGATTGGGACTCAATGTAGACGCTTTGAACCTGAACACAGACGCGGGGCGAATCAATCATGGCTTAGCTCTCCTTCGGCGGCGCATTGTCGCTGATGTAATTAGCCAGCTTGCAGTACTGCTCAACGGAAATATTTTCCGCACGCATTGCCGGGTCGATACCCAACTCAGCTAACACGTCAACGGTAAACAGATTGCCAAGGCTGTTACGAATCGTTTTACGACGCTGGTTAAAGGCTTCAGTGGTAATACGGCTCAGCACACGCAGGTCTTTGACCGGGTACGGCATCGTTTTGTGCGGCACCAGGCGTACCACCGCAGAATCCACTTTTGGCGGCGGCGTGAACGCGGTAGGCGGTACTTCTAATACCGGGATCACGTTGCAATAATATTGCGCCATCACGCTTAAACGACCATACGCCTTACTGTTCGGCCCTGCAACCAGACGGTTAACGACCTCTTTTTGCAGCATGAAGTGCATGTCGGCAATGGCATCAGTATAGCTAAACAGATGGAACATCAGCGGGGTGGAGATGTTGTACGGCAGGTTACCGAACACGCGCAGCGGCTGGCCCATTTTTTCTGACAGTTCGCCGAAGTTCATGGTCATCGCATCTTGCTGATAAATCGTCAGCTTCGGCCCGAGGAACGGATGCGTTTGCAGACGCGCGGCCAGATCGCGGTCAAGTTCGATAACGGTCAGTTCGTCAAGGCGTTCGCCTACCGGCTCGGTCAGCGCGGCAAGACCCGGGCCGATTTCGACCATGGCCTGGCCTTTCTGCGGATTAATGGCAGAGACGATGCTGTCGATCACGAACTGATCGTTGAGAAAGTTTTGCCCGAAGCGTTTACGGGCTAAGTGGCCCTGATGGACTCGATTAGTCATTGAGTATTAACAATCATTTTGATGGCGAGATTAAGCGCCGTAATAAAACTGCCGACATCCGCTTTTCCCTGGCCTGCCAGATCAAGCGCAGTACCGTGGTCAACGGACGTTCGAATAAAGGGTAAACCGAGGGTGATATTCACCCCGCGGCCAAAGCCCTGGTATTTTAGCACGGGCAGACCCTGATCGTGGTACATCGCGAGCACGGCGTCAGCATTATCCAGGTATTTGGGCTGGAAAAGGGTGTCGGCAGGCAATGGCCCGCTGAGGTTCATCCCCTTCGCCCGCATCTCCTCAAGTACCGGAATGATGGTGTCGATCTCTTCGGTGCCCATATGTCCGCCCTCACCCGCGTGCGGATTCAGGCCACAAACCAGCACATGCGGCTGCGGAATGCCGAATTTGGTTTGCAGATCGTGATGCAAAATGCCGATGATCTCACGCAGGAGTTCAGGCGTAATGGCATCCGGAATGGCTTTGATGGGCAGGTGAGTCGTAACCAGCGCAACGCGCATTTCTTCGGTTGCCAGCATCATGACCACTTTCGGGCTGTGCGAACGCTCTTCGAAAAATTCGGTATGCCCGGTAAATGGAATGCCCGCGTCGTTGATTACGCCTTTATGCACCGGACCGGTGATCAGGGCGGCAAATTCGCCCTTCAGACACCCGTCACAGGCGCGCGCCAGCGTCTCGACAACGTAGTGGCCGTTTTCGGTGTGTAACTCACCGGGGACAACAGGTGCACGAAGCGGAACAGAGAGCAGGGTGAGGGTGCCAGCCTGCTGCGGTGCGGGCTGTTGGCCTTCAACGTATGGGATGAGCGTTAAAGGCAGACCGAGCAAGGCTGCCCGGTCTTGTAACAGTGTTGCATCAGCGCAGACAACCAGCTCGACTGGCCAGCTACGCTGGGCGAGCTGAACCACAAGGTCAGGCCCAATCCCGGCGGGTTCGCCGGGAGTGATCGCAACACGATGCGGCTTCATCAGTTGCTCAGGACCTTCACGTAAGCGCTGGCGCGTTGTTCCTGCATCCAGGTTGCGGCTTCTTCAGAGAACTTACGGTTGAACAGCATACGATACGCTCGGTCTTTCTGTGCCGCGTCGGTTTTATCCACGTTGCGGGTGTCCATCAGCTGGATCAGATGCCAGCCGAAGGAGGAGTGCACTGGTGCGCTCATCTGGCCTTTGTTCAGCTTCATTAACGCATCGCGGAAAGCCGGATCGTAAATATCGGCTGCCGCCCAACCCAGGTCGCCGCCCTGGTTAGCAGAGCCAGGATCCTGAGAGAACTCTTTTGCCGCTTTATCAAAGGTGGTTTTACCGCTCTTGATGTCTGCCGCGATCTGTTCCAGCTTCGCACGGGCCTGATCGTCAGTCATGATCGGAGACGGTTTAAGCAGGATATGACGCGCGTGAACTTCGGTGACGGAAATGTTCTGGCTCTGGCCGCGCAGATCGTTCACTTTCAGAATGTGGAAGCCCACACCGGAACGGATAGGACCGACGATGTCGCCTTTCTTCGCCGTGCTCAGCGCCTGTGCAAACAGGGATGGCAGCTCCTGAATACGTCCCCAGCCCATCTGGCCGCCTTTCAGCGCCTGCTGATCAGCAGAGTACGTGATGGCCAGCTTGCCGAAGTCATCGCCATTCCGCGCCTGCTCAACGATAGCGCGCGCCTGGCTTTCTGCCTCAGCCGCCTGATCGGAGGTTGGGTTTTCCGGCAGTGGGATCAGGATGTGGCTCAGGTTAAGCTCGGTGCTGGCATCATTCTGATTACCCACCTGTTTTGCCAGAGCTTCCACTTCCTGAGGCAGGATGGTGACGCGGCGACGGACTTCATTATTACGCACTTCTGAAATCAGCATCTCTTTACGGATCTGATTACGGTAGGTGGCATAGCTGATGCCGTCATAGGCCAGGCGGCTACGCATCTGATCCGGGGTAATGTTGTTCTGCTTTGCGATGTTGGCGATCGCCTGATCGAGCTGCTCGTCAGAGATCGTCACGCCCATTTTCTGGCCCATTTGCAGGACAATCTGATCCATGATCAGACGTTCCAGGATCTGGTGGCGCAGCGTGGCGTCATCCGGAAGTTGTTGACCTGCTTCGCCCGAGTTGAGCTTTACAGATTTCATCAAACCGTCAACGTCACTTTCAAGCACGACGCCGTTGTTAACCACAGCCGCGACTTTATCGACAACCTGTGGGGCCGCGAAGCTGGTATTCGCAACCATAGCGACACCGAGTAGCAGCGTTTTCCAGTTCTTCATACTTTTTCCATTTCAATTAACCGCAAAGCGGATTACGTTGTAAATCAAGCACATTACAATGAACTACGATACGGCAGAATGTTCGAGCGCAGCATCTGCTGCGTGCCCAGACCGTAGTTAGAACTCAGGCCGCGCAACTCGATATTAAAGCCAATCACGTTATCGTATTTGCCCTGACTGTTTTGCGTATCCCAGCCGTTAAGTTTGCGTTCGTAACCGACACGTATTGCGTAACAGCAGGAGTTATATTGCAGACCTAACATCTGGTCGGCAGGTTTTTGGGCATTCGTGTCATAGTAGTAGGCCCCGACGACTGACCAGCGATCGGCGATCGGCCAGCTCGCGGCAGTACCTACCTGTGAAATACCGTCTTTGTATTGGTCCGTATTCGCATAGTTAGGCAGCGTCGCCTGGATATACTCCGGGCTGGCGTAACGATACGTCAACTGCAACATACGGTCTTCATCACGACGATACTCAATGGCAGCGCTGCCCGTCGCGATATTGTCCAGTCGTGTATCGTACTGAACACCACCGCGCAGACCCCAACGATCCGTCATGCGCCAGTAGGTGTCGCCTGCCCATACCAGTGAGCCCGTTTTGTTGTCTTTCTCCCAGTTAATGTCGTCATCACCGGTACGAGACTCGGTGAAATAGTAGATTTGACCAACAGAAACGTTAAAACGTTCAACGGCAGCATCATCATAAACGCGCGTTGTGACGCCGGTCGTTAACTGGTTAGCAGACGCAATACGGTCAAGGCCGCCGTAGGTACGGTCACGGAACAGGCCGCTGTAGTCTGATTGCAGGAAAGACGAGTCGTAGTTTTGAATTTTGCTCTGATCGCGATAAGGCACGTAGAGATACTGCATACGCGGCTCAAGCGTCTGGGTGTATCCATCGGCGAGAAGACCCATATCACGTTCGAAGATCAGCTTTCCGTCCATTTTGAACTGCGGAAGCGTACGGTTTACCGACTCTTCAAGATCGGTGCCATAGCGTTTGTTATACCAGTCCAGATTCTTCTGCTGGTAGTGGGTGGCCATCAACTTGGCTTCGGTGTTCAGGCTCGCCCAGTCGTTTGACCATGGCAGATTGATCGTCGGCTCGATATGCAGACGCGTTGATTCCGGCATATCCGAGTTGGTGTTGACGAAATGAACCGCCTGAGCATAAACGCGCGTGTCGAACGGACCCACATCGTTCTGATACCAGTTTACGTCCAGCTGCGGCTCTGCACCGTAGGTACTTTTCGATTGCGTATCAAATACCTGGAACTGCTTGGTCGACACGGTGGCGTCGAAGTTCTCAATGGCGTAGCCCACGCTGAATTTCTGCGTGGCGTAACCGTCGGTACTGGACCCGTATTTAGAGTCAAAGTCGTTGAAGTAATACGGATCGCTGACCTTGGTATAGTCGACGTTGAAGCGCCATACCTGATCCAATACCCCGGCGTGCTTCCAGTAGTACATCCAACGGTGCTTATCGCCTTCGGAAGGATGCTCGTCCTGGAACACTTTATCTGATGGCAGATAATCAAATTCCATCAGACCCGCGCCCGCCTTGGTCAGATAGCGGAACTCGTTCTCCCACATGATATTACCGCGCTTGTGGATATAGTGCGGCGTGATCGTGGCGTCCATGTTGGGCGCAATGTTCCAGTAGTACGGCAGGTAGAACTCAAAGTAGTTCGACGTGCTGTACTTGGCGTTCGGGATCAGGAAGCCCGAACGACGTTTGTCGCCCACCGGCAGTTGCAGGTAAGGACTATAGAAAATTGGCACCGGGCCAAGCTTGAAGCGGGCGTTCCAGATCTCGGCGACCTGTTCTTCACGGTCGTGGATCACTTCACTGCCCACGACGCTCCAGGTATTTGACCCTGGCAAACAGGACGTAAACGTGCCGTTTTCGAGAATGGTGTAGCGGTTTTCGCCGCGCTGCTTCATCAGGTCTGCGGTTCCGCGACCCTGACGACCCACCATCTGGTAATCACCTTCCCAGACGTTGGTATCTTTCGTATTCAGATTGGACCAGGCTTTCGGACCTTTCAGGATGACCTGATTGTCGTCATAGTGCACATTACCCAGCGCATCCACCGTACGGACAGGCGCCTGGGCACCTTCCGGTTGCTTCTGGTGCAATTGCACTTCGTCAGCCAGCAGACGGCTGTTTCCCTGGTTAATATCGACATTGCCCGTAAAGGTCGCGTTGTCAGGATAATTACCTTTTGCGCTGTCGGCATTAATGGTGACGGGTAAGTCATTCGTATCGCCTTTCACCAGTGGGCGATTGTAACTTGGGACGCCAAGCATACACTGCGAGGCGAGATCGGCTGCGAGCCCCTGTTGGCTATACAGGGCGGTGCCAATCATTGTGGCCAGAAGGGTGGGGATACGTTTTTTCATACGTTGTATTTTATTGTTCCGTCATCAGTGGCTACGGCTTACAAACGCTCAGAGACTATCTTACTCATCAGCGCAGTACCAGCGTTAATCCTGCCCGTTTGCGCGCCAGAGTGTTAGGCTCGCTATCGAATGACGAGTATGATAATGCAAATTATAGGCGATGTCCCTCAATTGACCGTGGCGCGACCACTGTAATGATGGCGTTGCGTCGGCCAGGAACATGACCATTCGGGGAGTATATGCAGTATTGGGGTAAAATAATCGGCGTTGCGTTCGCAATTATTATGGGTGCCGGATTCTGGGGCGTCGTTCTTGGCCTCATTATCGGCCATATGTTTGATAAGGCACGCAGCCGCAAAATGGCCTGGTTTGCCAATCAGCGCGAGCGCCAGTCACTCTTTTTCTCCACCACCTTTGAGGTGATGGGGCATTTAACCAAATCAAAAGGGCGCGTAACGGAAGCCGACATTCAGGTCGCCAGCGTCTTTATGGACCGCATGAATCTGCACGGTGAATCACGCATCGCGGCGCAGAATGCGTTCCGGATTGGTAAATCAGATAACTACCCGCTGCGAGAAAAAATGCGGCAGTTCCGTAGCATCTGTTTCGGGCGCTTTGATTTAATTCGGATGTTTCTGGAAATTCAAATCCAGGCCGCTTTCGCGGATGGCTCTCTGCATCCGAATGAACGGGACGTCTTATACGTGATTGCCGAAGAGCTGGGCATCTCCCGCATGCAGTTCGACCAGTTCCTGCGCATGATGCAGGGTGGTGCGCACTTTGGCGGCGGTTATCAGCAGCAATCGTCCGGCGGCGGCTGGCAGCAGGCGCAGCGTGGCCCTACGCTTGAAGATGCCTGTAACGTCCTCGGCGTGAAGCCGTCTGACGATGTCACGACCATCAAACGCGCGTATCGTAAGCTGATGAGCGAGCACCATCCGGATAAGCTGGTGGCGAAAGGCCTGCCGCCAGAGATGATGGAGATGGCGAAACAGAAAGCGCAGGAAATCCAGAAAGCCTACGAGCTGATTAAAGAGCAGAAAGGTTTTAAATAAAAAAAGGCCCGACACAGCGTCGGGCCTTTTTTTCAGAAGTCCACCGGGGCTTTGAATGTCATGGTGTTGCCGAAAGCAGGGTGGGTGATGGTGAGCGTCTGCGCATGCAGTTGCAGGCGCGGCGCTAACGCCAGCGCTTCCGGCGGCGCATAAAATCTGTCTCCCAGAATGGGGTGACCCATCGCCAGCATATGCACGCGCAGCTGGTGGGAGCGCCCGGTAATCGGCTTCAGCAGGACGCGGGCGGTGTTATCCGGCGCGTACTCCAGCACTTCATACTCGGTTTGCGCGGCCTTGCCGGTTTCATAACACACCTTCTGCTTTGGCCGGTTCGGCCAGTCGCAAATCAGCGGTAAATCCACCAGCCCTTCCGCCTGCGCCGGATGGCCCCACACGCGGGCGACATACTGCTTCTTCGGCTCGCGCTCGCGGAACTGACGCTTAAGCTCGCGCTCCGCGGGTTTATTCAGCGCCACCACAATCACACCGCTGGTGGCCATATCCAGACGATGGACAGACTCGGCCTGCGGATAATCGCGCTGAATGCGCGTCATCACGCTGTCCTTGTGCTCATCCAGACGGCCCGGCACGGACAACAAGCCGCTTGGCTTGTTGACCACCATAATGTGCTCATCCTGATACAGAATGACCAGCCACGGATCCATCGGGGGATTGTAGGGCTCCATTACCATCTTGCGCTCCGCTTACTGATGCGTCACAACGATAAGGCGCAGGGCGTCGAGACGCCATCCCGCCTGATTCAGGCTTTCCAGCACCTGCTGACGGTTGCTCTCAATCGCGGCCAATTCATCGTCACGAATGTTCGGGTTCACCGCTTTCAACGCTTCCAGACGCGACAGTTCAGCTGACAGCTTCTCGTCGGCTTCGCTGCGCGCCGCATCGATCAGCTCTCTGGCCGCTTTTTCGGCCTGAGCTTCACCCAGTTGCAGGATGGCATGCACGTCCTGCTGCACCGCGTTCACCAGCTTGCTGCCGGTATGGCGGTTGACCGCGCTCAGCTGGCGGTTGAAGCTTTCAAACTCCACCTGGCCGGCCAGGTTCGTACCGTTTTTATCCAGCAGCAGACGCACCGGCGTTGGCGGCAGGAAGCGGTTAAGCTGAAGCTGTTTCGGCGCCTGCGCTTCCACAACGTAGATCAGCTCCACCAGCAGCGTGCCCACGGGCAACGCTTTGTTCTTCAACAGGGAGATGGTGCTGCTGCCGGTATCGCCGGAGAGGATCAGATCCAGACCGTTGCGGATCAGCGGGTGCTCCCAGGTGATGAACTGTGCGTCTTCGCGGGACAGCGCCACATCACGCTCAAAGGTGATGGTGCAGCCATCTTCCGGCAGGCCCGGGAAATCCGGCACCAGCATGTGATCGGACGGGGTCAGCACGATCATGTTCTCGCCGCGATCGTCCTGGTTAATGCCGACGATGTCGAACAGGTTCATGGAGAAGCTGATCAGGCTGGTGTCGTCGTCCTGTTCTTCAATACTTTCGGCAAGCTGTTGCGCTTTTTCACCGCCGTTGGAGTGGATCTCCAGCAGGCGGTCGCGCCCCTGCTCCAGCTGGGCTTTCAGCGCGTCGTGCTTCTCGCGACAGGATTTGATCAGCTCATCAAAGCCGTCGGTATTTTCCGGCGCCGCGAGATAACCGATCAGATCGCTATGCACCTGGTCATAAATGGTGCGGCCCGTCGGGCAGGTATGTTCAAACGCATCCAGACCTTCGTGATACCAGCGAACCAGAACGGACTGGGCGGTTTTCTCCAGATACGGAACGTGGATCTGAATGTCGTGCGCCTGACCGATACGATCCAGACGGCCGATACGCTGCTCCAGCAGATCCGGGTTAAACGGCAGATCAAACATCACCAGATTGCTGGCAAACTGGAAGTTACGGCCTTCAGAACCGATTTCGGAGCACAGCAGAACCTGTGCGCCGCTGTCCTCTTCACCAAACCAGGCCGCAGCGCGGTCGCGCTCGACGATGGACATGCCTTCGTGGAACACGGCGGCGCGAATACCTTCACGCTCGCGCAGAACCTGTTCCAGCTGAAGCGCGGTGGCGGCTTTGGCGCAGATCACCAGCACCTTCTGGGAACGGTGCGCGGTCAGGTAGCCCATCAGCCACTCCACGCGCGGATCGAAGTTCCACCAGGTACCGGTGTCGCCTTCAAATTCCTGATAAATCTGCTCCGGGTAGAGCATGTCGCGCGCGCGATCTTCCGCCGATTTACGGGTGCCCATGATGCCGGAGACTTTAATCGCGGTCTGATACTGGGTAGGCAGCGGCAGCTTGATGGTGTGCAGCTCGCGTTTCGGGAACCCCTTCACGCCGTTACGGGTGTTGCGGAACAGCACGCGGCTGGTGCCGTGACGATCCATCAGCATGTCGATCAGCTCTTTACGCGCGGATCCGGCGTTATCGCTGTCGCTGTTCGCGGCCTGAAGCAGCGGCTCGATATCCTGCTCGCCAATCAGATCGCTCAGGGTGTTGAGTTCATCATTAGAGAGACGATTACCTGCCAGCAGCAGCGCGACGGCATCCGCTACCGGACGGTAGTTTTTCTGCTCTTCAACAAACTGCTCAAAATCGTGGAAACGGTTTGGGTCGAGCAGGCGCAGACGGGCGAAGTGGCTCTCAAGACCCAGCTGCTCCGGCGTTGCGGTCAGGAGCAGAACCCCCGGTACGCGCTCCGCAAGCTGCTCGATCGCCATGTATTCGCGGCTTGGCGCATCTTCGCTCCAGACGAGGTGGTGGGCTTCGTCGACGACCATCAGATCCCATTCAGCGTCGCACAGATGCTCCAGGCGCTGCTTGCTGCGGCGCACGAAGTCCAGGGAGCAAATCACCAGCTGTTCGGTTTCAAACGGGTTGTCCGCGTCGTGCTGGGCTTCGGCATAACGCTCGTCGTCGAACAGGGAGAAGCGCAGGTTAAAGCGGCGCAGCATCTCGACCAGCCACTGGTGTTGCAGCGTTTCCGGCACCACAATCAGCACGCGCTCGGCAGCGCCAGAGAGCAGCTGCTGGTGCAGGATCATGCCGGCTTCGATGGTTTTACCCAGGCCCACTTCGTCAGCCAGCAGCACGCGAGGCGCATGGCGACGGCCCACGTCATGGGCGATGTTCAGCTGATGGGGGATCAGGCTGGTACGCTGACCGCGCAGGCCGCTCCACGGCATGCGGTACTGTTCACTCTGGAACTTACGCGCGCGGTAGCGCAGGGAGAAGCGATCCATTCGGTCGATTTGCCCGGCAAACAGACGGTCCTGCGGCTTGCTGAACACCAGTTTGCTGTCGAGCAGCACTTCACGCAGGATGACGTTCGTCTCGTCGGTATCAAGGCGCGTTCCGATGTAGGCGAGCAGTCCATTCTCTTCTTTTACGTCTTCAACCTTTAGCTGCCAGCCGTCATGGCTGGTCACGGTATCACCCGGATTGAACATTACGCGGGTAACAGGGGAGTCATTGCGAGCGTACAGGCGGTTTTCACCGGTAGCAGGGAAAAGGAGGGTAACCATGCGCGCATCGACGGCAACGACGGTTCCTAATCCAAGTTCGCTTTCTGTATCGCTGATCCAGCGTTGACCAAGTGTAAAAGGCATAGTTGTTCGGCTCTAATCTTTAATTGCAGGCAATAGTTCGACCCCCGTCAAAAAATACGGTCATCGAAAAATGGGTCCGGGAATGGAAAGGGCGCTATGGTACTGGATGGCAACGGTTTCGTCACGCGTCAAAATAGCCCAAGTTGTCCTGTCACTAGTGTAGCAAAGTCGTCGTCGATGAACGGTAAAATTCCCTCCGCAACCGGCTGAAGCTGGCGGGTCAGGTAGTGATCGTAATCGAGAGGCGACTGTTGATAATCAACGGGTTCCGGTCCGTTCGTCGTCCAGACGTATTTTATCGTCCCCCGGTTCTGATACTGCGGTGCGCGTCCCCGACGAACGTTCTCTTCGTCCGCCAGCCGCGCGGCGCGCACGTGAGGGGGAACGTTACGCTGGTACTCCACCAGCGGGCGGCGCAGGCGTTTGCGATACACCAGCTGGTCATCCAGTTCACCCGCCATCAGGCTGGCAATGGTGTCGCGCACGTAATCCTGATAAGGCTCATTGCGGAATATTCGCAGGTAGAGCGACTGCTGGAACTGCTGTGCCAGCGGCGTCCAGTCAGTGCGCACCGTCTCCAGCCCCTTAAACACCATCCGCTGCGCTTCACCTTCCTGAATCAGCCCGGCGTAGCGCTTCTTGCTGCCCTGGTCAGTTCCGCGAATGGTTGGCATTAAAAAGCGGGTGAAATGGGTTTCAAACTCCAGCTCTAACGCGCTGGTTAACCGCTCTTTTTGCAAACTTTCGCGCCACCAGTCGTTCACAAAGGCGACCAGATCTTTGCCGATTTGCGCGGCGTCGTCTTCCGAATGGGCAGCTTTCAGCCAGACAAAGGTGGAGTCGGTATCGCCATAAATGACGTCATAGCCCCGGGATTCAATCAGCGCTTTGGTCTGGCGCATAATCTCGTGCCCGCGCATGGTGATGGACGACGCCAGACGCGGATCAAAGAAGCGGCAGGCGCTGGTACCCAGCACGCCGTAAAAGGCGTTCATAATGATTTTCAGCGCCTGCGAGAGCGGTTTGTTGCCGTGGCGTTTCGCCTCGTCGCGGCCGTGCCAGATGTTTCCCACGATTTCCGGCAGGCAGTGTTTTTCGCGCGAGAAGCGTGCCCCGAGAAAACCTTCGGTGCTGTGTTCATCATCTGGCTGCGCCATCCCTTCCACCAGCCCTACCGGGTCAATCAGGAAGGTGCGGATAATCGACGGGTACAGGCTTTTATAGTCCAGCACCAGAACCGAGTCATACAGCCCGGGCCGAGAATCCATCACGTAGCCGCCGGGGCTGGCTTGCGGCGGCACGTCGCCAAGGTTGGGTGCGACGTAGCCCGCGCGATGCATTCGTGGGAAATAGAGGTGGCTGAAGGCGGCTACCGAGCCGCCGTGCCTGTCGACCGCCAGGCCGTTCACCGTCGCGCGCTCCAGCAGGAACGGCATGATCTCGGTTTTGTGGAAAATCTGCGTCACCAGCTCGCAGTCCTTCAGGTTATAGGTGGCGAGCGCCGGCTTATCCTGGTTAAAGCGCCGGTCAATCTCGTCCATTCTGTCCCAGGGATTGTCGATGGATTTCCCTTCGCCGAGCAGCTCCCGGGCGACCGCTTCGAGGGAGAATGACGAGAAGTTCCAGAAGGCGGATTTCAGCGCCTCGATGCCGTCGAGAATCAGGCGACCATTGGCCTGGGCAAAGAAAACGCCGTTCTTGAAACCGTGCTCACGCCACTCCAGCTCGCTGTTGCCGCGTCCCAGTATTAAGGGAATGCGGTAACGTTCGGCATGTTTTTGCAGCACGCGCAGGTCAAACTGGACGACGTTCCAGCCTATTAGCACGTCTGGATCGTGCTCGGCAAACCACTGGTTAAGCTTCTCCAGGAGCTGCGGGCGGCTGCTGACGTACTCAAGCTGAAAATCCAGCGTGGACGCATCGCCGTTCGGCGGCCCGAGCATATAGACAACCCGCTGCCCACAGCCTTCCAGGCCAATGCAGTACAGTTCGCCGTGACGGGTGGTTTCGATGTCCAGGGAAACCCACTTTAGCGGCGGGCGATAATTCGGGTTAGGCTTGAGGCGCGCGTTCACGAGACTGCCATTCTGTTCCGCGCCATCCACCCAGACGGGCGCGGTGATAAACCGCTCCATCAGAAAACGTTCCGGCGGGCGAATGTCCGCTTCGTAGAGCGTTACGCCCGCTTCGCGCAGTAGCTTTTCGTAGCGCATCAGCTGGCGATGGGCGCGGCAGTAAAGGCCATACACCGGCTGACGGTGGAAATCTTTTAGCTCAAGAGGGGTGAGGCGCCAGCCGTTTTCACCGCGCAGCAGCTGCTTTACCTTCTCGACGTGGCCTTCAGGGATAAACGCCACGGACTCCTGAGGCGGCAGGGTAACGTGCAGCGGGCCGTTATCCGTCGCCAGCCAGAACGCAACCTCGGTGCCCTGAGGAGTATCCCGCCAGTGTCGGGTCAGTAAAAAGCCTTCTTGCGCCTGTGCCACGCTGCGATCCCACAAAACAAAACCAGGCCTGATTATAGCCTGGTTGAGGGGTGTTTGCTGGGGTTTTATACAGTGCCTGTTTTGCCGGATGGCGCTGCGCTTATCCGGCCTACAGGATCCGTAGGCCCGGCAAGCGCAGCGCCACCGGGCAATGATTTACTGCCCGTAGTACGCCTTCGCGCCGTGCTTGCGCAGATAATGCTTATCCAGCAGGGTTTGCTGCATATCCGGCAACTGCGGCGCCAGCTGGCGGCAGAAGATCCCCATGTAGGCGACTTCCTCCAGCACTATCGCGTTATGCACCGCGTCTTCCGCGTTTTTCCCCCAGGCAAACGGACCGTGGGAGTGCACCAGTACGCCGGGCATTTGCGCCGCGTCGATCCCCTGTTTTTCGAAGGTTTCGACAATCACATTACCCGTTTCCCATTCGTACTCACCGTTAATCTCCGCATCGGTCATCAGACGCGTGCAGGGAATGGTGCCGTAAAAATAGTCCGCGTGGGTGGTGCCGGTGGCCGGAATGGACTGGCCCGCCTGCGCCCAGATGGTCGCGTGACGCGAATGGGTATGCACGATGCCGCCGATGGTCGGGAAGGACTGATACAGCAGGCGATGAGTCGGCGTATCGGATGAGGGCTTTTTGTTGCCTTCGACCACTTCACCCGTTTCGATGCTGACCACGACCATATCTTCTGCGGTCATCACCGTGTAATCCACGCCCGAAGGCTTGATCACGAATACCCCTTTTTCCCGGTCAACGGCGCTGACGTTGCCCCAGGTCAGGGTCACCAGGTTATGTTTTGGCAGCGCCAGGTTAGCTTCAAGTACCTGACGTTTGAGATCTTCTAACATGGTTGTCTCCAGTGCCGGATGGCGCTTCGCTTATCCGGCCTACAGGATCGTAGGCCCGGTAAACGCAGTGCCACCGGGCATTGCGTACTTAGCGTTTTGAACCGTAATAGACTTCGTTCCAGCGCAGCGCGTCTTTAAAGGCTGGCAGACGGGTGTCGTTATCAATCACGGTCAGCTCGATGTCGTGCAGCTCGGCAAACTGACGCATATCGTTCAGGTCAAGCGCATGGCTGAAGACGGTGTGGTGCGCGCCACCCGCCAGGATCCACGCCTCTGACGCGGTTGGCAGGTCCGGCTGCGCTTTCCACAAGGCATTGGCGACCGGCAGCTTCGGCAGAGAGTGCGGGGTTTCAACCGCATCGACGCAGTTCACCAGCAGGCGGAAGCGGTCGCCGAGGTCGATCAGGCTGGCGTTGATGGCCGGGCCGGTACGGGTGTTGAAGATAAGACGGGCCGGATCCGCTTTGCCGCCAATGCCGAGGTACTGCACGTCAAGGATCGGTTTCTCTTCAACCGCGATGGAGGGACACACTTCCAGCATGTGCGAGCCGAGCACCAGATCGTTGCCGTTCTCGAAGTGGTAGGTGTAGTCCTCCATAAAGGAGGTGCCGCCCTGTAGACCGGTCGACATCACCTTCATGATGCGAAGCAGAGCGGCAGTTTTCCAGTCGCCTTCGCCCGCAAAGCCGTAGCCCTGCTGCATCAGACGTTGTACTGCCAGACCCGGCAGCTGTTTCAGGCCGTGCAGGTCTTCAAATGTAGTGGTAAAGGCGTGGAAGCCGCCCTGTTCCAGAAAACGCTTCATGCCCAGCTCAATGCGTGCGGCATCCAGCACGTTCTGGCGCTTGTCGCCGTTAACTTGCGCCGCAGGCGTCAGGCGGTAGCTGCTTTCATATTCATCTACCAGCGCGTTAACATCACCCTCGCTGATGTCATTCACTACCTGCACCAGGTCGCCCACCGCCCAGGTGTTGACGGAGAAACCAAACTTGATCTGCGCGGCCACTTTGTCACCGTCGGTGACCGCCACTTCGCGCATGTTGTCGCCAAAACGCACCACCTTCAGGTGACGGGTGTCCTGCTTAGAGACCGCCTGACGCATCCAGGAGCCAATGCGTTGTTGTGCCTGGCCGTCCTGCCAGTGGCCGGTTACCACGGCATGCTGCTGGCGCATGCGCGCGCCGATGAAGCCGAACTCGCGGCCGCCGTGCGCGGTCTGGTTCAGGTTCATGAAGTCCATGTCGATGCTGTCCCACGGCAGGGAGGCATTGAACTGAGTGTGGAATTGCAGCAGCGGTTTGTTGAGAATTGCCAGGCCGTTGATCCACATTTTGGCCGGTGAGAAGGTGTGCAGCCACACCACCAGGCCGGCGCATTTGTCGTCGTAGTTGGCATCACGGCAGATGTTGGTGATTTCGTCCGGCGTCGTACCCAGGGGCTTCAGCACCAGTTTGCACGGCAGTTTGGCTTCCGCGTTCAGGGCATTCACAACGTGCTCCGCATGTTTCGTCACCTGCTGCAACGCTTCCGGCCCGTACAAATGCTGGCTGCCAATCACAAACCACACTTCATAATTATTAAAAATGGTCATTATCGTGTCCTTAATGTGTCAGGGTTGCCGTAGTGTCCGCGGTACTTTTGGCCGGGGCGGCGACAGGGAGATAGTGAAGTTCGGCGCTTTTTGCCCATTGCTGGTAGCGCTGATAAAGCTGTTCAAAGCGTTGTGCCTGCTGAGGCTGCGGCTGGAGCGTACTTTCGACGGCGCTCGCCATATGCTGTTGCGCGGTCGGGATATCCGCATGCACGCCTGCGGCCACGGCGGCGAAAATCGCGGCGCCCAGCGCACAGCACTGATCGGAGGCCACTATTTGCAGCGGACGGTTCAGCACGTCGCAGCAGGCCTGCATAATCACCGGGTTTTTACGGGCGATACCGCCCAGCGCCATCACGTTGTTCACGTCGATGCCCTGTTCGGTGAAGCACTCCATAATGGCGCGCGCGCCGAACGCGGTGGCAGCAATCAGGCCGCCGAACAGCGCGGGCGCGTCGGTCGCCAGGTTGAGATCGGTAATCACCCCTTTCAGGCGCTGGTTCGCGAACGGCGTGCGGCGTCCGTTGAACCAGTCCAGCACCACCGGAAGGTGGTCGAGAGACGGATTTTTTGCCCAAGCTTCGGTGAGCTGCGGCAGGAGCTGTTTTTTGCTCGCCATAATCTGTGTTTTCAGCTCAGGATGCGCGGCAGCCAGCAGATCCAGCGGCCAGCCGAGCACGCGGCCAAACCAGGCGTAGATATCACCAAACGCGGACTGACCGGCTTCAAGGCCGATAAAGTCCGGCACCACGCTGCCGTCAACCTGGCCGCAGATGCCTTTTACCGCGCGGTCTCCGACGCTGGCCTTATCTGCCGTCAGAATGTCGCAGGTGGAGGTGCCAATCACTTTCACCAGCGTGTTAGGCTGCGCACCCGCGCCCACGGCGCCCATGTGGCAGTCGAACGCGCCGCCGGAAATGGTCACGTTTTGCGGCAGGCCGAGACGCGTCGCCCACTCTTCGCAGAGCGTGCCGACCGGAATATCGGCGGTGAAGGTGTCGGTAAAGAGCGGGTATGTCAGGTTTTTGTTGATGATCGGGTCAAGCTCATCGAAGAACGCTGCCGGAGGAAGACCGCCCCAGCCTTCATGCCACAGGGATTTATGTCCGGCGCTACAGCGGCCACGGCGGATATCCTGCGGGCGAGTGGTGCCGGAGAGCAGGGCGGGCACCCAGTCGCACAGTTCAATCCATGATGCCGCGGCCTGGGCGACCGAAGCGTCCGCGCGGGTAACGTGCAGGATTTTGGCCCAGAACCACTCGCTGGAGTAAATCCCGCCGATATAGCGTGAGTAGTCGGTCTTGCCCGGCTGATGGCATAAACGCGTGATGGCTTCCGCCTCTTCCACGGCGGTATGGTCTTTCCACAGCACAAACATGGCGTTCGGGTTATCGGCAAACTCCGGGCGCAGCGCCAGTACGCGGCCTTCGGCATCGACAGGGGCAGGCGTTGAGCCAGTGCTGTCGACGCCAATCCCCACGACGTCGGCCCGCTGGGCGTCCGTCAGTTCAGCCAGCACGGTTTTGATCGCCGCTTCCATCGATTCAATGTAATCGCGCGGGTGGTGACGGAACTGGTTGTTTGGCGCATCGCAGTAGCGCCCCTCTTGCCAGCGCGGATACCACTCAACGCTGGTTGCTATCTCCTGGCCAGTCGTACAGTCCACTGCCAGCGCGCGAACCGAGTCGCTGCCAAAATCGAGGCCAATTGCAATTGCCATGGTGTTGCTCCATCCGAAACAGGTATGGAAGAACATTAGAGACTGGGGACAAAAATCGTCAGGCAGGATCCGCTAATCTTATGGACTAAATTGCTGTAGCAACGGAAAGTGTGACGCCGTGCAAATATTCAATGTGGACATTTCTGCCGCACTTATAGACACTTTTGTTACTGCTTCTCTGCCCGTGTCGGCAGAAAAATCAGGGGAAAAGGCTGAAACATGGCGGACGTAAAAGAGGCGTGATGCTTTTTGGATCTTTTCGCAGGCCATTTTTATACTGCTTTTAACGATATGGACAAATGGTTTCCTTCAGGACCCTTTGGAGAACTGAATCTATGGCCGAACCGCAAAACGATCCCCTGCTGCCGGGATACTCATTTAACGCCCATCTGGTGGCGGGGCTGACGCCAATTGAGGCCGAGGGGTATCTCGATTTTTACGTCGACCGACCGCTCGGCATGAAAGGGTATATTCTGAACCTGACCGTACGCGGGGAAGGGGTGATCAAAAACGGCGATCGGCAGTTTGTTTGCCGCCCGGGCGATATGCTGCTGTTCCCGCCGGGGGAGATCCACCACTACGGGCGCCACCCGGATGCCAAAGAGTGGTATCACCAGTGGGTCTATTTCCGCCCGCGCGCCTACTGGCAGGAGTGGCTCTCATGGCCGGCTATTTTCGCGCAAACCGGTTTTTATCGTCCGGATGAGGCGCATCTGGCGCAGTTTCGTGAACTGTTCGCACAAATTATTGAGGCGGGGCAGGCGGGCGGGCGCTATGCCGAGCTGCTGGCGATCAACCTGCTTGAGCAGGTGCTGCTGCGCCGCATGGAGGCGATCAACGAATCGCTTAACCCGCCGCTGGATAACCGCGTCCGTGATGCCTGCCAGTACATCAGCGACCATCTGGCCGACAGCCAGTTTGATATCGCCAGCGTTGCCCAGCACGTCTGTCTTTCGCCGTCTCGCCTGTCACACCTGTTCCGCCAGCAGCTTGGCGTGAGCGTGCTCAGCTGGCGTGAGGATCAGCGCATCAGCCAGGCGAAACTGCTGCTCAGCACCACCCGAATGCCTATCGCCACCGTCGGACGTAACGTGGGCTTTGAAGATCAGCTCTATTTCTCTCGCGTGTTTAAGAAGTGCACCGGCGCCAGCCCCAGTGAATTTCGCGCGGGATGTGAATAATCGGTAAAAAAAGCTAAACATACAGGTGAACTCAGAAAGCACCCTGTAAACTATTCAGACAATTGTTGCCTTGACGCGGTGCAGGGCGCTAAGCAGAATCGCTGATTCGTTTTCTGACCGGAATAGTTATGCAGGCATTGCTGGAACATTTTATTACCCAGTCCGTTATGTATTCGCTCATCGCCGTGGCGCTGGTGGCGTTTCTGGAATCGCTGGCGCTGGTCGGGCTGATCCTGCCCGGCACCGTGATGATGGCGGGGCTTGGGGCGCTTATCGGCAGCGGTGAGGTCAATTTCTGGCAGGCGTGGATGGCCGGGATTATCGGCTGTTTGCTGGGGGACTGGATCTCCTTCTGGCTGGGCTGGCGCTTTAAGAAGCCGCTGCACCGCTGGTCGTTCATGAAAAAGAACAAAGCGCTGCTGGATAAAACCGAGCATGCGCTGCATCAGCACAGCATGTTCACCATCCTCGTGGGGCGCTTCGTTGGCCCAACGCGTCCCCTGGTGCCGATGGTTGCCGGGATGCTGGACCTGCCCGTCGCGAAATTCGTGGTGCCGAACATCATTGGCTGCGTCTTCTGGCCGCCGTTCTACTTCCTGCCGGGTATTCTGGCAGGCGCGGCCATTGATATCCCTGACGGTATGCAAAGCGGTGAGTTCAAATGGCTGCTGCTGGGAACGGCGGTGCTGCTGTGGCTGGCGGTCTGGCTCTGCTGGCGGCTATGGCGCAGCGCGAAAGCCAGCGTCGATCGCCTGACGCGCTATCTCCCGCGCACGCGCCTGCTCTGGCTGGCCCCGCTGACGCTGGGCGTGGCGGTGGTGGCGCTGGTCGCGCTGATTCGTCACCCGCTGATGCCGGTGTACGGCGAGATCCTGTTGAAGGTAGTGAGCCGTTAAGGTGTTTTCCCTCTCCCCGTGGGAGAGGGCCAGGGTGAGGGCATCAGACCGCACGAATGCCCAACAATGAAGATGCCCCCGCGTTACCACTCAGAAGTTCTTCTGTTTCTCCATCCCACAAAATCCGCCCCTCCGCGATCACTACCGATCGCGGCGCGATGCGTGCGGCATCTTCAATGCTGTGCGAAACCATCAGCATCGTGATCTGCTGGCGCTGGCAAACCTCCTCAACCAGCGATAGCATCTCCTGTCGCAGGGCCGGATCAAGGGCCGAGAAGGGTTCGTCAAGCAGCAGCAGCGGCTGTTCGCGCACCAGACAACGCGCCAGCGCCACGCGCTGACGCTGGCCGCCGGAAAGCTCGCCGGGCAGTCTGGTAATCAACGCGGACAGGCCCATTTGTTCGGCAATCGCCGCCAGCTTCTGACGCTGCGCAGCGTTGAGCTTTAACCCCGGATCGATTCCCAGCGCGATGTTCTGCCACACCGTAAGGTGATTAAACAGATTGTTTTCCTGAAACAGCATCGACACCGGGCGCTTAGCCGGCGGAGCGTAGGTATACTCGCCATTATCAATGACTATCGACCCGCTGGCAGGCTGTAAAAAAC
Source organism: Enterobacter quasihormaechei (assembly GCF_004331385.1). Lineage (GTDB taxonomy): Bacteria > Pseudomonadota > Gammaproteobacteria > Enterobacterales > Enterobacteriaceae > Enterobacter > Enterobacter quasihormaechei. Next base: position 204,874 of record NZ_SJON01000004.1, read on the forward strand.
CGGCAATCAAATTGAGCAGGGTACTTTTTCCGGCCCCGCTTGGGCCAAGCACCGCAATTCGCTCTCCCTGACGAACGGAGAGAGTAAAACGCATGGGCAGGTGCTCGTAAAGCCAGGTTACATCAGTCAGTTTTAACATCACGCCCCGGAAGTTTTTCGATAACGGTAAATAAGGCAAAGCACAGCAGCAGCAGGAGCAGCGCCGTGACGGCACCGTCCTGGCTGCGGTAGGAGCCAATTTGCTGATAAAGCCAGAACGGCAGCGTGCGAAAATCCTCGTTGCCAAAGAGGGCCACCACGCCAAAATCCCCAATCGACAGCACGCAGGCGAAGGCCATCGCCTGGGCGAGCGGCCGTTTCAGGGCGCGCAGCTCGACCACTTTCAGCCGCCGCCAGCCCATAATGCCAAGGGACTGGCACAGGGCGCTGTACCGGCTGTTAACATCCCGCATCGGGTTTTCCAGCACCTTCAGCGCATACGGGATGGCCATTAAGGCGTTGGTAAAAATGACGATGCCGTCGGCGCTTTCCGGCAGGCCGATGGTGCTGTTAAACAGTAAAAAGAAGCCGGTCGCCAGCACGATGCCCGGCATCGCCAGGATCAGCATACCCGTCAGCTCCAGCGCGTGTCCGGCTTTGCGGGCATGGCGCGCGTACAGCTCGCGGCTGCTCCAGAGCAGCATCATGGTCAGGATCACGCACAGGAGCCCGGCTGCCAGCGCGATGCGCAACGAGGTCCACGTGGCCTGCCACAGGACTGGCTGTTGCAGTACCGACACCACATTCCTGTTGAGGCCATCGGCGATCACGGCCAGCAGTGGCGGCAGCAGAAGCAGGAGCGCCAGCGCGATCAGCATCACGTCCGCGATGCGGCTGTGCAGGCTGTCCTGCGGATCGCGCCAGCCGGAAAGGGTATTGCTTCCTGCGGGGATCGCTTTGCTCAGCCGCTGGCTGAGTAACACCAGCGCCAGGCAGCACACCATCTGCACGATCGCCAGCAGCGCGGCGCGCCCCGGATCGTAGTCGTAGCTTAACGCCTGATAGATCGCCAGCTCAATGGTGGTGGCCTGCGGGCCGCCGCCGAGCGAAAGGACGGTGGCAAAGCTGGCGAAGCAGAGCATAAAGATCAGCGCGGCAACCGGGGCGATCTGGCGTCGCAGCCACGGCCATTCGACAAAACGGAAGAACGACCAGCCGCGCATGCCGAGCTGGGCGGCAATCTGGCGCTGCTCGCCGGGAATGTTCTCCAGCGCCTGTAAAAAGAGGCGCGTCGCCATCGGCATATTGAAAAAAATATGCGCCAGCAGAATGCCCTTCAGGCCGTAAGGGGAGAAGGTCCATTCCAGACCAAGCAGGTTGAAGAGAGATGCCAGCCAGCCCTGGCGACCGTATACGCTCAGAATCCCGAACACCGCCACCAGTACGGGCAGGATCAGCGTCATGGCGCACAGGCGCAGCAGGGCCAGCCTGCCGGGGAAACGTCTGCGATAGAGGGCACGCGCAAGGAAAATGGCCGGGATGACTGACAGCAGCGCGGAGAGAAATGCCTGCCAGAAGGAGAAACGGATGACGTGCCAGAGATAGCTATCGTGCCAGAGCGCGAGCAGATCGCTCTCTGGCGCGTTAAACCACAGCGCGAGAAACGCGCCCAGACTGACGACCACCATCAGTATGGCGGCAATCAGTCCGGGCACTAACCAGCCGGGGATCAGCGGCTGACGGCGCGTTGCCATTCACTTATCCATGCGGCGCGCTGAGCGGCAACCTGCTGCGGCGTAAATTCCAGCGCGGTCTGCGGTTTGTCCAGCTTCTCAAAGCCTGCCGGCAGCGCCGCGTCGGTGACCGGGTACATCCAGTTGCCCGTCGGAATGGCGTTCTGGAATGCCGGGGAGACCATAAATTTCAGGAATTTTTCGGCCAGTTCTGGCTGCTTGCTGGCAGCGGTCCGCGCCGCCACTTCCACCTGGAGATAATGCCCTTCGGCAAAGTTCGCGGCGGCATAGTTATCTTTCTTCTCGGCAATAATGTGGTAGGCCGGAGAGGTGGTGTAGCTCAGCACCAGATCGCTTTCGCCTTTCAGGAACAGGCCATAGGCTTCGCTCCAGCCTTTCGTGACCGTAACGGTTTTCGCAGCCAGCTTCTGCCACGCCTCCGGCGTTTTGTCGCCGTAGACTTTCTGCATCCACAGCAGCAGGCCCAGACCCGGCGTACTGGTGCGCGGATCTTCATAAATCACGCGCCATTTCTGGTCGCTTTCGACCAGCTCTTTCAGGCTCTTCGGCGGGTTCTTCAGCTTGTTTTTATCGTAGACGAACGCAAAGTAGCCGTAATCGAAGGGAACGAAGGTGTCGTTTTTCCAGCCGCCCGGCACGTTGACGGCATCTGCCGCTACGCCGCTTTTGGCAAACAGTCTGGTTTGCGTGGCGGCTTCCAGCAGGTTGTTATCCAGCCCGAGCACCACGTCGGCCTTGCTGTTTTTGCCTTCCATACGCAGACGGTTGAGCAGCGACACGCCATCTTCCAGCGCCACGAACTTCAGCTCGCAGTTGCAGTCGGCTTCAAAGGCTTTTTTCACCACCGGGCCGGGGCCCCAGTCGGCGGAGAAGGAGTCGTAGGTATAGACCGTCAAAACAGGCTTAGCAAAAACAGGTAGCGCAAACAGCGCCAGCAGAGGAAGAACGTTTTTTAACACTTTGCACCTCAGGGTTGAGTGGCAAAGGATTTTGAGAAACAGCCTCAAATCCCTTCGCCGGCGTTATCCGGATCAGGTTCGACGGGTATTATCTCAGCGCACATCAGTGATGCAGCACCCCGTTGAGAACGGCGCTATTGTAATGATTTGGTGAATATTACGAAAGCGTTATGGCTCCGGCGGCGCAAACCACGCGGATTTAAAATCAAACCAGCCCAGGGTGTTCATCCGCAGGCCGCGCATGCTGCGCTGCCCCTGGATCAGCAGCCAGTGGTGAATTAACGGTACGATCGCCTGCCCGGCCAGCAGCTCCTGGCACCAGGCGGCCAGATCCATCTCTCCTGCCCGCCACCTTGCGGCGTCCTGCTGCCAGTCCCGGCTGATGCAGTGCTGAATAAGAGGCACTTCATACAGGTGTGAAAAGAGCGAGAAATCCAGCGGCAGCGTGAAGTTCGCGCTGTTGAGCCAGATATCGCTGACCACATCCCCACGGTGCCATTCATCATAATCCACTTCCTGTATCGCCAGCGTCACCCCCTCGGCTGCCAGCAGCTTACTCATGATCCTCGCGATAAACCGGTGCTCAATGTGATCGCGATAGTAGCTGAGGGTGATGGTCTCCAGTCCGGCAGGTTTCTCGCTGCGGGCCGGCTGTGCATGGTGCCAGCGCGGAAGCAGGCCATAGGCCGGGAACCACCAGGTCTGGTATTGCTCTTCAGCGTGATAAATCAGGTTAGCGGGGGCCAGAATATGGCTGATCCACTTGCGGACGTCGTGATTCGCCCCGCGATGGCTGCGGCTGTCAAAAAGCAGATAGTAGCAGCCCTCTTCAAGGCGACTCTCGAACGCCTTTTCGCTGGTTGTTGGTCCTTCCAGGGTGAGGCCTGCGCTCAGCTCTTCGTTGAGGTCCGGTAACACCCAGACGTTCACTTCGTCGATCAGCGCCCGATAGCCAAAATAGTCATCAAAGGCGCGGATCTTCAGCTGATTGCTGTTATTGCGCGTAACGGAGTAGGGACCTGTACCAATCGGCTGGCTGGAAAAATTGTTCAGGGATCGCCACTCGGCAGGCAGGATCATTGAGGGCACGTAGCCCAGAAGCCACGGAAGCCAGTTGTCCGGCTGCGATAGCTCAATATCCAGCGTCCAGGCCGTTGGGGAGTGGATCCGCGTGATATGCGAATAGAGCGGCAGCGTGCGGGCGCGCTCTAAAGAAGCGATGACGTCACGCATCTCCAGCTCGCGTCCATGGTGGAAATGAATGCCCGGGCGTAAAAAGAAGCGCCAGTGCAGCGGGGAAAGTTGTTGCCAGTGGTGGGCGATATCCGCTTCCAGTTCCCCGTTTTCCTCATTTATTTTCGTCAGGCCGCTGAATATCTGCCGGGCCATGTGGGTTTCAGAGCGACGCAGCGCCGTACCAGGCAGCAGATTTTTCATTGGGCGGTAGTAAAGCACCCGCAGAATGTGGCGTCCCTGGCGAAAGCTGCGTCCCAGGTGCGAGACCAGCATCTGGCGCACGGCGGCTTTGTCGCCCACCAGCTGGACCAGCTGATCGATGCGGTCCTGCTCCAGCAAATCCTCCGCCCGCTGCTGCTGCAACGCCAGGCCGGTATAAAGGAACGTCAGGCGCGAGCGCTTGCCGCGTCCCGCCTCCGCTTCCCAGCTGAGCCAGCCGTGCTGCTGCATGGTGTTGAGGAGGGTGCGCATATGACGCCGGGAGCAGTTAAGCAGCTCGGCCAGTTCGTTCAGCGTAGTCTCCTGCGACTGCCCCTCGCAGCACTGCCACAGGCGGATGAATTGTTGTTGCAGACGACCGGAAGGCATAAAAGGGGAACTCCTGACAAAAAACCAGCAATTTATTTATCCCTATATTAGGCCAATAATTCTTCCCGATGAAGCGAGGAGGTAAATTATGAAGAGGTCTACCGCACGTCAGTTTTATCAGCACTATTTTTCAGCGACAAAGGGAGTGTCCTGGCTGGCCCGCCAGTGCGCAGAGCAGCGGCTGAGAATCCTGGAAGATCTGATGCAGTGGGACGTTACGAAACCGACCTCTTCTCGCTAACTCGCCTCGATCATGTGTGACTGAGTATTGGTGCTAATCACCCGCCAGCAAAATGTTTTTGCTGGCTTTTTTCGTTTACTATTTCACCCAAATTCGATTCGCTTTCACAAGGACTTGCGCATGCTCTGGTTGATGACGATGGGGCGACGCCTGAACGGCGTGTACGCCGCTTTTATGCTGGTGGCCTTCATGATGGGCGTGGCCGGTGCGCTACAGGCACCGACGCTGAGCCTGTTTCTCAGCCGTGAGGTGGGGGCGCAGCCGTTTTGGGTGGGGCTGTTCTATACCGTCAACGCCATTGCCGGGATCCTCGTCAGCCTGTGGCTGGCGAAACGATCCGACAGCCAGGGCGATCGCCGCAAACTGATCCTCTTTTGCTGCGCCATGGCCGTGGGCAACGCGCTGCTGTTTGCCTTCAACCGCCATTACCTGACTCTCATCACCTGCGGCGTGCTGCTGGCTTCTCTGGCAAACACCGCCATGCCGCAGCTGTTCGCTCTGGCCCGGGAGTACGCCGATAACTCGGCGCGGGAAGTGGTGATGTTCAGCTCGGTGATGCGTGCCCAGCTCTCTCTCGCGTGGGTCATCGGCCCTCCGCTGGCGTTCATGCTGGCGCTGAACTACGGTTTCACCGCCATGTTCTCCATCGCCGCGGGGATTTTTGCCATCAGCCTGGCGCTGATTGCCTTTGCGCTGCCGTCGGTGGCGCGCGTGGAGCAGGCGTCGGACAAGCCCATCACGCAGGTAAGCGGCTGGCAGGATAAAAACGTCCGCATGTTGTTTATCGCCTCCACGCTGATGTGGACCTGTAACACCATGTACATCATCGACATGCCGCTGTGGATCAGCAGCGATCTGGGGCTGCCGGACAAGCTTGCGGGGATCTTAATGGGTACCGCTGCCGGACTGGAAATTCCGGCAATGATTCTGGCGGGATATTACGTCAAGCGCTTCGGAAAACGCAAAATGATGGTAATGGCGGTTGCCGCCGGGGTGATGTTCTATATCGGGCTGATCTTCTTCCACTCGCACAACGCGCTGCTGGCGCTGCAACTGTTTAATGCCGTGTTTATCGGGATTGTCGCCGGGATAGGCATGCTCTGGTTCCAGGATCTCATGCCTGGACGCGCTGGCTCGGCGACCACGCTGTTTACCAACAGTATCTCAACGGGCGTAATTCTGGCAGGGGTGATTCAGGGGGCGCTGGCGCAAAGCTATGGCCATGCATCCGTGTATTGGGTGATTGCGGCGATTTCGATTGTCACGCTGGTGTTGACGTGCCGGGTTAAAGACGTTTGATTTTGGAAGGCGGCTTCACGAAATGAAACGATTTTCTGACAGATACAAAGAAGGCGCATAGAGTGCGTGACGGGTGCTTGAGGCTGTTTGCCTCAGGCTTTCGCAAGAGGCAAACAGTGGAGAGTCCCACATCAAAAAACTGATGGGGAGACCAACTTCACAACGATCATTGCGAGGTTAGTCTCTTCATTGCCGAAAAGCAATAAGGAGGCTGGAATGCCAAAACGTACTCTGCTGTTAGGTTTGTTTCTGATTTGTTCGACGCTGTTGATCTTCACCTGGATGGTGCGCGACTCGCTGTGCGAACTGCATTTCAGACAGGAGAAAACAGAGCTGGCGGCAGTGTTGGCTTACGAAGCAAAACGTTAGCGGTATGGGCGGGGAGAGGTTTCCCCGCCACTCAAAAGTGGTTACGCCTCAACGCACCCTTATCAATGGCCCGCGCCCTGCGGGCCATTGCTTCTACCCCATAAACGCAGGCTGTTTTTTCTCGTAGGCGGAGATAGCCTCTTCGTGTTGCAGCGTCAGGCCAATGCTGTCCAGACCGTTCAGCATGCAGTGGCGACGGAACGCGTCAATGCTGAAGCTGTAGGTTTTATCCCCGGCTTTCACCACTTCCGCTTCCAGATCCACCTCAAACGAAATCCCCGGATTCGCCTGCACCAGCGCAAACAGCTCATCGACCTGCTCGTCGCTCAGCGTCACCGGCAGCAGCTGGTTGTTGAAGCTGTTGCCGTAGAAGATATCCGCAAAGCTCGGGGCGATAACCACCTTAAAGCCGTAGTCGGTCAGCGCCCAGGGCGCGTGTTCACGCGACGATCCGCAGCCAAAGTTTTCCCGCGCCAGCAGAATCGACGCGCCTTTGTATTCCGGAAAGTTCAGGACGAACTCCGGGTTGGGCACTTCGCCTTTGTCATCGAGGAAACGCCAGTCGTTGAACAGGTGCGCGCCAAAGCCCGTGCGCGTCACTTTCTGCAAAAACTGCTTAGGAATGATCGCATCCGTATCAACGTTCGCGGCGTCCAGCGGGACAACACGGCCCGTATGTTGGGTAAATTTCTCTGCCATGATTGTCTCCTTATTTCAGGCTGCGAATATCGGCGAAATGACCAGTAACTGCCGCGGCGGCGGCCATTGCCGGACTGACCAGGTGGGTGCGTCCACCCCGGCCCTGACGGCCTTCAAAGTTACGGTTGCTGGTGGATGCGCAACGCTCGCCCGGATTCAGGCGGTCGTTGTTCATCGCCAGACACATGGAGCAGCCCGGCAGGCGCCACTCGAAGCCCGCGTCGATAAAGATCTTATCCAGACCTTCCGCTTCCGCCTGGGCTTTCACCGGACCGGAACCCGGCACAACCAGCGCCTGCACGCCGGGCGCCACTTTGCGGCCTTTAGCAATCTCTGCCGCCGCGCGTAAATCTTCGATACGGGAGTTGGTGCAGGAGCCGATGAACACCTTATCAATGCTCACGTCAGTCAGCGGTACGCCGGGTTTCAGCCCCATATAGGCCAGCGCTTTTTCCGCACTGGCGCGTTCGACCGGATCGGCGAAGGAAGCCGGGTCAGGGATGCTGTCGTTGACGGAGATGACCTGGCCCGGGTTGGTGCCCCAGGTGACCTGGGGGGCGATCTCTTCCGCCTGCAACGTCACCACGGTATCAAAAACTGCCCCCTCATCCGTTTGCAGGGTTTTCCAGTACGCGACCGCGTCGTCAAAATCCTGTGCTTTCGGGGCATGCAGACGGCCTTTCACATAGTTGAAGGTGGTTTCGTCTGGTGCAACCAGCCCTGCCTTGGCGCCCATCTCAATGGCCATATTGCACAAGGTCATACGACCTTCCATGCTCAGCGCCTGGATAGCGTCACCGCAAAATTCAACCACGTGACCGGTGCCGCCTGCGCTGCCGGTTTTGCCGATAATCGCCAGCACGATATCTTTCGCGGTGATACCCGGTGCGGCTTTGCCCTTCACCTCAATCTTCATGGTTTTGGCGCGTCCCTGTTTCAGGGTCTGTGTCGCCAGAACGTGTTCAACTTCAGAGGTGCCAATCCCGAACGCCAGCGCGCCAAACGCGCCGTGCGTCGCGGTATGGGAGTCGCCGCAGACGATGGTCATGCCCGGCAGCGTAATACCCTGCTCAGGTCCCATCACGTGGACGATCCCCTGATACGGGTGGTTCAGATCGTACAGCTCCACGCCAAATTCGTTGCAGTTCTTGATCAGCTCCTGCATCTGGATGCGCGCCATCTCGCCGGAAGCATTAATGTCTTTGGTCTGGGTGGAGACGTTGTGATCCATCGTGGCGAAGGTTTTACCCGGCTGACGCACCGGGCGCTTGTGCGCACGCAGTCCGTCGAAGGCCTGAGGGGAGGTCACTTCGTGCACCAGATGGCGGTCAATGTACAGCAGCGGGGTTTCGTCTGGCGCCTCGTGGACAACGTGCGCATCAAACAACTTCTCATATAACGTTTTAGCCATGATTACACCCCTTCAGCGACATAGCGGGCAATGATGTCGCCCATTTCATCGGTACTGACTGCCGCCGTGCCGCGTGCTAAATCACCGGTACGGACGCCTTCTTCTAACGCGCGGTTAATGGCGTTTTCAATTGCGGTTGCTGCATCGCCTGCATCCAGGCTGTAGCGCAGCAGCAGGGCCAGCGAAAGAATTTGCGCAATCGGGTTCGCAATGTTTTTGCCGGCGATATCCGGCGCGGAACCGCCCGCCGGCTCGTACAGGCCAAAGCCTTCTTCGTTCAGGCTGGCAGAGGGCAGCATGCCCATCGAGCCGGTAATCATTGCGCATTCGTCCGAGAGAATATCGCCGAACAGGTTGGAACACAGCAGGACGTCAAACTGTGACGGGTCCTTAATCAGCTGCATCGTCGCGTTGTCGATGTACATGTGCGACAGCTCAACGTCCGGGTACTGCTTAGCCACTTCGCTGACGATTTCGCGCCACAAAATAGACGACTGGAGTACGTTCGCTTTATCAATGGAGGTCACCTTGCGGCGGCGTTTGCGCGCCGACTCAAAGGCGATATGGGCGATACGTTCAATTTCAAAACGGTGATAGACCTCGGTGTCAAACGCTTTTTCATGCTGACCGCTGCCTTCGCGGCCTTTTGGCTGACCGAAGTAGATGCCGCCGGTCAGCTCACGCACGCACAGGATGTCGAAACCGTTGGCCGCGATATCCGCGCGCAGCGGGCAAAACTCTTCCAGCCCCGGGTACAGCTTCGCCGGACGCAGGTTGCTGAACAGCTTGAAATGTTTACGCAGCGGCAGCAGCGCGCCGCGCTCAGGCTGCCCGGCCGGCGGCAGGTGTTCCCACTTCGGGCCGCCTACGGAGCCAAACAGCACGGCATCGGCATTTTCACAGCCTTCCACCGTTGCATTTGGCAGCGGCGTACCGTGGTTATCAATCGCAATACCGCCCACATCGTAGTGGCTGGTGGTAATTTTCATCGCAAAACGCGAGCGAACGGCTTCCAGTACTTTCAGCGCCTGTGCCATCACTTCCGGGCCAATACCGTCACCCGGCAACACGGCAATATGGTAATTCTTCGACATCACACGGTTTCCTTGTTGTTCTCTTTATTCTGAGCTTTGCGTTGCAACTCTTTTTCGACTTCAGCGGCGCGCCAGATGTTGTTCAGGACATGCACCATCGCTTTTGCGGAGGATTCGACAATATCTGTCGCCAGACCCACACCGTGGAAGCGGCGACCGTTGTAGTTGACGACGATATCAACCTGACCCAGGGCGTCTTTGCCGTGCCCTTTCGCCGTCAGGTCGTATTTCACCAGCTCTACGTCGTACTCGGTAACGCGGTTAATCGCCTGGTAAATGGCATCCACAGGGCCGTTACCGTTGGCGGCTTCCGCTTTAATTTTCTCGCCGCAGGCCAGCTTGACGGAGGCGGTAGCGATATCGCTTGAGCCTGACTGCACGTTGAAGTAGTCCAGACGGAAATGCTCTGGCTCTTCCTGCTGTTTGTTGATGAATGCCAGCGCTTCCAGGTCGTAATCGAATACCTGGCCTTTCTTGTCGGCCAGCTTCAGGAAGGCGTCGTACAGCTGATCCATGTTGTAATCGCTGTCCTGATAGCCCATCTCTTCCATACGGTGTTTCACCGCCGCGCGGCCAGAGCGTGAGGTCAGGTTCAGCTGGACCTGGTTCAGACCGATGGATTCCGGGGTCATGATTTCGTAGTTTTCACGGTTCTTCAGCACGCCGTCCTGGTGAATACCGGAGGAGTGGGCGAACGCGCCGGTTCCAACAATCGCCTTGTTGGCCGGGATCGGCATGTTGCAAATCTGGCTCACGGTCTGGCTGGTGCGCCAGATTTCGTTGTGATTAATGCGGGTATGCACGTTCATAATGTCTTTGCGCACCTTGATCGCCATGATCACTTCTTCCAGCGAGCAGTTGCCGGCACGTTCCCCAATGCCGTTCATTGCGCCTTCAACCTGACGCGCACCGGCGTGGACGGCGGCGATGGCATTACCCACCGCCAGGCCCAAATCATCGTGGGTGTGCACGGAGATGATGGCTTTATCAATATTTGGCACGCGGTCGTACAGGCCGGTAATAATGTTGGCGAACTCAAACGGCATGGTGTAGCCGACGGTGTCCGGGATGTTGATGGTTCTGGCACCGGCATTGATGGCGGCTTCCACCACGCGGGCCAGATCGTCAATCGGCGTGCGGCCAGCATCTTCACAGGAAAATTCAACGTCATCAGTGTAGTTGCGCGCGCGTTTGACCATGTAAACCGCGCGTTCGATCACGTCATCCAGCGTACTGCGCAACTTGGTCGCAATGTGCATAGGTGAGGTGGCAATGAACGTATGGATACGGAAGGCTTCTGCAACTTTCAGGGATTCCGCGGCCACATCGATATCTTTCTCAACGCAGCGCGCCAGACCGCACACGCGGCTGTTTTTGATGGTGCGGGCGATGGTCTGCACTGACTCAAAATCACCCGGCGACGAGACAGGAAAACCGACCTCCATTACGTCTACACCCATGCGTTCCAGGGCCAGCGCAATTTGCAGTTTCTCTTTAACACTCAGGCTCGCCTGTAACGCCTGTTCACCGTCACGTAAAGTAGTATCGAAAATAACGACTTGCTGGCTCATGGGTTAGGTCCTTGTCAGTCTTAGGGCGCCTTGCTACGAGCATAAAAAAACCCGCGCAGTGGCGCGGGTTTTTAGTTTTACTGAAGACGATTCAACGCTGAATTTCGCCCGCCAGTCTACCGCGCACAGTGGATGCGTTTAGTAGTAGTAGACCGGTGAAACGAAGGGTGCGAATCATGAATCGTGCTCCAGGTGAATGCGTTATGCTTTTAGTGGTACTGGATACGCTGACGCATGTCAACCCCTCACAGGCAAAACGGCTATTCAGTACAGGGTAAGTACGTTAGCTAATTGTGCTGGTTTTGGCATGGCTAACCGACTTTATTGTCTATTATTGGACTGAAGATTCATCTCTGGAATAATTTGAATATAATTGGTAGCAATTGAACACAGTATTTTTACCGACATGCTGTGAAAAGAAATCTGTTTCATCTTCTTGATTTATAAGTGACGTGAATGAGTTGCGGGTGAGTAAATGATCAATGTTGATATCAGTTTGTTAATGAAAACGCGGCGTATGCCATTAATAGTTTAATAATACTTAAGTCGTTATTCACGAGGGCGGTGATTGTGTATTTGTCTGGTTTATGGTTTCATGCCTGCATTAAAGTTTAAGATATCATTTGAACGTTTTTAGCGCTTCGTTTTTGGGCGGCGTAATGCCACGCCAGAAACGAGGGCTCTTTATATATTCCGAATTTTAAATAATTCTCTTTCGCTTGTTGTATATGCATGGTAAATCATATTTTTCGAACTTATTACTGTACTTTGGCAAAGGGAATTTAGCGTGACGGTGGAGTCAGAAATGCCAGAAAATAATATTAACCAACCACAGTCTTATGATGGGGTTAAGCCTCAGTTACGCACAGTGGATCTTAACTTGTTAACGGTATTTGATGCAGTGATGCAGGAGCAGAATATTACACGAGCAGCGCAATCTCTGGGAATGTCTCAACCTGCCGTGAGTAATGCCGTAGCCAGACTTAAGGTGATGTTTAACGACGAGTTATTTGTACGTTATGGACGGGGGATACAGCCCACGGCGCGTGCATTCCAGCTATTCGGTTCGATTCGTCAGGCGCTACAGCTGGTTCAAAATGAGCTTCCCGGTTCGGGCTTTGAACCCTTAAGCAGTGAGCGAGTTTTCCATCTCTGTGTTTGCAGTCCGTTAGACAATTATTTGACGTCTGTTATATATAATAAAGTTGAACAGATCGCCCCAAATATTCACCTCGTTTTTAAATCATCATTAAATCAAAACACTGAACACCAGCTTCGTTATCAGGAAACAGAGTTTGTTCTGGGCTATGAAGAGTTCCGCCGTCCAGAATTTGCCTGCGTTCCATTGTTCAAAGATGAAATGGTATTAGTTGCCAGTAAAAAACATCCCCGTATGAATTCGCCGCTGCGTGAAAGCGATGTTTACAGCGAGCAGCACGCCGTTGTTGCGCTTGACCGATATGCCTCATTCAGTCAGCCGTGGTATGACACTGCCGATAAACAAGCCAGCGTGGCCTATCAGGGGATGGCCATGGTCAGCGTATTAAACGTCGTTTCTCAGACCCATTTGGTCGCCATCGCACCGCGCTGGCTTGCTGAAGAGTTCTCCGATTCGCTGGACCTGCAAATTTTACCTCTGCCGCTCAAGCTTAATAGCCGTACCTGTTACCTTTCATGGCATGAAGCCGCGGGTCGGGATAAAGGGCATCAGTGGATGGAAGAGCTGCTGATCGCTATTTGTCGTCGCTAAATTCGGGTGAATAAACCGCATGGCACCGTGCGGTTTATTCTGTGATTTTTCATGTGGGCAAAATTTTGTTCTGCTTTCATTTTTTTCATTCACTCAGACATGCTCAAAAATAGATGATTTCCTGATCCCTCCTCTTTTTAAGAGATGAATTATTATTGTCTCCATGCATTCCAGACGAATACACCATATTCGTATCTGACACCTGTTTATTCTGCTTTTCTTATCCGTTACCGCCACCGGTTTGCTAATTGCCTGCCTCATAACGAGCGGTTAAGGTAGCAATCACTCTGCAAATTATAAGATGGGTTAACCCTGTCAGAAGACGGCACGGAAATGAATTCTGTAGACCGTCTATAACAAAAGCCTGGAGGCAAAGCATGGAGATGTTGTCTGGCGCGGAAATGGTCGTCCGATCGCTTATCGATCAGGGCGTGAAGCAGGTGTTCGGCTATCCTGGAGGCGCAGTTCTCGATATCTATGACGCGCTGCACACGGTAGGCGGTATCGATCATGTTCTGGTTCGTCATGAGCAGGCCGCTGTGCATATGGCTGACGGTCTGGCCCGCGCCACGGGCGAAGTGGGTGTTGTGCTGGTCACTTCCGGGCCGGGGGCGACCAATGCCATTACCGGCATCGCGACGGCGTATATGGATTCCATTCCGCTGGTCATTCTTTCCGGACAGGTGGCGACGTCACTGATTGGCTATGATGCGTTTCAGGAGTGCGACATGGTGGGGATCTCACGCCCCGTGGTGAAGCACAGCTTTCTGGTTAAGCAAACTGAAGACATCCCGGGCGTACTGAAAAAAGCCTTCTGGCTGGCCGCCAGCGGTCGTCCCGGGCCCGTAGTTGTCGATCTGCCAAAAGATATTCTCAACCCGGCGAACAAACTGCCTTACCTGTGGCCTGAGTCGGTGAGCATGCGTTCGTATAATCCAACGACGCAAGGGCACAAAGGACAGATTAAGCGTGCGCTGCAAACGCTGCTGGCTGCGAAAAAGCCGGTAGTCTATGTGGGCGGCGGCGCCGTCAATGCGGCCTGTGAAACGCAGCTACGCGAACTGATCGAGAAGCTTAATCTTCCTGTCGCGTCATCGCTGATGGGGCTGGGGGCATTCCCGGCTACCCACCGTCAGGCGCTGGGCATGCTGGGTATGCATGGTACCTATGAAGCCAATATGACAATGCACAACGCTGACGTGATTTTTGCCGTCGGCGTGCGTTTTGACGATCGCACCACCAATAACCTGGCGAAATACTGTCCGAATGCGACGGTGCTGCATATTGATATCGATCCTACCTCTATCTCTAAAACGGTGCCGGCGGATGTACCGATCGTGGGTGACGCCCGTCAGGTGCTGGAGCAGATGTTAGATCTGCTGGCGCAGGAATCCGCGTCTCAACCGCTGGACGAGATCCGCGACTGGTGGCAGCAAATCGAGCTATGGCGGAGCCGTCAGTGCCTTAAATACGACACGCAAAGTGAGAGCATCAAGCCGCAGGCGGTGATCGAAACGATCTGGCGTCTGACGAACGGCGATGCGTATGTAACGTCTGACGTGGGCCAGCATCAGATGTTCGCTGCGCTGTATTACCCGTTTGATAAACCGCGTCGCTGGATCAACTCAGGCGGGCTGGGCACGATGGGCTTTGGCCTGCCCGCCGCGCTGGGGGTAAAGCTGGCGCTGCCGAACGAAACGGTCATCTGCGTGACGGGTGACGGCAGTATTCAGATGAATATTCAGGAGCTTTCTACCGCGCTGCAATATGAGCTGCCAGTGCTGGTGCTGAATCTGAATAACGGTTACCTCGGGATGGTGAAGCAGTGGCAGGATATGATTTATTCCGGCCGTCACTCTCAGTCTTATATGAGGTCACTTCCGGATTTTGTCCGTCTGGCTGAAGCCTATGGCCATATTGGCATGCGGGTAACCGATCCGTCAGAGCTGGAAGCGAAGCTCGGCGAAGCGCTTGAGCACGTTAAAAACAATCGCCTCGTCTTCATGGACGTGATCGTTGACGGCTCAGAACACGTTTATCCGATGCATATTCGCGGCGGTGGTATGGATGAAATGTGGTTAAGCAAAACGGAGAGAACCTGATATGCGCCGGATATTATCTGTATTACTGGAAAATGAGTCGGGCGCACTGTCGCGCGTCATTGGGCTTTTTGCGCAGCGTGGCTACAACATTGAAAGCCTGACCGTTGCACCGACCGACGATCCCACGCTCTCCCGCATGACGATCCAGACCGTCGGCGATGCGAAAGTGCTTGAGCAGATCGAAAAGCAGCTGCATAAGCTGGTGGACGTGTTGCGCGTCAGCGAGCTGGGGCAGGGGGCTTACGTTGAACGCGAAGTGATGCTGGTGAAAATCCAGGCCAGCGGTTACGGCCGTGAAGAGGTCAAACGCAACACGGATATCTTCCGTGGGCAGATCATCGACGTCACGCCTTCTATATATACTGTGCAGCTTGCCGGAACGAGCGATAAGCTGGACGCATTCCTGGCGTCTGTCAGGGATGTGGCAAAAATAGTTGAAGTTGCGCGCTCTGGCGTTGTTGGCCTCTCGCGCGGCGATAAAATCATGCGTGAGTAGCGCAAAAGGTTCGCCTCTTTCAGCCCGGTAGCCAAAGCCGGGCTTTTTTTTGCGTAATCCGCCGACAACGCAGACAAAAGCGGTTGCCGTGAAGGCTATTCTGCGTTTAGATGTTAAAATATTTAACCATAACCTTGACAGGGCCATGGACTTTTTTCTTTTTTGAGAGGCAATTGTGAAACTGGATGAAATCGCCCGGCTCGCCGGCGTGTCGAGAACCACGGCCAGCTATGTGATTAACGGTAAAGCAAAGCAGTATCGTGTCAGCGATAAGACCGTTGAGAAAGTGATGGCAGTCGTTCGTGAGCATAATTACCATCCGAATGCTGTCGCCGCAGGTTTACGTGCCGGGCGCACCCGCTCGATTGGCCTGGTGATCCCGGACCTGGAAAACACCAGCTACACCCGCATCGCCAACTATCTGGAACGTCAGGCTCGCCAGCGTGGCTATCAGCTGCTGATTGCCTGCTCCGAGGATCAGCCCGACAACGAAATGCGTTGCATTGAGCATCTGCTGCAACGTCAGGTTGACGCCATCATCGTGTCGACCTCTTTACCACCAGAGCATCCTTTCTATCAGCGCTGGGCGAACGATCCGTTCCCTATTGTGGCGCTGGATCGTGCGCTTGACCGTGAGCATTTCACCAGCGTTGTGGGTGCCGATCAGGACGATGCAGAAATGCTGGCTGCCGAGCTGCGTACCTTCCCGGCTGAAACGGTACTGTATCTTGGCGCGTTGCCTGAACTCTCCGTGAGCTTCCTGCGTGAACAAGGGTTCCGTACCGCATGGAAAGACGATCCGCGTGACGTTCACTATCTGTATGCCAACAGCTATGAGCGCGAAGCGGCTGCTCAGCTGTTCGAGAAATGGCTGGAAACGCACCCCATGCCGCAGGCCCTGTTTACCACCTCGTTTGCCCTGTTGCAGGGGGTCATGGACGTCACATTACGTCGCGATGGCAAGCTGCCATCCGATCTGGCGATTGCGACCTTCGGCGATAACGAACTGCTCGACTTCCTGCAATGTCCGGTGCTGGCCGTGGCCCAGCGCCACCGCGACGTCGCCGAGCGGGTGCTGGAGATCGTTCTGGCAAGCCTGGATGAACCCCGTAAGCCGAAACCCGGGCTGACGCGCATCAAACGTAATCTCTATCGGCGCGGAATTTTGAGCCGTCATTAATATCTCAGCGGGGGGAGAGAAAACTGCCCCCTAGCTGTACATTTATTACGTAAATTAAAATCCGGATAAAAATTAAGATTATTCCTTATGAAAGATAGCCTGCTATTTTTCTGAATCTTTTTTGGCTTATAAAAGACCTTTTATTGCTCTATAAAAGATTTTGTTTGTATTGTTTTGTTACAAACAGGTGCCAGCCGATGAATATTCAGCCATTTTTTAAAACGTCTCAAGTCCTTACGGCACCTGAAGGGCACCTTATCGCTTTATCGCTCATCTGAGGCTGTCATCACCCGCCAATATGCCTTAAAATGCTGCCCGCGTCGCAAACTGACACTTTATATTTCCCTGCGATGATATTGAGTGAGTCTTAACGCTCGTGTGCATATTCGGTTTTTTTCTTACAAATATTCATAACGTTAATTTTGCCTCGCCAGTTGTGTAGTTATTAGCCAGGTCACTCTTGCTCTGTAAATACGGTGCTTTCGCTCCGGTATAGAGAGAGTCCTGGCTTGACAAGCTTTTCCCTCGCTCCGTAAACTCCTTCAGGTGGGAATTTGTGGGTTAAAGTGGTGAGGAGGGGTGAGGCTGGCATGTTCCGTGGAGCAACGTTAGTCAATCTCGACAGCAAAGGGCGTTTATCGGTACCAACCCGATACCGCGACCAGCTGATTGAGAACGCTTCGGGTCAACTGGTTTGCACCATTGACATCAACTCCCCCTGCCTGCTGCTTTACCCTTTGCCTGAATGGGAAATCATTGAGCAAAAGCTGTCGCGACTGTCGAGCATGAACCCGCAGGAACGCCGCGTGCAGCGGCTGTTATTGGGTCATGCCAGTGAATGTCAGATGGATAGCGCCGGGCGATTATTGATTGCGCCGGTGTTGCGGCAACATGCTGGTCTGACAAAAGAAGTGATGCTGGTCGGGCAGTTCAACAAGTTTGAACTGTGGGACGAAACGACCTGGTATCAACAGGTCAAGGAAGATATCGACGCTGAGCAATCTGATTCCGCAACATTGTCGGAACGGTTGCAGGACTTGTCACTATAAATATGATGGAAAATTATAAACATACAACGGTGCTGCTGGACGAGGCCGTTAACGGCCTGAATATTCGTCCGGACGGCATCTATATCGATGGCACTTTTGGTCGCGGTGGTCACTCGCGTTTGATCCTCTCTCAGCTTGGAGCGGAAGGACGCCT
Source organism: Enterobacter quasihormaechei (assembly GCF_004331385.1). GTDB lineage: Bacteria > Pseudomonadota > Gammaproteobacteria > Enterobacterales > Enterobacteriaceae > Enterobacter > Enterobacter quasihormaechei. Next base: position 222,805 of record NZ_SJON01000004.1, read on the forward strand.
GCTGGCAATTGACCGCGATCCGCAGGCGATTGCCGTTGCGCAAACCATCGATGACCCTCGCTTTTCCATCGTGCATGGACCTTTCTCTGCGCTTGCGGATTATGTTGCCGAGCGCGACCTGACCGGCAAAATCGACGGGATCCTCCTCGATCTTGGCGTCTCTTCACCACAGCTTGATGATGCAGAACGCGGCTTCTCCTTTATGCGCGACGGTCCGCTGGATATGCGCATGGATCCCACCCGCGGTCAGTCTGCCGCTGAGTGGTTACAAACCGCCGACGAAGCGGATATCGCCTGGGTGATTAAAACCTTCGGCGAAGAGCGTTTTGGCAAACGTATCGCGCGCGCCATCGTTGAGCGCAACCGCATTGAGCCAATGACTCGCACTAAAGAGCTGGCAGAAGTCATCGCGGCGGCAACGCCGGTGAAGGATAAGCACAAACATCCTGCGACCCGTACCTTCCAGGCGGTTCGCATCTGGGTAAACAGTGAACTGGAGGAAATAGAGCTGGCGCTAAAAAGCTCGCTCGACGTGCTGGCCCCGGGTGGGCGGTTATCCATCATCAGCTTCCATTCGCTGGAAGATCGCATCGTGAAGCGCTTTATGCGTGAACAGAGCCGCGGTCCACAGGTTCCAGCGGGGCTGCCGATGACGGAAGAACAACTCAGGAAACTGGGCGGCCGTCAGTTACGAGCATTAGGCAAGTTGATGCCGGGCGAAGAAGAGGTGGCAGAGAATCCACGTGCCCGTAGTTCAGTGCTGCGCATTGCAGAGAGGACGAACGCATGATCGGCAGAGTGACAGAGACCCTAAGCAAAGTTAAGGGATCGTTAGGAAGCAACGAGCGCCATGCCTTGCCTGGCGTGATCGGCGACGATCTTTTGCGGTTTGGGAAGCTGCCACTCTGCTTGTTCATTTGCATCATTGTGACGGCAATCATGGTGGTCACTACCGCGCACCATACCCGTTTATTGACTGCGCAGCGCGAGCAGATGGTGCTGGAACGCGATGCGCTGGATATTGAATGGCGAAACCTGATCCTTGAAGAAAATGCGCTCGGCGATCACAGCCGGGTTGAACGGATCGCAACGGAAAAGCTGCAATTGCAGCATGTTGATCCTTCGCAGGAAAATATCGTAGTACAAAAATAAGGGAAAACGCGACGCATGAAAGCAGCGGCAAAAACGCTAAAACCAAAACGTCAGGAAGAACAGGCCAACTTTGTCAGTTGGCGTTTTGCGTTGCTTTGCGGCTGCATTTTACTGGCGCTGGGTTTCCTGCTGGGCCGCGTGGCGTGGCTGCAAATCATCGCGCCCGACATGCTGGTACGTCAGGGTGATATGCGTTCTCTGCGCGTGCAGGAAGTCTCTACCTCTCGTGGGATGATCACCGACCGCTCCGGCCGTCCGCTGGCGGTAAGCGTGCCGGTGAAGGCGATCTGGGCCGATCCGAAGGAACTGCACGACGCCGGCGGGATCTCGCTGGATAACCGCTGGAAGGCGCTTGCAGACGCGTTAAAAATGCCGCTGGACCAGCTGGCTTCCCGCGTGAACGCCAACCCGAAAGGGCGCTTTATCTATCTGGCCCGTCAGGTAAACCCTGATATGGCTGACTATATTAAAAAGCTGAAGCTGCCGGGCATTCATCTTCGCGAAGAATCCCGCCGCTACTATCCTTCCGGCGAAGTAACCGCTCACCTCATTGGCTTCACTAACGTCGACAGCCAGGGGATCGAGGGCGTTGAAAAAAGCTTCGATAAATGGCTGACCGGCCAGCCCGGCGAGCGAATCGTACGTAAAGACCGCTATGGCCGCGTCATTGAAGACATTTCCTCGACAGACAGCCAGGCCGCGCACAACCTTGCTCTGAGTATTGATGAGCGCTTGCAGGCGCTGGTCTACCGCGAGCTGAACAACGCCGTGGCGTTTAACAAGGCGGAATCGGGCAGTGCCGTGCTGGTGGATGTGGCGACAGGTGAAGTGCTGGCGATGGCCAGTAGCCCCTCATACAACCCAAATAATTTTGCCGGTACAGCAAAAGATGCGATGCGTAACCGCTCAATCACCGATGTGTTTGAACCCGGCTCAACCGTAAAACCGATGGTGGTGATGACGGCTCTACAGCGAGGCATCGTCAACGAAAATACCGTTCTGAATACCATCCCTTACCGAATTAACGGTCACGAAATCAAAGACGTGGCGCGGTACAGCGAACTGACCCTGACCGGGGTCTTACAGAAGTCGAGTAACGTCGGTGTGTCAAAGCTGGCGTTAGCGATGCCGTCCTCAGCGTTAGTAGATACTTACTCACGTTTTGGGCTGGGAAAGGCGACCAATTTGGGGTTGGTCGGAGAACGCAGTGGCTTATATCCTCAAAAACAACGGTGGTCTGACATAGAGAGGGCCACCTTCTCTTTCGGCTACGGGCTAATGGTAACCCCGTTACAGTTAGCGCGAGTCTACGCAACGATTGGCAGCTATGGCATTTATCGCCCGCTGTCGATCACCAAAGTTGATCCACCGGTTCCGGGTGAGCGTGTTTTCCCTGAATCTATCGTGCGTACTGTTGTGCATATGATGGAAAGCGTTGCGCTGCCTGGCGGTGGCGGCGTGAAGGCCGCGATTAAGGGCTACCGTATCGCCATTAAAACCGGTACGGCTAAAAAAGTGGGGCCGGACGGCCGCTATATCAACAAATACATTGCCTATACCGCAGGCGTAGCGCCTGCAAGCAATCCGCGTTTTGCGCTGGTGGTTGTCATTAACGATCCGCAGGCGGGTAAGTACTACGGCGGCGCCGTCTCCGCGCCTGTATTCGGGGCTATTATGGGCGGCGTGTTGCGCACCATGAATATTGAACCGGATGCGCTGGCGACGGGCGAAAAAAGTGAATTTGTAATTAATCAAGGCGAGGGAACAGGTGGCAGATCGTAATTTGCGCGACCTTCTTGCTCCGTGGGTGCCAATGCTACCTGCGCGAGCACTGCGAGAGATGGTACTGGACAGCCGCGTAGCGGCTGCTGGCGATCTTTTTGTGGCAGTGGTAGGTCATCAGGCGGACGGGCGTCGTTATATCCCGCAGGCGATTGCGCAAGGTGTTGCTGCCGTTATTGCAGAGGCCAAAGATGAGGCAACAGACGGTGAGATCCGTGAAATGCACGGCGTGCCGGTCATCTATCTCAGCCAGCTGAATGAGCGTCTCTCCGCGCTGGCAGGACGTTTTTACCACGAACCTTCCGACCAGTTAAAGCTGGTTGGCGTGACAGGAACCAACGGAAAAACCACCACAACCCAGCTGATGGCGCAGTGGGCGCAGCTTCTGGGCGAAACCGGCGCCGTCATGGGCACGGTGGGGAACGGTCTTCTGGGCAAAGTCAGCCCGACGGAAAACACCACCGGCTCGGCGGTTGACGTGCAGCGTGTGCTGGCGGGCCTTGCAGAGCAGGGGGCGACCTTTGCCGCGATGGAAGTCTCTTCCCATGGCCTGGTACAACATCGCGTGGCGGCGCTGAAATTTGCCGCCTCCGTCTTCACCAACCTGAGCCGCGATCACCTTGATTATCACGGTGATATGGAACACTACGAAGCGGCGAAATGGCTGCTCTATTCCACTCACCACCACGGACAGGCGATCATTAACGCCGACGACGAAGTCGGTCGCCGCTGGCTGGAAAAACTGCCGGATGCGGTAGCGGTGTCGATGGAAGATCATATTAACCCGAACTGCCGTGGCCGCTGGCTGAAGGCGGTCGAGGTGAACTACCACGATAGCGGGGCGACGATCCGCTTTACTTCCACCTGGGGCGACGGTGAGATCGAAAGCCGCCTGATGGGGGCCTTCAACGTCAGCAACCTGCTGCTGGCGCTGGCGACGCTGCTGGCGCTGGGGTATCCGATGGCGGATCTACTGAAAACGGCTGAGCGTCTGCAACCGGTTTGTGGCCGAATGGAAGTGTTCAGCGCGCCGGGCAAGCCGACGGTGGTGGTGGATTACGCCCACACGCCGGATGCGCTGGAAAAAGCGCTGGAAGCGGCGCGTCTGCACTGCGCAGGCAAGCTCTGGTGCGTATTTGGCTGCGGCGGCGATCGCGACAAGGGCAAACGACCGCTGATGGGCGCGATTGCCGAGCAGTTCGCGGATATTCCGGTGGTGACCGATGACAACCCGCGTACCGAAGAGCCGCGTGCCATCATCAACGACATTCTAGCCGGCATGCTGGATGCGGGCCGCGCGCGCGTGGTCGAAGGCCGTGCGGAGGCCGTGACTAACGCCATTATGCAGGCGCAGGAGAATGATGTGGTGCTGCTGGCCGGTAAGGGTCATGAAGATTATCAGATAGTCGGCAATCGTCGTCTGGATTACTCGGACCGCGTGACGGCAGCGCGTCTGCTGGGAGTGGTGGCATGATTAGCATTACCTTAATCCAGGCCGCTGCGGTATTGCAGGGGGCACTGCATGGTCAGGATCTGACCATCGAGGGCGTGACCACCGACACCCGTAAAGTGACTGCGGGCTGCCTGTTTGTGGCGCTGAAGGGCGAACGTTTTGACGCCCACGATTTTGCTCAGCAGGCCAAAGATAGCGGCGCCGGCGCGCTGCTGGTCAGCCGCAAGCTCGATATCGATCTGCCGCAGATTGTGGTGAAAGATACGCGCCTGGCGTTTGGCGAGCTGGCGGCATGGGTTCGCCAGCAGGTGCCGACCCGCGTAGTGGCGCTAACGGGATCGTCGGGGAAAACCTCCGTTAAGGAGATGACGGCGGCCATCCTCAGCCAGTGCGGCAACACGCTTTACACGGCGGGCAACCTTAATAACGACATCGGCGTGCCGATGACGCTGCTGCGCCTGAGCAAAGAGCATGAATATGCGGTGATTGAGTTAGGGGCTAACCATCAGGGCGAAATCGCCTGGACCGTGAGCCTGACGCGTCCGGAAGCGGCGCTGGTGAATAACCTGGCGGCGGCACACCTTGAAGGTTTTGGTTCGCTGCAAGGCGTGGCGAAAGCGAAAGGTGAAATCTATACCGGCCTGCCGGATGACGGCATCGCCATCATGAACGCCGATAACAACGACTGGCTGAACTGGCAGAACATCATCGGATCACGCAAGACCTGGCGCTTCTCGCCAAACGCGGCAAACAGCGATTTTTCGGCGACCAACATTCATGTGACGTCACACGGTACTGAGTTCACCCTCTCTACCCCAACGGGCGACATTGACGTGCTGCTCCCGCTGCCGGGTCGTCATAACATCGCCAACGCGCTTGCCGCGGCAGCGCTGTCGATGGCGGTAGGTGCTTCACACGATGCGATCAAAGCAGGTCTGGCAAACTTAAAAGCCGTGCCGGGACGTCTGTTCCCGATTCAGTTGGCTGAAAACAAACTGCTGCTGGATGACTCCTACAACGCCAACGTCGGCTCCATGACGGCGGCCGTGCAGGTACTGTCTGAAATGCCGGGCTATCGGGTGATGGTTGTGGGCGATATGGCCGAGCTGGGTGATGAAAGCGAAGCCTGCCATATTCAGGTTGGTGAAGCGGCGAAAGCGGCAGGACTTGACCGCGTACTGAGCGCCGGCACGCTGAGCAAGGCTATTTCTGATGCCAGTGAAGTTGGCGAACATTTTGCCGATAAATCTGCACTGATTGAACGCCTGAAGGCGCTGATTGCAGAAAAACAAATTGTGACTGTTTTAGTTAAAGGTTCACGTAGTGCCGCCATGGAAGAGGTTGTGCACGCATTACAGGAGAACGGGACATGTTAGTTTGGCTGGCCGAACATTTGGTCAAATATTATTCAGGCTTTAACGTCTTTTCCTATCTGACGTTTCGCGCCATCGTCAGCCTGCTGACTGCGCTGTTCATCTCGCTGTGGATGGGCCCGCGCATGATTGCCCGTCTGCAAAAACTCTCTTTCGGCCAGGTTGTGCGTAACGACGGTCCGGAATCGCATTTCAGCAAGCGCGGTACGCCGACCATGGGCGGGATCATGATCCTGACCGCCATTGTGGTGTCCGTTCTGCTGTGGGCTTATCCGTCTAACCCGTACGTCTGGTGCGTGCTGACGGTTCTGGTTGGCTATGGGATCATCGGCTTTGTGGATGACTACCGCAAAGTCGTGCGCAAAGACACCAAAGGCCTGATCGCCCGCTGGAAGTATTTCTGGATGTCGGTGATTGCGCTGGGCGTGGCGTTCGCGCTGTACCTGGCGGGTAAAGACACCCCGGCCACCGAGCTGGTGGTGCCGTTCTTCAAAGACGTGATGCCGCAGCTGGGGCTGTTCTACATCCTGCTGGCCTATTTTGTCATCGTCGGCACCGGTAACGCCGTCAACCTGACCGATGGTCTGGATGGCCTGGCCATCATGCCAACCGTTTTTGTCGCCGGCGGTTTCGCGCTGGTAGCGTGGGCGACCGGTAACATGAACTTTGCTAACTACCTGCACATTCCGTACCTGCGTCACGCGGGTGAGCTGGTGATCGTCTGTACGGCGATTGTCGGGGCGGGTCTCGGCTTCCTGTGGTTCAACACCTATCCGGCGCAGGTCTTTATGGGCGACGTCGGTTCGCTGGCGCTGGGCGGCGCGCTGGGCATTATCGCCGTGCTGCTGCGTCAGGAGTTCCTGCTGGTGATCATGGGCGGTGTGTTTGTGGTTGAGACCCTGTCGGTGATTTTGCAGGTCGGTTCCTTCAAGCTGCGCGGTCAGCGCATCTTCCGTATGGCACCGATTCACCACCACTATGAACTGAAAGGCTGGCCGGAGCCGCGCGTCATTGTGCGCTTCTGGATTATTTCGCTGATGCTGGTGCTGATTGGCCTGGCAACGCTGAAGGTACGTTAATCATGGCAGATTACCAGGGCAAAAAAGTTGTTATCATCGGGTTGGGCCTGACCGGGCTCTCCTGCGTGGACTTTTTCCTTGCGCGTGGCGTGACGCCGCGCGTGATGGATACGCGTGTCTCTCCGCCGGGTCTGGACAAGCTGCCGGAGCAGGTTGAACGCCACCTGGGTGGTCTGAATGATGAGTGGCTGCTGGCTGCGGATCTGATTGTTGCCAGCCCGGGCATGGCGCTGGCGCACCCTTCGCTGAGCGCCGCGGCGGATGCCGGGGTTGAGATCGTTGGCGATATCGAACTGTTCTGCCGGGAGGCGCAGGCCCCGATCGTTGCCATTACCGGTTCAAACGGTAAAAGCACCGTCACCACGCTGGTGGGTGAGATGGCGAAAGCGGCGGGTAAAAATGTCGGCGTGGGCGGTAACATTGGTCTGCCCGCGTTGATGCTGCTCGACAAAGGCTGTGAGCTGTTTGTACTGGAGCTTTCCAGTTTCCAGCTGGAAACCACCACAAGCCTGCATGCGGCGGCGGCGACGATCCTTAACGTCACCGAAGATCATATGGACAGATACCCGTTCGGCTTGCAGCAGTACCGCGCGGCCAAGCTGCGCGTCTATGAAAATGCCAACGTTTGCGTGGTGAACGCCGATGATGCGCTCACCATGCCGGTGCGCGGCGCGGACGATCGCTGCATTAGCTTCGGTATTAACATGGGTGACTATCACCTCAACCGTCAGCAGGGCGAAACCTGGCTGCGGGTGAAAGGTGAGAAGGTGCTGAACGTGAAAGAGATGATACTTTCCGGCCAGCATAACTACACCAATGCCCTGGCGGCGCTGGCGCTTGCGGATGCCGTTGACCTGCCGCGATCGTCCAGCCTGAAAGCGCTGACCACCTTTACCGGCCTGGCGCACCGTTTCCAGCTGGCGCTGGAGCATAACGGCGTGCGCTGGATTAATGATTCCAAAGCCACCAACGTAGGCAGCACCGAGGCCGCGCTGAACGGCCTGCACGTTGACGGCACGCTGCACCTGCTGCTGGGCGGCGACGGTAAATCGGCCGACTTCTCCTCGCTGAAGCCGTATCTCGGCGGCGATAACGTGCGCCTGTACTGCTTTGGCCGCGACGGTCGCGAGCTGGCGGCGCTGCGTCCTGAGGTTGCCGAGCAAACCGAGACCATGGAGCAGGCGATGCGCCTTATTGCCCCGCGCGTGAAGCCCGGCGATATGGTGCTGCTGTCGCCTGCCTGCGCCAGCCTCGACCAATTTAAGAATTTCGAACAGCGGGGCGATCTCTTTACCCGCCTGGCGAAGGAGTTAGGCTGATGCGTTTTTCACTCCCTCGCCTGAGAATGCCGCGCCTGCCAGGATTTGGCATCCTGGTGTGGCTGTTTGAGGCGCTGAAAGGCTGGGTGATGGCTTCCCGGGATAAAGATTCCGACAGCCTGATCATGTATGACCGTATGCTGTTCTGGCTCACGCTGGGGCTGGCAGCAATCGGCTTTATCATGGTCACCTCGGCGTCAATGCCCGTTGGACAACGTCTGGCAAACGATCCGTTCCTGTTTGCCAAGCGTGACGGGCTGTACATCATTCTGGCGTTCTGCCTGGCGATGATCACCTTACGCCTGCCGATGACGTTCTGGCAGCGGCACAGTACGGCCATGCTGATTGCGTCGATTATTATGCTGCTGATTGTACTGGTAGTCGGGAGCTCCGTTAACGGGGCATCGCGCTGGATCGCCTTTGGTCCACTGCGTATTCAGCCTGCGGAGTTCACCAAGCTTTCGTTGTTCTGCTACCTGGCGAACTACCTGGTGCGTAAAGTTGACGAGGTTCGTAACAACCTGCGCGGCTTCTTAAAACCGATGGGCGTGATTCTGGTGCTCGCGATCCTGCTGCTGGCGCAGCCCGACCTCGGTACGGTAGTCGTACTGTTTGTCACAACGCTGGCGATGCTGTTCCTGGCGGGCGCAAAGCTGTGGCAGTTCATCGCCATTATCGGAATGGGGATCTCGGCGGTTGTGCTGCTGATCCTGGCCGAGCCATACCGTATCCGCCGCGTAACCTCGTTCTGGAACCCGTGGGAAGATCCGTTCGGCAGCGGCTATCAGCTGACGCAGTCGCTGATGGCGTTTGGCCGCGGCGAAGTCTGGGGGCAAGGCCTGGGCAACTCGGTGCAAAAACTGGAGTATTTACCGGAGGCGCACACCGACTTCATCTTCTCCATTATTGGGGAAGAACTGGGTTATATCGGTGTGGTATTGGCGCTATTAATGGTATTCTTCGTCGCTTTCCGCGCCATGTCGATTGGCCGTAAAGCGCTGGAGATCGATCACCGCTTCTCCGGTTTTCTGGCCTGCTCAATTGGTATCTGGTTTAGCTTCCAGGCGCTGGTAAACGTTGGGGCCGCAGCGGGTATGCTGCCAACCAAAGGCCTGACGCTGCCGCTGATCAGTTATGGTGGTTCGAGTCTGTTGATCATGTCGACGGCCATCATGTTTTTGTTACGCATAGATTATGAAACGCGTCTGGAGAAAGCCCAGGCGTTTACACGAGGTTCACGATGAATCAACCGAAGCGGTTAATGGTGATGGCAGGCGGTACCGGCGGACACGTGTTCCCGGGGCTGGCGGTTGCGCACCATTTAATGGATCAGGGCTGGCAGGTACGCTGGCTGGGAACCGCAGACCGCATGGAAGCCGACCTGGTACCGAAGCACGGTATCGAGATCGACTTTATTCGTATTTCCGGCCTTCGTGGCAAAGGAATTAAGGCGCTGCTGCTGGCCCCGGTGCGTATTTTCAACGCCTGGCGTCAGGCGCGCGCCATTATGAAGCGTTTTAAGCCTGACGTCGTACTGGGTATGGGCGGTTACGTTTCCGGCCCTGGCGGACTGGCGGCGTGGTCGCTGGGGATCCCCGTTGTTCTGCACGAGCAGAACGGTATTGCCGGTTTGACCAACAAATGGCTGGCGAAAATTGCCACCAAAGTGATGCAGGCTTTTCCGGGAGCATTCCCGAAGGCGGATGTCGTAGGGAACCCGGTGCGCGTGGACGTGCTGGCGCTGCCGCTGCCGGACGTGCGTCTGGCCGGGCGCGAAGGACCGGTGCGCGTGCTGGTGGTTGGCGGTTCACAGGGCGCACGTATCTTAAACCAGACGATGCCGCAGGTTGCTGCAAAACTGGGTGATGCCGTGACCCTCTGGCACCAGAGCGGGAAGGGCGCACAGCAGACCGTTGAGCAGGCCTACGCGACAGAAGGTCAGCCGCAGCATAAGGTTACTGAATTTATTGATGACATGGCCGCAGCCTATGCCTGGGCCGATGTCGTGGTCTGTCGTTCGGGCGCGCTGACGGTGAGCGAAATCGCTGCCGCCGGCCTGCCTGCGCTGTTCGTGCCGTTCCAGCACAAAGACAGACAGCAGTACTGGAATGCGCTGCCGCTGGAGAAAGCGGGCGCGGCGAAAATTTTTGAGCAGCCACAATTTACCGCTGAGGCGGTCGCCACTACCCTGGCGGGCTGGAACCGGGATGTATTACTGGAGATGGCGCAACGCGCGCGCGCGACCGCTATCCCGGATGCAACGGAACGGGTGGCAAAAGAAGTGAGCCTGGCAGCCCAGGCATAATTCTCGCAGCGCGTGTTGCGCTGCACGATTTTTTTGAAGTAGTCGATGGCGTTTAGAGAATGAATACACAACAACTGGCAAAACTGCGTTCTATCGTGCCCGAGATGCGTCGCGTCCGGCACATTCACTTTGTCGGCATCGGTGGTGCCGGCATGGGCGGTATTGCCGAAGTGTTAGCTAACGAAGGCTATCAGATCAGCGGGTCTGACCTGGCGCCAAACCCTGTTACGCAGCAGCTGGCGTCGCTTGGGGCGACTATCTATTTCAATCATCGCCCGGAAAACGTGAGCGATGCGAGCGTGGTGGTGGTATCCAGCGCCATCTCCGCAGATAACCCGGAAATCGTTGCGGCGCATGAGGCGCGCATTCCGGTGATCCGTCGCGCGGAAATGCTGGCGGAACTGATGCGTTTCCGTCACGGCATTGCGGTGGCCGGTACGCACGGCAAAACCACTACCACGGCGATGGTTTCCAGCATTTATGCGGAAGCGGGTCTCGATCCGACGTTCGTCAACGGTGGTCTGGTGAAAGCCGCTGGCGTACATGCGCGTCTGGGTCACAGCCGTTATCTGATTGCGGAAGCGGATGAGAGCGACGCGTCGTTCCTGCATCTGCAACCCATGGTGGCGATCGTCACCAATATCGAAGCTGACCATATGGATACCTACCAGGGCGACTTCGAGAACTTAAAGCAAACCTTTATTAATTTCCTGCACAACCTGCCGTTTTATGGCCGTGCGGTAATGTGCGTGGACGATCCGGTGATCCGCGAGCTGCTGCCGCGCGTCGGGCGTCAAATCACCACCTATGGTTTCAGCGAAGACGCTGACGTACGCGTAGAAGATTACAAGCAGATTGGTGCGCAGGGGCATTTCACCCTGGCACGTCAGGACAAAGACCTGCTGCGTGTCACCCTGAACGCGCCGGGACGCCACAACGCCCTGAATGCGGCTGCGGCCGTAGCGGTTGCGACAGAAGAAGGCATTGACGATGAGGCGATCCTGCGCGCGCTGGAAAGCTTCCAGGGAACGGGCCGTCGCTTCGACTTCCTCGGTGAATTCCCACTGGAGCCGGTAAACGGTAAGCCAGGTTCTGCGATGCTGGTAGACGACTACGGTCACCATCCGACCGAAGTGGACGCCACCATCAAAGCGGCACGCGCGGGTTGGCCAGAAAAGAATCTGGTTATGATCTTCCAGCCGCACCGTTACACGCGTACCCGCGATCTGTACGACGATTTTGCCAACGTGCTTTCGCAGGTCGATACCCTGCTGATGCTGGACGTTTATGCCGCAGGCGAAAATCCGATTCCGGGTGCGGACAGTCGTTCTTTATGTCGTACCATCCGTGGACGAGGTAAAGTGGATCCTATTCTGGTCCCCGACCCGGCACAGGTAGCAGAAATGCTTGCCCCGGTCCTGACAGGCAACGATCTGATCCTGATTCAGGGTGCGGGAAATATCGGCAAAATCGCCCGTACCTTAGCTGAAATCAAACTGAAGCCGCAAACTCAGGAGGACGAGCGTCATGGCTGATAAGATTGCTGTCCTGTTTGGCGGCACCTCCGCCGAACGCGAGGTTTCTCTGAATTCGGGCGCTGCCGTGCTGGCGGGCCTGCGTGAAGGGGGCGTCGACGCGCACCCGGTTGATCCGAAAGACGTAGACGTTACGCAGGTGAAAGCGATGGGCTTCGATAAAGCCTTCATCGCGTTGCACGGTCGCGGCGGTGAAGACGGCACGTTACAGGGGCTGCTGGAGCTTATCGGTATGCCGTATACCGGCAGCGGCGTGATGGCATCTGCCATCTCTATGGATAAACTGCGCAGCAAACTGCTGTGGCAGGGCGCGGGCCTGCCCGTTGCGCCATGGGTTGCACTGACGCGTCGCGAATATGAATTAGGCCTGTCGGACAGCATTAATACACGCATTGCCGCGCTGGGCTTACCGGTTATTGTTAAGCCGAGCCGCGAAGGGTCGAGCGTGGGAATGTCCAAAGTGGATAAAGCTGGCGATTTAGCGTCCGCTTTAGCATTGGCATTTCAACACGATGAAGAAGTATTGATTGAAAAATGGCTCAGCGGGCCGGAATTTACCGTCGCGATGCTTGGCGAAGAAATTTTACCGTCAATTCGCATCCAACCTGCGGGAGTCTTCTATGATTATGAGGCGAAGTATCTCTCTGATGAGACGCAATATTTCTGTCCTGGTGGCCTTGAAGCAGAACGCGAAGCCGAATTACAGTCTCTGGTGCTTAAAGCCTGGAATGTTCTGGGATGCCGTGGCTGGGGACGCATCGACGTGATGCTCGACGGTGACGGGCAATTTTATCTGCTGGAAGCAAACACGTCTCCGGGTATGACCAGCCATAGCCTTGTGCCAATGGCGGCGCGTCAGGCAGGAATGAGTTTCTCGCAGTTAGTCGTACGTATTCTGGACCAGGCGGGCTGATATGTCTCAGGCTGCATTGAACACGCGCAACCGCGAGGAAGAAGAATACACTTCTTCGCGCCGGAGTAATGGTACGCGTCTTGCAGGTATCATCTTCCTGCTCGGAGTGCTGTGCACCGTGTTTATCAGCGGCTGGATGGTGCTGGGCTGGATGGAAGACGCGCAGCGGTTGCCGCTGTCGAAGCTGGTGGTGACCGGGGAGCGTCACTACACGCGTAACGATGACATTCGCCAGTCTATTCTGGCACTGGGGTCGCCTGGCACCTTTATGACGCAGGACGTCAACATTATTCAGAGTCAGATTGAACGTCTGCCCTGGATTAAACAGGCGAGTGTCAGAAAGCAATGGCCTGATGAATTGAAGATTCATCTGGTTGAATATGTGCCGATTGCGCGTTGGAATGATCAGCATATGGTTGACGTCGACGGAAATTCGTTCAGCGTCCCGAGCGATCGTGTCAACAAGCAGAATTTACCGATGTTGTATGGCCCGGAAGGCAGCGAAAACGAAGTCTTGCAGGGTTTTCGTGAGATGGGGCAGGTGCTGGCTAAGGATCGTTTTGCGTTAAAAGAAGCTGCGATGACGGCGCGCCGCTCCTGGCAGTTGACGCTTACGAACGGCATTAAGCTTAACCTTGGCCGCGGCGACACAATGAAACGTCTGGCGCGTTTTGTAGAACTTTACCCGGTTTTACAGCAGCAGGCGCAGACGGATGGCAAACGGATAAGCTACGTTGATTTGCGCTATGACTCAGGCGCAGCAGTCGGTTGGGAGCCGGCTCCGGTCGAGGAACCTAATCAGCAACAGAATCAGGCACAGGTACAGGCAGAACAACAATGATCAAGTCGACGGACAGAAAATTGGTAGTAGGACTGGAGATTGGCACCGCGAAGGTTGCCGCTTTAGTAGGGGAAGTTCTGCCCGACGGTATGGTCAATATCATTGGCGTGGGCAGCTGCCCGTCCCGTGGTATGGATAAAGGTGGGGTAAACGACCTTGAGTCGGTGGTGAAATGCGTTCAGCGCGCCATCGACCAGGCTGAATTGATGGCAGATTGCCAGATTTCCTCTGTCTATCTGGCCCTTTCTGGTAAGCACATCAGCTGCCAGAATGAAATCGGTATGGTGCCGATTTCCGAAGAAGAAGTGACGCAGGAAGACGTTGAGAACGTTGTCCACACGGCGAAATCCGTGCGCGTTCGCGACGAGCACCGTGTGCTGCATGTGATCCCGCAGGAATACGCGATCGACTACCAGGAAGGCATCAAGAATCCGGTCGGTCTGTCGGGCGTACGTATGCAGGCAAAAGTGCACCTGATCACATGTCACAACGATATGGCGAAGAACATTGTAAAAGCCGTTGAACGTTGTGGCCTGAAAGTTGACCAACTTATTTTCGCCGGTCTTGCCGCGAGCTATTCCGTGCTGACCGAAGACGAACGTGAACTGGGCGTCTGTGTGGTGGATATTGGTGGTGGTACAATGGACATGGCTGTCTATACCGGCGGTGCGTTGCGCCACACCAAAGTGATCCCGTATGCCGGGAATGTGGTGACCAGCGATATCGCTTACGCCTTTGGTACGCCACCGAGCGACGCAGAGGCGATTAAAGTGCGCCATGGTTGCGCGCTGGGCTCTATCGTCGGCAAAGACGAAAGCGTTGAAGTGCCGAGCGTAGGTGGGCGACCGCCGCGCAGCCTGCAACGCCAGACCCTGGCAGAGGTGATTGAGCCGCGCTATACCGAGCTGCTCAACCTGGTCAACGAAGAGATTTTGCAGTTACAGGAACAGCTTCGCCAGCAGGGTGTGAAACATCATCTCGCGGCGGGGATTGTATTAACCGGCGGGGCAGCGCAAATTGAAGGTCTTGCGGCCTGCGCTCAGCGCGTGTTCCATACGCAGGTGCGTATCGGTGCGCCGCTGAATATTACCGGTTTAACGGATTATGCTCAGGAGCCGTACTATTCAACGGCGGTGGGCCTGCTGCACTACGGGAAAGAGTCCCATTTAAGTGGTGAAGCAGAGGTGGAAAAACGCGTCTCGGTGGGGTCGTGGGTCAAACGACTTAACACCTGGTTGCGAAAAGAATTTTAATTTTTTAAGAGACCGGAGAGAATTAGCGGTCTCGGGCGACAGGCACAACGGAGAGAAACTATGTTTGAACCAATGGAATTAACCAACGACGCGGTGATTAAAGTCATCGGCGTCGGTGGCGGCGGCGGTAACGCCGTAGAGCATATGGTGCGCGAGCGCATTGAAGGTGTTGAATTCTTCGCGGTGAACACCGATGCACAGGCACTGCGTAAAACGGCTGTTGGCCAGACCATTCAGATCGGTGGTGGCATCACCAAAGGTCTGGGAGCAGGGGCTAACCCGGAAGTGGGCCGTAACGCGGCTGAAGAAGATCGTGAAGCGCTGCGCGCTGCACTGGACGGTGCTGACATGGTCTTCATCGCAGCGGGTATGGGCGGCGGTACAGGTACCGGTGCAGCACCCGTTGTGGCGGAAGTCGCAAAAGATTTAGGTATTCTGACCGTTGCTGTCGTGACCAAGCCTTTCAACTTTGAAGGCAAGAAGCGTATGGCTTTCGCGGAGCAGGGTATCACCGAGCTGTCCAAGCACGTGGACTCTCTGATTACCATCCCGAACGACAAGCTGCTGAAAGTGCTGGGTCGCGGTATTTCTCTGCTGGACGCCTTTGGCGCAGCAAACGACGTGCTGAAAGGCGCGGTTCAGGGTATCGCTGAACTGATTACCCGTCCTGGTCTGATGAACGTTGACTTTGCAGACGTTCGCACCGTGATGTCCGAAATGGGCTACGCGATGATGGGTTCTGGCGTGGCAAGCGGCGAAGACCGTGCGGAAGAAGCGGCTGAAATGGCGATCTCTTCTCCACTGCTGGAAGATATCGACCTGTCCGGTGCGCGCGGCGTGCTGGTCAACATCACCGCTGGCTTTGACCTGCGTCTGGATGAGTTCGAAACCGTGGGTAACACCATCCGTGCGTTCGCCTCTGACAACGCGACCGTGGTAATCGGTACGTCACTTGATCCGGAAATGAACGACGAACTGCGTGTGACTGTTGTCGCCACCGGTATCGGTATGGACAAGCGTCCTGAGATCACCCTGGTAACCAACAAACAGACTCAGCAGCCGGTGATGGATCGTTACCAGCAGCACGGTATGGCGCCTCTGACTCAGGAGCAAAAACCGGCGGCGAAAGTGGTGAACGACCCGACACCACAAACGGCAAAAGAGCCAGATTATCTGGATATCCCGGCGTTCCTGCGTAAGCAAGCTGACTAAGAATTGGCTGGAATTTGGGGATTTGCGCTCTTTGTGCTAAACTGGCCCACCGTTAGTGATATACACTCTCGGTTGGATAGTTAATTTGGCGAGATTATACGATGATCAAACAAAGGACACTTAAACGTATCGTTCAGGCGACGGGTGTCGGTTTACATACCGGCAAGAAAGTCACACTGACGTTACGCCCTGCGCCGGCCAATACCGGGGTCATCTATCGTCGCACCGACTTGAATCCACCGGTAGATTTTCCGGCCGATGCCAAATCTGTGCGTGATACTATGCTCTGTACTTGTCTGGTGAACGAGCATGACGTGCGGATTTCTACCGTAGAGCACCTGAACGCCGCCCTGGCGGGTCTGGGTATCGACAACATTATTGTTGAAGTAGATGCGCCAGAAATCCCGATCATGGACGGGAGTGCTGCTCCGTTCGTTTATTTGCTGCTGGATGCCGGCATCGAAGAACTGAACTGCGCGAAGAAATTTGTTCGCATTAAAGAGACCGTTCGCGTCGAAGATGGCGACAAATGGGCTGAATTCAAACCGTACAATGGTTTCTCGTTGGACTTCACCATCGATTTTAACCACCCGGCGATTGATTCCAGCACCCAGCGCTACGCGATGAACTTCTCTGCGGATGCGTTTATGCGTCAGATCAGCCGAGCGCGTACTTTCGGCTTCATGCGTGATATCGAATATTTGCAGTCCCGCGGCCTGTGCCTGGGCGGCAGCTTCGATTGTGCCATCGTTGTTGACGATTATCGCGTACTGAACGAAGACGGCCTGCGTTTTGAAGATGAATTTGTTCGTCACAAAATGCTGGATGCGATCGGCGACCTCTTCATGTGTGGTCACAATATCATTGGTGCCTTTACCGCGTTTAAATCCGGTCATGCACTGAACAACAAACTGTTGCAGGCAGTCCTGGCAAAACAGGAAGCCTGGGAATATGTGACCTTCGAAGACGAAGCTGAACTGCCGCTGGCGTTCAAAGCACCGACTATGGTCCTGGCGTAACGGTTAAACCCGTTTCGTAAGAAAAGCGACTGGTTCACCTGGTACTCTCTCCGACCAGGGAAGCCAGTCGTTTCTATTTCTGCCTTTCTTTGATTTGCCCCTCTCACCCCTGGCGCGTGTCAGGTGCCGAATAACGGTGTGTTCGCTGCATTATTGACCGTTTTTACCTGCTGCAAGGTGTCATTCCTGCTGCCGTGTATTGGCTTTAGTGGTAATATCTGGGCGCTAAAAAAAGAATAACTGAATTCAGCCTGCACCGGCGGGCGAACGTGGTGGAGCAAGTGAGCGGAATACTGACGCGCTGGCGACAATTTGGCAGACGTTACTTCTGGCCGCATCTCTTATTAGGGATGGTCGCGGCGAGTCTCGGCTTGCCTGTGCTCAGCAACAGTGCAGACGCGGCAACGCCAGCACGTTCCACGACGACCAAACACGATCTCACCACGCGGGTTAATTTTACTAATCTCGCCTGGCTTGAAGCTAGCCGTCGTCCCAATTTCTCCGTTGATTACTGGCAGCAACACGCCATTCGCACGGTTATCCGCCATCTGTCGTTCGCGATGGCGCCGCAGACGATGCCCGTTGCTGAAGAAACGCTGCCGGTTCAGGCCCAGCATCTTGCCCTGCTCGATACGCTTAATGCGCTGCTGACGCAGGACAATCAGCCGCCTGTGGCCGTAAGCCAGACGGCACAAACCGATTTTGTTCCCCCTTCCTCCTTCTCTGTTTCGACATGGATTAGCCAGGTTCACGGCATCCGTGCCGGGCCTCTGCGCCTCAGCTAAATTAATCTTTTTCAATACCTTAATTTATCTGCCCGTCTGGGGCGTTTGAGAATTTATTATGCTAATCAAATTATTAACCAAAGTTTTTGGTAGTCGTAACGATCGTACCCTGCGCCGTATGCGCAAAGCTGTAAACGTCATCAACGGTATGGAACCGGCGATGGAGAAGCTCTCTGATGATGAGCTGAAGGCGAAAACTGCGGAGTTCCGCGCGCGCCTGGAAAAAGGCGAAACCTTAGAAAGCCTGATCCCGGAAGCCTTTGCCGTCGTTCGTGAGGCGAGTAAGCGTGTGTTTGGCATGCGTCACTTCGACGTACAGCTGCTGGGCGGCATGGTGCTCAATGAGCGCTGCATCGCGGAAATGCGTACCGGTGAAGGTAAAACCCTGACCGCTACGCTGCCGGCCTACCTGAACGCGCTGACCGGGAAAGGCGTTCACGTTGTTACCGTCAACGACTACCTGGCGCAGCGTGACGCCGAAAACAACCGTCCACTGTTCGAATTCCTCGGCATGACCGTCGGCATTAATATGTCCGGCCTGCCGGCACCTGCCAAGCGTGAAGCCTATAACGCGGATATTACTTACGGAACGAACAACGAATACGGCTTCGACTACCTGCGCGACAACATGGCGTTCAGCCCGGAAGAGCGCGTCCAGCGTAAGCTGCACTATGCGCTGGTGGATGAGGTTGACTCCATTCTGATTGATGAAGCGCGTACCCCGCTGATCATCTCCGGCCCGGCCGAAGACAGCTCCGAGATGTACCGTAAAGTCGACAAAATCATTCCACACCTGCTGCGCCAGGAGAAAGAAGACTCCGATACCTTCCAGGGTGAAGGTCACTTCTCCGTGGATGAAAAAGCGCGCCAGGTGAACCTGACCGAACGCGGTCTGGTGAAAATCGAAGAGCTGCTGGTGGCTGAAGGCATTATGGAAGAGGGCGAGTCCCTGTATTCCCCGAGCAACATCATGCTGATGCACCACGTGACCGCCGCACTGCGCGCGCACGCGCTGTTCACCCGCGACGTTGACTATATCGTGAAAGACGGTGAAGTCATCATCGTCGATGAACATACCGGTCGTACCATGCAGGGCCGTCGCTGGTCCGATGGCCTGCACCAGGCCGTGGAAGCGAAAGAAGGCGTGGACATTCAAAACGAAAACCAGACGCTGGCATCCATCACCTTCCAGAACTACTTCCGTCTGTACGAGAAGCTGGCGGGGATGACCGGTACCGCAGATACCGAAGCGTTTGAATTCAGCTCTATCTACAAGCTGGATACCGTGGTGGTGCCAACCAACCGTCCAATGATCCGTAAGGACATGCCGGACCTGGTATACATGACCGAAGCGGAAAAAATTCAGGCGATCATCGAAGATATTCGCGATCGCACTGCGAAGGGACAGCCAGTACTGGTGGGGACCATCTCCATCGAGAAATCCGAAGTGGTGTCTAACGAGCTGACCAAAGCGGGCATTAAACACAACGTACTGAACGCTAAGTTCCACGCAAAAGAAGCGGATATCGTAGCTCAGGCGGGTTATCCGGCTGCCGTGACCATCGCCACCAACATGGCGGGTCGTGGTACCGATATTATGCTCGGCGGTAGCTGGCAGGCTGAAGTCGCAGAGCTGGAAAACCCAACGCCAGAGCAGATCGCGCAGATCAAAGCCGACTGGCAGGTGCGTCACGACGCGGTGCTGGCATCCGGTGGTCTGCACATCATTGGTACCGAGCGTCACGAATCTCGTCGTATCGATAACCAGCTGCGTGGCCGTGCGGGCCGTCAGGGTGATGCCGGTTCTTCCCGTTTCTACCTGTCTATGGAAGATGCGCTGATGCGTATTTTCGCCTCTGACCGCGTGTCCGGCATGATGCGTAAACTGGGCATGAAGCCCGGCGAAGCGATTGAGCACCCGTGGGTGACTAAAGCGATTGCCAACGCCCAGCGTAAAGTGGAAAGCCGCAACTTCGATATTCGTAAGCAGCTGCTGGAATATGATGACGTGGCCAACGACCAGCGTCGTGCAATCTACACCCAGCGTAACGAACTGCTGGACGTGTCTGACGTGAGCGAAACCATCAACAGCATTCGTGAAGATGTGTTCAAAGCCACTATCGACGCGCACATTCCGCCGCAGTCTCTGGAAGAGATGTGGGATATCGAAGGCTTGCAGGAACGTCTGAAAAATGACTTCGACCTCGAGCTGCCAATCAAAGAGTGGCTGGACAAAGAGCCTGAGCTGCACGAAGAGACGCTGCGCGAGCGTATCTACGAAACCGCGCTGGACGTCTACAAGCGTAAAGAAGAAGTGGTTGGCGCTGAGATGATGCGTCACTTCGAGAAAGGCGTTATGTTGCAGACGCTGGATTCCCTGTGGAAAGAGCACCTGGCGGCAATGGATTACCTGCGTCAGGGTATCCACCTGCGTGGTTATGCGCAGAAAGATCCGAAGCAGGAGTACAAGCGTGAATCCTTCGCCATGTTTGCTGCCATGCTGGAATCGCTGAAGTATGAAGTCATCAGCACCCTGAGCAAAGTTCAGGTGCGTATGCCGGAAGAGGTGGAAGCGATGGAGCAGCAGCGTCGTGAAGAAGCTGAGCGTCTGGCGCAGATGCAGCAGCTGAGCCACCAGACCGATGAAAGCGAAGCCGCAGCGGCAATCGCCGCGCAGACGGGCGATCGTAAGGTCGGTCGTAACGATCCTTGCCCATGCGGTTCCGGCAAAAAATACAAGGCGTGCCACGGTCGCCTGAGCTAAGACTTAACTACTCGAAAAGGCGCAGACTTCTGCGCCTTTTTTATGGACGTGACACGATGAAAACACTGCAAATTGCTGTCGGGATCATTCGCAACCCGCAAAATCAGATCTTCATAACCCAACGCGCCGCCGATGCGCACATGGCGAACAAATGGGAATTTCCGGGCGGGAAAATTGAATCCGGTGAAACGCCGGAGCAGGCGCTGGTGCGCGAGCTTCAGGAAGAGGTCGGCATTACTCCGCTTGGCGCAACGCTGTTTGATAAGCTGGAATACCAGTTTCCGGACAGGCACATCACGCTGTGGTTCTGGCTGGTGGAAAGCTGGGAAGGTGAACCGTGGGGTAAAGAGGGGCAACCGGGTGGCTGGGTTACGCTTCACGCGAGTGATGCCGAAAAATTTCCTCCGGCAAATGCGCCCGTCATATCCCGGCTAACGGGCAACCTGTAGGCCTGCTAAGCGAAGCGCCAGCAGGCTTCAGAGCTTACTGCTGGTTCTCGCTCCAGTCATCGCTATCGGAGAGATCGCCTTCGCTGGGAATGCGTTTCTCTTCCGCCGCCCATTCGCCCAGGTCTATAAGCTGACAGCGCTTGCAGCAGAACGGGCGAAACGGACTCACTTCTCCCCAGACGACAGTTTTCCCACAGGTTGGGCAGTTTACGGTGGTTACGTCAGACATCGGCACTCCTTAACAACAGGCCAGTTCAAAATCGAGGCGTTCCGGCACGGTGCCATGTTCACTGTCCAGCGGCATGAAGCGGATCGCGAAACGGCTTTTATGCCCGGAAATTTGCGGGTAAAGCTGCTCGCCAAGAGCCAGATTCAGACGCAGAAGATCGGCGTCGTCGCCGTTGTCCTGATAGAAACCGTTGAGACTGGTTTGCTTGCGGAACGGGGCAGAGTTACGCACAAGATCGAGGATCAGTGATAACGTCTGATTCATCGGCTCCAGGCTGCCCAGCCAGCTGTTTACCTGACGATCGCGCTGCTCCTGCGGCATGTGCAACCACATATGCAGCGTTGGCAGGTCAAAGCTACAGCACCCACCCGGTATGCTCAGGCGCTGGCGCACCAGCGCAATGAGACGGTCCTCTCGTAAAAACTGCCCAACGCGCGGCGCGGCCATCAGCGTTGTGCTGCTGTTTTTCAATTGCTGACGTAAGGCGTCAATTCGGCTTTGATCCACGCCCGGGACTTCGGCCCAGGCCTGCAATTTACGCTGCTGGCGCTCCAGCTCTTTCAACAGCTCCGTGCGGACATCGCCGCGTTCAATCACATCCAGCAGATCGCCCACGTTGCGGAAAAAATGCAGCGCGGTGGCGTGATCGTTGACGGGCAGATGTTGTGAAAGCTGTTGAATAAGGAATTCTATGCGTAGCCAGGTACGCATTTTTTCGTTAAGCGGGTGCTCAAAAAGGATATGAGTCGACATTATGGTTTTTCCTGTGCAACGGCCTGCGCGGCGAAGGTCAGATACTGCGCGTGCAGACGAGCAACATCCGATGCAATGGCATCTGGTGCGCCGTTATTATCAATAACATCATCCGCAACGGCGAGGCGCGCTTCGCGCGTGGCCTGTGCGGCAAGAATTTGTTCAGCATGCTCGCGTGAAACGTGGTCACGCGCCATGGTTCTCTGGATTTGCGTTTCGCGGGAAACGTCAATCACCAGCGTTCTGTCTGCTTTATTCTGAAGCTGATTTTCAACCAGTAACGGGACCACCCACAACACATAGGGCGAACGGGCTGCGGCAATTTGACGCTGGGTTTCCTGGTGGATAATGGGGTGGAGCAGGGCATTAAGCCAGGCTTTTTCCGCTGGATCGGAAAATATGCGCTCACGCAGCTGCCGACGATTCAGGGTGCCGTCAGCCTGTATAACACTGCGACCAAAATGCGCTTCGATGGCGTTTAAGGCGGGTGTATTGGGTTCTACCACCTGACGGGCAATGATGTCGGCGTCGATAATCGTGATGCCGAGACGAGCAAACGCCTGCGCAACGGTGCTTTTACCACTACCGATGCCGCCGGTTAATGCGACGATATACCCCATTAAATCGGATCCTGGGAATTATTCATTTTTAAAATCAGTTGCTTAAAATTCAAACTTACAACAGCCAATGTTTAGCTCTCTTTACCCGCTTTTTACCAGGTAAATTTATAGGATTGTAGCGTAAAAAAAGAGAATTTCGCAGTCTTGCGGAGCAGGTATTAGTGCGTATGATAGCGTCACTGGAGTTGTGCTTTTAATAAATTTGCCTCTAACCCCAGGAATCCGCACATGCGTATCGAAGAAGATCTGAAGTTAGGTTTCAAAGACGTTCTTATCCGCCCTAAACGCTCTACACTGAAAAGTCGCTCAGACGTTGAACTTGAACGTCAATTCACCTTTAAGCATTCCGGTCAGACGTGGTCTGGCGTGCCGATTATCGCGGCCAACATGGACACGGTCGGGACCTTCGAGATGGCGACCGCACTGGCGCAATTCGACATCCTTACTGCGGTACACAAACACTACAGCCCTGAGGAGTGGAATGCGTTTGTCGCCTCTGCTACTGCTGACGTGGTGAAGCATGTGATGGTCTCGACCGGTACGTCTGATGCCGACTTCGAGAAAACCAAACAGATCCTGAACGCGAATCCTGCGCTGAATTTTGTCTGCATTGACGTGGCAAACGGGTATTCCGAGCATTTCGTCCAGTTCGTCAGCAAGGCGCGTGAAGCCTGGCCAACCAAGACCATCATCGCGGGCAACGTGGTGACCGGTGAAATGTGTGAAGAGCTGATCCTGTCCGGTGCCGACATTGTGAAAGTGGGCATTGGCCCGGGGTCCGTATGCACCACGCGCGTGAAAACCGGTGTGGGTTATCCGCAGCTGTCTGCGGTCATTGAATGCGCTGACGCCGCGCACGGTCTGGGCGGCCAAATCATCAGCGACGGTGGCTGCACCATGCCGGGCGATGTCGCGAAAGCCTTTGGCGGCGGCGCAGACTTCGTGATGCTCGGCGGCATGCTGGCAGGCCACGAAGAGAGCGGCGGTACCGTGGTGGAAGAAAACGGCGAGAAATTCATGCTGTTCTACGGCATGAGCTCTGAATCTGCGATGACCCGTCACGTGGGTGGTGTAGCCAAATACCGTGCGGCGGAAGGCAAAACCGTTAAGCTACCGCTGCGTGGCCCGGTTGAGAACACGGCGCGCGATATTCTCGGCGGTCTGCGCTCCGCCTGTACCTACGTTGGGGCTTCCCGCCTGAAAGAGCTGACTAAACGCACGACGTTTATCCGCGTTCAGGAGCAGGAAAACCGCGTATTTAATAGCCTCTGACGGCTACGGCTGGCGCGCGTCCGTGCGCCAGCGCTACCCCACGCTCATTGCATCCCCCAGATGAAAAATCGGCAGATACATCGCCACCACCAGCGTGCCGATAATCAGTCCCGTCACGACAAGTAACAGAGGCTCAAGCAGCGCCGCCAGATTGTCTGCCTGCTGAAATGTCTGCTCCGTATGGTGACGGGCCAGATTCATCAGCATTACATCAAGCGAACCCGATATTTCGCCGGTGCGAATGAGCTGAATACACAGTGGCGTAAAAACAGAGGCCTTCTGGAAGGAGGACCACACGGGCATGCCCTGTTCGATATTGCTGCGTATCGCGCGGAGTTTCTCCTGCCAGTAGCCACGCTCAACGATCTCCTCCACGCTTTCCAGCCCTTGTAAAAAGGTAATGCCGGCCTGCTGGGTTAATGACAGCACGGTAAAAATTTGTCCCAGCTTTTGTCCGCGCGTCAGCGTGCCCATTACCGGTACGTGTAACAAGACATACTGCCAGTGCGGGTGCCGCCGCAGTTTACAGGCGATGATAGCCAATATGATGAGCAGGGCGACAAGGGTAAGAACATGCGTCTGAACAAAGGCCGCCAGCCCCATGACTGCCTGCGTGAGCAAAGGGAGCGGGGTGTTAAACGTTTTGTAGATTGCAGCAAACTCAGGCAACACCAGCGTGACCATGGCCAGCACCACGAAAACGGCCAGCGTCAGAATGATCGTTGGATAGCGCAGCGCTTTCTTCACCTTTGCACTGAGCTGCTGCTGGGATTTCTGCTGCTGCGCAAGCTGACGGCAGCATGCTTCGAGCTTTCCCGTTAGCTCACCCGTTTTCACCATGGAGACATACAGAGGGCTGAACACCTCTGGCCATTTCTTCATGGCCTCTGACAGGGCGCAACCTTCACTGAGGTCATCAGCAAGACTGTGCAGCAGCGCCTGCCACTGTTTCAGAGGATGCTGTTCCGCCAGCATTTGCAGGCTTTGGGACAGCGTGAGTCCGGCCTGTAACAGCGTGGCGAGCTGGCGAAAAATCTCGTAGCAGTGCTGCACCTGCCATCGGTGGCGTCTCTGGCAGCGCTTGAGCGCCAGCGGGTGCAGCTGTTTAAGCGCCAGTGCGGTGAAAGCTGCGTCACGGTCGATGGCCCAGAGGGTGCCCGTTTGCACGTCCCCCTCGGTGGTAAGAGCACGCCAGCGCCAGAGCGAATTAGCAGCCATCGGGCATTCCCAGTACGCGCAACAGCTCTTCGAGCGTGGTCAGCCCTTGCTCCACGGCCATGCAGCCATGCTCAAACAAAGAGGCCATTCCTGCCTGTCGTGCGCTGGAGCCAATCACCTCCGTACTTGCTCCGCTGGCAATGGCCTGACGGAGCGCATCGTCGATGACCAGCACTTCAAAAATGGCTACGCGACCGTAAAAACCGTGATAGCAGCGATCGCAGCCGGTGGGTTGCCAGCGAGGAAGCGGACGGGGCCACAGCGTGCGCGGCAGTTCGGCGTGGCGGCTGGTTTCCTGCCGGCAGTACGGACATAAACGGCGTACCAGCCGCTGGGCAATTACCATCGAGAGCGCCGAGGAGATCATCCAGCGTGCGACGCCCATCTGTTGCAGCCTGACCAGCGTTTCAGTCGTCGAGTTAGTATGAAGGGTTGACAGCACCAGATGCCCGGTTTGCGCGGCCTTAATCGCAATTTCTGCCGTTTCGCCGTCGCGAATTTCACCCACCATAATGATGTCAGGATCCTGCCTGAGCAGAGCACGCAGCACGCTCTGAAAGGTCAGCCCCGCGCGCGGATTAATCTGCGTCTGGTTTAAGCCTGCAAGGGGAATTTCCACCGGATCTTCCACGCTGCAAATATTGACGTCAGGGGTATTCCGGGCCTGCAACGCGCTGTACAGCGTCACCGTTTTCCCGCTACCGGTCGGGCCGGTGACCAGAATTAAACCCTGAGGGCTGTTAAGCACTCCGGCAAAACGGGCCTGCTGGTCTGCGCTCATTCCCAGCTGTTCAAGCTCCAGAGCTTGCTGTACCTGATGAAGCAGGCGGAGCACGATTTTTTCTCCACCGCTACAGGGAAGGGTTGCGATACGAAAAGAGACGGGCACGCTTGCCAGCTCCACCGTAAACTGACCGTCCTGCGGCAGCCGACGCTCTGCAATATCCAGCTGGCCCAGCACCTTCAGGCGTGCGGCAAGCGTCGTCCCGAGGGCGGCAGGGATCGGCGGCTGCGGGTAGAGTACGCCGTCAATTCGCAACCGAATCTGGTAGCCGTTGTCCGTCGGTTCAATATGGATGTCGGAGGCCCGCTGGTTTACTGCCTGCTGCAACGTTGTGTTGAGCACATCTGCGGCTGAGTTCGGCGCTATGCCCGGCAGATGTGATAATGAGACGGGCTGTAGCCGTTTTTCCATCCGCTCGGCCGTCCAGCACTCAATATCAATACGCTTCTGTGTGGCGAAGCGTAACGCCTCCATCAGCTCAGAGGCAGGGTTACCCACCACCGCAATGCTGATCGTGTCGGTGTCGCTTGCGAGCAGCAGTGCGTGATGGCGCTGACAGAGTGTCATAAGCTGTTCGGTATTCATTGCCCACTCCTGTCAGTTGGTGTCGAAGCGGAAAACATCTTCACAGGCTTGTCTGAGCGCACTGTCGGACGCAATTTTGCAGTCGCGCGTCCAGCCCGTCATACCGTTACCGTCGCTCCAGATCGGCGTCATCAGCACTTCGAGTCCGTTAAGACTTTCCTGCCCTGTTAACGATACGACCCCCTTCGCCACGCTCATCGCCGAAACGTAACGCGTGGTTGTCGGAGAGGGAATGCCATTGGTGCCTGCGTCGCAGCGATCCACGCCCCCCCGATCCAGGGCGCAAAGCTCAATGGCGGTACGGTAGGGAATGAACGTTTGCAGCATATCGGTGAGCGCCGCTTTTCGCAGGTAGTTCTGGTAGGCCGGGACGCCAATCGCGCTCAGGATGGCAATAATGCCAATGACGACCATTAGCTCAATCAGCGTAAATCCTTGTTGTCTGTTCATGTCTGCTCCTTACGTTAGGTGGCGCTACTCTGGCAGTGCCGGGACGCAGAAACGAGGGGCAAAAGCGTGAACGTGAAGGGGCTTTCAGGGAAATGATTCAGCGTTGCAGAGATGGACAGCGTAATTGCGAGCGGTTTCGTATTTCCCCCCTCCGGGCGGAGAGGGGGAGGGCAAATTATTTGAAGCGCATCGAGAGGTCGAGGGCGCGTACGTGCTTGGTCAGCGCGCCAACGGAGATGTAGTCGACGCCGGTTTCAGCAAATTCACGGAGGGTGTCGAACGTCACGTTGCCGGACACCTCCAGCTGCGCCTGGCCGTTTGTGCGTTTGACCGCTTCACGCATCTGCTCCGTGTCGAAGTTATCGAGCATGATGATGTCAGCCCCCGCCTTGATGGCCTCGTCCAGCTCGTCCAGATTTTCCACTTCTACTTCGACCGGCACATCCGGATGCAGCCAGAAGGCTTTTTCTACTGCCTTGCGCACCGAGCCGGAGGCAATAATGTGGTTCTCTTTGATCAGGAAGGCGTCGGATAAGCCCAGACGATGGTTTGCGCCGCCGCCGCAGAGCACGGCGTATTTCAACGCGGTGCGCAGGCCCGGCAGGGTTTTACGGGTGTCCAGCAGCTGCGTGCGGGTACCTGCCAGCAGGTCAACGTAGCGGCGCACTTCACTGGCGACGCCAGAGAGCGTTTGCACAAAGTTGAGCGCGGTGCGTTCGCCGGTCAGCAAGACGCGGGCCGGACCGTCCAGCTCGAAAAGGGGCTGATTCGCACTGACCGCATCACCGTCGTCAACGTGCCATGTTACCTGCACCTCGTCGCCCGCCAGCTGGGTAAAGACTTCCTCAACCCAGCGTTTGCCGCAAAATACGCCGTCTTCGCGGGTGATGATGACCGCGTGCGAGCGTGTCTCTTTTGGCAACAATTGGGCGGTAATATCGTTATCGGCGCTGACGTCGCCGCCCAAGTCTTCTTTCAGAGCATGGGCAACGCTTGTCGGAATATCACTATTAATACGTTCCAGAAGCGCGTCACGTCGGTGGTCGGGGTTATAGCGGCGAGGCGGCATGATAAAACTCCAAATTGGTAACGAATCATAATATTGAAACATGCTACTCTGAACCGAGTAACAGCACCATAGATAAGGAGTTCCAGCATGTTGTTAGAAAACGGATGGCTGGTGGACGCGCGACATGTACCGTCGCCGCACCACGATTGCCGCCCGGAGGATGAAAAACCCACACTGCTGGTGGTTCATAATATTAGTCTCCCGCCGGGTGAATTTGGCGGTCCGTGGATCGACGCGTTATTCACTGGAACGATAGATCCCGATGCCCACCCTTTCTTTGCTGAGATTGCACACCTGCGCGTATCGGCGCACTGCCTGATCCGTCGTGACGGCGAAGTGGTTCAGTATGTTCCCTTTGATAAGCGAGCCTGGCATGCGGGCGTGTCGATGTACAAAGGACGCGAGCGCTGCAACGATTTTTCCATTGGAATAGAGCTGGAAGGCACCGACACCACGCCTTACACCGATGCGCAATATCAGAAACTGGTTGCTGTGACGAAAACGTTAGTCGGGCTTTATCCCGCCATTGCAGACAATATTACGGGGCACAGCGACATCGCCCCCGAAAGAAAAACTGACCCCGGCCCGGCGTTTGACTGGTCCCGGTTTCACGCCATGCTTACCACGTCGTCAGATAAGGAGATAACATGACGTTGTTTACCATGCTGCTGGTTATGATCGCCGAACGCCTGTTTAAGCTCGGCGAGCACTGGCATCTGGATCACCGGCTGGAAGTGTTATTCCGCCGCATCAGGCATTTTTCCATGCTACGCACGCTGCTGATGACGGCCGGTGTGATGGTCATTACCTTCCTGCTGCTGCGCGCGCTTTACGGCCTCTTTTTCAACGTGCCGCTGCTGGTGGTGTGGATCCTGCTGGGCGTGCTGTGCATCGGCGCGGGCAAGGTGCGTATGCACTATCATGCCTACCTGAAAGCCGCCTCACGGGACGATGCCCACGCGCGCGGCGCGATGGCAAGCGAGCTGACGATGATCCACGGCGTGCCGCCGGACTGCGATGAACGCGAGTTCCTGCGCGAGCTGCAAAACGCGCTGCTGTGGATCAACTTCCGTTATTACCTGGCGCCGCTGTTCTGGTTTGTGGTGGGCGGCCCGTGGGGGCCGGTTCTGCTGATGGGCTATGCGTTCCTGCGCGCCTGGCAGACCTGGCTTGCCCGTTATCTGACCCCGCATGAGCGTTTGCTTTCCGGCATCGATGCCATTCTGCACGTGCTCGACTGGATCCCGGTGCGTCTGGTGGGCGTGGTCTATGCCCTTATCGGTCACGGCGAAAAAGCGCTGCCCGCGTGGTTTGCCTCCCTTGCGGACCGCCATACGTCGCAGTATCAGGTGTTAACCCGCCTGGCGCAGTTCTCACTGGCGCGTGAGCCGCACGCGGACAAAGTCGAAACGCCAAAAGCTGCCGTCTCGATGGCGAAGAAAACGTCGTTTGTGGTGGTGGTGGTTGTGGCGCTGCTGACGATTTACGGCACGCTGGTTTAAGCCAGCGCGCCGAAGCCGTTACAGCGTATCCGCAGGCGGGATGCCGAAATCAGGCATCCCGTTTTCGTCCCAGCGGACGCGCTTCAGGCGAGTGTGGCGATTGGGATCGTACAGCGGATCGCCTTCAATTTCAGTGTAGTTTCGCGCGTGGTAGACTAGCACATCGTCGCCCTCAGGGGTCTGCGTAAAGCTGTTATGGCCTGGCCCATACTGCCGGTTTTCATAGCTGGTGACGAACACCGGGCGCGGGGATTTCTGCCAGTTAGCCGGGTTTTGCGGATCGGCATTCACGTCTATCCACAGTAATCCCATGCAGTAGTTTTCGTCGGTGGCGCTGGCGGAGTAGCTGATAAACAGCTTATCGCCGTGGAACAGCACTGCCGGGCCTTCGTTAACCCAGAACCCGCGGCACTCCCAGTCATATTGCGGCTTGCTGAGCATCACCGGTTCGCCCTTCAGCGTCCACGGATTTTCCATTTCACACAGGTAAAGATTGGAGTTACCGGAAATATCCAGGTCTTTTTGCGCCCACAGGTACCAGCGTTTGCCCTGATGAACAAAGGTGGTGGCGTCCAGCGCGAAGGTGTCGAAAGGCGTTTTGATTTGCCCTTTTTCCACCCACGACCCGGTAAGCGGATCGCCGTCGGCGCACGCCAGCGCAAACATGCGGTGCTGGAACATCCCCAGTTTGTCGAGCGCCTGCGTATGCGTGGCGGCAAAATAGATGTACCACTTGTTGTCAATGTGGTGCAGTTCGGGTGCCCAGATCAGCTGGCTCATCGGGCCGGCGTCAGGCTTGCGCCAGACCACCACCTCTTCGGCATCGCGTAAACCTTCCAGCGAGTCCGCGCGGCGGATCGCCAGCCGATCGTACTCCGGCACGGAGGCGATAAAGTAATATTGCCCGTCGTGGCGCAGGATGTACGGGTCGGCGCGTTGTTCAATAAACGGGTTTGGCCAGGTTTGCATTCGGCTTTCCTTATTTAGTCTCAGCGGCGCTGATTTCCTGATACTCGTTCAGCTCGCGATAGTTAATGCGGCGCTTCTCCAGGTCTTCCTGGATCCGCTTCATCGTCTCCCGGTCAACCTTCAGCAGACGCACCACGCCAGCGGTAATGAGATACCCGACGCCCGGAATGACGGTAAAGAGCAGCACGATGCCGTTGATGGCATCCGCGCTCTGCGCTTTCGCCCCCGCGTCGTAACCGTACCAGGAGAGCAGGAAGCCCACCATCGCACCGGCAATCGCCAGGCCCAGCTTGAGGAAGAAGATGTTGCCGGAGAAGCTGATCCCGGTGATGCGCTTCCCGGTTTTCCATTCGCCGTAGTCGTCCACGTCGGCCATCAGGGACCAGTGCAGCGGGGAGGGGATCTGGTGCAGGATGTTCAGCAGGACGTAGAGCACCACGATGGTGACGGTGGCTTTCGGGTCAAAGAAGTAGAAGGCGCAAGAGAAAATCGCCAGCGCGATGTTGGTCCAGAAGAAGACCTTCAGCTTACACCAGCGGTCGGTCAGCACTTTCGCCAGCATGCTGCCGAACATCATGCCGACAACGCCCAGGCTGATAAACAGCGTGGCAAAATGGGTGCTTTGACCCATTACCCAGGTAACGTAATACATGGTTGCCGCCATGCGGATAAAGCCCGGGCAGACGTTGCACAGCGTCAGCAGCAGAATGCGCACCCACTGGTCGTTCTTCCACACGTCTTTCAGGTCATTTTTCAGCTCGTCATGGGTTTGCACCGCCGGACGTACGCGCTCGCGCACGGTGGCGAAGCAGAACAGGAACATGCAGGTACCCACCAGCGCCAGCACGGTCATCGCCATCTGGTAGCCTTTGGCTTTGTTATCCCCGCCGAACCAGTCGGCCATCGGCAGCAGCGTTAAGGAGAGCAGCAGCGTGGCGATACCGACCATCACAAAACGATAGGACTGGCAGGCAACGCGCTCTTTCGGGTCGTTGGTGATCACGCCCCCGAGCGAGCAGTACGGAATGTTGATGGCGGTATAGGTCAGCGACAGCAGGAAATAGGTGACGAACGCATAGATAACCTTGCTGTTATAGCTCCAGTCGGGCGTGGTAAACATCAGGATGCTGAACAGCGCATAGGGGAAGGCAATCCACAGCAGCCATGGACGAAACCGGCCATATTTGCTGCGGGTACGGTCGGCAATCGCGCCCATGATCGGGTCCGTTACGGCATCGATGACGCGTACAGAAAGCAGCAAAACGCCAACCAGCGCAGGCGCAAGACCAAAAATATCCGTATAAAAATAGTTAACAAATAACATGATGGCGCCAAAGATAATGTTGCATCCGGCGTCACCCATGCCATAGCCGATCTTTTCTTTTACTGACAGTTTGTTGTTATCCATCGACAGCTCTCCGGGTTTCGGTATGGAGAGAATTATTCGCTGGCAAACGAATATATGCGTTGCAGTATAAGGGCGGTGATATGGATGATTTTGCTGTTGGCGTGAATTTGTGAGGAAGGTAACAAGACGCTGCGCCCGGCAGGACGGGCGCAGCGAGAAAACAGTTAGTGCGCTTTCACCGTTTTAGCATTTTTCTGCTTCACCAGATAGCCCACGCCGAGGATCGCAATCCAGACCGGGATCAGGTAAACGGAGATTGCCATGCCGGGGGTGATGAGCATGATAACCAGCACGGCCGCCATGAACACCAGGCAAACCCAGTTCCCCAGCGGATAGAGCAGGGCAGGGAAGCGAGTGGTGACGCCCTGCTGCTGCTTGGCACGGCGGAACTTGATGTGCGCGAGGCTAATCATCGCCCAGTTGATCACCAGCGCGGAAACCACCAGCGCCATCAGCAGGCCGAAGGCCGATTCCGGGGCCAGGTAGTTAATCAGCACGCACAGCGCCGTCACGACCGCCGACACGATAATGGTGTTAACCGGTACGCCACGTTTATCAACGGTAAGCAGCGCTTTCGGCGCGTTGCCCTGCTGCGCAAGGCCGAACAGCATACGGCTGTTGCAGTAAACGCAGCTGTTATAAACAGAGAGCGCGGCGGTCAGCACCACGACGTTGAGCGCGTTCGCTACGAAGGTGTCGCCCAGCTCGTGGAAGATCAGCACGAACGGGCTGGTATCCGCCGTGACGCGCGTCCACGGCAGCAGAGAGAGCAGTACCGCCAGGGAGCCCACATAGAAGATCAGAATACGGTAGATAACCTGGTTAGTGGCTTTCGGGATACTCTGCTCCGGGTTGTCGGCTTCGGCGGCGGTGATGCCCACCAGCTCCAGACCGCCGAAGGAGAACATAATGATCGCCATCATCATCACCAGGCCGGTCATGCCGTGCGGCAGGAAGCCACCCTGTTCCCAGAGGTTGCGTACGGTGGCCTGCGGGCCGCCGTTGCCGCTGAAGAGCAGCCAGCCGCCGAAGATGATCATCGCCACCACGGCAATGACTTTGATAATCGCAAACCAGAACTCCATCTCGCCGAACACTTTTACGTTGGTCAGGTTAATGGCGTTGATGATAACGAAGAAGGCCGCGGCTGACGCCCAGGTGGGGATCTCCGGATACCAGAACTGAATGTACTTCCCAACCGCGGTCAGCTCGGCCATGGCAACCAGAACGTACAGAACCCAGTAGTTCCAGCCGGAGGCGAAGCCCGCAAAGCTACCCCAGTATTTGTAGGCAAAGTGGCTGAACGAGCCTGCGACCGGCTCCTCGACGACCATTTCACCCAGCTGGCGCATAATCAGAAAAGCAATGAAACCCGCAATCGCGTAACCCAAAATAATGCCTGGACCGGCAGACTGGATTACGGATGCGCTGCCCAGAAACAGGCCAGTACCAATAGCACCGCCCAGGGC
Source organism: Enterobacter quasihormaechei (assembly GCF_004331385.1). GTDB lineage: Bacteria > Pseudomonadota > Gammaproteobacteria > Enterobacterales > Enterobacteriaceae > Enterobacter > Enterobacter quasihormaechei. The sequence continues at coordinate 256,367 of NZ_SJON01000004.1, forward strand.
GATGAGCTGAATATGGCGGTTTTTAAGGCCGCGCTTTAGCTGATCGCCATGCTGTTGAGCTTCCATTTGAAACCTCGTGTGTGGTTGTTATGTTCACGCTGTGCGTGTGTAATTATGAAAATCCATATTCTGTATTTATTTCTTTACGGTTAACGATACCGAAAAAAGCGGAGATGGCTTCCGTTAGCGCCAGAATAGTGGTAAGCGCAGCCGAATGCACCTGCTTTATGAAGGGATGAAGACGACTTGAATAAAAAGAAACCAATTGTAAATCGGTACGTTAACCCTTCATACCCAACCTATAGAATAGAAATGCGTCAAAAGCGGGCGAATTTTCATATTTTGCCCTGTTGAATCGCTTCAGATTGCAATAACCCTCGTTTAATTATGGTTAAAACTGCCTCTTTGGGAGTAACCATTTCATTTGTGCAAAGTTACATTCCTGAAACGTTAGTTCTGTAAGGTTGTTAAAATCTGCCGGGTTTACTGATTTCAATCAAAACCAATATGGACAGAAGGTGAATACTTTGTTACTTTAGCGATACGAACATGAAATTGGTAAGACCAATTGACTCCGGGCAAAAAGGCGTAAGACAGGGAATATGGCCTACAGCAAAATTCGCCAACCAAAACTTTCCGATGTGATTGAGCAGCAGCTGGAGTTTTTAATTCTCGAAGGGACACTGCGCCCGGGCGAGAAGCTCCCGCCAGAACGCGAGCTGGCCAAACAGTTCGACGTTTCACGTCCCTCTCTGCGTGAGGCGATTCAACGTCTCGAAGCAAAGGGCCTGTTGCTCCGTCGCCAGGGTGGCGGAACCTTTGTGCAAAACAGCCTGTGGCAGAGCTTCAGCGATCCGCTGGTCGAACTTCTCTCTGACCACCCAGAATCCCAGTTTGATCTGCTTGAGACCCGTCACGCGCTGGAAGGTATTGCGGCCTATTACGCCGCCCTTCGCAGCACTGATGAAGATCGCGTGCGTATTCGCGAGCTGCATCAGGCCATTGAACGGGCACAGCAGTCCGGCGATTTAGACGCCGAGTCCAGCGCCGTCGTCCAGTATCAAATTGCCGTCACCGAAGCGGCGCACAACGTGGTGCTCCTCCATCTGCTACGCTGCATGGAGCCGATGCTGGCCCAGAACGTTCGTCAGAATTTTGAATTGTTGTATTCCCGTCGGGAGATGCTCCCGCTGGTAAGCAACCATCGCACCCGAGTATTCGAGGCGATAATGGCCGGGGAACCGGAGCAGGCGCGTGAAGCGTCGCACCGCCATCTGGCTTTCATTGAGGAAATCTTGCTGGACCGCAGCCGTGAACAATCGCGTCGCGAACGTTCATTACGCCGCATACAGCAACGAAAGGATTAAGCGCCAGGTACTTTTAGAGCGCGGCAACTAAACGCAGAACCTGTCTTATTGTGTTTTCTGGGGAAAATACAATGGGACAGGTTCCAGACAAATCAACGTATTAGATAGATAAGGAATACCCCCATGTCAGAACGTCTCCAAAATGACGTGGATCCGATCGAAACTCGCGACTGGCTACAGGCGATCGAATCGGTCATCCGTGAAGAAGGTGTTGAGCGCGCTCAGTATCTGATTGATCAGCTGCTTTCAGAAGCGCGCAAAGGCGGCGTGAAAGTGGCTTCAGGTGCAGGGGCTAACAACTACGTAAACACGATTGCCGTCGAAGACGAACCGGAATACCCGGGCAATCTGGATCTGGAACGCCGTATCCGTTCTGCTATCCGCTGGAACGCCATCATGACCGTTCTGCGCGCATCCAAAAAAGACCTGGAGCTGGGTGGCCACATGGCGTCCTTCCAGTCTTCAGCGACCGTTTACGAAGTGTGCTTCAACCACTTCTTCCGTGCAGCTAACGAGAAAGATGGCGGCGATCTGGTGTACTTCCAGGGCCACATCTCTCCGGGCATCTATGCGCGTGCCTTCCTGGAAGGTCGTCTGACTGAAGAGCAGATGAACAACTTCCGTCAGGAAGTCCACGGTAAAGGTCTGTCTTCTTACCCGCACCCTAAACTGATGCCTGAGTTCTGGCAGTTCCCGACCGTTTCTATGGGTCTGGGCCCAATCGGTGCGATCTACCAGGCTAAATTCCTGAAGTATCTGGAACACCGTGGTCTGAAAGACACCTCTGAGCAGACCGTTTACGCCTTCCTGGGCGACGGTGAAATGGATGAGCCAGAATCTAAAGGTGCGATCACCATCGCAACCCGTGAGAAGCTGGACAACCTGTGCTTCATCATCAACTGTAACCTGCAACGTCTGGATGGTCCGGTAACCGGTAACGGCAAGATCATCAACGAGCTGGAAGGCATCTTCGCGGGTGCTGGCTGGAACGTGATCAAAGTCATGTGGGGCGGTCGTTGGGATGAGCTGCTGCGTAAAGACACCAGCGGTAAGCTGATCCAACTGATGAACGAAACCGTTGACGGCGACTACCAGACCTTCAAATCCAAAGACGGTGCGTACGTACGTGAGCACTTCTTCGGTAAATACCCTGAAACCGCAGCACTGGTTGCAGACTGGACTGATGAGCAGATCTGGGCCCTGAACCGTGGCGGTCACGATCCGAAGAAAGTCTACGCTGCACTGAAAAAAGCGCAGGAAACCAAAGGTAAAGCGACCGTAATCCTGGCCCACACCATCAAAGGTTACGGCATGGGTGATACCGCAGAAGGTAAAAACATCGCTCACCAGGTTAAGAAAATGAACATGGACGGCGTGCGTTACATTCGCGACCGTTTCAACGTTCCAGTGACCGATGAGCAGGTAGAAAACCTGTCTTACATCACCTTCCCGGAAGGTTCTGAAGAGCACAAGTACCTGCACGAACGTCGTCAGGCGCTGAAAGGCTACCTGCCTGCTCGTCAGCCTAACTTCACCGAGAAGCTGGAACTGCCGGCGCTGGAAGATTTCTCTCAGCTGCTGGAAGAGCAGAACAAAGAGATCTCTACCACCATCGCTTTCGTTCGTGCCCTGAACGTGATGCTGAAGAACAAGTCGATCAAAGATCGTCTGGTTCCAATCATCGCCGACGAAGCGCGTACTTTCGGTATGGAAGGTCTGTTCCGTCAGATCGGTATCTACAGCCCGAACGGCCAGCAGTACACCCCGCAGGACCGTGAGCAGGTTGCTTACTACAAAGAAGACGAGAAAGGTCAGATCCTTCAGGAAGGTATCAACGAGCTGGGTGCTGGCGCATCCTGGCTGGCTGCTGCGACCTCTTACAGCACCAACAACCTGCCGATGATCCCGTTCTATATCTACTACTCCATGTTCGGGTTCCAGCGTATCGGTGACCTGTGCTGGCAGGCAGGCGACCAGCAGGCTCGCGGCTTCCTGATCGGTGGTACTTCTGGTCGTACGACCCTGAACGGTGAAGGTCTCCAGCACGAAGATGGCCACAGCCATATTCAGTCTCTGACTATCCCGAACTGTATCTCTTACGATCCGTCCTACGCGTACGAAGTGGCAGTCATCATGCATGACGGCTTGCAGCGCATGTACGGCGAAGCGCAAGAGAACATTTACTACTACATCACCACCCTGAACGAAAACTACCACATGCCGGCAATGCCAGCAGGTGCCGAGGAAGGTATCCGTAAAGGTATCTACAAACTCGAAACCATTGAAGGTAGCAAAGGTAAAGTTCAGCTGCTGGGCTCCGGCTCTATCCTGCGTCACGTTCGTGAAGCAGCGCAGATCCTGGCGAAAGACTACGGCGTCGGTTCCGACGTGTACAGCGTCACCTCCTTCACTGAACTGGCGCGTGATGGCCAGGATTGTGAGCGCTGGAACATGCTGCACCCACTGGAAACCCCACGCGTTCCGTACATCGCTCAGGTGATGAACGACGCGCCAGCGGTGGCGTCTACTGACTATATGAAACTGTTCGCTGAGCAGGTTCGTACTTACGTTCCAGCTGATGATTATCGCGTACTGGGTACTGACGGCTTCGGTCGTTCTGACAGCCGCGAAAACCTGCGTCACCACTTCGAAGTTGATGCTTCCTACGTGGTGGTAGCAGCACTGGGCGAACTGGCTAAACGTGGCGAAATCGATAAGAAAGTGGTTGCGGACGCAATTACCAAATTCAACATCGATGCAGATAAAGTTAACCCGCGTCTGGCGTAAGAGGTAAAAGAATAATGGCTATCGAAATCAATGTACCGGACATCGGGGCTGATGAAGTTGAAATCACCGAGATCCTGGTCAAAGTGGGCGACAAAGTTGAAGCTGAACAGTCGCTGATCACCGTAGAAGGCGACAAAGCCTCTATGGAAGTCCCGTCTCCTCAGGCTGGCATCGTTAAGGAGATCAAAGTCTCCGTTGGCGATAAAACCGAGACCGGCAAACTGATCATGATTTTCGATTCCGCCGACGGTGCAGCAGCTGCTGCACCTGCGCAGGAAGAGAAGAATGAAGCCGCTCCGGCCGCCGCTGCTCCAGCAGCTGCCGCGAGCGCGAAAGACGTTAACGTGCCTGACATCGGCGGTGACGAAGTTGAAGTTACCGAAATCCTGGTGAAAGTGGGCGACAAAGTTGAAGCTGAGCAGTCACTGATCACCGTAGAAGGCGACAAAGCCTCTATGGAAGTACCGGCGCCGTTCGCGGGTACCGTGAAAGAGATCAAGATCAACACCGGTGACAAAGTGTCTACTGGCTCCCTGATTATGATCTTCGAAGTGGCGGGCGCTGAAGGCGCTGCGGCTCCAGCGAAAGCGGAAGCTGCTCCGGCTCAGGCGGCTGCACCAGCGGCTGCTGGCGGCGCGAAAGACGTTAACGTACCGGACATCGGCGGTGACGAAGTTGAAGTCACCGAAGTGATGGTGAAAGTGGGCGATAAAGTTGCCGCTGAACAGTCACTGATCACCGTTGAAGGCGACAAGGCTTCCATGGAAGTGCCTGCGCCGTTCGCCGGTACCGTTAAAGAGATCAAAATCAGCACCGGCGACAAAGTGTCTACCGGCTCCCTGATTATGGTCTTCGAAGTGGAAGGCGCTGCGCCTGCCGCAGCTCCGGCTGCCGCGGCTGCTCCAGCACCGGCTGCTGCACCGGCTCAGGCTGCTAAACCAGCGGCTGCCCCTGCTGCGAAAGCGGAAGGCAAATCTGAGTTCGCTGAAAACGACGCATACGTCCACGCGACTCCGCTGATCCGTCGCCTGGCGCGCGAGTTCGGCGTGAACCTGGCGAAAGTGAAAGGCACCGGCCGTAAGGGTCGTATCCTGCGCGAAGACGTTCAGGCTTACGTGAAAGACGCGGTGAAACGCGCCGAAGCTGCACCTGCGGCAGCCACTGGCGGCGGTATCCCGGGCATGCTGCCATGGCCGAAAGTGGACTTCAGCAAGTTCGGCGAAATCGAAGAAGTGGAGCTGGGCCGTATCCAGAAAATCTCTGGTGCTAACCTGAGCCGTAACTGGGTGATGATCCCGCACGTTACCCACTTCGATAAGACCGATATCACCGATCTGGAAGCGTTCCGTAAACAGCAGAACGCCGAAGCCGAGAAGCGTAAGCTGGACGTGAAATTCACCCCAGTGGTCTTCATCATGAAAGCCGTTGCCGCTGCTCTGGAGCAGATGCCACGCTTCAACAGCTCCCTGTCCGAAGACGGCCAGAAGCTGACGCTGAAGAAATACATCAACATCGGTGTTGCGGTAGATACGCCAAATGGTCTGGTTGTTCCGGTCTTCAAGGACGTGAATAAGAAGAGCATTACCGAGCTGTCCCGTGAACTGACCACCATCTCCAAGAAAGCGCGTGATGGTAAGCTGACTGCCGGCGAAATGCAGGGCGGCTGCTTCACTATCTCCAGCATCGGCGGCCTGGGTACCACCCACTTCGCGCCGATTGTTAACGCGCCGGAAGTGGCTATCCTCGGTGTGTCCAAGTCCGCGATGGAGCCGGTGTGGAATGGCAAAGAGTTCGTGCCGCGTCTGATGATGCCAATCTCTCTGTCCTTCGACCACCGCGTGATCGACGGGGCTGATGGTGCGCGTTTCATCACCATCATCAACAACACCCTGAGCGACATTCGCCGCCTGGTGATGTAATCGAAAAGCCGGCCAATCGGCCGGCTTTTTTCTGATAATCTCATGGGGCTTTTGAGGTTATTGGTGAAAGCGATAATTCGTGAGCCGTTTGTTGTTTCAAAATTGTTAACAATTTTGTAAAATACGGGCGGATAGAACGACCCGGTGGACGACGGGTATACATTAAGAGGTCATGATGAGCACAGAAATCAAAACTCAGGTCGTAGTACTTGGGGCAGGCCCGGCAGGTTACTCCGCAGCATTTCGCGCAGCGGATTTAGGTCTGGAAACCGTCATCGTAGAACGTTACAGCACCCTCGGCGGTGTTTGTCTGAACGTCGGCTGTATCCCTTCTAAAGCGCTGCTGCACGTAGCGAAAGTTATCGAAGAAGCCAAAGCGCTGGCTGAACACGGTATCGTCTTCGGCGAGCCAAAAACCGACATCGACAAAATCCGTACCTGGAAAGAGAAAGTTATCACTCAGCTGACCGGTGGTCTGGCTGGCATGGCGAAAGGCCGTAAGGTAAAAGTGGTTAACGGTCTGGGTAAATTCACCGGTGCGAACACCCTGGAAGTGGAAGGCGAAAACGGCAAAACCGTGATCAACTTCGACAACGCGATCATCGCGGCAGGCTCTCGCCCAATCGAACTGCCATTCATTCCACATGAAGATCCGCGCGTGTGGGATTCCACCGATGCCCTGGAGCTGAAAACCGTTCCTAAGCGCCTGCTGGTGATGGGCGGCGGTATCATCGGTCTGGAAATGGGTACCGTGTACCATGCGCTGGGTTCAGAGATCGACGTGGTTGAAATGTTCGACCAGGTGATCCCGGCTGCTGACAAAGACATCGTTAAAGTCTTCACCAAGCGCATCAGCAAGAAATTCAACCTGATGCTGGAAACCAAAGTGACTGCCGTTGAAGCGAAAGAAGACGGTATTTACGTTTCCATGGAAGGCAAAAAAGCCCCTGCTGAACCACAGCGTTACGACGCCGTGCTGGTGGCTATCGGCCGCGTGCCGAACGGTAAAAACCTTGACGCCGGTAAAGCGGGCGTGGAAGTGGACGACCGTGGCTTCATCCGCGTTGACAAACAGCTGCGCACCAACGTGCCGCACATCTTTGCTATCGGCGACATCGTCGGTCAGCCAATGCTGGCGCACAAAGGCGTTCACGAAGGTCACGTTGCCGCTGAAGTTATCGCCGGCATGAAGCACTACTTCGATCCGAAAGTGATCCCATCTATCGCGTACACCGAGCCAGAAGTGGCATGGGTCGGTCTGACCGAGAAAGAAGCGAAAGAGAAAGGCATCAGCTATGAAACCGCCACCTTCCCGTGGGCTGCTTCTGGCCGTGCTATCGCGTCCGACTGTGCAGACGGTATGACCAAGCTGATCTTCGACAAAGAGACTCACCGCGTGATCGGTGGTGCGATTGTCGGCACCAACGGCGGCGAGCTGCTGGGTGAAATCGGTCTGGCTATCGAAATGGGCTGTGACGCGGAAGACATCGCGCTGACCATCCACGCGCACCCGACGCTGCACGAGTCCGTGGGCCTGGCGGCAGAAGTGTTTGAAGGTAGCATCACTGACCTGCCAAACGCGAAAGCGAAGAAGAAATAAGTTTCTTCAGATGAAAAAGCGGCCTCAGGCCGCTTTTTTTATGCGCTGCGTTTAAGGGGCGACAGGCTGCCAGGCTTTATCCGGGTGATATTCAGACAGAGCCTGCGCTTTCTGCGCTGAGCCATTACCGAGATCAGCCTGATAGACCTGATCATCCTGGTTTACAACAAAGCTCATTATCCCCGTCTGACCGTAGCTCACGGGCCAGGCAACCATGGCAAAGCCATTCTTATCCGACAGGATGCGGAAGCGATAGCCATGGTAACCCGCCCCCGGCTGTGGTGGACTAAACGCCGGACCAAGCGGACTTGGCGCATCGCCTGGCGAGACGGGCCAGTACAGCCCATCCTTTTTCCCTTCAGAACTGACAATTTTCTGCGCGTACTTCTGGTTCAGTGCAAAGTAACGCTGCTGCGCATCGACGTAGGCGTGAAGCGCTTCGATGGCTGCGAGCTCGTTGCGACCGATTTCGCGGGTCTGGATCTCTTCAGCGGCTTTCTGCATGTCGAACTGCCAGCCTGAGGCGGTTTTGATTACCGGTATCGGCAGCTGCCAGCCGTTCTCGCCCACCGCCAGGTGCGCCACGTCGCCATTGACGACGGTTTCATGGCGAACTTTCCAGTCTCTCAGAAAACGATCCACGGCATCGGGATCGACCCCTTCGGGCGGCAGAACGTCGCGCCATTTTTCGCCGAGCAGCGCGCTCATCGCGCTTTCGTTGTGCTCGCTGATGGCGGTTGCCAGCGCGCGGGTCGCCCGATCCGGCGAGCTGAAGGATTGCTGCGCCATAACCGTTGCCGACACCATGAACAACACCATTCCACTGAGTAGTTTACTTTTCATGTCGGCTCCCTTAACGATGACGGAATTCGCGGTGTTCGGTACGGTCGGCGGTGCGCTGTCGGGGATGCTGCTGCGCCGACAGGTGGCGGCTTTGCGCCCCGCGCTGCTGCTGGGCCTGCCAGGAGGCCGAGCGGCTGTCGTTGCCGCTCAGGGCATTGGCGCGGTGTGCGCTGGCAGGGTGCCGCGCCGTCTGCGTAATACGCTTCTCAGGAGCCTGATGATTTTCATGCTGCGGCGCGCTGGTCCGTTGTACGGCTTGCGGCCTGGCGTCATACCCGCGGAAATTATTGCGCTGTGATATCTGCTTAAGCTGCTGCGTTGAGGCCAGACGCTGAGCGTCTCGCGCATCCGTATGTGTCGATTGTGGGAACGTTTTTCCCGTCGCTTTTTCCATCTGGCTGAGAGCGGCCTGGCGCTGGCTGTCGCGATTGACCGGCCTTTGCTGGGTCGCACTTAATCCCGTCGCCGCGTTCGTGGAGTGAAAACGGTTAGCCAGTTGGTTATTCGGATAAGCCACGCCTTCACGATAAGCAGGGTTGTGCTGCCAGGTGCGGTCATTGCCGTTCAGGTGCTGCCCGCTGATTCTGTTGAAGTTATCCACGTTGATATTGATATTGTTATCACCGTTACGGTTATAGCCGCCGTGATTGTCCCAGTCATCATCGTGATGATGGTGATCCCAGTCGTCGTCGTCCCAGTCGATATTACTGAAGATGGCGTAGGTTGTCGCGACCCCGAGGCTGAAGCCTAACCCTTTAACGAGGCTATCGGTAAACTGTTCGCCGGGTGAGGGCGGGAGATAGACCGGCGGGTACGCGGGTTCAGGCCAGGTGCCGTAAACCGTATTCGGGTTATAGGTAGGGACATACACCACCTGCGGATCGGCGGATTCAATCTTAATCACCGTTGGGCTGGAGGGGGTTGCGGTTGTCGCGGTTTTTGTCGGTGCAGCCTTTGTGACGGTGGTGACCGTCTGCTGCGGCGTGGATTGTAGCGCACCCGTTTGTTGAGCCAGCAGGCGTAACCGCTGTACTGAACCCATCACATCTTTCGGCTGTGCGAGAAACGCATCCCCCAGGTTTTGTACCCACGGCGGATTTTCACCCATCAGCGACATCAGCTGAGGAAACGCGACCAGCGATTTTACGCTGGGATCCCATGGCTGGTTGGCGACCGCCTGAATGGCGGCATCCCCCTGCATTTTGGGGTTATCTTTTGACCACTGCGCGGCCTGAATAACGTTAGACGGGTAGGTCGACGCCATCAGGATTTGCGACAGCAGGGCATCCGGGTAAAGCGCAACAGGGGCTACCCACTGGTCGATTTGCGCAGCAGTGTAGGCCGGGGCGGCAATGGCAGCAGGTTGGGCTGCCGGTGGGGCAGAGGGCTGTGCAACCGGAGCAGGCTCCGTTACGCGGCTTTTAACAAACATGACGCCCGAGGCGGCAAACAGTCCCGCACTGCAAAGCAGAACAAGAAGATGGGGTTTAAAAGGCAACTTCATAAAATGGCTCCAACGAGACGAGTGCAGTGCCGGGAGGCGTTGCTGTTGCCGCGAGTATCATTCACCCGTGTTTTACCGTTTTGACTTTTCTTGGGAAACCACCCGGCGCGTCCGGATAAAGAGTGTGTGCATTTATTACACAATTATATCTCGTGGCTAAAAAGGCGACGGGAATTCAGAAGGCCGCTCTTGCGAGCGGCCAGCAGCTAATTGCCGAGGTTGACGACAAACAGCACCGTGATGTCGGATATGTTCCAGCCACCGTGCAGTGCGGTAAGCAGTAAACCAATCACAACGATCAGCGCAGTGATTCGCATCTCCATTGCGTACGTTCCTGTACAGGCTACGCGGGTTCATTCTCCACCGGGAAAGGCAGAACCAGGCAAATGAGTACATTGCCGCGTAGGTTACGGAACTGCTCCCGGACCCGGTGACTGGTTGCTACACCAGCGAAGCAGGCCGAGCGCAACGGTATTACAGCCGATATGGACTTAAAAGAGGCGAAATGAAGTTTCATTCTTTTTCATGCGGAACTGGATGGAGGCTCGTAAACACAGAACATGTGCTTGCAGATCTGCATACTCAGGAGCATTATTTATGGCGAGTGCATTGCCGCAAAACTGCCAGCCCGGTGTGCTACCACCGCAAGGCAACAAATTAACCGCTATCAGGCGGTTTTTTTGTGTCTAAAATTCGACGCGTCTCCCCGCTACACCATGCTTAACGATTCAGCAAATAATTTAATGTTGCTTTTTTGTAAACAGATTAACACTGTGCAGAAATCCTGCTATGCTGCCCGACGCGGTATCGGGCATTTACCCTACAAACTGCTGTCTCACAGGAGCGTGAAGAGAACGCCCGCCGCATATGACAATGAGAGCGAGGAGAACCGTCGTGCTAGAAGAATACCGTAAGCACGTAGCAGAACGTGCCGCCGAGGGAATTGTACCCAAACCTTTAGATGCAACCCAAATGGCCGCGCTCGTCGAGCTGCTGAAGAACCCGCCTAAGGGCGAAGAAGAATTCCTGTTAGATCTGTTGATCAACCGTGTACCGCCTGGCGTAGATGAAGCTGCCTACGTAAAAGCCGGATTCCTTGCCGCCGTTGCCAAAGGCGAAGCCACCTCCCCACTGGTTACTCCTGAAAAAGCGATTGAACTGCTCGGCACCATGCAGGGCGGCTACAACATTCATCCGCTGATTGATGCGCTGGATAACGACACGCTGGCACCGATTGCCGCCAAAGCGCTCTCTTCAACGCTGCTGATGTTCGATAACTTCTACGATGTGGAAGAAAAAGCCAAAGCGGGCAACGTTTACGCGAAGCAGGTCATGCAGTCCTGGGCCGATGCCGAATGGTTCCTGAACCGCCCTGCGCTGGCTGAAAAAATTACCGTGACCGTCTTTAAGGTGACCGGTGAAACCAACACCGATGACCTGTCTCCGGCACCGGACGCGTGGTCTCGTCCTGATATCCCGCTGCACGCTCTGGCGATGCTGAAAAACGCCCGTGAAGGGATCGAGCCGGATCAGCCGGGCGTAGTGGGCCCGATCAAACAGATCGAAGCGCTGCAACAAAAAGGTTTCCCGCTGGCCTACGTCGGTGACGTTGTGGGTACCGGTTCTTCCCGTAAATCTGCGACCAACTCCGTGCTGTGGTTCATGGGCGACGATATTCCGCACGTGCCGAACAAGCGCGGCGGCGGCCTGTGCCTCGGCGGCAAAATTGCACCGATCTTCTTCAACACTATGGAAGATGCGGGCGCGCTGCCGATCGAAGTGGATGTTTCTAACCTGAACATGGGCGACGTGATTGACGTTTATCCGTTCAAGGGCGAAGTGCGCAACCACGAAACCAACGAACTGCTGGCAAGCTTCGAGCTGAAAACCGACGTGCTGATCGACGAAGTGCGTGCGGGTGGCCGTATCCCGCTGATCATCGGTCGTGGCCTGACCACTAAAGCGCGTGAAGCGCTGGGTCTGCCGCACAGTGACGTATTCCGTCAGGCGAAAGACGTGGCGGAAAGCAACCGCGGCTTCTCGCTGGCACAGAAAATGGTGGGTCGCGCCTGCGGCGTTGCCGGTATCCGTCCTGGCGCCTACTGCGAGCCGAAGATGACCTCCGTGGGGTCTCAGGACACCACTGGCCCAATGACCCGTGATGAACTGAAAGACCTGGCGTGCCTGGGCTTCTCTTCTGACCTGGTGATGCAGTCCTTCTGCCACACGGCGGCGTATCCTAAGCCGGTTGACGTGACCACGCACCACACGCTGCCGGACTTCATCATGAACCGCGGCGGTGTCTCCCTGCGTCCGGGCGACGGCGTCATCCACTCCTGGCTGAACCGCATGCTGCTGCCGGATACCGTGGGCACCGGCGGTGACTCCCATACCCGTTTCCCAATCGGGATCTCCTTCCCGGCGGGCTCCGGCCTGGTGGCGTTTGCCGCCGCGACCGGCGTAATGCCACTCGACATGCCTGAATCCGTCCTGGTGCGCTTCAAGGGCAAAATGCAGCCGGGCATCACGCTGCGCGACCTGGTTCACGCGATCCCGCTGTATGCCATCAAACAGGGGCTGCTGACCGTTGAGAAGAAAGGGAAGAAAAACATCTTCTCTGGCCGCATTCTGGAAATTGAAGGGCTGCCGGATCTGAAAGTGGAGCAGGCGTTCGAGCTGACCGACGCCTCCGCCGAGCGTTCTGCGGCAGGCTGTACCATCAAGCTGAACAAAGAGCCGATTATCGAGTATCTGACCTCCAACATCGTGCTGCTGAAGTGGATGATTGCAGAAGGCTACGGCGACCGTCGTACGCTGGAGCGTCGTATTCAGGGCATGGAGAAATGGCTGGCGGATCCGCAACTGCTGGAAGCCGACGCTGACGCAGAGTACGCGGCGGTGATCGACATCGATCTGGCGGATATCAAAGAGCCGATCCTGTGCGCGCCAAACGATCCTGATGATGCGCGTCTGCTCTCTGACGTGCAGGGCGATAAGATCGACGAAGTGTTCATCGGCTCCTGCATGACCAACATCGGCCACTTCCGCGCCGCCGGTAAGCTGCTGGATACCCACAAGGGCCAACTGCCGACCCGCCTGTGGGTGGCGCCGCCAACCCGTATGGACGCGGCACAGCTGACGGAAGAAGGTTACTACAGCGTGTTCGGTAAGAGCGGGGCGCGTATCGAAATCCCTGGCTGTTCACTGTGCATGGGCAACCAGGCGCGCGTGGCCGACGGTGCGACGGTAGTTTCCACCTCTACCCGTAACTTCCCGAACCGTTTAGGTACCGGTGCGAACGTATACCTGGCCTCTGCGGAGCTGGCGGCGGTTGCGGCGCTGATTGGCAAACTGCCAACGCCGGAAGAGTACCAGACCTTTGTGGCGCAGGTGGATAAGACGGCGGTGGATACCTATCGCTATCTGAACTTCGACCAGCTCTCTCAGTACACCGAGAAGGCTGACGGGGTGATTTTCCAGACGGCGGTATAAAGCGTTTTAACGTTCATTAAAGCCTGGCGGTGCGAATTCGCCAGGCTTATTAATCTACCAAGATGATAAATAAATAATTCTCAGGTCCTGTTCTGGTTTAAAGTTTTTCTGTTTAAATTCCAGTGACAGTGGCTCGATCAACTTTAATGAATGATTGAAGCAAACAACGGCTACTTCATCCGCTGCGCGCTTATGAATACGCAGTGTAAAATCGCCAATGACGCCTTCCTTCCAGTTAGCTCCTGTGGTCAGAATATAGTCCAACTGAGCCCAGTTAAATCCAGGAAAGACCTCCTCCTGATGGTTACGCTTAACGTTACTGCGCAACTGGGAGAGTTGTTGTTTATTCTCATCAGTCAGGCAATTTTTATCCGTAATATCTGCTACCTCGCGCGGCACACCGCTGGTCAGACTGGGGGTGTAGGTATGATTGATCATTACCTCTTTACCAGCAGGGAAAGTCTGTTGCCAGATAAAAAATTGCTGAACGGCGAGCAAATCTCCACCATTTTTCACCCATGCCTCGGGTAGGGCTGGTAGATTGTCGGGCTGCTGAAAAATGGCATTGTTTTTTATCACATTTCGTAATTGTTCGACCGTCCAACCTGTTTTCAGAAGCTTATCGGTAATATCATCCCAGCTTTTCTCTTTCTCGTTGATAAGCAGGGCTACCCACTTCTCTTGAGGGGTGACTGGCTTACCATTAACGCTTAGTTTGAAATTCATTAATCCGGGGTTACGGTCTGATTCATAGTATTGCTCCGGCGGCATAGGAAAAGCAACTGGAAGCGTCACATCCTGAGGTGCGTGGTTAACAAACAGATAATCAACGTTGATGCGTTCCGGGCTAATCAGCAGTCGTTCTTTCTCCATGCTGATATCATTTTGTTTAAGAAATTCAATGGTGCTATTAATGTCACCTATAGAAGTGTCATTGGCATAAACGCTCATGCTGGTGATGAGTAATAATGCTCCGGTTAATTCTCTCATATAAAATAATTCCAAATCTAGGAAAATACTCTTATCATAACGAGAAAGATGCCACATTTCTAGGGACGAGATAATGCGCTACCTTTCATTATTATTGATTATTATCTGCTGTCATTCATTTGCTGAGGATATGGTTTCCCTTAAAAAGAGGGATTTTGTTCGTCAGAATATTGCTGAGGATTTGCGACGTGAAGAAAATCTAAAAAATGCGGTTTTTCATATTAAGCGTGTAAACGCTGGCGGAAATATCGCCTATTTTTGTGCGCTCATTAAAGATAAGAAAGATAATTATATACAGACAGGGAATAATAAATATCATCTCTACGATCGAATTATGTTAAGTACCGATAATGGTTGGATTAGCGCTACCAGACTTGACAGCGAAGTAGACACACCGGAAAGAGCGCATTGTTTTTATGCACCTGAAGTGATTTTACAATCTGAGTCACTTATGAAGAGAGTTGAGCAAGAGGGCCGAAAAGACCTTTGCCAGCCAGTGCATAAAGGTGATCCGTTGCGCATGAATATACTTAATGCTCTGCGCGCCAGTTACAGAGGTGACAGCAATAGGGTTGAACTAAACGGTACACGAACTGAAGTGACATGGGTCGTTAAGGAATTATGTGCCAGCGAAAAATATGCATGGTTTTTTGGGCATGCCATCGGAGATCGGCAAAGTGTTTATAGTGAAAATAAGGAAAATATAGAGGTTATTTTACGGGCGGAAAAGAATGGTGAATGGCATACAATGCCAAGAAAGAATGTCCTGACACAGCAGTCCGCTGTTTCATGGCCTCAAAATAATGGCTATCTTTCTGCCGCAATGCTGGAAAAAATGGCGCAACGCGTACAGCAGCGTTGCGCACTGGAGGGGGATACCGTCAGGGTTTCCGGGAGATTGCAGGAAGCCGGCAATGCTGCTGATGCATACTGGGTGATAATACCTGATGAGCCGTTTGTTTGTGTACGGGATGCGGATACGCATCTGTCAGGGTGGAATTCACGAATGCAGCTTCTGCTTACAAAAGATGAGAGAAAGTTAATGAATGATCTACTCGGTCAAAACGTTCATGTTGGCGGCGATATCTTGTTGGCATTGAGTACGCATCATCACACTGCACTACTGTTAAATAATATCTTTTTATTAAAGGCTGAAAAATAAATCCACACCATCGTTTTTCGTACTCGTTGTGAGAAACTTGGTCCAAGAGAGATGACGGTACTTTTTTCCACTCTTGCTGCTCTCAGTACTTTTTTTCTTGTGCCTAGCTGCGATAATTACAGCATGGCGCAATGCGTTGTTGGCGCGTTGCCGGGGCAGAGGAAAACGCTATGGATTACGAATTTTTGCGCGACATCACCGGCGTGGTGAAAGTGCGAATGTCGATGGGGCACGAAGCCGTTGGGCACTGGTTTAACGAAGAGGTGAAAGAGAACCTCGCGCTGCTGGATGAAGTCGAACAGGCGGCGGAAACGGTGAAAGGCAGTGAACGCTCCTGGCAACGTGCCGGGCATGAGTACACCCTGTGGATGGATGGCGAAGAGGTGATGGTGCGCGCCAACCAGCTGGAGTTTTCGGGGGATGAGATGGAAGAGGGGATGAGCTACTACGACGAAGAGAGCCTGTCGCTGTGCGGTGTGGAAGACTTCCTGAAAGTGGTGAATGCCTACCGCGACTTTATGAAACAGAAGTAACTCCCCGAAGCATCCCTGCTTCGGGTCACGTTTACACGGTCGGAATATTGCGGCCGTAGTAGATCTCGCGCATCTCTTTCCAGAGCAGGTCGGTAATGACCTTACGCTCTTCTTCACTCAAATCTTCCGGCCTGGTGTGGAACATATAGTGCTTAAGGTCGAACTCCTTAAGCATCATCTTGGTATGGAAGATATTTTCCTGATAGACGTTCACATCCATCATGTCGTACAGCGACTTCATATCGTCGGACATGAAGTTCTGAATGGAGTTGATCTCATGATCGATGAAGTGCTTCATGCCATTGATATCACGGGTAAAACCGCGCACGCGATAATCAATGGTGACGATGTCTGATTCCAGCTGGTGGATTAAGTAATTCAACGCATTCAGCGGTGAAATCACCCCGCAGGTCGACACTTCAATATCCGCGCGGAACGTACACAGTCCGCCTTCAGGGTGGCTTTCCGGGTAGGTGTGAACGCAGATATGGCTTTTATCGAGGTGCGCCACCACCACTTCGGGCAGCGGGCCGGGATGTTCGGTTTTGTCGATCAGCTGCGGGTCAACCGGCTCTTCACTGACCAGGATGGTGACGCTCGCGCCCTGAGGCTCATAATCCTGGCGCGCAATGTTCAGGATGTTCGCGCCGATAATCGAGCAGGTCTCTGACAGGATCTCGGTCAGACGGTTGGCGTTGTAGAGTTCATCGATATAGGCGATATAACCATCGCGCTCTTCTGCCGTTTTGGCGTAGCAGATATCGTAAATACAAAAACTCAGGCTTTTGGTCAGATTGTTAAAGCCATGCAGTTTAAGCTTTTTCAATTAGTTCACCTCCTTTGAGGACAGCGCGTCTTGCAGGTATTGAGGCAACGCAAAGGCTGCGGTGTGGATCGCCGGATTGTAGTATCGGCACGTGAGTCCGGTCTGGTGGAAGCGGGCCTGAATGATTTCGGTGGAGAGATGGCGCAGGACGTCGTTATCCGTCGCCCAGGCAAAGGTCATAATCCCGCCGTAGTAGGTCGGGATCGCCGCCTGATAGAAGCTGACATCGCTAAAATAGGTGCTCAGCTTACGGTGGCTATCCAGCGCTTCATCCTGTTGCAGGAAGCAGACGCCGTTTTGCGCCACAAAAATCCCGCCAGGTTTCAGGCAGCGCTTGCAGCCTTCGTAAAACGAAGAGGTAAACAGCGACGCGCCGGGGCCGATAGGGTCGGTACAGTCAGAGATAATGACATCAAACGTTTGCGTGGTCTGGTTAACAAAATTGACGCCATCGTCGATAACCAGCTGAAAGCGCGGATCGTCATAGCTGCCGGCATTGTGGTTTGGCAGATACTGGCGGCAAAACGACACCACCCCGGCGTCGATTTCCACCATGGTGATGGTTTCGACATTCTGGTGGCGAGAGACTTCACGCAGCATGGCGCCGTCACCGCCCCCAATGATCAGCACGTGCTTCGCGTGGCCGTGGGCCAGCAGCGGGACGTGGGTCATCATTTCGTGATAGATAAACTCGTCGCGCTCGGTGGTCTGCACCACGCCATCCAGCGCCATGACGCGGCCAAAGGCAGCGTTCTCGAAGATTATCAGATCCTGATGATCGGTTTTCTCATGATAGAGCACGTTATCCACGGCAAAATATTGACCAAACTGGTCATGCAGCGTTTCTTGCCATACCGTTTTATCGGTCATGGGGAGCACCTCCTTCGTTAACATCCATTACATCCGGCAGATGGGCGCAACACAAAACCGCCGTGAGGCGGTTAGCGGGTCAACAAGGGGCGTCGGGAAGGTTACTTCACGTAGGCGAGCAGGCTGAGTGAATCGCGTGCCAGCGCTTTGCATTTTTTAGCAGTGGGAATACCAATACCGCTTAAATCACGGTAGCTGTCTTCACCGAGCGCCTTCATGTCGAAGCTGTCGTAGTTGCTGAGGTCCCATTGGTTCTGCTGGGCAAAAAAGACCAGTGCGCGACGAATTTGCCCATTGGGTAAATTCTGGTAACCACAATCGTTTTTCAGAAAAACAAAAACTGCCGTCAGATCGGCCATATCTTCCGCTTCGTTTTCACTAAGCGCGTAACTGTTCGCACACATCGCCATCAGGCTGGCGAACAAAATTGTTCTGAAAAACGTCTTCATTGCCTTTACCACTGCATCACGGAAAATTAACGTTAGCATACTTGATGCCAGGCCGACGATCTTTATTATTGCCGCCGTGCTTGACCTTCCGGTAAGGGGAGGGTTTATGCTCAAAAGATCGCCGCCTGGAAATAAGGAAATGCACATGCAACGTCGTGATTTTTTAAAATATTCTGCCGCGCTGGGGGTTGCCAGCGCGTTACCGCTCTGGAGCCGCGCTGTTTTTGCCGCCGACAGACCTGCTTTACCGATCCCTGAGTTACTCAGCGCAGATGCCCGTAGCCGCATCCAGCTTGTGGTGCAGGCAGGCAAAACCACGTTCGGGCAACACGCCGCGACGACGTGGGGTTATAACGGCAATCTGCTCGGCCCGGCGTTGCAGCTACGAAAAGGGAAAGCGGTGACGGTAGACATTCATAACTCGCTTTCTGAAGAGACCACGGTGCACTGGCACGGGCTGGAAGTCCCGGGCGAAGTGGATGGTGGTCCCCAGGGCGTTATCAAGCCTGGGGGTAAACGCAGCGTAACCTTTACCCCTGACCAGCGGGCGGCAACCTGCTGGTTCCACCCGCATCAGCATGGCAAAACGGGCCATCAGGTGGCGATGGGGC
Source organism: Enterobacter quasihormaechei (assembly GCF_004331385.1). GTDB lineage: Bacteria > Pseudomonadota > Gammaproteobacteria > Enterobacterales > Enterobacteriaceae > Enterobacter > Enterobacter quasihormaechei. Next base: position 275,320 of record NZ_SJON01000004.1, read on the forward strand.
TGGCCGGACTGGTGTTGATTGAGGATGACGAAAGCCGTCTCCTGCGCCTGCCAAAACAGTGGGGTATCGACGATGTGCCGGTGATTGTGCAGGACAAAAAATTCAGCGCTGACGGGCAAATTGACTATCAACTGGATGTGATGAGCGCGGCGGTAGGCTGGTTTGGCGATACGTTGCTGACCAACGGGGCAATCTACCCACAGCATGCCGCCCCGAAAGGCTGGCTGCGCTTACGCCTGCTTAACGGCTGTAACGCCCGCTCGCTGAACTTCGCCACCAGCGATAAGCGCCCGCTTTACGTGGTGGCAAGCGACGGCGGCCTGCTGCCGGAACCGGTAAAAGTGAGCGAGCTGCCGATGCTGATGGGCGAACGCTTCGAGGTGCTGGTGGATATCAGCGATGGCAAAGCGTTTGATCTCGTGACCCTGCCGGTCAGCCAGATGGGGATGGCCGTCGCGCCGTTTGATAAACCACACCCGGTGCTGAGCATTCAGCCACTACAGATCACCGCCTCCGGCACGCTGCCGGACACCCTGACCACGCTGCCTGCGCTCCCGTCGCTGGATGGGCTGACGCAGCGTAAGCTTCAGCTCTCTATGGACCCGATGCTCGACATGATGGGCATGCAGGCGCTGATGAAGAAGTATGGCAATCAGGCCATGGCGGGAATGCACCACGGCCAGATGATGGGCCACATGAATATGGACCACGGCAAGATGGGCGGCATGGATCACGGCGGACATGGCTTCGATTTCCACAACGCCAACCGTATCAACGGCCAGGCGTTCGATATGAACACACCGATGTTCGCCGCCACGAAAGGGCAGTTTGAGCGCTGGGTCATTTCAGGCGAAGGCGACATGATGCTGCACCCGTTCCATATCCACGGCACGCAGTTCCGCATCCTCTCCGAGAACGGTAAAGCGCCGGACGCGCATCGCGCGGGCTGGAAAGATACGGTGAGGGTGGAAGGCGGCGTCAGCGAGGTGCTGGTGAAGTTCGACCACGAGGCGCCGAAAGAGTTTGCTTATATGGCGCACTGTCACCTGCTGGAGCATGAAGATACGGGGATGATGCTGGGCTTTACCGTATAAAAAAAGCCGGGTGGCGGCTTCGCCTTACCCGGCCTACATAGGACACCCGAAAGCCCGGTATGCGTTAGCGCCACCGGGCTTTTTCATTACTTAGCGTCGTCAGGCAGTGCATACGCGACAATATAGTCGCCCATCTTCGTACCAAACGAACCGTGACCACCCGCAGAGATGACAACGTACTGCTTGCCATTCACTTCATAGGTCATCGGCGTTGCCTGGCCACCGGCCGGCAGACGGCCCTGCCACAGTTTTTCACCGTTGGTCATGTTGTACGCGCGCAGGTAGTTATCTGCGGTTGCCGCGATGAACAGCACGTTACCGGCGGTGGAAATTGGACCACCCAGCATTGGCATACCCATATTAAACGGCACCGGAACCGGCATCGGGAACGGCATGCTGTCCTGCGGCGTACCAATACGTTTCTTCCAGACAATCTTGTTGGTCTTCAGATCCAGGCCGGAGATATAACCCCAGGCAGGCTGTTTACACGGCAGACCGAACGGAGAGAGGAACGGATTCAGAGTCACGCCGTAAGGAACGCCATACTGCGGCTGGATACCGGCTTCGGTACCGCTGCCTTTCGCATCCTTCGGCTGCTCCATTGGGTTACCCGGACCGCGTGGGATCAGACGGGACACGAACGGCAGCGCCATTGGGTTAGCGATAGCGACCTGACGGTTCGGGTCAACGGAGATCCCGCCCCATTCGAACATCCCCAGGTTACCCGGGAAGACCAGCGTACCCTGCTCTGACGGTGGGGTGAAAATCCCTTCGTAGCGCAGCTGATGGAACATCACGCGGCATACCAGCTGGTCAAACATGGTGGCACCCCACATGTCTGCACCGCTGAGGTTTTTCTCCGGACGGAAGCTCAGGTCAGAGAACGGCTGCGTTTTGGTGACGTAGTCGCCTTTGGCAGCGCCCTGTGGAACCGGTTTTTCCGGCGCAGGCACAACCAGCTTACCGTTGCTGCGATCCAGCACGAAAATGTTGCCGGTTTTCGCCGGAGCGTAAATGACCGGCACGGTTTTGCCGTTAACGGTAATGTCCGCCAGCGTCGGCTGGGATGGCATATCCATATCCCACAGATCGTGGTGAACGGTCTGATAGCTCCACGCCAGTTTACCGGTCGTTGCGTTCAGCGCCACGATAGAGCTGGCGTAACGTTCCTGCTCCGGCGTGCGGTTACCGCCCCAGATATCCGGCGTGGTCACACCCATTGGCAGGTAAACCAGATCCAGCTTCGCGTCATACGCGGCCGGTGCCCAGGAGTTAGGCGAGTTAAAGGTAAAGGTGTGCTCGTCAGACGGGATTGCGTTTGGATCTTTCGCGCCCGGGTCGAAGGCCCACAGCAGTTTACCGGTGTTCACGTCGAAACCACGGATAACGCCGGAGGTTTCACGGGTAGAGAAGTTATCCGTTACCGAACCGGCAATCACGATGGTTTTATCGGTGATGATTGGCGGGGAGGTTGGCTCATACAGACCCGGCGTGGTGTCCGGCATGTTGGTCTGAAGATTCAGGATACCTTTGTTGGCGAAGGTTTCGCACAGCTTGCCGGTCTCAGCGTTAATGGCAAACAGGCGGCCATCGTTAACCGGCAGCATAATGCGGCGAGGACAGTCGGCAATGACTTCCGGGCTGGCATTATCCGCGCGCGCTTCGTGGTAAGAGACGCCGCGGCAGGTGATGTGCTGGAACGACGGGTTGGAGTTCAGCTGTGGATCGAAGTGCCATTTCTCTTTACCGGTGGCCGCGTCGAGCGCGAACAGACGCTGGTGCGCCGTACACAGGTAGAGCATGTTGCCCACTTTAATCGGGGTCACTTCGTTGGTCAGCTCACCCGGATCGTTCGGCATTTTCAGGTCGCCGGTGCGGAATACCCAGGCTTCCTTCAGGTTTTTCACGTTGTCCGCGTTGATCTGCTTCAGCGGGGAGTAGCGTTGACCTTCCTGATTACGGCCATAGGCGGGCCAGTCGCCGTCAGCCACCTGCGAAATAGCCGCGGCTGGCGTGGATTCTGTGTTCAGCGTACCGTGGATCTCCTGCGGGTCGTTGAAACCGGCCCAGGTCAGGATACCGCCGCTAATCAGCAGGGCAACGAGCAGGCCGGCTACGGCACCGCTGGACGGAACGATCAGGCGACGCCAGACAAACGGCAGGATCAGCCAGATACCGAAGAAGACCAGAATGTCGCTGCGCGGCGTCAGCGCCCAGAAGTCGAACCCGACTTCCCACACGCCCCAGATCATGGTGGCAAGGAGCAGGGCGGCATACAGCCACAGAGCAGAACGTTTTCTCCGCAACAGCAGGACGGTTACGCCCACCATAACCAGACCCGCAATCGGGTAGTACCAGGAGCCGCCAATAGCGACCAGCCAGACGCCACCGATCAACAAATACAGCGCGCAGAATGCGGCAAACGCGGCTGTTAATGTTACCAGTAGACGCGGCTGCTTAGTTTTTGTTTCAGCCATAGAAAAGTACTCGTCAGTTTTGTTAATTATTTGCTAGCAATTAATTATAGGTATTAACAACTGTGATCGGAATCACAAATATTGCTTTTATAACTCATACGCCAGGCTTATCCATTTACTGATATAATGGCTGGCTTGCGTATCGATGCCGGAGCAAGATTCATCCGCATTGAGAGATTTTCATTAAAATCATTTGGTTAGTAATATGAAACATACTGTTGAAGTGATGATCCCGGAAGCCGAGATCAAAGCGCGTATCGCCGAACTGGGTCGTCAAATCACCGAGCATTACAAGGACAGCGGCAGCGAAATGGTGCTGGTTGGTCTGCTGCGCGGTTCTTTCATGTTCATGGCAGACCTGTGCCGTGAAGTGCAGGTACCGCACGAGGTCGATTTTATGACCGCTTCCAGCTACGGTAGCGGCATGTCCACAACCCGTGATGTGAAAATCCTGAAAGATCTGGATGAAGATATTCGTGGCAAAGATGTGTTGATCGTTGAGGACATCATCGACTCCGGCAACACGCTCTCTAAAGTGCGGGAGATCCTGAGCCTGCGCGGACCTAAATCGCTGGCGATTTGTACCCTGCTGGACAAGCCTGAGCGCCGTGAAGTGCAGGTGCCGGTGGAGTTCGTTGGCTTCTCCATCCCGGATGAATTCGTCGTGGGTTACGGCATTGATTACGCCCAGCGTTATCGTCATCTGCCGTATGTTGGCAAGGTCGTGATGCTGGACGAGTAATCGTGGCGTGTTGCCCGGTGGCGCTCCGCTTACCGGGCCTACGAAAGGCTCGTGTAGGCCGGGTAAGGCGCAGCCGCCACCCGGCTTTGTTTATTTGTGGTTAACGTGCTTAAGCTTGAGGTTGGCAATCCCCGAGCGGTAACGCTGCTCCAGCGTTTCACGGTTGGTGGCGGTCACTTCCAGATTGCGCAGCAGGCCGTCGTGAATACCGTACGCCCAGCCGTGGATAGAGACCTTCTGCCCGCGTTTCCACGCCGACTGCATAATGGTAGAGTGGCCCAGGTTGTACACCTGCTCCATCACGTTCAGCTCGCACAGGGTGTCGAGACGGCGTTCCTGCGGCATTTCGCCCAGCAGTGAGCTATGTTTGAACCAGATATCACGAATGTGCAGCAGCCAGTTATCGATTAACCCCAGCTCTGTATTTTCGACCGCCGCCTGCACGCCGCCGCAGCCGTAGTGGCCGCAGATAATAATGTGCTCGACCTCCAGAACATCAACGGCATACTGAACAACCGAAAGGCAGTTGAGATCGGTATGAATAACCAGATTAGCAACGTTGCGGTGAACAAACAGTTCGCCAGGCTCAAGACCGGTCAGACGTTCGGCGGGGACGCGGCTGTCGGAACATCCAATCCAGAGAAAGCGCGGGTTCTGCGCTTGTGCTAGTTTTCCAAAAAATCCGGGGTCTTCCTCCACCAGCATTTTTGACCATAGTGCATTGTTGCTGATGAGTGTATCTATGTCGTTCATGGAGGTTAGCGACCTGTAACCAAGTGATTGCGTTGCGCTACTATAGGGTAACCCGACTTTTAATGAAACCACACAACGTGTGTCAGAACTTAAGGTAAGTTGAATTCATGGCGATTGCACTGGAGCTGGAACAGCTCAAAAAAACCTACCCGGGAGGCGTTCAGGCGCTGCGCGGGATAGATCTTAAAGTCGAAGCGGGAGATTTCTACGCGCTTCTGGGGCCGAACGGGGCGGGGAAATCCACCACCATCGGGATCATCAGCTCGCTGGTCAACAAAACTTCCGGTCGCGTCAGCGTGTTTGGCTACGATCTGCAAAAAGACGTGGTCAACGCCAAGCGTCAGCTGGGGCTGGTGCCGCAGGAGTTTAACTTCAACCCGTTTGAAACGGTGCAGCAGATTGTGGTTAACCAGGCGGGCTACTACGGCGTCGAGCGTAAAGAGGCGCTGGAGCGTAGCGAAAAGTACCTGAAACAGCTCGATCTGTGGGAAAAGCGTAACGAACGCGCGCGGATGTTGTCCGGGGGGATGAAGCGCCGCCTGATGATTGCCCGCGCGCTGATGCATGAGCCAAAGCTGCTTATTCTCGATGAGCCGACCGCCGGGGTGGATATTGAACTGCGTCGATCAATGTGGGGCTTCCTGAAGGATCTGAACGATAAAGGCACCACCATCATTCTGACCACGCACTATCTGGAAGAGGCGGAAATGCTGTGCCGCAATATCGGCATTATCCAGCACGGCGAGCTGGTGGAAAACACCTCAATGAAGAATCTGCTCTCCAAACTGAAATCAGAGACCTTTATCCTCGATCTGGCGGCGAAAAGCGCGCTGCCGAAGCTGGAGGGGTATAATTACCGTCTGGTCGATACCTCGACGCTGGAAGTGGAAGTGCTGCGCGAGCAGGGGATCAACAGCGTGTTTTCACAGCTGAGCGCGCAGGGCATTCAGGTATTAAGTATGCGTAACAAAGCGAACCGACTGGAAGAGCTGTTTGTCTCTCTGGTGCACGATAAACAAGGAGACAAGGCATGACGCATCTTTACTGGGTCGCGCTGAAAAGCATCTGGGCGAAAGAGATCAACCGCTTTATGCGTATCTGGGTGCAAACCCTGGTGCCGCCGGTTATCACCATGACGCTCTACTTCATCATTTTCGGTAACCTGATTGGTTCCCGCATCGGTGAGATGCACGGTTTCACCTATATGCAGTTCATCGTGCCGGGCCTGATCATGATGGCGGTGATCACCAACGCTTATGCGAACGTGGCGTCGTCGTTCTTCAGCGCCAAGTTCCAGCGCAACATTGAAGAGCTGCTGGTGGCGCCGGTGCCAACGCACGTCATCATCGCCGGTTACGTGGGCGGCGGCGTGGCGCGCGGGCTGTGCGTGGGGATCCTGGTAACGGCCATTTCGCTGTTCTTCGTGCCGTTCCAGGTTCACTCCTGGCTGTTCGTGGCGCTGACGCTGCTGCTGACGGCAATCCTGTTCTCGCTGGCCGGCTTGCTGAATGCGGTGTTCGCTAAAACGTTTGACGACATCAGCCTGATCCCGACCTTTGTGCTGACGCCGCTGACCTACCTCGGCGGGGTGTTCTACTCCCTGACGCTGCTGCCGCCGTTCTGGCAGGCGCTCTCGCACCTGAACCCGATTGTCTATATGATCAGCGGTTTCCGCTTCGGTTTCCTCGGCATTACCGACGTGCCGCTGTTCACCACCGTCGTCGTGCTGGCGGTGTTTATCGTGGCGTTCTACCTGCTGTGCTGGTATCTGATCCAGCGTGGTCGCGGCCTGCGCAGCTAAACCTCTGCCTTCTGCCCGGCAACGTACCGTCTGCCGGGCACTTTCTTTGACAGTTATCACCGTAAACTAACCTTCACTCCGGTAAACTACTCGCCTGCTAAGGAGAGACGTTATGCTGGGATGGGTGATCACCTGCCACGATGAAGTGGCGCAGGAAATGCTGCTGAAGCTGGAGGCCCGATTTGGTCCCCTGGCGCAATGCCGCGCGGTAAACTACTGGCGAGGGCTAAGCACCAACATGCTCAGCCGAATGATGTGCGACGCGCTGCATGAAACCGACACCGGTGATGGGGTGATTTTTCTCACCGACAGATCGGGCGCGGCGCCTTATCGTTCAGCGGCATTAATGAGCCACAAGCACGATAATTGTGAAGTGATCTCCGGTATCAGCCTGCCGTTACTCGAAGTCATGTACCCGCTACGCGCAACGTTGAGCAGCGCTGAGTTTCGCCACGCCATTGTGGCGCAGGGCTTGCCGGGCGTGAGTAGCCTATGGCACCAGCAGCAGAAAAACCCGCCTTTCGTTCTGCTTCACGATCTGTATAAGCATTAAACATTGGTATTGATGACGCTTTTGCTACAATGGCGGCTGATTTTCCGTGTCGATTTATATCCCATGCTCATGCGCGTTATCTTTATCCTTCTGCTGCTGGTTTCCGGTGGTGCGTCTGCCAGCCTGACCAGCCAGCAAAGCCTGCCTGCTCAATATATGCAAACCACTGAAGATGCGGCCATATGGGCGCAGGTGGGTAACGCCGTGGTGAACGTGGGTAACGTCCGCGCCGGGCAGATCCTCGCCGTTTTTCCGGCGGCAGCTGATTACTACGAATTTCGTTTTGGATTTGGCACGGGCTTTATTGATAAAGACCACCTTGAGAAAGTGCAGGGTAAACAACGCGTTGAGGATAGCCTGGGCGACCTCAATAAGCCGCTCAGTAATCAAAACCTCATCACCTGGAAAGACACGCCTGTCTACAATGCCCCCAGCAGCGGAAGCGCGCCGTTTGGCACCTTAAGCGCCAATCTTCGCTATCCGATCCTGAATAAGCTGAAAGACCGTCTGAACCAGACCTGGTTCCAGATCCGTATCGGCAATCGTCTGGCGTGGATCAGCAGCCTGGACGCGCAGGATGATAACGGGCTGCCGGTTCTGACCTACCACCATATTCTGCGTGATGAAGAGAACACCCGTTTTCGCCACACCTCCACGACGACCAGCGTACGCGCGTTTAATAACCAGATGGCCTGGCTACGCGATCAAGGCTATACCACGCTGACGATGTACCAGCTGGAAGGGTACGTGCGTAACAAAATGAACCTCCCCGCGAAAGCGGTGGTGATCACCTTTGACGACGGCCTCAAATCGGTGAGCCGCTACGCGTATCCGGTGCTGAAAAAATATGGCTTCAACGCCACGGCGTTTATTATTTCATCCCGTATCAAGGGCCATCCGCAAAAGTGGGACCCAAAATCGCTACAGTTTATGAGCGTTCAGGAAATTAAGAGCATCCAGGACGTGTTCGACATCCAGTCTCACACCCATTTTCTGCATCGCGTGGATGGGTATAAACACCCCATCTTACTGAGCCGCAGCTATCATGTGATCCTGTTTGATTTTGAACGCTCGCGGCGTGCGCTGGCGCAGTTCAATCCGCGCGTGCTGTATCTGTCGTATCCGTTTGGCGGCTATGATAAAAAAGCGATAAAGGCGGCGAATGATGCCGGTTTCCATCTGGCCGTGACGACGATGAAGGGGAAGGTGAAGCCGGGGGATAATCCGTTCTTACTGAAACGCCTGTATATCTTAAGAACGGATTCGCTGGAGACGATGTCGCGGCTGATCAGTAATCAGCCGCAGGGGTAGGTATTAGTCGTAGGAGAGGGTGAACACGCCTGTGGCCTTAAACGCGCCGGGCTTGACCGTACTGCCATTCGCGACCAGCTGAGCCACGTAGTCAATCTGCGTCGAGCCGGGAACGGTGGTATCCGTCATGATGTACGACGAGTTCGCGTTATTTGGAATAAGCTGCGAATTTCCGTTATACATGATCCGCACGCCTGCGCCTTCAGCCCCCGATGTAAGGGTGTTGCCCAGCAAATCGTTGCCTGTGCCCGTCAGCTTTGTGGTCGTAAGCTTGGTGGTAAACTTCGTCGTGCTGGTGCAGCTATTTAAATGTATGGAGAAGGGCACGTCTTTGACGTTGTTATTTTTGATATCGGAAATAAAATAATCCCCCAGGTTCACCGTGTCCGTGCCGTCTGACAGCATGGCGATATCGCAGGTGGGCAGTATGATGGGGATCTGGAATGAATTTTCATTAACCATAAACGTATAGGGTTTGTTATTACTATCATTTGGATCATTGCCAAGTGCCATTTTTCCCAGTGTGCCAGCCTTAGGCTTGATTACGGTTATTTTATTTGGATTGCCAACATAGCCATCACTAATAAAGACGTCCACCTGCGTGTTAAGCCATTTCCTATCCCAAGGGTCACTTCTATCGGACCCGGCGACGGTGGCCCAACCTGTGGTGTTCGTCGTAAAATATCCTCCCGCACCTCCGTTTTCCGATGCGCGAACCCTAACGAGATAATAGATGCCGGGGATATTAGTTTCGAACATGGCACTACCGTTCCACCCACCCTTCAACAACTCAGGGTTTGTTTGTGACAGAAGATTATAGCCATCGTTTCCTGGACCACAATCACCCTGAATTCCTGGTGTCAGATTAACTATAAATGAGGCGATTGCGGTAAAACCGACAGGTGGAGGGAGTCGCACCGTAGCACCAGAGTATTGGGAATTGACAAGCGTAGTTGTTCCGCCATATCCATCATTTATTCGACACTCCCCTGCCCAGCTAATTGGGCTAAGGGATAATAATAAACATGTAGAGACAAAAGCCATCGTTCTTTTAAAAATATTGTTATGTATTATATAGTTGAACATTCTCATCCGTATCCTGTTCTGGTTATTACTCGTAAGTGACATCAACCAGCACTTTGCTCGTGACAATACCGCCAGTTACAACGCCGATATTCTGATATCTGACGTAGAACTGATAATCCCTTAAAAAGGCGGTATCTTGACCACTCACGTCATAGACGACTTTTGACGAACCATCGCTGTTCAAAACGTTGGTTTTATTTTTCTCAGAGAAAAGGACGACGCCAACATTTTTGGCTGCCCCTGCAACGGTCTCTTCACTTTTAAATACCTGGTTTTGTCCCGGCCAAAATCCTGATTGTGGCGAGAAGCTAAAATTCAGCTTTTTAGCCGTGCTGCTGTCTCCGTAGCAATCATCAACATGGATCTTAAAAGGGGTTCCGCTTGCATCATCGGTAGCCGTATACCGATCGCTACCATCAGCGTTATAAAACCAATTCCGCATTACGTTGGGGAGATAAATTTCTCCGCCATTCTCGACGCTTAACTTGCAGGTGCTATTAACAATATTGGCTGTAAGATTTACGTCGAGCCCAGCACCTGCCTGGCTTACGCCAGGCAGACTCCCGCCAGCCAGAGCCATAAGCAACACAAGACCGGGCTGGTATAATATAAACGGTGATTGTTGCATAATGGTTCCTGGGATTAGGGGTAGGTGACAGTAAAGGTTACCGGTGCGGTAACGGCACCTGCGCCAACATCAGCAATGGTTTGGCCTTGACCAATGACGATACGTGAGTTCATTGGGAGTTCGCCCTTGCCGTCAGTAATTGTCACTTCCTGATCTGCCGGAGGAGTGTTGCAACTCATCAAAACGCCGGTGTCGACAAGGCCTGACCAGATTTCAAAACCGGTTGCTAAGCCGCCAGAGAAAGAGTCACCCGTTTTAGTTGTGCCACTACATTCCCCGCCTGCCCCTTTCGCAGCGGATACCGTTGCCTTGGTAACCCCAGAGCAGTTAGTGAAGTTGATTTTCAGCGGCTCGACGCGACTTTTATTCACCAGATCGGATTTATAGACGTCGCCAAACGCAATTTCAGTAGACGCAGTGCCTGCATCGTTAAGCACTTTTGCTGTACAGGTGCCTGATACAATTTTTGTTTTAATTGTTAATTCGACACTGCTGGTACCTGTAATTGCTGCACTTGCCATTCCTGAGAACAGAAGGGCAGAAACGGACAGGGCGATAAAAGTTGATTTCATTTTCATAATGTTGCTCCGTTTTCCTGCACCAATCATTCGTAGCTGAATTCAAAAGTCGCCACGGCCTGAAAATCGCCGATTGTCATGCTATTTGCCTTGGTTTCACGTAAGGTGGCCATCAGAGCAACTTCTTTATTCTGGATCTCTGTAGGGTTCCAGACCAGACGCTCCGCATCCACGGTAGAGTTAACGATAAAGGGGGCTTCTGGTGTACTCGCTCTGGCGATTTCGACTGAGGCGTAATCTGCTGCGCCTGAGGCTGCCTGGTTAATGATCCCTGAGGGTAAATAACCCGATTTTTTTCCCTTTACGGTTGTTTTTAATGAGGTCAGCGACGCTGGGCATTCAACCATCACGATTTTGAAAGTGGCATTTGCCGCTCCGGCTTTGACATCATCCAAACGCACCTGACCATTGTTACCCAGCGTCAGCGTTTGTGCTGTATCTGAACCCTCGCCCCCCACCAGCTTCATATCGCAGGTAGTTTCGCGAATATTGGCGGTGAAGTTAACGTTCAGATCGGTGGCCGCAGCTGCACCCGACATCGCTAACAGGCTTAATGCGATTAATGAATAACCGCAATGTTGTTTCTTCATATTATTTCCCATGGAGATGATTCCCTGTTTAAAGCTTTACATTTGACACTGCTGATTATTCAGAAGGGTGGTGAGGCCAACCTTCTTCGCATCGGCCGGGATGTGATAGCGCACGGTGCAGGTGCTGGTGCCGTCACTGCCCCATACCACGCGAAGGACGCCTTTATCTTCCACGCCGCGCACGTAGGCCTGACCTGCCTGACCGACCGTACCGATAGGCTCGTTTTTCTCGTTCAGCACGTCGGCGCCTAACGGAATGAAGCCTTTATCAGAACGATGCAGATCCAGTACCAGCGAACGTCCCTCGTCCGTTTCAAAATTCACTAACACGACGGAACCGTTTCGCGGCACGGTGACGGCGCTGGTGTTTTTGATTTCAACATCCGCTTCGAGGGTGCTGATATCCAGGTAAACCCGGTTTTCCCGGTAGGCGGACATCGACGGCATGATTCCATAGCCCGAACTGTTAATGCGGCCCTGGCCGTAGCCCAGACGCGCATTTTTGGCGCCGCTGGCTTTTACCAGTGCCAGCGAATCCGTTTCACCGATGCTGCCCGGTGCAAGGACCACGCCGCCCGAGTGAACCACCATTCCACCGCTGTAGCTCGCCGAGTATTGTTTGCTGTTGTCATCACCAAAGGAGGCTGACAGGCCGAGCGGCCCGTACGGGCTATTCCAGGAGCTAAAGCCGCTGATCTGGTTCAGGTTGCCGAAGTTGCCCCCGCTTGACGATTCGCTGACCGAGTAGCTCAGGTCGTTATTTTGGGTGCTGCCGCTCGCCGTCGAGTTGAAGCTGGTGCCACCCTTTAAATCTGAGCGCAGGCTCATGTTGATGTTGTTAAAGCCGCCCGTTTGTGAACTCTCTTTGCTGAAAACGCTGAACGGAACACTGACGTTGAGATACACGCTATCGTCTTTCTCGCCCGAATCGTCATAGGTGCGCTGGACCGACACGCTGTAGCTACCGTATGCAAAGCTGTTGTTATAGCCCAGGCTGTAGTCAGACGTAGAGCTGGTGTTGTTCCAGTAATCCTGCCAGGTACCGCTGACGTAGAGCGATCCATAGTCTTCGCCATTCCTGTTCAGGGGCTGGTTAAGGCTGATCTGCACCTGATTTTTCGTACGCTGATAGTCAGCGTAAAGCTCAGCGTTGCTGTCGTAGGTGCGGTTGCCGTACTCCTCGTTATGAATACCGTCCTGTAGAGAGGCGGCATCATTCAGACTGAGGTAATCTTCCGTGGAGAAGCGATACGCGGCCACGTTGAATGAGGTATTGGTTGTTTCCAGCATTTTGCTGTAGGTCAGCCGGTAACTTTGCCCTTTGAGCGTACCGAGGCCGTCGATATCCGCATGTGACTGGGTGACGTCGAACGCAAATGCACCGATGCTGGTGTTCATCGCCAGACCCAGCAGCCCGGCGTAGAAATCCATATCCGTGTACTGTGCTCCCACGTAGCCAGTAAACGTGTTGTTCAGACCGTAGGCGTAAGTGGCGTAACCCACGTTGGGTTTGTCGCGCAGTGAATCATCGCTCAGCTCCCCTAAGCCCACGTCCCAACGGCTTGAGCCTGGACGAAGCATTTGGGTGACGGAGGAGAACGGCACGGTAAACGTACGTTTGCTTCCGTCCGCTTCCTCAACGGTGACAATCAAATCGTTGCCATAGCCTGTTGTGCTGAGGTCGTTAATCTCAAATGCGCCCGGCGGGACGGTGGTTTCATAAATCTTGTTGCCGCTCTGGACCACGCTGACTTTGGCGTTACTGTTAGCCACGCCGCGGATGACGGGCGCGTAGCCAGATGCCCCCTGAGGGAGCATGCGATCGTCGTTATACATGCGCGCACCGCGCAGGTTTACAGAATCAAAGGCGTCGCCGCGGGTGAAGGAATCACCCAAAACCAGCTGTGCATTCAGGGGCGTAATATCGCGCTGAAGATAAATGTCCTGACTCGAATAGTGGGAACCGTTGTCGCTTTCCCAGTTCAGGCTGCCGCGAGAGCGCAAGCGCCACGGTCCCATGTTCAGGCCATAGCGCAACCCCGCATAGGCGGTATCCGAACTCGTCCCGCTCGTTTCGCTATGCCATGCGTTGAGATCGTAAGAGAGCAGCCCCGCCGGCACGCCGTCTTCCCAAAGCGAGGGGTCGACATAGCCTGCGGGCTGCTTAAGCACGTAGATCTGCGGGAAATTAAGGTCTATCTCCTGTTTGCCGCTGTCAAAGTTTGCAGACGCGCCGGGATAGTTTTCCTTGATGTTTACGCAGGCCGTTTCGTCATCCTGTTCGTCATTTTTCAAGACGCTGGTATCAATGCCTGATTGGGACAGGATAAGTTTCGTCAGACACGCCGAGGCGCGCGGCGTTTTATTATCAACAAAGTTTATCTCTAGCGTGGATTTTGACTTGCCATTCAAATTGACCTTGACGCGGTAGGTTCCCGGCAGAACCGGGTTACCGTAAGCATAACGATCGACGTTGATACTCCCACTATTATCGATAAGAAACTGGTCGTTAAATTCAACGGCTGAATCTGATTCGGAAATGTTGTCGACAGCGTTATTTTCATTTTCGCTGGCATACAGCGGCAGTGCAGCGCAAATAGCGAGACATAAAAGTGATCGTTGAAATAACATGATTTTACCAATCAGGTCACGTTTGAATACCCGAAGTATTCAAACAACTTATATTTATAATGGGGCTGTGAGTTGCTTATTTAATGCTGGCGTCGAAAGTGTCTGAGCCGCCATTGTCATTAATGGCTTCGTAAGACACAGAGCCCGCAACGGTATTGGTTAATCCCTTAACCTGCATTGCCTGCGTGCTAAATGGCAAAACAGATTTGTGTTCAACCTGATACGTTTTAGTGCCTGTTTTCAACGTGACGTTTGCAATGGAAACGTTGTAAGGCGAATTGTTATGTGCGACCAAATTTACAGCATTCCCTTGCTTCTGCTGCGACCAGGTGACGTGGGCTGCGGCATCGCCTGGCGTACCCTTCAGGCCATCAGGACGGAAGAAGAGTTTAATGCGCGTACGGAACGCCAGCTGGAGCAGGTTTGGGCTCTCACCCTCTTTCACTTTTGATTTCGGTGGGATCTCAAGCACGTTGAACCAGAACAGGGATTCTCTGTCCTGCGGCAGCGATCCACCTAAATAGGCGATACGAACGGATTGACCTTTTTGTGGGTCGATTCGGGAAACCGGTGGCGTAATGATAAACGGTAATTTTAGTTCCTGCGGGTTGGTATCATCGCGACCATCATCGAGCCATGATTGTACCAGCAGCGGTTTTTTACCGCGGTTGTCTAACGTGACAATGACATCTTTCTGCGATTGCGGATAGACGATTCGCGTGCCAGAAATCACGATATCGGCACTTGCCTGAAATGATGCGAAAACGGCTGCCGATAGGCAGACGACTTTTAATCCCTTAATGATTGCTTTGACTAACATTTTTCCACTTCCCTTGGAATGCTATTAAATAAACCCCCGACGGATGTCAGGGGGTAAGACGTACTTTTAAACTATGTTCTGGACATTATTCGTAGATCATAGTGAAGGCAGCCTGTGCCTGAACAACACCAGCAGAAACCGGGTTGCTTGCTGCATCCCAGCCCTGACCCTGGGTGTAGGCTACGCGGTAGTACAGTGCGCCTGCACCGTTGGCATCGATGGTGGCTTTCTGAGTGTTGTTAGCCTGATCCAGTTTGACTTGTTCAGTTACGGAGTTACCGTCGTTCGACAGTACCAGGTTAACGTTCTTCGCTGCGCCCTGGGTGTTGCCTGGTGGAACCAGCAGGCCGCCGTCGGTTGATGCAGAACCTGCCCATGAATCAAATTGTGCTGAGGCTTTCGCCACTGTTGCGGAATCACAGCCAGTCAGCGTCAGAGCGAATTTCTTTTCGCCCAGTGTGCTGGTGGTACCCAGTGCAGTACCGAAGTCTTTTACAAATACGGTATCCAGGTTAACGTCGAAATCATTGCCTTCCTGGTTAATCTTCTGGTCCAGAGAGACTTTACAGGTATTGTTGGAAACCATACCGTGGAAAGTTACGGTGCCGGTATCAGAAGGGATACCTTCATCAGCCATTGCAGAACCTGCGCTCAGAACCAGTGCTACTACTGTAGCCAAACCTAATTTATTTAAAGACATCATTATATCCATATTAAATTTTTGAGAGTTAAACATATGAAAAGAATATGTTTTTGCCGAATTAATATTTCGCGACGAAAATGGTAATGGAAGCGCGGGAGGGAAGATAGGGCGGGTGCATTAGAATTACTTAAAAAT
Source organism: Enterobacter quasihormaechei (assembly GCF_004331385.1). Classification (GTDB taxonomy): domain Bacteria; phylum Pseudomonadota; class Gammaproteobacteria; order Enterobacterales; family Enterobacteriaceae; genus Enterobacter; species Enterobacter quasihormaechei. The sequence goes on from NZ_SJON01000004.1 coordinate 291,222, forward strand.
AAGTTAAGGTGATTTTATGGTATAAGTCTTAATAAAGGCTCTTGTATTATTTATGGTGGTGATGGGTAGTTAATTCAGTATTTGAAAGAAATTATATTTATGAGGGGCATATTTACGATTAATACATTACCCGAAATGATATTCGGGTAATGTAAATAAAAGAACAAGGATTATAACTAGGCAACCTGAACCGGAATCGCCTTAGCGGTGCGCTTCATGTCGTTATCGCCTTCAAAGTAAGCGACCTTTGGCTGCCAGCGGCGCGCTTCTTCATCAGACATCATGACGAAGCTGGCGATGATCACAATATCACCCACGTCTGCGCAGTGTGCCGCCGCGCCGTTCACGGAGATGATTTTGGAGCCGCGCTCGGCGGCGATCGCGTACGTGGAGAAGCGTTTGCCGTTATTCACGTTCCAGATATCAATCGCTTCGTTTTCGAGAATACCCGCCGCGTCGAGAAAATCCTGGTCGATCGCGCAGGAGCCTTCATAGTGCAGGTCGGCCTGAGTGACTTTCACACGGTGAAGCTTACCTTGCAGCATTTTGCGAATCATTACGTTTACCTTTCATCTTCCGGGTAGAAAAAACTACGCCAGCTCAACCACTTTGTTGTCGATAAGGCGGGCCTGGCCGAGCCAAGCCGCCACCAGAATTACCGCACGTTTGCTGGTCTCTGAAAGCGCCAGAAGCGTATCGGCATCCCGAATTTGCACGTCGTCAGCGCGAAGACCTTTGTCGTTCAGCGCTTGTTCAGCCAGAGCAACAATCTCTTCTGCGGTTAAATCTTTCGCCAGCAGCTGCTCTGCCATGGTATTCATGACTTTGCTTAAGCCCGGCGCAATTTTACGCTGTTCAGCGGTCAGGTAGCCGTTACGGGAACTGAGCGCCAGGCCGTCTTTTGCACGCACAATCGGCACGCCGACAATCTCTATGTCGTAGCCCATGTCGGCAACCATTTTGCGGATCAGCGCCAGCTGCTGGAAATCTTTCTCACCGAAGCAGGCGATGTCCGGCTGCACCAGGTTAAACAGCTTGCTGACGATGGTGGAGACGCCGCGGAAATGGCCCGGGCGGCTGGCGCCTTCCAGCATGGTGGAAATGCCCGGTACGTCCACGTAGGTCGCTTCACCGGTTCCCTGTGGATAAACGTCTGCCGGAGCCGGCGCGAAGACGATATCCGCATGACGTTTTTTGAGCTTCTCGCAATCTTCCTGCAAGGTGCGCGGGTAGCGCGCCAGATCGTCTTCACGATCGAACTGCATCGGGTTAACGAAGATACTGACTACCACGATATCTGCACGGGCTCTCGCTTCATCGACCAGCTTCATATGGCCGTCGTGCAGGTTGCCCATGGTTGGGACCAGTGCGATACGTTTACCTTCCTGACGCGCCCGGCGGATATGCTGGCGCAGCAGCGGCAGGGTTTCTATGATTAGCACACCATGACTCCTTAATGGAAACTGTGTTCTTCGCCCGGATACACGCCGGACTCAACCTCGGCAATATACTGCCGCACCGCAGCGCGCATGTCGCCTGCTTCTGTCAGGAAATTTTTGGCGAATTTTGGAATATGTCCGCCGGTGATCCCGAAGGCATCATGCATCACCAGAATCTGGCCGTCAGTGACGTTGCCCGCGCCGATGCCGATAACCGGAATCGACAGCGCCTCGGTGATGCGTTTAGCCAGCTCAACCGGCACGCACTCCAGCACCAGCAGCTGCGCGCCAGCGGCTTCCAGCGCCAGGGCATCATCGAACAGCGTCTGCGCCGCATCGCCGCGCCCCTGAACCTTATAGCCACCAAAAATGTTTACTGACTGCGGCGTCAGCCCTAAGTGCCCGCAAACCGGCACGGCGCGTTCGGTGAGCATTTTCACCGTGTCCACCAGCCAGGCGCCGCCTTCAATTTTGACCATATTGGCGCCGGCGCGCATCACGGCTGCCGCATTTTCAAAGGCCTGTTCCGGGGTGGCGTACGCCATAAACGGCAAATCGGAAAGCAGCAGGCAGGTGGGGGCACCCCGGCGCACGGCGCGGGTATGGTAAGCAATATCGTCGACTGTGACCGGCAGAGTGGAATCATGCCCTTGTACCGTCATCCCTAACGAATCTCCGACCAGCATGACGTTGATCCCCTCTTCGGCAAACAGTTTTGCGAAGCTGTAGTCATACGCGGTGATGGTGGCGAAGCGTTTTTTTTCCTGTTTGCATTTCTGCAATAAGGAGATGGTGGTTGGTTTCATACTGTTTCCTGATGGCCCAAAAGCGAATCTTTGCGCATTCTAACAGTAACATTCGAGGGAACAATGATTTTAGGCAATCGATTAACCACAATTAACAAATGGCTAATCGACGGTGACGCGGGATTACCAGCGGGCCGGTTTTTCCACGTTGAGGTTTTGCAGAACGGTCTTCAGCGAGATGCCGTCAGGGAAGGTGAGATCGGGGGCGATTTCATACAGCGGCCAGAGCATAAACCCACGGTTTTTCATGTCGTAATGCGGAACGGTGAGGCGTTCGGTGTTAATCACCTCGTGGCCGAAAAGCATCATATCCAGGTCGAGCGTGCGCGGCCCCCAGCGTTCGGCTTTTCGGACGCGGCCCTGCTGTAGCTCAATGCGCTGGGTGTTATCCAGCAGCGTTTCAGGATCAAGGGCCGTTTCCAGCGCCACGGCGGCGTTCAGATAGTCAGGCTGATCCTGCGGGCCGAGCGGTGGCGTACGGTAAAACGAAGAGACCGCAACGATGCGGCTTTGCGGGATCTCCCCCAGCGCCTGAACGGCAGCGTTAACCTGCTCCAGCGGAGAGGCCAGATTGCTGCCGATGGCGATATACGCGAGGGTCATGCCGTGCCTTCACGACGCGGTGCGCGCTTGCGCGGACGACGGTGACGACGGCGCGGTGCCGGCTCATCATCCAGATCCGTAAGCATATCTTTTTGCTCCGGTGGCGCAGAAACCTGAAACTCGCCCCACCACTGCGCCAGGCGCTGTAGCTCCGGGTTCCTTTCCACTTCAGCACGCAGAGAGAGCAGGTCGAACGCGGCGCGGAACTTCGGATGCTCCATCAGCTTCCAGGCGCGTTTACCCTGACGGCGGGACATGCGCAGCTGAAGCTGCCAGATATCACGCACCAGCGTGGTAATACGTTTCGGGATCGCCAGCGTGCGACAGCCTTCGTCCAGCACGTCGTTTGCCGCCAGCGCGAACGCATCATAATAGGCGAGACCGCTCTCCTGCGTGATGCGCTGCGCCGTTTCCAGCAGCGGATACCAGAACATGGCCGCGAACAGGAATGCCGGGTTAACGCGCATATCGTTATGAATGCGGGTGTCAGTGTTCTTCAGCACCTGCGCAATCATCCGCTCCATTGCGCTGTCACCGTTTTCGGTGAAGTAGCGGGTAATGGTCGGGAACAGCGGCTGGAACAGGTTGTATTCGCGCAGCAGATTGTAGGTTTCAAACCCGTAGCCTGCCTGGAGCAGCTTTAATGACTCTTCGAACAGACGGGCAGGGGGCACGTCGTTAATCAGCGTTGCCAGGCGTGGAATAGGTTCTGCGGTTTCCGGGCTGATACGCATGTTCAGCTTGGCGGCGAAACGCACGGCGCGCAGCATCCTGACCGGATCTTCGCGATAGCGCGTTTCTGGCGTGCCGATCAGACGAATCAGGCCGTCTTTCAGATCCTGCATGCCGCCGACGTAGTCACGCACGGTGAAATCCGCCACGCTGTAGTAAAGGCTGTTGATGGTGAAATCGCGACGCTGAGCATCTTCTTCAATAGAGCCGAAGATGTTGTCGCGCAGCAGCATGCCGTTTTGACCGCGCTGGGAAGTGGTGCGATCGTTGACGCCCGCTTCGTGGTGACCGCGGAAGGTCGCCACTTCAATAATTTCCGGGCCAAACATCACGTGCGCCAGACGGAAACGGCGGCCAACCAGACGGCAGTTGCGGAATAATTTACGCACCTGCTCAGGCGTGGCGCTGGTCGTCACGTCGAAATCTTTTGGTTTTTTGCCCAGCAGTAAATCGCGAACCCCGCCGCCGACGAGATAGGCCTCGTAGCCTGCTTTATTCAGACGATAGAGCACCTTGAGGGCATTTTCACTGATATCTTTGCGGGAAATGTTGTGCTGCTCACGCGGAACGACCGACATGTGTGGCTGTGCAATAGCGTCGTTCGCCATGCTCTCTTCACGGCTCAGCACTTTACGGCAAAAATTAGCGACTCGGGTAAAAATAGTACACCTCGTAGTGTGTTTTGTTATCAAAAAAGCGGCTAATCATAGCTCAGCGCAACGCATTTGAGAATGCTGGATTTTTGGCACGGTCATTAGCGTCCAGCCAGCAACCGCTCTTTTCAGCAATTCATCCAGACTCAGATCCTGCCATCCCTGCGTTACATTCTGGTTGAGAAATCGCAGCGCGTCGATCAAAACCGGGCGCGGATCGCCGTCAGGCAGCGCCGGGGCATGGTTCTGTTTTGACAGCTTATTCCCCTGTTCATTGACCGCCAGCGGCAGATGGATGTAATCCGGCACCGTCCAGCCAAACTGCTGGTAAAGCGATATCTGCCGCACGGTAGGTTCGACGAGATCCGCTCCACGCACGATTTCCGTGACGCCCTGAAAATGGTCATCGACAACGACCGCCAGATTATAGGCAAACAGACCATCACGACGGTGAATAATAAAATCCTCACGCGCCAGGCGTTCGTCCGCCTGAAGGGTGCCTGAGAGCACGTCGGTAAAGTGCGTCACCGGAGAGCGCTGTATCAGCCGTACGGCGGCATTTTCAGGACCGTTGTGCAGCGTACGGCAGTGGCCGTCGTAAACGCCACCCACGCTCTGAATACGCGCGCGCGTGCAGGTGCAGTTATAGGAAAGACCCTGTTCAGCAAGCCATGCCAGGCGTTCACGGTAGGCATCATGGCGTTGAGACTGCCAGAGCACTTCGCCGTCCCAGTGAAGACCGTAATGTTCCAGCTGACGCAGAATGGTTTCTGCTGCACCGGGAACTTCACGCGGAGGATCGATATCTTCAATGCGGACCAGCCATTTACCCTGACGGGCGCGAGCCTGTAGGCAGCTGCCTAGCGCGGCAATTAATGAGCCGAAGTGTAATTCACCGGAGGGAGATGGCGCAAAGCGCCCGATATAGTGAGATTCAGACATATCAACGGTAACAAGGCGGGAGAGACTCCCGCCTTTGCAGTAGTGAGAGGGCAGGCGTTAACCGGCCATCTGTTTTTCGCGGATTTCTGCCAGCGTTTTACAATCGATGCACAGATCGGCTGTTGGACGCGCTTCCAGGCGACGAATACCGATTTCAACACCGCAGGATTCGCAGTAGCCAAAATCTTCGTCCTCGACCTTCTTCAGCGTTTTTTCGATCTTTTTGATCAGTTTGCGCTCGCGGTCACGGTTACGCAGTTCGAGGCTGAACTCTTCTTCCTGAGCGGCACGGTCGACCGGATCCGGGAAGTTAGCAGCTTCATCCTGCATATGTGTAACGGTGCGATCGACTTCATCCCTGAGTTGATTACGCCATGCTTCAAGAATACGCTTGAAGTGCGACAGCTGGGCTTCGTTCATATACTCTTCGCCCGGCTTCTCTTGATACGGCTCCACCCCAGCGATGGCGAGAATACTCAGGGACGATGTTTTACGGTTTTGCCCTTCTTGCATGTTGCTTCTCCTTAACACGCACTATCGATCCCCATGTTGGGGGAAAAATCAGGTCGCTATAAATAGCAGATGCTTTTCCGTATGGCAATTATCTAAACGTAACACTTGACAACCCTGTGAGGAAAAGCGTATTTGCGCACGCGGCCAGAACACTTATTAGTCAATCGTCTAATCCCTTATAAGACAATGGGAAGAGAGGATCTCAGAGTCATATTATCGGCAGAAAGTTCCGCTTTATAAGCCAAAATCTCTACCCCCTGCTTTTGTGCCTCATTCAACAATTGCGCGTATTTAGGATCAATATGACGGGCCGGGGAGAACCGTTCAATGGCTGAATGCAGAACCGCAAACAGCAACACGGCGCGCTTGCCCGCCGCCGCCACACTCATTAGCTCTCGCAGATGCTTCTGGCCACGTAGCGTTACCGCATCCGGAAAGAAGCCGTTTTCCTGTTCTGCTAACGTCACTGATTTCACTTCAATATAGCACTCAGGCCGGTCTTCCGCCTGGAGCATAAAATCAATTCTGCTACCTTCATCGCCATATTTCACTTCGCTTTTTTGCGTGCCGTAACCCACAAGTTCAGGAAGGGTTCCCTGGGTCAGGGATTCCTTAACCAGCTGATTGGCGCGCAGGGTATTAACGCAAATAAATGCCCCGTTTTGCGTTTCGGTCATTTCCCAGGTATGGGGATATTTGCGTTTAGTATTTTCTGAAGTGGAATACCAGACCGTATCACCCGGCGTGGCGCAACCGGTCATGGCGCCGGTGTTAGGACAGTGCAGCGTGAGCGTTTCGCCCTCAGGCGTGATTACGTCAGCGAGAAAGCGTTTGTAACGCTGGATCAGCGTGGCGGGCTGGAGTGCAGGGCTAAACTTCATCAGGATTCCTTAGCGTGTCGCCCAGCGTCCAGCGCTGGAGCGGAGTATAGCGGGTGCGTCCTTGTACAAAGACAGATTCGTAAAGCGCAAATTCCTTCACCTCAAAGGACCAGTGAAAGCCCGGAGGCGGGATGGCAACGGCCTGACCCGCATCGCGCAGCAGGGTAATGTGGGGATGAAACGGCTGCGGGCTCTGGTAACAGCCGCTGCGCGCGGCCTGCGCCCGCAGCATGCTGGCGAGCTGGAGCAGCCCGCGAGGGGGCTGACGCGTCCCCAGCCAGACCACCCGAGAACGCAGCCATTGCCCGGCATCGTCAAGATGCAGCGTAAACCCCGGCTGGGAAATGCGTCCGGCCAGTGCGCTTAAGGCGCGCTGCTTTTCAGCGCTTACATCGCCGAGAAACGCTAACGTCAGGTGCATATTGGCGGCGGCGACAGGGCGGCCCGCTTCTGCCGGGAAGTGGCTGGCGCGCCAGCGAACAATTTGCCGTTGAAGCGAGGCGGGTAATTCAATGGCGAAGAATAGCCGTTTTGACTCAGACATGCGCAAGACTCGGTAATGATATGCGCCGATGCTACAATGTACGCCGATTAATGTTAACCCTCTGGAGCCGTAAGTGTCTTCTTTGCCCGTTGCCGTCGTCCTTCCTGAGCTTCTTGCCGCCTTAGAACATGCGCCACAGGTTTTGCTCAGCGCGCCCACGGGAGCGGGTAAATCTACCTGGCTGCCCCTGCAAATCCTGCGTGAGGGGAACATCAGCGGGAAAATTATCCTGCTGGAGCCGCGCAGGCTGGCCGCGCGCAACGTGGCGCAGCGCCTGGCGGAACTGCTGAATGAAAAACCGGGCGAGACGGTAGGGTACAGGATGCGCGCTGAAACCTGCGTTGGCGCGTCCACGCGGCTGGAGGTGGTCACCGAAGGCATCCTCACCCGTATGCTGCAAAACGATCCGGAGCTGACCGGCATCGGGCTGGTGATCCTTGATGAATTTCACGAGCGCAGCCTACAGGCCGATCTGGCCCTTGCGCTGCTGCTCGACGTTCAGCAGGGGCTGCGCGACGACCTTCGCCTGCTGATTATGTCGGCGACGCTGGATAACGACCGGCTCCGGCAGACGCTCCCCGACGCGCCGATGATTGCCTCCGAAGGACGAGCCTTTCCGGTTGAGCGCCGCTATCAGCCGCTGCCTGCGCATCAGCGCGTTGACGAAGCCGTTGCCATCGCCACCGCCGAACTGCTCCGCCAGGAGCCCGGCTCGCTGCTGCTGTTTTTGCCCGGCGTAGGTGAAATCCAGCGCGTACAGGAGCAGCTGGCGTCACGGGTGAGCAGCGATGTTGCGCTTTGTCCGCTGTATGGCGCCCTGTCGTTAAGCGACCAGCGCAAAGCAATCCTTCCCGCCCCGGCGGGGCAGCGCAAAGTGGTGCTGGCGACCAATATTGCCGAAACCAGTTTGACCATCGAAGGCATTCGCCTTGTGGTGGACAGTACGCAGGAGAGGGTCGCCAGCTTTGATCCGCGCACCGGGCTGACCAGGCTGCTGACGCAGCGCATTAGCCAGGCCTCGATGGTGCAGCGCGCAGGGCGAGCCGGGCGTCTTGAGCCGGGTATTTGTCTGCATTTAACCAGCGCCGAGCAGGCGGAGCGTGCGGCACTACAAAGTACGCCTGAAATTTTGCAAAGCGATCTCTCCGGGCTGGTGATGGATCTGATGCAGTGGGGCTGCCCGGACCCTGACCAGCTCACCTGGCTTAATCCTCCGCCTGTCGTGAACCTCACCGCCGCGCGCAGCCTGCTGACCCAACTTGGTGCGCTGGAAGGCGAGCGACTGACGGCGCGCGGCCAGAAAATGGCGGCGCTGGGCAACGATCCGCGACTGGCAGCGATGCTGGTGGCCGCGCAGGGCGATAATGAAATTGCCACGGCGGCAAAACTGGCGGCTATTCTTGAGGAGCCGCCGCGCGGCGGCAGCAGCGATCTGGGGCAGGCCTTTTCACGCAATCAGGGAAACTGGCAGCAGCGGGCACAGCAGCTATGTCATCGTCTGAAGAGCCGGGGAGGATCGCCTGACAGCGATAAAATGACTTCTCTGCTGGCACAGGCTTTTCCGGACAGGATTGCGCGCCGCCGCGGACTTGACGGCCGCTATCAGCTGGCAAACGGGATGGGCGCGATGCTCGACAGCGATGATGCCCTGACGCGTCATGAATGGCTCATTGCTCCTCTGCTGCTACAGGGCAGCCATTCCCCGGATGCGCGCATCTTGCAGGCGCTTGCCGTGGATATTGACGCCCTGACGCGTGCCTGCCCGCAGCTGCTTCAGCAATCTGACATCGTCGAATGGGATGATGCCCAGGGTACGCTGAAGGCGTTCCGTCGTAGTCAGATTGGTAAACTGACGCTCGGGACGACACCGCTGGCGAAGCCGTCGGAAGAAGAGTTACACCAGGCGATGCTGAACGGCATCCGGGAAAAAGGGCTGAGTGTTCTGAACTGGACACCGGAGGCGGAGCAGTACCGTATTCGTCTGCACTGCGCCGCGAAATGGCTGCCGCAATACGGCTGGCCGGCGGTGGATGACGATACCCTGCTCGCGACGCTTGAACAGTGGCTGCTGCCGCAGATGAGCGGCGTGCACTCGCTGCGCGCCCTTAAGGCGCTTGATGTTAAGGCAGCGTTACAGAATTTACTGGACTGGTCGTTACGTCAACGTCTGGATAGTGAACTGCCTGGGCATTACACTGTGCCAACCGGGAGCCGGATTGCTATTCGTTATCATGAGGATAATCCTCCGGCGCTGGCGGTTCGGATGCAGGAGATGTTTGGTGAGGCCACCACGCCGTCGATCGCTGAAGGGCGCGTGCCGTTAGTGCTTGAGCTGCTTTCGCCCGCGCATCGTCCCTTGCAGATCACCCGCGATCTGGGCGCGTTCTGGGCGGGGAGCTATCGTGACGTGCAGAAAGAGATGAAAGGGCGGTACCCCAAACACGTCTGGCCGGACGATCCGGCGAATACCGCGCCGACGCGGCGCACGAAGAAATATTCGTGATGAATCGAAAAGGGGAGTGCGGCCTGATGCCCTCACCCCCGGCTCTCTCCCACGGGGAGAGTGACAAACAAACTTTGAGAGATTTCTTCTTTCACTGACCTGTGCAAGATAAGAAAATCTGGCCTTTGCGCCTGAATGTTGCGGAGAAAAAGCATGGCGGGGAATGACCGCGAGCCAATAGGACGTAAGGGAAAGCCAGCGCGTCCGGCGAAAGAAAAGGTAAGCCGTCGTCGCCTCAGAGATGAGGAGTATGACGATGACTATGAAGACGATTATGAGGATGAAGAACCGATGCCGCGTAAAGGGAAAGGCAAAGGGCGTAAGCCTCGTGGAAAGCGTGGCTGGTTCTGGCTGCTGCTGAAGCTGTTCATTGTTTTTGTTGTTCTGATCGCGATTTACGGCGTGTATCTGGATCAGAAGATCCGCAGCCGTATCGACGGGAAAGTCTGGCAATTGCCGGCGGCAGTGTATGGTCGCATGGTGAACCTTGAGCCGGACATGTCCATCAGCAAAAACGAGATGGTGAAACTGCTGCAAGCTACGCAGTATCGTCAGGTCACGAAAATGACCCGTCCGGGCGAATTTACCGTCCAGGCGAAAAGCATTGAGATGATCCGCCGTCCGTTCGACTTCCCGGACAGCAAAGAGGGTCAGGTGCGCGCGCGTCTGACCTTTGACGGCGATCGCCTGGAAACCATTGAGAACATGGATAACGACCGCCAGTTCGGTTTCTTCCGTCTCGATCCGCGCCTGATCACCATGCTGTCGTCCGCAAACGGCGAACAGCGCCTGTTCGTGGCGCGTAACGGCTTCCCGGATCTGCTGGTGGATACCCTGCTGGCAACCGAAGACCGTCACTTCTACGAGCACGACGGTATTAGCCTCTACTCCATTGGCCGTGCGGTGCTGGCGAACCTGACCGCCGGGCGTACGGTGCAGGGGGCGAGTACGCTTACCCAGCAGCTGGTGAAAAACCTGTTCCTCTCCAGCGAACGCTCTTACTGGCGTAAAGCCAACGAAGCGTACATGGCCGTGCTGATGGATGCGCGCTACAGCAAGGATCGTATCCTTGAGCTGTACATGAACGAGGTGTACCTCGGCCAGAGCGGCGATAACGAAATCCGCGGCTTCCCGCTGGCGAGCCTGTACTACTTTGGCCGTCCGGTGGAAGAGCTGAGTCTTGATCAGCAGGCGCTGCTGGTGGGCATGGTTAAAGGGGCGTCAATCTATAACCCGTGGCGCAACCCGAAACTGGCGCTGGAGCGTCGTAATCTGGTGCTGCGTCTGCTGCAACAGCAGCAGGTGATTGACCAGGAGCTGTACGACATGCTGAGCGCGCGTCCGCTGGGCGTTCAGCCGCGCGGTGGGGTCATCTCCCCGCAGCCTGCCTTTATGCAGATGGTGCGTCAGGAGCTGCAATCTAAGCTCGGAGATAAAGTAAAAGATCTCTCCGGAGTGAAGATCTTTACCACCTTTGACTCCGTGGCGCAGGATGCGGCAGAAAAAGCGGCGGTGGAAGGTATTCCGGTTCTGAAGAAGCAGCGTAAGCTGAGCGATCTGGAAACCGCGATGGTGGTGGTTGACCGCAACACCGGCGAAGTTCGCGCCATGGTGGGCGGCGCCGAGCCGCAGTATGCGGGCTATAACCGTGCGATGCAGGCGCGTCGTTCGATTGGTTCTCTGGCAAAACCGGCGACCTATCTGACCGCGCTGAGCCAGCCGAACCTCTATCGCCTGAACACCTGGATCGCCGATGCGCCCATCTCCCTGCGCCAGCCTAACGGCCAGGTATGGTCTCCGCAGAACGACGATAAACAGTTCAGCGGTCAGGTGATGCTGGTGGATGCGTTAACCCGCTCAATGAACGTGCCGACGGTTAACCTCGGGATGGCGCTGGGCCTGCCGGCCATCACCGATACCTGGCAGAAGCTGGGCGTGCCGAAAGATCAGCTGCACCCTGTTCCGGCCATGATCCTGGGGGCGCTTAACCTGACGCCAATCGAAGTGGCCCAGGCGTTCCAGACCATTGCCAGCGGCGGTAATCGTGCTCCGCTTTCCGCCCTGCGTTCGGTGATAGCGGAAGATGGATCCGTGCTGTATCAAAGCTTCCCGCAGGCTGAGCGCGCGGTTCCGGCGCAGGCAGCCTATATGACGTTATGGACGATGCAGCAGGTTGTACAGCGCGGTACCGGGCGTCAGCTGGGGGCGAAGTATCCGGGTCTGCATCTGGCAGGTAAAACCGGGACCACCAACAACAACGTTGATACCTGGTTTGCCGGTATTGACGGCCGTGAAGTGGTGATCACCTGGGTGGGTCGCGACAACAACCAGCCGACCAAACTGTATGGTGCAAGCGGTGCAATGTCGATTTACCAGCGCTATCTGGCAAATCAGTCTCCGGTGCCGCTGAACCTCGTTGCGCCGGAAGATATCGTCGATATGGGCGTGGACAGCTCAGGTAACTTCATCTGCGGCGGCGGCGTGCGTTCGCTGCCGGTCTGGACGACCAATCCGGATGCGCTGTGCCAGCAAAGCCAGCCTGAGCAGCCAACGGGCAATCCGTTTGACCAGTCTTCTCAGCCTCAACAGCCGCAGCAGCAACAGCCGCAGCAGCAGGACGAGAAGAAAGACAGCGACGGCGTCGCCGGCTGGATCAAGGACATGTTCGGCGGAAATTAATTAATTCCCTGAATTTAAAAGCCGCTTTCTCGTAAAGCGGCTTTTTTTATTTCCCTCCGTTGCTTTATTATAATTATTAAATATTGATTGTAGAATTATTAATCTTATAGACTGGTTTTATAAATCAGGGGGTTATAATAATCGTGACCGATTTTACCCTTTTGCACGCTGGACATGATAAAGAATAATCTGATGTAATCCCGCCATGAAATTCATCATTCGTCAGGACATTCTTATTTGGATGGGGTGGAAAATGAATGATGTCTCGCTTTACCTGACATTCTGATGCAAATTCGCTTTGCCGGGAATGGATACCTTCATCAGCAAATATAAGGATATTGTTATGCGTAAATATATTATTACTTCTTTACTGGGCGGAAGCATTTTGGCGGCGCTGTCGCTTCCGGTTTTGGCATCGAATGATTCCGGCACGGTGAACTTTGCCGGGAAAATTGTTGCGGATACCTGCGAAATTAACGTTGATGGCACCGGTACGAATGCATCGACCGTAACGTTTGCCGATACCTATCCTTCGGATTATAGCGGCGACGGCTCGGTGGGAACTTCAAAAGCGTTCAAAATTGAGGTGAAGAAATGCGACCCGCTGGTCGCAAAACTGAACCTGAAGTTCAGCGGCTCCACCACGGACGCCGCTTACAAACGTCTTCAGAACGATCTGACCGGTGAAGGTAATGCCACCAACGTCGGTATTATCGTCAGCAATGAGAATGGCACGAAAGGGGACGTGATTTTTGACGGATCTACCCCTGACGCGGGCACTGACGTTGCGAACGATGCGACGGGACAGGCTGCTTCCGTCTTTAACTACACCGCGAAGGTTATTCAGGTTGGAGAAGACGCGCCAACGGCGGGTCATTATGCCTCCTCTGCCACGTTCGAGGTTGTTTATCGCTAAAAAAATCGGGCAGCCTGAAAAGGCTGCCTTCTGGAACGCAGGATGAAACATTTAATTAAAGTGTTATGCGGCTGCCTGGTTATTTCCTGCTGTTCAGCGCAGGCCAGCGTGGTTCTCGGTGGAACGCGAATCGTTTATCCATCGAATAAGTCTGAAGTGCAAATTGCCCTCAAGAATAAAGATCCTCATACGCGTTATCTGGTACAGAGCTGGGTGAGCTATCCCAATAATGCGAAAGCCCCCTTTGTTATCACGCCTCCCGTGTATAAATTACAGGAAAATCGCCAGACGCTTTTACATATTATTTTTACCGGCGATAAAAAAAGCCTGCCTGCGGATCGGGAGTCACTCTTTCTGGCTAACGTTAAATCCGTTTCGGCCTTATCGCCGGAATTAAAAGATAAGAATACCCTTCAGTTTGCGATGAAAACGCGTCTGAAGCTGTTCTGGCGCCCTGCGCAGCTGAAAGAAACAGACGCGCTGCACGCCTTTGAAAAAATCACGTTTCGCCGTCAGGGTGACACTCTGATTGCAAAAAATTCCACGCCTTTTTACGTCTCATTTGGCGAGCTGGCCGTTGGCGGCACAAGCGTGCCGGTGGTGGATAACAAAGCCACGCCGGGAGCGATTTCCATGATGGTTGCGCCATTCAGCGAGCAGCGTTTCGCCCTGCCCGGATCGGCAAAAGGCGTCGTGACGTGGACGGCAATCAATGATTTCGGCGCGCAAACCCCTCAACGCAGTCAGGCACTGTAAACCGCTCATGCTGGTATCGTATGTCATCATCGTCACGGCTCAAACAGGTTCTGAAGGGGATCGCGCTGGCATTGCTGGCCGCGATCCAGCCTGCCGCGGCTGATGACGACTTCAACCTGCGGATTCTGGAGCTGGATACGCCGCTTGAAAATACCGCGACGCTGAAAAATTTCATCAATGATAACGGCCTGATGCCCGGCAGTTACCAGACCACGATCCTCTGGGACGGGGATGTTCTGGATAAGCGCCCCGTAACGTATGTTCTCTCGGCGGACAAACAGCGCCTGCTGCCTGAGCTGACCAAAGCCGAGCTGCGCGCGCTGGGAGTAAAGGTGGATGCCATTGCCGATATGGCCGGGCTGGACGACGCGGCGCACATCGACGATATCTCCCGTTTTATAAAAAATGCCCGCTACGAATTTAATCAGGATAATCAGACGCTGACTCTGGTTATTCCCCAGATGTACCGCGATCGGGCGACGGCGAGTGCCATCAGCCCTAAGCTGTGGGATGACGGTGCTCCGGCGGCCTGGACCAGCTACCAGCTTAGCGGTTCGCAGCAGCGCTATAGCGCGGGCAAAACCTCGTCAACCTGGCTGGGCCTGGACTCCGGTATTAACGTGGGCGCATGGCGCCTGCGCAACAACAGTACCTGGAGCGATACCGCCGGCTGGGATGCTATCGCCACCACGCTACAGCGCGACGTAAAGCCTCTGCAAAGCCAGATGGAGATTGGCCAGACCTATACCAACGGTGAACTTTTCGACAGCATTCAAATGACCGGGGTGAAGCTCGAGACCGACACGTCCATGCTTCCCACCGGCCAGCAGGGTTTTGCTCCGGTCATACGCGGCATTGCGAACAGCGACGCGAAAGTCACCGTGAAGCAAAACGGCTACACGATTTACCAGAGCAACGTCTCGCCGGGGCCGTTCGCGATCCGTGATTTGAGCCAGGTGGCGTCGGGCGCCGATCTGGAAGTGACCGTCGAAGAGGCGGATGGCAGCGAGCACAGCTTTATCCAGGCCAGCGCGTCGGTGCCGGTGCTCCAGCGCGAAGGAAACCTGAAATATTCTCTGGCGATGGGGCGCTATCGCGGCAGCGAGGGCGAGGATGCGCCTGCGTTTGCCCAGGGAACGGCGATCTATGGCTTTCCGTATGGCATAACGGCCTATACCGGCGTGCTTGGCGCGTCGCTGTATCACGCGGCGCTGGTCGGGGCGGGGGCGGATTTGGGGCGCTTCGGTTCGGCATCGGTGGATGTCACGGGTGCCCGCACCGCTTTTGATGACGGTCGTGATGACGCGAGCGGATTATCCTGGCGCGCGCAATATGCGAAAGATATTCCGGATACAAATACCACCGTCACGCTTGCCAGCTACCGCTACTCCACCGCCGGTTTTTACACCTTTCAGGAGGCAATCGACCAGCGCGACGGTGAGATTGACGACGGGATTTATACCTATCGCCTGACCAACAACCGGCGAAGCCGTATGCAGCTTAATCTTTCTCAGCGCCTTTCGGACTGGGGGTCGGCTTACCTGAACACCTATCAGCAGGATTACTGGGACATGGATGGCCGCGAGCGCAGCGTCAGCGCCGGGCTGAGCTCCAGCTGGCGCGATATCTCCTGGTCATTAAGCTACAGCCTGACCCGGACGCCCGATGCGGATGCTGACCGGCAGATGGCCCTGACGCTGAATATTCCCTTCTCCCACTGGCTACCCAACGCCTGGGCGAGCTACAGCGTCAACACCGCCAGCGGAGGTTTTGTTTCGCATCAGGTGGGGCTCGGCGGCACCGCGCTTGAGGGTAATAAGCTCAGCTACAGCCTTCAGCAGACGTACGCAAATCATGACACCGGCTACGGCGGCAGCCTGTCCGGCCGCTATCGGGGAGCCTCCGGCGATTTGGGGCTGGGGTACAGCTATGGCGGCGATAACCGGCAGTGGAACTACAGCGCGCAGGGCTCCGTCGTGGCGCATGAACATGGCGTGACCTTAGGGCAGCCAGTCCGCGACGCGTTCGCCGTTGTGCATATCGAGGGCGGCGACAACGTTAAGGTTCAGAACGGTCGGGGGATTTCAACCGATCGCTTTGGCAACGCCGTTGTCCCGTCGCTGACGGCCTACCGGCATAACGTCATTACGGTAAATACCCAGGATCGGGACGATATCGATATTGAGGCAGCGACGCAGGATCTTGTCCCGACGAAAGGGGCGGCGCTGGCTGCAACGTTCGACGCGCGCGTCGGGCGGCGGGCCCTGGTCACGTTGCTTCATCGGGGCAAGGCCGTGCCGTTCGGGGCCGTGCTCGCCCTGCAAAACGCGACCGCCATCGTGGGAGACGAAGGAGAAGTGTATTTAACCGGGCTGCGCGGCAGCACAGCGTTTAACGTGCAGTGGGGAGAAGAGGGGGACACGCAGTGCCGCGGCACGCTCGACGTACCCGCCGACGGCGCGACAGGCATTTTTAAAACAACGGTAAACTGCCAATAAAATGGGTGAAACAATGCGTCTACGTTTTTCTGTCCCCTCGCTTATCGCCTGCGCGCTGGCGCTGGGCGCGGTTGTCTTTATTCACCCGGCGAGCGCCAACTGTAGCTTTAGCGGCGGCGAGGGCAACGGCGGGGTCGTCACGTTCCAGCTGCCTGCGGTCATCGCCGTTGCGCCTGACGCGCCGGTGGGCACCGTGATTTATGACGGTAGTGTTGAAAGTAATGAAATTACCGTGGATTGCGGCGGCGCCGACGCCCAGATCCGCCGCGGCTATTTGTCCATCACCAGCGCCGACGCGCGCGAAGACGTCATGCCCGGCGTGTACAGAACCAACGTGCCGGGAATCGGGATCCGCGCTGCCTCATCCACGGAAAAGCACCCCAGCTATACGTCAGGCGATCTCGTGCGCCCATGGGACTTTCTGGGAACCATGCATGGTTATTCGCATCAGGTACTGGCCTTCCGCGCCGCCGCGCAGCTGCTGGTGATCGGGAATGTTGAAGAGGGCAACCTCGATACCGGACGATTAACCGCGCAGGATACGCTGAGCGGCGCGGTTATCGGCGAAATGCGCTTCTCGCCCACCAGCGTGCGCATTACGACCAATACCTGTAACCTGGTCGACCGGAATATTTACGTCCCGCTGAAGACCGTCAATACGCAGGATTTCACCGGCCAGTACACCGACGTGCTGACCGATAACAGCTTTAAAATTGAGATAAGCGAGTGTGCGGCAGGCACCAAGGTGGATTATCAGTTTACGAGCACAGGATCGACGGGCGTTACAAACGGGAATACGTTAGGCATTGCCGCCGGGGATCATGCCGCCGCGGGAGTCGGGCTCCAGATTCTGGACGGCAATAATACGGTGCTGCAATTCGACCATAGCTATACGGCGATAACCAGCACGCAGGATAACGTGCCCGTGGAAATTCCGCTGAAAGCGCGCTACGTCAAAACGGGAGAGGTGAAAGCCGGCAAGGTTGATGCGGTTGCCACTTTTGAACTTTTTTATCGCTGAACGCCGCCCGCCCGCGCGAGTTTTTGCGATCATTTCGCCACACTTTTTAACCCTCTCTTTTCATCTGGTTATTTCTTAAACCCTCAATTCTTGTAGGGCCGCATATCGCTTGCTATGCCGCCAGCGTTTCGCATATTATTCTGCGGTCATAATAATAATTCTCGTTTACGTTATCATTCACCTTTTTCATCAGAGATCCATCATGGCGCTTTCCAATACTGCTCAGCCAATTAACACGTCGCTGCGTAAAATCGCAGCCGTCGTAGCCACAGCGGTTGCCGGCATGTCTGCTTACGCACAGGCCGCTGAAACCCCCAAGAAAGAAGAAACCATCACCGTGACTGCCGCACCGGCTGCACAGGAAAGTGCCTGGGGTCCTGCACCGACGATTGCGGCAAAACGTACCGCAACGGCGACGAAAACCGATACGCCGATTGAGAAAACCCCGCAGTCTATTTCCGTGGTAACACGCGAAGAGATGGACATGAAACAGCCGGGGACGGTTAAACAGGCGTTGGCCTATACCCCAAGCGTTTTCGCAACGCGCGGCTCATCCACAACTTACGATGTGGTTTCGATTCGTGGTTTCACTACCTCCAGCACCGTGAATACCAACCAGTATCTGGATGGTATGAAGTTGCAGGGGGACAACTACTCTGAAGCGTCCATGGATCCGTACTTCCTTGAGCGCGTAGAGCTGCTGCGTGGCCCGACGTCCGTACTGTATGGTAAAAGCCATCCGGGCGGCGTGGTAAGCATGGTCAGCAAGCGTCCTACTACTGAACCGTTGAAAGAAATTCAGTTCAAAATGGGGACGGATAACCTCTGGCAGACCGGGTTTGATTTCAGCGACGCGATTGACGATAACGGCGTATGGTCATACCGTCTGACCGGCCTGGGACGCAGCGAGAACGCGCAGCAGGATATGGTGAAGTCTACTCGTTACGCGATTGCGCCGTCTTTCAGCTGGCGCCCCGATGATAAAACCGACTTCACTTTCCTGAGTAACTTCCAGAGCGATCCGGATGCAGGTTACTACGGCTGGCTGCCGCGTGAAGGTACGGTCGTGCCTTACTATGATGCAGCCGGAAAGGCGCATAAGCTGCCGACCAACTTCAACGAAGGCGATGAAGACAACAAGATCTCCCGCCGTCAGAAAATGGTGGGGTATAGCTTCGCGCATGAATTTAACGACACCTTCACCGTGCGCCAGAACCTGCGGTACACCAAAATCAACACGCTTTACCGTTCAGTTTACGGTAACGGCTATATCGCCCCGGCCCAGATCAGCCGTGCGTATGTACGTTCCGATGAAGACCTGAACTCGTTTACGGTTGATACCCAACTCCAGTCAAAATTCGCGACCGGCGCCGTTGACCATACGCTGCTGACGGGGGTGGATTACCTTCGCATGCGCAATGACATTGATGCTGACTACGGCACTGCCGATCCCATCAGCATGAATAATCCGCAGCACGGCAACGCGAACGTCAATGTGAACTTCCCGTATGCCATGCTCAATCGCCAGGAGCAGACCGGGCTCTATGCGCAGGATCAGGCGGAATGGGATAAGTGGGTACTCACCATGGGTGGCCGCTATGACTTTGCGAAAACGTCTGCCTTTAACCGTAATAACGGGACAACCGCGGAAATCAACGATCGGGCATTCACCTGGCGCGGGGGGATTAACTACCTGTTCGACAACGGGATCACCCCATACTTCAGCTACAGCGAATCCTTCGAGCCTATTTCGGGTACCACCCAGGGCGGCAAACCGTTCGATCCGGCTCGCGGCAAGCAGTATGAAGCGGGCGTGAAGTATGTGCCGAAAGATCTGCCTGTTGTGGTGACGGCAGCGGTATACCAGCTGACCAAGAACAACAACCTGACCGCCGATCCGGCGAACCCGACCAGCGGCTTTAGCGTGCAGGGCGGTGAAATTCGCTCCCGTGGCTTTGAGCTGGAAGCGAAAGCGGCGGTGTCGGCTAACGTGAACGTGACGGCGGCCTACAGCTACACCGATGCGGAATATACCCACGATACCTGGTATGAAGGACGTCGTCCGGCGGAAGTGCCGCGCAACATGGCGTCCCTGTGGGCAGATTACACCTTCCACGAGACCGCGCTGAGCGGCCTGACCGTCGGCGCGGGCGCGCGTTATATCGGTGACACCGTTTCTTACTACTCTTCGGCGTCGCCTAAAGCCTATGAGTCCTTTAACGTCGCGGGCTATGCTCTGGCGGATGCGACGGTGAAATACGATCTGGCGCGCTTTGGTCTGCCGGGCTCTTCCGTCGGCGTCAACGTGAACAACATCTTTGACCGCGAGTACGTCTCCAGCTGCTACAGCGAGTATGCATGCTACTGGGGAGCAGGACGCCAGGTTGTCGCCACCGCGACCTTCCGCTTCTAACCTCTTTATGGGCACGGTTCGCCGTGCCCTTTTTATTTAAGTTGGCTGACATGCAGGATAATAAAACGCAATCCGACTCCACCTTCACGCTCAACAATCTCTCCTTTCGCGTACCCGGGCGTACCTTGTTGCATCCGCTCTCTTTGACCTTTCCCGCAGGTAAAGTTACCGGCTTAATCGGCCACAATGGTTCTGGCAAATCGACCCTGCTCAAGATGCTGGGCCGCCATCAGCCGCCGTCCGAGGGCGACATTCTGCTGGATGACCATCCGCTGGCAAGCTGGAGCAGTAAGGCCTTTGCCCGCAAGGTGGCCTATCTGCCGCAGCAGCTGCCGCAGGCGGAAGGAATGACGGTGCGCGAGCTGGTGGCGATTGGACGTTATCCGTGGCACGGTGCGCTCGGGCGTTTTGGCGTCGCTGACAGAGAGAAAGTGGAAGAGGCAATTGCGCTGGTCGGGCTCAAACCGCTGGCGCACCGTCTGGTGGATAGCCTGTCCGGCGGCGAGCGTCAGCGCGCGTGGATCGCGATGCTGGTGGCGCAGGACAGCCGCTGCCTGCTGCTCGACGAACCTACCTCGGCGCTGGATATTGCCCATCAGGTTGACGTGCTGGCGCTGGTGCATCGCTTAAGCCAGCAGCGCGGCCTGACGGTGATTGCGGTTCTGCATGACATCAATATGGCGGCGCGCTATTGCGACTATCTGGTGGCGCTGCGCGGCGGTGAAATGATCGCTCAGGGCACGCCTGACGAGCTGATGCGCAGCGAAACGCTGGAGCATATCTACGGTATTCCAATGGGGATCCTGCCTCACCCTGCCGGGGCCGCTCCCGTGAGCTTTGTTTACTGATGCTGGATTCAACATACATTAGCCGCCGTCGCCTGCTAACGGCCATGGCGCTCTCGCCGCTGCTGTTGAAGATGGCCCCGGCCCGCGCCACCGCTATCGATCCGCACCGCATCGTGGCGCTGGAGTGGTTACCCGTCGAGCTGATGATGGCCCTGGGTATCACGCCCTACGGCGTGGCTGACATACCCAACTACACCCTGTGGGTGAATGAGCCAAAACTGCCGGACTCCGTCATTGATATCGGTCTGCGCACAGAGCCAAACCTTGAGCTTCTCACGCAGATGAAACCGTCTTATTTGTTCTGGTCTGCGGGGTATGGCCCGTCGGAAGAGATCATGGCGAAGATTGCGCCGGGACGAGGCTTTTCCTTTAGCGACGGTAAAAAGCCGCTGACCATGGCAAAAAAGTCTATCCACGAGATGGCCCAGTTCCTCAACCGGGAAGCGGAAGCAAAACAGCATCTCGATGAGTTTGATGCGCTGATTGAGTCCCTTAAGCCGCGCTTTGCCCGCCGAGGCGATCGGCCTCTGCTGATGGTGACGCTGCTGGACGCCCGCCATATGCTGGTCTTCGGAAAAAACTGCCTGTTCCAGGAGGTGCTCGACAGCTTCGGCATTCGCAACGCTTGGGAAGGCGAGATGACGTTCTGGGGAAGCACAGCCGTGGGCATCGACCGCCTGGCGGCGTTTCGCGACGTCGACGTGCTGTGCTTTGACCACGGCAACGAGCGTGAAATGCAAACCCTGATGGCAACCCCGCTCTGGCAGGCGATGCCGTTCGTGCGCGAGCAGCGCTTCCTGCGCGCCCCTGCGGTATGGTTTTACGGCGCGACGCTGTCGGCAATGCACTTTGCCCGCGTGCTGGACAACGTGATGGGGGGCAGAGCATGAGTACGCGTATTGCCCGTTTCCCGGCGCTGCTGCTGGGGCTGATTTTTCTGGCGGCGCTGGCGCTAACCGGGTTTAACCTCTCCACGGCACTGCCGCGCGAACAATGGGCGGCCGCGTTTGCCGCTCCGGATATCGACAATATTCAGCAGATGCTCTTCCACTACAGCCTGCTGCCGCGTCTTAGCATCTCCCTGCTGGTCGGCGCGGGGCTGGGACTGGTGGGCGTGCTGTTCCAGCAGGTGCTGCGTAACCCGCTGGCGGAGCCCACCACGCTGGGCGTGGCGACGGGTGCACAGCTGGGGATCACCATCACCACCCTCTGGACCCTGCCGGGGGCATTAACCTCGCAGTTTGCCGCGCTGGCAGGCGCCTGCGTCGTGGGCGCGCTGGTCTTTGGCGTGGCCTGGGGAAAACGTCTCTCGCCGGTCACGCTGATCCTCGCCGGGCTGGTCGTCAGCCTCTACTGTGGCGCAATCAACCAGCTTCTGGTGCTGTTTCACCACGACCAACTGCAAAGCATGTTTATGTGGAGCACCGGCACGCTCACCCAGACCGACTGGAGTATCGTCCAGCGCCTGTGGCCGCAGCTGTTTGGCGGCGTGGTGCTCACGCTGCTGCTGCTGCGCCCGCTCACGCTGATGGGGCTGGATGACGGCGTGGCGCGCAACCTGGGGCTGGCGCTGTCGCTGGCCCGCCTGGCTGCCCTGGCGCTGGCGATTGTGCTGAGCGCGCTGCTGGTTAACGCCGTCGGCATCATCGGGTTTATCGGCCTGTTTGCGCCGCTGCTGGCAAAAATGCTCGGCGCGCGCCGTCTTCTGGCGCGCCTGATGCTGGCGCCGCTGATTGGCGCGCTGATCCTCTGGCTTTCCGATCAGCTCATTCTCTGGCTGGCGCGCGTCTGGATGGAGGTCTCCACGGGGTCGGTGACGGCCCTTATCGGCGCGCCGCTGCTGCTCTGGCTGCTGCCGCGCCTGCGCAGCATTAGCGCGCCGGCGATGGACGCCGGGGATAAGGTTTCGGCAGAACGTCAGTCGATAGTGTGGTTCAGCCTTGCCGGGCTGGCGGTGCTGGCGATCGCTTCGTTCGCCGCGCTCTCGCTGGGGCGCGACGCTACCGGCTGGCACTGGGCTACCGGTGATTTGCTGAATGAACTTATGCAGTGGCGCTGGCCGCGGATCTTCTCCGCGCTGATTGCGGGCGTGATGCTGGCGGTGGCGGGCTGTATTATCCAGCGCCTGACCGGCAACCCGATGGCAAGCCCGGAAGTTCTGGGGATCAGCTCCGGTGCCGCGTTTGGCGTGGTGTTGATGCTGTTCCTCGTGCCGGGAAATGCGTTCGGCTGGCTGATGCCTGCCGGCAGTATCGGTGCGGCGGCGACGCTGATGATTATCCTGATCGCCTCCGGGCGGGGCGGATTCTCGCCTCATCGTATGCTGCTGGCCGGGATGGCGCTCAGCACCGCGTTTACCATGCTGCTGATGATGTTGCAGGCGAGCGGCGATCCGCGCATGGCGCAGATCCTGACCTGGATTTCCGGTTCAACGTACAACGCCACCGGCAGCCAGGTGGTGCATACGGGGATCGTGATGGTCGTGCTGCTGGCGATAGTGCCGCTGTGCCGTCGCTGGATGACCATTCTGCCGCTGGGCGGTGACACCGCGCGCGCGGTCGGGCTGGCGCTGACGCCAACGCGTATCGCCCTGCTGCTGCTGGCCGCGTGCCTGACGGCGACGGCCACCATGACTATCGGCCCGCTCAGTTTTGTTGGATTAATGGCACCGCACATCGCCCGTATGATGGGCTTTCGCCGGACAATGCCGCATATCGTCATGTCTGCGCTGACGGGCGGGGCGATCCTGGTCTTTGCTGACTGGTGCGGAAGGATGGTGCTGTTCCCGTATCAGATCCCGGCGGGCCTGCTGTCGACCTTTATTGGCGCGCCGTATTTTATCTATCTGTTGAGAAAGCAGAGTCGGTAGTCAGGTGCGGCCTGATGCCCTCACCCCGTCCCTCTCCCACGGGGTTGAGGGATCCCCACAAAATAATGTATGCGCTGAACAGTCCCCTCGCCCCTTTGGGGAGAGGGTTAGGGTGAGGGGAACATACGGCTGTGGTGGTCATTCCGTTCACTTTATGTTCCTTGCTACTCTGTAGCGACATAACCGGTGAACGTGCCAGGGTGGCTCAGTCGCCACCACCCTGGCGACCCGGGCTCCCGGCGGTAAATCGCCGCTTCGCGGTACCTTCGGCTTATTCCTTCCGGCTTATCGGGTACGGGCGGAGGCAACGTCCCTGTAAAGCCCGCCCTCTCGGCGCATCCCTGCGCCTCGCCCCGGCCGGAAGGCAAACGCCTCAGCGATTTACAGCCGGACCAGGTCATCGCTGAAAGCCCTCCGTTATTCTGAAGGCAGCGTTATTGGTTCTGATTTCAAATTGGTGGGGATCCCTCAGCCCACGGGGAGAGGGAGAACATCGTAGGCCGGGTAAGCGTTAGCGCCACCCGGCAATGCCCTTAAAGCTTCGCAAACGCCTTACGCGCCGCGTCGATGGTGTTATTGATATCTTCTTCGCTGTGCGCCACGGACATAAAGCCCGCTTCAAACGCTGACGGGGCCAGGTATACGCCTTCCTCCAGCATCAGGTGGAAGAAGCGTTTGAAGCGTTCCACGTCGCACTTCACCACGTCCTGATAGCAGGTCACGGTTTTCGCTTCGGTGAAGAAAATCCCGAACATCCCGCCAACGTGGTTCACCACCAGCGGAATACCCGCTTCTTCTGCGGCTTTCAGCAGGCCATTCGCCAGCTGCGTCGTGCGGGCGGTCAGGGTTTCGTGGATGCCCGGCTGGGCGACTTCGGTCAGACAGGCGAAGCCCGCCGCCATCGCAATCGGGTTACCGGAGAGCGTGCCCGCCTGGTAAACCGGACCGGTTGGCGCCAGCGCGTCCATCACGTCCTTACGGCCACCAAACGCGCCGACGGGCATGCCGCCGCCGATGATTTTGCCGAGGCAGGTCAAATCCGGCTCTACGCCGTAATATGACTGCGCGCCCGCCAGTGCCACGCGGAAGCCGGTCATCACTTCATCGATGATCAGCAGCGCGCCAAACTCATCGCACAGCGCGCGCAGGCCCGGCAGGAAATCTGGCTGCGGTGGAATGCAGTTCATATTGCCCGCCACCGGCTCAACGATAATGCAGGCGATCTCCTGCGGATACTGCTCGAACGCCGCACGAACGGTGTTCAGATCGTTATAGGTGCAGGTCAGCGTGTGCTTCGCGAAATCAGCCGGTACGCCCGGGGAGTTCGGCTGGCCGAGGGTCAGCGCGCCGGAACCGGCTTTCACCAGCAGGCAGTCGGCGTGGCCGTGATAACAGCCTTCGAACTTGATGATTTTGTCACGGCCAGTAAAACCGCGCGCCAGGCGGATAGCGCTCATGGTGGCTTCGGTCCCGGAGTTCACCATACGCACCATGTCCATCGTTGGCACCAGCTCGGTGACCAGCTCCGCCATTTTGACTTCCATCTCGGTTGGCGCACCGAAGCTCAGGCCGCGCTGAGCGGCTTCAATCACCGCGTTGCGGATCGCCGGGTGGTTATGCCCCAGCACCATCGGGCCCCAGGAGCCGACGTAATCGACATAGGCTTTGCCATCCACATCATACAGATACGCGCCGTCCGCACGTTCGATAAACAGCGGGGTGCCGCCCACGCCGGTAAAGGCGCGCACCGGAGAGTTCACGCCGCCCGGGATTAGCTCGCGGGCTGCACTGTAGAGGTTTTCAGACTTGCTCATGGCGTCGTTCCTGGTTCGTAGAAATAAGTTAAGAGGACTATTCTAAGTGATCCAGAAGAGGTTATAAAATTTTTGCCCCTCAACGGGCTTAACAATTGTTAAGTATTTTTCAAGGGACGAGGGGATTGTCTCTGGTAGAATCCTTGCGGCCTTTTGTATGACGAAACAGAACAGGTAATGAACGAGAACACGCCTTCTTTTGAACAACAACAATTTACGCGCGCGAAGCACCGGGTCAGCATCCGGCGGCTGCTCAACCGTGACAAAACCCCGTTAGCCATTCTGCTGGCAGCCGCCGTGGTGGGTACGCTGGCCGGACTGGTGGGCGTCGCGTTTGAAAAGGCCGTCAACGCGGTGCTCAACTGGCGCATCGGTACCGTTGCCAGCTTTGCGGATCGGGAATGGCTGGTCTGGGTGTTGGCATTTGGCCTTTCGGCGCTGTTCGCCATGGTGGGGTATTTCCTGGTGCGTAAATTCGCACCTGAAGCCGGCGGTTCGGGGATCCCCGAAATTGAAGGGGCGCTGGAAGAGCTGCGTCCGGTTCGCTGGTGGCGCGTGCTTCCCGTGAAATTTATCGGCGGGATGGGGACGCTCGGGGCGGGCATGGTGCTGGGGCGCGAAGGGCCAACGGTACAGCTGGGCGGCAACGTCGGGAGGATGGTCGGCGACCTGTTCCGCATGCGCAGCGCTGAAGCGCGCCATACGCTGCTGGCGACGGGGGCGGCGGCGGGGCTGTCTGCCGCGTTTAACGCACCGCTGGCGGGTATCCTGTTCATCATCGAAGAGATGCGCGCCCAGTTCCGCTACAACCTGATCTCCATTAAAGCGGTGTTTACCGGCGTGATTATGTCGAGCATTGTCTTTCGTCTCTTTAACGGCGAAGGGGCGGTGATTGAGGTTGGCAAGCTGACCAATGCCCCGGTCAATACCCTGTGGCTGTATCTGGTTCTTGGAATGATTTTTGGCATCGTCGGCCCGCTTTTCAATACCCTGATTTTACGTGCGCAGGATATGTTTCAGCGCATCCATGGCGGAAATACCACGAAATGGGTGCTGGTGGGAGGCCTGCTTGGCGGCGTGTGCGGGATCCTCGGCTTTATCGAACCGAACGCGGCGGGCGGCGGTTTCGGGCTGATTCCCATTGCCGCGGCGGGGAATTTCAGCGTGGGGCTGCTGCTGTTTATGTTTATCTCGCGGGTGATCACGACCGTGCTGTGCTTCTCCTCCGGCGCGCCGGGCGGCATTTTTGCCCCGATGCTGGCGCTGGGAACGCTGCTGGGCACGGCGTTTGGCATGGCGGCAGCGGTTGGCTTCCCGGCCTATCATCTGGATGCGGGGACGTTTGCGGTGGCGGGAATGGGGGCGCTGCTGGCGGCCTCCCTGCGCGCGCCGCTGACCGGGATCGTGCTGGTGCTGGAGATGACCGACAATTACCAGCTCATTTTGCCAATGATCATTACCTGCCTTGGCGCGACACTATTAGCCCAATTCCTGGGTGGAAAACCGCTATACTCCACCATTCTTGCCCGTACCCTGGCAAAACAGGAGGCTGAACAGGCCCTGAAGCAGAATACTTGAATGAATTACCAGGGTATTAGATAATGACAAAAAGAATTGGGTGATTTTTACCCAATAGCAGTCGCAGTATTCATGGGAGCATAAGATGAGTGATGACGTAGCGTTGCCGCTGGAATTTACCGAAGCCGCAGCGAAAAAAGTGAAAACCCTGATTGCCGACGAGGACAATCCGGACCTTAAACTGCGTGTTTATATTACCGGCGGCGGCTGTAGTGGCTTCCAGTATGGTTTTACCTTTGACGACCAGGTCAACGATGGTGATATGACTATCGAGAAACAGGGCGTCGCGCTGGTGGTTGACCCGATGAGCCTGCAATATCTTGTGGGCGGTTCAGTGGACTACACTGAAGGTCTGGAAGGTTCGCGCTTTGTGGTGACGAACCCGAACGCAACCAGCACCTGCGGGTGTGGTTCATCGTTCAGCATTTAAGCCTGAATGCGGATTGTAGGCCCGGTAAGCGCAGCGCCACCGGGCTTATCAACAACCCCTACCTTGAATTTTCATCCAGCGCAAACGTCGGCAGCTTCAGGTGCCAGCGTATCGCCGCTAAACGGATCGCCAGCGTGACCACCATCCCCAGCATCGCCGCGTTTTCCAGCGGGACAGCGAAGGTGTAATACGCCGTGGCGTGAACGATTCCCCCAATGATACAGGCCGTCGCGTAGATCTCCGTTCGCAGGATCATCGGGACTTCTCGCGCCAGAATGTCACGAATAATCCCCCCGCCCACGCCGGTCAGTACGCCCATGCAGATCGCCACCAGCGGCCCTGTCCCGGCAATAAAGGCTTTGTTGACACCTATGCCCACAAAGACGGCCAGGCCGACGGCGTCCAGCACCGGCAGCACCCATTTGGGGAGCCTGCGCGGCTGACGCACCAGCACGATGGTCAGCAGGCAGGTGACCATTGCCACCACCAGGTCCGTCGGATCTTTTACCCAGAATACCGGGCCGTTTGCCAGCGCCATATCGCGGATCGTTCCGCCGCCTACCGCCGTAACGACGCCGAGCACCAGCACGCCAAAGGGATCCATGCGCAGTTTTCCGGCAAGCAGAACGCCGGAGATAGCAAAAACGGCTGTGCCAAGAATATCCAGCCAATACACGAGCATCGTTAAATCCTCGAATAGGGTATTTATCTGTTTGAGTGACGCTCTGCCAGTTCGGCGCAGAGTTGTTTTGCGGCGAGGATAATACGCGGGCTGGCGCGTTCAAACCAGTCGCTGTTGAGGGCGATCACCGGAATTTTAAGCTGGTGATGCCAGAATTGTTTAATTTTGGGAATGTCGCTCGCATTTCCGACCACCACGATAGCCTGCGGCTGCCGCGCCAGGACCTGCTCACGGCTGACCTGCGGCCACGGCACCCGGCTTTCGGCAAAGATATTTTCACCTCCACAGGTCTCAAGCACCTGATTCTGGATCGAACCTTTCCCGGTAGTGAACAGCGGCTGGCTGCCAAATTGCAGAAAAACGCGTTGTTTCGGCTGCGTGCCGTACCGGGCTTTTAGCGCGGCAAAATCGTTGAGCATCTGCTGTGCTGCCTGTCCGGCGCGTTGTGGGGTCGGGCTGAAGGGCGCGAGGTCACGCAGGGCTTGTGCCACCTGTTCGATGCTCACCGCATCCACCCATTTCACGGTTATTCCCAGCGATGAGAGCTGGTTCACCTGCCGTTCGGCATTACCGCCGCGCCAGGCAAGGACGAGATCGGGCTTGAGCGCCACAATGCGTTCCAGATTCATTCCCTGCCAGGTGGCAACCTGTTCGATATGGGCGGCCTGCGGGGGGTAATCGGAAAAGCTGCTCACCGCAACGGGCGTGATCCCCGCGGCAAACGCCAGTTCCGTATTGGCAGGGGAGAGGGTAATCACCCGCGGCGCGGCGGTGAGCCAGGCCGGGGCGAGCAGAAGCAGGGCGGCCAGCGCCCTGAAGAACACCTTACCCACGCGCCAGTTTCTGCACCAGGGTTTCCACCATCACGGTGGACTGTTTTGCCGCAACGGCCAGGAATTCGTCGAAGCTGATGTGGGACTGCTGGTCCGCCACGTCAGAGATCGCGCGAACGACCACGAACGGCACGCTGAAGTTATGGCACACGTGCGCGATAGCCGTGGCTTCCATTTCAACGGCGACAGCCTGCGGGAAGTTATGACGGATTTTCGCCAGACCGACAGAGCCGTTGATAAAGGCATCGCCGCTGACGATCAGGCCACGTACCGCGTTGAGGTTCAGCTCGTTGATGCAGCTTTCAGCGGCGGTAATCAGCTTATCATCCGCCTTAAACCCGGCCGGGCAGCCCGGAAGCTGACCATATTCGTAGCCAAATGCGGTGACGTCTGCATCGTGGTAACGCGCTTCGTCTGAAACCACGATATCACCCACTTTCAGCGTTGGCGCCAGACCGCCCGCAGAGCCTGTGTTAATGATAACGTCAGGCTTGCAGCGCTCAAGCAGCAGGGTCGCGCCCAGGGCCGCTGCAACTTTACCGATGCCTGATTTCAGCAGAGCCACGTCAACGCCGTTCAGCTGGCCGGTGTAGATCTCACAGCCACCGAGGGAGAGGGTCTGACGGTTCTCAATTTTGTCACGCAGCAGCGTAACTTCTTCTTCCATTGCACCAATAATGCCGATTTTCATAGATTTACTCGCGATGTGCCTTGTTAAGATGCATAGTCTATCATGCGGTTAAGGGGAAACGCATTCTCACGCGGGGGAGCACATGGCACCAATCGATTTTCGCACCAAAATTAACTGGCACCGACGTTTCCGTTCGCCGCAGGGCGATAAGAGCGAACATGAGATCCTGCGTATTTTCGAAAGCGATCGCGGACGCATCATCAACTCGCCTGCTATCCGCCGGTTACAGCAAAAAACCCAGGTTTTCCCGCTGGAGCGTAACGCCGCGGTGCGTACGCGGTTAACGCACTCCATGGAAGTGCAGCAGGTGGGGCGCTACATTGCAAAAGAGATCCTCAGCCGTCTCAAAGAGCAACGTCTGCTGGAAACCTACGGGCTGGATGAACTGACCGGGCCGTTCGAAAGCATCGTTGAGATGGCCTGCCTGATGCACGATATCGGCAATCCGCCCTTTGGTCATTTCGGCGAGGCCGCCATCAATGACTGGTTTAAACAGCGGCTTTTTCCCTCTGACGCCATAAGCCAGCCGCTTAGCGATGACCGCTGCATGGTCCGCGATTTATGCCTGCGCGAGGGCGAAGAGAGCCTGAACGACCTGCGCCGCAAGGTGCGTCAGGATCTGTGTCATTTTGAAGGTAACGCGCAGGGTATTCGCCTGGTGCACTCCCTGATGCGCATGAATCTGACCTGGGCGCAGGTGGGCTGCATTCTTAAATACACGCGTCCCGCGTGGTGGATGGGGGAAACGCCCGCCACCCATAGCTACCTGATGAAAAAACCGGGCTATTACCTGTCGGAAGAAGCGTACGTTGAACGGCTGCGTAAAGAACTTTCGCTAACGCCGAATGGCCGTTTTCCATTGACGTGGATTATGGAAGCCGCCGACGATATTTCCTATTGCGTGGCCGACCTGGAAGATGCGGTTGAAAAAAGAATATTCAGCGTCGAAGAGCTGTATCAGCATCTTCATGATGCCTGGGGGGAGCATGAAAAAGGGTCTCTGTTTGCGCAGGTCGTCGAAAATGCGTGGGAGAAATCGCGTTCAAATACCCTGAGCCGCAGCACCGAAGATCAGTTCTTTATGTATTTGCGGGTCAATACGCTGAATAAACTGGTGCCGTATGCGGCCGCCCGTTTTATTGATAATTTGCCGATGATATTTAGCGGGGAATTTAATCACGCCCTGCTGGAAGATGAGAGCAGTTTTAGTCAGCTTCTTGAATTATATAAAAACGTGGCGGTTCGCCATGTTTTCAGCCACCCGGATGTCGAACAGCTTGAGCTGCAAGGATACCGGGTTATCAGTGGGTTGCTGGAGATCTATGGCCCACTGCTCCAGCTGACGGTCGATGAGTTCAGCGAACTGGTAGAAAACGAGCGTGTTCGCCGTTTGCCAATTGAATCTCGCCTCTATCAGAAGCTTTCAACCCGTCACAGGCTGGCATACATTGAAGCCGTCAGTAAAATAGATCGCCATTCTTCACAATGGCCGGTTATGGAATATTATTATCGCTGCCGGCTTATCCAGGACTATATCAGCGGGATGACCGATTTGTATGCCTGGGATGAATACCGCAAGCTGATGGCCGTTGAATAAGCCATGAGTTTTGTAAAGACGACCAATAAATTTTTACTTTTTCCATAAACTTAATCCCGGAACTAAGCGGTATAAAACGAATCTGAGTTACACAGCAATTTTGCGTTATCTGGTAAATCGAGATTGAGAAACATGAAAAAAACCACATTAGCAATGAGTGCACTGGCTCTGAGTTTAGGTTTAGCGCTGTCCCCTCTGGCAGCGACGGCAGCCGAGACAGCTTCCTCGGCAGCGACTGCGCAGCAGATGCCAAGCCTGGCCCCGATGCTCGAAAAAGTGATGCCATCGGTGGTGAGTATTAACGTTGAGGGCAGCACAACCGTCAATACGCCGCGTATGCCGCGTAATTTCCAGCAGTTCTTCGGCGACAATTCGCCATTCTGCCAGGACGGTTCGCCATTCCAGAGCTCCCCGTTCTGTCAGGGCGGCGGTGCAGGGGATGACGGCATGGGCGGCGGCCAGCAGCAGAAATTCATGGCACTTGGCTCGGGCGTGATCATTGATGCAGCCAAAGGCTACGTGGTGACCAATAACCACGTGGTAGATAATGCGAACGTTATTAAAGTGCAGATGAGCGATGGCCGTAAATTCGATGCGAAAGTGGTCGGTAAAGACCCGCGCTCCGACATTGCGCTGATTCAAATTCAGGATCCGAAGAACCTGACGGCGATTAAGCTTGCCGATTCTGACGCGCTGCGCGTCGGTGACTACACCGTCGCCATCGGCAACCCGTTCGGTCTGGGCGAAACCGTGACCTCGGGTATCGTCTCTGCGCTGGGACGCAGTGGCCTGAACGCAGAAAACTATGAAAACTTCATCCAGACGGATGCGGCCATTAACCGCGGTAACTCCGGCGGTGCGCTGGTGAACCTGAACGGCGAGCTTATCGGTATCAACACCGCTATCCTCGCACCGGACGGTGGCAACATCGGTATCGGCTTCGCTATTCCGAGTAACATGGTGAAAAACCTCACTGCGCAGATGGTCCAGTATGGGCAGGTGAAACGCGGTGAGCTGGGTATCATGGGTACCGAACTGAACTCAGAGCTGGCGAAGGCGATGAAGGTGGATGCTCAGCGCGGCGCGTTCGTAAGCCAGGTCATGCCGAACTCCTCGGCGGCGAAGGCCGGTATCAAAGCGGGTGACGTGATTACCTCTCTGAACGGTAAGCCGATCAGCAGCTTTGCCGCCCTGCGTGCGGAAGTCGGTTCTATGCCAATCGGCAGTAAAGTGACCCTCGGCCTGCTGCGTGAAGGTAAGCCGGTCAACGTGAGCCTGGAACTTCAGCAGAGCAGCCAGAATCAGGTGGATTCCAGCACCATCTTCAGCGGTATTGAAGGTGCCGAGATGAGCAACAAAGGGGCAGATAAAGGCGTGGTGGTGAACAACGTGAAAGCGAACTCACCTGCTGCCCGTATCGGCCTGAAAAAAGGTGATGTGATCATGGGCGCTAACCAGCAGCCGGTGAAAAACATTGCTGAACTGCGCAAAATTCTCGACAGCAAGCCTTCCGTGCTGGCGCTGAATATTCAGCGTGGTGATACCTCTATTTATCTCCTGATGCAGTAATCTTCTTAAGCCCCTGTTCGCAGGGGCTTTCTCGTTTCTGTGACCTTTCCCACAACTCCATACATC
Organism: Enterobacter quasihormaechei; assembly: GCF_004331385.1. Lineage (GTDB taxonomy): Bacteria > Pseudomonadota > Gammaproteobacteria > Enterobacterales > Enterobacteriaceae > Enterobacter > Enterobacter quasihormaechei. The sequence continues at coordinate 324,098 of NZ_SJON01000004.1, forward strand.
TCTCTCTGCCTTTGGGCATCTGCACAATGCAGCCTTAGCTGAACTTCCCTATGCTTGAGCTCTGCTCACGGGAGGGTTATATGGCTGGCTGGCATCTGGATACCAAAATGGCGCAGGATATCGTGGCGCGAACCATGCGCATCATCGATACCAATATCAACGTAATGGATGCCCGCGGGCGCATTATCGGTAGCGGCGATCGTGAGCGTATTGGTGAATTGCACGAAGGCGCGTTGCTGGTGCTCTCTCAGGGGCGCGTGGTCGACATTGACGACGCCGTGGCGAAACATCTGCACGGGGTCCGTCAGGGGATCAACCTGCCGCTGCGTCTGGAAGGGGAAATTGTTGGCGTTATCGGACTGACCGGCGATCCTGAATCGCTGCGTAAATACGGCGAGCTGGTCTGCATGACGGCGGAGATGATGCTGGAGCAGTCGCGCCTGATGCACCTGCTTGCCCAGGACAGCCGCCTGCGTGAAGAGCTGGTGATGAATTTGATCCAGGCGGAGGAGCATACGCCTGCCCTGAGCGAGTGGGCGCAGCGTCTGGGCATTGACCTGAACCAGCCCCGCGTGGTTGCCGTCATCGAGGTAGATAGCGGTCAGCTTGGCGTAGACAGCGCCATGGTAGAGCTCCAGCAGCTGCAAAACATGCTGGCGACGCCGGAGCGTAACAACCTGGTGGCGATTGTCTCTTTGACGGAAATGGTGGTGCTTAAGCCTGCGCTTAACCAGTTTGGTCGCTGGGACGCGGAAGATCATCGTCGTCGCGTGGAGCTGCTTATCGAGCGCATGAAGGAGAACGGTCAGCTCCGTTTTCGCGTCGCGCTGGGGAATTACTTTACCGGTCCGGGGAGTATCGCCCGTTCATGGCGAACCGCGCGCACCACCATGATGGTAGGTAAACAGCGCATGCCGGAGAGCCGCAGTTATTTCTATCAGGACTTGATGCTGCCGGTCCTGCTCGACAGCCTGCGCGGTGGCTGGCAGGCCAACGAGCTGGCGCGTCCGCTGGTGCGTCTGAAAGCAATGGACAACAACGGTCTGCTGCGCCGCACGTTGCAGGCGTGGTTCCGGCATAACGTGCAGCCGCTGGCAACGTCAAAAGCGCTGTTTATTCATCGTAATACGCTTGAGTATCGGCTAAACCGCATCTCGGAGCTGACGGGGCTGGATTTGGGGAATTTTGACGACCGGCTGCTGCTGTATGTGGCGTTGCAGCTGGATGAGCAGAGATGATGCTGTTTGCCGGGTGGGGGCTTCGCCTTACCCGGCCTACATGCGTTCATAGGCCCGGTAAGCGAAGCGCCACCGGGCAATAAAACGGCTCATTTGTTACGCGTCAATTTCTCAAGATCTGCTTCAATCTCGCTGATCTTATTGGTGACGACGCTTTCAAGGTGACGAAGATCGTCAAGGATCTTACGTTTTAAATCGATTTCGCTGCGATCGCGCTGGCAGATCTGATCGAGTTCGTCGATCACATAGCGCAGGTTAGGGCTGATTTCCTGTACTTCTTTATATCCCTGACCGATACCGTCAGCGACAACGGTCTTACGCTGGCGTGGGTATTTAAACTTCACGCTTTTGGCGAAAAACTCTCCTTTGTCCTTGTGAAAATAGATTTTCAAAATATCGTTATTCGCTTCCTGGCGGAGACTATAACGATCAATTTCATCAGGATTGGTAATGCCCAGACTTTTCAGATTATCGTACATAGCGGTACCCTTGATCTCAACATAACCTATGAATAATTAACGAAAAAATCTATTTCCGCCACCTTCAGATATAAAAAAAGCGGGGTTGCCCCCGCTTTTTGTTATACCTGATTAATCGATGGTGCGCAGCAGTTCGTTGATACCCACCTTACCGCGGGTTTTCGCGTCCACTTTTTTCACGATAACCGCGCAGTACAGGCTGTATTTGCCGTCTTTAGACGGCAGGTTGCCGGAGACCACAACGGAACCGGCTGGTACGCGGCCGTAATGGATTTCACCGGTTTCGCGGTCGTAAATACGGGTGCTCTGACCGATGTAGACGCCCATGGAGATCACTGAACCTTCTTCGACGATCACGCCTTCAACCACTTCGGAACGCGCGCCGATGAAGCAGTTGTCTTCGATGATGGTTGGGTTGGCCTGAAGTGGCTCCAGAACGCCACCGATGCCCACGCCGCCGGACAGGTGAACGTTTTTACCGATCTGCGCGCAGGAACCGACGGTGGCCCAGGTGTCTACCATGGTGCCTTCGTCAACGTAGGCGCCGATGTTCACGTAGGATGGCATCAGCACGGTATTGCGTGCGATGAAGGCACCCTGACGTACCGCCGCCGGTGGCACCACGCGGAAGCCCTCTTTCTGGAAGCGCGCTTCGTCGTAGTCCGCAAATTTCATTGGCACTTTATCGAAGTAGCGGCTTTCTGCTCCGTCGATAACCTGGTTATCGTTGATACGGAAAGAGAGCAGCACAGCTTTCTTCAGCCATTGATGAGTGACCCACTGACCGTCGATTTTTTCTGCCACGCGCAGTGCGCCGGAATCCAGCAGGGAAATAACCTGGTTAACCGCTTCACGGGTCACGGTATCCACATTTGCCGGAGTGATGTCGGCGCGACGCTCAAAAGCGGACTCAATAACGTTCTGTAACTGCTGCATTGTTTACTCTTTCCATTTCACTAAAAAACACGTCACCCTTTATCGTTTGGATTGAGGGCTGCTGTCAACCGTTGTTGCACTTCAAGTTGCAGGTCATTATTAAGGGCACGCCGGTCGGCGGTGGCGATTATAAATAAATCTTCTACTCGCTCGCCAATGGTTGTAATTCGGGCGCCGTGAAGCGAAATTCCCAGATCGGCAAAAACCTGGCCGACGCGGGCGAGCAGCCCTGGCTGGTCGAGCGCGATCAGCTCCAGGAACGATTTACGATCGGTATGGGTCGGCAGGAAATTCACCTCGGTATCGACGGTAAAGTGGCGCAGTTTCGCCGGCTGACGGCGCGGCTGCGGCGGCTGCCAGCTGCGCTGGGTAATCGCCTGTTCCAGACCAAAGCGTATTCCTTCATGACGATCGGCTGAGAGCGGGCTGCCGTCCGGCTCCAGCACAATAAAGGTGTCCATGGCCATGCCGTCGCGGGTGGTAAAAATCTGCGCGTCGTGAACGCTCAGGTTACGCCTGTCCAGCTCTGCACAGACCGCAGCAAACAAATAGGGCCGGTCCGGGCTCCAGATAAAGATCTCCGTCCCGCCGCGCGTGGCCTGCGGGCTCAGCAGGATCATCGGTTTCGTCAGGTCATGCTTCAGCAGATGTCGGGCGTGCCAGGCAAGCTGGTTTGGGCTGTGGCGCACAAAATAGTTGGCGCGACAGCGCGCCCATATCTGATGCAGCGCCTCTTCGTTGATGTTATCCATGCGCAGCAGGGCCAGCGCCTGCAACTGGTGGTGACGCACGCGCTCGCGCATGTCCGGGGTGTTCTGCATCCCGCGACGCAGCTGTTTTTCGGTGGCGAAGTACAGCTCGCGCAGCAGGCTTTGCTTCCAGCTGTTCCACAGGGTTTCGTTGGTGGCGCAGATATCGGCCACCGTCAGGCAGACCAGATAGCGCAGGCGGTTTTCCGTTTGTACCTCTTCGGCGAACTGCTTGATCACTTCCGGATCCTGAATGTCACGACGCTGAGCGGTAACCGACATCAGCAGATGATGGCGAACCAGCCAGGCCACCAGCTGCGTTTCGCGCGAGTTCAGGCCGTGCAGCTCGGCAAATTTCAGCACGTCCTGGGCACCGAGTACGGAGTGGTCGCCGCCGCGGCCTTTGGCGATGTCGTGGAACAGGGCGGCGATCAGGATCAGTTCCGGGTGCGCCAGGCGTGGCCACAAATCAACGCACAGCGGATGGCGGGATCGCGTTTCTTCTTTAGCGAAGCTTTCCAGCTTCAGCATGACGCGGATCGTGTGCTCATCTACCGTATAGGCGTGAAACAGGTCAAACTGCATCTGCCCGACAATATGCGACCACTGTGGCATATAGGCCCACAGCACGCTGTGGCGGTGCATGGGCAGCAGACCGCGGCTGACGGCGCCCGGATGACGAAGCATGCTCAGGAACAGCGAGCGCGCCTCCGGGATGTAGCACAGCGGTTGCTTCAGATGACGCCGTGCATGGCGCAGGTGGCGCAGGGTGGTGGAGTAGATCCCGGTAATCGTGCTGTTGCGCACCATGGTGTAAAACATTCGCAGGATCGCTTCCGGTTCGCGGATGAACAGCGTTTCGTCGCGCAGATCGATCAGCGTGCCGCGCAGCTGAAACTCGTCATCAATCGGACGCGGTTTTTCATCCGCCGTCAGCGCGAGGATCGCCTCATCGAACAGCTGCAACAGCATCTGGTTGAGTTCAGAGACGCGGCGGGTGACGCGGAAGAAATCCTTCATCATCTGCTCAACCGGCTCGTTGCCTTCGCCCTGGTAGTTCAGGCGCTGCGCCACGCTGAGCTGGCGGTCAAACAGCAGGCGGTTATCATAGCGTGTGACTTCCAGATGCAGGGCAAAACGGATGCGCCAGAGCAGGTGCAGACACTCATTGAGTTCGTTACGTTCGGCTTCGGTCAGAAAACCGAAACCGACCATTTCGTCCAGCGAAGTTGCCCCAAAATGGCGTCGGGCGACCCATTGCAGCGTGTGGATATCGCGCAGGCCACCGGGACTGCTTTTGATATCCGGCTCAAGATTATAGCTGGTGCCGTGATAGCGCTGGTGGCGCTGGTTTTGTTCTTCGACTTTTGCGGCGAAGAATTTTTCCGAGGGCCAGAAGCCGTCGCTAAATATGTGCTTTTGCAGCTCGAGGAACAGCGCCACGTCGCCAATCAGCAGGCGAGTTTCAATCAGGTTGGTGGCGACGGTCAGGTCAGATAACCCCTCCAGCAGACACTCTTCCAGCGTGCGCACGCTGTGGCCCACCTCCAGCTTTACGTCCCAGAGCAGGGTCAGCAGTTCTCCGATTTTTTGCGCCCGATCGTCCGGCAATTTTTTACGGCTTAAGATCAGCAGGTCGATATCAGAGAGCGGATGCAGTTCACCCCGGCCATAACCGCCGACCGCAACCAGCGCGACGTCGCTCACCTGCCCGAAACCGTAGTCGATCCACAGACGTTGCAGGAGCTGGTCGATAAACTCGGTACGCGCTTCAATGAGCTGCTCGGCTGACACGCCTGCGTCAAACGCGCTACCCAGCCAGCGATGGAAAACCGCCATATGGGCTTTGATATGCGCGCAGGTCAGCTCATGCGCCGGCCAGACGCCCGGGTTGTCAGGCTGGTCGGGGAGGGTGGGAAGAGCCGTGTTAGCATACTGTTCGGGTAAAAGATTACTCATCGTGCGCCACCCATAAGAAAAAGCTATCGCCATTAAAAAAGCCGGCATTCGCCGGCTTCTTATCACTCAATGTTCGTCAGTATCGCCGGGATGGTGTCATCCTTGCGCAACGTCATAATTTCGCAGCCGTTGTCTGTTACCACAATAGTATGCTCGTACTGGGCCGACAAGCTTCTGTCCTTGGTTTTTACCGTCCAGCCATCTTTCATGGTGCGGATGCGGTAATCGCCCGCGTTGACCATTGGCTCAATGGTGAAGGTCATGCCTTTTTGCAGCACCACGCCGCCGTCGTCAGCATCGTAATGCAGCACCTGTGGCTCTTCGTGGAACACGCGGCCAATGCCGTGACCGCAGTATTCGCGCACCACGGAGAAACCTTCCGCTTCCACGAACTTCTGAATTGCCGCGCCGATAGTGCGCAGGCGGATGCCCGGCTTCACCATCTTCAGCGCCAGGTAGAGGCTGTCCTGGGTGACCTTGCACAGGCGCTCGCCCAGAATGGTTGGCTTGCCAACGATGAACATCTTAGAGGTGTCACCGTGGTAGTCGTCTTTAATGACGGTCACGTCGATGTTGACGATGTCGCCATCTTTCAGCAATTTCTCGTCATCCGGAATGCCGTGGCAAACCACTTCATTGATAGAGATACAGACGGATTTCGGGAAACCGTGATAGCCCAGGCAGGCGGAGATCGCGTGCTGCTCGTTGACGATATAGTCGTTACAGATGCGATCCAGTTCGCCAGTGCTGACGCCCGGTTTCACAAACGGTTCGATCATTTCCAGCACATCCGCGGCCAGACGACCGGCGACGCGCATCTTTTCAATTTCTTCAGGTGTCTTAATAGAGATAGCCATGTAATCTGTCCATCGGTGTCGATTTTTTCGACAATACTAGTGTAAGTGTTGTCAATGGTATCAGTCAGGCGCACCCCGTGCCAAATTGAGAATCATTAACAGCACACTCAGCCAACAACTATTGGTTTCCGACCGTGTTTTATGGTATAAAGCGCGCCGGACTTCCGATCCATCTCAGATACACAGGCTGGACGGGAGCGACAAATCTCACTTTGTGTAACAACACACACGTATCGGCACATATTCCGGGGTGCCCTTCGGGGTCGGTAATATGGGATACGTGGAGGCATAACCCCAACTTTTAATATAGAGGTTTTAAACATGGCAACTGTTTCCATGCGCGACATGCTCAAGGCTGGTGTTCACTTCGGTCACCAGACCCGTTACTGGAACCCGAAAATGAAGCCTTTCATCTTCGGCGCGCGTAACAAAGTTCACATCATCAACCTTGAGAAAACTGTACCAATGTTCAACGAAGCCCTGGCTGAGCTGAACAAGATCTCTTCCCGTAAAGGTAAGATTCTGTTCGTTGGTACCAAGCGCGCTGCAAGCGAAGCTGTGAAAGATGCTGCTAACAGCTGCGACCAGTTCTTCGTGAACCATCGCTGGTTGGGCGGCATGCTGACCAACTGGAAAACTGTTCGTCAGTCCATCAAGCGCCTGAAAGATCTGGAAACCCAGTCTCAGGACGGTACTTTCGATAAGCTGACTAAGAAAGAAGCGCTGATGCGCACTCGTGAGCTGGACAAGCTGGAAAACAGCCTGGGCGGTATCAAAGATATGGGCGGCCTGCCAGACGCGCTGTTCGTAATCGATGCAGACCACGAGCACATCGCAATCAAAGAAGCTAACAACCTGGGTATCCCGGTATTCGCTATCGTTGATACCAACTCCGATCCGGACGGTGTTGACTTCGTTATCCCGGGTAACGACGACGCAATCCGTGCTGTTAGCCTGTACCTGAGCGCTGTAGCTGCTACCGTTCGTGAAGGCCGTTCCCAGGATCTGGCTTCTCAGGCGGAAGAAAGCTTCGTAGAAGCTGAATAATAAGGTTTTACCCCTTATTAGTACCGTGTATGAATAGGGGCCCATTATCGGCCCCTTTTTTCAATTTATACTGTTTGGCTCCCGGCCGGGCAGTTCACATCTCCCGAGGATTTAAGAATGGCTGAAATTACCGCATCCCTGGTAAAAGAGCTGCGTGAGCGTACTGGCGCAGGCATGATGGATTGCAAAAAAGCGCTGACCGAAGCGAACGGCGACATCGAGCTGGCAATCGAAAACATGCGTAAATCCGGTGCGATCAAAGCAGCTAAGAAAGCAGGCAACGTGGCTGCTGACGGCGTGATCATCACCAAAATCGACGGCACCTACGGCATCATTCTGGAAGTTAACTGCCAGACTGACTTCGTTGCTAAAGATGCTGGTTTCCAGGCATTTGCTAACAAAGTTCTGGACGCAGCGGTTGCAGGCAAAATCACTGACGTTGAAGTACTGAAAGCACAGTTCGAAGAAGAGCGTGTTGCGCTGGTTGCTAAGATCGGTGAGAACATCAACATCCGTCGCGTTGCTTCCCTGGAAGGTGACGTTCTGGGCTCTTACCAGCACGGCGCGCGTATCGGTGTTCTGGTTGCGGCTAAAGGCGCTGACGAAGAGCTGGTTAAACAGCTGGCAATGCACATCGCTGCAAGCAAGCCAGAATTCGTTAAGCCAGAAGACGTGTCTGCTGAAGTAGTAGAGAAAGAGTACCAGGTTCAGCTGGACATCGCGATGCAGTCTGGTAAGCCAAAAGAAATCGCAGAGAAAATGGTTGAAGGCCGCATGAAGAAATTCACCGGCGAAGTTTCTCTGACTGGCCAGCCTTTCGTTATGGATCCAAGCAAGTCTGTTGCTCAGCTGCTGAAAGAGCACAACGCTGACGTGACTGGCTTCATCCGCTTCGAAGTGGGCGAAGGCATCGAGAAAGTTGAGACTGACTTCGCAGCAGAAGTTGCTGCAATGTCCAAGCAGTCTTAATGATGCAAAAGGAGCCGCCTGAGGGCGGCTTCTTTTTGTCACCCGTCTCACGAAATCAGACAGGCTCCAGTATCGCTGTGCTGATATGCGACATATCATGTCGCCAGAATTAACCCCATCTTAATCGTTGACAGTCTCAGGAAAGAAACATGGCTACCAATGCAAAACCCGTGTACAAACGCATTCTGCTTAAGCTGAGTGGCGAAGCGCTGCAAGGATCGGAAGGCTTCGGTATTGACGCAAGCATCCTTGATCGCATGGCACAGGAAATCAAAGAACTGGTCGAACTGGGTATTCAGGTTGGCGTGGTCATTGGCGGTGGCAACCTTTTCCGTGGTGCTGGTCTGGCGAAAGCGGGGATGAACCGCGTTGTGGGCGACCACATGGGTATGCTGGCAACCGTGATGAATGGCCTGGCGATGCGTGATGCGCTTCATCGCGCCTATGTGAACGCTCGCCTGATGTCCGCGATTCCTTTGAATGGCGTATGCGATAACTACAGCTGGGCAGAGGCCATCAGCCTGCTGCGCAACAACCGCGTGGTGATCCTCTCCGCCGGTACGGGTAACCCGTTCTTTACCACCGATTCCGCTGCCTGCCTGCGCGGTATCGAAATCGAAGCCGATGTGGTGCTGAAAGCGACCAAAGTGGATGGCGTGTTTACTGCCGATCCGGCAAAAGATCCGTCTGCGACCATGTACGATCAGCTGAGCTACAGCGAAGTGCTGGATAAAGAGCTGAAAGTGATGGATCTTGCCGCCTTTACGCTGGCTCGTGACCACAAACTGCCGATTCGTGTCTTCAACATGAACAAGCCTGGCGCGCTGCGTCGCGTTGTGATGGGCGAAAAAGAAGGCACTTTGATCACGGAATAATTTCCGTCGACGATAAATACAGGTAAGATTCCGCTTTACTTTGTAGTGGTATCTTACCTGGACGCGCCTTTGGCGCTGTCATGATTTAAACGCGACTATACTTAGCACACCTGTAGCGCTGTGCTGGCGGATAGTCTGCCTGAGACAAGTTTTCAAGGATTCGTAACGTGATTAACGACATCAGAAAAGATGCTGAAGTACGCATGGACAAATGCGTAGAAGCGTTCAAAAACCAAATCAGCAAAATCCGTACTGGCCGTGCTTCCCCAAGCCTGCTGGATGGCATCATCGTAGAATACTACGGTACGCCTACGCCACTGCGTCAGCTGGCGAGCGTGACGGTAGAAGATACCCGTACCCTGAAAATCAACGTGTTCGATCGCTCGATGAGCCCGGCCGTTGAAAAAGCCATTATGGCATCTGACCTGGGTCTGAACCCAAGCTCAGCGGGCGCGGACATTCGCGTTCCACTGCCTCCGCTGACGGAAGAGCGTCGTAAAGACCTGATCAAAGTCGTGCGTGGTGAAGCTGAGCAGGGTCGCGTTTCCGTACGTAACGTGCGTCGCGATGCGAACGATAAAGTGAAAGCGCTGCTGAAAGAAAAAGAGATCAGCGAAGACGACGATCGTCGTTCACAGGACGACATTCAGAAAATGACCGACGCGGCGATCAAGAAAATTGATGCGGCGCTGGCAGAAAAAGAAGCGGAACTGATGCAGTTCTGATTTTCGCTGTACACTGATAAACGCCGTTCAGAAGGACATTGAGTCTTGCTGGCGGCGTTTTGCTTTTATCTGGTCTAACTTTTGGGCATCTCATGAAGCATCTCACTCTCCTCGGCTCGACTGGCTCTATCGGTTGCAGCACTCTCGACGTTGTTCGTCATAACCCTGACAGCTATACCGTGACCGCTCTCGTGGCCGGAAAAAACGTGCAGCGAATGGTCGAGCAGTGTCTGGAGTTTACCCCCCGTTTTGCGGTGATGGATGATGAAGAGAGCGCCCGGCAGGTGAAAGCGCTGTTACTGGAGAAGGGCAGCCGTACCGAGGTGCTCAGCGGGCAACAGGCGGCCTGCGATATGGCGGCGCTGGATGAGGTTGATCAGGTGATGGCGGCAATCGTCGGGGCGGCGGGTCTTCTGCCGACGCTTGCCGCTATTGATGCGGGAAAAGATGTCCTGCTCGCGAACAAAGAGTCGCTGGTTACCTGCGGACGCCTGTTTATGGAGGCGGTAAAACAGCGTGGGGCGCGTCTATTGCCGGTCGATAGCGAGCACAACGCGATTTTTCAGAGTTTGCCTCAACCTTTTCAGCAGAACCTGGGGTACGCTGACCTCGAGCAGAATGGGGTTGTGTCGATTCTGCTTACCGGGTCTGGTGGCCCGTTCCGTGAAACGCCACTGTCTGAACTGCGCGCAATGACGCCGGATCAGGCGTGTCGCCATCCGAACTGGTCGATGGGGCGTAAGATCTCCGTCGATTCGGCCACCATGATGAATAAAGGTCTGGAATACATTGAAGCTCGCTGGCTGTTTAACGCGTCGGCGAAACAGATGGAAGTGCTGATCCACCCGCAGTCGGTGATTCACTCAATGGTGCGCTATCAGGACGGCAGCGTGCTGGCGCAGTTGGGCGAACCGGATATGCGTACGCCTATTGCTCATTCGATGGCGTGGCCAAACCGCGTGAAATCCGGCGTAAAGCCGCTCGACTTTTGCAAGCTGAGTTCACTGACGTTTAGCGAGCCGGATTACGACCGATATCCGTGCCTGAAGCTGGCGATGACGGCGTTCGATCAGGGGCAGGCGGCGACAACAGCGCTTAATGCAGCCAATGAAGTGACCGTTGAAGCCTTTCTGAATCAGCAGATCCGCTTTACTGATATCGCCGCGCTGAATTTAACCGTGCTGGAGATGATGGATCTGCGTGAGCCACAAAGTGTGGAAGAGGTGCTGGCCGTGGATGCACAGGCACGCATTGTTGCGCGTAAACAGGTGACACGTCTCGCAAGCTGGTGATAAAGCAAGCACTAGTCGTCGTGCTATTTGTTAGCGTTGGGCTTCAGTGATATAGTCTGCGCCACCTGATCGCAGGTATTTGGCTTTAAGTGGTCAGGTAAGCCGTGGTTTGACACGGCTTTTTTATGTATAGGCTTCAGTATTCCTGTGTACCGTTAAATCCTTTCAGGGACTAAAAACGCGTTATGTTGTCTGCGAATCAACCAATAAGCGAAAACTTGCCAGCACATGGCTGTCGCCATGTTGCAATCATCATGGATGGCAATGGCCGCTGGGCGAAAAGACAAGGGAAGATACGAGCCTTTGGGCATAAAGCTGGGGCGAAATCTGTTCGCCGCGCCGTTTCTTTTGCCGCCAATAACGGCATTGATGCGTTAACGCTCTATGCTTTTAGTAGTGAAAACTGGAATCGACCTGCGCAGGAAGTGACTGCGTTGATGGAACTGTTTGTGTGGGCGCTCGATAGCGAAGTAAAAAGCCTGCACCGCCACAACGTCCGCCTGCGTATTATTGGCGAAACCAGTCGTTTTAACTCACGTCTACAGGAACGGATTCGCAAAGCAGAAGCGCTGACGGAAAATAATACCGGCCTGACGCTCAATATCGCGGCGAATTACGGCGGACGCTGGGATATTATCCAGGGGGTTCGGCATTTGGCTGAGCAGGTTCAGGAAGGGCTGCTAAGACCCGACCAGATTGATGAAGAGGCGCTGAGTCAGCAAATCTGCATGAATGAACTGGCACCCGTGGATTTGGTTATAAGGACAGGGGGGGAACATCGCATAAGTAACTTTTTGCTGTGGCAAATTGCCTACGCCGAACTTTACTTTACGGATGTTCTTTGGCCAGATTTTGATGAACAAGACTTTGAAGGTGCGCTGCATGCCTTTGCCAATCGAGAGCGTCGTTTCGGCGGCACCGAGCCTGGTGGCGATAACGCCTGATGGGGGTAGCTTTTGCTGAAGTATCGCCTGATTTCCGCTTTTGTATTAATACCCGTCGTTATCGCAGCGCTGTTTTTACTGCCTCCGGTGGGATTCGCTATTGTTACGCTGGTGGTGTGTATGCTCGCCGCGTGGGAATGGGGGCAGCTTAGCGGCTTTACCTCGCGCACTCAGCGGGTATGGCTGGCGGTACTCTGTGGTTTTTTACTGGCCCTGATGCTGTATACCTTGCCTGAATACCATCACGACGTTCACCAGCCGCTGGTGGCCGGATCTTTATGGATATCGCTGGCGTGGTGGATTGCTGCGCTTGTTTTAGTGCTTTTCTATCCGGGCTCTGCGGCAATCTGGCGTAACTCTAAAGTGTTGCGCCTTATTTTTGGCCTGCTCACCATTGTTCCGTTTTTCTGGGGAATGGTTGCGCTGCGCGCCTGGCACTATGACGAAAACCACTACAGCGGCGCGATATGGCTGCTTTATGTCATGATTCTCGTCTGGGGGGCTGACTCCGGAGCCTATATGTTTGGTAAACTGTTTGGCAAACATAAGCTGGCGCCAAAAGTTTCCCCAGGTAAAACCTGGCAAGGCTTCATCGGCGGCCTGTTTACGGCGGCGATCATCTCCTGGGGCTATGGCGTCTGGGCGAATCTTGAGGTTGCCCCCTCAACGCTGCTGATATGTTCGATTTTCGCGGCGCTGGCATCGGTACTGGGTGATTTAACCGAGAGTATGTTTAAGCGTGAAGCAGGGATTAAGGACAGTGGTCACCTGATTCCAGGACACGGCGGAATACTGGATCGCATTGACAGCCTGACAGCGGCTGTTCCAGTGTTTGCTTGCCTGCTTTTACTGGTGTTTGGGACGATATAACGGAAGGTTTTATGCTGAGCATTCTCTGGAATCTGGCGGCGTTCATTGTTGCACTGGGTGTACTGATTACCGTGCATGAATTTGGCCATTTCTGGGTTGCCCGGCGCTGTGGTGTGCGGGTAGAGCGATTCTCGATTGGCTTTGGCAAATCGCTCTGGAAGCGCACCGATAAGCATGGCACCGAGTTTGTCATTGCTCTGATTCCTCTGGGCGGCTACGTCAAAATGCTCGACGAACGCGTTGAGCCCGTCGCCCCGGAACTTCGACATAGCGCGTTTAACAACAAAACGGTTGGACAACGTGCTGCCATCATCGCTGCCGGCCCGGTAGCCAATTTCATCTTCGCTATCTTCGCCTACTGGCTGGTGTTTATCATCGGCGTGCCTGGCGTGCGCCCGGTTGTGGGCGAAATCACCACGGGTTCCATTGCGGCAACGGCGCAAATTGCACCGGGAATGGAACTTAAAGCGATTGATGGTATCGAAACCCCTGATTGGGATGCCGTGAGGTTACAACTGGTCGCCAAAATCGGTGATGAGCAGACAACCGTCAGCGTATCGCCTTTTGGTTCCGACCAGCGGCAGGAAAAAGTGCTGGATTTACGCCACTGGCGCTTCGAGCCTGATAAAGAAGATCCCGTCGCCGCACTGGGGATTCGCCCGCGTGGCGCGCAGATCGAGCCGGTGTTAGCCGAAGTACAGTCTCATTCGGCGGCAAGTAAAGCAGGTTTACAAGCGGGTGACAGGATCGTTAAAGTCGATGGTCAACCATTAACACAATGGATGACCTTTGTTACTCTGGTGCGCGATAATCCAGGCACGCCGCTCGCGCTGGAAGTGGAAAGGCAGGGGAGTTCGCTCTCGCTGACCCTCACCCCGGATACCAAATCGGGCGGCGGTAAGGCGGAAGGGTTTGCCGGCGTTGTGCCGAAAGTGATCCCACTGCCAGATGAGTACAAGACAATACGCCAGTATGGGCCGTTTAGCGCCATCGTTGAGGCCACGGATAAAACATGGCAGCTGATGAAGCTAACGGTCAACATGTTGGGGAAATTGATAACCGGTGATGTCAAACTGAACAACCTCAGTGGGCCAATTTCGATTGCTCAGGGGGCTGGGATGTCAGCGGAGTTCGGGGTGATTTACTATCTCATGTTCCTTGCGCTGATTAGCGTGAACCTGGGGATAATCAACCTGTTCCCGCTTCCCGTATTAGATGGGGGCCATCTGCTGTTTTTAGCGATTGAAAAGCTAAAAGGCGGACCGGTATCCGAGCGAGTTCAAGACTTTAGTTATCGCATTGGCTCGATTTTGCTGGTGCTGTTAATGGGGCTTGCACTTTTCAATGATTTCTCTCGGTTGTAAGAGAGTTAGTTAGGAAGAACGCATAATAACGATGGCGATGAAAAAGTTGCTCATAGCGTCGCTGCTGTTTAGCAGCGCGACCGTATACGGTGCTGACGGGTTCGTAGTGAAAGATATTCATTTCGAAGGCCTTCAGCGTGTCGCCGTTGGTGCGGCCCTCCTCAGTATGCCTGTGCGCCCCGGCGATACGGTTAATGATGAAGATATCAGTAACACCATCCGTGCTCTGTTTGCCACCGGCAACTTTGAGGACGTCCGCGTCCTGCGCGATGGTGATACGCTGGTGGTTCAGGTAAAAGAACGTCCAACGATTGCCAGCATCACTTTCTCCGGTAACAAGTCGGTGAAAGATGACATGCTCAAGCAGAACCTTGAGGCATCGGGTGTTCGTGTGGGGGAATCTCTGGACCGCACAACGCTTGCAGACATTGAAAAAGGTCTGGAAGACTTCTACTACAGCGTCGGTAAGTACAGCGCGAGCGTGAAAGCGGTTGTCACTCCGCTGCCGCGTAACCGCGTTGACCTGAAGCTGGTCTTCCAGGAAGGTGTTTCTGCGAAGATCCAGCAGATCAACATCGTGGGTAACCACGCCTTCAGCACCGACGAACTGATCTCCAACTTCCAGCTGCGTGACGAAGTGCCGTGGTGGAACGTGGTGGGCGATCGTAAATACCAGAAACAGAAGCTGGCGGGTGACCTTGAAACTCTGCGTAGCTACTACCTGGATCGCGGCTACGCCCGTTTCAACATCGATTCAACTCAGGTGAGTCTGACTCCGGACAAGAAAGGTATCTACATTACCGTTAACATCACTGAAGGCGATAAGTACACGCTTTCGGGTGTAGAAGTCAGCGGCAACCTGGCAGGGCATTCAGCTGAAATTGAATCTCTGACCAAAATTCAGCCGGGCGATCTGTACAGCGGTTCTAAAGTGACCAAAATGGAAGACAGCATTAAGAAGCTGCTCGGCCGTTATGGTTATGCGTATCCGCGCGTGCAAACGCAGCCGGAAATTAACGACACGGATAAAACCGTTAAGCTTCACGTTAACGTTGATGCGGGCAACCGTTTCTACGTGCGTAAGATCCGCTTCGAAGGTAACGACACCTCTAAAGATTCCGTTCTGCGCCGTGAAATGCGCCAGATGGAAGGGGCATGGCTGGGAAGCGATCTGGTAGACCAGGGTAAAGAGCGTCTGAACCGTCTGGGCTACTTCGAAACGGTGGATACCGATACGCAGCGTGTACCGGGCCGTCCGGATCAGGTGGATGTTGTTTATAAAGTTAAAGAACGTAATACCGGTAGCTTCAACTTTGGTATTGGTTACGGTACTGAAAGTGGCGTGAGCTTCCAGGTTGGCGTTCAGCAGGATAACTGGCTGGGTACAGGCTACTCTGTCGGAATCAACGGGACGAAAAACGACTACCAGACCTATTCTGAGTTCTCCGTAACTAACCCATACTTCACCGTTGACGGTGTAAGCCTGGGCGGTCGTATCTTCTATAACGACTTTAAAGCGGACGACGCGGACCTCTCCTCGTATACCAACAAGAGTTATGGTCTGGATGGTACGCTCGGCTTCCCGGTTAACGAATACAACACCCTGCGTGCAGGTTTAGGGTACGTGCATAACGACCTGTCCAACATGCAACCGCAGGTGGCGATGTGGCGTTATCTGGATTCCATCGGCCAGTCGGCGAGTACGTCCAGCGATGACAACGGTTTCGCCGCGGATGACTTCACCTTCAACTACGGTTGGACCTACAACCGTCTTGACCGTGGTTTCTTCCCAACGGAAGGTTCACGCGTCAACCTGAACGGTAAAGTGACGATCCCGGGCTCCGATAACGAGTTCTATAAGGTCACGCTGGATACGGCGTCCTACTTCCCAATTGATGACGACCACAAGTGGGTCGTGCTGGGTCGTACCCGCTGGGGCTATGGTGACGGTATCGGAAGCAAAGAGCTGCCGTTCTATGAGAACTTCTACGCCGGTGGTTCAAGCACCGTTCGTGGCTTCCAGTCCAATAACATTGGTCCGAAAGCGGTTTACTACGGCGGTAATGACGAAGATAACTGCGCAAGCCGCGATCCAAAACAGGTCTGTAGCTCTGATGATGCGGTAGGCGGTAACGCCATGGCCGTGGCGAGCCTTGAGTTCATCACGCCGACGCCGTTTATCAGCGATAAGTACGCGAACTCTGTCCGTACCTCCTTCTTTATGGATGCAGGTACGGTGTGGGATACCAACTGGGAGAATACCGCCCAGATGCGTGCAGCGGGCGTTCCGGACTATAGCGATCCGGGCAACATTCGCATGTCCGCAGGTATCGCATTACAATGGATGTCACCGCTGGGGCCGTTGGTCTTCTCATACGCCCAGCCGTTCAAGAAATACGATGGAGACAAAGCGGAGCAGTTCCAGTTTAACATTGGTAAAACCTGGTAATAATCCGCTGCAATGGAATGCGTTGGCAGTGTAGCGCTGACAACCGGCGATCGGTAAAACGGTCGCCTTGCCACGCAAAGAACGGCACCCCACGGGTGCCAATGGGATGGTAAGGAGTTAATTGTGAAAAAGTGGTTATTAGCTGCAGGTCTCGGTTTAGCGATGGCAACTTCTGCTCAGGCAGCGGACAAAATTGCAATCGTCAACATGGGTAATTTGTTCCAGCAGGTCGCGCAGAAAACCGGTGTTTCTGCAACCCTGGAAAACGAATTCAAAGGCCGTGCGAGCGAACTGCAACGTATGGAAGGTGATCTTCAGTCCAAGATGCAGCGTTTACAGCGTGATGGTTCTACCATGAAAGCGAGCGAGCGCAGCAAACTGGAAAAAGACGTCATGTCTCAGCGCCAGACCTTCTCTCAGAAAGCGCAGGCTTTCGAGCAGGATCGTCAGCGTCGTTCTAACGAAGAGCGTGGCAAGCTGGTGACTCGCATTCAGTCTGCCGTTAAAGCAGTAGCAGCCGATCAGAGCATCGATCTGGTTGTTGATGCGAACGCCGTTGCATTCAACAGCAGCGATGTTAAAGACATCACCGCTGATGTTCTGAAACAGGTTAAATAAGTAATGCCTTCAATTCGACTGGCTGATTTAGCTCAGCAGTTGGATGCAGAATTACACGGTGATGGCGATATCGTCATCACCGCTGTTGCGTCCATGCAATCAGCTAAAGCAGGCACTATTACCTTCATGGTAAGCCCTAAGTACCGTGAACACCTGGCCCAGTGCCAGGCGTCTGCCGTTGTTCTGACGCAGGACGATCTTCCGTTTGCCGCTTGCGCTGCGCTGGTAGTGAAAAATCCCTACCTGACGTATGCACGTATGGCCCAAATTCTTGATACCACGCCGCAGCCGGCACAGAACATTGCAGCCAGTGCTGCGATTGATCCGACGGCGCAGTTGGGTAACAACGTAGCAGTCGGCGCAAACGCCGTTATCGAGTCCGGCGTTGTGCTGGGCGATAACGTGGTGATTGGTCCTGGCTGCTTTGTTGGAAAAAATACGAAAATTGGCGCAGGGACTCGTCTGTGGGCCAATGTTTCTGTCTACCATGAGGTAGAGATTGGCGAGCATTGTCTCGTTCAGTCCAGCACGGTGATTGGTTCTGATGGATTTGGTTACGCCAACGATCGGGGTAACTGGGTTAAGATCCCTCAGCTGGGTCGCGTGATTATTGGCGATCGCGTTGAGATCGGCGCGTGCACAACCATTGACCGTGGTGCGCTTGACGACACCATTATTGGTAACGGTGTTATCATTGATAACCAGTGCCAGATTGCACATAACGTTGTGATTGGCGACAATACCGCAGTTGCGGGTGGTGTTATCATGGCAGGCAGCCTGAAAATTGGCCGCTACTGCATGATTGGCGGTGCCAGCGTGATCAATGGCCATATGGAAATATGCGACAAAGTCACGGTGACGGGGATGGGCATGGTGATGCGTCCCATCACTGAGCCCGGCGTTTACTCCTCAGGTATTCCGCTGCAACCGAACAAGGTCTGGCGTAAAACAGCTGCTCTGGTGATGAATATTGATGATATGAGCAAGCGACTCAAAGCGATTGAGCGCAAAATCGATCAACAACACTAAGCGTTCATCCGTTTAACGCTAAATTTCCCGGCCTGTCGGCTTTGTTTATAAACCGGCAGGCCGTGTTATTATTGCTACTTAGTACATTTGACAGGAAGAGTATTTTGACTACTGACACTCATACTCTGCATATTGAAGAGATTTTAGAACTTCTGCCGCACCGCTACCCGTTTTTGCTGGTAGACCGTGTGCTGGATTTTGAAGAAGGTCGTTTTCTGCGCGCAGTGAAAAATGTCTCCGTTAACGAGCCGTTCTTCCAGGGGCACTTCCCTGGTAAGCCTATCTTCCCGGGTGTGTTGATCCTGGAAGCGATGGCACAGGCTACTGGTATTCTGGCGTTTAAAAGCGTAGGTAAACTGGAGCCGGGTGAACTCTATTACTTCGCGGGTATCGATGAAGCGCGCTTCAAGCGTCCGGTCGTGCCTGGTGATCAAATGATCATGGAAGTCACTTTTGAAAAAACGCGTCGCGGCCTGACTCGCTTTAAAGGCGTAGCTATGGTTGACGGCAAAGTTGTTTGCGAAGCGACAATGATGTGTGCGCGTAGCCGGGAGGCCTGATACGTGATTGATAAATCCGCCTTTATTCATCCTACCGCCATTGTGGAAACGGGTGCCATCATTGGCGCAAACGTCCACATTGGCCCGTTTTGTATCGTTGGACCCCAAGTCGAAATTGGTGAGGGTACAGTACTGAAATCTCACGTTGTGGTGAATGGTCATACGACCATTGGCTGCAATAATGAGATCTATCAGTTCGCCTCCATCGGCGAAGTTAACCAGGATCTTAAGTATGCTGGCGAACCGACCCGTGTGGAAATCGGCGATCGTAACCGCATTCGCGAAAGCGTCACCATTCATCGTGGTACAACGCAAGGCGGGGGATTGACGAAGGTGGGCAGCGACAACCTGTTTATGGTTAATGCGCATATTGCACATGACTGTACCGTGGGTGACCGCTGTATTCTCGCCAACAACGCAACGCTGGCGGGACACGTATCGGTTGATGACTTCGCAATTATCGGCGGCATGACCGCAGTCCATCAGTTCTGCATCATTGGTGCACACGTGATGGTTGGCGGATGCTCCGGTGTGGCGCAGGACGTCCCACCGTTTGTGATTGCGCAGGGCAACCATGCCACGCCGTTTGGCGTGAACATCGAAGGCCTCAAGCGTCGTGGCTTCAGTCGCGAAGCGATTACAGCGATCCGCAACGCGTACAAAGTGCTGTACCGTAGCGGTAAAACGCTGGAAGAGGCGAAGCCGGAAATTGCCGAACTGGCGAATAAGCACGACGAAGTGAAGGCGTTCATGGAATTCTTTGAACGTTCCACGCGTGGTCTGATTCGTTAATGGTCGACAGTCGTCCGCTTACCATCGCCCTGGTCGCCGGAGAAACCTCCGGCGATATTCTTGGTGCAGGTCTTATCCGCGCGCTGAAAGTCCGCGTACCCAACGCCCGCTTTGTTGGCGTGGCTGGTCCGCTGATGCAGGCCGAGGGCTGTGAAGCCTGGTACGAAATGGAAGAGCTGGCCGTGATGGGCATCGTCGAGGTGCTGGGTCGCCTGCGTCGTCTGCTGCATATCCGCGCCGATCTTACCCGCCGTTTTACCGACCTCAAACCCGATGTGTTTGTCGGTATTGATGCGCCTGATTTCAATATTACCCTTGAAGGGAACCTGAAAAAGCAGGGTATCAAAACTATCCATTATGTCAGTCCGTCCGTCTGGGCGTGGCGACAGAAACGCGTTTTCAAAATCGGACGGTCCACCAATCTGGTGTTGGCTTTTCTGCCTTTCGAAAAAGCGTTTTACGACAGATTTAACGTCCCGTGCCGTTTTATCGGCCATACCATGGCGGATGCCATGCCGCTGGATCCGGATAAAAGCGCCGCGCGTGACGAGCTGGGGATCCCGCACGATGTTCACTGTCTGGCGCTGCTGCCGGGAAGCCGGGGCGCAGAAGTGGAAATGCTCAGCGCTGATTTCCTGAAAACGGCGCAAATTCTTCGCAAGACTTACCCCGATCTTGAAGTGGTGGTGCCGCTGGTGAATGCCAAACGCCGCGAGCAGTTTGAGCGTATTAAAGCCGACGTTGCTCCGGATCTTCACGTCCGCCTGCTGGACGGGAAAGGGCGTGAGGCCATGTTTGCGAGCGATGCCGCACTGCTGGCTTCCGGCACGGCTGCGCTGGAGTGTATGCTGGCAAAATGCCCAATGGTGGTCGGTTATCGCATGAAGCCGTTTACCTTCTGGCTGGCAAAACGTCTGGTGAAAACGGATTACGTATCTCTGCCAAACCTGCTTGCGGGTCGCGAGCTGGTGAAAGAGCTCTTGCAGGATGAATGCCAGCCGCAGGCGCTGGCTGATGCATTACTGCCGCTGCTGGCCAACGGTAAAACCAGCCACCAGATGCACGATACCTTCCGTGAGCTGCATCATATGATCCGCTGTAATGCTGATGAGCAGGCAGCCGATGCGGTGCTGGAGTTAGCACAATGATGGAATTTATCTATCCCCATACCCACCTTGTTGCCGGTGTGGATGAAGTTGGTCGTGGCCCGCTGGTGGGTGCGGTCGTGACCGCGGCGGTGATCCTCGATCCCGCCCGCCCGATCGTGGGCCTGAACGACTCGAAAAAACTGAGCGAAAAGCGTCGCCTGGCGCTGTTCGATGAAATTAAAGAGAAGGCGCTGGCCTGGAGTCTCGGGCGCGCAGAGCCGGAAGAGATCGACGATCTGAACATTCTGCATGCCACCATGCTGGCGATGCAGCGTGCCGTTGCGGGCCTGAAGATTGTGCCCGAGTATGTGCTGATTGACGGTAACCGTTGCCCGGCGCTGCCGATGCCTTCAATGGCTGTTGTTAAAGGCGATAGCCGCGTCGCAGAAATCAGCGCGGCGTCAATCATTGCCAAAGTGACGCGCGACGCCGAAATGGCCGCGCTGGACCTCACCTATCCCGCGTATGGTTTCGCCCAGCATAAGGGATATCCAACGGCTTTCCATCTGGAAAAGCTGGCTGAACATGGCGCAACTGAACATCATCGGCGCAGTTTTGGCCCGGTGAAACGCGCGCTGGGACTGGTGTCCTGAATCAAGACGCAAGCAATTAAGTAACGCGGGATCTGAAGATGGCTGAACCACGTTTCGTACACCTGCGGGTGCATAGCGACTACTCCATGATCGATGGGCTGGCTAAGACCGGGCCGCTGGTAAAAAAGGCGGCCTCGCTTGGCATGCCTGCGCTGGCGATCACCGATTTTACCAACCTGTGTGGCCTGGTGAAGTTCTACGGAACGGCGCATGGCGCAGGATTAAAGCCCATCGTCGGCGCGGATTTTCACGTGCAGAGCGACCTGCTCGGCGATGAGATGACGCAAATATCCGTGTTAGCCATGAATAATACGGGTTATCAGAACCTCACTCTGCTGATTTCGAAAGCCTACCAGCGCGGCTACGGTGCGCTGGGTCCGTGGATTGACCGCGACTGGCTGGCGGAGCTGAACGAAGGTTTGCTGCTGATCTCCGGCGGCCGTATGGGCGATGTCGGCAAAAGCCTGCTGCGCGGTAACAGCGCGCTGGTGGATCAGTGCGTCTCGTTCTACGAAGAGTATTTCCCGGATCGCTATTATCTGGAGCTGATCCGCACCGGGCGCGCAGACGAAGAGAGCTATCTGCATGCGGCAGTCGCCCTCGCGGAAGCGCGTGGCTTGCCTGTTGTGGCCACCAACGACGTGCGCTTCCTCGAGGCGGGCGATTTTGACGCGCACGAAATCCGCGTTGCGATCCATGACGGCTTTACCCTCGACGATCCGAAACGCCCGCGCAACTACTCCTCGCAGCAGTACATGCGCAGCGAAGAAGAGATGTGCGAGCTTTTCTCGGACATCCCGGAAGCGCTGGAAAACAGCGTAGAAATTGCCAAGCGCTGTAACGTCACCGTACGTCTCGGCGAATACTTCCTGCCGCAGTTCCCGACGGGCGACATGACCACGGAAGATTTCCTGGTCATGAAATCGAAAGAGGGCCTTGAAGAGCGTCTGGAATTCCTCTTCCCGGATGAAGCGGTCCGTAAAGAGAAGCGTCCTGAATATGACGAGCGCCTGGATATTGAACTCCAGGTGATCAACCAGATGGGCTTCCCGGGCTACTTCCTGATCGTGATGGAGTTCATCCAGTGGTCGAAGGATAACGGCGTGCCGGTAGGCCCGGGCCGTGGTTCCGGTGCCGGCTCGCTGGTGGCGTATGCGCTGAAAATCACCGACCTCGATCCGCTGGAATTTGACCTGCTGTTCGAACGTTTCCTTAACCCGGAACGTGTCTCCATGCCCGACTTCGACGTCGACTTCTGCATGGAAAAACGCGACCAGGTGATTGAGCACGTGGCCGATATGTACGGTCGTGATGCGGTTTCGCAGATCATTACCTTCGGTACGATGGCGGCGAAAGCGGTTATCCGCGACGTGGGCCGCGTGCTGGGCCACCCGTACGGTTTCGTCGATCGTATCTCGAAGCTGGTGCCGCCCGATCCGGGCATGACCCTGGCGAAAGCCTTTGAAGCCGAACCTCAGCTGCCGGAAATCTACGACGCCGACGAAGAGGTGAAAGCGCTCATCGACATGGCGCGCAAGCTCGAAGGCGTGACGCGAAATGCCGGTAAGCATGCGGGGGGCGTGGTTATCGCCCCGACCAAAATCACTGATTTTGCGCCGCTGTACTGCGACGAAGCGGGCCAGCATCCGGTAACCCAGTTCGACAAGAACGACGTGGAATACGCCGGGCTGGTGAAGTTCGACTTCCTCGGCCTGCGTACGCTCACCATCATCAACTGGGCGCTGGAGATGATCAACGCCCGCCGTGAGAAGAACGGCGAGCCGCCGCTGGATATCGCGGCTATCCCGCTTGATGACAAGAAAAGTTTCGACATGCTGCAACGCTCGGAGACGACAGCCGTCTTCCAGCTTGAATCCCGCGGCATGAAAGATTTGATTAAGCGTCTGCAACCAGACTGCTTCGAAGATATGATCGCGCTGGTGGCCCTGTTCCGTCCGGGCCCGTTGCAGTCGGGGATGGTGGATAACTTCATCGACCGTAAACATGGGCGCGAAGAGATTTCCTACCCGGACGTGCAGTGGCAGCATGAAAGCCTGAAACCGGTACTGGAGCCGACCTACGGCATCATCCTGTATCAGGAACAGGTCATGCAGATCGCCCAGGTGCTTTCTGGTTACACCCTTGGCGGCGCGGACATGCTGCGTCGTGCGATGGGTAAGAAAAAGCCGGAAGAGATGGCCAAGCAGCGTTCCATCTTTGAAGACGGGGCGAAGAAAAACGGCGTCGATGGCGAACTGGCGATGAAAATCTTCGACCTGGTGGAGAAATTCGCCGGGTACGGATTTAACAAATCCCACTCCGCCGCCTATGCTTTGGTGTCGTATCAAACGCTGTGGCTCAAGGCCCACTATCCCGCTGAGTTTATGGCGGCGGTAATGACCGCCGATATGGACAACACCGAGAAGGTGGTTGGCCTGGTGGACGAGTGCTGGCGCATGGGGCTGAAGATCCTGCCGCCGGATATTAACTCGGGTCTGTACCATTTCCACGTTAACGATGACGGGGAAATCGTCTACGGGATCGGCGCGATCAAGGGCGTGGGTGAGGGGCCGATCGAGGCGATCATCGAAGCGCGTAACAACGGCGGCTACTTCCGCGAGCTGTTCGATCTGTGCGCCCGTACCGATACCAAAAAACTGAACCGCCGCGTGCTGGAAAAACTGATCATGTCCGGCGCGTTTGACAGGCTGGGGCCGCACCGCGCCGCGCTGATGAACTCGCTCGGCGATGCGTTGAAGGCGGCCGATCAGCATGCAAAAGCGGAAGCTATTGGCCAGGCGGATATGTTCGGCGTGCTGGCGGAAGAGCCAGAGCAGATCGAGCAGTCCTATTCCAACTGCCAGCCGTGGCCAGAACAGGTAGTGCTGGATGGAGAGCGGGAAACGTTAGGTCTGTACCTGACGGGGCACCCGATCAACCAGTATCTTAAAGAAATTGAGCGCTATGTCGGCGGCCACAGGCTTAAAGACATGCATCCGACAGAACGTGGTAAAATCACCACGGCTGCGGGGCTCGTGATTGCTGCAAGGGTAATGGTCACCAAGCGCGGCAATCGTATCGGCATCTGTACCCTGGATGACCGTTCCGGGCGTCTGGAGGTGATGTTGTTCACCGACGCGCTGGATAAATACCAGCAATTGCTGGAAAAAGACCGCATACTTATCGTCAGCGGACAGGTCAGCTTTGATGACTTCAGCGGGGGGCTTAAAATGACCGCCCGCGAAGTGATGGACATTGACGAAGCCCGGGAAAAATATGCTCGCGGGCTTGCTATCTCGCTGACGGACAGGCAAATTGATGACCAGCTTTTAAACCGACTCCGTCAGTCTCTGGAACCCCACCGCTCGGGGACCATTCCAGTACATCTCTACTATCAGAGGGCGGATGCACGTGCGCGGTTGCGCTTTGGTGCAACGTGGCGTGTCTCTCCGAGCGATCGTTTACTGAACGATCTCCGTGGCCTCATTGGTTCGGAGCAGGTGGAACTGGAGTTTGACTAATACAGGAATACTATGAGTCTGAATTTCCTTGATTTCGAACAGCCGATTGCAGAGCTGGAAGCGAAAATCGATTCTCTGACAGCAGTTAGCCGTCAGGATGAAAAACTGGATATTAACATCGACGAAGAAGTGCATCGTCTGCGCGAAAAAAGCGTAGAGCTGACGCGCAAAATCTTTGCCGATCTCGGCGCATGGCAGATCGCCCAGCTGGCGCGTCATCCACAGCGTCCGTACACCCTGGATTATGTCCGCCTGGCGTTTGACGAATTTGACGAACTGGCAGGCGACCGCGCATACGCTGACGATAAAGCTATCGTTGGCGGTATCGCGCGTCTGGATGGACGTCCGGTGATGATCATTGGTCACCAGAAAGGCCGTGAAACCAAAGAGAAGATCCGTCGTAACTTCGGTATGCCAGCACCAGAAGGCTACCGTAAGGCCCTGCGTCTGATGGAGATGGCTGAGCGTTTCAATATGCCAATCATCACCTTCATCGACACGCCGGGTGCTTACCCGGGTGTTGGCGCGGAAGAGCGCGGTCAGTCTGAAGCCATCGCACGCAACCTGCGTGAGATGTCTCGCCTGAGCGTACCGGTCATCTGTACCGTTATCGGTGAGGGTGGTTCCGGCGGTGCGCTGGCAATTGGCGTGGGCGATAAAGTGAATATGCTTCAGTACAGCACCTATTCCGTTATCTCTCCGGAAGGCTGTGCCTCCATTCTGTGGAAAAGCGCCGACAAAGCGCCGCTGGCTGCGGAAGCAATGGGCATCATTGCCCCGCGTCTGAAAGAGCTGAAGCTGATCGACACCGTCATCCCTGAACCGCTGGGTGGTGCACACCGTAAGCCAGAAGTGATGGCCGCGTCCCTGAAAGCGCAGCTGCTGGCAGACCTGGCAGACCTGGACGTGCTGAGCAAAGAAGATCTGCTCAACCGTCGTTACCAGCGTCTGATGACCTACGGTTACGCATAAGCCTCACAATTATCCTAAAAGCCGCACATTGTTGCGGCTTTTTTTATACCTGCCGTTTACCTTAACTATGCTTATCTGATGTTTTTCAAGGAGGTAAACCATGAACATCATCGCCATCATGGGGCCACACGGCGTCTTTTATAAAGACGAACCCATCAAGGAGCTTGAACAGGCCCTTAAGGCACGCGGTTATCAGCTGATCTGGCCGCAAAACAGCGCCGACCTGCTGAAATTCATCGAACATAATCCGCGCATCTGTGGCGTGATATTCGACTGGGACGAATACGACATGGAGTTGTGCAGCGAGATCAATAAGCTCAACGAATATCTTCCGCTGTACGCCTTTATCAACACCCACTCGACCATGGACGTGAGCGCGCACGATATGCGCATGGCGCTGTGGTTCTTCGAATACGCGCTCGGGGTGGCCGAGGACATTGCGACCCGCATTCAGCAGTACACCGGTGAATATCTGGATAACATCACGCCACCGTTTACGCGCGCGTTGTTCACCTATGTGAAAGAAGGAAAGTACACCTTCTGCACGCCAGGCCATATGGCGGGGACGGCCTATCAAAAAAGCCCGGTAGGGTGCCTGTTCTACGATTTCTTTGGCGGCAATACGCTGAAGGCGGACGTGTCGATTTCAGTGACCGAGCTGGGCTCGCTGCTGGATCATACCGGCCCGCATCTGGAAGCTGAAGAGTACATCGCCCGCACCTTTGGCGCCGAGCAAAGCTACATGGTGACCAACGGTACCTCGACGTCGAATAAAATCGTCGGGATGTACGCCGCGCCTGCCAGCAGCACCCTGCTGATTGACCGGAACTGCCACAAGTCGCTGGCGCATTTGCTGATGATGAGTGACGTGGTGCCGCTCTGGCTGTCGCCCACGCGTAACGCGCTGGGAATTCTCGGCGGCATTCCTCGCCGCGAGTTCACCCATGCCGCCATCGAAAATAAGGTCGCGGCGACCCCTGAGGCAAGCTGGCCCGTTCACGCGGTGATCACCAACTCCACCTACGACGGGCTGCTGTATAACACTAACTGGATCAAGCAGACGCTGGATGTGCCGTCGATCCACTTTGATTCCGCGTGGGTGCCTTATACCAACTTCCACCCGATTTACTCGGGCAAAAGCGGGATGAGCGGCGAGCGCGTGCCGGGCAAGGTCTTTTTCGAAACGCAGTCGACGCACAAAATGCTGGCCGCGTTTTCCCAGGCGTCTCTCATTCACATCAAGGGCGAGTACGACGAGGATACCTTCAACGAAGCCTTTATGATGCACACCACCACCTCACCGAGCTATCCGCTGGTAGCGTCCATCGAAACGGCGGCGGCGATGCTGCGCGGAAATCCGGGTAAACGCCTGATCAACCGTTCGGTGGAGCGGGCGCTGCATTTCCGCAAAGAAGTTCAGCGGCTCAAAGATGAAGCGGACGGCTGGTTCTTTGATATCTGGCAGCCTGAAGAGATCGACGAGGCGGAGTGCTGGCCCGTCGCGCCGGGGGAAAGCTGGCACGGCTTCCGGGATGCCGATGCGGACCATATGTTCCTCGATCCGGTTAAGGTGACGATCCTGACGCCGGGCATGGACGAGCAGGGCGTGATGGGCGATGAGGGGATCCCTGCCGCGCTGGTGGCGAAGTTCCTCGACGAGCGCGGCGTGGTGGTGGAAAAAACCGGCCCTTACAATCTGCTGTTCCTGTTCAGTATCGGGATCGATAAAACCCGGGCAATGGGGCTGCTCCGCGGGCTGATGGAGTTCAAGCGCGCTTACGATCTGAACCTGCGCGTGAAGAACATGCTGCCGGATCTCTACGCGGAAGATCCTGACTTTTACCGCAATATGCGCATTCAGGATCTGGCGCAGGGGATCCACAGGCTGATCCGCCAGCACGATCTGCCGCGCCTGATGCTCCAGGCTTTTGACGTGCTGCCGGAAATGAAGCTGACGCCGCACAAGGCGTGGCAGCAGCATGTGAAAGGGGAGGTGGAAACGGTTGAGCTGGAGAACCTGGTGGGACGGGTATCGGCCAACATGATCCTGCCTTATCCGCCGGGCGTGCCGCTGCTGATGCCGGGCGAGATGATCACCGAGAAGAGCCGGTCAGTGCTCGACTTCCTGCTGATGCTCTGTTCGGTGGGGCGCCACTATCCGGGCTTTGAGACGGATATTCACGGCGCGAAACGCGATGATAACGGCGTGTACTGGGTGAGAGTCCTAAAATAAAAGGGGCCGCTTGCCAGGGGCCGGCTGTCGGTTGTAACGTTCAGGGCATCATAAAAAGGAGAAGCTATGCTGGGTTTAAAAGCTGTTCATCATATTGCGATTATCGCCACCGATTACGCGAAAAGTAAGGCATTCTACTGTGACGTACTCGGCTTCACGCTGTTAAGCGAGGCCTACCGTGAGGAGCGCGACTCCTGGAAAGGCGATCTGGCGCTGAACGGGCAATATGTGATTGAGCTGTTCTCTTTTCCTTTCCCGCCCGCTCGTCCTTCGCGCCCGGAAGCCTGCGGCCTGCGCCATCTGGCCTTCAGCGTCGACGATCTGGACAGCGCAGTAAAACATCTGGAAGCCCACGGCGTGGCCTGTGAAGCGATTCGCGTCGATCCCTTTACCGAAAAGCGTTTCACCTTTTTCAACGATCCGGACGGCCTGCCGCTGGAGCTTTACCAGCAGTAATCGCCGTCATGTGTGATAATGTCCGTTCATTTCGGGCATTTTTTATGTGTGATTTCCTATGACCTTACCCGCTATCGCGCACGCCGTTTCGCCCTACCGCCAGCTGCTGGTGGGGTTCAGCGGTGGCCTGGATTCCACCGTTTTGCTTCATCGCCTTAAGCTCTGGCGCGACCGCGAGCCTGATGTCCAGCTGCGGGCGATGCATATCCATCACGGCCTGAGTCCCCATGCTGATGACTGGGTGGCGCACTGTGAAGCGGTGTGCGCAGCGTGGGCGATCCCGCTGATCGTGGAACGGGTCACGCTGGAGGAGGAAGGGATGGGCGTTGAAGCGCAGGCGCGAAAAGCCCGCTACGCTGCGTTTTCCGGCGCATTGCGGCCTGGAGAAGCGTTGGTTACCGCCCAGCATCTGGACGATCAGTGTGAAACATTCTTACTGGCGCTCAAGCGGGGGAGCGGGCCCGCGGGCTTATCCGCCATGCCTGAGCGCGCTGATTTTGCCGGAACAGAACTCATCCGTCCGCTGCTGAACGAGACGCGCGCGTCACTGGAGGCCTGGGCCCATCACTATCATCTGCGCTGGATAGAAGACGAAAGCAATCAGGACGACAGTTATGACCGTAACTTCCTGCGTTTGCGCGTTTTACCGCTTCTGACCGAGCGCTGGGCACATTTTTCCGAAGCGGCAGCCAGAAGCGCCATACTGTGTGCTGAACAGGAAAGCTTGCTGGATGAGCTGCTGAGCGAGGAACTGACTACGCTGATTACCGCTGAGGGCGCACTGGATATTGCGCCGTTGAAGATGATGAGCCACGCGCGTCGGGCTGCCCTGATCCGTCGCTGGCTGGCTTTTCACCGTGCGGCTATGCCGTCCCGGGCGATGCTCAACCGTATCTGGGACGAGGTCGCCCAGGCAAGAGAGGATGCCGCGCCGTGTATACACCTGAACGGTTTTAACGTCAGGCGCTACCAGGACCGGCTCTGGTGGGTAAAATCCGCGCCGTCGCTGGCTGACCTTGTGCTCGAATGGCCATCGCCGGAGAAAGCATTAACGCTACCGTTAAATGCGGGCGTGGTTGCGTTGAGCCGTCCGGGTAACGTGCGTTTACCCGAGCCGGACGAGAAGGTCACCGTACGCTTCAGGGCCAGCGGCATGCTGCATATCGTCGGGCGTAACGGCGGGCGTAAGCTGAAGAAAATCTGGCAGGAGAATAACGTTCCGCCCTGGAAGCGTGATACCACGCCGCTCCTGTTTTACGGCGATACGCTCGTGGCGGCGGCAGGAGTGTTCATCACGGAAGAGGGGTGGGCTGAAGCGGGTGTGAATTTTGAGTGGAAAGCGTAACGGGCAGCCTGGCTGCCCGTTGGTTATCAGGATTCGCTCACCACGACAGTGCCGATTTCCGGATGGCTGAAACTGGCAATCCTGTCGAGGCGCAGCTCGCGGGTTGCACCTGCATCTTCTACAACCAGATATTCCACGTTTTTACGGGAAACCAGGTCGCTGGCCTTTGCCTTTAGCACTTCGCCATCTTTGAGTTCCAGCGTCAGTATTAAATGATGCTGGCAGGCGAGTTCGAGGTTGTCATAGTCATCACAATTGATGGGTTGATAGGTATCATTCATCGACATAATCGCTCACCAGTAAATTCGCCGCAGCATACGCTGCTTTTTCCCTGACCGATTCAGAAAGGCTCTCATCAGAGGCCACTTCATTTAGCACGTTCAATACACAGCCCAACGCATCCGGGATATACCCCAGATCTCCGCTGGCGATTTCCGCATACCGTCTGCGAATCAACTCACAATAATTATTCACATCCCCTCCTGCCAGCGTACTGACTTACTGTGAGATATCATTAAGCCTACGAAGTTAAACTCGGTTTAGCAAGGTGACTATACCATACTCATTTAAGCATTATCAGCGCCTTGATAAGGGGGGATTCACCACCTCGTAACAGCCTTTTGCTGCGGTTTTCGCTACAATGTACGCCTGATTCGAAAGGAGTTCTCTCATGGCGCTGAAAGCGACAATTTATAAAGCTGTGGTCAACGTGGCGGATCTTGACCGTAACCAGTTTCTGGATGCGTCATTGACGCTGGCGCGTCACCCCTCTGAAACCCAGGAGCGCATGATGCTGCGCCTGCTGGCGTGGATTAAATATGCCGATGACCGCCTGCAATTTACCCGTGGCTTAAGCGCGGAAGATGAACCGGAAGCCTGGTTACGCAACGATCATCTGGGTATCGACTTATGGATTGAGCTTGGCCTTCCGGATGAACGCCGGATCAAAAAGGCATGCACCCAGTCCGCAGAGGTGGCGCTGTTTGCCTACAACCAGCGCGCCGCGGAGATCTGGTGGCAACAAAACAAAAATAAGTGTGCGCAGTTCAAAAATCTTACCGTCTGGTATATGGATGATGAACAGCTGGCACAGTTGAGCGCGTTCGCCAGCCGGACAATGGCGCTCCAGGCAACCATTCAGGACGGCGCTATCTGGCTTTCTGATTCTCAGAATAATCTGGAAATTCATCTTACGGCCTGGCAGCCCGCATCATGATTGTGTTGTCCCGAAACGTCAGCATTCCTGATAACGAGCTGGAGATCACCGCCATCCGGGCTCAGGGAGCAGGGGGCCAGCACGTTAACAAGGCCTCAACGGCTATCCATTTGCGCTTTGACATTCGGGCCTCCAGCCTGCCAGAGTATTATAAAGAAAGCCTGCTTGCCGCCAGCCATCACCTGATCACCAGTGAGGGGGTGATCGTGATCAAAGCGCAGGAATATCGCAGCCAGGAAATGAACCGGGAAGCGGCACTTTCCAGACTGGCGGCGGTCATAAAAGAATTAACAACCGTGCAAAAAAGCCGCCGGGCAACGCGTCCAACGCGGGCATCGAAAGAACGTCGATTGTCATCGAAGGCGCAAAAATCCACCGTAAAATCACTGCGTGGCAAAGTCCGTCACCCGTAACGTGACGAAAGGGACACCCTTTTTCATAAGGAATGTATTGTGAAAAAAGCATTATTATCAGCGCTGGCCGTGACGAGCCTGTTCGCGCTTTTTGGCTGTAACAACCGTTCGGAAACACAGGTATTACCGCCAACGCAAAATGAAGAATTAAAGCCGATGCAGCAGAGCTGGCGCGGCGTATTGCCATGTGCAGATTGTGAAGGCATCGAAACTTCCCTGTTCCTGCAAAAAGATGGCACCTGGGTAATGAACCAGCGATATCAGGGAGCGAAAGAGCCGTCATCTTTTGCAACTTACGGAACGTGGGCGCGTACGGCTGAGAAGCTGGTATTGACCGATACCACGGGCGATAAAACCTATTTTCGCGCCAAAGGCGAGGGGATGGAGATGCTCGATCGCGAAGGCAACCCGATTGAATCCCAGTTCAATTACACGCTGGCCCCGGTGAAAGCGTCCCTGCCCGCAACCCCAATGGCGATGCGAGGGATGTATTTCTACATGGCGGATGCGGCGATCTTCACGGATTGCGCAACCGGTAAGAAAGTCAGCGTGGCGAACAATGCCCAGCTGGAGCGTGACTATGCCGTCGCGCGCGGCAATGACAGTAAGCCCGTGTTGCTGACGGTTGAAGGGCACTTTACGCTGGAGCCAAACCCGGATAGCGGCGAGCTGGTGAAAACGCTGGTTGCTGATAAAGACGCGAAGTTTGCTGCGGGTAAAAACTGCGAAAGCAAATAGGATTTAGCCATTAAAAAACCCCGCGCTTGCGGGGTTTTTTGTTTCTTAACCTTTGATGGCTTTCACCAGGTAATCAAGAATGTCGCCCGTCTTGATCATCTGTTTTTCGCCGTTGCGACGGTACTTGTATTCAATCTCGTCGCTGTCGAGGTTACGGTCGCCGATGACGACGGTGTGCGGAATACCGATCAGTTCCATGTCAGCAAACATCACGCCAGGACGCTCTTTACGGTCATCCATCAGTACGTCGATACCTTTCGCGCTCAGCTCAGCGTAGAGTTTTTCGGCCAGCTCCTGCACGCGGTAAGACTTGTGCATGTTCATTGGCAGGATCGCCACCTGGAACGGTGCGATGTTATCCGGCCAGACGATACCGCGCTCGTCATAGTTCTGCTCAATAGCGGCAGCAACCACGCGGGTTACGCCAATGCCGTAGCAGCCCATGGTCAGAACCTGATTACGGCCATCTTCGCCCTGAACCGCCGCGTTCATTGCGCGAGAGTACTTATCGCCCAGCTGGAAGATGTGACCTACTTCGATACCGCGTTTGATCATCAGGGTACCCTTGCCGTCCGGGCTTGGATCGCCTGCGACCACGTTACGGATGTCAGCCACTTCCGGCGTCGCCACGTCACGATCCCAGTTGATGCCGAAGTAGTGTTTCCCGTCAATGTTTGCGCCCGCAGAGAAGTCGCTCATTGCCGCAACGGTGCGGTCAATCACCACAGGAACAGGCATATTCACCGGACCCAGAGAGCCTGGGCCTGCGTTCACCACGGCGCGGATTTCGGCTTCCGTCGCGAAGGTCAGCGGGCTGGCAACCTGCGGCAGCTTCTCGGCCTTCACTTCGTTCAGCTCGTGATCGCCACGGACCAGCAGGGCAACCAGCGGGTAAGCGCTGCCTTCAGCAGATTTCACCAGCAGCGTTTTAACCGTTTTTTCGATCGGCAGAGTAAACTGCTCAACCAGCTCGGCGATGGTTTTCGCGTTTGGCGTATCAACCAGCGTCATCTCTTGGGTTGCTGCCGCTCGAGGTTCTTTTGGTGCCAGCGCTTCTGCGAACTCAATGTTGGCGGCGTAATCAGAGGAGTCAGAGAAAATGACATCGTCTTCGCCGCTCTGCGCCAGAACCTGGAATTCATGAGAGGCGCTACCGCCGATTGAACCGGTATCAGCCTGTACAGCACGGAAATCCAGCCCCATGCGGGAGAAGATTTTGCTGTAAGCCACGTACATTTTGTCGTAGGTCTCTTGCAGAGATTCCTGAGAGGTATGGAAAGAGTAAGCGTCTTTCATCAGGAATTCGCGAGAGCGCATAACGCCAAAGCGTGGGCGCACTTCGTCACGGAACTTGGTCTGGATCTGGAAGAAGTTCAGCGGCAGCTGTTTGTAAGAGCTCAGCTCGTTACGGATTAGATCGGTGATCACTTCTTCATGCGTTGGGCCGAGAACAAATGGACGATCGCCACGATCGGCAATACGCAGCAGCTCCGGGCCGTACTGCTCCCAGCGACCGCTCTCCTGCCACAGTTCAGAAGGCTGAACCACCGGCATTAACACCTCGATTGCACCGGCGTTGTTCATCTCTTCACGCACGATGTTTTCGACTTTTTTCAGGACGCGCACGCCGGTCGGCAGCCAGGTGTATAACCCGGAGGCCAGCTTGCGGATCATCCCGGCGCGCAGCATCAGCTGGTGGCTGATCACCTCGGCGTCGGCAGGTGTCTCCTTCAGAGTGGAGAGCAGATATTGGCTAGTACGCATGTTGTTACGGTTCCATTTCGACGATTGGAACAGGCTGAAACGCCAGCCTGACACAAAAAAAGTGGTTTAGTTTACCAGTGTGGCAAAGATGCCAAAAGAGAGGAGAACAAAATTACCTGGGTTCCAGGGCAAACACTTCAAAACCCGCATCAGTGACGCGCCAGCGCACGTTAAAGTCCAGCAGCCAGACGGCGTACGTTTTTCCGGCGTCTTCCTCTTTGCGGTAGGCGGGACGAGGGTCCTGCGCCAACACTTCAACGATAAAGTCACGCAGACGGGGATAGCGTTTTTCCAGCTGGCCGATTTGCGTCGTTATTTCAGACGTAAAGTGAACCGGCATATCTGCCTGCGGCGCGTCCTGAGCATAGCTTGCACGGGCATTCGGCAGCGCTTCGGCAAAGGGCAGGTAAGGCTTAATATCAATGACCGGCGTGCCGTCTACCAGGTCAAGGCTGCCTAGCTCCAGGATCACCCGGTCTTTCTGACAGCGTATCCCTTTCAGTTCGACCAGCGACATCCCGACTGGATTCGGTCGGAACGTTGAGCGGGTGGCAAAAACCCCCATTCTGGCATTACCGCCCAGACGAGGCGGGCGCACGGTCGGACGCCAGCCGCCTTCCATGGTCTGGTGAAATACAAAAACCACCCATAAATGGCTGAACGCCTCAAGCCCGCGCACCGCATC
This sequence comes from Enterobacter quasihormaechei, assembly GCF_004331385.1. Classification (GTDB taxonomy): domain Bacteria; phylum Pseudomonadota; class Gammaproteobacteria; order Enterobacterales; family Enterobacteriaceae; genus Enterobacter; species Enterobacter quasihormaechei. The sequence continues at coordinate 358,934 of NZ_SJON01000004.1, forward strand.
GGCCTGATTGTAGGGCGCGACGAGATGCAGTTCGCCGCCGCCGTTAATGACCAGACCCGGCTGACGCGGCACGGCGAACTTTTCTTTATAAGGAGAGCGGATAACGCCTATCTGCTCGAACTGAAATGCACTCATTTCGCCGTGATGTTAAGCGCAGAACCGATGCATACCGCCTGACGGTAGCAGCCTGGCGTACCGCTGGTGACTTCACAGCTGTGCAGCAGCACCGCGTTGGCTTTCATTTTCGACGCGTTGATTTGCATACGCTTGCGGGCTGTTGGGATATTTGGAGGGGAGTCCTGATTCGTTGCCTGACAGGATTCGCCGCTCACTTCGCCCAGTTCACGGAATGGCTTACCGACCAGCTCGTCGGCTTTGGTAATAATACGTACCGGCGCAGCGCGAGGCGCTTTCGGTTTTGCTGGCTCCGCTTTTGGCGGGGTTGCAGTGCTTTGAACGGGTTCAACAGGAGATCTGCTTAGCATAGAACAGCCGCTCAGCATCAGTGCTAAAAGACAGATCGGTAAAGCACGCATAATAATTCCTCAGTGGATAATCAAAACGTCAGATATTGAAGCAGTTGACCGCACAAATGACAAGACGGGCAAATGCCCGTCTTGATGATATTACACTGAGGTGAGATTACCAGCCTTTAACAGCGCCGCCGTTAAACACCTTATTGGCTTCCTGGTAAACTTCTTCAGACTGATATGCCTGAAGGAATTTCTTCACGTTTTCCGCGTCTTTGTTGTCTTCGCGAGTCACGATCAGGTTGACGTACGGGGAATCTTTGTCTTCAACGAAGATGCCATCTTTCGCAGGGGTCAGGCCGATCTGGCTGGCGTAAGTGGTGTTGATAACGGCCAGCGCGATCTGTGCATCGTCCAGAGAACGTGGCAGCTGAGGGGCTTCCAGTTCAACAATTTTCAGATTTTTCGGGTTTTCGGTGACGTCCAGAACGGTCGGCAACAGGCCAACACCTTCTTTCAGTTTAATCAGGCCCACTTTCTGGAGCAGAAGCAGCGAACGGCCAAGGTTGGTTGGGTCGTTAGGGACGGCAACCTGTGAACCCGGCTGGAGTTCATCCAGAGATTTAATTTTCTTGGAATAACCGGCAATCGGGTAAACGAAGGTGTTACCGACAGCAACCAGCTTGTAGCCGCGATCTTTGATCTGCTGATCCAGGTACGGTTTATGCTGGAAGGCGTTAGCGTCAATGTCGCCTTTGCTCAGCGCTTCGTTCGGCAGAACGTAATCGTTGAAGGTCACCAGCTCAACATCCAGGCCGTATTTTTCTTTCGCGATTTTCTGCGCGGCCTCAGCAACCTGCTGCTCTGCACCGACGATAACGCCTACCTTGATGTGGTTTGGATCTTTTTCGTCCTGACCGCAACCCACCAGTGCCAGCGAACCAATCAGTGCGCCTACTGCTGCAAAGGTCTTAAATTTAAACGCCATTTTATATCCTTAACTCGTCGAGTTTGTGTTGTTTGTAACGTTATTTATGCGTAACAGCCCGGACGATACGATCGCCAGAGAATTGGATTAAGTAAACCAGCACAACCAGCAATACCAGAACGGTATTCATTACGGTAGCGTTATAGCCAATATAGCCGTACTGATACCCAATCTGGCCTAAACCGCCGGCACCCACGGCACCGCCCATCGCGGAATAACCGACCAGCGTGATAAGCGTGATGGTTGCTGCATTCACCAGCCCTGGTAACGCCTCAGGCAGCAGAACTTTACGAACGATCTGCATTGGCGTTGCACCCATCGCGCGGGAAGCTTCAATCAGGCCCGTTGGGATTTCCAGCAGGGCGTTTTCCACCATGCGGGCGATAAACGGCGCGGCGCCTACGGTTAGCGGGACGATTGCCGCCTGCAAACCAATCGACGTCCCGACAATCACGCGGGTAAACGGAATCATCCACACCAGCAGAATAATGAACGGTATAGAACGGAAAATGTTGACCAGCGCAGAAAGCGTGCGATACAGCTTCGCGTTTTCAATAATTTGACCCGGGCGCGTGACGTACAGCAGCACGCCGACCGGCAGCCCAATCACAAAACCAAAAAAGCCCGATACGAAGGTCATTGCCAGCGTTTCCCAAACGCCGCGAACCAGTAGCCACATCATCGGCTCAGACATAACCCAGTACCTCTACTTTTACATGATGTTCTTGCAGCCAGGCAATTGCCGCCTGGGTTTCTTCCTGCGTGCCGTGCATTTCCGTCAGCATGATGCCGAACTTCACGCCGCCGGCGTAATCCATCTGCGCGCTAATAATGTTGTTGTTCACGTTAAAGCGACGCGCGGTTTCGGAAAGCAGCGGGGCGTCTACGGACTGGCCCGTAAATTCCATGCGCAGCATTGGGACGCTGTCCGCCGCAGCGTCTGTTTTCAGCCGTTCCAGATAATCTTCCGGAATATCCAGATGCAGCGTGGACTGAATGAACTGCTGAGCCAGCGGCGTCTTAGGATGTGAAAACACTTCGCTGACCGTGTCCTGCTCGATCAGCTCACCGTTGCTGATGACGGCGACACAGTCGCAGATACGCTTCACCACGTCCATCTCGTGCGTAATGAGGAGGATAGTCAGGCCCAGACGACGGTTAATGTCCTTCAGCAGTTCCAGGATAGAACGCGTGGTGGCCGGATCCAGTGCGCTGGTGGCTTCATCACACAGCAGCACTTTTGGATTGCTTGCCAGCGCGCGCGCAATCGCCACGCGCTGCTTTTGCCCGCCGGAGAGATTAGCCGGGTAGCTGTCATGCTTATCACCCAGCCCAACCAGATCCAGCAGCTCGGTGACGCGACGCGTAACTTCTTCCTTCGGCGTGTTGTCCAGCTCCAGCGGCAACGCCACGTTTCCGAAAACGGTGCGTGAGGCCAGCAGGTTAAAGTGCTGGAAAATCATGCCGATCTGACGACGCGCTTTCGTGAGTTCTTTTTCGGAGAGCGCCGTAAGCTCCTGGCCGCCAACTTCTACGCTGCCCTGAGTTGGGCGCTCAAGCAGGTTAACACACCGGATCAGCGTACTTTTACCTGCACCCGATGCGCCAATGACGCCATAAATTTGACCAGCAGGCACATGCAGGCTGACGTTGTTCAGCGCCTGAATAGTACGGTTCCCCTGCTGGAACACTTTGGTGATATTGGAAAGTTTAATCATTAGATTATTTTTATCGTAAGTAAGTTAGCCGTGGCATTTTCTTCTGCCAGATACGGGGTATGACCGTAAACAAAATGGATGTTAAGGCATCCAGACGTCTAAATCAATCCAACTCTGTGCGATGAGCACTTTATTGCGCTGCGATTCATGAGATACTAGCTGAACAAGCCTTTTTCAGGAGCAAACCGGTGGCAAAATCTGTACCCGCAATTTTTCTCGATCGTGATGGCACTATTAATGTGGATCACGGTTACGTCCATGAGATTGATGAGTTCGAATTTATTGAAGGCGTAATAGATGCCATGCGCCAGCTGAAAGAGATGGGTTACGCGCTGGTGGTGGTAACTAATCAATCCGGTATCGCCCGGGGGAAATTCACCGAAGCACAGTTTGAAACGCTGACGGAATGGATGGATTGGTCTCTGGCCGATCGCGGCGTCGATCTTGATGGCATCTATTATTGTCCGCATCATCCACAGGGAACCGTAGAAGCGTATCGTCTGACATGTGATTGCCGTAAGCCACACCCGGGCATGTTTATCTCTGCCCAGGAATTCCTGCACATTGATATGGCCGCGTCTTATATGGTGGGCGATAAACTGGAAGATATGCAGGCAGCGGCGGCGGCAGGTGTGGGAACCAAAGTATTAGTGCGGACCGGTAAACCAGTCACCCCAGAAGCAGAAAATGCAGCCGACTGGGTAATAAATAGTCTGGCAGATCTGCCAAAAGAGATTAAAAAGCACCAAAAATAGACGTTTTGGTGAAAAGGTGAGCGGTTGAAATAAAAATGCATTTTTCCGCTTGTCATTCCTCGGCGGCTCCCTATAATGCGCCTCCATCGACACGGCGGATGTGAATCACTTCACA